>DATLJH010000009.1:0-353424 GCA_035538935.1 Sphingomonas sp.
TCGAAATGGAACTCGCCTTCGCGCGGCTCCATCGTGCTCCAGGCGAATTCGGCGATGCGGACGGTATTGATGCCCGCCTTCTTCATCAACTCGAGGTCGGTATCCCAGCGCGCCTCGGGCCATTGCTCGGGATACCAGGCGGTGCCGAAGGCGATGGCGGGCTTGTCCGCGAACCGCGTCGCGCGCGCCCATTGCGCATCGTCCTGCGCGGTCGCGAACGCCGGCATCGCGGTGCTGAGAATCCCCGCGACCAGGATCGCACGCCACTTCGCTTTCAACGCCAGTCTCCCCTTGTGAATAATACTATGATATGCATAGACAGCGCGAACGACAACCGTGTGATATCATCGCGCGCCAGCGCCGGGAGAGACCATCATGCACCGCCACGACCATTCGCAGCACAGCCATCTTTCGCGACGGGGGTTCCTCGGATGCTCGGCCTGCGCGGTGACGGCGGCAGGGATCGGCTTTCCCGCGGGCGCGCTGGCGGCGGCGGGCGCGGGGCGCGAGGTGTTCCGCGAATTCCCTTATGGCGCGGCGAAGCTGACCGACGGGCCGATCAAGCGCCATTTCGACCGCATCCACGCGCATTATCTCGCGCTGGACAACGATCGGCTGCTCAAGGTCTTTCGCCAGCACGCCGGGCTGCCCGCGCCGGGGCCCGACATGGGCGGCTGGTACGATGCCGACGGCTTCGTGCCGGGGCTGACCTTCGGGCAATATATGTCGGGGCTGGCGCGGCTTGGCGCAGCGACGGGGGACAAGGCGGCGCACGCGAAGGTCGCCGCGCTGGTCGAGGGCTTCGGCGAGGTGATCCGGCGGGTGGAAAATCCCTATCCGGGGCCCAATTCCGAGAAGATGTGGCCGGCCTATGTCATGGACAAATATGTCGTCGGGCTGATCGACGCCTATCGGCTGAGCGGGGTCGAAAAGGCCAAGACGCTGCTGCCCGAGGTGATCGACAAGTGCCTGCCCTTCATCTCGCCGGTGTCGCGCGACCGGGTGGGCAAGAAGGATCCGCCCTATGACGAGACGTATGTGCTCTCGGAAAACCTCTTCCATGTCGCCGACATCACCGGCGACGACAAATATCGCGCGCTCGCGGTGCATTATCTGCTCAACCCCGAATGGTTCGATCCGCTCGCGGCGGGCAAGGACGTGCTGCCGAGCAAGCACGCCTACAGCCACACGATCGCGCTCAGCTCGGGCGCGCAGGCGTGGCTGCATCTGGGCGATCCCAAATATCGCGCGGCGCTGGAGAATGCGTGGAAGTTCATGGAGCTACAGCGGTTTGCTTCGGGCGGATGGGGGCCGGAGGAGCAGTTCGTCGAACCGCACCAGGGCAAGCTCGCCGAATCGCTGACCTCGAGCACGGCGCATTTCGAGACGCCGTGCGGCAGCTTCGCCGACATGAAGCTCGCGCGCTATCTGATCCGCTTCACCGGCGGCGCGCACTATGGCGACGGGCTGGAGCGCACGCTCTACAACACGATGCTGGCGACGCGGCTGCCCGACAGCGACGGCGATTATCCCTATTATTCCAACTACGGCCCGGAGGCCGACAAGGAATATTACCAGAAGAAATGGCCGTGCTGCTCGGGCACGCTGGTGCAGGGCGTCGCGGATTATCCGCTCAACCTCTATTTCCACGACGACGACACATTGCTGATCAACATGTTCGCCTCCTCGACACTCGACTGGGATCGCCCCGGCGGCGCCGTCTCGATCGAGCAGCGGACCGATTATCCGGCGGGCGATTCGGTACGGCTGACGGTGCGCAACGCGGGCGACGGCAATTTCGCGATGAAGCTGCGGATTCCGGCCTGGGCGACGGGCGCGCGGCTTGCGGTCAACGGCAAGACGGTGGCCGCGGCGCCGGGCGGGCTCGCCGAGATCCGTCGGCGCTGGAAAGCGGGCGATACCGTCGATCTGACGCTGCCGCAGACGCCGCGGGTGCTGCCGATCGACGACAAGAACCCGAAGCTCGCCGCGGTGATGCGTGGGCCGGTGATGTACGTCGGGATCAACCCGTGGGAGGGGCTGGCGAACCAGTCGTTGCCGCTGCCCTCGGCGCTCGCGCCGGTGGCCGGGCAGGATCAGGCGCTGGCGTTGACGGTGGGCGGCCGCAATCTCGTGTTCGTGCCGTATTTCAATGTCGATACAGAAAGTTACAACACCTATTTCAAGATCGCCTGAGATGAGCGCACGCGTCACCGCGACCTATTGGATCGAGACCGCCTTCCCGCTCGCCGACGCGGCGGCGACGATGGCGGGCGAGCAATCGACCGGCACGTTCGTGCGCACGCCCGGCGAGACCGACGAACTGCGCGAGCGCCACGCAGCGCGAGTGGAGCGGATCGAGGAGCTGGGCGAGATCGCGGCGCCGTCGCTGCCGGGATCGGGCCTGCCCAAATCGGGTGAGGCGGTGCGGCGGGCGGCGCGCGTCACCCTGTCGTGGCCGATCGAGAATTTCGGGCCGTCGCTGCCCAATCTGCTGGCGACGGTCGCAGGCAATCTTTCGGAGCTGAAGGCGTTTTCGGGGCTCAAGCTGATCGACCTCAATCTGCCGCCGGTCTTCCTCGATCGTTATCAGGGGCCGCAATTCGGGGTCGAGGGCACGCGGCGGCTCGCCGATGTGTGGGACCGACCGATGATCGGCACGATCATCAAGCCGAGCGTCGGCATGTCGCCCGAGGCGACCGCGGCGCAGGTCGCGGCGCTGGTGGCGGCGGGCGTCGATTTCATCAAGGATGACGAATTGCAGGCGGACGGGCCGCATTGCCCCTTCGCGGCGCGGGTCGCGGCGGTGATGCGGGTGATCCGCGATCATGCCGAGCGCACCGGTAAAAAGGTGATGTACGCCGCCAATTTGACCGGCGACATGGACGAGATGCGCGCGCGCCACGACATCGTGCTGGCCGAGGGCGGGACGTGCGTCATGGCGAGCATGAACTCGATCGGCCTGCCCGCGATGAAGGAATTGCGGGCGCATGCGCAGCTCCCGATCCACGGGCATCGCAACGGCTGGGGGATGCTGGGGCGCTCGCCCGCGTTGGGCATGAGCTTCATCGCTTACCAGAAATTGTGGCGGCTGGCGGGAATCGATCACACCCATGTCAACGGCATCGACAACAAGTTCTGCGAGCCCAACGAGTCGGTGATCGCCTCGGCGCGCGAGTGCCTGACGCCGATGTTTCCTGCGCCGCATCCCGGCTGCACGGTGATGCCGGTCTTCTCGTCGGGGCAGAGCGCGAAGCAGGCGCCGGCGACCTATGCGGCGCTCGGCAGCGCCGACCTGATCTACGCGGCGGGCGGGGGTATTCTTGCGCATCCCGGCGGGCCGGCGGCGGGCGTCACCGCGCTGCGCCAGGCGTGGGAGGCGGCGGTCGCGGGCGTGCCGCTGGCGCAGGCCGCGAAGGATCACGGCGAGCTGCGCGACGCCCTCGCCACGTTCGGCGGCTGATGCGCGCGCTGCGCTACGCCTGGTACGGCGACGATTTCACCGGCTCGACCGATGTGCTCGAATCGCTCGCCGAGGGCGGCGTGCCGGCGGTGTTGCTGCTGCGGCCGCCGACGCCCGAGCTGCTGGCGCGCTTCCCCGGCATGGAGGCGGTAGGGTTGGCGGGCGACAGCCGCAGCCGCGCTCCTGACTGGATGGACGCGCACCTGCCCGACGCTTTCGTCGCGCTGGCGGCGCTCGGGCCGCGGATCGTCCATTACAAGACCTGTTCGACCTTCGACAGCAGCCCGCACACCGGTTCGATCGGGCGGGCGATGGAGATCGGCGCCTGCGCGCTGGGCGGGCCGGTACCGATCCTCGTCGGCGCGCCGCATCTGGGGCGCTACGTCGCTTTCGCCAATCTGTTCGCGGATGCCGGCGGCGTCGTCTATCGCATCGACCGGCACCCGACGATGGCACGCCACCCGGTGACGCCGATGCGCGAGGCCGATCTGCGCCGCCACCTCGCCGAGCAGACCGCGATGCCGATCGGGCACGTGCCGCTCGATCGGCTTCGGGAGGCCGAGTTCGCCTTCGACGCGGCGATCACCGATGGCGCGCAGGCGGTGCTGTTCGACGGCATGGCGTCGGGCGACCTGCTCGCTGCCGGGCGCGTGCTGCGCGATCGCGGCGATATCCGTTTCGCGGTCGGCAGCTCGGGCGTCACGCGCGCATTGCTCGCCGCGTGGCAGGAGGAGGGCGCGTTCGCGGCGCCGGCGGCGCTTCCGGCTGCCGCGCCCGTCGAGCGGCTGCTCGTCATCAGCGGAAGCTGTTCGCCGGTGACGGCCGCGCAGATCGACTGGGCGAAAGGTGCGGGGTGGGCCGCCCTCGCGGTCGATCCCGCTGCGATCGATGAGCCCGCGCTGGCGAGTGCCATCGCCGAGGCGCTGGGGCAGGGGCGGAATACCGTGCTCTACACCGCCACGGGCCCGCTCGAGCCGGGGCGGCAGGCGAGCGGCGCGATGCTGGGCGCGGCGCTGGGCCGGATCGCGCGCGCGATCGTCGCGCGCACCCGCGTGCCGCGGCTGCTGTTCGCGGGCGGCGACACATCGAGCCATGCTGTCGCCGAACTCGGCCTCGACGCGCTGACCTGGGCCGCGCCGATCGAACGCGGCGCGCCGCTGTGCCGGGGGCATGGCGGCGACGCCGACGGGCTCGAACTGGTGCTGAAGGGCGGCCAGATGGGCGGACCGGACTTCTTCGAGGCGGTGCGCCGCGGCCGACCCGCTTAGGCTCGTCTTCGATCTGTTCGAATCGCCGCCCCGGACCTGGGTTTTCATCGACGCCTGCGTTGACGGATTCCCTTGTTGCGGGCGGTGTGAAGTGGAGAAAGTGGAGCGCGTCGCAGGGGTTTTGCCCGGAATGCGACCGCGACGCTCCTGGATGGCGACAGCGACGCGACACCGACGCGACACCAACGCGACAGCGAGGCAACACCGACGCGACACCAACGCGACAGCGAGACGACATGGGCGCGCCATCCGCGCGCGACCGGCGCCACCGGCGCGACGCCTGCGCGCTCTGATTGCGCCGCTGCTGGTATCGCGCAACGCGACGGGCGCGGGGGAGCCGTCCTGTTCCATCCCACAGGGTAGACCATAAAACGACCGTGTAGGACAGGGATGTTAGAGCAACGTGCCTTAAATCAGAACCGTTCGTCCCCGGACTTGATCCGGGGTTGTCGAAGCACCGTCCTTTTCCCGCCGTGGGAAAGAAGAACGGCCCTTCGACAAGCTCAGGGCGAACGGCGGTGGGTCAGATTAAACGCCCGTTGCTCTAGACCCCCGGGACGGCCCCGTCGAAGTCCGAATGCTTTCTTGCGTTTCCGCGGAAGCAGGAACCCGAAATCGCGGGTGTTATCGTCGGTGATTCTGGACTCCCGCTTTCGCGGGAAAACAAGGAGCGTCTCGATCCGACGCGCGCGATTACGGCCGCGCTACCGCCTCGTCGTCGAGCACCAAGGCCCAATCGTTGCCCGGGGCCGGGTCGCCCGGCGGATCGAACTGCCGAACGCCGGTATTGGGGAAGGTGCCGATCGCTTGCGTTGCGCCGGTGCGCGGATCGAACCATTGCGCGCGCACCGTCTTGCCCGAAATGACGCCCAGCCGCACGCCGAACGGACGCCCGGTATAGGTATAGGCCATCGCATAGCTCTTGCCGCGCGTCGCGAGGACGCGATCGTAGCGCTCGCCATTGTCGACGATCAGGCTCTGGTCGGGCACACGTTCGAAATAGGGGCACGACAGCATCAGCGCTTCGAGATGGCGCATCTGCGCCGCACCCGGCGCGTCGAGCGCGACATTCCACTGGGTATCCGCGCCATAAGCCGGGTTGTCGCGGCCGGGGACGTACATCTGCATCACCGCATTGTCGCCATAGGTATGGCCCATTGCGCCGGCGAAGACCGCCCACCAGGCGTAGCGCCGCATGTCGGCCGCCTGCCAGCGCGGCTGGCTGGTATCGTGCAATCCGTGAGGGATGTTCTCATAGGAAGGCTCGCCGTCGATCGTCGGCTTGGTGGGCGTGCGCGCCCAGTCCTCCGCGACGTAGCGCCAATTATCCTCGCCGCGCGCGCCGGGCGTGTCGTCTTGCGCATAGGTGCGGTGGCCCGACTGGAACATGTTGAAATCGAGCCACGGCGCGGCGTGGAACGACCAGGAGGAATCGGTGCGGCCGAAGGGGTGGAAGGTCATGAGATGGCCCGGATCGGCCGCCTTGAGCGCTTCGCCCAGGCTGTTCCACGTGTCCTGGTTCTCGTCGCCCTTGGTGTCGCCGCCGTTGAGCCAGATGATGTTGGGGTGGGCGCGATAGCGCTCGGCGAGGAAGCGGCCGTATTGCGCCGCCGATTCGGGCGTGAGCTTGCCCGCGTTGACGAGCGATCCCCAGGACGGGACGAGCGCGAGATAGAGGCCGTGCGCGGCCGCACGCTCCACCACCCAGTCGAGATGGTCCCAATAATCATATTGCTCGGGATTTGCCGGATCGTTCCCCGGCGTGGTGCGCGGGCGGGCGGGGTCGCCGTCGATCAGCGCGGGTGCGCCATAGGCATCGGCCATGTCGGGCGCGTGGAGCACCATGACCTGAATGACGTTGAAGCCCTGGCCCGCGCGCTTGGCGAAATAATGCTCGGTCTCCTCGCGGTCGAGCCGCTTGAGGAGCAGCCAGCCGGTATCGCCGAGCCAGAAGAAGGGCTTGCCGTCGCTCGTCTCGAGGAAATGGCCGTCAGCCGAAACGCTGAGCGGCAACGGGGCGTCCGTCGCCGGGGCGTCGGGGTGGGCGCAGCCAGACGACAGGCCGAACAACGCGAGGGCGAGCAGGGGCAGGGTGATGCGGCGCATGGGGTCGATCCTCTTCCTGGCCGGCGACGTCGCCGAAAAGTTATAAAAAATCAGGCCGAGCGGCCTTGCATTCTTCGTGAGAATTAGTATTATTATATTCAAGATCGAAGGCAAGACCGGATTACCGGTGGCGCCTCGAACACGTTGATTTCAGGCTCCCAAAGGGCGGCACCCCCTCCCGCCGCCCCTCCCCGCGGCGCCGTCTTCGGACGGCGCCGCTTTTTTTGGTTCAGAGTCCGTTTCGAAACTCGCCGTTCCGGCGATTTTCGGGTTCCGGCACCGGGCCGGTGCCACACTTCGAAACAGACTCTCAGGCAGCGCTGATTTCGAGCCTGGCCTTGGCATCGAAGCCCCGGGTGCAATCGATGCGGCTGAAGATCAGCGCCGCAACGAAGACCATCAGCGCGACGCCCTGCACCGGCAGGTCATAATCGCCGGTCGCGGCGACGATGTAGCCGAAGATGATCGTGCAGAGGAAACCGCCGATATTGCCCGCGGTGTTCATCACCGCGGTCGCGGTGCCGCCGTAGCGGCCGCCGATCGCCATGCACATCGCCCAGGCGGCGGGCAGCATCAGATCCATCACCGCGAAGCTCGCGCCCGCGATCAGGACGACCGCGACCTTGCTGTCGACCGAGCTCATCGCGACCAGCAGTGCCGCGGTCGCGATCAGGCAGAGGGCGGTAATGCGGCTGTAGGCGCGCTTCATGCCGATGCGCTGCGCCAGCCGATCGCACACCACGCCGCCGACGAGATTGCCGAGCATTCCCAGGAAGAACGGGATCGAGCCGTAAAGCCCCATCTGGAGCACGGTGAAGCCCGCGCCGTTGACCATCCATATCGGAAACCAGCTGAAGAAGAACCAGCTTCCGAAGGCGTAGAAGCCATAAGCCAGCGCGATCAGCCAGAGTTGCGGCAAGGCGAGCAGCGCGCGCCAGGGCGTGCCCGCATGGCCGGCATCGTCGCCTTCGCCGATCTCGGCGACCTCGGCCGCGGTGATGCCGGGCTGGTCGGCCGGGCGATCGTGGAACCACAGCCGCCAGACGATCGCCCAGAGAAGGCCCACGGCGCCGAGAATGACGAACACCGCCCGCCAGCCGAACTGCGCCTCGAGCGGCACCAGCAGCAGCGGGGCGAGCGCACCGCCGAGCCGGCTCGCGGCCCAGATCACGCCCTGGCCGCGTGCGCGTTCGCGCGTCGGCAGCCAGCGATAGAGCACGCCCGACATGTTGGGATAGGCGCCCGCCGCGCCGATCCCGAACAGGAAGCGCGAGGCGGCGAGCTGCCAGAAATTGCGGCACGCGGCGGTGGCGGCGGTGAAGACCGACCACCAGATCGTGATCCGCGTCAGCTCGCGGCGATAACCGTGGCGGTCGCCCATCGCGCCCGAGGGCACCTCGAACACCGCATAGGCGATGACATAGGCGCCGAGCACCCAGCCCCATTCGTCCGGCGTGATGCCGAGCTCGCCCTGGATCGTCGTGCCCGTGACCGCGATCGCCATGCGATCGAGGAAAGTGATGATCGAGACCAGCCCGAGCAGACCGAGGACGAGATGGCGCTTCTTCACCGTGCCGGCCCTGCGAGCGCGTCGCGCGCGGCGAGCACGCCGAGTTCGGGGCTGGAGAAGACGGGCGCGGGGAGCGCGTCCGCCGGCAGCGCATCGACGACGCGCGCCATCGATGCCTGTGCGAGCACGATCGCATCGACGCCCTGCATCGCCTGCGTGATCGCGTCGCCGACGATGCGGTCGTGCGTGGTGCCGTCGCCCGCCATCACCGCCTCGAACGCGCCCTCGCACAGATGCTCGCGCAGCTCGATCGGCTTGCCCGCCTCGGCCGCGACGCGGCGGACGAGATCGGCGGTGGGGGCGAGCGTGGTGTTGAGCGTCGCGACCACGCCGATGCGCGATCCCGCCGCGATCGCCTTGACCGCCATCGGATGATCGACGCGCAGCACGGGCCGATCGTGGAGCTGCGCGGCGATATCGACCGCCGGCCCGATCGACGAGCAAGTGACGAGCGTGGCGTCCGCCCCGGCATCGAAGGTCGAGGCGACCAGATCGATCAGGCGGCGCATCGTCGCCTTTTCGAGCGTGCCCGACGCGATCGTGTTCTTGATCAGGCTTTCATCGACGAAATGGAGCACGCGCACGCCGGGCAGCAGCCGCGCCGTGAGATCGTTGAACAGCGGACTGAGCGTCGGCGAGGTGTGCAGCAGCGCCAGCGTTTGCGCCATGATCGGAGCTCTCCTTGGTTCGCGCGCAGGCGCTGAATCAAAATATCATAATACTAATGTGGCGTTCGACGCAATCGCGTGGCGCGGGTGAAGGCTGATGATTGTTCTTCAGTAATTTACTGTCCCCTGCCCGGTTCATCTCCCCGGCGAAGGCCGGGGCCCAGTATCGGGCCGGTCGTAACTGGACCCCGGCCTTCGCCGGGGAGGTGAGCAGGGGATCAGCGATTACCCGCTCACCCCTCGAAGCGGACGCGCAGCACATAGGGCATGTCGGCGCCTGCACCCTGGGGCAGGGTGACGGCGAGGCCCTTGTCGGTCTGCTGCCATGACACCGCGCCGCCGCCGAGCAGCTCGATCGCGGCGATCTTGCGCGTGAGGTAGGGCGTGCCGTTATAGAGCGTCTTGAGGAGCGCGACCCCGTCCGCGGGCCGTTCCTGGCCGATGGCGTAGAGCGTGTCGCCCTTGGTGGTGAAGCGGAAATCCTGCGCGGTCCAGCCCTTGTTGGCGCGCTCGCTCTTTTCGCCGGACGCGCTCGTCGTCGGGCCTTCGCCGAAATATTTCCAGGGGCGGGTGCCGTAGATCGCCTCGCCGTTGACTTTCAGCCACGCGCCGATCCCGAGCAGCACCTGCTGCGCCTGTTCGGGGATCGTGCCGTCCGCCTTCGGCCCGACGTTGAGTAGCAGGTTGCCGTTTTTCGAGACGATGTCGACCAGATCCTGGACCAGGGATTTGGGCGTGCGATATTCGTCGTCCTGCGCATAGCCCCAGCTGTGGATCGAGACCGAGGTATCGGTCTGCCACGGCTCGAGCCTGAGCGCGTCGAGCTTGCCGCGCTCGATGTCGAACAAGGCGGTGCCCGACTGGAACTGCTCGCCCTTGTAGGTGACGGCCGCGTCCCAGCCGCCGGCCTTTGCCGCGTCGTAATAATAGGCCGCCAGCTTTTGCATGTTCGGCTCGAACGCGGGCGCGGCGGTCCACCAGTCGAGATAGATCAGCTCCGGCTTGTACTTGTCGACGAGCTCGGTGGTGCGCGCCAGCCAGTCGTCGAGGAACTGCCGGTCGGGTGGGAACCAGTTTTCGAGATGGCTCGAATGCGGCACCGATCCCTTGGGATCGGCCGGCAGCGCGCGCGGCGCGGCGGGGCCGTAGAGCCCGGCGTAGCGCGGATCGTTGACGTCGCTGTCATAGCCGCGGCCGACGCCGTACCACCACCAATGTTCGGCGCGGTGCGACGAGACGCCGAAGTGGAGCCCCGCCGCGCGTGCCGCCTTCATCAGCTCGCCCGTGGTGTCGCGCTTGGGCCCCATCTGGACGGCGTCCCAATCGGTCATGTCGCTGTCGTACATTGCGAAGCCGTCGCAATGCTCGGCGACCGGGATGACGTAGCGCGCGCCCGACTGCTTGAAGAGATCGACCCAGCGCCGGGCGTCGAACTTCTCCGCCTTGAACATCGGGATGAAGTCCTTGTAGCCGAATTTTGACTGCGGCCCGAAGACGTTGCGGTGATAGGTGTAGGCCGGGCTGTGCGGCTCGTACATGTTGCGTGAATACCATTCGTTCGCGAAGCCCGGCACCGAATAGGCGCCCCAGTGGATGAAGATGCCGAACTTGGCGTCGCGGAACCATTCGGGGACACGGAACTGCTTGAGCGATTCCCAGTCGGCCTTGAACGGCCCGGCGGCGATGCCGCGCTCGACCTTGGCGAGCTGCTTGCCGACCGCATCGGCCTTGAAATCCATCGGATAATGCTCGGCCACCGGATCGGCCGCCTGCTGCGCCTGCACGGCGACGGGCATGATGAAAGCGGCGAGCCCCGCCAGCAAGAATGCCTTGGTCTTCGTCACTTGGCTTCCCCTTCTTCGAGCACGGCCACCCCTTCGGCGGCGAGATCGACCGCCGAGACCGTGCCGCCCTTCAGCACGTCCTTCATCGCGTGCGGCAGGGCGACGCGACGATCCTCGCGGCCATGATTGATGAGGATGACGATGCGGCGGCCCTCGCCCTCGCGCGTCATCAGTTCCACGTCGTCGGGCACCGCGAAGGCGCGCCGCACGCCGGCATCGGTGAGGGCACCGTCGATCAGCGTCGTCATCAGCGCGTCGTCGATCAGCGCGCCGACATAGGAGATGCTGCCCTTGCCGACCTTGCGCTCGATCGCCGCCGGATGGCCGTCGAGCCAGCCGTTCGCCTTGCCGTAGCGGAGCAGCACGCGTGCGTCGGGCGCGGTAGTTTCAAGATCCTCCGCCCAGATCGACGCGGTGCCGCCATCGACCTGGACCGAATCATCGAGCGCGTAGAATTGCTCGACCTGCCCGCCGAGCAGATCGGCGAGCGGACCGGGCTGGCGCGTCAGATGGAGCCGGTTGAATGCGTCCTTGAGCCCCGATCGGGGTCCGAGGATCAAGTGGCCACCGCCGCGCACGTAATCGGCAAGATGCCGCGCCATCTCGTCGGTGATGATGTTGAGATCGGGCGCGACGACGAGCTTGTAGGCGTCGAGCGGCCCCGCGGCTTCGACGATATCGACCGCGCCGAGCGCGTCCTTCAGCGGCCGGTAGTAATCGAGCAGGACCTCGATCTGGTCGTAATCCTTGTGGTGCTTCTGGAAATCGATCGCCCAGCGGCTGTCGTAATCCTGGAGGATCGCGACCGGGGAGACCGGCTCGGTGCCCACCAGCGCCGGCGACGCCTTGGCGAAATCGCGGCCGATCTCGGTCACTTCGGAATAGATCGGCAGCGGCTTGCCGTCGGGGCCGAGGATCGAGCCGTGCATCGTCTCCTGCCCGTTGAGCGCGTTGCGCCATTGCCAGTAGAGGATGGCATCCGCGCCGTGGCCGACCGCCTGCCACGCCATCGCGCGCGTCTCGCCCGGATAGAGAATGTTGCTGACCGGCGCCCAGTTCACGAAGCCGGGCTGGGTTTCCATCACCCAGAAATTCTTGCGCTTCCAGCCGCGCACCAGATCGTGCGTCGCGCCGTTGCGATAGGGCTCCAGGTGCCCCATGCCGACGTAATCGTCCCACGAGGCGAAATCGAGATCGCGGTTGATCGCATAGCGGTCGAACTTGTTCGCCCAGCCGAGCCCGCCGAGATTGGTGGTGATGAACTGGCGCGGATCGGCGTCGGCGCGGATGACGTCGAGCTGGTTCTTCTGGAAGCTTACCCATTGGTCGGTGATGAAGCGCTTCAAATCGAGCATCCAGCCGGGATTGCCGGCATCCTCGTTGAAGGGCACCTGATCCCAGGCGGTGTAGGTCTGCGACCAGTAAGCGGTGGTCCATACCTCGTTGAGGCGGTCTAGCGTCTTGTATTTGGCCTCGAGCCATTGGTGCCACGCGGCGCGGGCGGCGGGATCGTAGCTCTCGTTGGTATATTCGTTGCCGATCTGCCAGCCGATCACATTGGGCTCGTGCCCCAGCGCGGCGACCATGCGGCTCACGATGTCGCGGCAGAATTGGCGATAGCGCGGGCTGGAAATCGAGAATTGGCGGCGGCCGCCATGGCCGATCACCGTGCCGTCGCCCTCGATGCGCAGGATGTCCGGGTATTTCTGGCTCATCCACGCCGGCGGTGTGTCGGTGGGCGTGCCGATGACGACCTTGATGTCGTATTTCGCGGCGAGCCGGACGGCGCGGACCAGCCAACCCATGTCGTAGTCGCCCTCGCGCGGCTCCATCCGGCTCCACGCGAACTCGCCGATGCGCACGACATTGGCGCCGTGCGCCTTCATCAGCCGCAGGTCTTCGGCCCAGCGCTCCTCGGGCCATTGCTCGGGATACCAGGCCGAGCCGAGCCACAGCCGCTCGAACTGGACCTGTTGCGCGGCCGGGGCAGGGGCGGGCGCGGCGAGCGCGGGCGGGGCGGCAAGCGCCGTCAGCGCGAGGAGGGCGGCGGCGAGGGGCTTCATGTCGTCGGACTCCAGGAGGTCGGTTGCGGCACCGGCGTGCCGGGTTGCTGGTTGGATCGGTAGCAGGCCTCGACCAGCGCCATGGTGCGCCAGGCGTCGTCGACGCGAGTGGCGAGCATGGCATCCTCGCCCGCGGCAAAGCGCTGGAGGTTGGCCATCGGGCCGATGAACGCGTCCGGGAACCACGCGCCGGTGAGCGGCACCTGTTCCCACGGCCCGCCGCGCGGGGCGAGCCAGAGTTCGTCGGGCTCGCCTTGCGGGTAATCGAGCAGCACGCCGAGCTTGGCAATCGCGGCGCCTTCGGTGCCCTCGACGCGGACGCTCGCGTCCTGGAAGCGGCGACCGAAATCGTGGTGATGGTTGATCGACAGCACCACGCGCAAGGGCGCGGGATAATCGAGGATCATCGTCGTGCGGGTGTCGGCGAGGTCGCTCGACGGATGCGCGAAGCTGCGCGCGAACACGGCCTCCGGGTCGCCCGCGAGCGCGCGGATCGTGTCGAGATAATGGATCGAATGCGAGACGATCTCGACCCGCGGATTGGGCTTCAGGTGCGGGAACAGATGCCAGGGCGTGACGAGGTTGATGTGCACCTCGATCTCGACCAGCTCGCCGAGCCGCCCCTGCCGGATCGCGTCGGCGATCGCGAGCATCATCGCCGAATAGCGGAGCTGGAAGTTGACCGAGGCGGTGAGCTTGCGCGCATGGGCGGCCTCGCGGATCGCGGTCGCCTGCGCGAGATCGAGCCCCATCGGTTTTTGCAGCAGCACCGTCGCGCCCTCGGGCAGCGCGCCGAGGATGTCGGCATGCGCGACCGGCGGAGCGGCGATGTCGAACACCGCGTCCTGCGCCGCGGCTTCCTCGATCGAGCCGAACACCGTCGGGATATCCCATTCGGCCGCCAGCGCCTCGGCGCGTGCGCGATCGAGGTCGAACAGTCCGGCGACCTTGAACCCGGCCTTGAGATAGGCGGGCAGGTGCGCGTCCTTGACGATCCCGCCGGTGCCGATGACGACGATCGGGCGCGGGTTGGTCGGCATCGGCCAATGTTGTTGCAGCGCGGCGCTCACAACTCGGCCTCCGCTTTTGCCTGCGCGCGGGCGAGCAGGTCGGCGGTCGGGGCGTCGCCGGTGGTGGCCTCGGTCAGCAGAGTATCGACGATGTGCGAGATCGCGGCGAGCTTCGGCGTCAGCGGCAACTCGCGGGCATGCTCGTGAAGCCAGTCGAGGCGGTGGTAATAAGGGATGTCGGCATTGACCCCGACGTCCGCCCAGGTCGATTTGCGCACCCCGATCGCGCCTTCGGTGGTGGTGAGGCGATCCATCGGCGCGCTCGCGCAATGGCGCAGGAACTCCCACGCCAGTTCCTTGTTGGCCGAGCCGCTGCCGATCGCGAGCACCCAGAAGACGTTGAGCGACACGCTGCGCCCGCCCGGCCCGGCGGGGAGGGGGGCGACATCGACCTTGCCCTTCACCCGGCTGTCGGGCGCGGTGTCGCCATAGGCCGCGAAGCCAAACCAGTTGGCCATCATCGCGACCTTGCCCTCGGCGAACAGCAGGCCGGATTTCACGCTGTCGAGATCGCGTGTGCCCGGCGCGATCGCGTCCTTGTCGGCGGCGAGCATGCGGATGAAATCGAGCGCGTCGTGCGCCACCTTGCTGGTGAAATCTGGCCGGCCATGGCGATCGAACACCTCGCCGCCGCGCGACCAGATGTGGATGCAGAAATCGTAGAAGCCGTTATGCCCGTCCGGGTAGAGCGCGAGCACGGTGCCGTATTGGTCGCGCTCCGGACGGTGAAGCGCGCGGGCGGCGGCGTGGAATTGCTCCCATGTCGTGGGCACGGCGAGGCCCGCTTCCTCCAGCAGATCCTTGCGATAGACGAGGCATTCGGGGCCGTCGTGATAGGGCATTCCCCAGAAGCCGCCCGCGAAGCGCTGCATCGTCGTCAGCGACCGGCTCCAGCCTTCGGGGAAATCGGGGACGGGCGCGCGGGCCATGTGCGGGGTCAGGTCTTCGAGCAGCCCGGCGCCCTGCGCCTCGGCGAGCCAGTCTGTCGCCATGAAGGCCACGTCCCAGCTTCCGTCGCCGAGCCCGCGCGCGCCGATGATCGCCTCGTGCAGCGGATTGAGGTCCATCGCCTGCGCGTCGAGCGCGGCGTCGCGGCCCGTCGTGGCGAGGAAATCGGCAAACTGTTTGGCGATCGCGCTTTCGAACGGATCGAACTTGCGGACCGCGATGCGCAGGGTGGCGGTCATGCGGGCGCTCCTTCGCTGACGGGCGGCGCATCCGGGGCGGTGTCGGCGACCGCCTTGCGCACGCGGCGGCGGTTGCCGCCCACGGTGTAGATCGCCGCGGCGGCGACCACTACGACGCCCTCGATCAGCCCCTGATAATTGGCGCCGAGGTTGAGGACGTTGAAGCCGTTGGTCAGCGTGAACAGCAAGAGCGCGCCGACCACCGTCTTGACCACGCTGCCCGCGCCGCCGAACAGCGAGGTGCCGCCGAGGATCGCCGCCGCAATCACGGTCAGCTCGGTGCCTTGCAATGCGGTGGGATTGATCGCGCCGAGGCGGCAGCCGAACAGCACGCCCGCGAACCCCGCGGCAACGCCCGACAGCACGAACGCGCCGAGCTTGTAGGCATGGACGTTGACGCCGGAGAGCCGCGCCGCCTCGGCATTGCCGCCGACCGCATAGAGCCGCCGCCCGATCACGGTGAAGCGCAGGATCGCCCACATGATCGCGGTGAAGCCCGCGAGATAGAGGACGGGGATCGCCACCGCCGCTTGCCGCCCGGCGAGCAGCGCGAGCGCGGCGATCACCATGCCTGCGACGACCATCACCGGGCGGCGGCGCACGATGCCGATTCCCGCGACGACGATCGCCAGCACCAGCGCCGCCCAGAAGATCGGCACGCGCGTGCTCTCGAACGCGAGCATGTGGGCGAGCACATCGGGGTTCTCGACCATCAGCGATCGGCCGCCGGTCAGGATCAGCACAAGCCCGCGCACCGCCGTCAGCGTGCCCAAAGTAACGATGAAGGCGTTGATTCCGACGAACTGCACGATCGCGCCGTTGATCAGGCCGATCGCAGCCGCGGTGCATAAAGCCGCGATTGCCGCCGGCACGAAGCCGATCGATCCGGCCAGCCCGACCAGCACCGCCGCCGCCAGCGCCGCGACCGAGGCGACCGACAGGTCGAACGCGCCGGTGATCAGCATCACCGTCATCGCCACGCCCATGATGCCCACGAGCGAGGCCTGATAGGCGATGTTGCCGAGATTCTGCGCACCCAGATAGGGCGGGAGCCCGCGCGACGAGGCGAGCGCGGCCAGCACGGCGAGCAGGATGAGGAGCGCGTAATACACGCCCGCCTCGCGCAGCCCGAAGCTGCGGCGCCAATCGTGGCTGGTCGTCATGCGGCAACTCCCGCCGGGGCGCGGAGCGTGCCGCCGGCCATCAAGGTGAGATCGGTTTCGGATGTCGTGTGCGGATCGGCCTTGCCGACGAGGCGCCCGTCGCGCATCACCAGGATGCGGTCGGCGATTGCCAGCAACTCCTCGAACTCGGAGGAGACGAGGATCGCCGGCAGGCCTTCGTCGGCGAGCGCGCGGACGAGGCGCAGGATGTCGGTGCGCGCGCCGATGTCGATCCCTGCGGTCGGCTCGTCGAGCAGCAGGACGCGCGTCGCGGGCGTCAGCCATTTTGCGACCACCGCTTTCTGCGCGTTGCCGCCTGACAGCTCGGTGACGAGCGCGTCGGGGCCGGGCGCCTTGATCGCCAGCCGATCGATCGCCGCTTCGGCGGCGGCGCGTTCGGCGTCCGCATTGATCAACAGCCCGCCGCGATGGCCGAGTGCGATATTCTCCGCGAGCGTGAATTGCGGGACATAGCCTTGTGCGGCGCGATCCTCGGGCACCAGCGCCAGCCCCGCCGCGACCGCCTCGTCGGGGAAGCGGCCGACGGGCACACCGTCGAGCGTTACGCCGCCGGTGGCGTCGGGATCGGCGCCGAAAATGGCGTGGAGCAATTCGCTGCGCCCCGATCCCAGCGTGCCCGCGACGCCGATGATCTCGCCCGCGTGGAGCGTGAAACTGGTCGGCGCGAGCTTGCCGGGTGAGGCGAGGTTGTCGACGCGCAATCTCGGTTCGGGTATTCCGGCCTTGCGCGGGGCGCGCTCGATCGCCGTCACCGCGCGGCCGGCGATGGCCTCGGCGATGGCCGCTTCGTCGAGCGTGGCGGTAGCGGCGTTCAGCGCCACCTGACCGTCGCGCAAAACCGTCACCTCGTCGGTCAACGCCACGATCTCGTCGAGGAAGTGCGAGACGAAGAGGATCGCCTTGCCTTCCTCGTGCGCCAGCCGGCGGATCGTCGCGTGGACGGTGTCGCGCTCGTCGCCGGCGAGCGAGGCGGTCGGCTCGTCCATCACCACCAACTCGGCGCCGCTCGCCAGCGCCTGCGCGATCGCGACCATCTGGCGCGCGCCGATCGGCAGGTCGGCGACCAAAGCGTCGAGCGCGAACGGGTCGCCGAGCGAGGCGACGATGTCGGCCACCCGCGCGCGATCCTCCGCCCGGTCGCGGCGCCAGCCGGTCTCGTCGAGCACGATATTTTCGAAGGCCGAGAGCGTGGGCACGAGCGGGATGTGCTGGTAGATCGTGGCGATGCCCGCGCGGCGCGCGTCGCGGGGCGTGCGCCAGCGGACAGGCTCGCCATGCCAGCGGATCGTGCCGCCCGAGGCGGGCAGCGCGCCTGCGAGGATCTTGATCAGCGTCGATTTGCCCGCGCCGTTCGCGCCGAGCAGGCCGTGGACCTTGCCCGGCGCCAGTGCGAGATCGACATGCGCGAGCGCGACCGTGCCGTTGGGGAAGGTCTTGGCGACGCCTTCGAGGACAAGGAGCGGCGGGCTCACCATTGGCCGACGCACTCGGCGACATTGGCCCGCGTGACGGCGGGGATCGGATAGGTGAGGAAGCGGCCCTCGGCGGTGGCCGTCTTGTCGTGCAGTGCTTCGAACGCGAGCGCGCCCAGCGCTTCGGGCTTGAAGCAGACGGTGCCGTCCACCGCGCCCGCCTTGATCGAGGCGACCGCCAGCTTCGAGCCGCCGACGCCGATCAGCCGCGCGTCGGAGCCTGCGGCGCGCACCGCGCGGGCGCAGCCGATCACCATGTCGTCGGCCTCGTTGTAGAACAGATCGACGCGCGGGTGCGCGGCGAGGATGTTCTGGCACGCCGCCTCGCCGCCCTGGGGCGTCCAGTTGCCGGGCTGCGAGGCGACGATGCGGTAGCGCGCGCGTGCGGCGTCGAGCGCGTCGCGGAACCCTCGCGCGCGCTGCTCGACCTCTGGGAAGCCCGCCGCGCCTTCGATAATCGCGACGTTGGCGACACGGTCCTTGGGCAGCAGCCTGACGGCAAGCTCGCCGGCCTTGCGGCCCGCCAGCACCTCGTCCTGCGACGCCAGCGCGACGAGGCCGGGATAGACATCCTTCACGCTGCGCGTGCGCGGGTCGCCGACCAGCGCCGCGACCGCCGCGACGGGCACGTCCGCCTTGTTCGCGCGGCGCACCCAGCCTTCGGCCACCACCGAATCGAGCGGCATGATCGCGATGCCGTCGACATGCTGCGCGATCAGGTCGTCGATGTCGTTGGCCTGTTTCTGCACGCCGCCCTGCGCGTCGAGCACGATCGCCGCCGCGCCCGCTTTGGCCGCCGCCTCGGTGAAGCCCTTGGCGATCGCCGCGGCGAAGGGATAGCTCAGGCCCACCGTCGAGAGGCCGTAGCGCCCGCCGCCGCGATCCACGGCGGCCGCGACCGTGCCGTTCGCCGCGCGCGCCGCCTGCCGCACGCCGACCAACGATGCGATCGCGACGATCGCGACCACCGCCGTCAGCAGCAGGGGCAGGGGCTTCCAGCGCATCGTCAGGCCGCGCCCTCGCGCCGCTCGACGAGGTAGAGATGCTCGCAGGCGAGCACGGTCTCGCCGCGCTGGTTCTGGATATCGACCTTCTCGACGACGACGCCGTGCCCGGTGCGCTTGGGATGATCCCGCTTTTCCGTAATTGTGGTAACGGTGTGGATGGTATCGCCGATATGCACCGGGCGGATGAAGCGCAGCCGGTCATAGCCGTAGGACATGGCGCGCGGGTTGATCGTGGTCGCGGTCAGCCCGATGCCGACGCTGAACACCAAAGTGCCGTGCGCGATGCGCTGGCCGATCTCCTGCGTCGCGCACCAGGCGGCATCGACGTGATGCGGGAAATAATCGCCGGTATGGCCGGCATGGATGACGAAATCGGCCTCGGTGATCGTGCGGCCGAAGCTGCGGCGTTCCGAGCCGATCTCGATATCCTCGAAAAACTGTTCGACGATCATGATAGGTCTCCGTCGATCGCGGCGCGGTCCGCGCCCAGCCTGGGCGCGGCACGGCCGTTGGCGAGCACTTGCCCGTCGATGCGGATCGGGCAGCGGGTGAGGGTGAGCGTCGCGCCATCGGGCGCGCGGACCGCCTGCGTCGCATCGAGCGCGGCGAAGGCGGGATCGGCCCGCAATGCCGGCCAGTCGAGCACCGGCGCGGCCCAGATCCCGGCGGGTTCGAGGATGGCGAGCCAGGCGGCGGTGGTGTCCTGCGCCAGCCGGTCGCGCAGGTGGCGCTTGATCGCGTCGCGGCTGGTGAACCAGTCGTCGCGCGGGAAAGCCGCAAGCGCGGGGATGCCGAGCAATTCGCCGAGCCGATCGACCGGCGCCATCGCCAGCGCGATATATCCGTCGGCGGTCGGGTAGATGCCGTAGGGCGCGGCGAGGTAGACGTTGCCGTTGGCAATGTCGCTGCGCGGCGGCATCGCTTCGTCGCGGTTGAGATGGACCGAGAGATGCTCGAACTGGAGGTCGATCGCGGCCTCGATCAGGCTGACGTCGACGCGGCCGCCGGTGCCGGTGGTGCCGCGACGGACGAGCAACGCGAGCACGCCCTGGCAAAGCTGCGCACCCGCCATCATGTCGGTGATCGCGAGGCCGGCGGGAACCGGCGGGCTACCCGCGTCGCCCGACAGCCAGGCGAGGCCGGATCGCGCCTGCACCAGCAGATCCTGCCCCGGCAGGTCGCGCCATGGCCCCTCCGCGCCGTAGCCGCTGACGCCTGCATAGACGAGGCGCGGGTTGAGCGCGCGCACGTCGTCCCAGCCCAGCCCCAGCCGCTCCATGATGCCGGGCCGGAAATTGTGGATCAGCACGTCGGCGCGCGCGATCAGGCGCTTGACCGCGGCGAGATCGGCCGCATCCTTGAGGTCGGCGGTGTAGCTCTGCTTGCCGCGATTGATCGCGTGGAACAGCGCGCTGTCGGAATCGAAGGCCAGATCGGCGAGGAACAGCCCCCGGCAGGCATCGCCGCCGTCGGGCCGCTCGACCTTGATGACGCGCGCGCCCAGATCGGCGAGCCGCAGCGCACAGGACGGCCCGGCGAGGAACTGGCTGAAATCGAGCACGACGAGCCCGTCGAGCGGCCGCGCGGGTGTCCCCCGATCCGCCCCCGGCGTGCTGTTCCCCGTCGCCGACAACCGCTCCTCCAATTAGTGATTTAATATGATGTATCTTCACAAACGCTATGGGCGTGACTAGAGCGAGTCAACAGGTTTCGGGATAGAGCCGAAGAGGCATGAGAGGGCGACGATGCGCGGGATGACGTGGGACCATGCGCGGGGATACGATCCGCTGGCCGCAGCCGCGCGGTTGTGGGCCGAGCGGACGGGCGTGTCGATCGCCTGGGATCGCCGGTCGCTCCAGGATTTCGAGAGCTATCCGGTAGAGACGCTGGCGCAAGAGTACGACCTGATCGTCATCGATCATCCGCATGTCGGCGGCGTCGCCGAAAGCGGGTGCCTGGTGCCGTTCGAGGGCGACCTCGGCGAGATCGCCGCCGGATCGGTGGGCGGATCGTTCGAGAGCTATTGCTGGCAGGGGCGGCAATGGGCACTGCCGATCGACGCCGCCGCGCAGGTGCAGGCCTGGGTACCCGGTCGGATCGCGGCGCCGGTGACCGACTGGCGCGCGCTTGCCGCACTGGCGGCAGAGGGGCGGGTGGCGATCCCGCTGCGCGCGCCGCATTCGCTGATGAGCCTGTTCACCCTGTGCGGGCTCGAAGGTACGGGCCCCGACGTGGATGGCATCGACCTGTTTCCCGCGGGTGCGGTGCAGGCGTGCGCGCGGCTTGCCGAGCTCGCGGCGGCGGTCGATCCGGCGATGTACGACATGGACCCGATCGCGGTGCTCGAGGCGATGGCCGATCCGGCCGCACGGTTCGCGGTCGCGCCGCTGACCTACGGTTATGTGAGCTATGCCGTCGCCGGGTTCCGCCCCGTTCGGCTCGCCTTCGCGGACATCCCCGCGCTCGACGCCGGGCCGGCGGGATCGGCGCTCGGCGGCACGGGAATCGCCGTGTCGGCTTATGGCGGCGATCCCGCCGCCGCCGCCGACTTCGCGCGCTGGGTGGCGAGCGGCGCGGTGCAGCGCGACCTGTTCGCCGCCAATGGCGGGCAGCCGGCGCACGCGCTTGCCTGGGAAGCGGACGGCATCAACGCCGCGACCGGCGACTTCTATCGGGCGACACGCGACACGCTCGACCGCGCCTTCCTGCGGCCGCGCCATCATGGCTACATGGCGTATCAGGACGCCGCTTCGCATCGGCTCAACGAAGGACTGCGCGGCGGGGAAGCGCCTGCGGCGATCGTCGCGGCGCTCAACGCGCTCTATCGCGAAAGCCGCCAGCCGTGAGCGAAGCGCCGCTCGACGGCCTGCTCGTCATCGACATGGCGCAATTCCTGTCGGGGCCGTCGGCGGCGCTGCGGCTCGCCGATCTCGGCGCGCGCGTCATCAAGATCGAGCGGCCGGGCAGCGGCGACATCTGCCGGACGCTCTATCTGAGCGACACCGACGTCGAGGGCGATTCGACGCTGTTTCACGCGATCAACCGCAACAAGCAGAGCCTCGCCGCGGACCTGAAGGACGCGGCCGACCTCGCGCGCGTCAAGCGGCTGCTCGCGCGCGCCGATGTCGTGATCCAGAATTTCCGCCCCGGCGTCGCCGAGCGGCTGGGCCTCGGCGCCGAGGCGCTGATCGCGGCCAATCCGGGCCTGATCGTCGGCACCATCTCGGGCTATGGCGAGGACGGGCCGTGGGTCGATCTGCCGGGGCAGGATCTGCTCGCGCAGGCGCTGTCGGGGGTGATGTGGCTGGGCGGCGACGCCGGGGACGGACCGGTGCCGGTGGGGCTGTCGGTTGCCGACATGCTCGCCGGGCACATCCTGACCGAAGGCGTGCTCGCCGCGCTCGTCCGGCGCGGGCGGACGGGGAAGGGCGGGCTGGTGCAGACGAGCCTGCTCGAGGCGATCGTCGATTTCCAGTTCGAGGTGCTGACGACGCACCTCAACGACGGCGGCCGGTTGCCCGCGCGCGCCGCGCGGCGCAACGCCCATGCCTATCTCGGTGCGCCCTACGGCGTCTATCGCACGAGCGACGGTTGGTTGGCGCTGGCGATGATGCCGCTGGAAAAGCTGGCGCCGCTGCTCGACCTCGATTTCGGCGCGGCGGAAGCGTTCGCCGACCGGGATCGTGTGAAGGCGATGATCGCCGATCGGCTCGCCACGCAACCGACCGACGCGTGGCTCGAGCTGCTGCGCGCGCACGACATCTGGTGCGCGCCGGTGCTCGACTGGCCGCACTTGCTGGCCTCGGAGGCGTTCCGCCGGCTCGACCTGCTGCAACGCGTGGCGCGCGCCGATGCCGCGATCGCGACGACGCGCGCGCCGTGGCGGCTCGACGGCGCGCGCCCAGAGAGCGGCACTGGCGCGCCACGCGTGGGCGAGCATAGCGCGCAGATCCGCCGAGAATTCGGATTGGATGAGGAGTAGGACATGACGGGTGGGATGAAGCGGCGGTTGGTCGGGGTGGCGCTGGGGGCGCTGGCGCTGGGCGGCGCGGGGGCGGTCGCGCAGGATCGGCCCGCGATGCCCGATGCCGAGACCTTCCGCACGCCGCCCGCCGAGACGCGGCCCGACACGCTCTATTTCTGGATGAACGGCAACGTCACGCGCGAGGGGCTCGACGCCGATCTTGAGGCGATCCGCGACGTCGGGCTGGATGGCGTGATGGTGTTCGACGGCAGCAACGACATCCCCAAGGGGCCGGTCGATTATCTGAGTCCACAATGGCTCGATCTGATGACGCACATGATCGGCAAGGCCGACACGCTGGGGCTCAAGGTCGGGATGCACAACGCGCCGGGCTGGTCGTCGAGCGGCGGCCCGTGGATCACGCCCGCCTTGTCGATGCAGCAGATCGTGTGGACCGAAACCACCGTGGACGGCGGCCGCACGGTGACGCAGACGCTGCCGCGCCCCTATGCCAAGCACGATTTCTACCGCGATGCCGCGGTGATCGCCTTCCCGGCATCGGCGGGGGACGAGAGCGTCTATCGCGATGCGATCGCGGGGATGACGCTGGGCGACGCCGAGACGCCGGCCGCCCAATTGACCGACCGCGATCTACATTCGAGCGCCGCGGCGGGGCCGGACGCGCCGCTGGTGATCCGGATGAAGGCGCCCTTCGCCGCGCAGGCGGTGACGCTTTACGGCGAGAAGGAAACGCCCGCGTTCAACGCGACGATCGAGGCGTCCGACGACGGCCAGCGCTGGCGCCCGGTGACCAAGGTCAGCGTGGGGGCGGAGCGCGGCATCGAAAGCCCCGGCACCGCCAATTTCGATGAAACCACCGCGCGTTACTTCCGCGTGACGCCGAACCGCGAGGTCAAGCTGGCCGAGGCGTTGCTCTATGCCACGCCGCGCATTCCCGACTGGGACGTCAAGGCCGAGCACGATTTCGCGATGGAGGACGTGCCCGAGCAGGCGCCCGCCGACAAGCTCGCGCGCTACGCGATCGATCCGGCACGCGTGATCGACGTCACCGACAAGGTGGATGCGGCGGGCGTGCTGCGCTGGAAAGCGCCCGCGGGCCGCTGGACGATCCTGCGCCTGGGCCACACCACGACCGGCAAGGTCAACGTCTCGGCGTCGGAATCGGGGACGGGGCTGGAAGTCGACAAGCTCGACCGGGATGCGGTCGATTTCCAGTTCGACCACACCGTCGGGCGCGTCGCCAAAGCTGCCGGGGCGCTGACGGGCAAGACCTTCGACAAGATCGAGATCGACAGTTTCGAGGCGGGTCTCCAGAACTGGACCGTCAAGCTCCCCGCCGATTTCCAGCGGCTGAACAACTATGCGATCACGCCGTGGCTGCCCGCGCTGACGGGGCGGATCGTCGGCGATGTCGAGCAATCGAACCGATTCCTGTTCGATTTCCGCCGCACGCTCGCCGAGCTGATGGTCGACAATTATTACGGCCGGATGGAGCAGCGCGCCAACGCGGCGGGGCTCGATTTCTACACCGAGGGCTACGGCCCCGGCCCGTTCGACGAGCTCCAGGTGTCGGGCCGCGCCCAGGTGCCGATGACCGAATTCTGGACGCGCACGCCCTGGACCGACAACCGCACGGTCAAGATGGTCGCCTCCGCCGCGCACGTCTACGGCAAGCCGGTGGTCGCCGCCGAGGCCTTTACCGGCGAGGCGGAGACGAGCCGCTGGTCCGATTATCCCTATGCGCTGAAAGCACTCGGCGATCAGATGTTCGCGCAGGGCTTCAACCAGATCTTCTTCCACCGCTACGCGCACCAGCCGAACGTCAATCCCGTGCCGGGCATGACGATGGGGCCGTGGGGCATGAACATGGACCGGACCAACACCTGGTTCGGCGAGGCCAGGCCCTGGCTCGATACGCTGGCGCGCAGCCAATATATGCTGCGGCAGGGCCATTATGTCGCCGACGTGCTCTATTTCGTCGGCGAGAACAGCCCGAACCAGGCCGAATATGTCCGCCCCGACGTGTCGCCGGACACCAACCCGCTGATCGGGCGGCATTTCGATCCCAGGATGCCGCCTGGCTACAATTACGATCTCGTCAACGCCGAGGTGCTGCTGAAGCGCGCGCGGATCGAGGACGGGCGGATCGTACTACCTAACGGCGCCTCGTACCGGATGCTGGCGCTGCCCTCCGACATTCGTGCGATGACGCCCGAGCTGGCGCACCGGCTGCGCGAGATGGTCGAGCAAGGCATGGTGCTGCTGGGCCCGAAGCCGACCTATTCGTTGACGCTGCACGACGACGCGACGTTCGACGCCGATACCGCCGCTTTGTGGGGATCGGGCGAGGCGGCCGGGCCGCGCGCCGTCGGTAAGGGCCGCGTCTATGCCGATGGCGAGATCGGCGGCGTGCTCGGCGATCTCGGCGTCGGGCCGGACGCGATCTGCCGAACCGCTTCACCCGACGGGCAGGTGGTGTGGCTGCACCGCGCGCTGACGGGCGGGGATTCCTATTTCGTCGCCAACCGGCAGCGCCGCTACGAAACCGTCACCTGCGACTTCCGCGTCGCGGGCAAGGCGCCCGAATTGTGGAATCCCGAAACCGGCGGCGTCACCGCGCCCGCGGTCTATGACGTGACGGGCGGGCGCACGCGGGTGTCGTTCACGCTGTCGCCGGTCGGATCGACCTTCGTGATGTTCGAGCATCCGGCGAGCGATGCCGCGATCAAGTGGGTCGCGCGCGACGGCAAGCGCTTCGTCGATGCCGATGCGGCGGCGCCGGCGAAGGTCGCGGCGCCCGCGGACAGCTTCACGCTGTCGATCTGGGCCAAGCCCGACATCGACCTGCGCCTGATGCCCGACGAGGGCACGACCGGGCGCATCAACGAGACGGGGAAGAACTATCTCGTTCCCGCGCGCTCGGGCCGCGATATGCACGGGGAGGGGACGGCCGTTGCGGGCCTCGCGGTCGGGCGCAACGGCGCGTTCGTGATCGAGCGCGCCTCGCCCGACACGGTGCCCGCCGTGCTGGTGAGCCATCGGCCGATCGCGGGCTGGACGCATTTCGCCTTGGTCTACGATCGCGGTACGCCGACGCTCTATATCGCCGGCAAGAAGGCGAAGACCGGCCTCAAGAGCGGGCGCACCGTCTATGCGGGTGGCAGCGATGCGCCCTCGCCGACGGGGGTCACCTATTTCTTCGAAGGCAACAACACGCCGCTTCAGACCTACGGTCGCGTGCTGTCTGCGGCGGAGATCGCCGCGATCGCCGCCAAGGGCCCGCCCGCGCCGCCGATCAGCGCCGCGCCGGCGCGCGTCACGCTCGGCGAGGGCGGGGCGCTCGACATGCTGGCGTGGCAATCGGGGCGCTACAGCCTCAGCAACGGCAAGACGTTCGAGGTGAAGGTGCCCGATCCAATCACCGTGGAGGGGGCGTGGCAGGTCGTCTTCGAGAAGGACCGCGGCGCGCCTGAGGCGATCACGCTGCCGAAGCTCGAATCGCTCAGCGACAATGATGATCGGCGCGTGAAATATTTCAGCGGCACCGCGACCTACAGCCGCTCGATCGAGGTGTCGGCCCCGGCGTTGCGTGAGGGGCGGCGCGTCTATCTCGACCTCGGCCGCGTCGAGGTGCTCGCGCGCGTCACCGTCAACGGCAAGGATCTGGGGACGGTATGGAAGGCGCCCTATCGCGTCGACGTCACCGATGTTCTCCACGCCGGCGCCAATCAGGTCTCGGTCGCGGTAACCAGCCTGTGGCCCAACCGCCTGATCGGCGACGCGCAACTTCCCGATCCGGACAGTTATGTCGATGCCGAATGGCCGGTCGGCGAGCGCTTCGCCGCCGACGGCAGCAAGACCGTGCTGATGGCGCAGAAGATGCCCGAGCTGCCGGCCTGGTATCGCGAAGGCAAGCCCAAGCCCGACGATGGCCGCGTCACCTTCGCGCCGTGGAAATTCTTCCCCGCCGACGAGCCGCTGCTCGATTCGGGGCTGCTCGGCCCGGTGCGGATCGTCTTCGCCGAGGAGAAGACGCTGCGGTGATTGCTGGCGTTTAGAGCAACGTGCGTTTAATCTGACCCAACGCCGTTCGCCCTGAGCTTGTCGAAGGGCCGTTCTTCTTTTCCACGACGAGAAAAGGACGGTGCTTCGACAAGCTCAGCACGAACGATTCTGATTTAAGGCACGTTGTTTTAATTATCTTCGTCACCCCGGCCTTCGAGCCGGGGTGACGGGATATTGGATGTGCCGGCTTATCGATACACCCGGATGAGATAGGTCGTCGTGGCCGGATTGCCGATCGGCAGTTCCCAGCCGTTTTCCAGCAACCGCCCGTCGATCGTCGGCAGCGGCTTCGCGGCGCCGTCGAGCGGGGTCGCGGTGAGGCCGACCACGCCGACCAGATCGTGGAACTGGAGCCAGCCGGTGACGGGCTCGATCAGGCTCGGCGCGGTGCCCCAGTTGCTCGTCACGCTGCGCCGCGCGTTCCACGTCATGCCGGTGTTCTGCGCACGGGCGGTGGTGGTCAGCAGCATTTCATTCGAGTGATCGATGGGCTTGCCGTCGAGCGACGACAGCGTGATCACCGCGAACGGCGTCGAGATGTCGGCGGTGAGGTTCGTGGTGCGCGCACCGGTCTGGCGGACGAAGCCGACCAGCGCCTGGGTGCGCTCGGTATCGATCGTCACCACGCCGTTGCTGCCGTCCTCGACCGACCATTCGAGCTCGCCGGTGTCCGACGCGATCGGCATCGTCTCCGCGGGCGCCTCGGCGGCCGTGGGCTTGCAGTCGAGGCACGCGATCCGCGTTTCGTGAACGAGCGGCAGGCGCTTGGGATAGCCCGGCGTGAAGGCGGGCATTTCCGACATCGGCATCCGCGCCATCTCGGCCACCTGGTCGCGCGAATAGCTGCGCGTGATCGTCTCGCGCGCTTTGGCGACGTCGCCACGCAGGAAGATCATCGCGCCGACCGGCAGCTGCGCGATCTTGGTGGGATGCTGGGTCATGTCAAAATGGTCGCCGATCATGCCCTTCCACTCGCCCTCGAGCTTGGTCTCGAAGGTGTAGAAGAACACGCCGTCCCAATCCTGCAACGCGGCATAGGCGGCGAGGATCGGAATCTGCTCGGCGTCATATTCGTGCGGGAAGGGCTCGTTGACCTCGCTCACGACGAAGGGCTTGCCGGCCATCGCGGTGCGCGACAGGCGTTGCAGGATCGATCCCTCGGGGTCGTTGACCATCGGCGTGTTGCGCTTGCCGAAGATCGCCGGGTGCTGCCAGTAGACGTGCGCATCGACGATGTCGAAATGCTGCGTCGTCTCCAGCAGCGGCTGGCCGGGGATGAAATAGCTGTGATCGGCGGTCGCGACGATCGGCGCCTTCACGCCCAGCTCGTCGCGCAGGAAAGTGCGCATGTCTTCGAAGAAGGTGCGTTCGGCGTCGACCAGGAAATTGGCCTCGCTGTGGAAGCGCAGTTTGGACGCTGCCTCGAATTGCTGGCGGCGCATCAGCGGCACCGGCGCGCCGTCCGCCACGCCGGCCTCACGCCGGATATCCGCGATTTCTTTGGCGGAATGGTGTTTCGCGAGCCACTCATTGTAGAGGCCGGTGAGGATCGACAGGTAATGCGGGGTGAAGTCGAGCTGGTGGCGCGGGCCGTTCTCGGTCAGCTCGCCGCGGAACCAGTTGCGCATCCAGAATTCGAGCAGCGAGTTTTCGTTGACGATCTCGACCGTCGAGACCGCGGGATCGTCGGCGTAGCGCAGCCCGGTATAGGGATTGCGATGCCCGAGCAGCATCCGCGCATAATCCTTCTGCCGCTCGATCAGTTCGGGGCCGATATAGGTCACCGCCTTGGCGACGCCGATCAGCTTGGCGTCGGGAACGCCGTCACCGGGCTTCCAGGTGTGGCCGACATTGAGATTGAAGTTGGCGTAGATGCCGTTCTTCTTGAGCTGCGCGAAGAAGTAGTCGAGATGGTCGAGCTGGGTCGGGTTGAAATGGCCCGTATCGTCGCGGCTGCTGTCGATCAGGCCAACGGGGGTGTGGGTCGCGGGCTCGGGATCCCCGGTCGGCCCGCTGCCGCTGCGCACGCGCGTCGCATCGGGCATGTCGAGGAAATGCAGGCGGACGCAATTGACGCCGAGGCGCGCCAGCTCGGCGGCGAAGACCTCTGCCTCGTGGTGCGGCGGGATTTCGGCTGAGCCCGGGGTCCAACCGGTCAGGTTGACGCCCCAGCAGCGCAGACGGGTGCCGTCCTCGAAAGTGAGATGACCGTCGCGCGCCTGGACGAAACCGTGCTTGCCCGCGGGCCCGTCGAGCAGGAAGCGCATGTCGGCGCGCGAATCCTGCCGCGCGAAATGATCGATGACGAAAGGAGCCCAGTCGGGTTGGGTGGGAACCTCCTGCGCCGACAGCGACGTCCCCACAAGCAACGCCGCGCCAATGGCCGATCCGAACGCTTTGCGCATTTCCAGCTCCCCTTTATCATCATTTTATATTACGTATTACCTTTCACATTTCCGGCGATCGACGCAAGCCCTGATCGATGCCTGCGTGCCGGGATATCGAGCAAGGCTGGAAGCGGTTCGATGCGCGACCGCCCATGCGAGGGCGCAAACGAACGCCGCGGATGATCGGCATCATCCACGGCGCGCGGATCGAGATCCGCCGCTCAGCGGCGGGTGGCGTCGTCTAGAACGACGAGAACAATGCCTTGCGGGCGAGATCGAGCGCCGCCACGGCATCGTGGCGGTCCTGCGCGGCCTGCACCGCCTCGAAATCGAGCTTGTCGAGCGCCCGTTCGACGGCCTTCAGGAACGAGATCGCGCTGTTGGCGGCGGCCACGCTGTCCTCGCGGAAGGGGAATTGATCGAGCTGCCAGACGCCTTCCCACTTGTTCTTGCGCAGCGTGTAGAAGAATTCGAACAGCTCGATCGGGTGGACCGAACCCGCGATCATGTCGTCGTCCCAGCCGCGCAGATTGTCGTTCACGTCCATGCCGAACAGGCGGCCGTGATCGATCGCGAGCTGCGCCGCGTCCGCGGGAGATTCTCCGCCGTAGAGCGAATGGCCGAAATCGAGCAGGATGCCGATATTGGGCAGCCCGATCTTCTCGATGCCGAGCAATGTGCGCGCGACGCTGTCGTAGCTCATGTGCACGCGCGGCTCGCGCGGCTTGTATTCGATCACGAAGTTGAGATCGGGATTCTCCGCCGCCAGCGCGCCGACGCCGTCCATGCTCGCCTGCCACAATTTGCGGTGATCGACCTGGAAGGGATAATCCCAGCCGTCCTGCCCCGGCCATAGCTTGACGTAGCTCGCGCCGAAGCGGCGGACGACGCCGGCCGCCTCTGTGATCAGCTCGTGCGCGCGGCGCCGAACGCCCGGATCGGGATTGGTGAAGGCACCCTTGGCGAATTCGCGGGTGTAGATTTCGGGTGTGATGCCGATGACGCTCAGGCCGTTGCGATCGAGCGCGGTCGCGACCTGATCGAGCGAGATCGAGGGATCGGCGAAGGGATAGTTGATATCGACCACCGACAGATCATCGACCTGACCGGCGAGATCGATCATCTCGAGCACCGAACGCGGCGGGCCGTAGCCGTCGGTCGCGTAGCGATCGACATAGGTCGCGAAATGCCAGATCCCCGCGCCGAATTTCTGCGTGCTCGCCATTATTTTGTTCCTTTCAGGGTATCAGGCGATGACCAATTCGACGCCCGCGGCGATGAAAGCCTTGCGGTCGGCGTCGGTGATACCGTCGTCGGTGATGAGCGTGTGGATGCGATCGAGACCGCAGAGCGTCGAGAAGCTCCGCTGGCCGATCTTGGTCGAATCAGCGACGAGATAAACGCGCTCGGCCGCCTCGATCATCGCGTGCTTGACCGAGATGTCGGACAAGGCGGGGAAGGTGAGGCCCGCATCGATCGAGACGGCCGCGGTGGCGAGGAACAGTTTGCGCGCGAACAGGCCGTCGAGATAGTCGGCCGATCGCTCGCCGCTCAGCGACAGCGTCGGCGCCTTGAACAACCCGCCCGTCATGTGGATGTCGAACGAGGGCACCGCACCCAGCATCAACGCAATATTGAGCGCGTTGGTGATGATCGTCAGATTCTCGTGGTCGCCGAGGTTTGCGGCGACTTCGGTCGTCGTCGAGCCCGAATCGAGGATGATGGTCTCGCCATTCTCGATCAACGCCGCCGCAGCCCTGCCGATCCGCTTCTTCGCGTCCATGTTGACGAGATGGTGGAGCGCCATCGCGCGCACCTGCTGCGGCAGCGATTTGAGGAAGGCGCCGCCATGCTCGCGCACGACATGACCTTCGGTTTCGAGCTTTTCCAGATCCTGCCGGACGGTGACTTCGGAAACCGAGAAGGCCTCGGCGAGATCGCGCACGCGGGCGCTGCCTTCCTCCTGCAGCCAGGCCAGGATCTTGGCCCGACGCGCTTCACCGAGGAGCCCCGTTGCCGAAAATTTCGCGGCCGTGCCCATGTGTCGATCGTCTCCCGCCTCTCGATGACGCGTCGGCGCGCTCTATCCGATGGCGGCCTAGGGCAGCGATCCTATCGTTGTCAAACCTATCGAAGGGCTGTCTGCTCAAAAACGAAAATAATCGAAAGTACCATCCTTGTGAATTCCGTCATTTCTGATAGGCACGCCGGACAAGCGAAGGAGGCGAGCAGCAATGACGGCGGCGGTCGCGCGCGTGCGCGAAAAGGCGAACTGGATACGCCGGAGCGCGATCGAGATGATCTATCACGCACGACAGGGGCATCCGGGCGGCGACATGTCCGCCGCCGATATCCTGGCGGCGCTCTATTTCCGCATACTCCGCTATGATCCCGCGCGCCCGTCGGACCCGGCGCGCGACCGCTTCGTGATGAGCAAGGGCCATTGCACCGGCGCCTTCTATTCGGCGCTCGCGGCCGCGGGCTTCTTTCCGACGAGCGAGCTCGCCACTTATCTGCAGCCCGAATCGCGGCTCAACGGCCATCCGAACCGCACTTATCTGCCGGGCGTCGAAACCAATACGGGGCCGCTGGGGCACGGGCTGCCGGTCGCGGTCGGCATCGCCATCGCCGGGCAGATCGACGGCGCCGATTACCGAGTGTTCGCGCTGACGGGGGACGGCGAGCTGCAGGAAGGCAGCATGTGGGAAGCCGCGATGCTCGCAGGCCACCGCGGGTTGGGCAATCTCACCGCGATCGTCGATCGCAACGGATTGCAGCAGGGCGCGCCAACCGAGGACACCAACGCGCTCGAGCCGCTGGCGGACAAATGGCGCGCCTTCGGCTGGGAGGTCGCGGACGTGGACGGGCACGACCATGCGGCGTTGCTCGCGGTGCTGGAAGCGCCCTCGACCCCACGCGACAAGCCGCTCTGCGTCATCGCGCATACCCACAAGGGCCAGGGTATCAGCTATATGCGCGATCAGGCGAGCTGGCATCACGGCGTGCCTGACGCCGAGCAATATGCGCAGGCGATGAAGGAACTCGAATTGGACGTTGAGGCATGAGCGCGGCGGCAGCAAAGGCCGGATTCGATTGCCGCGAGGCCTATGTGCGCGCGCTCGAGGAGCTGGCGGACGGCGACGACCGCATCGTCGCGGTGGTCAATGATTCGGTCGGATCGAGCAAGCTCGGCGGCTTCCGCTCGAAATTCCCGCAGCGCCTGATCAATGTCGGGATCGCCGAGCAGAACATGGTCGGTGTCGGCGCCGGGCTCGCCAATGGCGGCAAGATCCCGTTCGTCAGCGGGGCCGCATGCTTCCTCACCGCGCGCGCGCTCGAGCAGATCAAGGCCGATTGTGCCTATAGCAACGCCAATGTGAAATTGTGCGGCATCTCGAGCGGCGTCGCTTACGGCGAGCTCGGCGCGACGCACCACAGCATCGAGGACATCGCCTGGCTGCGCGCGCTGCGCAACCTGACGATCATCGTTCCCTCCGATCCGTGGGAGACGGCCGAAGCAATCCGCGCCGCCGCCGCGTTCGACGGGCCGGTCTTCGTGCGGATCAGCCGGATGCCGGTGCCGGAGATCGCGCGGCCGCAGGACGCGGCCTTCGCGATCGGCCGCGCCGAGACGCTGCGCGAGGGCGGCGACATCGCGATCATCGCCAACGGCACGCTCGTCCACCGCGCGCTGGCGGCGGCGGAAACGCTGGCCGCCGAGGGCATCGCCGCGCGCGTCGTCAACATGTCCACCGTCGCGCCGCTCGACGAGGCGGCGATCGCCGCGGCGGCGGAGACCGGCGCGATCGTCACCGCCGAGGAGGGGCTGTCGCATGGCGGCCTCGGCGGGGCGGTCGCCGAATATGTCGCCACCCACCGGCCCGTGCCGATGCGCATGATCGGTTTTCCCGGCTTCCTGCCGACCGGATCGGCGCAATGGCTGATGGAAAAGTTCGGATTGACCGATACCGGCATCGCCGCGGCGGCGCGCGAGCTGCTCGGATCGCGGCAGGCCGGATGACCGGCCAGGCCGTTCTCGCCGTCGATCAGGGGACGAGCAACACCAAGGCCGTGCTTGTCGGCCGCGACGGGGCGATCCTGGCGCGCGCGTCGCGGCCGATGGCGGTCGCGCATCCGCGGCCCGGCTGGGCCGAGCAATCGGCTGCCGCTCTGTGGGAAAGCGTCGCCGGCGTGATCGGCGACCTCGTCGCGGCGGCGCCCGAGGTCGAGGTCGCGGCGGTCGGCATCTCGAACCAGCGCGAGACGGCGGTGTTGTGGGACGCGGCGACCGGCGAGCCGGTCGCGCCCGCGATCCTGTGGCAATGCCGCCGCACCGCGCCCCGCTGCGAGGAATTGCGCGCGGCCGGCTATGCGGCGGCGGTGGTCGAGCGCAGCGGGCTGGGGCTCGATCCGCTGTTCCCGGCCGCCAAGATCGCCTGGCTGCTCGATACGATTCCCGAAGGACGCGCCCGCGCGGACCGCGGCGAATTGCGCGCCGGCACCGTCGACAGTTGGCTGCTGTGGAAGCTGACCGGCGGTGCGGTCCATGCGACCGATCTCAGCAACGCCTCGCGCACGCAATTGCTCAATCTCGAATCGCTCGCCTGGGATGCGGAACTGGCGCGGATTTTCGGCGTGCCGCTCGCGTTGATGCCGGAGGTCCGGGCGTCGGACAGCCGCTTCGGAACCCTCGCGGACGGGGCGACGGCGCTCCCTGCGGGCGTGCCGATATGCGCGATGATGGGGGATTCTCACGCCGCGCTCTACGCCCACGGCGCGCGCTCGCCCGGTGAGGCGAAGGTCACCTGCGGCACCGGCTCGTCGCTGATGGTGCTCACCCAACAGCGCGCACACTCCGCGCATGGGCTGTCGAGCACGATCGCCTGGGCCGAGGGCGGACACGTTTTCCACGCGCTCGAAGGCAACATCACCACCTCGGGTGCGGCGGCGGCCTTCGCCACGCAATTGCTGGGATTGGCCGACGAAGCGGCGCTCACGGCGCTCGCCGAGACAGTGGGGACGAGCGATGGCGTCTGTTTCGTTCCCGCGCTCGCGGGGCTGGGCGCGCCGCACTGGAACAGCGACGCGCGCGGGATGATCTCGGGCATGTCACTTGGCACGCGGCCGGCGCACGTCGCGCGCGCTGCGCTCGAAGGCATCGCGCATCAGATCGCGGACGTATTCGAGGCCGCCGAGGCGGATCTGGGGCACGCGCTGCCAACGATCGTTGCCGATGGCGGCGCGGCGAAGAACGTCGTGCTGATGCATCTCCTCGCCGACCTGCTCGGCCGCGCCGTGGTTCGGCCGGAGAATGAGGAAGCGAGCGTCAAGGGCGTCGCGCGGATGGCCGCCAAGGCGCTCGGCTGGGAAAATCAGACGGCGGCACCCGCCACGACCTTCCAGCCGCGTGCGAGCGACGAACGAGAGGCGATGCGCGCAGAATGGAAAGCCGCGATCGCGCGCGCCTCCTTCGCGGGTTGAACGCTCAGCCTGCGAATCGGTAGCTGCCCGAACCGACCTCGAACCGCAGAACCGCGTCCTCGTGGCGGAAATTGCGGACGTCGGGGTGACTGTCGAGCGTATGTCCGTCCTCGCGCCAGTCGCGGCCCGCCGGCAGCTCGACTTCGGCGATGGCGTTTGCCGGGACGGTGAGCGTGAGCAGTGACAGCCCGTCCTCGTCGCCGTCCACCTCGGTCGCGATCGTGCCCATGCACGACTCGTAGCGCGCGGCGACCTTGCCGATCGCAGGCAGGAAGACCGGGCGCACCGCGATGCGGCGGAAGCCGGGCGCGGCGGGCGCGATGCCTGCCAGCCGCCGGTAGAAGAAGCCGACCACCGCGCCGAAGGCATAGTGGTTGTAGCTGTTCATCGAGAGATCGCCGACATCGCCGTTCCAGCGCTCCCAGATCGTCGTCGCGCCGACCGAGGGCATGTAGCCCCACGAGGGATAACCGGTCTGGAGCAGCAGGGCGGTCACTTCCTCCCATCGCCCCGCATCGGCGAGCACGTCGAGCAGATAGGGCGTGCCGAGGAACCCGGTCGAGAGCTTCATGCCGCGCCGCCGGATGTCGTCGGCGAGGATTTGCGCGGCCGCGGCGCGCCGATCGTCCGGGACGAGCCCCATATGGAGCGCGAGCACCTGGCTCGCCTGGCTGCCGTTGCCTGCGGTGCCGTCGGCCGCGAGCAGCTCGCGCGCGAAGGCCTCGCCGATCGCCGCGCGCAGGTCGCGATAGCGTGCCGCCGCCGTCACACGGCCGGTCGCCTCGGCCATTTCCGCCATCAATTGCGCCGAGAACGCCCAGTAAGCGGTAGCGCAGAGCACGCGCGGGGTTGTCTCGTCGTCGGGCTGGATCGCATCGACCGACAGCCAGTCGCCGAGATCGAGTTCGCGGTCGTTCCGCCAGATATGATCGGGGTTGGTGCGCGCGACGAACGTCATCCAGCGTTCCATCGCGTCCCAATTCTCGTCGATCGCCGCGGTGTCGCCGTAGCGCTGCCACAGGCCGTGCGGCAGGATGATGCCCGCCTCGCTCCAGCCCGCGGTGACGACGTCGGGGAAGGAGAGCGGCTGGGGCACGACGATCGGATAGCCGCCGTCGGGCCGCTGGGCCGCGCGCATCTCGAGCAGGAAGCGGCGGATGAAGGCGTCGACGTCCATGTTGAACGCCGCGGCATCGAGGAACACCTGGATGTCGCCCGACCAGCCCATGCGCTCGTCGCGCTGCGGGCAATCGGTGGGCACGGCAAAGAAGTTGGAGCGCTGGCTCCACAAGGTGTTGTTCCAGATTTGCTGCAACAGGGGATGATCGAAGCACATGTCGCCGGTGACGGCGCAATCGCTGTGGACGACGATTCCCTCGATGTCGTCGGGCGTCGGCGTGCCCGGATAGCCTTCCACCTCGACATAGCGGAAGCCGTGATAGGTGAAGCGTGGTTCGACCGTCTCGCCCACGGCATCGCCACGCAGGATGAAGCGATCGGTCGCCTCGGCGAGCCGCAGGTTGGCCTGATCGGCGAGGCCGTCGGCGTCGAGCAGTTCGGCGAAGCGCAGCGTGATCGCCGTGCCCGCCGGCCCGGTCGCGCGCAGCCGCGCCCAGCCGGCGAAATTCTGCCCGAAATCGAAGACGAAGCGACCCGGCCGGGGCTCGGAGATCGTGGCGGCGCGCAGCACCTTCTGCGGGCGCAGCGCCGGCGATGTCTGCGCGACCAGCCGCGCGGGAGGGGCAGCGCCGACGCGGGCGGGGCGCCAGCCGCCGTCGTCGTGGCCGGGCGCGTCCCAGCCGTCGCGATCGAGGCGCGCGTCATGCGTCTCGCCGCCATAGATATCGGCCGCGGTCACCGGCGAGCGTGCGATGCGCCAATCGGGGCCGGTCGCCACCCAGTCGTGGCTGCCGTCGGCATAATCGAGGCGGAGCTGGGCAAGCAGCCGGCGCGGCGCGGGGCCGAAGCCGTAGCGCTCCATCCGCCAGCCGAAAGCGCCCGCATAGAAGCCGTCGGCAACGGTGAAGCCGAGCGCGTTCGTGCCCTCGGCGATCAGATTGGTCACGTCATAGCTCTGGTAGAGCACATGCTCGCGTGCGACGCTGATCTCGGGCGCCAGCGCGGCATCCGATACTGCGCGCCCGTTGATGCGCGCCTCGTAGACGCCGAGTGCGGTGGCGTAGAGCCGGGCGGCGACCACCGGCGCGCGCGGCGCGAATTCGGTGCGCAACAGCATCGCGGGCTCGGCCGGGCGCGGGTCGCCAGCGGCGCGCGATCCCGAGGGCTGCGCGGCCTGCCAGCCCGACGCATCGAAGCCGGGCACGGTCCAGTCGGCGGGGGGATCGGCCATGATGCGCCAATCGGGGCCGCTGACGAGGCGCTCGATCGTGCCGTCGCGGCGGTGCAGGCGCACCAGCGCGGCCATCGCGCCGCCGTCGACGGGGAAGAAGCCCTCGGTTTCGGCCGACACGGCGACGCACAGGCTGTTGCGTCCGGGCTTCACTGTCGCGCCGCCCACGGGGAGCAGCGTGCCCCAATAGACGAGCCGCGGCAGCGTCGCAGGCGCGCCGTTCACCCAGGCGCTGAGCAGCTCGTCCTTGCCGGCGATGAGAATTTCGGCGTCGATCACGTCGTCGGGCGCGTCGAAATCGAGGCGGAAGCCGTGCGGGCGAGGATCGAGCGGGTCGGCGCTCCAGATCCACGCCAGCCCCGCCGCGCGATCCGCGGCGGCCGCGTCGTCCTCGGCCTCGATCCATTGCGCGTGCCAATCGCCGGCCGAGAGCAGTCCCGCTTCGAACCATGCCGGTTGCGACCGGGCGGTGCGCCCGCGATCGTCGGCGATCTCGACGTTCCACCACAGGCGCTGCATCGCGGCAGGGGCGGGGCCACCATAGGGAACGCTGCTGTCGGCGGAGTCGATCTCGCCGCTGTCCCACAGCAAGGCGTCAGGATCGTCGAGCGTGTCCGGGCGCGCGGCGGCACGGATGCGGTAGCGCGTCTGGGTGACACCGCGCTCGGTCGCATCGATTCGCCAGGACAGGATCGGCCGCATGACTTCGGTGCCGAGAAGGTCGGCGACGTGCTCGGCGCGCAGGTCGAGAATCGCGAGGCCCGGTGCGCCGGTATCGGCCACGGACAATTTCGGCATTCGGGCTTCTCCTGTGCGACTGCCACGCGTCTTTCGCTGCACCGACTAGGGTGGTGATCCACTCTTCGTCAATTTTTTCGTTCTGCGAGTCGATCGAAGCGAAACGAAAGTGATGGGCGTTGCGCTCGCCCCGCTGCATCGGTAAGCCATACGGCAGATCAGGAGCGTTCGCAGCCATTGTGGCGCATCCTTTCGATATTCTTCGACCTTGCGGGAGGATGGACGAATGGCGACAGGCATCGAGGCGGCGGAACGCCCGGCGGGAGCCGACGACTGGAAGAACACGATCCTCGCCGGCCTCGCCAATTATATCGATGCCGGATCGATCGTCGCGGGCTCCGCCGCGCTGGCCTTGTGGGTCGAAGCGTACAAGCTCAACACCGATCTCGTCGGGTTGATCGGTGCGTTCGGGCCCAATGCGATCTCGGCGGGCGTGGGCGCGCTGATCGGCGGGCGGCTGTGCGACCTGTTCGGGCGCAAGAAGATCTACCAGTACGACATGCTGTTCTACGCGTTCGGCATGTTGTGGCTGATCTTCGCGATGAACGCGTGGATGCTGGTGCTCGGCTTCTTCCTGGTCGGCCTCGCGGTCGGCGCGGACATCCCCGCCTCCTGGTCGCTGATCGCGGAGATGGCGCCCAAGGGCGCGCGCGGCAAGCACAGCGGTGTCGCGCAGGTGCTCTGGTATCTGGGCCCGGTGGTGGTGCTGCTGATGTTCCTGGTGCTGACCCCGCTCGGCCTGCTCGGCGCGCGCATCGTGTTCGCCCATCTCGCGATCCTGGCGGTCGCGCTCACCTTCCTCAGATCGCGCATGCACGAATCGCAGCGCTGGGTGGAGGCGCAGGCCGAACGCGCGATCGAGGGCGCGGTGAAAAAGGGCCGCGTGCGCGATCTCTTCACGCGCCAGCATATCGGCTCGATGGCGTTCCTCGCGGGCATGTATCTGTTCTGGAACCTGTGGGCGGGCACCAACGGCTTCTTCTTCCCCTATATCCTGCGCACCGTCGGCGATCAGAGCCAGGCGGTGTCGGTCGCCGTCCAGGCGTTCTCGTTCCTGCTCGGCATGGGCTCGATCTTCTTCATCTTCATGAAGCTGTCGGATCGCGTGAACCAGCGGCTGCTGTTCGGGCTGTCGGCGATCGTCCAGGTGATCGGCATGTCGCTGCTGGCGATATTCCCGCTGACGCTGCCGATCGCGCTGATCCACGTTTTCCTGATGGCCACCGGCCAGGGCTTCGGCGCGCAGTGCTTCTTCCAGCTGTGGAGCTCGGAGATGTTCCCGACGCTGCTGCGCAGCACCGCGCAGGGGGTGATGTTCGCGGTGGTGCGGATCACGCTCGGCATCTTCAGCTTCTTCGTGCCGGCGCTGACGGCGACCGGCTTCCACACGCTGGCGTGGATTCTCGTCGGCTTCCTCGTCGTGAGCGGGCTGATCGGCTTCATCTGGGCGCCGCGCAACGAGGGCAAGTCGCTCGAGGAACTGGAAGCGCAACGCGCCGCGGCGTGACCTGAACAGAGGAGAGAGCCGTGGTTTCGAGACGGGACATGATCAAGGGGACGATCGCGCTGGGAACGGCGGTGGGCGCCCCGGCGATCGCCGCGCGCGCCGCGCCGCCGGGCAAGGTCGAGCGCTGGGGCGTGTACGAGATCGCGCTCGACGGGCCGAGCGACGGCAATCCGTTCGACGACGTGACGCTGGCGGCGGTGTTCACAAACGGCGGCAGGCAGGTGCGCGTGCCCGGCTTCTACGACGGCGACGGCGTCTATCGCATCCGTTTCAGCCCGCCCGAGCTCGGCCGCTGGGAATGGCGCGTGACGAGCAGCGCGCCCACGATGGAGGGCCAGGCCGGCGGTTTCGACTGCACGCCGCCGTCTCCCGGCAATCACGGCCCCGTCCGCGTGACCAAGGACGGCTATCATTTCGCTTATGCCGACGGCACGCCCTATCGGCAGATCGGCACCACCTGCTATTCCTGGGCGCTGCAATCCGACGCCAAATGCGCCGAAACGCTGGCGACGCTGAAGGCCGCGCCGTTCAACAAGATGCGCATGCTGGTCTTCCCCAATGTCGACTCGGTGGCGACCAATCCGTTCGTCCGCACCGGCGACGGTCCGCGTGATTGGGATTCGACGCGCTTCGACCCCGCCTATTTCCGCCGCTACGAGGATCGCATCGCCAAGCTCGGCGCGTTGGGGATCGAGGCCGACATCATCCTCTTCCACCCCTATGACGAGAAGCGCGGCTATAACGACATGACGCGCGCCGACGACGAGCGCTACGTGCGCTATGCCGCCGCGCGCTGGGGCGCCTACGCCCACGTCTGGTGGTCGATGGCGAACGAATATGATGCGGTGAAGACCAAGACGATGGAGGATTGGGACCATCTGTTCCAGGTGCTCGTCGCCGCCGATCCGCACGATCGGCTGCGCTCGATCCACCAGATCCACATCTATTACGACGCGCGCAAACCCTGGATCACGCATGCCAGCATCCAGAACGGCAGCGCGGTGCTCGACGAGGTACGCGCCGAACTGCACCGCTCGTTCGCGCTCAAGCCCGTGGTGTTCGACGAGGTGCGCTACGAGGGCAATTCCAAACTGCGCTGGGGGGATCTCTCCGGCGAGGAAATGGTCGAGCGCTTCTGGTGGGGCACCGTCGGCGGCACTTATGTGGGCCATAGCGAGACCTTCGATCCCAATCGCAACGCCGATTATTCGTGGCTGGGGCAGGGCGGCAAGCTCCAGGGCACCAGCCCGCCGCGGCTCGGTTTCCTGCGCAAGATCATGGAGGAGGGGCCCGCGCCCGGCATCGATCCGATCGACGTGTGGTGGGGCAGTCACATCGCGGGCAAGCCGTTCGAATATTATCTCCGTTATTTCGGTGCCGACACGCCGGCCGAATGGGAGATGGCGCTGCCGGGACGCAAGGACGACCCGCGCAACACCTATCGCGCCGACATCATCGATACCTGGAACATGACGGTCACGCCGGTGGACGGCGTGTTCCGCATGGCGAAGCGCGACGATTACACCTTCCACGATCCCGCCCGGCCGACGGTGAAGCTGCCCGGCAAGCCGTGGATCGCGGTGCGACTGGTCAAGGTATGAGGGCCGCGCTCCGCCGGCTGCACGTCGCGCTCGTCCCGGCCGCGCTGCTGCTCGGCGCGGCGGGGCCCGTCGCGGCGGACCCGTCGCCGGTCGTCGCGCGCGAGTTCATATACGAGTCCGCGCCCTATCCGCAGGCGCACGCCTCGACGATCGTCGAGACCAGCGCGGGCACGCTCGCCGCGGCATGGTTCGGCGGTACGCGTGAGAGCAACCCCGATGTCAGCATCTATGTCGCGCGGCATGAGAAGGGCGCGTGGCAACGGCCGGTGAAGGTCGCCGACGGGGTGCAGGGGGACGGCACGCGCTATCCCACGTGGAACCCGGTGCTGTTCCAGGCGCCGGACGGGCCGCTGTTGCTCTTCTACAAGGTGGGGCCGAGCCCGACCAAATGGTGGGGCATGGTGACGCGCTCCACCGACGACGGCCGCTCGTGGAGCACGCCGCAGCGGCTACCCGACGGCATCCTGGGGCCGATCAAGAACAAGCCGGTCGTTCTTGCCGATGGGTCATGGCTGGCGCCGTCGAGCGTCGAGACCGAAGACGGGCGCTGGACGCTCCATTTCGAGCGGAGCACCGATCGCGGCAAGAGTTGGATCGCATCGCCTGCGGTCGCCTCACCCGAGCATATCGACGCGATCCAGCCGAGCATCCTCTTCCACGAGGACGGATCGCTCGAGGCGATCGCGCGCACGCGGCAGGGCGCGCTCGCGATGACCTGGTCGAAGGACGGCGGCAAGAGCTGGTCGCCGCTCGCCGCGATCGATTTGCCCAACCCCAATTCGGGCACCGATGCGGTGACGCTCGCGGACGGGCGCCAGCTTCTCGTCTACAATCACAGCGCGCACAGCCCGGACAGGCCCGGCAAGGGGCCGCGCTATCCGCTCAACGTCGCGCTGTCGGACGACGGCATCCGCTGGCGCCCGGTGCTGACTCTGGAATGCAAACCGCTGCCCGCCGGTTATGCCTATCCCGCCGTCATCCAGACGCGCGACGGGCTTGTCCACATCACCTACACCTATGATCGCCGCCGTATCGGGCACATCGTGCTCGAACCGGAACGGCTCGGCGGAATAGTCGATCCTAGCCGATGCGGTACAGACGCGCCGCATTAGCGGCGAACAGCGCGTCGCGTTCGCCGGCGCTGAAATCGGCGGTGATGTCCGAATAAGCCTGGAGGTGTCGATCGAACGGGCCGAACAATTTGTCGGTGGGAAAATCGCTCGCGACCATGCAACGATCGGTGCCGAATTGGTCGATGGCGTGGAGGATCAGCGGGCGGATGCGCTCGACGGTCCAGCCGTGATCGACGATGCCGAAGCCTGATAGTTTAATGGCTACATGAGGCAACGCGGCGAGTGCGGCGAGCCCGTCGCGCCATTCGGCCTCGCCGCCGTCATCGACGAGCATGCCGGTATGGTTGATCATCACCGGCACGTCGGGGTGCTGCGCCGCGAGCGCGGCCGCCGCCTTCATCTGCCCCGGATAGAGCTGGAGATCGAAGCTCAGCCCGTATTTGCCGAGCAGCGCATAGCCCGCGTGCCATTGCGGGTCGTCTAGCAGGTTGGCGGGGGTGTAGGTCTTGCCCGGATCGGGGTGCCAATTGGCGATGTGGCGGATGCCGCGGACGTTGGGAAAGCTCGCCTGCGCTTCGAGAATCGCCTCGACCTTGGGATCGTCGAGCGGCGCGAAGCCGACGATCGCGTTGGGCATTCCCCGCGTATCGGCCATCGCCTGGAGCCAGCGCGTCTCGTCGAGCGCGGCGGCGGGATCGGCGCCGGCATCGATATGGACGATCCCCGTGACGTTCCATCCCGCCGCATCGGCGAGATAATCGTCGAGCAGATAGGTCTTCGCGATCGGCTCGACGCTGCCCATCACGCCGTCGTCGGAAAAAGGCGGCGTCAGCCACGAATAGGCGATGTGCGACAGATCCCACAGATGGACGTGCGCGTCGACGAAGCGGGCCGGGCGCGTCATCAGAAGGTCGTTCTGCCGCCCGACGTGTCGAAGGTGGACGCGGTGGTGAACGAGCATTCCTCGCTCGCCATGAAGCACACCATCGCGGCGGATTCGGCAACCTCGCCGAGACGGCCCATCGGGATCTTGGAGCGCATGTAATCGACCTGGCTCTGGGGAAGCTGGGCGAGGATCGGGCTCTCGAAGGTGGCGGGGGTGAGCGCGTTGACGATCACGCCTCTGGTCGCGAGCTCCTTGCCCATCGACTTGGTGAGCCCGATCACGCCCGCCTTGGAGGCGGAATAGGCCGAGGCGTTGGGATTGCCTTCCTTGCCCGCAACCGAGGCGACGTTGACGATGCGGCCGTAGCCACGCTCGGCCATGTGTGCGCCGACCGCACGGCAGCAATAGAACAGGCCATTGAGGTTGATCGCCATCACCTGAAGCCAGCTGTCGATCGGGTAATCGGTGACGGGCGCGGTCGCGCCGGTGATCCCGGCGGCGTTGACGAGGATGTCGACATGGCCGAGCGCGGCGATCGTCTCGCGCGCGGCGACCTCGACCGCCGCATTGTCCGACACGTCGAGCGCGGCCGTGTGCGCCACCCCGTCCTCTGCCGAAAGCGCGGCGAGGCTGTCACGATTGACGTCCCACAAGGCGACCCGGCCGCCCTCGGCGACGATGCGCCGGGCGGCGGCGAGCGCGAGCCCCGAGGCGCCGCCGGTGAGGATCGCGGTGCGGCCTTCGAAGCGTCCCTGATAGACGCTCATGCGCGGGCTTCCCAGGCGACGAACGTCTGGCGCTGGGTGCCGAGCTTCTCGATACCCAATTCCACCACGTCGCCCGCCTTGAGATACCAGGGTTCGGGCTTCTGGCCGAGGCCGACGCCCGGCGGGGTGCCGGTGGTGATGATGTCGCCAGGCTCGAGCACCATGAATTGCGAGCAATAGGCGACGATCTCGGCGACGGTGAAGATCATGGTCGCGGACGAGCCGTCCTGCATGCGCTTGCCGTTGACGTCGAGCCACATCGAAAGGTTCTGCGGATCGCCCACCTCGTCGGCGGTGACCAGCCAGGGGCCGACCGGGCCGAAGGTCGGGAAGCCCTTGCCCTTGTCCCAGGTGGGGCCGCGCTCGACCTGCCAGTGGCGCTCCGAGACGTCGTTGACCACGCAATAGCCCGCGACATGCGCGAGCGCGTCTTCCTTGGAGACGTAGTTCGCCCGCGTGCCGATGACGACGCCCAGTTCGACTTCCCAGTCGGTCTTGGCCGAATCGCGCGGGATGACGACATCGTCGTTCGGCCCCTGGAGGCAGTTCACCCATTTGTTGAACACGACCGGCTCTTCGGGGATCGGCAGGTTCGATTCGGCGGCATGATCGGCATAGTTGAGGCCGATCGCGATGAACTTGCCCGTGCCCGCTACCGGCACGCCGTAGCGCGGATCGCCCTCGACCAGCGGCAGCGACGCGGGATCGATCGCGGCAAGCTCGGCCAGCGTCGCGGGCGCGAGCGCGTCGCTCGACAGATCGGCGACGACGCCCGAAAGGTCGCGGATGCGGCCCTCGGCATCGATCAGGCCGGGCTTCTCGGCGCCGACGGCACCAAAACGGCAAAGTTTCATGGGGCAGAGTCCTCAGTGCGTATAGGGGCGGTGGAGCGGGATATCGCGATTCAGCTCCACGCCGAAACCCGGCTTGTCGAGCTTCGAGACGTGGATGCGCCCGTTCTCGGGCACCGGCTCGCCGATCAGCTGCGGCGCGAACATCGGCACCACTTCGTCCGCCTTGGGCGCCATCATCAGGAACTCCGAGAACGGGCTGTTATGGCGGGTGATCACGAAGTGATAGCTGTAGACGCTCGATCCGTGCGGCACGACGAGCTTGCCTCGGGAATCCGCGAGCGTCGCGATTTTGACCAGCTCGGTCAGCCCGCCACACCAGCCGACGTCGGGCTGGAGAATGTCGCAGCATTCCATTTCGAGCAGCATGCGGAAGCCCCAGCGCGTCGCCTCATGCTCGCCGGTGGTGACCAGCATGCCGCGGGGCACGTTGCGCCGGAGATCGGCATAGCCCCAATAATCGTCGGGGCTGAGCGCTTCCTCGATCCATTTGAGCCCCGACTCGTTCCACGCGCGCGTCGCGAACCGGGTGGCGTAATCGAGATCGAGCGACATCCAGCAATCGACCATCAGCCAGAAATCGTCGCCGACGCGGCTGCGCATTTCGGCGAGTTCGGCGAGGTTGCGCGCGAGCCCCTCGTCGCCCTCGGCCGGGCCGTGATGGAGCGGCAGCTTGCCGCCGACGAACCCCATCTGCCTGGCGAGGTCCGGCCGCGCGCCGGTGGCGTAGAAGCTGATTTCGTCGCGCACCGCGCCGCCGAGCAGGCGATAGACCGGCTCGCCGCGCAACTTGCCGAGCAGATCCCACAGCGCCAGATCGACGCCCGAGATCGCGTTCACCACCAGCCCCTTGCGCCCGTAATATTGGGTCGCGAAGTACATCTGATCCCAGATCGTCTCGATATCGGCCGGATCACGCCCCTCGAGGAAACGCGCGAGATGCTTCTCGACGATGTAGGCCGCGGGCTCGCCGCCGGTCGTCACCGCGAAGCCGATCGTGCCGTCCGCCGCCTCGATCTCCACCACCAGCGTGCCGAGCACGTTGATCCCGAAGCTGCGCCGGCTCTCCCGATATTCGGGATAGCGCGCCATCGGGGTCGCGATGTGATCGTCGATCCAGTGCCCGTCGCCCTGATCGTGGTAATCCGCGCCGCCGCCGCGCACCACGGATGCTCGGACCGCTCGTATCTTCGGTAGGCTCACGCTCGATCTAACTCCCTTTTTAAAAGTATTATATGACGATTGAGCTTGCGGTCAACGACATTTGGCGGATCGGCGGGTCGATTCGCGCGCGCTCGGACGCCGCCCGGGCTCGTGTCGTCGGGCCCGGGCGGCGCCATGCTATTGCAGGTTCACGAACATGCCGCCGTCGACCAGCAGCGAAGCGCCCGTGACGTAGCGTGCGAGATCGGAGGCGAGGAACACCGTCGGCCCCACGAGATCATCGGGATCGCCCAGCCGCCCCAGCGGGATGCGCTTTTCCATGTACGTCCGCTTTTCGGTATCGGCGAGATCGTCCTTGTTGATGTCGGTCAGGATGGTGCCGGGGAGCAGTGCGTTGCAGCGGATGCCGTGCTTGCCGAGCGCGATCGCGCACGATTGCATCAGCGAGAGCACGCCCGCCTTGGTGGGCGTATAGTGCGTCTGATATTCGCCGCCGACCAGCGCCGAGATCGACGACATGGCGATGATCGACCCGCCGTCGCCCTGCTTCACCATCTGGTTCGCGGCGGCCTGCACCATGAAATAGGCGCCGTGCATGTTGACCCGCATCGTCCGCTCGAACGTCTCGACGGGCATGTCGAGAAAGGCGTGGAAGGGGCAGATGCCGGCATTGTTGACGAACACGTCGACCCGGCCCAGCGCCGCTACCGCGCCCTCGACGAAGCGGGTCGCGCTTTCGGGCTCGGCGACGTCGCCCTGAATCGCGACGGCCTTGCGCCCCAGCGCCTCGATCGCCGCGACCGCGCCTTCGGCGCCGGCGGAATCGCGGCCGAAATTGAGCGCGACGTCTGCGCCGTGCCGGGCGCAGCCGATCGCCACCGCGCGGCCGATGCCCGCCGACGCGCCGGTGACGAGGACGGTTTTTCCTTCGAGCAGCATCATTGATCCTTTTTTCGATTGATGGACCGCTCTCACCTGATCACCGAGAGCGGCTGGCCATTGACGCGCACGTCCGATACGCGGAGGCCGCGGACGCCTTTGGCCAACAACGCCGCTCGATCGCGATCGGTGACCGTCACGTCAATCCTCCTGAGCGTGACGTCGGAGACCCTGGTCAGTTTCGTCGTCGTCAGATCGCCGAAGCCGCGGGTAGTGCCGGTGACGTCCTCGATCACCAGATCGCGGATCACATGTGCCGGCGGCGAGGGCGGCACCTTGATGCCATGATCGGGCTCGACCGTGACGATCAGGCCCTCGACCGGCCCGTCGCCCTGATCGGGGCCGAGTGGCGGCGGCGCGCCGTAGAAGATCTCCCCGCCGTGCCAGATGCCCTGCGGGCGTTCGTGGAGGCGCACGCCCTTGACGCGGATGCGCTCGTAAAGCTGGCCCGGCGTGTCCGGCCGCAGCTTGAAGCGGACCAGCGGTTGGTCGCCCGAGCAATCGCAATTCTCGACGCGGATGTCGCGGACGGTGGTGGCGTTGGTGCCGAAGACGATCGCGCCGAGCCCGGCCTCGAAGGTGCAGTCGTGCACGTGGACGCGTTCGACCGGCGGCGCCTCGGTGAAGGCGCGGGCATGGCGGCCCTGGGTGCCCTTGAACACGATCGAATCGTCGTCGACCGAATAATGGCAGCGGCGGATGGTGACGTCCTGGCAGCTGTCGAGATCGGTGCCGTCGCTGCTCGGCGCGCGAATCTTGTGGGGCACGTCGAACCGGCAATCCTCGACCAGCACCTTGCGGCAGCGGTAGAAATGGACGTTCCAGAAGGCCGGATCGCGGAAGTGCACGCCGGCGATCGCGACATCATCGCAATCCTGGATGAAGCAGAGTTGGGGCAAATGGTATTTGACCTCGGTGCCGGCGTAGAATTCGGGCTTCATCTCGAAGAAGCGGTGCCAGAAGGGCGAGCCGCTGCCGTCGATCATGCCCGGGCCGGTGATGCGCAAGCCGTGCGCGCCGCGCGCGTTGATCAGCGCCCAGCGCAGCGCCTCGGGCTGCACCTCGACGAAGCGGCGCAGCGTCAGCGGATAATCGGCGAGGTCGGTCGATCCCTTGAGCACCGCATCCTTGCGCAGCGCGAGGTGGACGCCGGGCTTGAGGAACAGCGAGCCGCTGACGAACACGCCCGCGGGAATGACGATCGTGCCGCCGCCGGCAGCGGCGCAGGCGTCGATCGCGCGCTGGATCGCGCGGGTGTTGACCGTGGCGCCGTCGCCCACCGCGCCGTGATCGGTAATGAGCACTTCGCGGGGCGCGCGTGCCAGCAGCGGCGCACCCATGACCGCGCATGTCATTCCAGTTGCCGCCGTGCGCAGGATGGCACGCCGGGACGGAGCGATCGGCTGGGCGATGTCGAACATGGTTGCGGCCTCCCCTGATTCTTCAATTCCTCATACTGATATATCAGTGGACGATGCAAGCCATCTGACCTATATGATCGCGGAAACCCGAAGATTCCGGAATTACGCGAAGATGTCTGATATCTCGTCGGCGGCTGCGCCCGCCATTCTGCGCGTCGATCCGCGCGATCATGTCGCGACCGCCTTGCGCGATCTCGTGGTGGGCGAAACCGTGCGCGCGGGCGATGTCGCGGTTGAAGTAGTCGATCCCGTCCCCACTGGCCACAAGATCGCGCTCCAGCCGATCGCGGCGGGGGCGCCGATCGTCAAGCTCGGCTGGCCCTTCGCGCGGGCCGAGCGCGCGATCGCGCCCGGCGAGCACGTCCATACCCACAATGCGCGCACGCTGCTCGAGGGCAAGGAAGCGTATCGCTACGCGCCCGCGGCGGCCGAGCCCGCCGACGCGCGGGCTGCCGACCGCACCTTCATGGGCTATCGCCGCGCGTCGGGCGCGGCCGGTACGCGCAACGAGATCTGGATCCTGTGTACCGTCGGTTGCGTCGGCGGCACCGCGCGGCGGCTCGCGGAGCGGGCGACCGCGCGCTTCGCCGGGCGCGTCGACGGCATCCACGCCTTCCCGCACCCGTTCGGCTGCTCGCAGCTCGGCGACGATCTCGCGCACACGCGCCAGATGCTCGCAAGCCTCGCGCAGCATCCCAATGCGGGCGGCGTGCTGATCGTCGGGCTGGGGTGCGAGAACAACCAGCTCGACGCGCTGCTCGCCGCCGCGCCTGGGCTCGATGCGACCCGCATGCGCTCATTCACGACGCAGATGGTGGCGGATGAATACGAAACCGGGCTCGATCTGATCGAGGAACTGGTCGCGATCGCCGAGCAGGACGTGCGCGTGCCGGTGCCGCTGTCGGAGCTGGTGCTGGGCCTCAAATGCGGCGGCTCGGACGGCTTTTCGGGGGTTTCGTCCAATCCGGTCGTGGGGCGCGTCGCCGATGCGGTAGCGGGCGCGGGCGGCACGCCGATCCTCACCGAAATTCCCGAAATCTTCGGCGCCGAACGCCTGCTGATGGCGCGCGCGCGCGACGAACAGGTCTTCGAAAAGATCGTCGGCGTAGTCGATGATTTCAAACAATATTTCCTCGATCACGGCCAGCCGATCTACGAAAATCCGTCGCCCGGCAACAAGGCGGGCGGGATCACCACGCTCGACGAGAAATCGCTGGGCGCGGTGCAGAAGGCGGGGCGAGCGCCCGTGGTCGACGTGCTGCGCTATGGCGAGCGCGTGCATGGCCATGGGCTGGCGCTGCTCGAAGCGCCGGGCAACGACGCCGTGTCCTCGACCGCGCTGACGGCGGCGGGGGCGACGCTGATCCTGTTCACCACCGGGCGCGGCACGCCGATGGGCTTTCCGGCGCCGACGCTCAAGATTTCGTCCAACAGCACGATCGCCGCACGCAAGCCCGGCTGGATCGATTTCGACGCGGGCACGGTGCTCGCCGGCGAACCGATCGACGCCGCCGCCGATCGGCTGCTAGACCTCGTGATCGAGGCCGCCTCAGGCGCGCCGACGCGCGCCGAGATCAACGGCGAGCGCGAGATCGCGCTGTGGAAGCAGGGCGTGACGGTTTAGGTTCTGTTTCAGCGTTGCTGAAACGGTTGCGGCACTGGCCAGCATTGGGTCGGTGCCGTGCCAGCGACGCTGAGAACATCTTCCGCGCTCAGGTCGCGCGGCCGTGCCAGCCGAGCCCTGTCGAAATCTGCTGCGCCGCGCGGCCCGCGAGAGCCTGGGCGGCGTCGATCGGCACAGGGTGAGATCCGTCGATGCGTTCGAGGAAGGGGATGGTGAGCGCGGCGGCGATGCGGCCGTCGAAGCCGAAGACCGGAAAGCTGATGTCGATCACGCCGTAGGTCATCGGGCTGGCGCGCCGTTCGTGGCCGCGCGCGCGGATGGCGGCGAGCGTCGCGCCGAGCGACGCGATGTCGGCGGGCGTGCCGTCCGCGTCGAGCGGCAGGATCGCGGGCAGGCGCTCCTCTTCGGCGAAGGCGATCAGCACGTTGCCCGAGCAGCTCCTGAGCAGGTCCACGCGCGCGCCGAGCCGTACACCGAAGCTCGTCGGCCCCGGATTTTCCTGCCGCGCGACGACGAGGCCGCTCCCTTCGCTGGCGACGACCAGATGGCACGATTGCGCGGCGGCATGCGCGAGCGTGAACAGGATCGGCGCGGCAACGTGCGTCAGGTTCTGCACAGGCGTCGCGCGATAGGCGATGTCGAGCACCTTGTAGGCGACGCTGTAGCGATCCGAATCGGGATCCTTGCGCAGATAGCCGCGCCGTTCCATCACGATGATCAGGCGGAACAGCTCGTTGATCGTGCGATCGAGCCGGGTCGCGATCTCCGAGATAGTGAGCCCCTCGGGCGCGTCGGCGAGCAGCTCGAAGACGTCGAATGCCTTTTCGAGCGCGGGCGCGGCATAGGTGGTCTTGCGCTTCTCCATGGCCCTCTCAATGCAGCGGCGAGGCAGCGGGACCGGGGTCGATCCGCAGCCGCTCGACGCGATGCGTGCGCTGCGCATAGAGCGCCACCACGACGAAGCACAGCCCCGGCAGCAGCATCGCATGCTGGATGTGTCCGGTCACCTGCGAGGCGAGCCCCATCAGCGGCGGGAATACCGCGCCGCCGATGATCGCCATGATGATCAGCGGCGCGCCCAGCATCGCGCGATCGCCCAGGTCTTTCACGCCCAGCGAGAAGATCGTCGGGAACATGATCGACATGAAGAAGCTGGTCAGCGTCAGCGCGCCGACCGCGACCATCCCGCCCGCGAACGCGGCGATCACCGCGAGCGCGACGTTGATGACCGCGAACACCGTCAGCAGCCGCGTGGCCGCGATCCGCTGCATCAACGCGGTGCCGATGAAGCGGCCCGACATGAACAGGATCAGGCTCAAGGAGAGTAGGAATGCGGCGGTGCGCTCGGGCGTTTCGGGGGTCAGTTCCTTCACGAAATCGATGAAGAAGCTCCACACGCCGACCTGCGCGCCGACATAGAAGAATTGCGCGATCACCGCGCCCGCGAGCGCCGGCTCGCCCAGCACCGAGGCCAGCCCCGAAACGGTGCCGGTGGGCGAGCGATCGTGGCTGATCTTCGGCAGCTTGACGAGCGCGACCGCGATGCCGACGCAGATCACGATTCCCGCGAGCGTCAGATAGGGGGCCTGCACCATCTGCGCTTCGGACGCGCGCCAGGCGGCAAGCTGCGCGGGCGTCATCGCGGCGAGATCGGCCGCGCTGTGCTCGATCCCGGAGAAAATGAAGACGCCGCCGATGATCGGGGCAAGAAATCCGCCGAAGCCGTTGAACGCCTGAGCGAAATTGAGCCGTTGCGAGGCGCGGCCCGGATCGCCGAACGCGACGATATAGGGGTTGGCGGCGGTCTCCAGGAACGCCGCGCCAGAGGCGATCACGAACAGCGCCGCCAGGAATACGCCGTAGACGCGAATTTCGGCCGCCGGGTAGAAGAGCAGCGCGCCCGCCGCATAGAGGCCGAGCCCGCACAAGATGCCCGCGCGATAGCCGAAGCGGCGCATCAGCATTCCCGCGGGCAGCGCCATCAGGAAATAGCCGAGATAGAAGACGAACTGGATGAACCCCGCTTCGGCGCGGTTGAGATCGAGCGCCTTCTGGAACTGGCGGATCAGGATATCATTGAAATTGTTAGCGATAGCCCAGAGGAAGAACAGGCTCGTCACCAGCGCGAAGCCGAGCGCATAGCCCTGGGTGATGAAGCGGCCGGTCGCGGGCTGGCTGGTCTCGGCGCCGTCGATCGGCGCGGCGGTGATTCCCATCATCCTCTCCTTCGGTGCCCTCATGGAGCACATTCGCATTCCTGCGAAAGCAGGAATCCAGGGCCGCACGCGATGCGTCGAGACTTCCAGGCTCCTGCTTTCGCAGAAGCGCGGCCCCGTTTCTACACCGTAACGATCGCTTTCAGCACCGCGCCCTGGTTCGCGATCAGCTCGGGCACGCGCGCGGGCGCCTCGGCGAGCGGGAAGGCGTGGGTGCGGATCGCCTGCGTCGGGATGTCGCCCGCGCGGATCGCCTCGATCACGGCGCGGAAATCCTCGTGCGTGGCGTTGCGACTGCCGATCAGGCGCATCTCGCGCTTGTGGAATTCGGGGTCGGCGAAGGTGATGTCCTGCTTGACCACGCTCACCAGCACGTAGGAGCCGCCATGCGCGACCCAGGCGAACCCCTTTTCCATCGCGCGCGCATTGCCGGTGGCGTCGAAGACGAGATCGAAGAACTCGCCGTCGGTCCTGGCGTCGAGCGCCGCGTCGATGCCGTCGTCGACGAGGATCGTGTCGGGAAGAAGAATCGCGTCGCGCGCATAAGCGAGCCGCGCCGCGCTGGTATCGGCGATCGTCACCTCGGCGCCCGCGCGGCGCGCGAACAGCGCGACCGCGACGCCGATCGGCCCCGCGCCGACGACGAGCACGCGATCGCCCGCTTTGGTCTCGCCGCGCCGCACCGCATGCGCGCCGACCGACAGGAATTCGACCATCGCCGCCTGGTCGAGATCGAGATCGCCGACCGGGATCGCCGCCGCCTCCGGCACCGCGAGCAGTTCGCACATCCCGCCGTCGGCATGGACGCCGAGCACCGAGACAGAGACGCAGCAATTGGGCTTGCCCTTGCGACAGGCGATGCACGTCCCGCAGGGCAGATAGGGGTTCACCGTCACGCGATCACCGGGCCGCAACGCGCTGTCCGGATCGGCCTCGGCGACGTCGCCTGCGAGTTCGTGGCCCATCACGCGCGGATAGGCGAGATAGGGCTGGTTGCCCGCGACGATGTGATAATCGGTGCCGCACAGCCCGATCCGCCGGATGCGGAGCAGCAATTCACCCGGCCGCCGCGCAGGCGCGGATCGCTCCGCCAGCTCCAGCACGCCCGGACGCTCGCACACCACCGCTTTCATCGCCGTCCCTTCGCTTCCAGATATGAAAGGAGTTTTTTCATATCTCGCCGCCAAGGGCAAGCGAGTTATCTGATTACTTGAAGTCGCGGGGGCCGAGTGTGATCGTGTCTCCCGGCGCGCAGCGGACGCGCATCCGGCCGGCAGGGCTCGCCACCTCGACATCGAGCGGCTGTTCGGGATGGAGCGTCGCCGTCTCCACCGCGCCGCCGCGCCACGCGAGATCGACCACGCACCCGCCGCGCACGCGCACGCCGTTGACCGCGCCGTCGCGCCAGCCTGGTGGCAGCGCGGGAAGCAGGTCGATCCGCGTGCCGTCGCTCTGCACCAGCATTTCGAGGATCCCCGCCGCGCCGCCGAAATTGCCGTCGATCTGGAACGGCGGGTGCGCGTCGAGCATGTCGGGATAGGTGCGCCCCGGCGACAGCAGGTCGATCAGGATGCGATGGGCATGCGCGCCGTCGCGCAGCCGCGCCCACAGGTTGAGCCGCCAGCCCAACCCCCAGCCGGTCGCCTCGTCGCCGCGTGTTTCGAGCGAGACGCGCGCGGCCGTCGCCAGATCGGGCGTCGCGGCGGGGCTGATCTGCAAGCTCGGATAGAGCGCGTAGAGGTGCGAAACGTGGCGGTGATGCGGATCGGGCGCGTCGGCATCCCAATCAGCCTGCCATTCCTGGAGCTGGCCCGCCTTGCCGATCCTGAACGGCGCGAGCCGCGCGCGCATCGCCGCCATGTCCTTGCGCAGCCCCGCGTCGCGCCCGAGCAGCGCGGCGGCGCGGCCGGTGCGGTCGAACAGGTCGCGCAGGATCGCCATGTCCATTGTCGGACCCGCGCACAGCGTGCTGCCGTGGCCGTGCTCGTTCTCGGGCGAGAGCGAGGGGTTGGTGACCATGAAGCCGGTGTGCGGATCGCGCACCAGCGTATCGAGGAAGAAGCGCGCCGCGCCCGCCATCAGCGGATAGATGCGCGCCAGATACGCGGCGTCGCGATGGAAATCCCAATGATCCCAGAGCTGGCAGGTGAGCCAGGCGCCGCCGGTGGGCCAGAGCCCCGTCTGCGCGTGATCGATCGGGCCCGAGGCGCGCCACAGATCGGTGTTGTGATGCGCCACCCAGCCGCGTGCCCCGTACATCTCCTTTGCCGTGCGCGCGCCGGAGACCGCCAGTTCCTCGACCATGCGCACCAGCGGCTCGATGCACTCGGGCAGGTTGGCGGTATCGACCGGCCAATAGTTCATCTCGGTATTGATGTTGATCGTGTATTTGGAGCCCCAGGGCGGCTGGTTGCTCTCGTTCCAGATACCCTGGAGGTTCGCGGGCTGACAGCCGGGGCGCGAGCTCGACAGCATCAGATAGCGCGCGAACTGGAAATAAAGCGCGGCGAGCGAGGGATCGTCGGCGTCGGCGGCGTGTTCGAGCCGCTGGTTGGTCGGCTGATCGGCGCGCTTGCCGCGCGGCAGATCGAGCGAGACGCGACGGAACAGGCGCTGATGCTCGGCGATGTGACGCGTGCGGAGCGCATCGAGAGGGATCGCCGCCGCGGCGTCGAGCGTGGCGCGCACCTTTTGAGCGGGATCGCCCGACACGTCGGTGGGGCCGCGAAAGCTGGTCGCGGCGGCAAACAGCAAAACGAGCGAGCGTGCCCCTGCGACGCGCAGCATCGGCCCGTCCGCGGCGATCGTGCCGCCCTCGCTGAGCAGCCGCGCGCGAGCCTCGAAGGTCAACCGCCCTGCGATGCCGCGATCCTCGTTGTTGCGACCGCGCATCACCACATCGTGCGCGTGCGCGTGCGCGTCGATTCCGGCGCGCTGGCTCGAGCTGAGCGCGATGTCGGCCGTGATCGGGCCGCCCTCGGCGCGGATCGACACGACGATTACCTGATCGACCGGCGAGGCGAAGACCTCGCGCGTATAGGTGACGCCGCCCGAGGTGAAGCGGGTGCGCGCGATCGCGGTGTCGAGATCGAGCTCGCGCGCATAATGCTCGACACTCGTCTCGTTGACGTCGGCGAGGTCGATGTGGAGATCGCCCAGCGCCTGATACGCCATTTCGCGCATCGGCACCGCCTGCACCTCGGCGTCGGCGAGCGCTTCGGCCTCGGCGTAGCGGCCCGCGAAGATCAGGTTGCGCACCCTGGGAAGCGCGGCACGCGCTTTCGGGTTGACGTTCGAATAGGGGCCGCCCGACCAAAGCGTGTCCTCGTTGAGCTGCAGCCGCTCGCGCTTGATGCGTCCGAACACCATCGCGCCCAGCCGGCCGTTGCCGATCGGCAGCGCCTCGGTCCAGACGCTGGCCGGACTCGTATACCAGAGCAGCGAGCGGTGAACGGGCTCCGCCGCCGCGGTGGATGGCCCCGTTAGCGCGCCGGACGCGACAGGGGCGGCGAGCCCCGCTTGCAGGATTCCGCGTCGCGATAGCCGCATTGTCCGCTCCCATGGTTTTATATCTGATAACAACTTGCCGATTTGACAGCCCAATGCAACCGGCTTCGGCAGCGTGAGGCGGTGACAGGGTCGGGCCGATCAGATATCTCGCCGTGAAAGGAGACACGATGGCCAGCCAGCCCGCCACCCCCAAACTTTATCAGGCGATCATCGCCGCACTCCAGGCGGATATCACCGCGGGCCGCTATGTGCCCGGCGACCGCCTGCCGCCCGAACGCGCGCTGGTCGAGCGGTTCGCCGTCAGCCGGCTGACGGTGCGCGAGGCGATGATCGGGATGGAGATCCTGGGGCTGGTCGAGGCACGGCGCGGCTCGGGCGTCTATGTCACCGAGCGGCCGAGCGGCGGACTTGCGGCGTCCGAGCTCGATGTCGGCGCCTTCGAGCTGATCGAGGCGCGCCGCCTGATTGAGGGCGAAAGCGCGGCACTGGCTGCCGTCACCGCCGATGAGGCCGCGATCGCCCGCCTGCGCGCGACGCTCGACGCGATGATCGAGGAAAACAAGCACGACCTCCAGGACGAGACCGCCGACCGCGCCTTCCACTTCGAGATCGCGCGCGCCACCAACAACGCTGCGATGGTGCTGGTGATCGAAACCTTGTGGGACGTGCGCCATCGCTCGCCTTTGTGCGAGCGCATGCTCGCCCGCTCGCGCGCCGCGGGGATCAAACCGATGATCGACGATCATCGCGCGATCCTCGACGCCATCGCTGCGCATGACGGCCCTCGCGCGCGGCAGGCGATGCGCGGCCATCTGGGCCGCGTGATCGACAATCTGCTCGAGGCGACCGAACTCGACGGCATCCGTCGCGTCCAGGCCGAGGCCGCCGAGCTGCGCACGCGCGCGGAACGGCTGACGGCGTTCTGATCGGCTCTTGCCTGTCAGTAGGCATCGTGTAATTGGTCAGACAACTTGAATCGAAAGGATGGATGCGTGAACGAAGCTGTGGCGGCGACAGGCGGAAGCGGCGCGATCCGCATTCGCGACGCGCGGGTGGTCGTCACCTGCCCGGGGCGCAATTTCGTCACGCTGGTGATCGAGACCGATCAGGGCATCACCGGGATCGGCGATGCGACGCTCAACGGCCGCGAGCTTGCGGTCGCGAGCTACCTCACCGATCACGTCATTCCCAACCTGATCGGCCGCGACGCGCACCGGATCGAGGATATCTGGCAGTTCCTCTATCGTGGCGCCTATTGGCGGCGCGGTCCGGTGACGATGACCGCGATCGCCGCGGTCGATACCGCTTTGTGGGACATCAAGGCCAAGGCGGCGGGGCTGCCGCTTTATCAGTTGCTCGGCGGGCGCTCGCGCGAGGGCGTGCTCGTCTACGGCCATGCCAACGGCGCCGATATCGAGGCGACGGTCGACCAGGTCGGCGTCTATCGCGAGATGGGTTATCGCGCGATCCGCGCGCAGAGCGGCATTCCCGGCGTGAAGGGCGCCTATGGCGTCGGCAAGGGCGACCTTTATTATGAGCCCGCCGACGGGGCATTGCCGACCGAGACCTTGTGGTCCACGCCCGCCTATCTCGCGCATGCACCCAAGCTCTTCGATCGGCTGCGTCAGGTCCATGGCGGCGAGATCGAACTGCTCCACGACGTTCATCACCGTCTGACGCCGATCGAGGCGGGGCGGCTGGGCAAGGCGCTCGAGCCCTATCGCCTGTTCTGGATGGAGGATGCGACCCCCGCCGAGAATCAGGAGGCGTTCCGGCTGATCCGCCAGCACACGGTGACGCCGCTCGCGGTGGGTGAGATCTTCAACTCGATCTGGGATTGCCGCGAGCTGATCCAGAACCAACTCATCGATTACATTCGCACCACCGTCGTCCACGCGGGCGGGATCACGCATCTGCGCCGGATCGCCGATCTCGCGAGCCTCTATCAGGTGCGCACGGGCAGCCATGGCGCGACAGACCTGTCGCCGGTGTGCATGGGCGCCGCGCTCCATTTCGATACCTGGGTGCCCAATTTCGGCATCCAGGAATATATGCGTCACACCCCCGAGACCGACGCGGTGTTCCCGCACGATTATCGCTTCGCGGACGGCTATCTGATCGCGGGCGAGACGCCGGGCCACGGTGTCACGATCGACGAGAAACTCGCGGCCAAATACCCTTACGATCCCAAGCAGCTTCCGGTCGCGCGGCTCGCCGACGGCACGATGTGGCACTGGTGAGGCGGCTCGGCCTGGCGCTGCTGCCGGGCGCCGCCATCGCCGAGCGCAGCGACCGGCCGATCGAGGGCGTGGCGATCGACCGTGTTCGACGCGCGTACTGCCGGCAGCGCCGCCGCGCCGGCGAGTGAGGCAACCGCGCCAGGCCTTCGACGCTGCCGATTGGACGCACGTCGCGGTGTCGCACAATTGGCAGGGCTGTTTGTACGATCGTCAGGCGCACACAATGACTCGCGCTACGGCGCGTCTGGTGCCGCAAGGCGCGACGATCGAGCCGCCGGCAGTCTGTCGATCTCGGCACTATTTCGATTCGAATGATCCATCGAGGCGGTGTGGCGACGGTGCAACAGTGCGCGCAATATTTGTCTGATATGTCAATCGCGTGCTGGCTCTGTGAAGTACAACAAGCTTTCGTGCATGAAAGCGACTTGACTGAGATACCACAATGGTAGATTGATATTCCCATGTTCGGCCGAGAGAAGCGCGGATCACGCGCCGCACGATGGGAGAAGAAGATGTCTGACAAGGTTTCTCTGCTGGGTTCCGTCGCGATGGCGGCAATGGTGCTGGCGCCGCCCGCCGCGCACGCGCAGGCGGTCAACGCCGCGTCCGCGGCAGCGCCGGCCGCCGGCGCCGCTCTTCAGGACGAGGGCGCGGCCACGGACGGCGAGATCGTCGTGACGGGCCTGCGCGCGTCGCTTTCGAATGCCGCTGCGATCAAGCGGACGTCCGGTCAGATCCAGGATTCGATCGTCGCGGAGGATATCGGCAAGCTGCCCGATACCAACATCGCCGAAACGCTCCAGCGCATCCCGGGCGTGCAAATCTCGCGCAATACCCGCGGCGAGGGCAATTCCTATGTCGTCCATGGCCTGAAGGAGGTGATGACGACGGTGAACGGCCGCCAGCTCTTCGGCACCACCGATCGTTCCGCGCATCTGCTCGATTTCTCCTCCGACATTCTGTCGGGCGTCGACGTCTACAAGACCGCGACCGCCGATCAGATCGAAGGCGGGCTCGGCGGGCTCATCAACATCCACACCGCGCATCCGTTCGATTTCGACGGTTTTCATCTCGCCTTGACCGGCGCCGCCACCTACTCCGAATTTCAGGATAAGGCGGGGCCGCGCATTTCCGGTGTGGTCTCCAACCGGTGGCAGACGGGCATCGGCGAGATCGGCGTGTTGCTGGGCGGCCAGTTCGAGCGTTATTATTCGGGGGGATACCAGACCTCGACGAACGGCTATTCGGACAATGACAGCCTGTTCGACGTGAATGGTGACGGCGCCACGGGCACGGACGCCGATCTGGTTACGCTCCCCGGACGGGTGCGTCCGCGCTATGAAATCGGAAACCGCGTTCGTTCCGGATTCTACGGCGCGGTGCAGTGGCGCCCGAGTGACGCGCTCGAACTTCATCTCGATACGACCTACACCCATTCGGGCGGACATTCGTATACGCAGCAGCTTTCGGTGGAGACCGACGGCGCGAGCAGCGGGACCGGCACACCGACATTCAAGGACGGATCGACGGTGGCATCGAGCTACTCGATCGCCAATCCGGTGCTGAAATCGGGCGTTGGGCAAGCCGACAATCCATACGACACGATCAATGTCGCCTTCGGCGGCAAATACACCGCGGATCGCTTCACGCTGTCGGCCGAGGGTTCCTACGTGCGCAGCCACGGCCCGTTCTACTATCGCAGCGCCACGATCACCGCGCGCGCGGACCGCGCGGATTTCAATCTCGACGGCGATACGCCCGATGTCGCGGTCTCGGGTATCGATCTCACCGATCCCGACGCCTACGGCAATGTCAGCTATTTCGAATACGGCACTCAGCAAGACGGCCGCGAGCCCTCGTTCCGCGTCGATGCGAGCTACGATCTCGACGCCGGCCCGATCAAGACGCTGATGGCCGGTTTCCGCTGGGCGCACCATCGCGCGATCTACGACTTCCTGTCGCAGGGCGGAAACGGGCTGACCCAGCCTTATTCGGCGATCACCGAGCTGACGCCCGACGATCTGTTCACCGATCAGGACGTCTCGACCAACCAGTGGGTCGCGATCCGGCATCGCTTCATGAACAATGCGGCGCGCACCCGCGCGCTGTTCGGCCTGCCGCCGGGTGATCCGGCCGCCGATCCGGGCAGCCACTACGATTATCGCGAGACGACGCTTGCCGGCTATGCCGAGACGCAGTTCGGCTTTGACCTCGGATCGCTGCCGGTCGACGGCAATCTCGGCCTGCGTTACGTCCGCACCGACGGCGAGCAGACCGTGCTCGTCGAGGACGAGAATGGCGACTATCAGCCGCTGACCGGCGGCACGCCCTACGAGAACTGGCTGCCGAGCGCCAATATCCGCTTCCAGTTCACGCCCGATCTGTTCCTGCGCCTCGCTTATTCGAAGGCGATCACGCGGCCGGAATTCGGAAAGCTTTCGCCGGCGCTGCTGCTCAATCCCGTCAGCATGACGGCGAGCGGCGGGAACCCCGCGCTCAAGCCGACCAGGGCCGATCAGTATGACGCCAGCCTCGAATATTATTTCGGCAAGTCGAACTATGCTGCAGCGTCGGTCTTCTACAAGGACGTCACCGGATTCGTTCAGGAATTCTACGCCGACGAAACGATCAACGGCGAAACCTACCAGGTCAGCCGTCCGCGCAACAGCGGCGACGGCACGATCAAAGGCTTCGAGCTTACCTATCAGCAATTTTTCGATTTCCTGCCGGGCGTGCTTTCCGGGCTCGGCATCCAGGGCAACTATACCTATGTGGACAGCGCGCTGGAGATCGTCGGCATCGACCGCAAAGTGCCTGCCGACCAGCTTTCGAAGAACGCCTACAACGTCACCGGCATTTACGAGAAGGGGCCGGTCTCGCTTCACGTCTCGTACAACTGGCGCTCGCGCAGCATCCAGAGCAACAATGCCGATCCGCTGCAAAGCGTGTGGAACGCGCCGCAGGAATCGCTCGATGTCTCGGCGACTTACAACGTGACCGACTGGCTCTCGGTCAAGGCGGACATGGTCAACGCGACTGTCGCCTATCAGAATCAATATTACGGCACCGCGCTCAGGCCGTCGCTGGCGAACCAGCGTGACCGCTCGTATCAGCTCGGGTTCCACATCAACTTCTGATCCTTGATCGGAAGCAAAAGGGGGAAGAGGCTGGGCGCATGACTCGTGCATCCAGCCTCTTGTCGTCCGCGGCCCTCGCGGCATTCGCGCTACTCCTCGCCGTGCCCGCGTCGGCGCAGCTCGACGGCAATTCGGACGAGGCGAAGGTGGGCGCCTATACGCTGCCCGATCCGCTGGTGATGGCGGACGGCACGCGCGTCACCAGCGCCGAACAATGGACGACCCGCCGCCGGCCCGAGCTGCTCGCGCTCTTCACGCATCATATCTACGGCGTCGTGCCGCCCGCGCCCGAGCACATGCGGGTCGAGGTGACCGATCTCGATCGCCACGCGCTCGACGGTCGTGCGGTGCGCAAGCAGGTGACGCTCCTTTTCGACGGCCGCGCGGAGGGGCCGCAGACGTCGCTGCTGCTCTACCTGCCCGCCGGCGCAAAGGGGCCGGTGCCGGTCTTCGTCGGCCTCAATTTCCACGGCAACCAGGCCGTCGCGGCCGATCCGGCGATCCACATCGCGACCGGCTGGGTCGCGGCGCCGGGCAAGGGCATCGTCAAGCATCGCGCGACCGAGGCCTCGCGCGGGATCGAGGCCGGCGAATGGCCGATCGCGCAGATCCTCGCGGCGGGCTACGGCGTCGCGACCTTCTTCCCCGGCGACCTCTACCCCGACGGCGACGGCAAGCGCGCCGACAGCATCCAGCCGCATTATCCGATCAGCCCCTCGGCGCCCGATCATTGGGGTGTGATCGCCACCTGGGCCTGGGGGCTGAGCCGCGCCTGCGACTATCTCGTGACCGATCCGGACGTGGACGAACACCGCGTCATCGCGATCGGCCATTCGCGCTACGGCAAGGCGGCGCTCTGGGCAGGCGCCGTCGATCCGCGCTTCGCGATGGTCGTCTCGAACGACAGCGGGGAGGGCGGGGCCGCGCTCTATCGCCGCGATTTCGGCGAGACGATCCGGGTGATGAACGATTACTGGTTCGCGCCCCGCTTCAAGACCTATGCGTCACGCGCGGAGGCGCTGCCGATCGATGCGCACGAGCTGATCGCGCTGATCGCGCCGCGCCCCGTCTACGTCGCGAGCGCGACCGAGGATTGGTGGTCGGACCCGAAAGGCGAGTTCCTCGCCGCGCGCGGGGCCGATCGGGTCTATCACCTGTTCGGCTACAAGGGCCTGGAGACCGACACCATGCCGCGCCCCGATCATCCGATCGGCGGTCGTATCGGCTATCACATCCGCACCGGCCCGCACGAGATCACGCCGGAGGACTGGACCAACTACATCGCCTTCGCGGATCGCACCCTGAAACGCTAGAGCGTCGAGCGTTTAACTGATCCGTTCGCTTCGAGCGACGTCGAGAAGCATGTTTGAGGTGCTGCGCACTGTTTCTCGACTGCGCTCGAAACGAACGGAGTTGGGAGGTGATCCCGATTTTGAGCACGATGCGCTAGCGGCACCAGCCAGCATCGGGTGAACGGTGTCCCACACCGTTCAGGCCGTGCCGGGGGCACGGCCGACCTGATGCTCCCCCACCCGACCTCCCATAGAATACCCTGTTGGGAGGTCGGGTGGGGGAGCGGGCCGGTGCCGATCCGGCGAAGCTGAAAACAGTCGCGCTTGCGACGGCGCCGGTCGGATGGCTCCGCCCGACGCCGCGCCCCCCTTTACGGTGTCCTCAGCCTGAGCGAGATGCCGATGCGGCGATCCTCCTGCAGGTAATCGCGCGGGTGGTTGGGCGTCGCCTGATAGCTCTGCTTCATCTCGCGCGTCAGGTTGACGCCGTCGAGGCTGACCGAGAAGAACGGCGTGAAATCATAAGAGATGCTGGCGTCGAGCTGGCCGTAGGGGCGGCGATAGATCGGCACCGCGCCGGTGCCGTTGCCGTTGACGGTGTCCAGATAGTCGTTGCGCCAGTTCCACGCCGCGCGCGCGGTGAAGCCGTATTTCTCGTAGAAGCCGACGAGGTTGTAGCTCCACCGCGACAGCCCTTGCAGCGGCGTCTGCAACGGGCGGCCGTTGGCGTCGAACGAGACGAGGCTCGGCGCCTTCGAATCGACATAGGTGAGGTTGGCCTGCGCGCCGAAACCATCGAATGGCGAAGGCAGGAAGCTGAAGAAGGTGTTGCCGCCGACCTCGAAGCCCTTGATCGTGCCGGCGTCGCCGTTGACCTGCGCCGTCACCTGGAAGGTCTGCGGCCCCTTGCCGGGCACGTCGAAGGTCTGATCGTAGACCGCGGTGCCCTCGAAATTCTTGACCTTCTTGTAGAACAAGGTGCCGTAAAGCATCGTCGTCGAACTCGGATACCATTCGAGTGCGATGTCGGCCTGGTCGACGGTCAGCGGCTTGAGGTTCGGATTGCCGCCGGTGCCGGTGTTGTTGACGAATTCGGGCGTGCAGGCCGGATCGGAGGCATCGCCGCCGTCGGGGCACCCCGTGGGCGTGCGGTAATTCTCCGTCAGGTTGAAGATCGCGCGCATGTCATAGAAGGGCGGGCGCGAGAGCCCACGCGAAGCCGCGAAGCGCGCCTGCAGATTGTCGGTGAGGTGGTAGCGCAGGTTCAGGCTGGGCAGCACCTCGGTATAATCCTGCGCGCCGCTGAACGGGGTGGTGACGTTGATGTCGGTCGTAGGCGCGTCGGCGTCGCGATAGGTGAGCACGTACTGCCCGACGGCGTCGTTCTTGGTCTTGATGACGCGCACGCCGATATTGCCGTCGAGCGGCAGGCCCCCGCTGCGCGCGAAATCGAAGCGCAGCATCGCATAGGCGGCGTAGGTCTTCTCGTGCTGCGTGTTGATGTCGTTGCCGGTGTAGTCGATCAGATTGCGCGGATAGGGGCCCGCGCCGCCCGAAGGCCCGGCGGCTTCCGAAAGATTGAGGAAGGTCTCGCCGCCGTTGCGCAAGGTCGGCCAATTGAAGAAGGGCACGTTGCCCACCACCCCCGTGCCGTCGCCATAGAAGAAATCGGCGTCGAACGGGTTCGAGATCGCATAATTGGTGAGCGGCAGCGAATTGCCCGCCCAGGGTGCCGACAGGAACTGCCAGTTGTACGGCGTCGAGCGGTTGATCGCCGAGCGATCGGTGTAGCGCACGCCCGCGGTGAAATCCTGGAGCACGCTGCCTTCGTCGAAATCCCATTCGAGGTCGAGCCGGCCGGCATATTCATGCGCGTTGCTGTCCTCGAGGTGATCCATCAGCGCGATGATGTAGTAATTCGCCGGATCGTCGACGCCCGCGGGGCCGAACTGGATCTGCGGCAGCTTGCCCGACAGATCGATCGAGAGCGTGCCGCCGTCGCGTTGCGGGAAGGCGGTGAAGCTGCGGTTCTCGGCGGTGGCGTCGACATATTGGAAGTCGCCGTTGATCTTGAGGTGATCGCCCGCGTGCCACTTGAACCCGGCCGAATAATCGGTGGTGATCGATCGGTTGCTGGTGAACTGGGTGTTGTTCGCGGTCGCGCCGAAGCCCGAGAAGCTGCCGCTGACGAATGTCCCGTCCTCGTCGAACGCGAACGGCCCGTTCGGCTGCATCGTGTTGGTCGCGCAATTGACGTCGGTGCCGCAGGTGACGAACGACGTGTAGTTGGGCGTCTCGATCAGATAATCGGTGCGGAACACCTGGCCGTAGAATTCGAGATCGCTCGACGGCGCCCATTGCACCGCGCCGTAGAAGCCGCGCCGCTTGCGCTGGCCGAAGGTGATGCCGATCCCCGCACCGTCGGGGACGGAGCGCACCGTGCCTTCGGAACCAGGGATGTCGCTGCGGTCGAAATAGGGCTCGATCGTGATGTCGTCGGATCGGAACGCGCCCTCGAAGGTGGAGACGTCGACGAGCACGCCGATGTCGCCGATCCCGGTCTTCCAGCGCTTGCTCGCGAGCAGCGAGGCGTTGAAGCGGCTGTCGTCGATCAGGTCGTAATAGTTGAGCCCGACCGTGCCCGAGAGGAGGAGCTTGTCGTCCGCCTGGTCGAACGGCATCCGCGTGCGCAGGTTGACGAGGCCGCCCACGCCGCCCTCGATCATCATCGCCGACGGGTTCTTGTAGACGTCGACGCCGGCGAGCAGCTCCGAGGGCACGTCCTCGAAGCTCAGCGCACGGCCGGTGTTGCCACGTGTTCCATCACCGAAGCTCGCGCCGAAGACATCGCGGCCGTTGACCTCGGTGCGCACCTGGGTGAGGCCGCGGATGGCGATGCTCGATCCCTCGCCGCGGTTGCGCGTGATCTGGATGCCCGAGATGCGTTGCAGCGCCTCGGCGACGTTCTTGTCGGGCAGCTTGCCGATGTCGATCGCGGTGACCGAATCGACGAACTGGCCCGAATTGCGCTTGATCGCCTGCGCGGAGGCGAGCGAGGCGCGCAGGCCGGTGACGACGATCGTGTCGGCTTCTTGGTCGTCGGGCGGAAGCTGCTGATCGGGCGGCGGCGCATCGGCGGTGGGCTCCGTCGTCGTCTGTGCGCGCGCGGGAACCGCCAGCAGCGCGAGCGCCGAAGCGCCGACCAGCCAGGCCGTTCGCAGGGCCGCCGTCGCGCTGCCCGTCCGCGTGTCGATCACCGCCATTGTCGCACCCCTCCCAAGGCCCGCGATTTCGGGTCTTTCTCCCAAGAGAGCACCGCCAACCGGCCCCTCGCGCCGCGCATCGATCGCGGGCCTCTCGCGGGCCCTGTCGGCGGCATGACGATAGCGGTATCACTTCGCCCAACTATCGTCTACAAAAAAACAGAGCATATATGAAAATTGGCGTGCGCGGCGGCGTGCGCTACACGCGCAATGCGGGGAGAATGAGGATGACCGGGCGGGCGATACGCAGCATCGTGATCGTGGGCGGCGGCACTGCCGGCTGGATGGCGGCCGCGACGATCGGGCGCGCGCTCGCCGATCGCGACGTGACCGTTACCGTGGTCGAATCGGACGCGATCGGCACGGTCGGGGTGGGGGAGGCGACGATCCCGCCGATCCTGCACCTGAACCAGCTTCTGGGCATCGACGAGAACGACTTCGTCCGCCGCACCAACGCGACCTTCAAGCTGGGGATCGAGTTCGTCGGCTGGGGCAAAGCGGGGGAGCGCTACGTCCATCCCTTCGGCCGCTACGGCGCGGACATCGGGGCGCTGCCCTTCCACCAATATTGGCTGCGGGCGCGGGCGGCGGACCCGGCGGCGGCCGGCGCGCTCACCGATTACAGCCTGCCGAGCATGGCGGCGCTCGCGGGCAAGTTCTGCCGCCCCTCGCCGGACCCGAAGAACACGCTGTCGAACATCGCCTACGCCTACCAGTTCGACGCCTCACTCTACGCGAAGATGCTCCGCGAGATCGCCGAGGCGGCGGGCGCGGTACGGCGCGAGGGCCGCGTCGTCGAGGTGGCGATGCACGACAACGGCTTCGTGCGCGCCGTGCGGCTGGAAAGCGGCGAGGAGATCGAGGCCGATTTCTTCATCGATTGCTCGGGCTTTCGCGGGCTGCTGATCGAAGGCGCGCTCAAGACCGGCTACGAGACGTGGACGCATTGGCTGCCGTGCGACCGCGCGATTGCCTTGCCCTGCGCCAAGACGGGCGACCCCGAGCCGCTGACGCGTTGCACCGCGCATCGGGCAGGCTGGCAATGGCGCATCCCCCTCCAGCACCGCATCGGCAACGGCCACGTCTATTCGAGCGTGCACATGGAGGATGACGAGGCCGAGGCGATCCTGCGCGCCAACCTGGAAGGCGCGCCGCTCGCCGAGCCCAACAAGCTGCGTTTCACCACCGGGCGGCGGCGGCTCTTCTGGAACCGCAACGTACTCGCGCTCGGGCTGGCCTCAGGATTCCTCGAACCGCTCGAATCGACCAGCATCCATCTGATCCAGACCGGGCTGTCGAAGCTGCTCAACCTGTTCCCGGACCGCGATTTTCACCAGCCCGACGTGGATTTCTACAACCGCTCGGCGGCGGTGGAATATGAACGCATCCGCGATTTCATCATCCTGCACTATCGCGTGAACCAGCGCGTCGGCGAGCCGTTCTGGGATGCCTGCCGCGCGATGTCGCTGCCCGACACGCTCGAGGAGAAGCTCGCGCTGTGGCGGCGGCACGGCCGCGTCTTCCGCGTCGACGACGAATTGTTCGGCGAATCGAGCTGGGTCGCGGTGCTCGAAGGGCAGGGCTGGCAGCCCGAGCGCTACGATCCGCTGGCCGATGCCTTGCCCGATGCCAAGCTTGCCAAGCTGCCCGCGATCCGCGCCGCGATCGCGCGCGGGGTGGCGGCCATGCCTGAGCACGCGCGCTTCATCGCCGAACAATGCGTGTCTCCATCCGCCGCGCCAAGTCCGGCGGCGCCCGCCGGGTTGGTCACGACCCGCGCCGGCGGCATCGGCCCGGCAGTGGTGCAGCGATAAGATCACGAGCGAAGGTGGCGCTCGACGATCCGCCATCCAAAAATCCGTCACCCCAGCGAAAGCTGGGGTCTCTATGTGGCGAGTGCGTCGTTCGACGTTGAAAGACCCCAGCTTTCGCTGGGGTGACGATATTTCGGATTTCTCGTCTCCGCGCCCTTCGGAAGAGAGGTCGGCCGCGTTTATCCCGTCGCCCGGCGCGCGCCCGCCGGGCGTGGCCACGCATAATCGGCGAGCGTCTCCGGCTTCATCTCGATCGAGAAACCCGGCGCTTGCGGCGCGCGGTATGCCGCGTTCTCGACCACGCAGGGCTCGACGAAATGCTCGTGCAGATGGTCGATATATTCGGCGACGCGGCCCTCCTTGGTGCCGGCGAAGCACAGATAGTCGATCATCGCGAGGTGCTGGACATATTCGCACAGGCCGACGCCGCCCGCGTGCGGGCAGACGGGCAGATCGTATTTCGCCGCCATCAGCAGCACCGCCAGCACCTCGTTGACGCCGCCCAGCCGGCACGCGTCGAGCTGGACGACGTCGATCGCGCCCTCGGCCATGAACTGTTTGAAGAGGATGCGGTTCTGGCACATCTCGCCGGTCGCGACCTTGATCGGCGCGACGCCCTCGCGGATGCGGCGGTGGCCGGCGACGTCGTCGGGGCTGGTCGGCTCCTCGATGAACCAGGGCCGCGCGAAGGCGAGCGCGCGGACGTGCGCGATCGCGTCGTCGACCTCCCAGATCTGGTTGGCGTCGATCAGCAGCTTGCGGTCGGGCCCGATCACCTCGCGCGCGAGGCCGACGCGGCGGATATCGTCGTCGAGCGAGCGCCCGACCTTGAGCTTGATGTGGTCGAACCCCTGGTCGATCGCCTCGCGGCATAATCGGGCGAGCTTGTCGTCCGAATAGCCGAGCCAGCCCGCCGAGGTGGTGTAGCAGGGATAGCCGGTCGCCTCGAGATCGGCGATCCGCGCCGCCTTGCCCTCGGCGCGTTCGGTGAGCAGCGCCAGCGCCTCGTCGGGGGTGATGCAATCGGTGATGTAGCGGAAGTCGATCAGGCCGACGATCTGTTTGGGTGCCATCTCGCCGATCAGTCGCCACAAAGGCTTGCCCGCGCGCTTGGCGAGCAGATCCCACACCGCGTTCACCACCGCGCCGGCGGCGAGGTGGATCACACCCTTTTCGGGGCCGATCCAGCGGAGCTGGCTGTCGCCTGTGACATGCCGCCAGAACCGCGCGCCGTCCTCGGCGATCCAGTCGAGGTCGAGGCCCTCGATCAGCGGCGCGAGCGCCTCGATCGCCGCGCAGCAGATGTCGTTGCCGCGGCCGATCGTGAAGGTGAGCCCGTGCCCGGCGAGGCCCGGCGCGTCGGTTTCGAGGATGCAATAAGCCGCCGAATAATCGGGATCGGGGTTCATCGCGTCCGATCCGTCGAGCTGCATCGAGGTCGGGAAGCGGATGTCGAGGACGCGGAGCCGCGTGATCTTCATCGTGCGCGCCCGAACGCGGTGGCCGGATTGCGGGTCGAATTGGCCACGTCGCGTCCACCTTTCGTCAATGGATCACGTTTTCATATGTGCAAAGCACATTCGGCGCAAGCGGCCTTTGACTCAGATGCGGCTGTCGCCTTCGGTCAATTGGGTGGAGAGGCGGTCGGCGGCCGCGCGCACGGCGCTGGCGGTGTCGTCGGGCGTGGCCGAGGGCAGCACCTTCTTGATGTAGGGCACCGTCAGCGCCGCCGCCGCTGCGCCGCCGCGCATCACCGGCGCGGAGATGTCGGTGATCCCTTCGACGAAGCGGCTGGTCGTCAGCTCGACCTTGCGCTTGGCGATCGCCCGCGCATGGGCGCGGAACGCCTCCAGCGCGGCCCTGGGCAGCTTGGGGTCGAAGAGCTTTTCCCAGCGCTCCTGGATGTCGGCGGGCTGGAAGGCGTAGAGTACCGCACCCGAGGCCGATTCATGCAGCGCGCGGCGATAGCCGACACGCACCGAGAAGCCGAGCTGCTCGCTCGATTCCATCCGCGCGATCACCACCATCTGCCCGCGCGTGTGGACCGCGAGGTGGCACGATTGCTCGACCTCGATCGTCAATTGCCGCATGATCGGCAGCGCGATCTCGACGAGGTTCTGGATGCGCGGCTGCTGCATGCCGAGCGAGAATAGCCGATCGGTCAGCCGATAGCCGTCGCTGCTGCGATCCTGCTCGATATAGCCGCGATATTCGAGCACCTGCACCATGCGGAACAGCTCGCCATGCGAGCGTTCGAGGCGGTTGACGATCGCGGTCAGCGTCATCGGCAGCGGCTCGCTGGCGAGCAGTTCTAGGATGTCGAGCCCCTTGTCGAGCGCGGGTGCGCGATAGCGTTGCGGCGCGCCGCTCGTGGCCTCGTCGTCCTTCTTCGCCACCGCCGCCTCCCGCTTGCCTGCGGGGCCGACTGTAGCGCCTCCGCGCCGCGTGTGAAGGCGATTAGGCGGGAACGCCGAACAGGTCGTGCGCGTCGGAATCCTCGATCGTCACCGCCACGATGTCGCCGATAGCAAGGTGGCCGGCGTCGCGCAGATGGACCTCGCCGTCGATCTCGGGCGCGTCGGCCTTGGAGCGGCCGGTGGCGCCGCCGCTCGTCGCGTCGACTGCATCGATGATGACGTCGAGCGTGCGGCCGACCTTCGCCGCCAGCTTCTCGGCGGAGATGCGCGCGGTCAGCGCCATCAGGCGGGCGTAGCGCTCTTCCTTGACTGGCTCGGGGACCGGATCGGGCAGCGCGTTGGCGGCGGCGCCCTCGACGGGCTCGAAGCGGAAGGCGCCGACGCGATCGAGCTGCGCTTCCTCGAGCCAGTCCATGAGGTAGCGGAAATCGTCCTCGGTCTCGCCGGGGAAGCCGACGACGAAGGTCGATCGCACCGCGATGTCCGGGCAGATCGCGCGCCAGCCCTTGATGCGTTCGAGCACCTTGGCCTCGTTGGCGGGGCGGCGCATCGCCTTGAGGACGCTGCGGCTGGCATGCTGGAACGGGATGTCGAGATAGGGGAGCACCAGCCCCTCGGCCATCAGCGGGATGACGTGGTCGACGTGCGGATAGGGGTAGACGTAGTGAAGACGGACCCACGGCGCGATCCGGCCGAGCTCGCGGGCGAGGTCGGTCATGTGCGCGCGCACCTCACGGCCGTGCCACATCCGCGGATGATGCTTGATGTCGACGCCGTAGGCCGACGTATCCTGGCTGATGACCAGCAGTTCCCTGGTGTCCGCCTCGACCAGCTTCTCCGCCTCGCGCAGGATCGCGTCGGGGCGGCGGCTGACGAGATCGCCGCGCAAGCTTGGAATGATGCAGAAGGCGCAGCGATGGTTGCAGCCCTCGGAGATCTTCAGATAGCTGTAGTGCCGCGGCGTGAGCTTGAGCCCGCTCTCGGGGACGAGGTTGAGGAAGGCATTGGGCGGCATCGGCGCCGCGTCGTGGACCGCGCCCACCACCTCTTCATATTGGTGCGCCCCGGTGACGGCGAGCACGTCGGGGAAGCGTGCGCGGATCGTCTCGGCTTCCTTGCCCATGCAGCCGGTAACGATGACGCGGCCGTTCTCCGCGATCGCCTCGCCGATTGCTTCCAGGCTCTCCTCCTTGGCGGAATCGAGGAAACCGCAGGTGTTGACGAGCACCACGTCCGCGCCGGCATAATCGGGCGACATCTGATAGCCGTCGGAGCGGAGCTTGGTCAGGATGCGCTCGGAATCGACGAGATTCTTCGGACAGCCGAGCGACACCATGCCGACTCGCGGCGGGGAGGGGAGTTGCGTTGCCATGGGAGTGGCGCGCACATAGGCGAAGTTGCGGGGATTTTCCAGATGGAAGCGATGTGCCCACTTACGAGCTGAAACCGCATCCCGATCATCACGGCAGCGCCGTGCGCAGCATCACGGTCGATGCCCGGCGCGGTGCCGGCGGCGTGCTGCGGCTCGATTATCTCGTGCGCGGCGCGATCGATGCCGTGCGCTGGCCCGAGCCCGCGCGACACGAATTTGCCGACCTGCTCTGGCAGCATAGTTGTTTCGAGGCCTTTGTCGGCGCGCGCGGCGACAAAGGGTATCGCGAATACAATCTCTCGCCGTCGTCGCAATTCGCCACTTACGCGTTCGACGATCATCGCGACGGGATGCGCAATGCTGCCGATGCGATTGTGGTCGAGCAGCATTTCTCGCGGACCGCCGAGGAAGCGAGGATGCGCGCGCTGGTGCAACTCGAGGGGCTTGCCGACGCTCCCTGTTGGGAGATCGGCCTGACGACAGTGATCGAAGAGCTATCGGGCGCCAAATCGCTATGGGCGCTGGCGCACCCGGACGGCCCGCCCGATTTCCATGCGCGGGATTGCTTTGTCGCGCGGCTCGCGGCACCTGACGCCTCATGAAGTTCGGTATCGATCGGCTGCTCGCCGACCCCGCTTTGCGCGCGCCGCTGGAGGGCAAGCGCGTCGCGCTGCTCGCGCATCCGGCGTCGGTGACCGCCAACCTGATGCATTCGCTCGACGCGCTCGTGGCGGCGGGAGTGAACGTAACGGCGGTATTCGGCCCACAGCATGGCGTGCGCGGCGACCTGCAGGACAATATGATGGAGTCGCCGGACTTCACCGATCCGACCTACGGGATGCCGGTGTTCAGCCTCTATGGCGAGGTACGGCGGCCGAAGCCCGAGTGGATGGGCACGTTCGATGTCGTGCTGATCGACCTCCAGGATCTGGGGTGCCGCATCTACACCTTCATCACGACGCTGCTCTACATGCTCGAAGCGGGCGCCGGGCACGGCAAGAGCGTGTGGGTGCTCGATCGCCCCAATCCGGCGGGACGGCCGATCGAGGGGCTGGCGCTGCTGCCTGGCTGGGAGAGCTTCGTCGGCGCCGGGCCGATGCCGATGCGGCACGGACTGACGATGGGCGAGCTGGGGCGATGGTTCGTCGATCATTTCGGGCTCGATTTGGAGTATCGGGTGATCGAGATGGAAGACTGGGCGCCCGAGGCGGGGCCGGGGTTCGGCTGGCCGGCGGATCGCATCTGGATCAATCCGAGCCCCAATGCGCCCAACCTCGTCATGGCGCGCGACTATGCGGGGACCGTGATGCTCGAGGGCACCACGCTTTCCGAAGGGCGGGGGACGACGCGGCCGCTCGAATTGTTCGGCGCGCCCGATATCGAGGCGCGCAAGGTGACGGCCGAGATGGAAGTGCTCGCGCCGGAATGGCTCTCGGGGTGCCGGTTGCGCGACATCTGGTTCCAGCCAACCTTCCACAAGCATGTCGGCCAGCTCTGCAACGGCGTGCAGATTCATGCCGAAGGGCCGGCCTACGATCACCGCGCCTTCAAGCCCTGGCGGCTCCAGGCGCTGGCGTTCAAGGCGATCCGGCGGCTCTGGCCCGACTATCCGTTGTGGCGCGATTTTCCGTACGAATACGTCTTCGACAAACTCGCGATCGACGTGATCAATGGCGGGCCGGGGTTGCGCGAATGGGTCGATGACGTCGCTGCCGAGCCGGGCGATCTGGACGGCGCGGCGATGGTGGACGAGACCGCCTGGGCCGAAACGCGCCGCCCGTTCCTGCTCTATTGATTCAGGATTTCGCCGGCGCTTTCCTGGCCGCGGGCTTGCGCGCCACGGGCTTCTTCGCCGCGGGCTTTTTTGCCGCCGGCTTTTTCGCGGGCGCCGCCTTCCTGGCAGTCGCCGACTTGGCGGGCGCCTTCTTGCCCGTCACCTTGGCGCGCACCTTGGGCGAGGCGGCGGCGGCCGCCGCCGCGCCGACCGCCACCGCGGCACCCACGGCCGCCGCGGTCTTACCCGGATTGGCCTTGGCCGTCTTTTCCGCGGATTTGGCGGTCTTCGACGCCGATTTGGCGAACGATTTCGCCTTTTCGGAGACCTTCCTGGCGGCTTCCTTCACGGTCTTGCGGGCGCTGTCGGCAGCCTTGCGGGCCTTCGATTTGGGCGTGTCGTCGTTGCTGGGCGCGGCCTTGGCGTGGGGCATGGCTGACTCCGGAATGTGCGACATGACTGGGGACTCCTACCTCTCGCGATAACAACCGGAACGGGCGCGCAATGTTCCCTCGCATGCGCTCACGCCTTGCGCGTCAGCTCGCGCATCGCGTCGTCAAGGCCGGCGAGCGTGAGCGGGTACATGCGGTCGGCCATCAGCTCGCGGATCATGCGGACGCTTTGCGAATAGCCCCAATGCGCCTCGGGCACCGGATTGAGCCAGATCGCCGCGGGGTAGGTATTGGTGAGCCGCTGCATCCACACCGCGCCGGGTTCCTCGTTCATATGCTCGACCGAACCGCCGGGGTGCGTGATCTCGTAGGGGCTCATCGAGGCGTCGCCGACGAAGATCAGCTTGTAGTCGTGGCCGTATTTGTGGAGCACTTGCCCTGTCGGGGTGCGCTCGGTGAAGCGCCGCTTGTTGTCCTTCCAGACGCCTTCATAGGGGCAATTGTGGAAGTAGAAGAATTCGAGGTTCTTGAACTCGCTCGTCGCGGCACTGAACAGCTCTTCGCAGAGCTTCACGAATGGGTCCATCGAGCCGCCGACATCGAGAAAAAGGAGCAGCTTCACCGCATTGTGGCGTTCGGGGCGCATGCGGATATCCAGCCAGCCCTGACGCGCGGTGCTACGAATCGTGGCGTCGAGATCGAGCTCGTCGGCGGCGCCTTCACGCGCGAAGCGGCGCAGGCGGCGGAGCGCCAGCTTGATGTTGCGCGTGCCGAGCTCGCGCGTGCTGTCGAGGTTCTTGAACGCGCGCTGGTCCCACACCTTGAGCGCGCGCTTATGCGTGCTCTCACCGCCGATACGGACGCCTTCGGGATTGTAGCCCGCATTGCCGTAGGGCGAGGTGCCGCCGGTGCCGATCCATTTGTTGCCGCCCTGATGGCGGCCCTGCTGTTCCTCGAGGCGCTGCGCGAGCGTCTCCATGATCTCGTCCCACGAGCCGAGCGATTCGATCGCGGCCATTTCCTCGGGCGTGAGGTATTTCTCGGCGACGGCGCGCAGCCATTCTTTGGGCACGTCGGCGGTCGCGGTGCCATAGCTGGTCGCGACCCCCTTGAAGACCTTCGCGAAGACCTGATCGAAGCGGTCGAGCAGGCCTTCGTCCTTCACATAGGTCGCGCGGGCGAGGTAATAGAATTGCTCCGGGCTGCGCTCGACAACCTCGCGGTCGAGCGCTTCCAGCAGGGTGAGATGCTCCTTGAGGCTGGCCGGGATGCCGGCGGCGCGCAACTCATCGAGAAGGTTCAGGAACATGCCGCCGCGTGCCTGCGAAGTGGAGAAAGTGGAGAGCCTGGAACGATCTTTTCAATGTCTCCGGAATCGGCCGTTGCCAGCCCTTCTCCGTATACAGGGATTGGACGTTGTAGGACAGCCAGCCCCGATCAATAGCCCGCCTGGTGAAGCTGATTGCGCCAGAAGGCCAGCGAGCTGGTGGGCGCATTCGGGCGCGGCGCGGCGGGCTTGCCCTCGCGCAGGCGCTTCTTGTCGCGCTCAGGCGGATCGACGACGCGAACGCGCACCGGAGCGGTGCCCGCGGCGCGGATGCCGAGCTGCTCGGCGGCACCCTTGCTCAAGTCGATGATGCGGCCGCGTGCGAAGGGGCCGCGATCGTTGATGCGGACGAGAATGGTGCGGCCGGTCTGGAGCGAGGTGACCTCGACATAGGTGGGCAGCGGCAGCGTCTTGTGCGCGGCGGTGATCGCGCCGGGGCGGAATTTCTCGCCGTTCGCGGTCATGTTGCCCGATTCGCTGCCGTACCAGCTCGCATAGCCGAGCATGTCGTAGCCGGGATCGGCGGCGGGGACGTAGGTGGTGCCGCGCACGGTATAGGGGCGGCCGATCTTCACGGGCGTGTCGCTGACGGGCTTGTAGCCGCCGGCGCACGCCGCGAGCGCGGTAAGCGCGAGGAGGGGGAGGAGGCGAGCGAGCCTGGGCGGCAGGAGGGGGAAAGTGCGGCTCATGGGACGATCGGGAGCTCGATATAGCTTCCCATCGCGCCGCCGTGCTGCACGCCGATCGTGGCTTTGCGGTAATCGGCGGGCTGGGCGTCGAAGATGTTGGGGACGAAGGTCTGCGGGTTGCGATCGTAGAGCGGGAACCAGCTCGACTGGACCTGCACCATGATGCGGTGGCCGGGCAGGAAGACGTGGTTGGCGTTGGGCAGGGCGAATGTGTAGCTCAGCGTCTCGCCCGGCGGGATCGGTTTGGGATCGGACAGGCTCTCGCGATAACGCCCGCGCAGGATGTCCATCGCGACGGCGAGCTGATAGCCGCCGAGTTCGGGCTTCTCCGCGACTTCATCGGGATAGACGTCGATCAGCTTGACGACGAAATCGCCGTCGGTGCCGGTGGTTGAGGCGAACAGATCCGCGACCGCGGCGCCCGAGATCGCGACCGGCTTCGTCAACGGTTCGGTCTGGTAGACGAGGACATCGGTGCGATCCGAGAAAGGACGCTGGTCGTCGACCAGCCACTGGCGCCAGGTCGAGCCGCGCGCGTAGGTCGGGCGGATCGGGCGGACGCGATAGGGGATCGGCTTGGCGGGATCGGAGACGTAGCTGTCCATCCCTTCGGCCGCGGGCGGGGTGAAGGTGAGCGTGCCGTTGGCGCCGAAATAGAGGCGCTGCATCGGGTACGCGCAGGTCGCAGCGCAGGCGATGGGCCAGTTTTGCAGCTTCTGCCATTCATTGCCGCCGGTCTGATAGGCGAGAACGGGCGGCAGGTTCGCGGGCGGCGAGCCTGGCTTGAGCTGCGCGTTCAGGAAAGGCAGCAGCACGTTGTGGCGGAACCAATAAGAGGTGTCCGCGTGGTAATCGAGCGGGCCGAGCGTGCTGCCGTCGCCCGCCCATTGGCCGTGATACCAGGGACCGAGGACGAGGTGGTTCACGCCGTTCGGGTCGTGCGGCGTCACCGCCTCGAACGCGGCGACGGCGCCGTAAATATCCTCCTGGTCCCATTGGCCGGCGATCCAGAGCGTCGGCACGGTCTGCGGCTGCTTGGCGAGGATGTCCTCAAGTGCCTGCGCCTTCCAGAAATCGTCATAGGCGGGGTGGTCGTGGAGCTTGCGGACGAAGCCGAGCTGGTCGAGCCCGCGCGATTTGACGAAGCCCGAGGCGCTGCCGGCGCGCAGGAAGGTGTCGTAATCGTCATAGGCGTCGCGCCACAGGTCGCCGTTCGAGCCCTTGGCGCTGTCCTGGCTGTAATAATAGTCATAGCCGATCATGCGGAAGGCGCCGCCGTGGAAATCGTCGTCGCCCTTGTAGGTGTTGATCACCGGATTGGCGGGAACGGCGGCCTTGAGCGCCGGATGCGGATTCACCAGCGCCATCGCCACCATCATGCCGTCGTAGCTGGTGCCGATCATGCCGACGCGGCCGTTCGCCTCTTTCACGTTCTTCACCAGCCAGTCGATCGTGTCCCAGGCGTCGGTCGAGTGATCGACCCTGGTGGGATTTGCGGGGCCGCGCAGCGGGCGTTCGTTGACGTAGATGCCTTCGGAGCCGTGCTTGCCGCGGATGTCCTGCCAGACGCGGATGTAGCCCGCATCGAGGAACATCGCGTCGCTGCGCCGGACCATGGAATCGATATGCGCGCTCGCGCCGAGGCCGGGATCGGCGCCATAGGGCGTGCGCTGGAGCAGCATGGGCGCGTCGTGCGTGCCCTTCTTCATCACGATGACGGTGTGGAGCTTGACCCCGTCGCGCATCGGAATCTCGACCGCGCGCTCGACATAGTCGAAGCTGGCGTCGGCCGGCTTGAAATCGGTGTTCATGTCGGTGGGCAAGGATTGCCCGGCAGCCGGTGCGCCCGCCGCCAGCGCAACCGCGAGCCCGATCGTCAGTGAAATGCCCCAACCCCGCATAGATGCCCCGCTTTTCTCGTCGCGCGGAAGCGGTGCCACAGAGCGCGCGACCCTGCCAAGGATTTTGCGGCGGTCAGTTGTGGGCGTAGGCGTCGATGAGCGCGCCAACGAAATCGGGATCGCGACCCGTGAGGTCGGTCGACGCGTGGGCCTTGTAGACGGTGGCGGGGGCGTCCGCCGCGGGTGTGGGATAGATGAAGCCCGAGACCGGATAGGTCGAGCCGCCGAGGCCGTCCATGTCGCGATACCAGACGCGGACCCGGCTCCAGTCGTTGCGGGGTGAGACGTCGTAGAGCGTCACGTCCTGCTCGGCATGGCCGCGCTCACCGTCGACGCGCGACCAGTTGGCGTGCGTCACCAGCGCGACGCGGGAATCGACGATGCGGCTGATCACCGCGACATGACCGAGGCGGAGCTTGGCGGACTTGGCGAAAACGATCACCGAACCGACGCGCGGCTCATGCCCGCGCTTGTAGCGGCCCTCGGCCTGGCCCCACCACGTCCAGGCGTCGCCATAGATCTGGATGCCCGACGCGGCGCGCGCGAAGGGGACGCATTGGCCGACATAATCGAGCAGCGAGCTGGCCCCGACCGGACGGGTCGGCACCATCATGGCGAGCGCGATCAGGGCAGGGAGGCGAACCGGGGGGAATCGCATGGGTACGCACACTGACTCAACCACATGGGGAAACGGTGAGCGGAAATGGTTAACAAAAAGTTAATGCCGATTTGGGGCGGATCGAAACACGCGTCATCGCGAGGCGCGTAGCGCCGTGGCAATCCAGCGGCTCCCGTCGGCTGGATCGCCGCGCCCCTTCGGGGCTCGCAATGGCAATCAGGCGCCTTGTCGCCGGGCCATGAAAGCGAGGCGTTCGAACAGCATCACGTCGGCCTCGTTCTTGAGCAGCGCGCCGTGGAGTGGGGGGATCGCCTTTGTGGGGTCGCGGTTCTGGAGCACTTCGAGCGGCATGTCTTCGTGGAGGAGAAGCTTGAGCCAGTCGAGCAGTTCGCTAGTCGAGGGCTTCTTCTTGAGGCCGGGCACCTCGCGGACCTGGTAGAAGAGATCGAGCGCGCGGGCGACGAGCAGCTTCTGGATGCCGGGGAAGTGGACGTCGACGATTCGCTGCATCGTCTCGCGGTCGGGGAAGGCGATGTAGTGGAAGAAGCAGCGGCGCAGGAAGGCGTCGGGCAGCTCCTTCTCGTTGTTCGAGGTGATGACGACGATCGGGCGCTCGACGGCGCGGATCGTCTCGCCGGTTTCGTAGACGTGGAATTCCATCCGATCGAGCTCCTGGAGGAGATCGTTGGGGAAGTCGATGTCGGCCTTGTCGATCTCGTCGATCAGCAGGACGGGCGGGGTGGGGGCGGTGAACGCCTCCCAGAGCTTGCCCTTGCGGATGTAGTTCGAAATCTCATGGACGCGCGGATCGCCGAGCTGGCCGTCGCGCAGGCGGGCGACGGCGTCATAATCGTAGAGGCCCTGGTGCGCCTTGGTGGTGGACTTGATGGTCCATTCGATCAGCGGCGCGCCGACGGCCCCGGCGATCTCCTGCGCGAGCACGGTCTTGCCGGTGCCGGGTTCGCCCTTGACCAGCAGCGGGCGGCGCAGCGTGACGGCGGCGTTGACCGCGACCTTGAGGTCGTCGGTCGCGACGTAGCTGCTGGTGCCTTCGAAGCGCTGCATGCGGCGATCCCGATCGTTTCGACTATCGGGTATGGCATAGGGGCGATGGCGCGCGGCGCGCAAGCCGCGCGGCGGATCAGGAACGGTTGCGGGCGGCGGCGCGCGATTCGAGCAGATCCCACAGGCCGCGATGCTGGGCGAGTACCTGCTCGGCGCCGAACAGGATCGCCCGCTCGACCGCCGGCGTGGTGAAAGCCGATGCGAGCAGCGTGGTGGTGTCGGCCTCGATCGGCAGCGTCTCGGGCGCGGCGTCGATCCCGAAGCGGTTGGCGGCGATATCGAGCAGCGCACGGATCGACCTCCAGTCGAGCACGAGCGCGACCGCGGCGCCGATCGCGCAGCCGGTGCGGTCCGATTGCGCGAGCGTATCGAGCGCGTGCGCCTGCGCGACGATCGCGGCTTCCGATTCGGCCTGACCCGGAGTCGAGGGCAGCGGGCCCGCGGCGGCGACGAGGCGGACGAGATAGGATCGCTCGGCGGCGAAGGCTCGCGCGGCTTCGGTGAGCCAGGCCTCGGCGGATTTGTCGGGGCCGTGCGCGAGCGCGAAATCGACGACGCCGGGATGACGGCCATGGAGCATGCACAAAGCGTGGACCGCATCGACCACGTCGCGCAGCGGCGCGGCGGGCGCGAGCAGCGCGCGCCAGGCGGGATGCGCGCCGGTGCCGTCCGCGGAGACGAGCGCGGGCACCGCCTGCCACGAGGCGCCGGACTGTGCGAACTGGACCGTCTCGATCGTCATCGAATCCTTCCTGAAGCCGTGCGTGCCCGATACGCTACGGGGCACGCATGCTTCTTCGCCCCGACATCTATACCGAAGCGCGTAAAGACAGGGTTAGCGCGGCATTCACTCTGTCGGTTCGCCGCCTTCCCGGGGCGATCCGTCGACAAGCATGTAGCGCGCCGAAACCAGGCCGTGCGGCGTATCGGCGCGAGCGAGAGCGAGGGTGACGGGCACCGGTTCGGCGCCGTGGCGGAGCAGAATGGTGTCGATATGCGCGCGTTGCGCGCGCTCGAAGACCGCATCGATCGCGGCGTTGACGCGGGGACGGTCGGCGACGTCGATCAGGCTGGTGAGGCGCACACCGCGCAATTGATCCTCGGGCACGCCCGCCATCTTCGCGAGCGATCCGGCGACGCCCTCGATCAGCCCGCGCGCGGTGAGACGCCCGGTCGCGACCCGACCGCTCGCCTCGCACAATTCGGATAGGCGATCGGCGCTGGTGCGCGCAGCGGCGAGATCGTCGGCGAGCGACATATCCTCGAAGAACAAGGCGATGCCGCGATCGAACGGCGTGAATTGCGCCTGGAGCCGCCGGTGCGCGAACAGGCTCGATTCGAAATCGACCGCCTCGGCGATGCCGGTATCGCGCACGCGCGCGGCGGCGTCGACGATCAGCGCGCGGCGCGGCTCGGGCACGATGGCTGCAAGCGGGCGGCCGACCGCGTCGCGGTCGGAAAGGCTGAGATAGGCCCGCGCCGCGGCGTTGATCGCAGTGACGACGAGCTCGGCATCGAGCACGATCATCATCGTGCGCATGTGATCGAGCGTGATGTCGTGGAGTGCCGCCAGCCGCGCGGCGTGGGTATCGTGATCGGCGTCGTCGGCGAGGCTCGACAGGAGCGGCATCGACATCAGCGCCCAGCGCGGGCTGCCGTGGTGCAGGATGAAGACGGGACGCTCGTTCGCGACGGTCTGCCAATGGCCGAAGCGGCGGACGAGCTGCGAGGCCGAGACGCGGTCGGCGGCACGAAGCGCCCGCATGGTTTCGATCGACATACGATTTTTCCTTCCAACAGACGCCGACGAACGGCGCATCGGAAGGGCTAGCGACTCCGTGCGGAACCGGCGTCGTCGGGTGGCTCCGTTTTCAAGCGATTCGAAAGAGTTGAGTTGCCTTGGCGGGAGAATTTCAGTCCGGAACGGATCAAGTCGCACGCCAAGTGCGCAACGGGCGCCCGTCGGCGCGGTAATTGCGGGCACGGCACAGGCGATGTTCGGCAGCGCGGCGACGCATTTTGCGTGATTGCCCGAAAATCATGGTTGTCGCCGCCGTAACCGGCCACTCGACATAACCGATGCATCGTCGAGCCGGGTCGAAGGGTCGAGCGCCCTGATCCGAAAAGCCCGGTTCGGCGAACAAAGATTGCAGGCGGTTTCCGTCCCCGCGGGCCGCTTGCAGGGCGCTCTGTTCCGGCTCCATCCACCCGGGAAAGGGCGAATGGCCCCGGCAGGAACGATCCTTCCTGCCGGGGCTTCATTCATCTCGAACGTCATGCCGGAGCGGTTCCGGCATCCGTCGTTACGCAGGCGCCGCGGCCTATTATTGGTCGAGGAACGAGCGCATCTTGCGGCTGCGGCTCGGGTGCTTGAGCTTGCGCAGCGCCTTGGCCTCGATCTGGCGGATGCGCTCGCGGGTCACGCTGAACTGCTGGCCGACTTCCTCGAGCGTGTGATCGGTGTTCATGCCGATGCCGAAGCGCATGCGCAGCACGCGTTCCTCGCGCGGGGTGAGGCTGGCGAGCACCCGCGTCACGGTTTCCTTGAGGTTGGACTGGATTGCGGCGTCCACGGGGATCACCGCGTTCTTGTCCTCGATGAAATCGCCGAGATGCGAATCCTCCTCGTCGCCGATCGGCGTTTCGAGGCTGATCGGCTCCTTGGCGATCTTCATCACCTTGCGCACCTTTTCGAGCGGCATGCTCAGGCGCTCGGCCATTTCCTCGGGCGTGGGCTCGCGGCCCTGCTCGTGGAGGAACTGGCGGCTGGTGCGGACCAGCTTGTTGATCGTCTCGATCATGTGGACCGGGATGCGGATGGTGCGCGCCTGATCGGCGATCGAGCGGGTGATCGCCTGCCTGATCCACCACGTCGCATAGGTGCTGAACTTGTAGCCGCGGCGGTATTCGAACTTGTCGACCGCCTTCATCAGGCCGATGTTGCCTTCCTGAATGAGATCAAGGAATTGCAGCCCGCGGTTGGTGTATTTCTTGGCGATCGAGATGACGAGGCGCAGGTTCGCCTCGACCATTTCCTTCTTGGCGATGCGCGCCTCGCGCTCGCCCTTCTGGACCATGTTGACGATGCGGCGGAACTCGGGGAGCGCCATGCCCGTCTGCTGCGCGATCTCGGCGATCTCGGTGCGGATGCGGTCGACCGCGTCGGCCTCGTTCTCAACGAAGGCCTTCCACTTCTTGTCGACGCCGGCGACGGAAGCCAGCCAGCTTTCGTCGAGCTCGTTGCCGATATAGCGGTCGAGGAAGTCTTTGCGGGGAACCTTGTGACGCTCAGCGAGGCGCAGCATCTGGCCGCCGAGCGCGGTCAGGCGGCGGTTGTACGAATAGAGCTGGTCGACCAGATATTCGATCTTGGCGTTGTGGAACTGGACGCTCTCGACCTCGCCCGTCAGCTCCTCGCGGAGCTTCTGATACTTGCGTTCGTCGGCGGGCGAGAGCTCGCTGCCCGCGGCCATGGCGTCGAGCCGCGCGGTCTCCATCTTCGAGAATTTCTTGTAGATCGCGGTGATGTTGGCGAACTTCTCGAGCGCCTGCGGCTTGAGCGTTTCCTCCATCTGCGCGAGGCTGAGGGTGTTGTCCTCGTCATCGTCGTCCGCAGGGCGCTTGGCGCGCCGCTCGGTCATCGATTCCTCGTCGTCGTCGGAGGATTCCTCTTCCTCGACGTCTTCTTCCTCCTTGTAGGAGGGGCCGGCGGTCTTTTCGGAAATCTCGCCCGAATCGTCGTCCTCGTCGTCGGACAGGCTCTCGGGCGCGGGATCCTTTGAGAGCATCGCGTCGAGATCAAGGATCTCGCGCAGCTGCATCGCGCCCTCGTTGAGCGCGTTCGACCATTCGATGATCGCGGTGAAGGTGATCGGCGATTCGCACAGGCCGAAGATCATCGTGTCGCGGCCGGCCTCGATGCGCTTGGCGATCGCGATCTCGCCCTCGCGGCTGAGCAGCTCGACCGCGCCCATCTCGCGCAGGTACATGCGCACCGGATCGTCGGTGCGATCGACGGTTTCCTTCTTCTTGGGCGCTTCGGGCGGCGCGGGCGTGCCGTCGCCGGCGTCGACCGCCTCGACCTCGTCATCGTCGCTCTTTTCGGATTCGCCGTCTTCGCCGGCTTCCTCGTTCTCGACGATGTTGATGCCCATCTCGTTGATCGCCGACATGACGTCTTCGAGCTGATCCGAGGACATCTGGTCCTGCGGCAGCGCCTCGTTGAGTTCGTCGTACGTCAGATAGCCGCGCTTCTTCGCCCGTGCGAAGAGCTTCTTGATCGACGCATCGTTGAGATCGATCAGCGGCGCGTCGCTCTGTTCGTTCGTCTCGGCCGCGTCCGCCGTGTTCGCCTTCGCCATCAATTGCCCTCAAGCATCAAAAGTTTCGTCGTCTTCGTCCGCCAGCACCAGATTTGCAAGCCGCTCGCGGAGCGCTGCTTTCTCCCTGACCAACGCATTCTGTCGCGTAAAGGCTTCCTCGGTTCCCTCAGCCTTCAATGCCGCGGTGGCATCGGCGAGCGCCTGATCCACCTCCGGCCCCGCCACCAGCACCGCGATCGCCTCGTTCAAGTCGGCCGACGCGCGCTGCGCATCGCCAGACTTTTGCGTGAACGAAAAGGGCAGGGTGTCCGCCCGCAGCAGATCGCCGGCCACTGAGTCGAATCCGGACCGGGCCAATATGGTGAGCAGGTTCTGGCTATCAAGCGCCTGATCCTCGAGCGCGAGATCGACCACCGCCTCGAACAACCGCCCGAGCGCGCCGCCCGCGAGCCGGAGCGACCCCAGCACCTCGACATGGCGCGCGATCTCGGCGGGGTGGCGGATCAGGCCGACGAGGACGGCGCGGGCGAGGATGGGATCGATTCCCTGCGCATGCACCGCCTTGGCCTGCGCGGTGACGGGAAGCGGGGGCGGCATCCAGCGGCCGTTCCTGCGCTGGCCTGGGACGAACGGGCGGTGGGCGCCGAATTGTCGGCGCGGCGGGGTGAAATGCTCATCGAAGCGGCGGCGGAAATCGGCCAGATATTCATACCGCACGTTGCGATCCTGGATCGCATCGGCGTGGTCGGCGAGGCGCTGGCGCAGGCCCGCGCGCTGCTCGGGCGTATCGAGTGGCTCGGCGGCGAGCTCATGCTTCCAGAGGCGCGCGACCAGTGGTTCGGCTTCGTCGAGTAGCGCCTCGAACGCGCGCGCGCCGCGCTGGCGGACGAGATCGTCGGGATCGAGGCCTTGCGGCAGCGTCACGAAAGCGAGGCTGCGGCCGGGGGCGAGCATCGGCAGCGCGCGGGTGGCGGCGCGGATCGCGGCTTTCTGACCCGCCGCGTCGCCATCGAAGCAGAGGATGGGTACGTCGACGAGGCGCCAGAGTCTCTCCAACTGCCCCTCGGTGAGCGCGGTGCCGAGGGGGGCGACCGCGTCCTCGATGCCGGCCTGGGCGAGCGCGATCACGTCCATATAGCCTTCGACCACGAGCATGCGGTTGGTCTTGCGGGCAGCGGGCGCGGCGCGATCGAGATTGTAGAGCGTGCGACCCTTGTCGAAGAGCGGGGTTTCGGGGGAGTTGAGGTATTTGGGCTCGCCCTCGCCGATCACGCGGCCGCCGAACGCGATGACGCGGCCGCGCGGATCGCGGATCGGGATCATCAGGCGGCCGCGGAAGCGATCGTAAGGCTCCTTGCCCTCGACCTGGATCAGCAGGCCGGCCTCGACGAGCAGCGGATCGCCATAGTCCTTGAGCGCGGCCTTGAGCTTGCCCCGCGCGTCGGGGGCATAGCCGAGCGTGAACGTCTTGGCGGTGGCGGCCGAGATGCCGCGGCGATCGAGCACGGCGCGGGCCTCGGCGCCGGCGATGCCGTTCAGTTGCTGGACGAACCAGTCGGCGGCGTCGGCCGAGGCTTCATGCAGGCCCTTGGCGCGCTCGGCCTTTTGCGCGGCGCGGGGATCGGGCGCGGGCATTTCCATCCCGGCAGCCTGGGCGAGCTCCTTCACCGCATCGATGAAGGGCAGGCCGCGCTGGTCGGTCATCCAGCGGATCGCGTCGCCATGCGCGCCGCAGCCGAAGCAATGATAGAAGGCCTTGTCGTCGTTGACGTAGAACGACGGCGTCTTCTCGTTGTGGAAGGGGCAGCAGCCCTTGAACTCGCGCCCGGCCTTCTGGAGTTTCACCGACTTGGCGACGAGCGCGGAGAGGAGCGTCCGGGCGCGCAGTTCGTCGAGGAATTGGGGGGAGAGGGTCACTTGCTCCACCCCCGTGTCTCGACTTCGCTCGACACGAACGGTGGGGAGGGAGGTTCTCGCCCCTCATCTCCGTTCGCTTCGAGCGAAGTCGAGAAGCTGCAGCGCTCCCTGGGCGGCTTGGCAAAGAATGATACCCGCGACCAATCGCCGGCAATCAATGCTTCCTTCTTCGAACGCGACCAGCGCTTTATCCGCCGTTCCGCTTCCAGCGCTTCGATCCGGCTCGGAAAATCCTGCGACCAAGCGAGTTCCACTGGCAATCTCCGCGACCTGAAATCGCAAAAGCCGCCGGTCTGGTGCTCGCCGATTCGGCGATCGAGATTATCTGTGTGGCCGGTATAATAGCGGCCGTCAGAACACCTTAGCATGTACGTCCAGAAGGCCATGCATCCTTGTGCCGAAACCGCCCGTTCGTGTCGAGCGGGATGCGTTGCCCTGTCACCCACCCGTTCGTGTCGAGCGAAGTCGAGACACGCTGGTGTGGCGCTGAATCCCGGTTTCTCGACTTCGCTCGAAACGAACGGAAGAAGGGCGAACTCCGCTGCGGGAAGTGCGGTTACGCCAGCGCCGCCTTCACCAGGGCGCTCGCCTTGCTCATGTCGAGCTGGGCGGCGTGGCGGGCCTTTAGTTCGGCCATGACGCGGCCCATGTCCTTCATGCCCGTCGCGCCGAGCTCGGCCTTGATCGCCTCGATCGCGGCGCGGGTTTCGACCTCGCCGAGCTGCGCGGGGAGGAAGCGCTCGATCACCGCGACCTCGCGGGCCTCCGCCTCGGCCAGCTCGGGGCGGCCGCCTTTCTCGTACATCTCGATCGATTCGCGGCGCTGCTTGACCATCTTCTGCAAGACCTCGACCACGAGCGCGTCGTCGTCTTCGGGCGCCTTGCCGGTGCGCGCCTCGATGTCGCGGTTCTTGATCGCGGACTGGACGAGGCGCAGCGCTGCGGTGCTCTCCTTGTCGCCGCTTTTCATGGCGGTCACCAGCGCAGCCTTGATCTCGTCGCGAATCATGTTCCAGCCCCTCGGGAAAACCTGCCCGATAGCGCGATCGGCGATATTTTAACAGGATTGACGCGGGGGCGTCACACGCCTAGCGGGTGGGCCTTAGCGACATCGCCAGACCAAGCAATCGGAGTGCCCGCCCCATGGCCGACGCCAAACCTACGCCCGCGCCTGTCGTCGGTGGTTCGGATCGGACCGTCTGATGGCGTCTGCGACACCATCAGCCTACGATCCGAAGGGCGCCACGGGGGTATTGGTTCTGGCCGACGGCACCGTGATCCGGGGTCGCGGCTTCGGCGCCGAGGGGCAGGCGGTCGGCGAGGTGTGCTTCCACACCGCGATGACCGGCTATCAGGAGATCATGACCGACCCGAGCTTTGCCGGGCAGATCATCACCTTCACCTTCCCGCACATCGGCAATGTCGGCACCAACGCCGAGGATTTGGAGGCGGACAATCCCCACGCGCTCGGCATGATCGTGCGCGAGGACGTGACCGCGCCGAGCAACTTCCGCAGCGTCGAGCGGCTCGATGCGTGGATGAAGGAGCATGCGCGGATCGGGCTTGCGGGCGTGGACACGCGGGCGCTGACGCGGCGGATCAGGCTTGCGGGCGCGCCCAACGGGGTGATCGCGCATTCGGCCTCGGGCGAGTTCGATATCGATCTGCTGCTGCAAATGGCGCGCGAGTGGCCCGGGCTCGAGGGGATGGACCTCGCCAAGGTCGTCTCGACCGAGATGGATTACGGCTGGGACGGCGGCGTCTGGCGGCTGGGGTTCGGGTATGGCACTTCTCCCCTCCCCTTCAGGGGAGGGGTCGGGGGTGGGGCAGAGCCGCTAGCGGCGTTGCCCGCGGATGGTCCCCACCCCAACCCCTCCCCTGAAGGGGAGGGGCTTGAGCGCCCCCACGTCGTCGCGGTGGATTACGGCAGCAAGCGCAATATCTTCCGCAATCTGGTGAAGGCCGGCGCCAAGGTTTCGGTGGTGCCCGCAACCGCGACCTTCGAGCAGATCATGGCGCTGGAGCCCGACGGCTTCTTCCTGTCGAACGGCCCCGGCGATCCGGCAGCGACCGCCGATTATGCCGTGCCGGTGATCCGCAAGATGCTGGAGACGGGCAAGCCGCTGTTCGGCATCTGTCTGGGGCACCAGTTGCTCGGCCTCGCGGTAGGCGCGAGCACGACCAAGATGTTCCAGGGCCATCGCGGCGCCAACCATCCGGTCAAACGCCTGTCGGACGGCGCGGTCGAGATCACCAGCATGAACCACGGCTTCGCGGTCGAGCGCGAGAGCCTGCCCGAGGGCGTGCGCGAGACGCACGTGTCGCTGTTCGACGGCAGCAATGCGGGGCTGGAGCTCGTCGATCGACCGGCGTTCAGCGTCCAATACCATCCCGAGGCCAGCCCGGGCCCGCAGGACAGCTTCTATCTGTTCGAGCGGTTCGTGGGGATGTTGGAGAAGCGCCCGTGATCCAAAAATGGGAATACAATACGGCCACGCGCTACCTGCTCGGTGGGGGATGGGATTGGGAAGAGCCGCAGCTCAAAGGAATGACGATCTTTCAAGCACTAGACTCTATTGGCGCCGAGGGATGGGAATTGGTCGATTCGACCGCCTTAAGCGAGCACGGCACCACAAACGAAATTCATTATCTGTTTAAGCGGCCCATTTCCTGATGCCCAAACGCACCGACATTTCCTCTATTCTCGTCATCGGCGCCGGCCCCATCATCATCGGGCAGGCGTGCGAGTTCGATTATTCGGGGACGCAGGCGATCAAGGCGCTCAAGGACGAGGGCTATCGCATCGTCCTGGTCAATTCGAACCCGGCGACGATCATGACCGATCCCGAGCTGGCCGACGCGACCTATGTCGAGCCGATCACGCCCGAGATTGTCGCGAAGATCATCGAGAAGGAACGGCCCGATGCGGTGCTCCCGACGATGGGCGGGCAGACGGCGCTCAACACCGCGTTGGCGCTGTTCCGCGACGGCACGCTCGAGAAGTTCGGCGTGCAGATGATCGGCGCCGATGCCGAGGCGATCGACAAGGCCGAGGACCGGCTCAAGTTCCGCGAGGCGATGAGCAAGATCGGGCTCGAAAGCGCGCGCTCGGCGATCGCGCATAGTGTGGAGGAGGCGCTGGCGGCGCTCGACCATACCGGGCTGCCGGCGATCATCAGGCCGTCGTTCACGCTGGGCGGAACGGGCGGGGGCGTTGCCTATAACCGCGCCGAGTTCGAGGAGATCGTCAAGAGCGGGCTCGACGCCTCGCCGACGACCGAGGTCCTGATCGAGGAATCGCTGCTCGGCTGGAAGGAATATGAGATGGAGGTGGTCCGCGACCGCGCGGACAATTGCATCATCATCTGTTCGATCGAGAATGTCGATCCGATGGGGGTGCATACGGGCGATTCGATCACGGTCGCTCCGGCGCTGACGCTGACCGACAAGGAATATCAGGTCATGCGCAACGCCTCGATCGCGTGTTTGCGTGAAATCGGGGTCGAAACCGGTGGGTCGAACGTGCAGTTCGCGGTCAATCCGGCGGACGGACGGCTCGTCGTGATCGAGATGAACCCGCGCGTCAGCCGGTCGTCGGCGCTCGCCTCGAAGGCGACGGGGTTCCCGATCGCCAAGGTCGCGGCGAAGCTGGCGGTGGGCTATACGCTCGACGAGATCGAGAACGATATTACCGGCGTCACCCCGGCGTCGTTCGAGCCGACGATCGATTATGTCGTCACCAAGATCCCGCGCTTTGCGTTCGAGAAGTTCAAGGGCGCCGAGGCGCTGCTCTCGACCGCGATGAAATCGGTCGGCGAGGTGATGGCGATCGGGCGGAATATCCACGAGAGCCTGCAGAAGGCGCTGCGCGGGCTGGAGACGGGGCTGTCGGGCTTCAACCAGGTCGATGCGCTGGCGGGCGCGCCGCGCGAGGAAATCGAGGCGGCGCTGGGGCGGCCGACGCCCGACCGGCTGCTGGTGGCGGCGCAGGCGCTGCGCGAAGGGTTCACCGTCGCCGAGGTCCACGCGATCGCCAAATACGATCCCTGGTTCCTCGAACGGATCGCCGAGATCGTCGCCGCCGAGGAAGAGGTGTGCCGCAATGGCCTGCCGCAGGATGCGGGCGGCATGCGGCGGCTGAAGGCGATGGGGTTCAGCGACAAGAGGCTGGCGTATCTTGCGCTCAAATCGGCGAATCTCGCGGGCAACGAGCGCGGGATCGCGCGCGGATCGGGGCTGATCCACGAGGCGGTCAAGGCGATGACCGGGGGCGTCACCGAGGCGGAAGTGCGCAGCGCCCGGCACAAGCTGGGCGTGCGGCCGGTGTTCAAGCGAATCGACACCTGCGCGGCGGAGTTTGAGGCGAAGACGCCCTACATGTATTCGACCTATGAGGCGCCGAGCTTCGGCGAGCCCGAGAATGAGGCGGCGCCTTCCGATCGGAAGAAGATCGTCATCCTCGGCGGCGGGCCGAACCGGATCGGGCAGGGGATCGAGTTCGACTATTGCTGCTGCCATGCCTGTTTCGCGCTGGAGGACGCCGGCTTCGAGACGATCATGGTGAATTGCAACCCGGAGACGGTGAGCACCGATTACGACACCTCTGACCGGCTCTATTTCGAGCCATTGACCGCCGAGGATGTGCTGGAAATCCTCCATGTCGAGCAGTTGAAGGGCATTTTGGTCGGCGTGATCGTCCAATTCGGCGGGCAGACCCCGCTCAACCTCGCGCGTGCGCTGGAGGCGGAGGGTATTCCGATCCTCGGCACCTCGCCCGACGCGATCGACCTGGCCGAGGATCGCGAGCGGTTCGCGGCGCTGGTCAACAAGCTCAAGCTCAAGCAACCCGCCAACGGCATCGCGCGCAGCCGCGAGGAAGCGATCGCGGTCGCCGAGCGGATCGGCTACCCGGTGCTGATGCGCCCGAGCTACGTGCTCGGCGGGCGCGCGATGGAGATCGTCGACGGCCGCGCGCAGCTCGAGGAATATATCCAGACCGCGGTGCAGGTATCCGGCGACGCACCCGTTCTGATCGACCAGTATCTGCGCGACGCGATCGAGGTCGATGTCGATGCGATCGCCGATGGGACCGACGTGGTGGTCGCCGGCGTGCTCCAGCATATCGAGGAAGCGGGCGTGCATTCGGGCGACAGCGCCTGCTCGATCCCGCCCTACAGCCTGCCCGCCGAGACGATCGCCGAGATCGAGCGGCAGGCCGACGCGCTTGCCCGCGCGCTCGAGGTTAAGGGGCTGATGAACATCCAGTTCGCGGTGAAGGACGGTGCGGTTTACCTCATCGAGGTCAATCCGCGCGCGAGCCGCACGGTGCCGTTCGTCGCCAAGGCGATCGGCGCGCCCATCGCCAAGATCGCCGCGCGGGTGATGGCGGGGGAGAAACTCGCGACCCTTCCGACGATCGATCGCGATATCGATCATGTCGCGGTGAAGGAGGCGGTGTTCCCCTGGGCGCGCTTCGCGGGCGTCGATCCGGTGCTCTCACCCGAGATGAAATCCACCGGCGAAGTCATGGGGATCGATACCGATTTCACCGCGGCGTTCGGCAAGGCGCAGCTCGGCGCAGGCATGGTGCTGCCCGAACAGGGCACGCTGTTCGTGAGCGTCAAGGACACCGACAAACCGCACATCGTCCAGCCCGTCCGAATGCTCGTCGATCACGGCTTCGCGATCGTGGCGACCGGCGGGACGGCGAGCTATCTCGCCGAGCAGGGCATCGCGGTCGAGCGGATCAACAAGGTGGCACAGGGGCGGCCGCACATCGTCGATCGCATCAAGGACGGCGGGGTGGACCTGGTCTTCAACACCACCGAGGGCTGGCAGAGCCTCAAGGATTCGCAGCCGATCCGCGCGTCGGCCGTGGGGCAGAAGATTCCGTATTTCACCACCGCCTCGGCCAGCGTGCAGGCGGCGAAGGCGATCGTGTCGCTTTCGACGCGGAGCCTTGAAGTGCGCCCGCTGCAATCCTATTATTCGCAGTCGCACAACTGATCCCCCAACAGTGACAAGGACGTGCGGGCGGGCCCGAAGGCTCGCTTGGATCAGGGACGTTTGGACGAGGGACGAATTATGGCCACGGTCGAAAAGATGCCGATGCTCGCGGAAGGCTATGAAAAGCTGACCGCCGACCTCAAACGCCTGAAGGAAGAGCGCCCCCAGATCGTCGACGCGATCGAGGAAGCGCGTGCGCACGGCGACCTTTCGGAAAATGCCGAATATCATGCCGCCAAGGAGCGCCAGGGTCAGATCGAGGCGGCGATCGCCGATATCGAGGACAAGCTCGCGCGCGCGCAGGTGATCGATCCGCGTGATCTTTCGGGCGACAAGATCGTGTTCGGCGCGACGGTGACGTTGCTCGACGAGGACGACAAGCCGATCAAATATCAGATCGTCGGCCAGACCGAAGCGGACGCCAAGCGCGGGCGTATCAGCTACAACTCGCCGCTGGGCCGCGCGCTGATCGGGCGCCAGGTGGACGACGAGATCGAGGTGACGGTGCCCGCGGGCGACAAATATTACCTCGTCTCGAAGGTCGAATTCATCTGAGGCTGGGGCGCTTCTCCGAAACGCCCGCGACGCTCGCGATTGCGGGGCTGACGGTCCTCGTCTCGCTGCTGATCACCTTCGCCCAGGCCGAGAATGTGGCGGCGGTGGTCGGCGGGTTCATCCCGTTGCTGGCTTCGGGGACCGAGGTCGCGATCGACGGGGCCATCCAGCCGCTTCCCGCGTGGATCACGCCGCTGACCGCGACGCTGATCCATGGCGGTTACGCGCATCTGCTGCTCAACATGGTGATGCTCGTTTATTGCGGGCAGATGGTCGAGCGCGGGCTGGGGACCAGGGGGCTAATCGTCCTCTATGTCGTCGGGGCCTATCTGTCGGCGGGCGGGCAGTGGCTGCAGGCGCCGCACTCGCCGGTGCCGATGGTCGGCGCAAGCGGCGCGATCTCCGCGGTGATCGCGGCCTATGCGCTGCTGTTCAGCGAGCAGAAGGTGCGCGACATCGGGCCGATTCCGGGCGGTGTCGTACGCGTGGCGTGGCTCGCGGTGGCGTGGATCGGGGTGCAGCTCCTGATCGGGGTCGCCGGGCTGGGCGGCGGGATGCCGCAGATCGCGATCGCCGCGCACATCGCGGGGTTTCTCGCGGGGCTGGCGCTGACGCGGCCGTTGCTGCTGTGGCGGTATAGGGGCGCTTGATCCTCCCCGGCACGGGAGCATCGGGTCGGATCGTCCCCCGGACGATCCTTGATCACGCGGGGCGTGATCAACCCGATGCTGGGACCGCCGGCCGCAGGCCGGTGGTGGAGCGGCCGCCGTTGCAAACGGCGGCTGCGCCGCCGCCCCTCCACCAAGCCGCTGCGCGCCTTGGTCCCCCTCCCGTGCCGGGGAGGAGTTGGATCAGGCTTTCAATTCCGGCTCCAGCAGGCGGTGGAGGTGGACGACCACGAACTTCATCTCGGCATCGTCGACGGTGCGCTGGGCGGCGGCGCGCCACGCCTTTTCGGCGCTCGCATAGTTCGGAAAGATGCCCACGACCTCGATCGTCGAGACGTCGAAATCGAGCGTCTGCGGATCGGTCACGCGACCGCCGAAGACCAGGTGGAGCTTGCTCATAGGGAAATCCTCAGACGAAAGAATCTTGCGCGGGCTCTAGCGGCGCCCGCGGCGGATTTGAACCCGTCTCTTTGCTCCGTTCGCCCGCGCCCGCTTATTTGGTCTTCGTCTTCGCCTTCGCGGCCTCGGCGGCGGCGGAGCCGGCGCTGCCCACGGCCTTGATCACGCCATCGATCAGCCGATTGGCCTCGCGCCCCGCCGCATCCTTGTTGAGCCCCAGCGAACCGAGCTCCTGCTTGCCCGTATCGCGCGCGGCCCGCGCGGCCGCGGCGGCGGCGTCGTTGAGGCGCTTGCCGGTCTTGCCCAGGAATTCGCGCTCGCGCAGGCTTGCGGGGATGAGCGCGCCAAGTAGCGCCCCGATCGCCGCGCCGCCGGCCAACACCGCCATCGGGAAATCCCGGATCTCGTCCCCGGCCTTGCGCGCCGCGCCGCGCGCCCTGGTGCCGGTTTTGGCCAGAGCGTCGCCGGCGCTGTCGCGGGCGTGCTCGTAAGTCCGCTCGATCTTGTTGCGGGTGGTCTGGGGCTCGGTCGGCTCGGTCATGGCAACATCCTCAATGGCGCGGGCGCGCGCCCTTCCTGGTGATCAAACTCGCGTCGCGGGATCGGGTTGCTTGCGGCGCTTGCGGCGGCGGAGCGGCATCCACAAGGCGATCGCGATTGCCAGCAAGCTCCCCCCGATCACCTTGGCGGGATGGCGGCGGGCGACAGTCGCGGCCTTGCATATTGCTACCGCCGCGACTGCACGCAGTTCATCCTGCGCGGTGACGGCGAGCGCGGACGGATGCAGCCGCGCCCTGATCTCGTCGATCGTGCGCAGCAGCCGGTCACGGGCCTGGTCCGACCGGGCCTCGGCGCGCATCAATTTGGCTCGGGTGAGGCTCGGCATCAGTCGTCGTCGTCCTTTCCGATCGCGCGGCGTAGCAGTTCGAGCGCGATGCGCGCCATGACGGCCGCGACCGCCAGCCCGCCTATCGTGACGATCGCCGTCGCCCAACCGAAGCCGACATGGGCCGCCAGGATGAAGAGCAGGCCGGTCATCATGACGATGACGGCGGCCTGGACCAGGAGCAAGCTGCTCGCCGCGGCGAGAACGGCATAACGCACGTCGACCGCGCCGCGCAGCAATTGCGCGCGGCGCCGATCGATCTCGGCGCGCACGAATGCCCTGGCGTCCGAGACGAGCCGCTGGAACAGATCGCGCAGCGATACCTCGCTGAGCGGCGTTTCGCCCGTCGTGTCCTGTTCCTCGCCCCCGTCGGCCATCTTCAGGCGTCGTCGGCCGTATCGGTATCGAACCCGGATTTGACGAGGCGGGCGAGCACGAAGCCGATCGCCGCAGCGGTGCCGATCGCCACCGCGGGGCTCTTGCGGACGAAATTGCGCGCTTCGTCGAGCAGTTCGTCGATGTCTTTGGCGTTGAGCGATTCGGAAAAGCCCGCGAGCGATTGCGCGGCCGAGCGGGCATAATCGCCATATTGCGCGCCGAGCCGCTCATCGACCGAACCCGCGGCATTGTTCATCAGCTTCGAGAATTCGTCGAGCGCGCCGGACGCCTTCTCCTTGCCCTGCGCGGCATAGTCGCGCGCCTTGCCGCCGGCCTGTTCGGAAAGCTTGCCAGCGTGGTCTTTGAGTGTCTTCGCCGCGGTGTCCTTCGCCTTGGCGGTTTCCTCCTTCATCGCGCTGACGGCGGTCTTCGCCTTGGTCTGCGCGGCTTTGCCCGCAGTCTTGCTGTCGTTTCCGGCCATCTTCAAAAGCCCTTTCCCGTTTCATCTGGACAACAACCCGGCCGCGCGAGCGTTCCATGCTGCCCAATGCAGCAATGTCGAATTGCCGTCCGGGGGCGGAACGGCTAGAGCGCCGCCGCCGCCCCGGAAATCACCGACCCGATCTAGGAGGATCATTTCGTGACCGCAATCATCGACATCCACGCCCGCCAGATCCTCGACAGCCGCGGCAACCCCACCGTCGAGGTCGACATCCTCCTCGAAGACGGCAGCTTCGGCCGCGCGGCGGTGCCCTCGGGCGCCTCGACGGGCGCGCACGAGGCGGTCGAGAAGCGCGACGGCGACAAGAGCCGCTGGGGCGGCAAGGGCGTGCAGGCGGCGGTCGACGCGGTCAATGCCGACATCGCCGAGGCCGTGCTGGGCATGGACGCCGAGGACCAGGCCGATCTCGACGCCGCGATGATCGAGCTGGACGGCACCGAGAACAAGGGACGGCTGGGCGCCAACGCGATCCTGGGCGTCAGCCTGGCCGCGGCGAAGGCGGCGGCCGACGCGCGCGGGCTGCCGCTCTATCGCTATGTCGGGGGCGTCTCGGCGCACCTGCTGCCGGTGCCGATGATGAACATCATCAACGGCGGCGAGCATGCCGACAATCCCATCGACTTCCAGGAATTCATGATCGTGCCGGTGGGCGCGGAGTCGATCGCCGAGGCGGTGCGCTGCGGATCGGAGATTTTCCACACGCTGAAGAAGGGCCTCGCCGACAAGGGGCTGATGACCGCGGTGGGCGACGAGGGCGGCTTCGCGCCCAATCTCGCGAGCACCAGCGATGCGCTCGACTTCATCATGGCGAGCATCGAGAAGGCCGGATACAAGGCCGGCGACGACGTGATGCTCGCGCTCGATTGCGCGGCGACCGAGTTCTTCAAGGACGGGAAGTACGTGATCGCGGGAGAGGGCAAGACGCTCGGCTCGGACGAGATGGCGGCGTATCTGGCCGATCTGGTCGATCGCTATCCGATCTTCTCGATCGAGGACGGCATGGCCGAGGACGATTGGGACGGCTGGAAGGCGTTGACCGACCTGGTGGGCGATCGCTGCCAGCTCGTCGGCGACGACCTGTTCGTGACCAATCCCACGCGGCTGGCGCGGGGGATCGAGCAGGGGATCGCCAATTCGCTGCTGGTCAAGGTCAACCAGATCGGCACGCTCACCGAGACGCTGGAAGCGGTGTCGATGGCGCAGCGCGCGGCCTATACCGCGGTGATGTCGCACCGCTCGGGCGAGACCGAGGACGCGACGATCGCCGACCTCGCGGTCGCCACCAATTGCGGGCAGATCAAGACCGGCAGCCTCGCGCGGTCGGACCGGTTGGCGAAATACAACCAGCTCATCCGCATCGAGGAAGAACTGGGGGACGCCGCGCGCTATGCGGGCCGGGCGGTGCTTCGGCGGCGTTAGAGTCGGTCGGGCCGGTGCGGCCTGCAATGAGACGAATCGCCGGAAATACAGCTTGATCCGCGAGTCGCGTTGGTTCAGAATCGCAAGCGATGACGAAGCGGTCGACCTTTTCCGTGCTGCTGCGCCGGACCTGGCTGCCGGCGCTGGCGCTCGTCGTGATGGCGTTCTTCGGCGGCTATGCGGTGCTGGGGCCCAACGGCGTGCTCGCTTATGGCGAATACAAGCACCAGCTCGCGATCAAGAGCCAGGAATACAAAAAGCTCGCCCAGCAACGCGCCGAGATCAAGAACCGCGTGCACCTACTCGATCCGCGCCATGCCAATCCCGACATGGTGGACGAACTGACGCGCGAGAAGCTCAACGTCGTCCATCCCGACGAGGTCATCATCCCGCTGAATTAAAGGGCCGGCGGGGACGGCTCGGTTCGTCCCCGCCGTGGGCGGCTCGCGTCACCAGCCAAGGGTGAAGCCGACGCGGGCCGCCGTCTTGCCGTGCTTGTTGAAGCCGGTCGCGAGGCCGGCGTTCATCGCCACATGCTCCGAAAGCAGCGCTCCGATCTGGAGCGCGCCCGCCTGGGCGCCGTCATAGGTCGCGACGTTGGCGGAAAGGTTGAAGCTGGTGTTGGGCAGGAAGGTCGCCCCGCCCAGTGCGATCGCGGTAGCGGTCGACGAGGCGGCGTAGTCCTTGACCCAGTCTACGCGGCGCTCCAGCCCATCGACACGGGTGTCGAGCCCGGCGATCCGGTTGTTGATCGCGAGATCGGCGGCGGCGCGCGCATTCTCCTCCGAAGCGATGCGCGTGGTGAGCGCGGTGTCGGCGGCGGCGCGGGCGGCAGTTTCGTCGTCGAGATCGACGGCGACCGTGCTGACCGCCGCCGTCCGCGCGGCGACCTCGGTATCGAGATTGTCCTGGACGGCGCTTACGGCAACCTGTCGGTTTGCGATCTCGGTATCGAGGCCGGTCTGGAGGCCGGCGTCGGCTGCCGTGCGGGCCACGGTTTCGGTATCGACGGCCGCGGTGCGTGCCGCAACCTCGCTGTCGAGCGCTGCCTGGAGCGTGTCATCGGCGGAACTGCGGGTCGCCGCCTCGGCGTCGATATTTGCCTGAAGCGTATCGTCCGTCGTCTGACGCGCCGTGGTCTCGGCGTCGAGATCCGCCCGGATCGCCGTGTCGGCATCTGTGCGTGCCGCGACCTCGGTATCGAGGTTGGTTTGAACGGTGGCCGCCGCCGCCGCGCTGGTTGCCGCCGCGGCATCGATGTTCGCCTGGAGCGTCGCATCCGCCGCCGTCCGTGCCGCCGTTTCGGCATCGATGTTGGTCTGGAGCGTGGTGTCTGCTGCTGTTCGTGCCGCCGTTTCGGAGTCGATATTGGCCTGGAGCACGCCATCGGCTGCCGCCCGTGCAGCGGCCTCGCTGTCGATATTGGCCTGAAGCGTGCTGTCGGCGCCGGCGCGTGCCGCGGCTTCGGCGTCGAGCTGGCCCTTGTTGGCGGCGTCGGTGGCGCTTGTCCCGTTGGCGACGTGGACGATGCGGCGTTCGGCGCCGGCCGTGCCGATCGAAACGGTGTTCGCCTCGTCGGCGATCGAGCCCGTGCCGATCGCCGCGGCATTGTCGGCAGTGGCCTGCGCGCCCCAGCCGAGCGCGGCGCTGTTCGCGCCGGTGGCGACGCTGTTGTCGCCGAACGCCGCGCCGCCGCTTCCCGCGCGCGCACCGGCACCGACCGCGACCGAGCCGGTGGCGACGGCGCCCGTGCCGATCGCGATGGCATCGATCCCGGTCGAGGCCGCGCCGGACCCCATCGCCACCGCGCCTCTCTGATTTGCCAGCGCATTGTTGCCGACCGCGATCGCGGCGTGGCCCGTCGCTCGCGCGTCGTTGCCGACAGCGGTGCTGTTGGTGTTGCCGGCACGGCTGCCGTTGCCGATCGCGGTGGTGTAATCGCCGATGGCCCCGGCGTCGTTGGCACCCGACCCGTCGTCGTAAAAACCGGTCCCCAGCGCCACCGAGCTGATTCCGAGCGCTTGGCTCCATTGCCCGATTGCGGTGCTGTTTTCGCCGTTGGCGAGGCTCGAGAAGCCGATCGCCGAAGCGTTCTTGTTGGCATAAGCGCCGCTGCCGTAAGCGGCGCCGTTGGCGCCGACCGCGTTGCTCAGATAGCCTGCGGCGACGCCGCCCTCGTCGTTCGCGACGGCATAGGAGCCGAAGGCCGCGCTCTGGTCACCATAGGCCTTGCTGCCGACCCCGACCGCGGTGCTGTCCTGGCCTATGCCGTCGGCGTGCGAGCCGATGGCGGTGCTGCTCTCCCCGGCGGCATTGCTGGATGTACCGAAGGCTGAGCTCTCCGCACCGGCCGCGTAGCTGAGCGTACCGTATGCGGAGCCGTACTCGCCCAGCGCCTGGCTCTGGTCGCCGGTCGCCGTCGCGCCTTTCGCGAGCGCAGCGGCGCTGGTGCCGTAGGCGGAAGAAAAATCGCCTTGGGCGGTGGCGGCATAGCCCGTTGCGGTGCTTCTGCGCCCTTGCGCCTGGGCATGGGCGCCCGTTGCCGTGCTGCTCTCGCCCTGTGCGACGCTGAGAACGCCCAACGCCGTGCTGTCGATTCCAGAGGCAAGGCTTCGGATGCCGAACGCCGAGCTGTCCGAAGCGTCGGCGAAGCTCTCATTCCCGATCGCGGTGCTGCCGAAGGCATCGGCTCTCGCGCGATAGCCGGCCGCGATGCTCTCATCGCCCGTGGCGCCGGCGATGTTGACGCCCGATCCGTCGTCGAGAAAGCCTGTGCCCAGCGCGGTGGATTCGAGACCCGTTGCCCGGCTGAAGGCGCCGATGGCGGAGCTGACGCCGCCCGAGGCCTCGGTGTCCGCGCCGACCGCCGTGCTCTGGCCGCCGGTGGCCTGGGCGATCGCGCCGGTCGCGGTGCTGAACCGGCCCTGGGCCAGTGCCGCCTGGCCGAGCGCCGTGGCGTTCGTGGCGGAGGCTTCGGCCCCGCTGCCGACCGCCGTGGCATAGTTGACTCCCGTACCTCCGGCCGTGCTCGCTTTGCCCATCGCCACGCTATGCGTGCCGTCGGCATGCGCGTCGGTGCCGCACGCGGTGGAGTCCGTCCCCGCAGTGGCGGCGCTGCCGTCTTCCCCCGCGGCGTCGCCGTCGCAGACGAACGGCGCGGCCTGCGCGGCGGCGGGCTGGGCGCCGAGGAACAACGCGGCGGGCACGGCGATCGCGGCGGGCAATGTCATGGCCGCGATGCGATGGGCGGTTCGAACGGTCTTGCTGGTCGATGTCATGGTGCTTTCCCCTGGCTTTTCGACGGGGAGCGACCGGTGCGTGGCGACCCCCGAATATCGGTGGGTATCGTCGCCAAAGCGGGGCCGCATCGGACATATGTCCGATGCCGGTGGGCAGCCGACGCCTTTTTTGATATGGTTTCTTGGAAAATGGGTCGCGCAGGGGGGCAAGCGCGATGCTCGAAACACCGATCCTCGAGCTGATCGAGACGATCTACGCAGCAGCGCTGCATGTCGACTTGTGGCCGAAGGCGCTCGTTCGGCTCGCCGACCTCACGCGTTCGGAAATACCGGCGCTGGTGCTGGTCCGGGCAAGCGCGGGGCGGGTGACGGGGATCGCGCCGCGTATCGACCCCGGGGCGATGCGCACCTATGGCGAACACTGGATTCACCGCAATCCGCTGGAGCAGGCGACGCGATTCTGCCCAGCGCTCGAGATCACCTCGCCCGAGACCGTCATGGGGGCCGGCGAATTCGCGCGGACGCCGATCTACAACGAATGGAGCCGGCCGAGCGGGCTGGGCACGGTCGAGCTCAAGACCAATCTGCGGTTCGACAACGGGGTGCCGACCATCCTCAACATCAACCGCAAGCACGGTGCGGACGATTATTCGAGCGAGGAAGTTGCGATCTTCGCCCTCGCGGCGCGCCATGCCGCGCGCGCGGTCGAGGTCGGCCGGGCGGTTTCGGACAACGCCGTCGGTGCGGAAGCGATGGCGGCGATGCTCGACGAGCGTGGCGAGTGCGTCATCCTGGTCGACCGCCGCGCGCGCATCCTGTTCGCTACTCGCCGGGCGCTCGCGCTGCTGAAGGCGGGCGACGCGCTGCACACCGACGGGCCCGCCGCTGCCATAGCCGGCAGGCCTGGCGTGCTCGAACGGCTCGTCGCCTCATGCCACCGGATCGATCGTGCGCATGGCGGCGGTGGCTCGGTGACGATCCATCGCCGGGGGCGGCGTGCGCTCGGGCTCACTGTCGCACCGTTCCGTCCGCTGCCCGTGGACGAGGCGGTCGGTTGGTGCAGCGCGGTGCCCACGGCGATCATCACCGTCACCGATCCCGACGCCAGGTATGAGCGAAGCCTCGAGCGGTGGCGCGCGCGCTTCGGGCTGACGCCGTCCGAGGCGCGCTTCGCGCTCGAGATCGTGAGCGGCGGGGGCCGGCGCGCGGCGGCGCGGCGATTCGGCATATCGGAATCGACGGCACGGACGCACCTCACCAGCATCTTCGCGAAGACGGGCGTCTCACGGCAGGCCGAACTGGTCGCGCTACTGCTGAGTGGCGGCTGACGCTATCGGCTCAGACGCGCCCCGCTCGTCGAACCATTTCCTGCCGTCGCGCAGCAGGCGCTTGCGATAGTTTTGGTCACCCTCCTCCTCGGGCTGCGACAGTTCGCTGACCCGGTGCGATTGGTCGACCTGGAGGAAGGAGCCGAAATAATCCTGCGCCGACGCGGGCGCCGCGGCGGCCAGCGCGGCACCGGCGAGTGCGTTGCCGCCCGTACGGGATCGAACGTGCTTTCCCGCCACCTCGAGCGATCGGCCGGCGGGCGCTTTCGGGTGATTGCGCCCGGCGGCGGAACCGGCCTATAGGCTCGCTCACATTCTCCCCTTACGGAAACGAGGTTGTTCTCCCGTGGCCAAAGCCCCCGCGCGCCAGCGCAAAGCCGAACCCGCCAAGTCCAATCGCGAACGCCCCGACGAGCCCAAGCGGTTCGAGGCGTCGAAGGAGCAATTGCTCCAGTTCTACAAGGACATGCTGCTGATCCGCCGCTTCGAGGAGAAGGCGGGCCAGCTCTACGGCCTCGGGCTGATCGGCGGCTTCTGCCACCTCTATATCGGGCAGGAAGCGGTTGCGGTCGGGCTGCAATCGGCGCTGTCGGACAAGGATTCGGTGATCACCGGCTATCGCGATCACGGGCACATGCTGCTGTGCGGTATCCCGCCCAAGGACGTGATGGCCGAGCTGACGGGCCGCGCCGCCGGTATCTCGAAGGGCAAGGGCGGATCGATGCACATGTTCAGCGTCGATCATAAATTCTACGGCGGGCACGGCATCGTCGGCGCGCAGGTGCCGCTCGGTGCGGGTCTCGCCTTCGCGCACAAATACAATGACGACGGCGGCGTGTGCCTGGCCTATTTCGGCGACGGCGCGGCGAACCAGGGTCAGGTCTACGAAGCCTTCAACATGGCCGAGCTGTGGAAGCTGCCGATCGTCTTCGTGATCGAGAACAACCAGTACGCGATGGGCACTAGCGTCAACCGCTCGTCGGCGGAAGACCAGCTCTACAAGCGCGGTGAGAGCTTCCGCATTCCGGGCATCCAGGTCGACGGCATGGACGTGCTGGCGGCGCGCGGTGCGGCCGAGGAAGCGCTCGCCTGGGTGCGTGGCGGCAAGGGGCCGATCATCCTCGAGATGAAGACCTATCGCTATCGCGGCCACTCGATGTCCGACCCGGCCAAATATCGCAGCCGCGACGAGGTGCAGGCGGTGCGCGACAAATCCGACCCGATCGAGCATGCCAAGCGCGAGCTGGAGGGGATGGGCGTCAAGGAAGATGCGCTCAAGAAGATCGAGCAGGAGATCAGGAAGGAAGTGAACGAGGCCGCCGACTTCGCCGAACAGACGCCGGAGCCCGCGTCCGAAGAGCTTTATACCGACGTGCTGGTGGAGACCTATTGAGATGGCGATCGAGATCAAGATGCCGGCGCTGTCGCCCACGATGGAGGAGGGCACGCTCGCCAAGTGGCTGGTGAAGGAAGGTGATACCGTCAAGTCCGGCGACATCATGGCCGAGATCGAGACCGACAAGGCGACGATGGAGTTCGAGGCGGTCGACGAGGGCACGATCGCGAAGATCGTGGTGCCCGAGGGCACCGACGGGGTGCAGGTCGGCGCGGTGATCGCGGTGCTCGCCGAGGAAGGCGAGGATGCCTCGTCGGTCGAGGCGCCGAGTGGCGAGGAGAAGGCGGCGCCCAAGGCCGAGACGCCGACCGCCGACGCGGCCCCCAACGCGCCCGAAAGCCCGACGCCGCACAAGGTCGAGACCGGCGCGCGCAAGATGTACGACGCCGCGAGCCACGACGCCGAGGTTGCCGATCCGGAAGTCCCGGAAGGCACCGAGATGGTCAAGATGACCGTCCGCGAGGCGCTGCGCGACGCGATGGCCGAGGAAATGCGCGCCGACGAGCGCGTCTTCGTGATGGGCGAGGAAGTCGCGCAATATCAGGGCGCCTACAAGGTGACGCAGGGCCTGCTCGACGAGTTCGGCGACAAGCGCGTGGTCGATACGCCGATCACCGAATATGGCTTTGCCGGGCTCGGCACGGGCGCGGCGATGGGCGGGTTGAAGCCGATCGTCGAGTTCATGACGTTCAACTTCGCGATGCAGGCGATCGATCACGTCGTCAATTCGGCGGGCAAGACCAACTATATGTCGGGTGGGCAGATGCGCTGCCCGATCGTATTCCGCGGCCCCAACGGGGCGGCGAGCCGCGTCGCCGCGCAGCACAGCCAGAATTACGGACCGTGGTATGCGAGCGTGCCGGGGCTGATCGTGATCGCGCCCTATGACGCGCAGGATTGCAAGGGGCTGCTCAAGGCCGCGATCCGCAGCGAAGACCCGGTCGTGTTCCTCGAAAACGAGCTGATGTACGGCCGCAGCTTCGAGGTGCCCAAGATCGACGATTTCGTGCTGCCGATCGGCAAGGCGCGGATCATGCGGCCGGGCAAGGACGTGACGCTGGTGAGCTATTCGATCGGCGTCGGCATCGCGCTCGAAGCCGCCGACAAGCTGGCGGAAGAGGGGATCGACGCCGAGGTGCTCGACCTGCGCACGCTGCGTCCGCTCGACAAGAAGGCCGTGCTCGAGAGCCTCGCCAAGACCAACCGCATGGTCGTGGTCGAGGAAGGCTGGCCGACCTGCTCGATCGCCTCGGAGATCGCCGCGATCTGCATGGAAGAAGGCTTCGACGACCTCGACGCGCCGGTGCTGCGCGTCACCAACGAGGACGTGCCGATGCCCTATGCCGCGAACCTCGAGAAGCTGATGCTGATCGACAGCGACAAGGTGATCAAGGCGGTGAAGAAGGTCTGCTACAAGGACTGAACGCATGCGGGCGCGGGAATGCCGGATGTCGGCTGTTCTCGCGCCGATTGCGGTCAGCAGGTTGCCGGATCGGAATCGGCGACGTTGGAGATGATTTGGTTGGTTCGCTCGCGGACGTTCATCGCGGATTCGAAATGGATCATCGCGCCGTCGAGCGGGGAACTGGGAAACAGCGACCGATATTGATAGTCGACCTCGACGAACATCACCGCCGTTCCGGGTGCGGCGGCGATGACATGCGTTCCGGAACCCATTTGTTGTAGCGACGCATCTTCCTCACCGGTGCCTTCGGCTCCGTAACGCGATTCGACATCGAGATCGCCGAGGCATCGCTGCCAATTGATCCATTGCCCCGTTCCCGCCGCGTTGGGCGTGAGGCTGGACAGGATCACCCGTCCTCGCTGGCTGAAATCGATCGCGCTGCCAATTTCGCGATCACCCTGGAAAAGCTGGTTCACGTCCGATTCGTCGATCTGGATGCGCACGCGCGCAGCGTTGTCGGCGGTCGTCAGCGCGATCTGGCTGACCCGGAGGTGCGCAAGCACATAATTCGCGGTCTCGATGCCGGTGCACGCAATCAACAGCAGGAACGGCAAGCCGATCGCGAATTCGATCAGCGCAACGCCGGAAACATCGCGGCGCAACTCGCGGCCCGAGGATGACAGCCGGCAGATCACGGGCATACCGTCTGTGCTGCGCCTTGGGTGCCGAAAGGCTGGTTGCGCATCACGGTGAAGACATCGATCGTTTCGAGCCCCGCCCAATGAAGCAGACTCTGGACCGGGAAGAAGGGGGTGTACTTCACCTCGACATGATACGAGACGATGTCGTCCGACCCACCGAGGCCGGTCTTGCCGCCGTCGGCGTCCCAAACGCCGTTGCCGTTTGCGTCTTCGAAGCAATCTTCGCCGTCATTGCTGCCGAAGGGTGCGCGGTCGCTGGTGATGCGTTCCGGTTGGCGCACGTTGGCGAAATTGAGATAGCTCTTCTTGGTAATGGTGACGTCGGACGGCGATACCACGCTCGACAGCACCTGCTTGACGTGCGCGTCGATCGCACTGCCGCTGGTGGCGCCCGTCGTGCCCAGGCGCGCCGCATCACGAACGGCGCCCTGTGCAACCGCGGAAACGTACATGCGATAGCCGAGGTCGAACCCGCCGATGATCACCGTCATCAGCGGCAGCAGGATGATCGCGAATTCGACGATCGTCGCACCACGCCTGTCGCGGCGGAGCCGATGCAAGAGCGCGCGCGGGCTCATTCGCTCAGCCTCAATGCGCCGATATTCTTGCCGATCAGGGTGAATTGATCGATCAACTCGTCGCGGTTGCTGGCGACGACCGCCTTGTCCGGACTCGAAGCGCATTCGGTCAGTTCGCTCGAAAGGGTCGTGTCGAATCCGATAACCCAGATCGTGACGTCGGGCTCGCCCTTCACCTCGTTGCACATGATCTGGAAGCGCTTGCGATGCCGTGAATCGAGATCGGTATCGTTGGTATATGTTCCCGAGACGCGCTGCTGATATCGCTCGACGCCATAAGCACTGTAGAGCGTGCTTCCGGTATCGAGGATCCCGTCGGTCATGAAGATGATGTGTCGATTGACCCGCATACCGTTGTAGGTGGCCGGATTGTCGGTCGGAAAGAGGCCATTGCGTGCGATCAGGCGTCCGCCCCAGATCATGCCGATGTCATGATAGGTGCCGCCATTCGGCGAGAGCTTGTCGATCGCGGTCTGCATGTCCGTGGCGGCGGCGAATGTCTTCAGCCGCGTGGCCTGGGTGGGGCAGGCTACTTGCGATTCCCCTTGCTGCACGTCGGGAAGATAAGGTGGCCATTTGGAAGTGCTGCTGGACCCGCCCGACGGCACGAGCGACAGGTTGAGATCGAGCGCTCCGCTGGGCACCGAATATCCCGAATTGCCGTCGATCGTGCTGACGGTGGCGCGTTCCTCGATGCACCCGCCCCAATTGTCTTTCTTCGTGCCGGTGACGTACGCGCTCACGTCACGCACCTGATTGGTGTAGGTGCAGCCATACCAGTTGCACGACGACGCGACGAGGTACGGTGTGCTGGTGCGGATGTAGCTGGTCGGCAGCAGCTTCCCGACATTGACCGTGCTGGAATAGGGCACGATGCCATAGCGAAGCCGCATCCCGTGGCTCTCGAGTTGATCCTGAATGGGTTTGAGCTGGTTGTAGAGCGCCATCACCGCCTCGCGCAGCGCGACGATCTTCTTAGTGCCACCCACTTCGTCGTCCATCGAGCCGGTCGTGTCGAGGACGAGCATCACGTCGGTATTGATGAAATTCTGCGAGGCCTTGCATTCGACGTGCAGAGGAATCTGGCGGTAGCCGAACAGTGCCATGATGGTGGTCGGCAACGACGTATCCATGCTGATCGCCAGCGTGCTTGCGTCAGGGACGCTGATCTGCGGCGTGAACGCGGCTGTTTCGTACGAATTTTGAGGGAAATTGAAATTGATGAACTTCAGGGCTTCTGACCGGACCAGTGCCGACAGCTCGCCGTTGGACATCGCGCGGCGCCCCGCGAGCGAACCCGCGTCGCACGCCTGCTGAAGACGCTCCTTCGCCAGATAACCGCGTGCCGTATCGACGCCGCCACCGATGATCGCCATCAGCGGAATCATTGCCGCCGCCACGAAGACGAGCGTGTTACCCCGGGCGTTTCGGGCAAGCGCACGTATGAACGTCAGCGCTTGCAGACGCGCACTTCCCCACGAGCCGGCCATGCCTGTTTGCCCCGTTCAACGGTTCCATCCAACGAGCGCGGTACACGGCCAATCGATAAATCCTCATCAAACGGTATGGTTAACCGAATCTAACCGGCGTGGTCGCAAGCTTGCAGCCTGCGATGCGAGGCGCCAAGGCGGCGTGATGACGATCGAGGATCCCGAATTCGCGCTCGCGATCTCCTATGCGCCGCGCGCCGCGCGGGCGCCGTTGGGGGCATTGTTCGCGCTCGACGCGACGCTGGCGCAAGTGCTGCGCACCACCACCGAGCCGATGCTCGGGCAGATGCGGCTGACCTGGTGGCACGACGCGCTGGTGCGGCTCGACGCTGCGCCGCCGCCTGCCGAACCGGTGCTGTCGGCGCTCGCTGCCGAGGTGCTGCCGGCCGGCGTGACGGGAGCAGATCTCGCCCAGATGGTGGCCGGGTGGGAAGAACTGCTCGAGCCGGAAATGGACGAGGCGGCGCTGCTGCGCCATGCGCGCGAGCGGGGCGGGCGGCTGTTCGACCTCGCGGCGCGGATCGTCGGCGTCGATCGGCCGGCGATTGCGCCCGCAGGCGAGGGCTGGGCGCTTGCCGATCTCGCGCTCCATGTCGGCGATCCGGCGCTGGCCGAGCGGGCGCGGGCGCTGGCGCGCGTGCGGCTCGATGGGGCGGTCGAGGCGGATTGGCCGCGGCCGGTGCGCATGGTGGGGGCGTTCGCTCATCTCGCGCGGTTCGATCTAGCTGCCCCGGCGGATGCGCCGCCGCCCAGAGGTGCCCCGCGCCGGGTCGCACGCTTGCTGTGGCATCGCCTGTCGGGCCGTTGATTTGACCTGACGCGTGGGTGCGTTAGCCTGTCGTCGATCGCGAGGGGGAGATCGGCGGTGTGGCGGATTCTGGCCGGGGGCGGAGCGGTGCTGTTGCTGGGAACGGCGGGGCTGTTCCTGTTCGGCAGCCGGGCCACGCCGCCTGCACTGCCGCCGGCGCCGGCGCCCGTCGCCGCCGCGACGCGGGCGCCGCTTCCTGCCAAGGCGCCCGAGGCGAGCGAGAAGACGCGCGAGGAGAAGCGCTTCGACCGCTACGACAAGGATCGCGACGACATCATCACGCGCGACGAGCTGCTCGCGCCGCGGCGCAAGGCGTATGCGAAGCTCGACACCGACCATGACGGCAAGCTGAGCTTCGAGGAATGGGCGGTCTCGACTGCCAGGAAATTCGCGAAGGCCGATGCCGACGCATCGGGCAAGCTCACGCGTCCCGAGTTCGCGACCACGCGGCGCAAATCGAGCCCCAAACCCAAATGCGTGTGCAAGGACGCGGACGACTGATCAGGTCGCGGTCATCCACCCGGCGAGCGCCTCGCGGGCGCGCGCGGTGTAGAGCTTCTTGCGATCGGCCTTCTTCGCGCGGCCTTCGATCGGCGGGAACAGGCCGAAATTGACGTTCATCGGCTGATAGGTCTCGGCCTCTGCAGCGCCGGTGATGTGGCCGAGCAAGGCGCCGAGCGCGGTTTCCGGCGGCGGCGGCGCGAGCGCATGGCCCGCCAGCTCGGCCGCGGCGAAGCGGCCGGCGAGCAGGCCGATCGCGGCGCTTTCGACATAGCCTTCGCAACCGGTGATCTGCCCGGCGAAACGGATGTTCGGTCGCGATTTCAGTCGCAACGTCGGATCGAGCAGCTCGGGCGAGCGGATGAAGGTGTTGCGATGCAGCCCGCCCAATCGCGCGAACTCGGCGTTTTCGAGGCCCGGGATAGTCCGAAACAGCCGTACCTGCTCGGCGTGCTTGAGCTTGGTCTGGAAGCCGACGATGTTCCAGAGCGTGCCGCCGGCATTGTCCTGCCGGAGCTGGACGACCGCATAGGGCCAGCGCCCGGTGCGCGGATCGTCGAGCCCCACGGGCTTCATCGGGCCATAGCGTAATGTATCCACTCCACGCGTGGCCATGACCTCGATCGGCATGCAGCCCTCGAAATAGGGCGTGTCCTTTTCCCAGTCGCGGAATTCGGTCTTCTCGCCGTCGAGCAGGCCTTGATGGAAGGCGAGATACTGCTCCTTGTCGAGCGGGCAGTTGATGTAATCCTTGCCTTCACCCTTGTTCCACCGCGACTGGAACCAGGCGACATCGAAATCCACGCTGTCGCGATAGACGATCGGCGCGATCGCATCGAAGAAAGCGAGGCTGTCGGCGCCCGTGGCGGCGCCGATGCTCGCGGCGAGGCCGGGGGCGGTGAGCGGGCCGGTGGCGACGATCGTCAACCTCTCCGCCGGTAGCGCGTCCACTTTCTCGCGGACGATGGCGATGTTGGGATGCGCCTCCAGCGCGGCGGTGACGCCGGCCGAGAAGCCGTCGCGATCGACCGCCAGCGCCGATCCGGCGGGCACCTTGTGCGCATCGCCTTCGCGCAGGATCAGCGAGCCGAGCGCGCGCATCTCGGCATGGAGCAGGCCGACCGCGTTGCTCGTCGCGTCGTCCGAACGGAAGCTGTTCGAGCAGACCAGCTCGGCAAGTCCGTCGGTCTGGTGCGCGGGCGTCATGTCGCCGCCGCCGCGCATTTCGGAGAGGCGCACTCTCCATCCCGCCTCGGCAAGCTGCCATGCCGCCTCGGAGCCGGCGAGGCCGCCGCCGACGATGTGAATGTCATGGGTCGTCATGGGCGTGGCGCTTGGCATTGTCGCCGGAACAAGACAAGTTATCCGGGCATGACGGGGAGGGACCGATGCGCGGATTGCTGTGGGCGGCGATCGTGGCGGGGGCGAGTTATTGCCTTGCAGCGTGGCTCGGCTGGCATGGGCCGGCGGTGACGGCATGGAAGGGCGCGGGGGTCGGCTTGCTGGCGCTGTGGGCGGCGACGCGGGCGCGCGACACCGATGGCTGGCTGCTCGTCGCGGTGCTGGCGCTCGGCGCACTCGGCGATGTCTTGCTCGACGCGGTAGGAATGGTCGCGGGCGCGGCTGCCTTCCTCGCCGGGCATCTCGTGGCGATTGCGCTCTATGCGCGCAACCGACGCGTCGTGCTCACCCCGAGCCAGCACACACTCGGCTGGCTGATCGCGCCGGCGACGGTGGCGATCACGGCCGGGCTCACCTGGCGGAGCGGTGAGGCGGCGACGGTGGGCATCTACGCCGCCGCGCTCGGCGCAATGGCGGCAATGGCGTGGACCAGCCGCTTCCCGCGCTACCGCACCGGCATCGGCGCGATGCTGTTCGTGGCGTCGGACCTCCTCATCTTCTCCCGCGCCGGGCCGCTCGCGGGATCGTTCGTGCCGACCTTGCTGGTCTGGCCGCTCTACTTCGCGGGTCAGGCGCTGATCGCGATCGGCGTGGTGGGGACGCTCGCCGCCGACTCAGCCCGCGACGGGTAGGCGGATCGTGCCGTCGGGTTCGTATTCGAGCGGGCCGTAGGCGAGCACGGTTTCGAGCAACAGGGAGCCGTAGAGATGCGGGAACAGCGCGCCGCCGCGCGATTCCTCCCATTTGACGGGGGCGTCCTGCGCGTCGAGATCGACCGTGGCGATCCACAGACCGGATTGGCCGGCGAAGTGCTTGTCGATCGTGCCGGCGAGCTGATCCACCGTCGACAGGTGGATGTAGCCGTCGGCAAGGTCGACCGGCGCGCCGGTGAAGGCGCCGGTTTCCAGCACCTTCATCTGGGCGTCGGTCAGCACCTTGTAGGCGACCGATGGCGTCACTCGCCGCCCTCGGGGCCGGCGGCCAGATCCTCGCCGGTGTCGCCGTCGGGGGTCGGCGCGTCGTGCGCGGGGCCGTCGCCGAGATCGGCCTCGGCGTCTTCTTCATTCTCCTCGAGCAACGCGGCGGAGACGACATGCTCGCCCTCGGCGACGTCGAACAGCCGCACGCCTGCCGAGCCGCGGCCGATGACACGCAAGGAATCGAGCGGCATGCGGATCAGCTTGGCCTGGTTGGTGACGAGCATCAGCTGGTCGCCCTGCGTCGCCGGGAAGCTGGCGACGACCGGGCCGTTGCGGCGGATATTGTCGATATTGGTGATGCCCTGGCCGCCGCGGCCGGTGCGGCGATATTCGTAGGCGGTGGACAGCTTGCCATAGCCGTTGGCGCATACCGTCAGGATGAACTGCTCGCGTTCCGCCAGTTCGGCGAAGCGCTCGGCGCTCATTTCCGGCGAGCCTTCCTTTTCGGCCTTCCAGGGAGCGAAGCGCAGATAATCCTCGCGCTCGTCCTGGTCCTTCATGCCGCCGCGATGCAGGATCGACAGCGAGATCACCTCGTCGCCTTCGTTGGCGAGCCGGATGCCGCGCACCCCGGTCGAGTTGCGGCTCTGGAAGGCGCGCACGTCGTCGCCGCGGAAGCGGATCGCTTTGCCGCGGCGGGTGGCGAGCAGCACGTCGTCATTGTCGCCGAGGAGCGCAACGCCGATCAGCCGGTCGTCCTCGTCCTCGCCCTCGAACTTCATCGCGATCTTGCCGTTCGAGGGGACGTTGGTGAAGGCATCCATCGAGTTGCGGCGCACCGAGCCCTTGGCGGTGGCGAACATGACGTGGAGCGCGCCCCATTCGGCCTCGTCCTCGGGGAGCGGCAGCACGGTCGAGATCGTCTCGCCCTCTGCCAGAGGCAGCAGGTTGATCAAAGGCCGACCGCGCGTTTGCGGCCCGCCTTCGGGCAGGCGCCAGACCTTGAGGCGATAGACGCGGCCGAGCGTCGAGAAGAACAGCACCGGCGTGTGTGTCGAGGTGACGAACAGTTCGGTGACGACGTCCTCTTCCTTGGTCGCCATGCCGGCGCGTCCCTTGCCGCCGCGGCGCTGCGCGCGGAAGGTGTCGAGCGGGGTGCGCTTGATATAGCCCTGCATGGTCACGGTGACGACCATGTCCTCGCGCTCGATCAAATCCTCGTCCTCGATGCCGTCGGCGGCGGCGGTGATCTCGGACTTGCGTGGGGTGGCGAATTCGTCGCGGATCGCGGTGAGCTCGCCGCGCATCACCTCGTAGAGCTTGACGCGGTTGGAGAGGATTTCGAGCAATTCGGTGATCGATTCGGCGAGCTGTTTCAGCTCGTCGCCGATCTCGTCGCGGCCCAGCGCGGTGAGGCGGTGCAGGCGAAGGTCGAGGATCGCGCGGACCTGGATTTCGGACAGGCGATAGGTGCCGCCCGTAACCTCGGTTTCGACCGCTTCGACCAAGCGAATATATTGCGCGATCTCGGCGATCGGCCAGTCGCGGGCGAGCAGCGCCGTGCGCGCGGCGGCGGGGCTGGACGAGCCGCGGATGATCCGCACCACCTCGTCGAGATTGGTGACGGCGATGACGAGGCCGAGCAAGATGTGCGCGCGCTCGCGGGCCTTCAAAAGCTCGAACTTGGCGCGGCGGGTGATGACCTCTTCGCGGAACTTGACGAACGCCTCGATGATGTCGCGCAGATTGAGCGTCTCGGGCCTTCCACCGCGGATCGCCAGCATGTTGGCCGGAAAGCTGCCCTGCGCCGGTGTGTGTCGCCAGAGCTGGTTCAGGACCACCTCGGGCGTCGCGTCGCGCTTCAGGTCGATGACGATGCGCACGCCTTCGCGGTTCGATTCGTCGCGGATGTCGCTGACGCCCTCGATGCGCTTGTCCTTGGCGGCCTCGGCGATCTTCTCGACTAGCGCGTTCTTGCCTTGCTGGTAGGGGATTTCGGTGAGCACGATCGAGCGCCGGTCGCCGCGCCCTTCCTCGATGGTGTGGCGCGAGCGGACGATGATCGAGCCGCGCCCGGTCTGGTAGGCCGAGCGCGCGCCCGAGCGGCCGAGAATCAGCGCGCCGGTCGGGAAATCGGGCGCGGGCACGATTTCCATCAGTTCGTCGATCGTGATCGCGCCGTTGTCGATATAGGCGAGGCAGGCATTGACGACCTCGCCGAGATTGTGCGGCGGGATGTTGGTCGCCATGCCGACCGCGATGCCGCCGGCGCCGTTGACCAGCAAATTGGGGAAGGCCGCCGGCAGCACTTGCGGCTCGCTCTCGCTGGCGTCGTAGTTCGGCTGGAAATCGACCGTGTCCTTGTCGAGATCGCCGAGCAGCGCGCCCGCCACCTTGGCGAGCCGCGCTTCGGTATAACGCATCGCCGCCGGCGGATCGGGGTCCATCGAGCCGAAATTGCCCTGGCCGTCGATCAGCGGCACGCGCATCGACCAGTCCTGCGTCATGCGCGCCAGGGCGTCGTAGATCGCGGTATCGCCGTGCGGATGGTATTTACCGATCACGTCGCCGACGATGCGCGCCGACTTGCGGTAGGGGCGATTATGGTAAAAGCCGCTCTCGCCTGCCGAATAGAGGATGCGGCGATGCACGGGCTTGAGGCCGTCGCGCACGTCGGGCAGCGCGCGCGCCACGATCACGCTCATCGCGTAATCGAGGTAGCTGGTCTTCATCTCCTCGACGAGGCTGACGGGGGTAATGTCCGATGGGTCGGCGAGGACGGTCTCGTCGGTCAAGATTTCACGCTTTCGGGTGTGTGTTTCTGATGGGGAACGGTCTAGCGGGTCGCGCCCGGAATGTCACGCGCGCGCACGTACGCGTACGCGCGCGAGGAGCACGCCGTCTCCAATCCGTCACCCCAGCGAAAGCCGGGGTCTCTCCGTTACAGGGAGATGCCAGCTTTCGCCGGCATGACGGGTTGCGTTAGACCGCGTTTGCCGCGCTCAGCACCGCACGCACCGATGCCGTCGCTATGTCGGTGTCGCGGCCGACGCCGAAGACGGTGCGGCCGTCCGGGGTGGTGCATTCGAGATACGCCGCCGCCGCGACCTCCGATCCCTTGCCGATCGCGTGCTCGTTGTAATCGACGACCTCGAGCGTCACGCCGCACGCCTCGCGCAGGGCCGCGAGCACGCCCGAGATCAGGCCGTTGCCGCGCCCGCTGACCGAGCGTTCCTCGCCGTCGATCGCAATGCGGCCGACGAACGTGCGCTGGCCGGCGGGGCCGCTTTCCTCGTAATCGACGAGGACGAAGCGGTCGGCGTCCCCCGGCAGATAGGTGCGCTTGAAGAGTTGCCAGATGTCGTCGGCGTTCAGTTCGCGGCTGGTCTCGTCCGCCAGCGCCTGAACGTGGCGGCTGAACGCGGCCTGGAGGCGCTTGGGGAGCTTGAGGCCCTTGTCCTGCTCGATCACCCAGGCGACGCCGCCCTTGCCCGACTGAGAATTGACGCGGATCACCGCCTCGTAATCGCGGCCGAGATCCTTGGGGTCGATCGGGAGGTAGGGGACTTCCCACAAGTCGTCGTTGCGCGCTTCCTGCGCGGCGAAGCCCTTCTTGATCGCGTCCTGATGGCTGCCGGAGAAGGCGGTGAAGACGAGATCGCCCGCATAGGGCGTGCGCGGGTGGACGGGCAGGTTAGTGCAATAATTGACCGTGTTCACCACCTCGTCGATGTCCGAGAAGTCGAGGCCGGGGTTCAGCCCTTGCGTGTACATGTTGAGCGCGACCGTCACGAGATCGCAGTTTCCGGTGCGCTCGCCGTTGCCGAGCAGGCAGCCCTCGACGCGATCCGCGCCCGCCATCAGGCCGAGCTCGGCCGCGGCGACGCCGGTGCCGCGGTCGTTGTGCGGGTGGAGCGAGATCACCACGCTGTCGCGATTGCGGATGTTGCGGCAGAACCATTCGATCTGGTCGGCATAGATGTTGGGCGTCGCCGCCTCGACGGTCGCGGGCAGGTTGAGGATCAGCGGCCGCTCGGGCGTGGGGCGGAGCACGTCCATCACCGCCTCGCAGACCTCGACCGAGAAATCGAGCTCGGCGGTCGAGAAGGTTTCGGGCGAATATTCGAAATGCCAGTCGGTATCGGGCTGCTTCGCGGCCTCGTCGCGCAGCACCTTGACGCCCTCGACAGCGATCTTCTTCACCTCGTCGCGGCTCATGCCGAACACGATCTTGCGCCACGCCGGCGACACCGCGTTGTAGAGATGGACGATCGCACGCCTGGCGCCGACGAGGCTCTGGAAGCTCGTCTCGATCAAGTCGCGGCGCGATTGGGTGAGCACCTGGACCGTCACGTCGTCGGGAATGCGACCCGACCTGACCAGATCGGAGATGAAATCGAACTCGGTCGCGCCGGCGGCGGGGAAACCGACCTCGATCTCCTTGAGGCCGACCTTGACGAGCAGGTCGAAGAAACGCCGTTTCTTCTCGGCGTCCATCGGGTCGATCAGCGCCTGGTTGCCGTCGCGCATGTCGGTGGAAAGCCAGCGCGGCGGCGTGGTGATGGTGCGGCTCGGCCATTGGCGGTCGGGCAGATCGACCTGCGGAAAGGGGCGGTATTTGACGCTGGGATCGCTCAGCATGGGACTTCCTGTGTCGCGGGCCTTCGGCGCGCTGCGCCGCATGGCGTGATGTTGGGGGTCGGGAAGGGCCCTTAGGCGGGAGCGCGCGTGCGCGCGAACGATCCGCCTAAGGGCGGATAAGTCGCAGCGGAAGAAGAAGCGCGGCTCGCGTCATATTGTCCGATCAATGCCGCAGCGCGCCGGGCTTGTCCAGCGCCTTGCGCGAGAACATGCGATCGAGCGGGCTGGAGGGCAGGAACCATAAGATCGCCACGATCGCCGCCGCGAGCACGCCGAACCAGGGCGACACGACCGTCAGGCCCGCGCCGAGCAGATAGACCGCGACCGCGAACAGGCCCTTGCGCGTCATTTGCAGATGATAGGCGCGGGCATCCTCGCTCTGCCGTCCGGTCCGCCGGACCACCGATTGCAGCCAGACATAAGCGAAGGCGGGGAGCAGCATCGTGACGAGATAGAGCCACGTCGCCTCGCGCGTGAATTGGTGCTCGCCGAGATAGGAGGTCGAGAACGGCACCAGCGACAGCGTGAAGAGCAGCGCCATGTTCGACCAGACCAGCCCGTTGGTGACGCGCGTCGCGTGGCTGAACAGCCGGTGGTGGTTGACCCAATAGACCGCGACATAGGCATAGCTCAGCACATAGGCGAGGAAGATCGGCCACAGCGTCCACAGTCGGCCGAATTCCTCGGCGATCGGCGGGTGGAGCTCGAGCACCATGATCGTGATGATGATCGCGATCACGCCGTCCGAAAAGGCCTCGACCCGGCCGACGCCGGGCGTGCCTTCGTCGCCCTCGCTCATTGCTGGACGAACGCCGCGTTGATCGTCAGCAGCACCTCGTCGGAAACCAGCGGGATGCCGTAATCGATGCCGAAATCGCTGCGCTTGACGGTTGTGGTCGCGGCGAAGCCGACATTGGTCTTGGGCGGGCCCATCGGGCTCTTGCCCGCACCGACAAACTGGACGTCGAGCGTGACGGGTTTGGTGACACCTTTGAGCGTCAGATTGCCCTCGATCTCGGCGGTCTGGTTGGCGACGGTGACCTTGGTCGAGACGAAATGGCCGGTGGGGAATTTGGCGGCATCGAAGAATTCGGGTTTCTGGAGGTGCTCGTCGAGACCGGCGACGGTGGTGCGCACCTTCGCGATCGGGAAGGTGATGTCGACCTTCGCGGCCGACGGGTTCTTCGGATCGAGCGTCAGCGTGCCCGTGGGCTCGACGAACATGCCGGTATAGGTGCTGAACCCCAGGTGCGTGACGGTGAAGAGCACCTGCGTATGGCCGGGATCGACATCGTAGGTGCCTGCGACGACGCGCGACGGATCGGGCGCGCCGGGCGCTTCGGCGGGAAGCTGTTGCTGCGCGAGCGCGGGGACGGCGGCGATGGCGAGAAGCGAGGCGAGAACGAGACGCATGGCACGACTCCCGATTGTTGTGGGGTCGTCATAGCCCAGCTCGTCATGCCAGCGGAAGCTGGCATCTCGTGCCGCGAGGAAGACACCTGCGGCACGAGACCCCAGCTTTCGCTGGGGTGACGGCTCAGTTCTTCTCTTTATCCACCAGCTTGTTGGCGCCGATCCAGGGCATCATCGCGCGCAGCTCGCTGCCGATCTTCTCGATCGGGTGCGCGGCGGCGGCCTTGCGGCTGGCCTTGAGCTCGGGCTGGCCGGCGCGGTTGTCGAGGACGAAGTTCTTCACGAACCGCCCCGCCTGGATGTCGGCGAGGACGCGCTTCATCTCGGCCTTGGTCTCGTCGGTGATGATCCGCGGGCCGGTGGTGATGTCGCCATATTCGGCGGTGTTCGAGATCGAATAACGCATGTTGGCGATGCCGCCCTCATACATCAGGTCGACGATCAGCTTCACCTCGTGGAGGCACTCGAAATAGGCCATTTCGGGGGCGTAACCGGCCTCGACCAGAGTCTCGAAACCGGCGATGATGAGGTGGCTGAGGCCGCCGCACAGCACCGCCTGTTCGCCGAACAGGTCGGTTTCGCATTCCTCGCGGAAGTTGGTCTCGATGATCCCCGAGCGGCCGCCGCCGACGCCGCTCGCATAGGCGAGCGCGATGTCGTGCGCGTTGCCGCTCGCGTCCTGGTCGATCGCGATCAGGCACGGCACGCCGCCGCCGCGGACATATTCACTGCGCACGGTGTGGCCGGGGCCCTTGGGCGCGATCATGATGACGTCGATGTCCGCGGGGGCCTCGATCAGCCCGAAATGGACGTTGAGGCCGTGCGCGAAGGCGATCGCAGCGCCGGGGCGGATGTTGCCCTTGAGGTCCGCGTCCCAGATCGCCGCCTGATGCTCGTCGGGGGCGAGGATCATGACGATGTCCGCCCATTTGGCGGCCTCGGCATTGGTCATTACCTTGAAGCCGGCATCCTCGGCCTTCTTGCGGGTTGCGGAGCCTTCGCGCAGTGCGATCGCGATCTCCTTTACGCCCGAATCGCGCAGATTCTGCGCATGGGCATGGCCCTGGCTGCCATAGCCGACGATCGCGATTTTCTTGTCCGTGATGAGGTTCAGATCGGCGTCGCGATCGTAATAGACACGCATGTTCTTCCCTTTCTTGTCCCTCCTCTCCGTTGGGAGAGGATACGAAGACTTGCCGGCTTGCCGGCTAGTCGGAGTTGGTGAGGGTGGCGGAGACGGGGAGGTTCTCACCCTCACCCTCCCACCGCTTCGCGGCGGGCCCCTCCCTCTCCCAAGGGGAGAGGGGAATTTTGCTAAGCCCCCCTGGCGCCGCGCGCGATCGCGACGATGCCGGTGCGCGCGACCTCGACGAGGCCGACCTCGCGCATCAGGTTGACGAAGGTGTCGATCTTGTCGCTGCCGCCGGTGACCTCGAACACGAAGCTCTCGATCGTCGCGTCGATCACGCGCGCCCGATACACGTCGGCGAGGCGCAGCGCCTCGATGCGGTGATCGCCGGTGCCGGCGACCTTGACCAGCGCCAGCTCGCGCTCGACGTGCGGCCCGAGCACCGACAGGTCGAGCACCTTGTGGACCGGCACGAGGCGTTCGAGCTGGGCGATGATCTGCTCCATCACGTGCGCGCTCGCCGAGGTGACGATGGTGATCCGGCTGACGAGATCGTCCTCCGAGATGTCGGTCACCGTCAGGCTCTCGATATTGTAGCCGCGCGCGGTGAACAGGCCTGCGATCCGCGCGAGGATGCCCGGCTCGTTGTCGACGATGACGGCGAGCGTGTGCCGCTCGATGGTTTCTTCCCTGATGTGCATCCCCGTCATCCCAGCGAAAGCTGGGATCTCCCTGTTACTGAGCGCGCACATGCGGCGCGAGACCCCAGCTTTCGCTGGGGTGACGATAAAGTTTCCATCACACCAGCGCCTTGGCTTCGTCGTCCATCGTGCCCGACACTTCGCCCGCCTGGAGGATCATGTCGGTATGTGCCGCGCCGGACGGGATCATGGGGAAGCAATTGGCGAGCTTCGAGACCGCGCAATCGACGATCACCGGGCCGTCATGCGCGAGCATCGCGGCGATGCCGTCGTCGAGCTGGCCGCGGTCCTCGATGCGGATACCCTTCCAGCCATAGGCTTCGGCGAGCTTCACGAAATCCGGCAGGGATTCGCTGTAACTCTGCGAATAGCGGCTGGAATAGGTCAGTTCCTGCCATTGGCGGACCATGCCCATATATTCGTTGTTGAGGATGAAGACCTTGACCGGCAGTCGGTATTGCGCAGCGGTCGCCATCTCCTGGATGTTCATCTGGATCGAGGCTTCGCCGGCGATGTCGATCACCAGCGCGTCGGGATGGCCGAGCTGCGCGCCGATCGCGGCGGGCAGGCCGTAGCCCATCGTGCCGAGCCCGCCCGAGGTCAGCCATTTGTTGGGCGCCTCGAAGCCGAAATGCTGCGCTGCCCACATCTGATGCTGGCCGACCTCGGTGGTGATGATCGGCGCCTTGTCCTTCGTCGCCTCGTAGAGCGCGCGGATCGCCCGCTGGGGCATGATCGCCTTGGGGTCGGTCTCGGGGAAATCGAGGCTCCTGGTCGCGCGCCAGCCCTCGATCCGGCGCCACCATTCGCCGAGATCGGGTTTGGCGTGCCCGCGCGCCTTCCACGTCGCGATCATCGCCTCCAGCGCAGCGCCGCAGTCGGCGATGACGGGCAGGTCTACGCGGACGTTCTTGTTGACCGAGGACCGGTCGATATCGATGTGGATCTTCTTCGAATGCGGCGCGAACGCATCGAGGCGGCCGGTGACGCGATCGTCGAACCGCGCGCCGAGCGCAATGATCAGATCGGCCTTGTTCATCGCCAGATTGGCTTCGAACGTGCCATGCATGCCCAGCATGCCGAGCCATTGCGGCGAGGAGGCGGGCAGGGCGCCGAGGCCCATCAGCGTCGAGGTGACGGGCGCGCCGGTGAGCGCGGCGAGCTCGCGCAGTAGCCGGCTCGCTTCGGGCCCCGAATTGATCACGCCGCCGCCGGTGTAGAAGATCGGCCGCTCGGCCGCCGCCAGCATCTCGACCGCGCTGTCGATCAGCGCCGGATCGGCCTCGGTCGCGGGGCGGTAGGTCTTGTGCAGGATTGGGCCGGGTGCCGCGTAGCGCGCGGTCGCCACCTGGACGTCCTTGGGAATGTCGATCACCACCGGGCCGGGGCGGCCCGAGGTCGCGATGTGGAACGCCTCGTGGATCACCTCGCCTAGCCGCGCGGGATCCTTCACCAGATAATTGTGCTTGGTGCAGTGGCGGGTGAGGCCGACCGTATCCGCTTCCTGAAAGGCATCGGTACCGATCAGCGCGGTCGGCACCTGCCCGGTGAGTACGATCATCGGGATCGAATCCATCAGCGCATCGGTGATGCCCGTGATCGCGTTGGTTGCACCCGGGCCCGACGTCACGAGCACCACGCCCGGCTTGCCGGTCGCGCGGGCATAGCCCTCGGCGGCGTGCGTCGCGGCCTGTTCGTGGCGCACGAGGATGTGGCGAATCTTCTTCTGTTGGAAGAGCGCGTCGTAGATCGGCAGCACCGCGCCGCCGGGATAGCCGAAGACGAGCTCGACCCCGAGGTCGCTCAGCGCCTCGATCAGGATGTCGGCTCCGCTCTTCTCGGCCATGATTCGCGTCCTTTCTTGCCGCACTGCAATAACATGCGGGCGTGGCGGCTGCTAACCGTTATAAAAATGCAGGTCAACCCCTAATGAAGTAATTTTGTTTCTATATAGTCAATCAGTGCGTTTGTTTGTGTCTCGGTTGCGCGCAGCCATTGCGTAGGAGGCTGGTTGCGGAACCAGGTATATTGCCGCTTGGCATAGCGGCGGGTCGCCGTCTGCGCGTCGGCGATCGCTGCGTCGCGGTCGCACGCGCCCGAAAGCCAGGCGGCGATCTCGGGCACGCCGATCGCACGTCGGATCGGCGCGGCGGCGGGCAGATCGGACCGGGCGAGCAGGCGGCGCACTTCGTCGGCCGCGCCTTGCTCCAGCATCATCTCGAACCGGGCGTCGCAGCGGGCGAACAACCAGTCGCGGTCCGGCAGCAGCAGGAGCGCCGTCAGGGCAATCTCGTCGCCGATCCCGCCTTGGCGAGAGGCCTGCCATTGGGCGAGCGGCCGCCCGGTCGAGCGCACGACCTCGAGCGCGCGCGCCACCCGCGTCGTATCCGCAGGCGCGAGGCGCGCGGCAGCACCGGGGTCCGCGGCCTGAAGGGCGCGGTGCGCCGCCGCGACCGGCATCGCGCGCACCTCGGCGCGCACCTGCGGATCGATCTCGGGCACCGGCGCGATGCCCTCGATCAGCGTGCGCAGGTAGAGACCGGTGCCGCCGACGAGAATGGGCAGGCGGCCTTCACCGTGCGCCTCCGCGATTGCCGTTTTGGCGTCCGCCGCCCAGCGCGCCGCCGAGCAAGCGTCGGCGCCGTCGATATAGCCGAACAGGCGGTGCGGCACGCGGGCCTCCTCCTCCGGGGTGGGCCGTGCGGAAAGCACACGCAGATCGGCATAGACTTGCGCCGAATCGGCGTTGATGATCGTGCCGCGCCGACGCTCGGCGAGTGCGAGCGCGAGCGCGGACTTGCCGCTCGCGGTCGGTCCTGCGATGAGCGCCACGGACTGGGGACAGGAGGACGTCATTTACATCGCCACGTTGATTACCGCCGGAGAGATCGGCGCCGGCGACCTTTCGAGCCTATGCGACCGGCTGGCGCAAGCCGGTTGCGCGCCGCAGGTGTCGGTGCGGATCGATGAGGGCCGCGCGGCCGACATCGTGTTTCAGGGCGGTCCCTCCACCGCGCGCAAGGCTCTGGAGGGCGCGCACCCGCAGACCGACGTGATCGTTCAGCCGATGGCGACGCGCGCCAAGAAGCTGCTGATCGCCGACATGGATTCGACGATGATCACCGTCGAATGTTTGGATGAACTCGCCGATTATGCCGGCATCAAGGCCGAGATCGCCGCCGTCACCGAACGCGCGATGCGCGGCGAGCTCGATTTCGCGCAGGCGCTCGATGAGCGGGTGGCGCGGTTAAAGGGCCTCGACGCGGCGGTGATCGATCAATGCCTTGCCGAGCGCGTGCGCGCGACCCCGGGCGCAGCGACGCTGGTGCGCACGATGAAGGCGCGGCTGGGCGCGACCGCGATCCTCGTTTCGGGTGGCTTCTCGCGCTTCGCCGACCGCGTCGGCGCGGCGATCGGATTCGATCGGGCGCTCTCGAACGAGCTCGTGATCGAAGATGGCGTGCTGACCGGCGCCGTCACCAAGCCGATCGTTGATTCGGTGGCGAAGGAGCGGGCGCTGCTCGATGCCGCCGCTGCGCTCGGCATTCCGCTTTCGGAAACGCTCGCGATCGGCGACGGCGCCAACGACCTGCCGATGATCCGCAAGGCGGGCCTCGGCGTCGCTTATCGCGCCAAGCCGGTGGTCGCTGCCGAGGCGGGCGCGCGGCTCGAACATGCCGATCTCACGGCGTTGCTCTATGCGCAGGGCGTGCCGAGCAGCGAGTGGGCGCGAGCCTGAAGCGGCTTTACGGCGCGACCGGCAGGCAGTCGTTGCCCTTCGCCTTGACCGCCGCGCAAGCGCTCGCCGCCTCGCGGGATGAGGCGAAGGGGCCGGCCTGGAGCCGCACGATCGACCCGGCCTTGACGAAATAGGATTGGCGGTTGCCGAGCGTGCTCACGCGCGGCTGGATGCGGCCCCACAGCTTGCGCGCATTGGCCTCGTTGCTGAACGCGCCGAGCTGGATGCGCCACCGGCCTTCGGGCTTAGGGACCGGCTGGACCGTTGCGGGCTGCGCGGGCGTAGGCGTCGGTTTGGGCGTTGCGACCGGCGCCGGTGCCGCCGCGGCGGCCGATGTCGTCGCCGGCGCGTGGCCGGGAACCGTATAGGGTGCGCCCGGTTGTGGTGTGGGCGCTGTAGCGGGGGTCGATGGCGGCACGGCTACGGTGCGGATCGGCTGTTTGGTCGTCTCGGCCGAGGCGAGCATTTGCGGCGGCAGCGCAGGCCGCTGCGTCTCTGTCTGATATTGCCGCGCGAGTTCCAGTCCTTTCCGACGCTGGTCCTCCGGAATGTAGCGATCCATCTGGCCGAGCGTCTCGCTCGCCTGCGGCAGGCCCGAGCCCGACGCGCGCGTCAGCAGCGCATAGGCGCGCACCCAATCCTTCGCCAGCCCGCCATCACCGTTGAACAACATCGTCCCGTAGACGAGCTGCGCGCGCGGCGCCCCGCGCATCGCGGCTTTCTCGAGCCAGGGCGCGGCCTCGGCGCGCTTGCCGTTCTGGAACAACGCGAGCCCGTAATTCTCCTCGGCCTGATAGTGGCCCTGCTCGGCGGCCTTGCGATACCATTTCTCTGCCTCGGCCGGATCGGCGGCAACGCCGCGGCCGAGCTTGTAGGCTTGGCCGAGGTTGAACTGCGCATCGGCATCGCCGCGCTCGGCCGGGCCGCGCCAGGCCTTGACCGCGGCGGCATCGTCGCCCCGGGCCCAGGCATCGACGCCTGCCTTGACCGGATTGGCGCTTTGTGGCGCGGCGGCGGTGAGCATGATGCCGGCAATGACGGCAGCGGCGGGGGCGAGAAGACGAGTCATGTCGGCTCCTGTGGGGGCAGCATGGTAAACATCGCGATAATGCCGTGAAATCGCATGCATGCAACGATGGCGTGACGATTGCCGCGAGCGCCGGGCCGGAAAAATGCGGCTGTTGCGAAATTAACTTCGATCAGCCGGAACCGGATCGGTCGAGAGCTGTTTTCCCGTCGCCTCTCGCGAGAGCGGGGGAACTGGCAGCATTCCCCCTAACCATGCTGCCGGCCGGATGGGGGCGGCAGACCCCGGCTGAGATGCCCGCCGCCCCCGGAAGGCTCCCCCCGCCTTCGCGCTGCCGACCATAATTGCCCGTCCGCGCCTGTCACCCCCCGATCGGGGGCATCTGTGCCGATATGGAGCAAATTCCGACGGTTGGTCGCCTTGCTTCTTTGGAGGCGTGCCGCAGCGAAGACCACGCCGTAGCTCCGTTAACGGCTTCTTATGGTTCCCCGTGCCATTCGCAGACGCTGGAACAGCAGGATTTCGGGGGACACGAATGCGGGTTCTCGCAATGGCATCGCAGAAAGGCGGGTCCGGCAAGACCACGCTTTCGGGGCATCTGGCGGTGCAGGCTCAATTGGCCGGCGCCGGGCCGGTCGTGCTCATCGACATCGATCCGCAGGGCTCGCTCTCCGACTGGTGGAACGAGCGCGACACCGATTATCCGGCCTTCGCGCAGACCACGGTCGCGCGGCTCGCCGCCGATCTCGAGGTGCTGCGTCAGCAGGGCTTCAAGCTGGCGATGATCGATACGCCGCCCGCGATTACGATGGCGATCCAGAGCGTGATCGCGGTCGCCGAACTGATCGTTATCCCGACGCGCCCGAGCCCGCACGACCTGCGCGCCGTCGGCGCCACCGTCGATCTGTGCGAGCGCGCCGGCAAGCCGCTGATCTTCGTCGTCAACGCGGCGACGCCCAAGGCGCGGATTACGTCGGAAGCCGCCGTCGCGTTGTCGCAGCATGGCACGGTGGCGCCGATCACCGTCCACCACCGCACCGATTTCGCCGCCTCGATGATCGACGGCCGCACGGTGATGGAGGTCGACGAACGGTGTCGGTCGGCGCAGGAGATCCAGCAGCTCTGGGGCTATATCTCCGATCGGCTCGAGAAGAATTTCCGCCGCACGGTGTTCAGCGCGCCCAGCGCCAACGGTTTCGTGGCGCCGCGGCAGACGGCAGGCGGCTTCGGCCGCCGGGTGGTGAGCTGACATGCCGCAGTTGAAGCCCACCGCATCGCTTTCCTCGGGGTTGCTCGCGCGCAAGGGGCAGGCGCGCCCTGCGATGCGCCCGCAAGGCCTGACCGGGTTCGGCCCGATGAACGACCAGCTCGAGGATCTCGGCTGGAACGATCTGGGCCCGGCTGAAGAGCACGTGCCCGGCCCGCGGCCGGTGCTGACGCCGATGGAGACGATCGCCGCGCCGCCGACGGTGCTGCGCCAGCGCGAGGCGCTGCGCGAGGAGATCGAGACGTCGGTGCCGACACCGGTCGTCGAGACCCCGGCGCCCGTCGCCGAAGTCCCGCAGCAGCCGGCGCGCACGTCGCGCAAATCGGTTTCGGTCGCCACCGCGACGCGGATCGGGCGCGAAACATCGGGCAAGGGCAAGGGGCGCGGCAAGCGCAATGCCTCGGGCAAGGCGGCGTTCACGCTGCGGCTCGATGCCGATCGCCATCTGCGGCTGCGGCTCGCGAGCGCTTTGTGCAACCGCTCGGCGCAGGTGCTCGTCACCGAGGCGCTCGACCAACTGCTCGGCACGCTGCCGGAAGTCGACGAGCTGGTGCGCCAGCTGCCACCGCGCAGGTGATTCACGGACGAATTGGGGGATACGTGATGAAGACCCGGATCATGCTGACCTTCGGCGCCTCGGCGCTGCTGTTCGGCGGGACGATGGTGGGCTGCGCGCACGACGGCGGCGTCGTCGCCTCGGCCAGCACGCGCAGCGCCGGTGCGGTTGCAGAGCAGGCCGCAAAGCTTGCCGACAAGGCCGGCCGCGAGCTCGCGAAGAACGATGCCGACGATGCCGTCGAGCTTGCCGAAGGCGCGGTGAAGCTCGCACCGCGCGAGGCGGGTTATCGCGTGCTGCTCGGCCAATCCTACATGGCGGACGGCCGATTCACCTCGGCGAGGCAGGCGTTCACCGATGCGCTGACGCTCGATTCGAACGACGGCAAGGCGGCGCTCAGCCTCGCGCTCGCGCACACCGCCGAGGGCGACTGGAACGCGGCGCGCGCCACGCTCGACGATCATGCGGGCGTGATTCCGGCTGCCGATCGCGGGCTCGCGCTCGCGCTTGCCGGCGATCCCAAGGCCGCGATCGAGGTGCTCGTGCCTGCCGCGCGGCAGCGCGACGCGACGCCCAAGACGCGGCAGAATCTCGCGCTCGCCTTCGCGCTCGCGGGCAATTGGCAGGCGGCGCGGTCGATCGCGATGGTTGATCTGTCGCCCGCCGATGTCGACAAGCGGATCGAGCAATGGGCCGCCTTCGCGAGCCCGCACGGCGCGGCGGATCAGGTCGCGGCGCTGCTCGGCGTCCGGCCGCAGGAGGATCAGGGCCAGCCGGTCGCGCTTGCGCTCAATGCCGAGGCGGCACCGGTGGCGTTGGCGGCGGCCGAGCCCGTTGAGATCGCCGTGCCCGGCCCCGCGCTCGCGCCGGCCGCGACGGTGACGGTTGCCACGCCGGCAGCAACGCCGAGTCTGGTGAGCCGTGTCGCGTCGGTGGTGTTCGGGCCGCGCAAGGAAGTCGTCCAGCCGATTCCTGCGCAGGCGGTGCGCGTGGCGTCAGTCGCGAAGCCGGCGGCCGGCCGTGCCGCCGCGCCGATCGAGCTCGCGTCGGGCAATTGGGTGGTCCAGCTCGGTGCCTATGAGAATGCTGCGGTCGCGCGTGACGGCTGGAACCGCATTCGGCGCGTGCTGCCGGCGTTCCGCGACCAGACGCCGCAAGGCATGCACTTCAGCGGCAATGGCGGTGAGTTCTACCGCCTCTCGGTCGGCGGCTTCGCGCGCGCCGATGCCGTCAGCCTGTGCCGCCGCTACAAGGCCAAGGGCGGCAAATGCTTCGTGCGGCAGGATGCCGGCGATCAGATCGCCAAGTGGATCGAGCAGGGCAAGCAGCTCGCCTCGCGCTAAGCCGAAAATACCTCCGCGCCGCCTTTGAACAGGCGGCGCACCTTGCCCTGAACCGGCAGCCCGTCGAACGGCGTGTTGCCGGTTCCGGCGTTCATGGCGTCGGTGGCGATCTGCCATGGCGCATCGGCATCGAACAGCACGAGATCGGCGGGCGCGCCGACTGTGAGCATACCGCCCTCGACCCCGAGCACGGCCGCAGGGTTGGCCGAGAGCAACGCGAACAGGCGATCGATCGTCAGCCGCTCGTCGCGCACGAGGCCGAGCGCGAGCGCGAGCAGATGCTCGGCATCGGCCGCACCCGGCGCGGCGTCGGCGAAGGGCAGGCGCTTTTCCTCGGGGCCGCGCGGGTCGTGACCCGAGCCGAGCACGTCGATCGTGCCGTCGGCGATCGCGGCGAGCGCGGCCTGGCGATCGTCCTCGCTGCGTAGCGGTGGCGAGAGATGGGCGAAGCTGCGGAAATCGGTCATCGCGATGTCGGAGAGCAGCAGGTGCGCGGGCGTGATCCCGCACGTTACCGCGACGCCCCGGCGCTTGGCGGCGCGGACGAGATCGAACCCGGCCGCGGTCGTCACCTGGCGGACATGGAGCCGCGCGCCGGTTTCCTCGGCGAGCATCAGGTCGCGCGCGATCGCGAGCGGCTCGGCGAGCGATGGCGCCGAGGCGAGACCCAGCCGGGTTGCGGTTTCGCCCGCGGTCGCCACGGCATTGGCGGCGAGCCCGCCATCCTCGGCATGTGCGATTACCGCGAGACCGAGGTCGCGCGCATAGCCCAGCACCTTGCGCATCACGCCCGAGTCGGCGATCCAGCGCCGCCCCGTGGCGACGGCCCTGGCGCCGGCCTGCTTGTTGATCGCCATTTCGGCGAGATCCTGGCCCGCCAGCCCCTTGGTGGCGGCGGCGAGCGGGTGGATCCACAAGGTCGGCTTGCCGATCAGTGCGGCGCGCTGGACGATGCCGGGATCGTCGAGCACCGGCGACTGATCGGGCATCAGCCCGACGCGCGCGATGCCGCCGGCGTGGAAGGCGGGAAGATCGATCGCGAACACGCCCAGATCGACGATCGCGGGCGCGAGGGTCAGCCCCTTGCAGTCCACCACCTCGGCATCGCTCGGCAGGCCCGTCTGCCCGACGGCGACGATGCGATCGCCCTCGGTGATCAGCGTGCCGGTCGAAACGCCGCCTTGCGGGCAGACGAGCCGGGCGTTGGCGAAGGCGCGCTTCATGCCCAGCCCTCCACGCCGCGCGCGCGCCGCGTCAGCACGTCGAGGCACGCCATGCGCACCGCGACCCCCATCTCGACCTGTTCGGTGATCGCCGAGCGCTCGGGATGATCGGCGACGTTCGAGGCGATCTCGACCCCGCGGTTCATCGGGCCGGGGTGCATCACCAGCGCATCGGGCTTGGCGCGCGCGAGGCGGTCGAGGGTGAGGCCGTAGCGCAGGTGATATTCGCGCGTGGAGGGGATGTACGCGCCCGACATGCGCTCGTTCTGGAGGCGGAGCATCATCACCACGTCGGCGTCACGAATCGCGGCGTCGAAATCGGTGAAGGCGGTGACGCCCATCCGCTCGATCGCGGGCGGCATCAGTGTCGAGGGCGCGCAGACGCGGACCTCGGCCGCGAGCGCGGTCAGCGCGAGGATGTTCGATCGCGCGACGCGGCTGTGGAGCAGGTCGCCGCAGATCACGACACGCTGATGCGCGATGCTGCCGCGGCGGCGGCGGATCGTCAGCGCGTCGAGCAGCGCCTGCGTGGGGTGCTCGTGGCTACCGTCGCCGGCGTTGAGCACGGGGCAGGCGACCTTGTCCGCGATCAGCTGCACCGCGCCCGAGCTTGCGTGGCGGATCACGATCACGTCGGCGCGCATCGCGTTCAGCGTCATCGCGGTGTCGATCAACGTCTCGCCCTTTTTCACCGAGCTTTGCGCCGCGTGCATGTTGACCACGTCCGCGCCCAGCCGCTTCCCCGCGATCTCGAACGACAGGAGCGTGCGGGTCGAGTTCTCGAAAAAGGCGTTGATCTGGGTGAGGCCGTCGAGCGGATGCTGGCTCTTGGCGTGGCGGCGGTTCCAGTCGACCCATTGTTCCGCCTCGTCGAGGAGGAACATGATCTCGTGCGGCTGGAGCCCCGCGATACCCGTGAGATTCCCGTGCGGGAAAACGGCGCCGCCCGGGATCTGGGCGGCCGGCGAGTGATCGGACGGAGGCATCAAAGCTGCCGCGTAGCGCCCCCGGCGGCGGGGCGCAAGGCAGCGCGTCAGTTGCTCGCGAGCACCGCGGCGTCGTCGGCCGGCGTGTCGATCGGGAAGGTGTAGTCGATCACCGGCGCGGGCGCGGGGGTGATGGTCGGCTGCGCGGCCTCGGCCATGCGGATGGCGTCGTCGTTGCCGCTCCAGTCGTTGGTCACCAGCACGGTGTCGCCGAGATGCGCGTTGGCGAACAGGATCCTGGCGAAGCCGTGCGGCAGGCCGATGCAGCCGTGGGTGGCGATGTCGTCCGAGATCGTCTCGCTGCCGTGGATCGAGATGCCGGTCCAGGTCAGCCGCAGCATCCAGGGCATCGGCGCGCCCTTATAGATGTTCGAGACGTGATCCACGTCCTTCTGCAGGATCGGATAGACGCCGGTCGGCGTCGGCTTGTTGCCGTAGCCGTAGATGATCGACGAGCGCCCGATCTCGTTGCCCGCGCGATAGACGTGGATCAGCGCGGCATCGAGATCGACGACGATCGTGGTCTTGCCCGGCGCGATGTCGTCCGCATCCCATACGTAATCGCCGGGCTGGAGCGGGGCGTCGAGGCCGAGCACGCTCTTGACCGGGAATTTGGCGGTGGCGCCCGCAGCGGCCGCGGGTGAGGCGAGGAAGGGAAGCGCGACCAACGCGGCGAGATAGAGCGCGGCGCGGATCCAGGACCGGGCGCGGACGACGGCGGTTCGCGTGGACATCGAAACATTCCCCTGATCGGCTGTTAGGGGAATAGTAAGCTTACCCAAGGGTTACCGCCAGCCTGCGATTCGGCGTGTTCCAGCGTGGGACGGCGTGGGAAGGCGTTAGGGTTTTGAAGCAGACCTGACCAAAATTGCCGTTCGTGTCGAGCGCAGTCGAGACACGGTAAGGGTGCGGTTTCTCGACTTCGCTCGAAACGAACGGAGGGGTTAGGCCCCGACCAGCGCGTCGATCGCGCCTTGCAGGATGTAGGCGGCGGCCATTTTGTCGACCAGCTCGGCGCGCCTGGCGCGGCTGGCGTCCTGCTCGATCAGCGTGCGGGTGACCGCCTGGGTGGACCAGCGCTCGTCCCACAGCAGGATCGGCAGATCGAGATCGGCGAGGTTGCGCGCGAAGGCGCGGGTCGACTGGCTGCGCGGACTTTCGCTGCCGTCTAGGTTGAGCGGCAGGCCGATCACGACCCCGCGCACCTGTTGGTCGGCGATCAGCGCGGCGAGCGCGGCCTTGTCCTTCTGGAATTTGGTGCGGCGGACGAGCTCGGCGGGGCTGGCGAAGCTCCAGCCGGCGTCGCACAAGGCCGTGCCGATCGTTTTGGTGCCGACGTCGAGCCCGATCAGGCGGCCGCCGGCGGGCAGCGCGTCACGAAACTCGGTGCGGTCGGCGGTGATCATCGCCGCCGCTATAGCGCGACCGCGCCGCCGGGCGAATCAAAACGCGCCGGCCGATCGGGGGCATCGGCCGGCGCGTTATGCGCAAAGCGGCTCTTAGCTGGCCGGCTGCATCTTGCTCTGCGCTGCGGTCTGGATGCGCGCCTGGAGGGCGGGATCGCTCTGCGAGGCCTGCGCGATCTCGTTGAAGCGCTCGGGCGTCAGCCCCGAGCTCTGCACCGCGGCGGCCATCTTCTCCTGCTTGGCATCCTCGGCGACGGTCGTGTCGCTGCCGATCTTCTGCACCTCGACCGCGGCGGTCGCGAACTGATCGACTTCGGCGTCGCTCACCTGGGCGGCCGGCGCTGCGGTCTGCGGCGTCGCGGCCGGATCGGCGGGCGTGGTCGTCTGCGGTGCCGTCGTCTGCGGCGTCATCGCCGGATCGGCCTGCATCGGGTCGGTCTGTGGCGGGGCCGCGGGATCGGTGGCGGTCTGCGCCAGCGCAGGTGCGGCGATCATGCAGGCGCCGGTCAGCATCGCGGTCTTGAGAAGGGTCTTCATCTTTCGTGTCTCCCTCGGGGATTTGAAACGGTGGGACGATGACGCCCAGATCGCGAGGGAGTTGCGGCCGATCAACGAGAATAAGGCCGAATCGTGGCAGGTGGGGGACAAGTCGAAACCGGTGGTGACGAAGCGAGCGAAAGCAACGATCAATTGTTTTTGTAGGAATTCAGCCGCCGTTGCGCGTCGGCCCTGATGTTGGCCCAGAACAGCGAATAATCGAAAACGTGGTAATTGTTGCCGGGAAGCACGTAATTTCCCACGAGATCAGGCGGCGGCCCCACCGAAAGGATGCCGCGACCTTCACATTTGGCAGATATTGTGCCGGGCACGATCGTGGCGGTGCCGAGATCCGTCGAGGGGAAGAGCGCGCCCAGATTGGCGCTCGCCGGCGCCGCCGCATCGGGCGTGCCGGTGAGCGGATTGGTGCAGATCACGTCGGTGCCCGCGCGCGGGGCGCCGGTATAGCCCTGGGTCTTGTCGAACGTGTCGAAGATCAGCGAGGGATCGGCGGGCTCGGCGAAGGTCTGCCAGGAAAGGATGCAGCCGGTCTGGTCCGCGGCCGCGCATTGCGGCAGGCCGAGCGCGGGGAGATCGGCGGTCTTCGAGACCGGCCAGCCGACGACATAGGCGGCGACGATGCGGCGTGCGAGCGGCTTGCCCGCGACGCGATCGCGCAGCAGCCGCGTCAGGTGGAGCGCGCCCTGGCTGTGCCCCGCGAGGATGATCGGGCGGTCGGCGCCGATTTCCTTCACGAACTGGTCGAAGGCGGTGAGCACGTCGCCATAAGCGAGGTCGAGCGCCTGCCCGGCGGCGGCCTCGCTCGTCAGGAAGGCGCCGAAGGTGGCCTGGCGATAGCGGGGCGCCCAGACCTGGCCGATCTCGTTGAACGCGCTCGCCTGGCCGCGCAGGAACAGCTTGGCGCGATCGTTCGCCTCGGCATTGTCGAGCGGCGCATTCCAGTGCGCGCGATCGAGATACGAGGTCGGGTGGATGAAGAATACCGCCGCGGGCGGGGCCTTGGCCGGCTGATAGCCCGCCGGCACCCAGCGCGAGGGATCGTCCGCCTTGCCGGGTCGCGAGAACCACATCGCCGGATCGGCATAGACCGAGGGCGCGGCCTCCGCCTGATGCTCGAATTTGGTGGTCGGTACCAAGGCCGTGCGCAGGATCTGCACGCCAAACAGACGGTAAGCGAACGCGGCGGCGATGGCGAGCATGATCAGGATCGCTATCAGATAGAGGAATTTGCGGGCCAAGGCGGTGTCCTTGCTGCGATGCAACATAGTGGCGGCAGGAGCAGGGTGGAACCCCTGCACGACGATCGCGACGCTTGCAATCGCCGCGAAGGCATGGCCGAACCGGACCAACGGGAGGATGATCATGCACGACGAGCAACTCGAAGACGAGGGTCGCTGGCCGCTGCGGCCGGTTCTGCTGGCGATCGTTGGGGCGTTCGCGTGCCTCGCGGTCCAGCAGATCGGCGGCGATGGCAGCGGCCTGGGTGCCGCCCAGCGCGCGCTGATGGCGGCGATCGCGACGGGCGCGCTCGCCTTCGGCTTTACCGCCGAGCGGGTGCGGCTGGCCTGGTCGGTGATCTTTGCCGCGGTGACGGCGGTGGTGACCGGCCTCGTCTTCTGGTGGAGCGGCGCGCCCGACGGCGGCGTGTGGTGGGTGGGCGGCTGGAGCGACGCCAGCCTGCTGCTCGCGATCGCGATCGCCGCGCCCCTGTTCCAGACCGCGCGCGACCAGGGGAGGGCGGCCTTCCCCTATGACGAGGTTCATGCGCACGTCTGGACCAACATGGTCTTGTGGTGCGCGTCCTGGGCGTTCGTCGGCGTCACGCTGGCGCTTGCCTTCCTGCTGTCCGCGCTGTTCGAGCTGATCGGGATCGATGTGCTGCGCGATCTGCTCCAGAAGGAATGGTTCGTGGCGCTGCTGATCGGCGGCGCGTTCGGCGGGGCGCTCGGGTTGTTCCGCGAGCGCGAGGCCGTGGTGCGCACGCTGCGGCGGGTGGTGACGGCGGTGCTGTCGGTGCTGGCGCCGGTGCTGGGCGTCGGCCTCGTGCTGTTCCTGCTCGCGCTGCCCTTCACCGGGCTGAGCGCCCTGTGGGAGGCGACCAAGGCGACCACGCCGATCCTGCTCGCCTGTGCGTTCGGCGCGTGGGTGCTCGCCAATACCGTGATCGGCGACGGGGTGGAGGATGAGGCGACCAACCCCGCCTTGCGCTGGGGCGCGGCGGCGCTCGGCGCGGTGATCCTGCCGCTCGGCGTGATCGCGGGAATCGCGACAGGGCTGCGGATCGAGCAATACGGGTTCACCCCCGAACGGCTGTGGGCGGTGGTGTTCGACGCGATCGCGATAGCCGTCGGGCTCGCGTACTGGGTCGCGCTGGCGCGGCGGCGGCTGCGCTGGGCGGAAGGGGCGCGGCCGGCGAACCTCAAGATCGCCTTTGCGGTGGCGGGCGTGGCGCTGTTGCTCGCAACGCCGATCCTGAGCTTCAACGCGCTGTCGGCGCACGATCAGGTCGCGCGGCTGGAGGCGGGGAAGGTGACGCCCGACAAGTTCGATTGGGCCGCGCTGGCGTTCGATTTCGGCGACCCGGGCAAACGGGCGGTGCGGCGGTTGGCGCAGTCGAAGAATGCCGAGGTGGTTCGGCTCGCCAAGAAAGCTGCGGCGGCGACGGACCGCTGGACGCTTGTCGAACGCCGGCAGGCCGTGGAGCGCGCGAGCAATCTCAAGCAGCGGCTCCGTGTCCTGCCGCGTCCCGTTACCTTGCCCAAAGGTCTGCAGGAAAAGCTTGTCGATTGGAACGCATGCGGCCCGCAGAACGATCGCCGGTGCACCGTTCTCTGGCAGCCGGGCAATGTGGAGGCGATCGCGATCGCTGGTGATTGCGCGCCCCCGCACGAGAACAAGGACGGACGCAGGAAGCTCGTGGTGCGCCAGGATTGCGACGTCACCCGGCTGACGCAGAACGGTGACGAGTGGATGATCGACTCCAACCGCAATCCGAATCTGCAGGATGGCGATCGGACAACAGTCGCTACCGCGCTCGCTCGCGGGGAGGTTTCGATCCGCCCTGTCGAGCGCCGTCAGGTGTTCATCGGCGGCGTTCCGGTAGGAGAGGCGTTCGAATAGCGTTGCGCGGGCGCGGGCGGCTCTGCTAGCCGCTCGCGCATGTCCGTAGACACCGCAACCGTGAAGCGGATCGCGAGCCTCGCGCGCATCGCGATCACCGACGCCGAAGCCGAGCGCCTCGCGCCCGAGCTGGGCAACATCCTCGGCTGGATCGAGCAACTGGGCGAGGTCGATACCTCGGCCGTGCAGCCGATGACCGCCGTCATCCCCAATCATCTGCGCCTGCGCGACGACGTCGTCACCGACGGCGGCGTGCGCGACGCGGTGCTGGCCAACGCGCCGCAGGCGGAACACGGGTTCTTCGCCGTGCCGAAGGTGATCGAATGATGGGCGCAGCACATCATTCGATCATCCCCGCGAAAGCGGGGATCTCGCGCCCCAAGAGCGGGGTTCGCGTGACGCCCTGGGCTCCTGCTTTCGCAGGAGCACGGCGATGACCGAGCTCACCGATCTCGGGATCGCCGCGATCCGCGACGGGGTGCGCGAGGGGGCGTTCTCGGCGCGCGATGTGGCGCAGGCGTTCGTCGATCGCGTCGCCAAGGCGAAGGCGCTCAACGCGTTTCTGGTCGAAACGCCGGATCACGCGCTTGCCGCGGCCGATGCCGCCGACAAGGCGCGCGCGGCGGGCGAGACGCTGAAGCCGCTCGCGGGCGTGCCGATCGGGATGAAGGATCTGTTCTGCACCAAGGGCGTGCCCTCGACCGCAGCCAGCCACATCCTCGAAGGCTTCGCGCCGCCCTACGAATCGACGGTCTCGCAGAACCTGTGGGATGCCGGCGCGGGGATGCTCGGCAAGCTCAACATGGACCAGTTCGCGATGGGCTCGTCCAACGAGACGAGCGCGTTCGGCAACGTGATCTCGCCGTGGCGGCGCAGCGACGGCGGCAACGCGCCACTCGCGCCGGGGGGGTCGTCGGGCGGGTCGTCCGCGGCCATTGCTGCAAGGCTCTGCCCGGCGGCGACCGGCACCGACACCGGCGGCTCGATCCGCCAGCCCGCCGCCTTCACCGGGATCGCGGGGATCAAGCCGACCTACGGCCGCTGCTCGCGCTGGGGCGTGGTGGCGTTCGCCTCGTCGCTCGACCAGGCGGGGCCGATGGCGCGCGACGTCAAGGACTGCGCGATCATGCTGGAAGCAATGGCCGGGTTCGATCCCAAGGATGCGACGTCGCTCGATCTCGAGGTGCCCAAGTGGGAAGCCGGATTGTCGAGCGACCTCAAGGGCAAGAAGGTCGGCATTCCCAAGGAATATCGGGTCGACAACATGCCTGCCGAGATCGAGGCGCTGTGGCAGCAGGGGATCGACTGGCTCAAGGATGCGGGTGCGGAGGTGGTCGAGGTGTCGCTGCCGCACACCAAGTACGCGCTGCCGGCTTATTACATCATCGCGCCCGCCGAGGCGTCGTCGAACCTCGCGCGTTACGACGGCGTGCGTTACGGCCAGCGCGAGCTGCCCGATGGCGCGAACCTGCAGGAGATGTACGCGGCGACCCGCGCGGCGGGCTTCGGCGACGAAGTGAAGCGCCGCATCATGATCGGCACCTATGTGCTGTCGGCGGGCTATTACGACGCCTATTTCACGCAAGCCTCGAAGGTCCGCACCCTGATCGCGCAGGATTTCGAGAAGGCCTGGGAAGGCTGCGACGTGCTGCTGACGCCGACCGCGCCCTCGGCGGCGTTCGCGCTGGGTGAGAAGAGCGACGATCCGATCGCGATGTACCTGAACGACGTCTTCACCGTGCCGTCGAGCCTCGCCGGCCTGCCCGCGATGAGCGTCCCGGGCGGGGTGGATGCGGCGGGCCTGCCGCTGGGCTTGCAGATCATCGGCAAGCCGCTCGACGAACAGGGCGTGCTCAACGCCGGACTGGCGATCGAGCAGCGTGCGGGCTTCACGGCGCGGCCGGAGGCGTGGTGGTGAGAGGCTGCGTCATTCCAGCGAAGGCTGGAATCTCGGGCGGCCGGAGCGACATTGGAGAAAGATCCCAGCTTTCGCTGGGATGACGGTGTAAGAAATGACTGAATCGACATATCGCATCCAGGGCGCAACCGGCGAGTGGGAGGTCGTGATCGGCCTCGAGGTCCATGCGCAGGTCACGTCGAACGCCAAGCTCTTCTCGGGCGCGTCGACCGCGTTCGGGGCGGAGCCGAACACGCAGGTGAGCCTGGTCGACGCGGCGATGCCGGGGATGCTGCCGGTGCCCAACCGCGAGTGCATCCGCCAAGCGGTGCGCACCGGGATGGCGATCGACGCGGCGATCAACAAATGGTCGCGGTTCGATCGGAAGAACTATTTCTACGCCGATCTGCCGCAGGGCTATCAGATTTCACAGCTTTATCATCCGCTTGTCGGGGAAGGCTCGGTCGAGATCGAGGTAGACGAGGCAAGCAAGCGGATCGGCGTCGAGCGCATCCATGTCGAGCAGGATGCGGGCAAGCTGATGCACGATCAGCATCCGACGCGCTCCTATGTCGATCTCAACCGCTCAGGTGTCGCGCTGATGGAGATCGTCAGCCGGCCGGATATGCGGTCACCCGTCGAAGCAGGGGCTTATCTCAGGAAGTTGCGATCGATCCTGCGCTATGTCGGCTCTTGCGACGGCAATATGGAAGAAGGCTCGATGCGCGCGGACGTCAACGTCAGCGTGCGCAAGCCGGGCGCCGAATTCGGCACGCGGACCGAGACCAAGAACGTCAATTCGGTGCGCTTCGTGATGCAGGCGATCGAGCATGAGGCGAACCGGCAGGTCGACGTGCTCGAAGCCGGCGGCAAGATCGTCCAGGAAACGCGGCTCTACGATCCGGACACCGGCACGACGCGGTCGATGCGCTCCAAGGAGGACGCGCACGATTATCGCTATTTCCCCGATCCAGACCTGCTGCCGCTCGAACTCGACGACGCCTTCCTCGACGAGTGCCGGGCGAGCCTGCCCGAGCTGCCCGACGCCAAGCGTCAGCGCTACGAGGGCGCGGGGATCACGCCCTACAATGCGGGCGTGCTGACCGCCGAGGTCGAGACCGCGCGCTGGTTCGACGCGCTGCTGGAGGCGGGCGCGGCGCCGGTGCAGGCGTCGAATTGGGTGGCGTCGGAATTGTTCGGCGCGCTCAACCGGCTTGGCAAGAGCATCGAGGAAAGCCCTGTAAGCCCCACTCAGGCGGCGGAATTACTCGGACTGGTCGCGGACAAGACGCTCTCGGGCAGCCTCGCCAAGCAGGTGTTCGAGATCATGCTCGAAACTGGTGACGATCCGGCGAAGATCGTGGTTGAGCGCGGGCTCAAGCAGACCAGCGACACCGGTGCAATCGAAAAGGTCATCGCCGAGGTGATGGCCGCGAACGAGGACAAGGTCGCCGATTATCGCGGCGGCAAGGACAAGCTCTTCGGCTTCTTCGTCGGCCAGACGATGAAGGCGATGCAGGGCAAGGCCAACCCGCAGGTGGTGAACGAATTGCTGAAGAAGGCGCTGGGATGAAGTTGCTCGTGCTCGCCTCGATCGCGCTGCTGGCCGCCGCGCCGGCACTGGCGCAGGTGGCACCCGGACGGGCGCCGGTGGCCGAGCCCGTGGACGACGCCGATCTGCCGCGTGTCGATATCGAGACGACCGCCGGGCCGATCGTCGTCGCGGTCGATACCGAGCACGCGCCGGTCACCGCGAAGAATTTCCTGGCCTATGTCGATCAGCACAAGCTCGACGGCGTCACCTTCTACCGCATCGTCAAGGTGCAGGATCAGTTCGGGTTCGTGCAGTTCGGGGTGAACGGCGACCCGAAGCTGAGCCTGCCGCCGATCAAGCACGAGCCGACGACCGAGACCGGGCTGCATCATGTCAGCGGCACGCTCTCGATCGCGCGGCTCGAGCCGGGCTCGGCGCGCGGCGAGTTCACGATCATGGTGGGCGACCAGCGGCCCGGCTTCGATGCCGATCCCTCCGCGCCGGGCGACAATCTGGGCTATGCGGCGTTCGGCCATGTGGTGAAGGGCATGGACGTGGTCGAGAAGATCATGGACGCGCCCGTCGATCCCGCCGCCACGGTGCGCGGCGCGTTCAAGGGCGAGGTGCCCGCGGCGCCGGTCAAGGTGATCAGCGCGCGGCGGGTGACCGGCTGACGGCGCTCCTGCGCGGCGCGCATCGGTCGCAAGGGCCGAAGCGCGCCGGGCGAAGGCGTCAGGCCGCCTCCCGCTCCTCGGCGGGCAGGCGGATGAGGTAATCGAACGCCGAGAGCGCCGCGGTGGAGCCGGCGCCCATCGCGATGACGATCTGTTTGTACGGCACCGTGGTCGCGTCGCCCGCGGCGAAGATGCCGGGCCGCGAGGTCTCGCCGCGCGCGTCGATCTCGATCTCGCCGCGCGAGGTGCGGCCGATCGCGCCCCCGAGCCACTCGGTGTTGGGAACCAGCCCGATCTGGACGAAGATGCCCTCCAGCTCGATCTGGTGTTCGGTGCCGTGGTTGCGGTCCTTGTAAGTGAGGCCGGTCAGCTTGCTGCCGTCGCCGGTCACTTCGGTGGTCAGTGCTGAGGTGATGACCTTGACGTTGGCGAGGCTGCCGAGCTTGCGCTGGAGCACCGCGTCGGCACGCAGCTGGCTATCATATTCGATCAGCGTGACGTGCGCGACCAGCCCTGCGAGATCGATCGCCGCTTCGACGCCCGAATTGCCGCCGCCGATCACCGCGACGCGCTTGCCCTTGAACAGCGGGCCGTCGCAATGCGGGCAATAGGTGACGCCCTTGTTGCGGTATTCCTGCTCGCCCGGCACGTTCATCTGCCGCCAGCGCGCGCCGGTGGAGAGGATGATCGTGCGCGCGGAGAGGGTGGCGCCGTTCTTGAGCTTCAACTCGTGCAGCCCGCCTTCCTCCTCGGCCGGGACCAAGGCGGCCGCGGTCTGAAGGTTCATCACGTCGACCTCGTAATCGGCCACGTGCTGTTCCAGTTGCGCGCCAAGCTTCGGCCCTTCGGTGTGCGAGACCGAGATGAAATTCTCGATCGCCGCGGTGTCGAGCACCTGCCCGCCGAACCGCTCGGCGACCAGGCCGGTGCGGATGCCCTTGCGCGCGGCATAGATCGCCGCCGCCGCGCCCGCCGGGCCGCCGCCGACCACCAGCACGTCGAACGGCTCCTTCGCGTCGATCTTCTCGGCGGCCTTGGCTTCGGCGCCGGTATCGAGCTTCGCGAGGATCTGTTCGATCTCCATCCGGCCCTGCGCGAAGGGCTGGCCGTTGAGGAAGACCTGTGGCACCGTCATCACCTGGCGGCGCTCGACCTCGTCCTTGAACAGCGCGCCGTCGATGGCAGTGGCGCGGATACGCGGATTGAGCACCGCCATCGTGTTGAGCGCCTGCACCACGTCGGGGCAATTGCCGCACGAGAGCGAGAAATAGGTCTCGAAATGGAAGTCGCCGTCGAGCGCTTCGATCTGCGCCACCACCTCGTCGCTGATCCGCGGCGGATGTCCGCCGACCTGCAGCAAGGCGAGCACGAGCGACGTGAATTCGTGGCCGAGCGGGATGCCGGCGAAGCGCACGGCGATATCGGTGCCGGCGCGGCAGATCGCGAAGCTCGGCGCGCGCTCGTCCTGCTCGGGCGTGACCGTGATCTTGTCCGACAGCGCGGCGATCTCGCCGAGCAGCTCGCCGAGTTCGTGACTTTTGGCGTCGTCGCCCAGGCTGGCGACGAGCTCGATCGGCTGACGGATCTTGGTGAGATAACCTTCAAGCTGCTGCGTCAGATTGGCGTCGAGCACGACCACACTCCTGTCGGTAAAAGATGGGGGCGGCCCGGGACGATCTTGGGAGGGGGAGGGGGATCGCCCCGGGCCGCTGGACGGCACCGGCTCAAGCGGAGGGCGCGAGCCGGCGCCGGAAGGATGGCCGCACCCGGAACCCGCCAGGCGCGGCGACATGTTACGCTCAGATCTTGCCGACGAGCTCGAGCGAGGGCGCGAGCGTCTGTTCGCCCTCTTCCCACTTGGCGGGGCAGACCTCGTCCGGGTGCGCCGCAACATATTGCGCGGCCTTGACCTTGCGCAGCAGCTCGGCGGCGTTGCGGCCGACGCCTTCGCTGGTGATCTCGATCAACTGGATCACGCCCTGCGGATCGACCACGAAGGTCGCGCGATCGGCGAGGCCCTGGCCGTCGCGCAGCACGTCGAAATTGGTCGCGATCGCGTGGTTCTGGTCGCCCAGCATGAAATAGTCGATCTTGCCGATGGCGGCCGAGCTGTCGTGCCACGCCTTGTGGCTGAAATGCGTGTCGGTCGAGACCGAATAGACCTCGACGCCCATCTTCTGCAGCGTCGGATAGATGCCGGCCAGATCCTCGAGCTCGGTCGGGCAGACGAAGGTGAAATCGGCCGGATAGAAGAAGAAGATCGCCCACTTGCCGGCCACGTCGGCCTCGCTGACGGGCACGAACTTGCCCTGCCTGTAGGCCTGCGTGCTGAACGGCTTCAGCGTGTCTCCGATCTTCGCCATGAACGTGTCTCCTTGGTTGGCGCGGTTGATATCGCACTGCGGCATATAAGCACCGCATTGCAGCAAACAAACGGGAAGGATCGGTTGTATTGATCGATTGAGTCGATCAACGTCGGCCGCTTCAGGCGAACGCTCGCCACAGATTGAACAGGCTGGTGACGACGAGGATTCCGCCGACGAGCAGCAGCAGCACCTTGGCCGGCACGCGCTTGGCGAGGATCGCGCCGAACGGCGCGGCGAGCACCCCGCCGATCAGCAGCCCGACGGTCGCCAGCGTCACCGCTGCGAGGCCGAGTTGCGAGATGAAGGTGATCGAGACGGTCAGCGTCAGGAAGAACTCGACGGTATTGACGGTGCCGACCGTCATCCGCGGGCTGGCGCCCTGGACCAGCAGGTTGGAGGTCACGACCGGCCCCCAGCCGCCGCCGCCCGCCGCATCGAGGAAGCCACCGACGAGGCCGAGCGGTTCGACGATCTTCGGCTTGCGCTCTTGCGGCGGATAGCGCCAGCCGCGCCAGACGAGATAGAGCCCGATCGCGATCAGATAGGCGAGGATGAAGGGTCTGGCGGCATCGGCATGGACGTTGGACAGCACATAGGCGCCGAGCACGCCGCCGATCATTCCCGGGATCAGCAGGCGGAAGAACAGCCGCCAGTCGATGTTGCGATGCACCGCGTGGCTGATGCCCGATACCGCCGTGGTGAAGGTTTCGACCGCGTGAACGCCTGCCGATGCCGCGGCCGGCGGCACGCCGAGCGAGAGCAGTAGCGTGTTCGAGATCACCCCGAACGCCATGCCGAGCGCGCCGTCGACGATCTGCGCGGCAAAGCCGATCGCGGCGAAGGCCAGCAGCATCTCGAAATCGACGAATGAAACGTCCATATATTGCTCGCCTGAATCGTTGTGATGGCCGAATTTCTAGCCGGGCGATCAAATTCCTACAATGAAGGTAGACTTTGATACGGCGAAGATGCGGCAGCCCGAAGCTGGAATTCGTTCGGCCGAAGCCCTAAATTGCGACGAACCGAAGAAGGGGACCGCCATGTTTCAGCGGCTGACGGCCTATCTCGATTCGATCAAGGCGCGCGATCCCGCGCCCCGATCGCGCTTGGAAGTGTTGCTTTATCCCGGCGTCTGGGCACTGGGCCTGCACCGGATCGCGCACCGGCTGTTTCGCGCGCGGCTGTTCTTTCTGGCGCGTGCGGTGAACCATTATGCGCGCTTCCTGACCGCAATCGACATCCATCCGGGCGCGACAATCGGCCGTAACTTCTTCATCGATCACGGCTTCACGGTGATCGGCGAGACCGCCGAGATCGGCGACAACGTGACGATCTACCAGAATGTGACGCTGGGCGGCACGAGCCCCGACAGCGGCGTGGGCGGCAAGCGGCACCCGACGGTGTGCGACGGTGCGATCATCGGATCGGGCGCGCAGGTGCTGGGCCCGGTGATCGTGGGCGCGCGCAGCCGGGTCGGCGCCAACGCGGTCGTCACCAAGGACGTGCCCGAAGGCGCGGTGATGGTCGGCATTCCGGCGCGCGCGACGATGGTCGAAGGCGGGCAGGTCGATCGCGGCTTCGTGCCCTACGGCACGCCGTGCAGCGAGATTTTCGATCCGCAGACGCAGAAGATCGAGCTGATGCGGTGCGAGATCGAGAATTTGCGCAAGCGCCTCGACGCGCTGCTCGCCGAGCATGAGGACCATCGCGACCGCGCCTGATGGGAATCATCACGCCCTTCCCGCACGCGATCGGCCGCCCGAGCCAGATCGGCTTCGACCGCCTGGAACTCACGCGCATCCTCGATCTCTACGGCCGGATGGTCGCGGCCGGGCACTGGCGCGATTATGCGATCGAGCTTGGACGCGAGGCCGCGGTGTTCGCGGCCTTTCGGCGGACATCGGAACGGCCTGAATACCGGATCGAGAAGCGCCCCGCGTTGCGGCACCGCCAGGGCATGTGGGCGCTCGTCGCCGAGGCGGGGATGACGCTCCGGCGCGGGCACGACCTCGCCGGCGTGCTCGCGCCGATCGAGCGACGGCTGCTCAAGATCGTCGGACAATAAAGTCCCCGGCGATATCCGTCGCCGGGGAAGGGGCTCACCATCACCCGTTTCGTCAGGCCGGAAGCACTGTCTGCACGGGCGGCAGCCGATTGCCGAGGTCGCCGAGCGTACCGATCACGGCGCGGCGCATCGGATGCCAGAAGGCGGAGAGGACCAGTAGTGCCGAACCGATGATCAGCGCGGCGATCGCGACGCCCAGGTCCACCGCGCCGGCGCTGCGGATCACCGCATAGAGCGCGGCGAGCACATAAGCGAGCGAGGAGACCAGCAGCGCGCGCCGGTCGACCGCCAGTGCCACGAAGGCGAAGACGAGGTAGAGCGCGACCACGACGATCGCGGTGCCGATCCCGACATCGGCATCGAGCACGCCCAGCATTTGAAACACCGGATGCGCGATCAGCGGTGCGGCGGCGAGGTGGAGCCAGAAGGCGACGTCGGCGCGGCGCGTCTCGCGGGTCGGATCGCTCATATCCCAGCGCATCGCCAGCGCGAACACGCCGAGCCCGGCGACGAGCAGGATCGGGTAGATCGCGTCCTTCGCCACGGGAATCGCCGCCAGCACCAATGCGGCGACGACGCCGACCAGCGCCACCGCGCCCGCCGCGACGGTGATCGGCACCTGGAAACGCCGCCAGTGGAGCCAGGCCGAACCGGCGGTGACGAGCGCGATGCCCGCGGCGATCAGGGCATCGACGCGATCGGCGAGATCGGGATTGATGCTCGCCAACAACCCGATCAACGCGCCCGCCACGCCGCCGACGAAGCCGAGCAGGAGCGCGATGCTGGGGAGCGCCATGCGGCGCTGGCGGGTGAAATATTCGGCGAGCAGCCAGCTCGTGACCGCCACCGCGACGCCGCCGAGCGCTTCGGTGACGCTGGCGCCGATCTGCGCCACCGCGACGAGCAGCAGCGTGATGGCGATCGTCACGAAGATGTCGTTGAAGCCGTTGAGCAGCCGGAAATGCTCCTCGTCAACCGCCGGCGTGAGCCGGGCGCGGGCGACATGGTTGCGCAACGCCACCGCGGTGTCGCGGCTGATTGCCCCTGCCGCCACCGCCCCGTCGATATCGCTTTCGCTATACATCGGGCATCCCTCCTGTTGGATGGCCGACAGTCATAGCATTAGTGTATTAGCGGTACAATACGCTATGGCAGCTTGGGCACGCGCGGTCCCGGGGTCACTTCTGCTGCAACCGGTTGAGGATCAGCATCGCCTGTTCGGCGCCCGATTGCGGCACGATCTCGCCGGTACGATCGGTGATTGCCGCCCAGTGCGCCGCGACGCCTTCGGGCGAGCAATCGTCGCCGTGGAGCGCGACGCCGGGCGTGAGCGTGACGTAGGAGGCCTGGAACACGCCCGCGCCCGCGCCGACGATGGCGTTGGTGGGGGCGTCCTCCGACACCAGGTAAAGCGCGGCGGGCGCAACCTTTTCGGGCGCGAAGGCCTTGAACGCCTCTTCGGGAAACAGGTCTTCGGTCATCCGCGTGCCCGCGACCGGCGCGATCGTGTTGACCTTGATCCCGTATTTGGCGCCTTCGAGATAGAGCGTCTTGGTCAGCCCTGCGAGGCCGAGCTTGGCGGCGCCGTAATTGGCCTGCCCGAAATTGCCGAACAGCCCGGTCGACGAGGCGGTCATCAGCACGCGGCCGTATTGCTGCTCGCGCATCGTTTCCCACACCGCCTTGGTCGCGTTGGCCGAGCCGATCAGGTGGACATCGACGACGAAATCGAAATCGGCGGGCTCCATCTTGGCGAAGCTCTTGTCGCGCAGCACGCCGGCATTGTTGATCAGGATGTGGACGCCGCCCCAGCGTTCCTTTGCCTTCGCCACCATCTCGACCATCTGGTCGTAATCGGTGACGCTGCCGCCGTTCGCCATCGCCGCGCCGCCCGCGGTCTCGATCTCCTCGACGACCTTCAGCGCCGCGTCCGAATGGCCGGTGCCGTCGCGCGCACCGCCGAGATCGTTGACGACGACCTTGGCGCCGCGCCGCGCGAGTTCGAGCGCATAGGCGCGGCCCAGCCCGCCGCCTGCGCCGGTGACGATGGCGACGCGGTCATCGAAGCGAATGGACATGGAAAAGGCGCTCCCCTGCAACGGAAAGCGCCTTTCCTAGTGCTTTATCCACGTGCGTGGAAGCGGCACCGATCAGCCACCGCGCTGGCGGCAATTGTCGGTCTGGTTCTTCTTGCAGATAGGATATTCCGCCAGCGGCGGGGGCGGCGGAAAAGCCTGATCGGGCGATGCCGAGGGCTGGAAGACCACGTTCGCGCCGGGCTGCGGCGTGCCGTTCATCGGCGGCGACGAGGGCTGATAGCCGCCGGCCGGATCGGGCGCATCCGCCGTGGGCGCGCTCGCGGTGGCCGGTGCCGTGGTCGTGCTGGTCTGATCCATCGGCGTCGGCGTGGTCTGATCCGTCGGAGCAGTCGTTTGGTCCTGCGCCGTCGGGTCCGATGTCGTGGTCTGTGCGGCAGCCGGAACGGCGATCGCCGCCGCTGCTGCAAGGAACAAGAGCTTCATGCGTACCTCCTGAATGCTTTGCGCCAAACGCATTCGCGCAGACGGAGTAACGCATGGTTCGGGCAAATGGTCCTTCGTTGCGCCCGCGACTCGAAACCTGAGCGATTATCGCGCCGAATCGAGCGAATATCCCGCCGATCGGACGGTGCGGATCAGGTCGGGCAGATCGTCCTGGTTGATCGCCTTGCGCAGCCGCCGGATGTGGACGTCGACGGTGCGCGATTCGATCTCGGCATCGTGCCCCCAGACGGCGTCGAGCAGCCGCTCGCGCGAGAACACCCAGCCGGGATGTTCGAGGAAATGGCGGAGCAGGCGGAATTCGGTGGGGCCCAGCGGAATCACGCGGCCGTCGCGGCGAACCTTGTGGCCCACCGTATCCATCACGAGATCCTCGTAGCGCAGTTCCTCGCCCGCGAGCGCGGGCCGCACCCGGCGCAGCACGGCGTGGACGCGCGCGACCAGCTCGCGCGGGGAAAAGGGCTTGGTGACGTAATCGTCGGCGCCGGTATCGAGCCCGCGCACCCGATCCTCCTCCTCGCCGCGCGCGGTGAGCATGATGATCGGCACATTCGCGGTATCGGGCGCACGGCGCAGGCGGCGACAGACCTCGATTCCCGACAGCCCCTCGACCATCCAGTCGAGCAGGACGATGTCGGGCGGGGTCTCGCGCGCGTAGAGCAGAGCTTCTTCGCCGTCGGGCGTGTGCTGGACGCGAAAGCCCTCGCGCTCGAAGTGGAAGACGAGCAGCTCGGCGAGTGCGGCATCGTCTTCGACCAGCAACATTCGGGCATTGGACATGGCGGGCTCCTTACAGCGTCACCGCGGCGCTGCCGCCGCGCTCGCGCTCGGCCATGCGCTCGCCGGTGGCGGCATAGTGGACCATCTCGGCGACGTTGGTGGCGTGGTCGCCGATGCGCTCGAGATTCTTGGCGACGAACAGCAGGTGCGCGACCTGGCCGATCGACTTGGGGTTTTCCATCATGAAGGTGACGAGCACCCGGAAGATCGCGTCGTAGAAATCGTCGACCTGGCGGTCGCTTTCGTTGACGCGGATCGCGGCGGCGGCGTCGCGCGCGGCGAAGGCGTCGAGCACGTCGTGGACCATTTCACCCGCCATCCGCGCCATCGCGGGGAGCAGCGACAGCGGTTCGATGTCGCCATGACCTTCGATCGCGGGGACGCGCTTGGCGATGTTCTTGGCATAATCGCCGATGCGTTCGACCACGGCCGCGATCTTGAGCGCGGCGACCACTTCGCGCAGATCGTCCGCCATCGGCGCGCGCAGCGCGATCAGCCGGATCGCCAGCCGCTCGACCTCGCCTTCGAGCGCGTCGATCTTCCTGTCGTCCTCGACCACCTGGCGCGCGGCCTCGAGATCGTGCTTCGACAGCGCCTCGATCGCGCGCGCGATCGCCTGTTCGGCGAGCCCGCCCATTTCGGCAATCAGCCCGCGCAGCTCGCCGATGTCCTCGTCGAATGCCTTGACCGTATGTTCCGTCATCTCGTCCGTCCGATCAGCCGTAGCGGCCTGTGATATAGTCCTTGGTGCGGTCCTCGCGCGGGTTAGTGAAGATGTCCGGCGTGGGACCGTATTCGACCAACGTGCCGAGGTGGAAGAAGGCGGTGCGCTGCGACACGCGCGCCGCCTGCTGCATGTTGTGGGTGACGATCACGATCGCGTAGCGGCCCTTCAATTCGTGGATCAGCTCCTCGATCTTCGCGGTCGCGATCGGATCGAGCGCCGAGCAGGGCTCATCCATCAGGATGACCTCGGGATCGACCGCGATCGCGCGCGCGATGCACAGCCGCTGCTGCTGCCCGCCCGAGAGCGCGGTGCCGCTGTCGGAGAGGCGATCCTTGACCTCGCCCCACAGCCCCGCCTTGCCGAGCGCGTCCTCGACCGTGGCGTCGAGCTGCGCCTTCGAGGCCGCGAGCCCGTGGATGCGCGGGCCGTAGGCGACGTTCTCGTAGATCGACTTGGGGAAGGGATTGGGCTTCTGGAACACCATGCCGACGCGCGCGCGCAGCTGCACCACGTCCATCGCAGGCGCGTAGATGTCCTCGCCGTCGAGCGTGATCGTGCCGTCGACGCGTGCCGAGGGAATCGTGTCGTTCATGCGGTTCAAGGTGCGCAGGAAGGTCGATTTGCCGCAGCCCGACGGACCGATGAACGCAGTGACGTGATCCATGTCGATGTCGATCGACACGTCGTTGAGCGCGCGCTTGGCGCCGTAGAAGACGCTGACGTCGCGCGCCGCCATCTTGATCGGGGAAGGGGAAGCGTCGGTCATCACCAGCGGGTCTCGAACCTGTTGCGAAGATAGATGGCGAGGCCGTTCATCGCGAGCAGCACGACGAGCAGCACGATGATCGCGGCCGAGGTCTTTTCGATGAAGCCGTGGCTGACCTCGTCGGACCAGAGGAAGATCTGCACCGGCAACACCGTGGCGGGATCGGTGAGGCCCGCGGGCGGCGTCGCGATGAAGGCGCGCATGCCGATCATCAGGAGCGGCGCCGTTTCGCCCAGCGCGCGCGCCATGCCGATGATCGTGCCGGTGAGGATGCCCGGCAGCGCGAGCGGCAGGACATGGTGGAACACGACCTGGATCGGGCTCGCGCCGATACCGAGCGCGGCGTCGCGGATTGAGGGCGGCACCGACTTGATCGCATTGCGCCCGGCGATCACGATCACCGGCATCGTCATCAGCGCGAGCGTGAGCCCGCCGACGATCGGCGCCGAACGCGGCAGGTGCATCATGTTGAGGAACACCGCGAGGCCTAGCAGGCCGAAGATGATCGAAGGCACCGCGGCGAGGTTGTTGATCGAGACCTCGATCAGGTCGGTCCAGCGGTTCCGCGGCGCATATTCCTCGAGATAGAGCGCCGCGAACACGCCGATCGGGAAAGCGAGCATCAACGTCACGAGCATCGTCAGCAGCGAACCCTTGAGCGCGCCCCAGATGCCGACAACGGTGGGATCGGTGGCATCGGCTTCTTTCAGGAACGAGACGTTGAAGCCGGTATGGACGGCGTTCGCGGCACGCAGCTTGAACAAAGCGGCGTCTGCGGCGGGCGAGGGATCGCCCTTGGCGGCGCTGTCGATGTCGGTCGCGGCGGGCACGTCGATCGTGGCGCGTTTGCTCAGCAGCGAGGGATCAGCCTTGATCGCGGCGCGCACGCTGAGCCAGGCGCCGTCGGAGAGCCAGCGATCCGCCCCCGTGCCGAACGCCTTGACCGCGGCGTCGCGCGTTACCTGCGGCAGGCCGGCATTGGCGAGCGCGCGATCGGCCGCATCGCCGCCCTCGGCAACGATCGCGGGATCGACGATCATCGCCGCGCGCGGGAAATCAACGGGCAGCGCGATCTCGGTGCGGGTGAAGCCGCGCAGGCCGCCGGCGAGCATCGTCGCGAGCAGGAAGGCGAGGAAGCCGGCCGACATCACGATCGCGGCGAGACCGAGCAGGCGGAAGCGGCGCTCGGCGGCGTAGCGGCGGCGGATGCGGCGCTGCATCGCCTGCGTCTTCCAGTCGGTCGGCGCGCGGGGGGCGAGCATCTCACTCATAGGCTTCCCGGTATTTCTTCACGATCGCGAGCGCGACGATGTTGAGCAGCAGCGTGACGACAAAGAGCGTGAGGCCGAGCGCGAAGGCGGCGAGCGTTTTGGGGCTGTCGAACGCGGCTTCGCCTGTCAGCAGGTCGACGATCTGCTTGGTGACGGTGGTGGTGCTGGCGAAGGGATTGAGCGTCAGCGCGGCGACGCCCGAGGCGGCCATGACGACGATCATCGTCTCGCCGATCGCGCGGCTGACCGCGAGCAGGATGCCGCCGACCACGCCGGGGAGCGCGGCGGGGAGCAGCACCTTGCGGATCGTCTCCGAGCTGGTCGCCCCCATTGCGAGGCTGCCGTCGCGCATCGCGGCGGGGACGGCGGCGATCGAATCGTCGGCCATCGACGAGACGAAGGGGATGATCATCACCCCCATCACCATGCCGGCCGCGAGCGCGCTTTCGGACGAGGCCCATTGGATGCCGATCGCGACCGCAAAGTCGCGCACCGCGGGCGCGACGGTGAGCGCGGCGAAATAGCCGTAGACAACGGTGGGGACGCCCGCGAGCATCTCCAGCATCGGCTTCATCCAGCGGCGCACGCGCGGACGGGCATATTGGGTGAGGTAGATCGCGCTCATCAGCCCGAAGGGGATGGCGACCGCCATCGCGATGATCGCGCCGATGAAGAAGGTGCCCCAGAACAGCGGCACCGCGCCCAGCGTCGCGCCCGGATCGGCGCTGTCGATCACCTGCGGGCTCCAGTGCGTGCCGAACAGGAAGTCGGTGATCGGCACCATGCGGAAGAAGCGCGCCGATTCGAACAGGAGCGAGGCGACGATGCCGACGGTGGTGAGGATCGCGATCAGCGAGGCCGCGAGCAACAGCAGCATGACGATCCGTTCGACCCGCGTGCGTGCCTGGAAATCGGGGCGCACGCGGACATAGGCAAAGGCGCCGCCGGCGAAGGCGAGGATCAGGGCGAGCGCGGTGCCGATCCAGTCGAATTTGGATTGGGCCGCGGCGTAGGCAGGTGCGAGCGTCGTCGATAGCGGGTTGAAGCCGGCGGCAATGTCGCCACTGGCGATGTGCCGCGCTTCCGAAAGGATCGACGCACGCGCGAAGCCGAATTGCGGCAACGCCTGCGCGGCGGGATCGCGCAGCACTTGATCGGTGACGAGCGCGGGCGACGCCGAGGCCCAGACGAGCACGAAGATCAGCGCCGGAACCACCGCCCACAAGGCGACGTACCAGCCGTAATGGCCCGGCAACGCGCTGAATCGCCGCGCCCCGCCGCGCCGGAACGCGAACGCACGCGCCCGGGCGCTGAGCCAGCCGATCAGGCCCAGGCCGAGGATCAGGAAGAGGAGCGGGAAGGGGGACAGGGCGGGCCTCTATTCGTCGACGTGGTTCGCCCTCACCCTTCCGCGCCTTTGGCGCTCCCTCCCTCTCCCGCCGGGAGAGGGAAGGGGCCCGCTCGGCGCAGCCGAGTGGGAAGGGTGAGGGTGGCTGTGGTCAGTCAGCTACGTGTCCTTACTTCAGCACGCTCGGATCGAGCGGGGTGGCGTTGGCCAGCACCTCGGCCGAGTGCGCGAGGACGGCGTCGGGTGCGGCGATCAGGCCGCGCTTCACGAGCGGGCCGTCCTTGCCCCACGACGCGGCATATTCGGTGAGGAATTGCTTCAAGCCCGGGATCGCGTCGAGATGCGCCTTCTTGACGTAGATGTAGAGCGGTCGCGCGCCCGGATAGCTGCCGCCCGCGATCGTCTCGTAGGTCGGCTCGACGCCATTGATGGGCGCGCCGTTCAGCTTGTCCGCATTCTCCTCGAGATACGAATAGCCGAAGATGCCGAGCGCGTTGGGGTTCGCCTGCAGCTTCTGGACGATCAGATTGTCGTTTTCGCCCGCATCGACATAGGCGCCGTCCTCGCGCACCGCCTTGCAGCGCTTGTCGAACGCGTCCGAATCGAGCGCCTTGGCGCCGGCGTCGGTTTCCTCGCAGCCCTTCGCGAGGATCAGTTCGGCGAGCGCATCGCGCGTGCCGCTGGTGGACGGCGGGCCGTAGACCCGGATCGGGATCGCCGGCAGCGACGGGTTGACGTCCTTCCACGTCTTGGCGGTGTTGGGGTTGCCGCCCGGATTGGCGGCGAGCGCCTTGTAGATGTCGGCGGTGGTGAGCGTGATCTTGGGGCCGTTCTTGGCCTCGGCGAAGGCGATGCCGTCGATCCCGACCTGCGCCTCGATCACGTCCGCGGCGCCGTTCGCCTTGCAATCGGCATATTCGGACGCCTTCATCCGGCGCGAGGCGTTCGCGATGTCAGGGTGCTGCGCGCCGACGCCGGCGCAGAACAGCTTCATGCCGCCGCCGGTGCCGGTCGATTCGATCACCGGCGCTTTCATGCCGGGGTTCTTGTTGACGAACTGCTCGGCGACGAGCTGGGTGAAGGGATAGACGGTCGACGAGCCGACGACGCGAATCTGGTCGCGCGCGCCGCCGCCGCCGGTCGACGCCTGATCATTGCAGGCGGCGAGCGCGAGCGCGGACACCGCGAGAAGCGCGAACGAACGAAGCATGTGCAAGGCCCTCCTGGGGAAATCCATCCGGCGATCCGTTCTTCGGCCACCGACGAGGCGCGCTGTGTGACATGTACGTTATGGTTTTATGACAACGTGCCCGGTCGCGTGTCGGTGAGCACCGGAAGATGGACCGTCACCGTCGTTCCTTCGCCCGGAATGCTGGCGATTCCCAGCCTGCCGCGATGTCGTTCGACGATGTGCTTGACGATCGCGAGGCCCAGCCCGGTGCCGCCCAGCGCGCGACTGCGCCCCGAATCGACTCGGTAGAAGCGCTCGGTGAGTCGCGGCAGGTGCTCGGGCGCGATGCCGTCGCCGCGATCGGCGACCTTCAGCGTCAGGCCGTCGGTGCTCGCGGCGATCCGGACCTCGACCGGGGTGCCCGCCCGCCCGTATTTCATCGCATTGCCCACGAGATTGTGGAGCAATTGCGATATCTGCGCGCGATCCCCGGCAACCGGCGGCGCCTCGGCGAGGTCGAGGACCAGATCCTTGCCGCGTGCGGGCTCGCTCTGGCGCAATTCCCCGACCACGGTGCGCGCGACCGCCGCCAGATCGATCGCCTCGCCGGGCGCGCGGTTCTTGTCCGATTCGATTCGCGACAGCGAGAGCAGGTCGACGACGAGTTGCTGCATCCGGCGTGCTTCGCCCGCCATCACGCCCAGAAACCGTTTGCGCAGGACGGGATCGGCGCCGGCATCGTCCTCCAGCGTCTCGATGAAGCCGAGCAGCGAGGCGAGCGGAGTGCGCAGCTCGTGGCTCGCATTGGCGACGAAATCGACGCGCATCTTCTCGGCGACCGCGCTGCGGGTGCGATCGACGAGATGGACCAGCCGGCGGTCCTTGCCCATCGCCGCGACCTGCATCTGCCAATGCGAATCGCGCCGGCCGAGACCTATCAGCATCACCGGCTCGCCGTCGCCCTCGCCGAGCCGTCGCGCGGCATCGGGGTGGCGGATGGCGAGCCGCACGTCCTGCCCCAGCACATGCGCGCCAAGCAGTGCGCGCGCGGCGGTATTGGCGCGCACGACATGGTTGCCGGCGAGCACGAGGATCGGATCGGCGAGCGCCTCGATCAGATCGCCGACCGCATCGCGCGCGTCGCCCTCTCCGTCGAGCGTGGCGGGCGGCGCTTCTTCGGGGTGGCGCAGCACGAGGATCGACGCGATCCCTGCGACAAGCATGAACAAGGCCGCCTGCGGGCTATGGGCGAAGAGCAACGCCGCCGCGGCACCTGCCAGCACCAGCGCGATCGCCGCGAGCGTCTTCTTCTGTGCCATAACGGTGCGTCTCTAGCGTGACAGGGGGCGATCGGAACAGCCTTGGCCTTGCCGATGCTTTACGAATGTGAAAGGCAGATGGCGCGATAAGGGGCGATCATGAGCGACGAGCATCCCGAGGACACGACCCCGAAGGGCACGACGCGGCGCCGCGCCTTGAAGCTCGGCGCGGCGGGCGCGGCGGCGGTCGTCTCGATCCGGCCGGCGCTGGCGCAGACCAATGCCTCGATCCTGACATGCGAGATTCCGGTGCCCGACGAGGGCCGCGCCGGCAGCTACATCGCGCCCGACGGATCGGTTGTTCCCGCCGGCACACCGGGCGCGTTCGCGCCCGCGGGCGCGCCGTTCAAGGGCGAGGACGTCAAGCGCGCGATCAACGGCGGCCAACTGCCCGGTGTCGATTCGGAGCGCAGCAAAGCCTACGTCAATTATATCCGCCGGCTCCAGCGCGGCACCAGCGGCTTCACCTGCTTCGCATCGCTGCAGATGCCGCGCGGCTGAGGCCGTGACACGCTACGCCCGCGTGCCGGCGGACGAATTGTCGGTCGTGCCGCTGGACGATTTCACCGCGATCTATCACCGCGCGTCGGGGATCACGCATCTGGTGACCTCGCCGGTGCCCGAGCTGCTGGAAGTATTGGGAGAGGAGGCGATCGATCTCAAAGGGATAGGAGAGCGTCTTACTGCGATGTTCGAGGTCGAGGAAGGCGGCGCGCTGGCCGCGCGGCTCGACGAACTGGTCGCGGTCGGATTGGTGATCCGGGCGTGAGCGTTGCTCGTAAAGCGCCCCGTCACCCCGGACTTGTTCCGGGGTCTGCCGAGCCTCCAGCGCAGGCGCTCACGGATGGACGGATGCCGGAACAAGTCCGGCATGACGAGGTTGGCCGGTGAGGCACGCCTTCGCCGTCCGTATCGGTCCCGTGGGCTTTCGCGTCGGCTCCGACTGGCGCGCGCCGATCGCGGCGCTCGAATCGCTGTACGCCGACTATCCGGCACCGGAGGACCGCGTGCCCGATTTCAGCGTGCGGCTGTTCGCGCGGCGGCCGTGGCGGCGGTTCGTGCGGGCGTCGGTGATGATCGGCGGCGATTACGTGCTGCCCGAGGCCGCGCCGCTGCCGCTCGCGCAGGGGCTGCTCGCCGCCGAAATGGGGATGAACCTGCAAATGGCGCTCGGCCAACGGCGCTATCTGCTGCTCCACGCCTCGGCGGTCGAGCGCGACGGGCGCGCGTTGCTGATGACCGGCATGTCGGGCGCCGGCAAATCGACGCTCGCCGCGCTGCTCGGAAGCCGGGGCTGGCGGCTGATGGGCGACGAATTCGCGTTGATCGATCCCCAGACCGGCCTCGTCCATGCGTTTCCCCGGCTGGTGAGCCTGAAGAATGCAGCGATCGGGGTGGTTGAGCGGGCGATCCCCGAAGCGCGGTTCGGGCCGCTGATGCGCGCCACCCCCAAGGGCGATATCCGCCATCTCGTCCCTGCCGATGAGGCGATCGCGCGGATGGCGGAACCCGCGCGGCCCGCGTTGATCCTGTTCCCGCGCTACGGCTTCGACCCCGCCGAGCGGCCGGTGGCGCCGAGCGAGGTGTTCGTGCGGCTGACGCAGGCCTCGACCAATTACACCGCGCTCGGCGAGCCGGGGTTTGCCGCGCTGACCCGCCTCGTCGAGACGCTGCCCGCGCGCGCGATCGATTATCCCGATGCGGAGAGTGCGATCGCGCAGGTCGAGCGTCTGTGGGCAACGTTGTGAGATACGATGGCGAACTTCTCGCGCGGGCGTTGCGCGACCCCGCCTCGACCGCATCGCTCGATGCCGAAGGCTGGACGGCGCTGGTCGGGATCGCGCGCGCCGAGCAACTCGCCGGCACGCTCGCGCATCGGCTCGACGGCGTGGCGATGCCGGTGGGGGTTGCGCGCATCATGGCGGATGCGCGCGCGTCGGCCGCGCAGGGGCGGATCGCGGCCTTGTGGGAAGCCGAGATGGCGCGCCGCGTGCTGGCGCCGCTCGATTGCCCGGTGGTGTTGCTTAAAGGCACCGCGTTCGTTGCCGCTGGGCTGAGCGCCGGGATCGGCCGATCGATCGGTGATCTCGATATATTGGTGCCGCGCGATCGGATCGATGCGGTCGAGGCGGCGCTGCTTGGCGCGGGGTGGGAATGGGTCAAGCCCGATCCCTATGACGACATCTATTACCGGCGCTGGATGCACGAACTGCCGCCGCTGATCCACCGCAATCGCGATCGGATGATCGACGTCCACCACACGATCCTGCCGCTGACCGCGCGGATCACGCCCGATGCGGACGCGCTGATTGCGGACAGTGTTGTGCTGGAGAACGGGCTGCGCGTGCTCTCGCCCGAGGATATGATCTGTCACGCCGCCGCGCATCTGTTCGCCGATGGCGACCTGGCGGGGGGGATGCGCAACCTGTGGGATATCGATCGGCTGTGTCGCGCGTTCACCGAGCAAGATCCGGACTTATGCCTCAGTGTCTTTGAACGGGCCTGGGAGCATGGGTTGTGGTCGTGCGTTCAACGTGCGCTTCGTCTCGCGCAGCAGATCTATGCCACGCCCGTGACAGGCTATCATCCCCCGATCCGTGTCCGTCTCGACGAGCAACGATCGGATGCCCTGTTTCGCCGCCGCCTCACCGCGCGCGATGGCTGGGGACGGCCGACGCGGCCGCTGCTGCGGCAGGGGTTCTACCTGCGCTCGCACTGGCTGCGGATGCCACCCGCGATGCTTGCGCGGCACCTGTGGACCAAGTGGCGCAAGGGGCATCGGCCCGCTTGACCGCCTTGTAGCGCTCCCATAGCTTCCCCGCTGCCGAGACCGACACGGCCGGCATCATGAAGGAGGGGATGATGGCGGACGTGATGGAAGAGGGCGCGCTGGAGGCCAATCCGGCCGCGCTCGGGCTGGTGGGGTTCGGACTGACGACGGTGCTGCTCAGCCTGGTCAATGCGGGGCTGTTGCCCGCTGGCGGCGAGCCGGTGGTGATCCCGCTCGCGCTGAGCTTCGGCGGGCTGATCCAGATCATCGCGGGCATCTTCGAATTCCGCCTGCGCAACACTTTCGGGATGACGGCTTTCCTCAGCTACGGCGCCTTCTGGTGGTGGTTCGCGCTTCTGCTGCTGTTCGCGGGCAACGGCGTGATCGACCTGAGCGCTGCCGGGCCGACGGTGGGCGTCGCGCTGCTGCTGTGGGGCGTGTTCACGCTCTACATGTGGATCGGCACGTTCCGGCTGCCCAAGATCCTGTTCCTGATCTTCCTGACGCTCTGGGTGACCTTCCTGCTGCTCGGTCTCGGCGCGGCGATGGGGACGGAAGGGCTGACGCGCGCGGGCGGAATGCTCGGTATCCTTTGCGGGGCGCTGGCGATGTACGGCAGCTTCGGCACGGTAACCAACGCCACGTTTGGGCGCGCGGTGATTCCGATGGGCGCGCGGCCGATCCTGGGTTAGCCGAGCCGTTCGAGCGTCGACACGAGATCGGCATAGCGATCGATCACGGCGTCGGCGCCGAGCTCGGCCACTGGCCGATCGAGGAAACCGAAACTGACCGCGACCGTCGGTACGCCGGCGGCGCGGCCGGCGCCGATGTCGTAGATCGAATCGCCGACGAACGCCGCGCGTCCGCCGCCCAGTCGCGCGATCATCTCGCGGATCGGAGCCGGGGAGGGCTTGGCCTTGCCGGGCCCCAGCGTGTCGCCGCCGATGATCGTCGCGAAGCGTGGCGTCAGCCCGAGCGTGTCGAGCAACTGGCGCGCGAGATATTCGGCCTTGTTCGTCACCACGGCGATCCGCACCCCGCGCGCTGCCAGCTCGTCGAGCGCAGCGAGGCAGCCGTCGAACGGGCGCGTCTCGACCGCGATGTGATCGGCGTAGAAATCGAGCAATTGCCGATAGAGCGCATCGAGCGCCGTATCGTCGCAGCCGGCGTCGGCGAGGCTGCGCGCGAGCATCCGCTTGCCGCCGCCGCCGATATTGGCCTTGACCTGATCGAGCGAGAGCCGCGGACAGCCCGCGCCGTCGAGCACATGATTGACCGCGGCGGCGAGGTCGCCGCTGGTATCGAGCAGCGTGCCGTCGAGATCGAATCCGACGATGCCGAAGGAAAATGCGACCATCGCCCGATCGCCTGCCAGCCCGACTATGGAAATGGCAAGCCATTCATGGCAGGGGCGCGCTCACCGAGGGAGTACGCATGACCGAACCTGTCGCCGCGATCATCCTTGCTGCGGGCAAGGGCACGCGGATGAAATCCGATCTGCACAAGGTGCTGCATCCGATCGCCGGGCGGTCGATGCTGCTTCACCTGATCGATAGCGTCGGGACGCTGGGGCCCGAGCGGACGGTGGTGGTGACGGGTGCGGCGAGCGCACAGGTCGAGGCGGCGGTGGTGCCGCTGGGGGTTGCGACCGCGCTCCAGGCGGAGCAGCTCGGCACGGGGCATGCGGTGCAGCAGGCGCAAGCCGCGCTTGCCGGCTTCGACGGCGACGTGCTGATCCTCTACGGTGACGTGCCGCTGGTATCGTCGGAGACGATGCGACGGATGCTCGACCGGTTGCACGGCGACGACGCGCCCGCGACGGTGGTGCTCGGGTTCCGGCCGATCGAACCGGGCGCCTATGGCCGCGTGATCGCGGATCGTGATGGTCGCATCGAGAAGATGGTCGAATTCAAGGACGCGAGCCCCGAGGAGCGCGCGGAGACCCTGTGTAACTCGGGGTTGATGGCGATGGGCGCGCGCGACTTGTTCGCGCTGCTGGCGCGCGTCGGCAACGACAATGCGGCGGGCGAATATTACCTTCCCGACATTGTCATGCTGGCCAAAGCGGACGGCCGTGCCTCCGCGGTGATCGAGACCGACGCGCACGAGGTGGCGGGCGTTAACAGCCGCGCCGAGCTGGCAATGCTCGAACAGGAATGGCAGCAGCGCCGGCGCGCGCAGGCGATGGCGGAGGGCGCGACGCTGATCGCGCCGGAGACGGTGTGGTTCGCGTATGACACGACCCTCGGCCGCGACGTAACAATCGAGCCGAACGTTGTGTTCGGCCCCGGCGTCTCGGTGGCGGACGAGGCGACGATCCATGGGTTCAGCCATCTGGAGGGTGCGAGCGTGGGTGAAGGCGCAAGCGTCGGGCCTTATGCGCGGCTGCGGCCAGGTGCGGTGCTGGGCGAGGGCGCCAGAGTCGGCAATTTCGTCGAGATGAAGAATGCGGTGCTCGGGCCGGGCGCCAAGGCGAATCATCTGACCTATCTGGGCGATGCCGAAGTGGGCGCCGGTGCCAATATCGGCGCTGGCACGATCACCTGCAATTACGACGGGTTCCTCAAATATCGTACGAGCATCGGCGAGGGCGCGTTCATCGGGTCGAACAGCGCGCTGGTGGCGCCGGTCTCGATCGGGGCAGGCGCGATCGTCGGCGCCGGATCGGTGGTGACGCGCGATGTCGAGGCGGATGCGTTGGCGGTCGCGCGCGGCGAGCAGCAGGCGAAAGCCGGCTGGGCGGCGCGTTTTCGCGAGCGGATGAAGGCACGGAAGGCAGCGAAATAATATGTGCGGGATTGTCGGGATCATTGGGCGCGACGACGTTGCCGGGCGGCTGCTCGACGGGCTCAGGCGGCTCGAATATCGCGGCTATGATTCGGCGGGGATCGCGACCGTCCATGATGGCGCGATCGAGCGGCGGCGTGCCTCGGGCAAGTTGATCAATCTGGCCAACGAGCTCGCGGCTGCGCCGCTGCCCGGCGATGTCGGCATCGCGCACACGCGCTGGGCAACGCATGGCGGGCCGACCACGAGCAATGCGCACCCGCATGCGACGGGCGAGGTGGCGCTGGTCCACAACGGCATCATCGAGAACTTCAAGCCGCTGCGCGACGAACTCGTCGCGCGCGGGCGCACGTTCGACAGCGAGACCGACACCGAGGTCGTCACGCATCTGGTGAGCGAGCGGATCGAGGCGGGCGCCTCGCCGCAGGAGGCCGTGCGCGACGTGCTGCCTCAGCTCCATGGTGCGTTCGCGCTCGCGATCCTGTTCCGCCAGCACCCCGACCTGCTGATCGGCGCGCGGCTGGGTTCGCCGCTGGTGGTGGGCTATGGTGATGGCGAGATCTATCTCGGCTCGGACGCGCTCGCGCTGGCGCCGCTGACGCAACGGATCGCGTATCTGGAGGAAGGCGACTGGGTCGTCGTGACGCGTGAGGGCGCGCAAATCTACGATAAGGACAACAATCCCGTCGAGCGCCCGATCACGATCTCGGGCGTCACCGGCGAACTGGTCTCCAAGGGCAACCATCGCCACTTCATGCTCAAGGAGATCTACGAGCAGCCGATCGTGGTGGCGCAGACGCTGCGCAGCTATCTCCAGCGGCTGGAGGATCGCGTCACGCTGCCGATCCCCGAGTTCGATCTGGGTGCGATCCGGCGGGTGACGATCGTCGCGTGCGGGACGAGCTTCTACGCCGGCATGGTCGCCAAATACTGGTTCGAGCAGTTTGCGCGGGTGCCGGTCGATCTCGATGTCGCTTCCGAGTTCCGTTACCGCGCGCCGGTGATGGAGGAGGGGGGGCTCGCGCTCTTCATCTCGCAATCGGGCGAGACGGCGGACACGCTTGCGGCGCTGCGCCATGCCCGGAGCGAGGGGCAGAAGATCGCCGTGGTCGTCAACGTGCCGACGAGCACGATGGCGCGCGAGGCGGACCTGCTGCTGCCGACGCATGCCGGCCCCGAGATCGGCGTCGCCTCGACCAAGGCGTTCACCTGCCAGCTCGCGGTGCTCGCCGCACTTGCGGCCAATCTCGCGCACGCCAAGGGCAAGCTGGCCGAGGGCGAGGAGAAGGCGATCGTCCGGCATCTCGCCGAAGCGCCTGCCGCGCTCAACGCCGCGCTCGCGCATGATGCGGCGATCGAGGCGATGGCGCACCATATCGCGGGCGCGCGCGACGTGCTCTATCTGGGGCGCGGCACCGATTATCCGCTCGCGCTCGAGGGTGCGCTCAAGCTGAAGGAGATCAGCTATATCCATGCCGAAGGCTATGCCGCAGGCGAGATGAAGCACGGGCCGATTGCGCTGATCGACGATGCCGTGCCCGTGATCGTGATCGCGCCTTCGGGCCCGCTGTTCGACAAGACCGTGAGCAACATGCAGGAAGTGCAGGCACGCGGCGGCAAGGTGGTGCTGATCTCCGACGACGAGGGCATCGCGGCAGCGGGCGAGGGGTGCCTCGCCACGATCGCCATGCCCAGGGTCCATCCGCTGATCGCCCCGCTCGTCTACGCGATCCCGGTGCAGCTGCTCGCCTATCACGTCGCCGTCGCCAAGGGCACCGACGTCGACCAGCCACGCAACCTCGCCAAATCCGTCACCGTGGAGTAGCTGCCGCTTCGGTGACCGGCGCATCGCCGACCACCGAAGCGAGGTTCCAAATCCCCCGATGGCCGATCAGAGCCGGCCGCGAATGCCGACGAGAATGGTGCGGCCGGGGTTGTATTCATTGAAGGTCGCGTTCGGGAACTGGAAGTAGCTGCCCTGCGCTTCCTTGGTGATATTGATCACGTTGAGCGTCAGGCTCGGTAGATAATCGTTCCCTAAAATCCGGGCGAGATCGACGCTGCCCGAGAAATCGAGCTGCTTGTAATCGCGTCCGAAGATCGCGGCGTCGGGAATGCCGTTCTGGTTGGTGCCAGATCCCTGCGACCCTTCGTTAAACGTATAGGAGAGCCGGCTAGAGATGCCGTGGCCCTCGTAATACCCGGTCAGCGAATAGGTGGTGGGCGAGACGCCAAGCGCGACAGCAGGAGCGCCTTCGCCTTCGCCCTTCTGGTCGATGATCGTCAGATTGCCCTGCACGCCGAAGCCGCGAATGCCGATATATTGGGTCAGGAAGTCGAGCGGCTGGGTGATCTGGAATTCGAGGCCGTTGACCTTGAGCTTGCCGCCGGCGTTCACCTGCTGCTGGATGACGATGTCGACATCTTCGGGGCGCTGGCCCGGTTGGGCGCGGGCGAGCAGCGCATCCTTCTGCGCCGCGGTGAGTGAATCGAAGGTGATGCCGTATGGTGCGAGAAACGAGAAGGGCACCGTGCGCAGTCCGTTGACGGTGAAGCCGGTGATCGACTTGCGGAACGCCGCCACCGCGATCACGCCTTCGCCGCCGGTATAATATTCGAAGCCGAGGTCGATATTGTCCGAGATGTACGGATCGAGCTCGCTGTTGCCCACCGTGCCGACGTCGGCCGACGGCTGGACGAAGCTTGCGCCCGGCAGCAGCGCATTGGGGTCGGGGCGCGTCATCGTCCGCGAGATCGAGGCGCGCGCCACTGCCTTGCCCGCGAAATCGAACGCCAGGCTGAACGAGGGCAGGAAGTTGGAATAGAGCGTCCTGGTTTTCGGGAAGGTGTCGATGTTGGGATAGCGTCCGCCGTCGGGGATTTGCGTGCCGTCCGCGAGCGTGTTGCGCGGATCGGGCACGCTGACGCGGCCGCCGACGATCTGCTCGGTGCGCACGTAGCGCACGCCGCCGTTGAGGCGCAGCGTGTTTTCGCCCACGTCGATGACGCCATTCGCTTCGACGAAGGTGCCGGTGACCTTTTCGTGGATCAGGCCGCCGTTCGCGCCGCTGCTGCCCGAGCCGACCTCGGTCGCGTTGGCGAGGAAGCCCTCGTAATTGGTCGCGTCCTTGAACTTGTCCCAGTCCACGGTGATGAAGCCGCTTTTGCCGGGCAACAGATAGCCCGGCACCGCCGCGGTCGGGATCAGCGACCCGCCATAGGTGATCGGATCCCAGCCCGCGGTATAATTGGTGCCATACCCCGGGTAGGTCGGGAAACCGGCGGGCGGCGTCGCGCCCGGCTGATCGAGCCCGGTACACGGCGTCGTGGCGGTGTTGGGCCCGGGCAACGTCTCGCTGGGGTTGTTGCCGCAGATCAGGTTCTGCCAGGGATTGGTGTTGTCGAAGGGCGTGATGCGCCGCATCGTGTCGTCGTAAGCGCCGCCGACACGCACGCTGAAGCGCTGCTCGTCGCCGAACAACAGGCTGCCGCGAATGCCCTTGGTCTCGGTCTTGCGCTCCTCGCCGTTCAGGTTGACGCGGCCGCCGCCGGCCCAGCCGAAATTGGCCGGATCGTTGAGATCGACATTAGTGTTGAACTCGGGAATCCCGCCGTTGTTGACGTAATCGACCGTCAAACCGCTGTTCGGCGGCGTGATGACGAGGACGGTCGGGCTCTCGCGCCGGAACGTGCTTTTGGTGTAGTTGAGCTGAATGTCGCCCTTGATCCAGTCGTTGATGATGAAATCGGCGCCTGGATTGACGCCGTAGAATTTGACCTTGTCGCGATAGGGCCGGAATTCGAGGAAGAATTGTGCGTTGGCGTAAGTGCCTCCGGTGACGGTGCAGCCGGTGCTGCAATCGGTATTGTCATAAGTGGTGTTGGTCGGAATGGCCGCCCCGTTACGCACCACCCAGTCGATGTCCGACCGATTGAAGTCGGTCGTGCGGTGGGCGTACATGCCGTCGATGTAGAAGTGGAAGGCGTCGCTGGGCCGCCATTCGACCGAGGCGATGTAGTTCTGCCGGTCGCGCGAGCCTTCCTCGTAGCGGGGGCGGCCGAGGCGCGGCAGGATGCCGTTGTCGATCTGATCGATTGTCGCGCCCGGATTGTGATCGAGCAGCCAGGCCTCGTCGATCGTCGCTCCCGGCGTCAGGCCGCCGCCCGGATTGTCCGGTACGGTGCCGGGGATCGTCCAGTTGCCGCCGCCGGTCGCGTTGCGCGTGGCGCTCGAGCTCTGCGCCGCGGTTAGATTGGGGTTGGTGAAGCCGATCGTCTCATAGCCGTCGACGACGAACTTGTTCTTCACCACCGCCGCGCCGACGAGCACGCCGAAATCGCCGAAGGTCGTGCTCGCGACAACATGCCCGCGATAACCCCAATCGTCAGCGAGGCTGACCTTCGATCCTTGCAAGCCGTAGCTGAGATAGGTCTCGGGATTGTCGAACGGCCGCGCGGAGCGAAGATTGACCGTGCCGGCGGCACCGCCTTCGACCTGGCTCGCCGTCGGCGATTTGCTGACGGTGAGCTGGGTGAAGAGCTCGGTGGGCAGCAGATCGAGATCGACCTCGCGATTGGTGCTCTGCGCGTCGAAGCGCACCGAGGCGATCGCGACGGGTGCGCCGTTCAGCAGCACGCGCGTGAAGTTTGTGCCGAGACCGCGGATCGCGACGTTCGATCCTTCGCCCGTCACCTCGCGGGTGATCGTGACGCCGGGGATGCGGTTTACCGATTCGGCGATGTTGGTGTCGGGGAACTTGCCGATGTCCTCGGCGAAGATCGTATCGGTGAAGCCGATCGAATTGCGCTTGGCGTTGGTCTGGCTCTGCAGCGAGGCACGGTAACCGGTGACGACGATCCCCTGGCTGTTGTCGGTCGCCGAGGAATCGGTCGTGGTCTGATCAGCCGGATCGATCTGGGTCGGCGCGGCCTGGGCATCATCCTGTGCCGCAGGGGCCGCGGACGTCGTCGATTGCGCCATGGCGGGCCACGCGGTCGTGACCAGAAGCAGTGCCGCAAGCGCGCCACCGGTACGCGGGTTCTTCATCCCCATCGATCCTCTCCCTGATTGAGCGATATTCGGCGAGGCATGCTTGCATGCACATCCTCGCCGGATGGGACTGTGGTAGCGCTATCCAAATTGGAGCGTCAATATGCCGATGCGATCGGCTCGTTCTCGCGAATGTTCCCAATTTTTGTAGCAATTTGGATCAGGAGAATATCAATACGGTAGAGGGTATCGCTAACGCAACGAAGGTATATAATGCGTACGCGCCCCGCGATGTCGCCATGTCGCTGCGGCGGTTTGCCCTACGCTCGCGGAAGCTTTACCGGATGTGCGGATCGGTCGAGAGAGAAGGGCGTCGCGAAAGGGCGTTCGTCGGCAGTGCGATGCGTACCTGCAGGCGGTCGCTGTCCACGATCCGTTCGACATGGCCGCCCGAAGCGTGCACGATCCTCTCGATCAGACCGAGTCCCTGTCCGCCTTTGCGGGCTCGTCCGAACCTGGTTTCTTCCCGCCAGACGAGATACAGCATCCCTTCCGTCGCCTCGCCTGCGACATGGATGCGCCGGCCGGTCTTGAACGCACCGTATTTGAGGCTGTTGGTGCAAAGCTCGCCGAACGCCAGCGCGAGCGCTTGCAGCGCGTTGTTCCCAAGCGAGACATCGGGAATATCGCCGAATTCGAGCGCCGAGAGGTCGCCGTATGCCTCGGCGAGCATCGGGATGATGTCGCGAAATTCCTTCTTCGCTTCGGGATCGAGCACCAGCGCCTGGACGCTCGCGATCTGGCCGAAGCGCTGGCAGATCGCTTCGGCGAAATCTTCCAGCTCCGGCCGGGCGCGCGCGCTCATGTTCACCAATGCACTGGCGATCGTGAGCGCGTTCTTGAGCCGGTGGCGCATCTCGGCGCTGATGGCTTCGGCGCGCTCCTGCTCGACGATCTCGCGCGTGGTGTCTCGTGCAATCGTCAGATAATGGGTGAGCGCGCCCGCGTCGGACATGATCGGCGATACGGTGACGTCCCACCAGCTCCTGCTGCCGTCGGGGCGCGGGCGTGCAGCCGAGAATCGCGCGTGCTCGCCGGCTTGCGCTCTCGCAAGCGCCTCGGCGATTTTGGGCCGTGATTCCTCGGGCCAGCGATCGAGCCACAATCGCCCGACCAGTTCCGCCGGCTCCCGCAGTTCCATGACGACCGCCCCCTGGCGGTTGACGAACTCGATCCGTCCGGTGGCGTCCAGCAGTTTGATGCAATCGTGAGTCTGATCAAGCACGGCGGCGAGCAGGACGTGCTGGTCTGCCGTCAATGCGGCGTCCGAACCGTTTGGAATACACCCCTCCACGACATGGCACGCATCGTGCCGGCCATCTCTAGCACTCCCTGTGCGCGCAGCCATTGATTTCGATCGGTATGGCGGCGTGCTTTCGTTGTCGATGCGCCGATTGTCTCACCCGCTGACGAACGCCCCGAACGGATCGTTCGCCACCAGCATCGCGTCGTCGCGGGCAAGCGCCACCAGCGTCAGGCCGTACGCGCGGGCGTGGTCGATCGCCATCGTGGTCGGCGCGGAGATACCGACGAGGAGCGGTGCGCGGGCCACGAGCGCCTTGTCCACCATTTCGAAGCTGATGCGCGAGGTGACGAGGAGGAAGCCGTCGAACGCGGCATGGGTGCGCGCGGCATGGCCGATCAGCTTGTCGAGCGCATTGTGGCGGCCGACATCCTCGAACACCGCACGGACCGCGCCGGCGCTGTCGCACCACGCGGCGGCGTGGACCGCCCCCGTGGCGCGGTTGAGCGGCTGGTGCTCGCGCAGCCCGGCGAGCGCGGCGAAGAGCGCGGCGGGCGTTGCGTCAGGGCGCGGCGGCGGGGCGGGCAGGGGGCGGACGACCTGTTCGAGCCCTGCAATGCCGCACAGCCCGCAGCCGGTGTCGCTCGACCGGTGGCGGACGCGATCGTGAATGCGATCCGCGCAATGCTCGGCGAGGGTGACGCGGAGGATCGTGCCCGCCGGCGTATCGGCGACATGGATATCGCGTATGTCGGCGGGCGTATCGGCGAGGCGCTCGGTGAGCATGAAGCCGGTCGCGAACTCGCCGAACGCGGCGGGCGTCATCATCATCACCGCATAGCCGAGCCCGTTGACCTCGACCGCGACCGGCGCCTCGACGGCGACGGCGCGCTCCGCGGCACGGGTGGCGTCGGGAGCAAGGATTTTGACGGGGCGGGGTTCGGAAGCCATGCGATCAGCTTCTATCCCGTTCGTGCTGAGCTTGTCGAAGCACCGCTCTTCTTCAGCGGCACGAAGAAGGAAGAACGGCCCTTCGACAAGCTCAGCACGAACGGAAAGCGATCAGGTCCGCCGGGGTGTTGACGTTGGCGAGCGGGCGCGGCGCAGGGACGGGCGTTGCGCCGATCGTCTCGGCCCAGCGGCGGATCGAGAGGCCGGGATTCTTTCCGCTCGTCACCCTGGACTTGTTCCGGGGTCCACCGCGCCGCGTCTCCGCGTCGGCTGAGATTCGCTGCGCGGCGGATGCCGGAACAAGTTCGGCATGACGGAGGAGGGCATCGGCGGCGTCAGCGTGCCAATGGCCGAGGATCGGGGCATCGGCGCAATAGCTGGGGAGCGTCGCGGCGAGGGTGGCCAGCAGTTCTTCCGGCACATCCGGCATGTCGCAGCCGATCGTCAGCACCGAGGCGAAGCCGTGCGTCTTGGCATAAGCGAGCGCCGCGGCGATGCCGCCGAGCGGGCCGAGGCCGGGGCGGGGGAGGTCGGGCAGGCTCGTCCACCCCTCCCGCGTGCGACCGCAGAGCACCAGCGCATCGATATGGCCGCGCAGCGCGTCGGCGGCATGGTCGATCAACGGCTTGCCGTCGAGCAGCGCGAGCGCCTTGTCGCTGCCGAAGCGGCTCGACCGGCCGCCCGCGATGACCGCGCCGAGGATCAGCGCGCCTTCTCCAGCCTGACCGGCACCGACTTGCCCGCCGGCACCCGGCTTTGCAGCGCGTGGTGAGCGACCGGGATCAGGTCGTTGCATTCGGGGTAATAGGCGCCGAGGCATCCTTCGGGAATTGCGTAGGGCACCACGCGCAGGCCATCGACACGGCGCGCGATATTGTCCCCCGAATCGCCGACCAGCGATACCGTGTCGCCCTCGGCGACGCCGGCCTGCGCCATGTCGGCGGTGTTCATCAGCACGACGTCGCGGGTGCCGTTGATGCCGCGGAAGCGATCGTGATAGCCGTAGATCGTGGTATTGAATTGGTCGTTCGAGCGCAAGGTCATCAGCCGGTAACGCCCCGCCGCCTCGGCGAAGCCGGTGGCGTTGAGGCCGGCGGGGCAGTTGAACTCGGCCTTGCCGCTGGCGGTCTTCCACTCGCGATGCGCGGCGAGATTGCCTTTCCAGAAGCCGCCCGGCGTCCACATCCGCGCGTTGAAATCCTTGAACATCTCGGGATAGGTCGCCTCGATCGCGTCGCGGACCCTCGCATAATCGCCGACCCAGCCGTCCCAATCGACATTCGGGTTGGGCGGCAGCGTCGCCTTGGCGATTCCCGCCACGATCGCCGGTTCGGAGAGCAGATGCGGGCTCGCCGGGGTCGCCTTGCCGCGCGAGCCGGAAATCTGGCTGAACGAATCCTCGATCGTCACCGCCTGGGGGCCGCTTGCCTGCATGTCGGTCTCGATCCGGCCGAGGCAGGGGAGCAGGTAGCAGGTCTCGCCCGGCAGCAAGTGCGAGCGGTTGAGCTTGGTGGCGATGTGGACGGTGAGGCCGAGCTTGCGCCACACCGGCTCGATCCGCGCCTGATCGGGGATCGCGCGGGTGAAATTGCCGCCCAGCGCGACGAACGCCTGCGCGCGGCCGTCGAGCACCGCCTCGCACGATTGCACCGTGTCCCAGCCTTCCTCGCGCGGCGGCTCGAATTCGTAGAGCTCGGCGAGGCGGTCGAGCGGGGCCAGCTCGGGCTTCTCGGTGATGCCGACGGTCCGCTGGCCCTGCACGTTGGAATGGCCGCGCACCGGGCACATCCCCGCGCCCGGCCGGCCGATATTGCCGCGCAGCAGCAGCAGGTTGACGAACATATGGACGTTGTCGATGCCGTGGCGGTGCTGGGTCAGCCCCATGCCATAGACGCCGATCACCCGCTTCGACCGGCAATAGACCTTGGCCGCGTCGAGGATCGCCTGCTTGGGCAGCCCGCTTTCGTGGACGATCGCATCCCATGAGGCAGCGCGGGCCATCGCGGCGAAGGCGTCGAAACCGTTGGTGTTTTCGGCGATGAAGGCGTGATCGAGCACCGGCGGCTCGCCCCTTGCGCGCGCGGCGTCGTCGGCTTCGATCGCGTATTTGCACATGCCCATCAGCACCGCGATGTCGCCGCCGGCCTTGACCTGATGATATTGCGTCGAGATCTGCGTCGAGCGGCCGGTGAGCATCTGCACCGGGTTCTGCGGATCGGTGAAGCGTTCGAGCCCGCGTTCCTTGAGCGGGTTGAAGGTGACGATTTCCACCCCGCGATCGGCGCAGGCCTTGAGCGGATGCAGGAAGCGCGGGCTATTCACCCCGGTGTTCTGGCCGAAAAAGAAGATCGCGTCGCAGCTGTCGAAATCGCTCATGTGGCAGGTGCCTACCGCCGAGCCGATCGCCGACTTGAGCCCGACCGAGGTGGTCTCGTGGCACATGTTCGAGCTGTCGGGCAGGTTGTGGCTGCCGTACATCCGCGCGAACAGCGACCACATATACGAGGTTTCGAGGCTGGCGCGGCCCGAGGCGTAAAAGATCACCCTGGTCGGATCGTATCCGCTCAGCTTGGCGCCGATGTCGGCGAATGCCTCTTCCCAGCTTACGGCGGCATATTGGTCGGTCGCCTGGTCATATTTCATCGGATGGGTGAGGCGGCCGGCCTGTTCGAGGTCGTAATCCTTCCACCCGCGCAGCTCGGCCAAAGTGTGCGCGGCGAAGAATTCGGGGGTGACGCGATAGCTCGTCAGCTCCCACGCGGTCGCCTTGACGCCATTCTCGCAAAGCTCGGCGAGATGAGGCTTTTCGGGCTTGCCCCAGGCGCAGCTCACGCAGGCGACTCCGCCCGGCTTGTTGAGCCGGGCCAGTTCGCGCAGCGCCTCGGCCGGGATCTTCTCGCGCCGACTGATCTCCACCACCGACTTCATGGAACCCCAGCCGCCTGCCGGCGCGTCGTAGGGGGTGAGGTCGATGGTGTCGCGGTCGGCCATGGCGTCCTTTTCCTGCCGTCAGGCTATCGTGCAACCCAAATGATGCGGGCGCAAAGCATTTCTGGGGCTTGGGCGGCGCGCGGCGCGGTCCCATGTTGCAACCGGCACGGCTTCGCCCCTAGATGCCCCGCGCTTTCAAACAGGACTCGTTCATGGCCACGCACTCGACCCGCATGCTCATCCTCGGCTCCGGCCCCGCCGGCCTGTCGGCCGCGATCTACGGCGCGCGCGCCGGCATGAAGCCGATCCTCGTCCAGGGCATCCAGCCCGGCGGGCAGTTGATGACCACCACCGATGTAGAGAATTATCCGGGCTTCGCCGATGTCATCCAGGGCCCTTGGCTGATGGAGCAGATGCAGAAACAGGCCGAGCATGTCGGCACCACCTTGGTGTGGGATACGATCGTCGATGTCGATCTGACGCGGCGGCCGTTCCGGCTGACCGGCGATGGCGGCGACGTCTACGAGGGCGACGTGCTGGTGATCGCCACCGGCGCGCAGGCCAAGTGGCTCGGGCTGGACAGCGAGGAGGCGATGAAGGGCAAGGGCGTCAGCGCTTGCGCGACGTGCGACGGCTTCTTCTATCGCGGCAAGAAGGTGGCGGTGATCGGCGGCGGCAACACCGCGGTCGAGGAAGCGCTGTATCTCACCAATCATTCGCCCGACGTGACGCTGATCCATCGTCGTGATTCCTTGCGCGCCGAGAAGATCCTCCAGGAGCGGCTGTTCGCGCATCCCAACGTCAAAGTGCTGTGGAACAAGGAAGTTCACCGCTTCGTCGGTGGGGGTGATCCCGAAGGGCTGGTGGCGCTCGAACTGAAGGACACGGTGACAGGCGCGCTCTCGACGCTCGACGTCGAAGGCGGGTTCGTCGCGATCGGGCATCACCCCGCGACCGAGCTGTTCCGCGGCCATCTCGACCTCGACAGCGATGGCTATATCGAGGTCAAAACCGGTTCGACGCGCACGTCGATCCCCGGCGTGTTCGCGTGCGGCGACGTGATGGACAAGGTCTACCGCCAGGCAGTGACCGCGGCCGGCACCGGCTGCATGGCCGCGCTCGACGCCGAGCGATTTTTGGCGGAGGCCGATTTCGAGAAGGTCGCCGAAGCGGCGGAGTAAGGCGCTAGGTCAGCGCCGCCAGGATCGCCTCCAGCAGCGCCTCCCTGTCACCGGTGCGGGCGAAACTATGCGAAGCGGTATCGACCCGGCGGGCCGTGCCGCGCCAGTTGCGTCGCTGCGCTTCGGCGGCGAAGGCTTGTGCGGTGGCGTCGCGGTCGGCGAGGATCACCGTCGTCGAGCGCGGTAGCGCGGCGAAGAAGCGGTCGGCGAGGGTGTCTGGAGCTTTGACCTTGTTCTGAGCAATGGCCTGCAAGCCACGAGCAAGTTTAGGTAAACTGACGCCGCCGCGGAGCAAGCGGCCCCATTCGCGCGGATCGCGTAGCCGCGCCCTGTAGCGCGCCTCGATGGCGGCGGCCGGGGGCAGGCCGTCGCTCGGCTCGACCACCCACGGGTTGGTGAGGACTAGCGCGTCGAAGCCTTCGCCGAACAGCGCCAGCGCGGTGGCCGCGTCGCAATTGCCGAAGGCGACCACGCGCCGCATCGTTGGATGCGCGGATCGGAACGCGGCGGCGGCGGCGACGATGTCGGGGCCGCTCGAGGCGTAGCCGCGATTCTCGCCGGTCGAATCGCCGATGCCGCGACGATCGAAGCGGAACACGGACACGCCGCGCTCGGCGAGCTCGCCGGCGAGCCACGCCATGCCGCGATGCGCGCCCATCCGCACCTCGTTGCCGCCCGAGACGATCAGCAGCCCGGTGTCGCCCTCGGCGCGGTCGAGCGTGGCGAGCAGCGTCTCGCCGGCGCAATCGAAGGGGATCAGCTCGCGCATCGGCGGACCCATTGGGCGAGATCCTCGGCGAGCAGCGCGGCGAGGGCCGGATCGTTGTCCGGTTCGCTGCGACGCCAGAGCGGGACGCCGGGAACGTGGCGGTCGGCGGCGTGCGGATCACCGTCGAGCCGGACGATGCGGCAGGGCGGCATCTGATCGGACTCGGCTTCGCGGAGGGCGCGGAGCAGCGAGCGCGGGATGCGGTTGCCGGCGAACTCGATCGGCGGCCCGTCGGCGTCGAGTTCGGCGGGGTCGAAGGCGCGGCCTTCTTCACGGTCGGCGATCTGGCGGGTGCGGATCAGGTCGCGGACAATCGCTTCGCCGGTGGTGGGGGCGAAATACCAACGCGAGAGGGCCGGCGCGTTGCCGGCGATCAGGCAGCCGGCGCGTAATGCCGCGATGTGGCTGGGACGGCCTCCTGTCGCAACAGAAATGGATTCCACCCAATCGTTTGCGGAGATTTCTTCAAGCTCTGTGAGGCTTTCGCCGGTACCGGGAAGATCGGGCAGCAGGCTGGCGATCCCATGTTCCGCAAGCGCGCGCAGCAACGTCACCGCGAAGACGCGGGTGCGGTTGGCTTCCTCGAACAGCGGCATCGCCAGCACCACGATCGGGCCGTCGGCAGGGCCGAAGCGGAGCATCGCCTCGCGCCCGCCGGCCCAGTCGTAACAGGTGATCACGCGGCCCCGGTCATTGCAGCGCCTTCGCCGCCGCGAATCCGGCAAGCGCGCCGAAGGTTTCGAGCATCTCGCCGTCCACCTCGTCATCCTCGATCAGGATGCCGAGCCGATCCTCCAGCTCCGTGAGCACGCCTGCGACCGCCATCGAATCGAGCTCGGGTAGTGCGCCGAACAACGGGGTATCGTCGCGGAACGCGGCCGCGCGTTCGGCAGAAATGCCGAGCACGTCGCGCAACACCGCGCGCACGGTCTTGTCGATCTCGGGCTTGCCTTCCGGAACCACAATGTCCCCTGTGATGGTGGACTGCCGCGTTAGTCGCTGGCCGGGATACCGACAAGTGCTTCGCGCGTGGGCGCTTTGCCTGTAGAGCAGCCGGCATGATCGCCCTCGACCCCACGCCGCGCCCGATCGACGCCTTGCCGGCGCGTGGAAAGGCCGGCGATGCCGCGATCGCGGACAAGGCGGGGACGGTCACCTATGCGGAACTGGAAGAGCGTGTCGGCGCGGCGGCGGCGTGGCTTCGCGCACAGGGACTGACGCCGGGCGATCGGGTCGCGAGCTGGCTGCCCAAGACGCGGCTGGCCTGCGTGCTGCCACTCGCGGCGCCGCGCGCGGGGCTGATCCACGTCCCGGTCAATCCCGTGCTCAAGCGCGCGCAGGTGGCGCATATCCTGGCGGACAGCGGGGCGGTGATGCTCGTGAGCCAGCCGACGCGCATCTCGACCCTTGAAACGGGCGATCTGCCCGATGGATGCCGCGCGGTGACGGAAGACGCCGTCCCGACCGAGGGCGCTGCGCTGCCGCCGTCGGGCGCCGATACGGACGCGTTGGCGACGATCCTTTACACCTCGGGGTCGACGGGGCGGCCCAAGGGCGTGATGCTGAGCCACGCCAATCTGTGGCTCGGTGCGATCAGCGTCGCGCATTATCTGAAGCTGGAGCCGGCGGATCGCGTGCTCGGCGTGCTGCCGCTGAGCTTCGATTATGGGCAGAACCAGCTCTTTTCGACCTGGGCGGCGGGGGCGTGCGTGACATCGCTCGATTATCTGCTGCCGCGCGATGTGGTGAAGGCGGTCGAGCGCTTCGGGATCACGACGCTTGCGGGCGTGCCGCCGCTATGGGTGCAGTTGCTTGAAGTTGATTGGCCGGAAACTTCATCAACATTATTGAAACGATTGACGAACTCCGGCGGAGCGTTGACACCGACGCTGGTGCGCGGGCTGCGCGCGCGCTTCCGGCAGGCCGATCTCTACGCGATGTACGGGCTCACCGAGGCGTTCCGCTCGACCTGGCTCGATCCGGCGCTGATCGACACGCATCCCGACGCGATGGGCAAGGCGATTCCCTTCGCCGAGGTGATGGCCGTGGCGGCGGACGGATCGCGCGCACCGGCGGGGGAGCCGGGCGAACTCGTCCATGCCGGGCCGCTCGTCGCCAAAGGCTATTGGAACGACCCCGAGCGCACTGCCAAGCGGTTCCGGCCCGCACCGGCCTGGTCGCGCGAAGGCGGCATCGCCGCTTGGTCGGGTGACACCGTGACCGAGGGCGCGGACGGGCTGTTCCGCTTCGTCGGGCGCGACGACGAGATGATCAAGAGCGCGGGCAACCGCATCAGCCCGACCGAGATCGAGGAGGCGGTGCTGCGCGGCGGCGAGGCAGCGGAAGCCGCCGCCTTTGGCGTGCCCGACGAGCGGCTGGGGCAGGCGATCGTCGTGGTCGCGCGCGCGGCGGGCGATGCGGGCGCGGCCGAACAGCGCTTGCGTGAGCGGCTCAGGCGTGATCTGCCGAGCTTCATGCAGCCGACCCGCTACGACTGGCGCGACGCCCTGCCGCGCAACGCCAACGGCAAGCTCGATCGCGCGGGGTTGCGGCGGGAGCTTACGCCATGAAGCCGATGGGGCCGATTCCGGCTGAATTTGCGGGGCAGACGGGCGAGCTCGTGATCGGCGGACGCACCGCCGCCGAATGGATCGATGCAGGCGATACGCCGCTGTTCGTCTACGACTTGAGCGTGGTCGAGGCCCGGATCGCGCGGCTGCGCGCGGCGATGCCGGCGGGGCTCGACGTGCATTATGCCGTCAAGGCGAACCCCTTCACGGAGCTGCTTGCCGCCATCGCGCCGCTGGTCGACGGGCTCGACATCGCCTCGGCGGGCGAGCTGGCGCGGGTCGAGGGGCTGACGGCGCCCGCGCGCGTCAGCTTCGCCGGCCCCGGCAAGCGCGACGACGAGCTCGACGCGGCGATCCGCGCCGGCGTGACGATCAACCTCGAATCCGACGGCGAGGCGACGCGGGCGCTGGCGGCGGCCGAGCGCCTTGGCGTCACGCCGCGGCTCGCAGTGCGCGTCAATCCCGACGTCGAGCTGCGCGGATCGGGGATGCGGATGGGCGGGCGCGCCTCGCCCTTCGGCGTGGATGCCGAGTGCGCGGCGGCGCTGGTGCGGCGGTTGATCGACGCGGGGGCGGACTGGCGCGGTTTCCACCTCTTCGCGGGCTCGCAGGCGCTCGATGCGGGCGCGATCATCGAAACGCAGGCGGCGACGCTCGCGCTCGCAGCACGACTGGCGGAGGAGGCAGGCGCCGCGCCGCCGCTGGTCAATCTCGGTGGCGGGTTCGGGGTGCCCTATTTTGCGGGTGATGCGCCGCTCGACGTCGAGGCGATCGGCGCGGCGCTGGACGACGCTCTGGCGTCACGCACGGCGATCCTCGCGGAAAGCCGCTTCGCGATCGAGCTCGGCCGCTGGCTCGTCGCCGAGGCGGGCGTCTACCTGACGCGCGTGATCGATCGCAAGCAGAGCCACGGCGAGATCTTCCTGGTCGTCGACGGCGGTCTGCACCACCAGCTCGCAGCGTCGGGCAATTTCGGCACCGTCGTCCGCCGCAACTATCCGCTCGCGGTCGCGCACCGGATGGGCGCGGCGGCGGACGAGGAGGTCAACGTCGTCGGCTGCCTGTGTACCCCGCTCGACCGGCTGGGCGATCATGTCGGTTTGCCACGTGCCGAGCCGGGTGACGTCATCGCGATCTTCCTCGCGGGCGCCTATGGCGCGTCGGCGAGCCCCGTTGCCTTCCTCGGCCACCCGCCCGCGAAGGAAGTGCTCGCGCGATGACGCTGCTCCCCCCTCTGCTTGCAGGGAGGGGTTGGGGGTGGGTGCGCGCGTCTGCGCGCCATAGAGACTCTTCTGCGAAGCTCGCCAATAGCGCCAAACGAGGCATCGAGCCTCGTCCGGCGCTCTACCCACCCCCTTGCCCCTCCCTTGCAGGGAGGGGAATTTGAAAGGGAATTCCTTGCGTCTGCCGGTCAATCCTAACGCTATCTTCACCTCTTGACCGCATAGCCCGAGCCTGAACGCGGCGTACGGACGGAGGGTGACGTCACCTCCGCTCGACCCGCGCGGGAGGTTTTGGCTATGCGTTTCGAGCGATTTTCGAGGACTTTCGCCGGCGTTTCCGCGCTGACGCTGGCACTCGCGGGCTGTGCGGGAAGCGACCGGCCGACCTTGCCGCCCGCAACCTTCGTCGCACAGCAGCAGGCGCCGGGCGAGCAGTACATCATCGGCCCGCTCGACAAGCTCAACATCTTCGTCTGGCGCAATCCCGAGCTGTCGGCGCAGGTGCAGGTGCGCCCCGACGGCCGGATCACCACGCCGCTCGTCAGCGACATGCCCGCGGTCGGCAAGACGCCCGCGATGCTTGCCGACGACATGAAGATCGCGCTCAGCCAATATATCCAGGAACCGATCGTCTCGGTGATCGTCGAGAATTTCTCGGGCACCTTCAGCCAGCAGATCCGCATCGTCGGCGCGACCGAAAAGCCGGCGGCGCTGCCCTATCGCGCCAACATGACGCTGCTCGACGCCATGATCGCGGTGGGCGGGCTTTCCGAATTCGCCGCGGGCAACCGCGCGCGCCTCGTCCGCTTCGATCGCAAGACGGGCAAGCAGGTCGAATACAAGCTCAAGCTTTCCGACCTGCTCAAGGACGGCGACACGCGCGCCAACGTGCGGCTCGAGCCCGGGGACGTGATCATCATCCCCGAGAGCATGTTCTGAGGGCCCTCGCGTGAACGGTCTCTACGACGAACTGCGCCTCGCGCTCCATTCGGTCTGGCAACGGCGCTGGATCGCGCTCGCGGCCGCCTGGGCAATCTGCCTCGTCGGTTGGTTCGCGGTGGCGCAGATTCCCAACAGCTACGAATCGCACGCGCGCGTGTTCGTGCAGATGAATTCGATTCTGCCCGGCAAGCTCGGCATCACGCCGGGCGACCAGCAGAAGGATGTCGATCGCATCCGCCAGACGCTGGCCTCGTCGGTCAATCTGCAGAAGGTGGTGCGCGGCACCGATCTCGCCGCCACGGTATCGACCGACAAGGACGTCGCGGCGCGTGCCGCGGGGCTCAAGGACGCCGTCAAGATCACCGCGCAGCAGGACAATCTGTTCGAGATCACCGCGACCGCGGCGAGCCCGAAGCTGGCGCACGACATCGTCCAGAAGCTGATCGACATCTTCGTCGAGGAAAACCTGGCCGGCGACCGCAGCGAGACGACCGAGTCGCTCGGCTTCCTCGACGCGCAGCTCGCCGCGCGCCAGCACCGGCTGCAGGAAGCGGACCAGAAGCGCGCCGATTTCAACGCGCAATATCTGGGGTCGCTGCCCGGTACCGGCTCGCTGGAAGACCGGATCGCCGCCGCGCGCAGCCAGCTTGCGCAGGTCGATTCGGATCTCGCCGCGGCGCAATCGAGCCTGTCGGCGGTCAACGCGCAGATGGCGGGCACGCCCGCGACCGTGGCGGGGCCGGGCGGCACGACGCTTGGCCCGGCGCACGCGCGGGTCGCGGCGATCCTGGGCCAGCTCGCCGACGCGCGCGCGCGCGGCTTCACCGATTCGCATCCAGACGTGATCGCGCTCCAGAGCCAGCTCAAGATCGCGCAGGCTGCGGCCGCGCGCGAACCCGCGGGCGCGAGCAGCGGCACGCCCAACCCGCTCTACATGTCGCTCCAGTCGATGCAGGCGGAGAAGAGCTCGACCGTCGCCTCGCTGCTGTCGCGCAAGCAGCAGATCGCGGGCGATCTCGCCACGCTGCAGACGCGGCTCGCGGCCGATCCGGGCGTCGCCGCGCAGCAGGCGCAGCTCGAGCGCGACTATCAGGTGCTCAAGGACCAATATGACAAGCTCCTCGCCGACCGCGAGGACGTGAAGCTGCGCAGCCAGGCGCAGACGCAGACCGACGCGATCAAGTTCAACGTCGTCGATCCGCCGACCAGCCCGACCGCGCCGACCGCGCCCAACCGCGTGCTGCTGCTGACCGGCGTGCTGATCGTGGGGCTGATCGGCGGGGTCGCCGGGGCGTTCGGGCTGGGGCAGCTCAAGACCACCTTCGCCAGCGCACCGCGGCTCGAAGCCGCGACCGGACTGCCGGTGATCGGATCGGTGAGCATGATGCTGGGCGAGGCCGAGCGCGCGCTGCGCTTCAGGCGGCTCAAGCTGTTCGCGGGCGGTGCGGCCGCCCTGGGGGTCGCTTACGTCGCGCTGCTGGGGGTCGAATTCCTCCAGCGCGGGCTGGCGGCGTGAGGGAGGCGCGCATGAACGATGCTACGCCACGCCGTTTCCGCGGTTCGCTGATCGAGCGCGCCGACGCGGCCTTCGATTTCCAGGCGCTGCTGCGTGGGGCCGAGCCGACGCCGGTCACGCTTCCTGAGCCTGAACCTGTCGTAATCGAGGCGCCCAGGACGATGGCGCCCGTCGCACCCATGGGCGTAGCGGCCGTCGATCGCGAGCGGCTCGCGCGCCAGTATCTGTTGGTGCCGGGTGCGCCGGTGGGTGCGCTCGCCGAGGAATTCCGCCTGATCAAGCGCCAGGTGCTGCTCACCGCGCGCGCGGTGAAGGGCGAGGCCGGCGAGGCGCGCTCGCGCATGGTGCTCGTCTGCTCGGCCAATCCCGACGAGGGCAAGACCTTCAGCGCGACCAACCTCGCGATCTCGCTCGCGGCTGAGAAAAATGTCGAGGTGCTGCTGGTCGAGGGCGATTGCGCCAAGCCCGACCTGCTCCACCGCCTCGGCATCGAGGAAGGGCCGGGGCTGCTCGACGCAATCGCCGACGAGGCGCTCGATATCGAGGCCTGCGTGATCCGCACCGACATCCCGCAATTGAGCGTGCTCCCCGCGGGCGCGCGCAGCCATGACGACACCGAATTGCTGGCGAGCGACCGCGCGGGCGAGCTGCTCGACGCGCTGGTCGCGGCCGACCCGCGCCGCATCGTGGTGTTCGATTCGCCGCCCGCGCTCGCCGCGTCGCCCGCCGCCGTGCTCGCGAGCCGGGTGGGGCAGGTGATGATGGTGGTGCGCGCCGATCGCACCAGCGAGAGCGAGCTGCGCGAGGCGATCCAGCTGCTCGACGGCTGCGAGCACGTCAACCTGGTGCTCAACGCGGTGTCGTTCACCGCGGGGCGCCCGCGCTTCGGCAGCTATTACGGCCATTACGGCGAGGAGAATTCACAGTGATCCGCGCAACCGCCATCGCGGGCGCTCTCATGCTGCTCGGTGCGGCCGGCCCCGCGCTTGCCCAGCACAAGGAAATCTCGCCCTATATCGAGATCAGCCAGGTGGTGACCGACAACTTCACCACCGGCGACGTGCTCACCTATTCGCAGGTCGCGGCCGGGGTGGATGCCGCAGTGACGACGCACAACGCGGCCGCGCAGGTGAGCTATCGTTATGAGCACAGCTTCTCGTGGGATGACGATGTCGGCGACGACGACGTGCATCAGGGCCTCGCGCGCGCGGCGGTCAAGGTGGGGCAGGCGCTGACGATCGAGGGCGGCGCGCTGGCGACGCGCGCGCGGTCGGACATTCGCGGCGACGCGGCGGGGTTCGACGGGCCGCAGGTCGACAATGTGACGCAGGTCTACGCCTTCTATGCGGGGCCGACGCTGGCGACCAGGGCGGGGCCGGTCGATCTCACCGCGATGTACCGGTTCGGCTACGTCAAGGTCGAGGCGCCGGGCTTCACCGGGCTGGGGCCGGATGCGCCGCGGCTCGACTATTACGACGATTCGACCAGCCACACCGCACAGGTATCGGCGGGTGTGCGCCCCGGCGCGGTGCTGCCCGTGGGGCTCACCGCGAGCGCCGGCTACGAGCGCGAGGATGCGGGGCAGCTCGATCAGCGCTACGAGGACAAATACGTGCGTGGCGACGTGCTCGCGCCGGTCTCGCCCACCGTCGCGCTGACGGCGGGCGTGGGCTACGAGGAACTCGAGACCAGCCAGAAGGACGCGCTGCTCGACGCCGACGGCAATCCGGTGGTGGACGAGGACGGCCGCTTCGTCACCGATCCCGCCTCGCCGCAGCGCATCGCCTATCGCACCGACGGCCTCTATTGGGACGCCGGCGTGGTGTGGCGGCCGAGCTCGCGTACCAGCCTCGAGGCGCATGTCGGGCAGCGGTACGATTCGTGGGTCTATTTCGGCTCGCTGAGCCATGCCATGTCGGAGACCAGCGGGTTTCGGGTCGTGGTCTACGATCAGGTCGATACCTTCGGGCGTCAGCTTCGCAACGGGCTCGCCGGGCTGCCGACCAGCTTCACCACGCTGCGCGACCAGTTCAGCGGCCTTTATGCCGGCTGCACCTTCGGCACCAGCGGCTCGGAGGTCGGCGGGTGCCTCAACGACGTGTTCCAGTCGATCTCGACCGCGAGCTATCGCGCGCGCGGCGTCGACGGCGTGGTCTATGCGAGCCACGGGCCGACGCGGCTCGGCCTCGGCGCGGGCTATGCCAACCGCAAGCTCTATGCGCCCGATACATCCGGCGGCGCGAGCGTGTTCGGGATCGAGGACGAGAGCGTCTACGGCCAGTTCTTCGTCCAGCAGGCGCTCGACGCCAACTCGAGCCTCGAAGGTGACGTCTTCGCCAATTGGTACGATCCGGGTTTCCCCGGCGCGGAGAACATCTTCTCGACCGGCGCGGTGGGCACCTACAACCGGTATTTCGGCCGGCTGGGGGCGATCGCCTCGCTCGGGCTCTTCACCTTCGACACCAAATCCACCGACACGGACGTGACCGGCCAGGCGCTGGTCGGCCTCCGCTACCAGTTCTGAACCAGGGCGCGACCACAGGCAGGAAATCACGATGCACGACAGCCACTACGGATTGACCGGCCGGCCCTTCGCGCTGACGCCCGATCCGCGCTTCTGGTTCGAGACCGCCACGCACAGGAAGGCGATGGCCTATCTCGGCTATGGGCTGTCGCAGGGCGAGGGCTTCATCGTCGTCACCGGCGACATCGGCGCGGGCAAGACGACGCTGGTCGGCCATCTGGTCGACACGATCGATCCCGCACGGCTGAAGGCGATCGCGCTGGTTTCGACGCAGATGGACCCCGAAGACCTGCTGCGGCTGGTCGCCGACGGGCTGGACGTCGCAGGGCAGGGGCTGTCCAAGGCCGAGCTCTTGAAGCGCATCGAACAGGGGCTCCACGCCACCGCGCGCGAGGGGCGGCGGACGCTGCTGATCGTCGACGAGGTGCAGGCGCTGCCCACCGATTCGCTCGAAGAGCTGCGGATGCTCTCGAACATCCAGGCGGGCGGGCATCCGCTGCTGCAGATCGTGCTGCTCGGCCAGCCCGAGTTCCGCGATCGGCTCCACGGGTCGGATCGGTTGGAGCAACTCCGCCAGCGCGTGATCGCGATCCACCATCTCGACCCGATAGAGGCCGAGGAAATCGAGCCCTATGTCGTCCACCGGCTCTCGCTGGTCGGCTGGCAGGGGCAACCCGCCTTCACCCGTGACGCGTTCGAGGCGCTGCACGAGGCGACCGGCGGCGTGCCGCGGCTGGTCAACCAGCTTGCGGGCCGCGTGATGCTGTTCGCGGCGATGGATCGGCTGGAGACGATCGACGCCGACGTGATCGACGCAGTGATCGACGATCTCGCCGCCGACGTCCACCACCCCGCGCCGCAACCGCTCGCTGATGCCGAGAAGGCGGCGAGCGCGCCCACGAACGACGAGGCGATGCAGCGGATCGCGATGCTCGAAACCCGCGTCGAGGAACAGGATGCGGCGCTGCGGCGCGTGTTGACGCTGCTCGTCGATTGGGTCGAGGGTGGTGACGGCCAGCGCAGCGAGCCCGTGGCGGGCGCCAGCGCGGCCTGAAGGGGCGCGGGGGATGTTCAACGGGCTGTCGGTCGATGTCGAGGACTGGTTCCAGGTCGGCGCGTTCGAGCGCGTGATCGACAAGGCCGATTGGGACCGGCTGCCGGCGCGCGTCGAGCGCAATACCGACGCGGTGCTCGCATTGTTCGGCGAGGCGGGGGTCAAGGCGACCTTCTTCACGCTCGGATGGGTGGCGCACCGCTATCCGGCGCTGATCCGCCGCATCGTCGAGGCGGGCCACGAGATCGCGAGCCACGGCTGGGATCACCAGCGCGTGTTCACCATGGACGCGGCCACGTTCCGCGCCGATCTGACAAAGGCGCGCACGGCGCTGGAAGATGCGGGCGGCGTCGCCGTGACCGGCTATCGTGCGCCCAGCTTCTCGATCGACGCGCGCACGCCCTGGGCGCATCCCGAGCTTGCCGAGGCGGGATACGCCTATTCGTCGAGTGTCGCGCCGGTGAAGCACGATCATTACGGTTGGCCCGAGGCGTCGCGCTTCGCCTTCCGCCCGCTTGCCGACAGCGGCCTGATCGAGCTGCCGGTGACGACCGCGCAGCTTCGCGGACGCAATCTGCCGACCGGCGGCGGTTTCTTCCGGTTGCTCCCCAGCGCTTATACCGACTGGGCAGTGCGACAGGTGAACCGACGCGAGGGGCGCCCGGCGGTGTTCTATTTCCACCCGTGGGAGATCGACCCCGATCAGCCGCGCGTCGCGAACGCACCGCTCAAGTCGAAACTGCGCCATTACAGTCGCTTGGGCGCGATGGCGGGCAAGCTTCGCGACCTGATCGCGCGGCACGATTGGGGGCGGGTCGATACGGTCGTAGCCACCGAGGCGGCGCGGCTCGGATGACCGTGGCGCTGCTCGATCCCCCGCTTGCCGTCCGCACGGCGGACTTGCGCGACGCCGCCGAATGCGCGCGGATCGATGCCTTCGTGCGCGCGCGTGGAGGTTCGCCTTTCCACCGCACCGGCTGGAGCCGTGCGGTCGAGCGCGGCTGCGGGCAGCGGGCGCATTATCTGGTTGCCGAAAGCGCCGACGGCGCGATCGCCGGCGTGCTGCCGACGAGTGCGGTGCGCTCGCCGCTATTCGGGGCGGCGCTGGTCTCTGCCGGGTTCGCGGTCGATGGCGGCGTGCTCGGAGGAGGAGGGGCGCCACTCGGCGACCTCGCCTGGGAGCTTGCGCAGGAATTCGGCTGTCCGACGCTCGAACTGCGCGGCGGATCGGTTGCGGGCGACGGCTGGCAGGTCGACGAAACCACCTATGTCGGTTTCGCGCGCGACCTCGCCGCGGACGACGAGGCCGAGTTGCTGGCGATCCCCCGCAAGCAGCGTGCCGAGGTGCGCAAGGGCCTCGCCAACGATCTCACGATCGCGATCGGCAACGACGAAGCGGCGGCGCGCGAGCATTACGCCGTCTATGCGCAGTCGGTGCGCAACCTGGGCACGCCCGTTTTCCCGGCGGCGCTGTTTCGTGCGGTGCTCGACGAATTCGGCCAGGATGCCGACGTGCTGACGGTGCGGCATCAGGGTCGCGCAGTCGCGAGCGTCCTCAATCTCTATGCCAACGATACCGTCTACCCATATTGGGGCGGAGGGACTTTTTCCGCGCGCGCGCTGCGCGCCAATGACCGGATGTATGTCGAGCTGATGCGCCACGCCCGGTCGCGCGGCTGCACGCGGTTCGACTTCGGGCGGTCGAAGGTCGGCACCGGCGCGGCAGCATTCAAGAAGAATTGGGGGTTCGAGCCCCAACCGCTCGCTTATGCCGTGCGCACCGCCGACGATGCCGCCAGGCGTGAAATCAACCCGATGAGCCCGCGCTACCGCCTGCAGGTGCGCGTCTGGCAAAAGCTGCCGCTATGGCTCGCCAATCGCATGGGGCCGTGGATCGCCAAGGGTCTCGGGTGATGGAGCTGCTCTTCCTCGCCCACCGCGTGCCCTATCCGCCCAACCGAGGCGACAAGATCCGCAGCTTCCACCTGCTCAAGCATCTGGCGCGGCGCGCGCGCGTGCATCTGCTCGCCTTCGCGGACGATGCGCGCGACGCGCAGCATGACGCCGCGCTCGCGCCCTGGACGGCAAGCCGAACGATCATTCGCCGCGACAAGGGGCGGGCGCGCGCCGCGATCGAGGCACTCGCGCGGGGCAAGCCGGTGTCGCTGACGGCTTTCGCCGATCCCGACATGGCGCATTTCTGCGAGACGCTGTGCCGCACCCGGCCGATCGAGGCGATCTTCTGTTTTTCGGGTCAGATGGCGCAATATCTCCCCGCCGACGGCCCGCGCGTGATCATGGATTTCGTCGACATGGATTCGGCCAAGTTCGCGGGCTACGCCGAGGGCGCGCACTTCCCCATGTCGTGGATGATGCGGCGCGAGGCGCGGCTGCTCGCCGCATTCGAGCGCAAGATCGCCGCGCGTGCCGACGCCAGCCTGTTCGTCAGCGAGGTCGAGGCGGCGCTGTTCCGAGCGAACGGCGGTGCGGGCAGGGTAGTCGCGATCGAGAACGGCATCGATACGGAGCGCTTCGATCCCGCCGCGTCGTTCGAGTCCGTTGCGGCGCCCCAATCGCTGATCGTCTTCACCGGGCAGATGGATTACCGCCCCAATGTCGAGGCGGTGCGCTGGTTCGCCGAGGATATCCTGCCGCGCATCCGGCGGGCGCATGACGCCCATTTCGCGATCGTCGGGCGCAATCCCGATACCGTGGTGACGGCGCTCGCCGCGCGGTCCGGTGTTGTCGTTACGGGCGAAGTGGCGGACGTGCGCGGCTGGCTGGCGGCGGCGTCGGTGGTGGTCGCGCCGTTGAAGCTCGCGCGCGGGGTGCAGAACAAGGTGCTCGAAGCGATGGCGATGGCGCGGCCGGTGGTCGCTTCCGCCGCGGCCGCCGAGGGTATCGACCATGACGGCACGATCCGCGTCGGCCACGATGCCGCGGGAATCGCAGACGGGGTGACGGCATTGCTCGACGATCCCGCCGGCGCCGCCGCGCTCGGCCACGCGGCGCGGGCGCGGGTGATCGATCGCTACGGCTGGGATGCCTGCCTCGCCCCGCTCGACGCGCTGATGGGGTTCGACGACGCGGCACGGCGGGACGCGGCATGACCGTCGCGATTCCCTCCTCGGGTTTCGAGGTCGCCGGGACGGGCGCCTGGCGCCGGCACCTGATCGCGCTCGGCGCGGTGGCGCTGGCCATTCTGCTGCTGTTTCGCGTCGACGTCGCCGATCTCGCGCATCTGTGGTGGACGAGCACGACCTTCGGCCATTGCCTGTTCATCGGCCCCGTCCTCGCCTGGCTCGTCTGGCAGCGCCGCGACGATCTTGCCCCACTCACGCCCACCGCCTGGTGGCCCGGGCTCGCGATCGTCGCGGCGGGCGGCGCCGGCTGGCTGATGGGCGACGCGGCGGGCGTCGCGCTGGCGCGCCAGCTCGGACTGGTGATGATGCTCCAGGGCGCGGTGGTGACGCTGCTCGGCCCGATGGTCGCGCGCGGGCTGCTCTTCCCGCTCGCCTACGCCGTGTTCCTCGTACCCTTCGGCGAGGGGCTCGAAGGCCCGCTGCAGGACGTGACGGTGGCGATGATCATGCCGCTGCTCCACCTCGCGGGCGTGCCCGCGCATGTCGACGGCGTGCTGATCACCATCCCCAACGGCTGGTTCGAGGTCGCCGAGGCCTGCTCGGGCGCCAAGTTCGTGATCGCGATGATCGCCTATGGCACGCTGGTGGCGAACGTCTGCTACGTGTCGTGGGGTCGGCGCTTGGCGTTCATGGCGATGGCGCTGATCGTACCCGTGCTCGCCAACGGCGTGCGCGCGTTCGGGACGATCTATGCCGCGCACCTCACCTCGGTCGAGCAGGCGACCGGATACGACCATATCATTTACGGCTGGGTCTTCTTCGGGCTGGTGATGGCCGCCGTGCTGGCGATCGGCTGGAAATGGTTCGATCGCGATCCGCGCGCGCCGTGGGTCGATGCCGGGCGCTTGCAGGCGATGCCGCGCCGCCGGATCGACCTGTGGGTCGGCGCGGCGCTGGTGTTGACGATCGTGGCGCTGTTCCCCGCCTGGTCGTCGGCGATCGCGGGGCGCGCGCAACCGATGCCGTCGCATATCGACCTGCCCGTCGTTCCGGGGTGGCAGCGCGCGCCGGTCAGCACGCGCGCGCCCTGGGCGCCCTATTATCCGTCCGCCGACCATTATCTGTTCGGCCGCTACACCGACGGCGCCGATCAGGTGGACCTTTCGGTCGCGGTGTTCGGGAGCCAGCACGAGGGCAAGGAACTCGTCTCGTTCGGCACCGGCGTGCTGCGCGAGGACGACCAATGGGTGCGCGTTGCGGATCAGCCGGCGATCATGGGCGGATCGGTGATGCGGATCACGCGCGGGCCGGTCGAACGGATCGTCGCGACGTGGTACGTGGTCGGCGATGTCGTCACCGCCAGCCCGAATCGCGTGAAGCTCGAAACGCTCGACGTGCGGCTGCTGGGCGGCCCGCAGCGCGCGGCCGCGATCCACCTGTCGGCCGAGGTCCGCCCCGGCGCCGATCCGCGCGCGGAGATCGCGCGTCTCGCCGCCGCGCTCGGCCCGCTTGATCGGCTGGTCGACACCGTCATCGGGCGCACCGGCTGATGTGCGGCATTGCGGGGCTGTTCTACCCCGCGACCCCCAAGCCGGTCGATCCGCAGCGCATCGCCGCGATGACCGACGTGCTCGCGCATCGCGGGCCCGACGGCAGCGGGGTGTGGACCGCGCCGGGCGTCGGCTTCGGCCATCGACGGCTGTCGATCATCGATCTCGGCGGCGGCGCGCAGCCGATGCAGAGCTTCGACGAGCGAATCACCGTCACCTACAACGGCGAAATCTACAATTTCCGCGAGGTACGCCTGGAGCTGGAGGCCAGGGGCGCGCACTTCGTTACCGAGAGCGATACGGAGGTGCTGCTCCACGGCTGGCGTATCTGGGGGCCGGGGATACTCGAGCGGCTCAACGGCATGTTCGCCTTCGCGCTCCATGACGCCGAGCGGCAAAGCCTGTTCCTCGCGCGCGACCGGCTGGGGGTGAAGCCGCTCCATTATGTCGAGCTGGCGGATGGCGCGCTGGCCTTCGCGTCGGAGCTGAAGGGCCTGCTCGCGCACCCGCTGCTGCGGCGCAATCCGGATATCCGCGCGGTCGAGGATTTCATGGCGCTGGGCTACGTGCCCGACGATGCCTGCCTCGTCGCCGGCGTGAAAAAGCTCGCCGCCGGCCATTGCCTGCTGGTCGAGCGCGGCAAGCCCGTGCCGAAGCCGGTCGAGTGGTGGGATCTGGATTTCTCCAACCGCGCGCGTGGTTCTGCGCGCGCGCTCGAAGACGAACTGGTGCAGCGGATGCGCGCCGCGGTGCGCTCGCGGATGGTGGCGGACGTGCCGCTCGGCGCGTTCCTCTCGGGCGGCGTCGACAGCTCGGCGGTGGTCGCGCTGATGGCCGAGGCGTCGAAGCGCGCGGTCAAGACCTGCACGATCGGCTTCGACGAGACCGATCACGACGAGCGCCGCTATGCGAGCGAGGTCGCGGCGCGCTTCGCCACCGATCACCGCGAGCGCGTGGTCGCCGCTGACGACTTCGCGCTGATCGATCGGCTGGTCGCCGCGTTCGACGAGCCCTTCGCCGATGCCTCGGCGCTGGCGACGTACCGGGTATGCGAGCTCGCGCGCGAGAGCGTGACGGTGGCGCTGTCGGGCGACGGCGCAGACGAGGCGCTGGCGGGCTATCGCCGCTACCGCTTCCAGCACGCCGAGGAACGCGTGCGCGGGCTTCTCCCCGCCGATCTGCGCGCGAACGTCTTCGGCCGACTGGGCGGCTGGTATCCGAAGCTCGACTGGGCGCCGCGGCCGCTGCGGTTCAAATCGACCCTGCTCGCGCTCGCCGACGACGGCGACGAGGCCTATGCGCGCTCGGTGGGCGTCACCACGCCGGCATTGCGCGCGCTCCTCTTCACCGACGAGGCCAGACGCGCGCTGGGCGATCACCGGGCGGAGGCGCGCTACGTCGCCGCGATGCGCGACGCGCCCGCGCGCGACCCGCTCGACCGCGCGCAATATGCCGACATCAAATTGTGGCTGCCCGGCGACATCCTGACCAAGACCGACCGCACCAGCATGGCCGTCAGCCTCGAGGCGCGCGAGCCGCTGCTCGACCACCGCCTGCTGGAGTTCGCCGCGACGCTTCCCGTCTCGATGCGGCTGCGGCGCGGGCAGGGCAAGTGGCTGATGAAGCGCGCGATGGAACGCTATCTGCCGCAAAACGTGCTCTACCGCCCCAAGATGGGCTTCGTGACCCCGATCAGCGCCTGGTTCCGTGGGCCGCTGGCGGACGAGGCGAAGGGCCTCGCCGTCTCGCGCACTTTAGCCGCCACCGGCTGGTTCGACATGCGCGCGATCGAGCGACTGGCGGCCGACCACCGCGCGGGGAAAGCCGAGCACGGGCGGACGCTGTGGCAACTGATGATGCTGGAACGGTCGTTGGGGCGGGTGTTTGGGTGAGAACGATGGCATGACGAGCATTTGGACGTTAGTGCGAACGTGACGCTCTCGATCTCCCCTCCCTGGAAGGGAGGGGCTGGGGGTGGGTGCCGCCGAGGCACTCGGCGGCTTCCGCCAGAATGTGCAGAACGGCACCGTCAGGATTGGCCAGCACATCTGAATTCCATAGCCGGATGATCCGCCATCCTTTACCTTGTAGGAACGCCGTCCTGCGGGTGTCCGCTTCGATCCGCGCGGCGTGCTGGCTGCCATCGAACTCGACCCCGAGCTTTGCCTTGCGGCAAGCCAGGTCGATGATGAAGGGCGGCACAACGAGTTGCCTAGTGAATGCTGGACGATGGCGCGCGATGCGATGCCATACCGCGAGCTCGGTCGACGTAGGGTTGTTGCGCAGCTCGCGCGCACGTCGAGTCAACTCCGGATCGATGCGATGGCGCATGGCGCGAGCGTAGGATGGCTCGCTGCGCTCGCCAACCCACCCCCTGCCCCTCCCTTGCAGGGAGGGGAGCTAAGCTGGCCGACAGGACCATCACGCCTTCACCCCACCTGCATCGTCATCCAGTCGGAGAAGATCTCCGGCCAGCGCCGCGTGGTCAGCGCCTCGGGGCCCATCCGGATCGGACCGAAGCCGTGGCCGCCATGTTCGAACAGGTGCGCCTCGCAATCCACCTTGGCGGCGCGGCAGGCGGTGAGCATCGAGAGCGTGTTGTTGGGATCGACCAGCCCGTCGTCCATCGCCTGGACGAAGAAGAGCGGCGGCGTCTCGGCGGTGACGCGGGTGTTGAGCGTGTAGCGCTTGCGGATCGCCGGATCGGGATCGGGGCCGAGCAAATTCTTGAAGGTGTCGCCGCTCGCGCCGAATTGCGGGTCGATCACCGGATAGACGAGCCCCGCGAACGCCGGGCGCGCCGAAAGGCGATCGGCTGCATCGACGGGGGCGTAGACCTTGTCGGCGAAACAGGTCGCAAGCGATCCCGCGAGGTGCCCGCCCGCCGAGAAGCCGACGATGCCGAGCTTGTTGGGATCGATGCCGTACTTGGCGGAGTTCGCGCGGATCAGCCGCATCGCGCGCTGGGCATCCTGCAACGGCACGTCCCAGCGGTTGTCCCAGCCTTCGCCGGGCAGGCGATAGGCGAGGACGAACACGGTGATGCCCTCGGGCACGTATGTCTTCGCGACCTCAATCCCCTCGTTCTGCACCGAAAGGAAGCCGTAGCCCCCGCCGGGGATCGCGAGCAGTGCGCGGCCGTCGGGATGGGGCGGGCGATAGATGCCGACGATCGGCTCGGCGACGCCGCGCAGCCACAATTGGCGCTCGCCGGCGGGCCCGTTCATCGTGTCGTTCGGCGTGGGCAGCGTCGCGGGCGTGCCCGGTGCCTTGCCGGGCCAGAGCTTGACATGCTCGGGCGGCCAGGCGGGGCGGTCGGACGCGCCTTTGGCCGGGGTCGGCTGGCCCCATTCCTGCGCCCCCGCCGCGCCGGCGAGCGTGAGGCCCAGCCCGGCCCCGATCAGGCTGCGGCGATCGATCGTCATGCGGCATCTCCCCTGTGCTTCGGCGCCGAGCTTAACGGGCGCGCCGGCAGAGGCAATGCGTCAGGCGAACAGCGCCATCCCGGCGTGAAGCGTCAGCGCGACCAGCGCCAGCGTCGCGAGCATGAACAATGTGAACCGCACCGCCACCCGGTTCCACAAGGCCTGCACCAGGCTGTGAAGGATGCGCAGGGTCACATAGGCCCAGGCGATCGTCGCGTTGACGCCGCCGCCCTGGCCGATCACGACGAGCACCAGCGTAACCGCGTAGAACAGGGTCGGCTGTTCGAGCAGATGATTGTGGTTATGCGCCTTCCACTGCGCCCGTGCCGACAGCACGCCGTCGGCATCGGTGCCCTTGCCGCCGATCAGCTTGCCCAGATCGACGCCCGCCGCGCGCATCGCCGGCAGCCGCGTCGCGATCAGCCAGACGAGCATCACCAGCGTCCAGGCGATGAGCACGACGACGGGTTTCAGGATGGCGAAATTCGGATCGATCATCGAAGCATCCCCCTTGTTGAAAGCGAGATGCTGTGCCGCTTAGTTCCGATTTGCAACTTGATTTATGCGCTGGTCTTCCCGTTTCTCCGTCATGCCGGACTTGTTCCGGCATCCACTGTGCCGCAAACCAAGTCGCTGCGACACTTGCGGGTCAGTGGACCCCGGAACAAGTCCGGGGTGACGCTATGGATCAGTCGAAGATCGCCCCCCAGCGGCGCACCGGGCGATCCTTCCAATAGCCGCGGTGATAGGCGTCCGACGCGAGCAGCGGCATCACGCTGCCGGCTTCGGCGAACACCATCTGCTCGAGCGCGGTATCGACCTTGCCCCAGCTCGCCGCTTCCTTGAGCGTCGAGGACGAGCACGCCCCGTCGCGCACGTCGGCGACGGTGATCTGCACCGCATATTTGTGCATCTCGATATCGTCGTGGCCGAGGATTTCGGCGCAAACAACGGTATCCTGGATGAAATTCTTGGGCACGCCGCCGCCGATCATCAGCAGGCCGGTGGTGCCGGCCTTGATCTTGATGTCGGTCAACTCGCGGAAGTCGGCGACCGCGTCGATCGTGAGATAGGGCTTGCCTTCCTTCATCCGCTCGACCTGGTGCTTGACCAGCCCGAAGCCCGCCGAGCTGTCGACGAACGCCGGGCAGAAGATCGGCACGTCGTGCTCGTAGGCGAGCTTGACGAGGCTGTTGTCCTTCTTGCCGTGCTCCGACAGATACCGCCCCATCTCGCGGATGAAGGCGCGCGAGGAATAGGGCTTCGGCTCCAGCGAGTCGGCGATCTCGCCGATCGTGTGGTCGCAGTCCTGGAGCTGCTCCTCGTCGATATAGGTGTCGTAGATGCGGTCGATATAGAGCGAGCGCAGCACGTTATCGTCAGGAATCTCAAGTGCCTGATAGTGTTTGTGGCCAAGTCCTTCGAAGAAATCCATGTCCACGATCGACGCGCCGGTCGCGACCACGCCGTCGATCATGTTCGAGCGCAACAGCTCGGCATAGAGGTCCATGCACCCGCCCGCCGAGGTCGAGCCGGCGATGACGAGGAAGATCGAGCAATCCTTGTCGGCGAGCATCTGGTTGTAGATGCCGGTCGCGCGCGCGAGGTCGCGGCTGGTGAAGCTCATCTTGCCCATCGAATCGATGATCGGGCGCGCGTCGAACGTGGTGATGTCGACATGCTCGACGGTGGTCGAGAGCAATTCGGCCTTGCGGGTGTCGTTGACGGTCGAGGCGTCGGGGTGGGTGACGGTCACGTGGATCTCCACTCATCAGTCAGGCGTCGTTGATGGGGACGCGTTTACCCAAATGCGGGGGCCCGCTACCGAGCTCCCAAACTCCGTTCGCTTCGAGCGCAGTCGAGAAGCGCCTGCGATGCGCTTGCGGCCGTTTCTCAACTACGCTCGAAACGAACGGAGCTGGTCACGCCGGCGACGGCCGGCATGACGAAAGTGAATGCCGCTGCTCTTACAGCGTGACGACGTTCGATGCGACCTCGGCCTCGCGTTCCATGTAGAGCGAGGCCATCGGCTCGTCGGTGACGATCACCGTCTCGTCCGAGCCGAAGCCGTTGAATGCGGTGCGCATCGCCGCGCCATAGGCGCCGAGCATGCCGATCTCGATATAGTCGCCGACGGTGACGTCCGCGGGCAGCTCGAACGGCCCGGCCATATGGTCGAGATCGTCGCAGGTCGGCCCGTAGAAGCTGAACGGCATGTCGCGCGTGTTGCTCTCCGGCTCGCGCAGCAGGCGGACGGGGAAGCGCCAGCCGATGTGTGCGGCGTCGAACAGCGCGCCGTACGCGCCGTCGTTGATGTAGAGCTCGTCGCCGCGGCGCCGTTCCACGCGCACGATCAGCGACGAATATTCCGCGCACAATGCGCGGCCCGGCTCGGCCCAGAGTTCAGCCGAATAGCTGATCGGCAGGCTCTCGAACGCGCGGTGGATTGTCTCGAAATAGCGCTCCAGCGAGGGCGGGTCCATGTCGGGATAGACGCTCGGGAAACCACCGCCGACATCGACCACGTCGACCGTCACCGCCGCCTCGACGATCGCGCTGCGCACCAGTTCCATCGCATTGGCGTAGGCGTCCGGGCTCATCGCCTGGCTGCCGACATGGAAGCAGATGCCAAGTGCGTCCGCCGCCTGGCGCGCCGCGAACAGCAGCGCCCGGGTCTCGCCCGGCAGCGCGCCGAACTTGGAAGCGAGGCTGAGCTTCGAGAGGTTCGACGACACGCGCAGCCGCACGCACAGCGTCAGGTCGGTCGCGTCGCCCGTGGCGCGCATGATCTTCTCCAGCTCCTCGATCGAATCGAGGCTGAAGACGCGCACGCCGTGCGTGTGATAGGCTTCGCGGATCGCTTCCTCGGCCTTGACCGGGTGCATGAAGCACAGGGTCGCGCCGGGCAGCGTGCGCGCCACCAGCCGCACTTCGGCGATCGAGGCGACGTCGTAATGCGTGATTCCGCTGTCCCACAGGATCTGCAGCAGATCGGGCGAGGGGTTCGCCTTCACCGCATACATCGAGCGGCCCGGAAACTTCTCGACGAAGAACCGGGCGGCGCGCGCAGCGGCGTGCGGGCGAACGAGCGTGACCGGCTGGGCCGGATTGCCCTTGGCGATGTCGATGCCACGGATGACATCGAGGGGGGCGATTGCTAGCCCCAGCGCGCTATGGTGCTTGGCCAATTCAAGGGACCTCCAACGGGTAGTTTCGACACAAGAGCTGCCTTGCGGTTGGAAGTCCCATGGGGCAGCGGATGCGCGACATAGGAGCAGCAGGCAGCGATGTAAAGCGTTGCGGAACGATGAAGGACAAGGTGTGACGATCGTACGACAACCTACCCGGGCCGGGGTCCGTGACGCAGCGGCGAAAGTCGCGCAAATCCTGCCTCCCTCGCCGCTGTTCGTCCGCGAGCTGGGCGGCGTTCCGATCGCCTTCAAGGCCGAATGCCTGCAGCCGATCGGCGCCTTCAAGCTGCGCGGGGCCTGGCACCGGCTCACCGCGCTCGACGAAAACGTGCGGGCGCGCGGCGTGGTTGCATTTTCCTCGGGAAACCATGCGCAGGGCATCGCCTGGGCCGCGAAACGCCTGGGGATTCCGGCGACGATCGTGATGCCGGCGGATGCGCCGCGGGCCAAGCGCGACTCGACCCTGGCGCTGGGCGCGGAAGTCGTGGCCTACGACCGCGCGACCGAGAGCCGCGAGTTGATCGCCGGCCGACTCGCCGAAGCGCGCGGCGCGACGCTGGTGCCGAGCTTCGACGATCCCTGGGTGATCGAAGGGCAGGGGAGCGCGGGCGTCGAGGCCGCGCGGCAGATGGAGGAGCAGGGCCTCGGCGCCCCGGCGCGCGTGGTGACGCCGTGCGGCGGCGGCGGCTTGGCGGCGGGGCTGGCGCTCGCGCTCCCCGATGCCGCGATCACCGTGGTCGAGCCCGAAGGGTGGGACGATATGCGCAAGAGCCTCGAGGCGGGCTGGATCGAGCCCGTCGGCCCCAACCCACCGCCTACCGCGTGCGACGCGCTCCAGACGCCGCGCGTCTCGCCGCTGACCTTCGAGGTGCTGGCGAATCGCGACGCGCACGGCGTGGCGGTGAGCGAGGCGGAGATTCGCGCCGCACAGCGCTGGGCGGCGGAGAAGCTGCGGTTGGTGGTCGAGCCGGGCGGCGCGGTGGCGCTCGCTGCCTTGCTCGCGCGCCGGATCGAGCCCGCCGAGCGCACGCTCGTCATTCTTTCGGGCGGCAATGTCGATCTCGATCGCTATGCCGCGGTGCTCGCCGGCGAGGCGGCAGTCGAGCGCGAGCCGGCATGACCGGCCTCGAACACGCCGCCCCCGCGATCGCCATGCTCGCCGCCTTCGCGCTCGTCATCGGCGGCATCGTGCTGATCCGACAGCGCGAGAGCCGGCAGAAGGGCGTGCTGATGCTCGTGATGGCGCTGGTGCTGGTGGGCAACGTCGTCATCTGGACGATCTGATCCGATTGTTGCGCGGCTATCGGGTGGATTTGACTTGCGGCGCCGCCAACCGCCGGAAATCCTCGTACCAGCACGGAGCAACGCTCGCCGTGCCGTCGGCATGCGGTTGCACGGTGCGGCTGGCGATCACGCTGTTGAGCAGCCAGGGCGCCTTGTCCGGCCCGAAATGGCGCGTCATCGATTTGCCCTGCTTGAAGCCGTAGGTTGCGACCGCGAGCCGGCCGGTCGCGCGGAACATCGCCATCTGCCTCGTCAGATAGCTGCACTGGCCGGCGTACCACGGGCTCGCCATCAGGAAGTCGTTCCACTCGCGTTGCGGGACGGGCGCGGCGATCGCGGCGTCGATCTGCTGCCACACCTGCGTTTCGGGCGCGACGCCATAGGCCTTCGCGAACGTCGCGGGCACGCGGTCACGCAGATGCTGCTTCCAATGATGGACCAGCGAGAATTCGGTGGCGAGGAAGGTCTGGTCGGGCCGCAGCCGCGGCAGGACATAATCGACGAACGCCTGCGCCTGATCGATCGAGCGCACGTGCGGGTGGATGTCGACGCCCTCGATCTCCTTGGTCTCGCGCGCGAAATCGACCCAGCGCGCGGTGGCGGGCACACGCCATTTGGGATCGGCGAGGTTGTTGAGCGCGCCCATGAACAACCGCGTCTGGCATCTCTCGGCGCAATGCTGCGCGCGATAGGCGATCACGCGCCGCGCCATCGTTTCGTAGAAAGTGTTGAGCCGTTCGTCCCACTCCGCCCGGCGCGCCTCGACGAAGGGCTCGTTGCCGATTTCGAGCACGTCGACCTTGCCCATCACCAGCGGCAGCACCGCGTCGAGCTCCCGCAACGCGCGCGCGAATGCGGGCGAATCGGTTGCCGGAATGCCGCTTTTCCGCATCGGCCATTTGAGCGTCAGGATGGTGGCGAAGCCGCGGCGTTCGGCATCGAGCGTGACCGCGATGGCTTCATGCGCGGCCGGATGGGCGGGATCGACCTGCGGCATCGTCAGGAAGCCGCGGATCCAGCGGTCGTTCGCGCGCCGGAGCTCGGCGAAATCCACGTCCTCGTAATGCTCGTTGAAGTTCGCACCGAGCGCGCCGTCGAGCGGGACGGGTGCCGTCAAGACGGCCAGTGCGGCGAACAACAAGCTCATGAAATCCTCCCCTTTGCCTATCCGGCTCCGAGAAGGATTAATATTATAAAACTAGTTTAGTAAAGCGCTTCCGTCCCACACGCACCTCCCCGGCTTTCGCCGGGGAGGTGGCGAGAAGAAGACAGGCGCCACTGCGGGCTGCGCCGGCATGAAGTAAATCCATGCCGTCGGCCGGCGCTGCGCGCCGCCGGCCGGGCTCGCCGCCGAGACGCGGATTAGCTGCGACTAGAGCAACGAGCCTCAAATCAGAACCGTTCGTCCCCGGACTTGATCCGGGGTTGTCGAAGCACCGTCCTTTTCCCGCCGTGGAAAAGAAGAACGGCCCTTCGACAAGCTCAGGGCGAACGGCGGTGGGTCAGATTAAACGCCCGTTGCTCTAAGCCGCTCCAGCCAGCCTCATTTAATCGGCGAGTTCGGGTCCAGCCGCATATCCAGATAATTGTCCACCGAGCCCATCAGCTCCGGCATCTCGTGCTCGAAGAAATGGTTGGCGCGCGGGATCACGTCGTGGTGGATCGTGATGTGCTTCTGCGTGCGCAGCTTGTCGACCAGCTTCTGCACCGCGCTCGGCGTCACCACCTCGTCGGCCTCGCCCTGGATGATGATGCCCGAGGAGGGGCAGGGCGCCAGGAAGGTGAAATCGTACATGTTGGCGGGCGGCGCGATCGAGATGAAGCCGCGAATCTCCGGCCGGCGCATCAAAAGCTGCATCCCGATCCACGCGCCGAAGCTGACGCCCGCGATCCAGGTCGTCTGCGCCTCGGGGTGGAAGCTCTGCACCCAGTCGAGCGCGCTCGCGGCGTCGGAAAGTTCGCCGATGCCGTTGTCGAACGTGCCCTGGCTCTTGCCGACGCCGCGGAAATTGAAGCGCAGGGTCGCGAAGCCGCGGCGCTGGAAGGTCTTGTAGAGCTCGATCACCATCCGGTTGTTCATCGTGCCGCCCGAGGCGGGATGCGGATGGAGGATCATCGCCACCGGCGCGCGCGGCTTGGGCGCGGGGGCGAAACGACCTTCGAGGCGACCTTCGGGGCCGGGGAAAATGACTTCGGGCATGAGACCTGTCGGCTTGGCGCGGTGGCGCGGGAAAACGTCGCCGCTATATAGGCGGCGAGCCCCTTTTCGCAATCATGTCGGAACCCCGCTTGGCCGATCGCCTCTATCTGGACCACGCCGCCACCACGCCGATGACCGAGGCCGCGCGCGCGGCCGTGGCGGAAGGCTTCGCGCGCTGGGCCAATCCCTCGTCGCCGCACGCCGAGGGCCGCGCCGCGCGCGCCGCGCTGGAGGACGCACGGCGGCGGATCGCGAAGGCCTATGGCTGGAAGCACGACCTGATCCTGACCAGCGGTGCCAGCGAGGCGCTCGGCCTCGCGCTCGGCCGGGCGAGCGCGGCGCGGCGGCTGGTGTCGGCGGTCGAGCACGATTCGGTCTTCCGCGCTGCGGGCGAGGCGGAAATTCTGCCGGTGGACGAGCATGGCCTCGTTTCTTCGGAAGGTGTCTCGACTTCGCTCGACACGAACGGACAGGGGAGTGACGCCCCTTCTTCCATCCCGTTCGCTTCGAGCGAAGTCGAGAAGCGCTTTCCTGCCATCGTCGCGATCCAATGGGCCAACAGCGAAACTGGCGTCCGCCAGCCGATCGCCGACCTGGCCGACGTGATCCACGCTGCCGGCGCGTTGTTGCTGGTCGATGCCGCGCAGATGCCGGCGGGCGCCGACCCCGCGCCGATCGAGCACGCCGATTTCGTCGTGATCTCCGCCCACAAGCGCGGCGGCCCGCCGGGGATCGGCGCGCTGCTGGTGCGCGATCTCGGCACGCTCGCCCCCACCGGCGGGCAGGAGCGCGGCTATCGCGCGGGCACCGAGAATCTGCCCGGCGCGCTCGGTTTCGCCGCCGCGGTCGAGGAACCCGAGGACATGGCGTGCATGGCCGCCCTGCGCGCCACGCTCGACGACGCCATCCAGCGCTCGGGTGGTGAGGTGGTCGCCGCGCGCGCGCCGCGCCATCCCGCGATCGGCGCCTATCGGATGCGCGGCACCGCCGCCGCCGCGCAGCTCATCCGCCTCGACATGGCGGGCATTTCGGTGTCGGCGGGCAGCGCCTGTTCGTCGGGCAGCATGAAGCCCAGCCACGTCCTCGCCGCGATGGGCTGGCGCGATCCCGCCTTGCGCGAGGTGATCCGCGTCAGCTTCGGCCGCGCGACGAGCGAAGAGGATGTCGCCCGCTTCATCGCCGCGTGGCGCCAGGTCGCGCGCGAGACGCGGAGCTTCGCGGCGTGAGCATTTACCTCGATTATCAGGCGACCACCCCGCTCGCGCCCGAGGCACTGGCCGCGATGCTGCCCTGGCTCGAGACCCAGCACGCCAACCCGCATTCGCCCCATCGCGAGGGAAGGGTGGCCAAGGCGGCGGTCGAGCACGCCCGCGCGCAAGTCTCAGCGCTGCTTCCGGCGGGCGGCCGCGTCGCCTTCACCGGCGGCGCGACCGAAGCGCTCAACTGGGCGATCAAAGGTACCAGCGGCGCCATCGTCACCCTCGCCACCGAGCACGCCGCCGTGCTCGATACGGTGGCGGCAGAGCGGGCGCGCGGCCGGGCGGTGACGATCCTCCCGGTCGGCCGCGACGGGCTGGTCGATCTCGATGCCGCGCGCGCGGCGATCCGCCCCGGCACCGGCCTCGTCGCGGCGATGCTCGTCAACAACGAGATCGGGGTGATCCAGCCCATCGCCGAGCTCGCGGCACTCGCGCACGAGGCGGGCGCGCTGATGCTGTGCGACGCCGTGCAGGGCTATGGCCGCGTGGCCGTTCCGGAGGCATGCGATCTGGTCGCGATCTCGGCGCACAAGATCCACGGCCCCAAGGGCATCGGCGCGCTCTGGATCCGCGACGGCGTGGGCGTGGAGCCGCTCCTCCACGGCGGCGGCCAGGAAGCCCCCGGCCGCTCGGGCACCCTCTCGCCCGCGCTCTGCGTTGGTTTCGGCGCGGCGGCGGTGCTGATGAAGGAGCGAGCCGACGAGGATGCCGCGCATGTCGAACGGTTATGGGACGCTGCAGTGGGCGCATTCGGGATTCCCCTCCCTGCAAGGGAGGGGTTAGGGGTGGGTAGCGAGCGTAGCGAGCTCCCTTCGGGCGCACCCACCCCCGGCCCCTCCCTTGCAGGGAGGGGAGAATGGATTCTCAACGGCACGCCCAGCTCCCGCTACCACGGCAACCTCAACATCCGCCGCGAGGGCCTCGACGTGAACCGCCTGCTCTCCGACCTGCGCGACATCGCCTTCTCCGCCGGCTCGGCCTGCGCCAGCGGCTCGGGCCGGCCCAGCCACGTCCTGCGCGGGATCGGCCTCACCGATGCTGAGGCGCGGTCGAGCATCCGCCTCGGCGTCGGCCGCTACACGACGGAGGATGAATTGACCGACGCGCTCACCTGCATCATCGCCGCCGCCGACGCGCAGCGGGTGGCGGCATGATCCTCGTCCGCTTCGTCAGCGCCGACGGCGCGCGTATCGAGGAGGCGCAAGGCTCCCCCGGCGACCGGCTGCTCGATCTCGCCCAGGCTTACGGCCAGCCGCTCGAGGGCACGTGCGAGGGGCAGATGGCCTGCTCGACCTGCCACGTCATCGTCGCGCCCGAGGATGTCGACAAGCTGCCCCCGCCCAGCGAGGAGGAGGAGGACATGCTCGATCTCGCGCTCGGCGCCACGCGCACCAGCCGGCTCGCCTGCCAGATCACGCTCACCGACGCGATGGAAAGCCTGACCGTGAAGATGCCGCCCGGCGCACGCGACATGCGGTGGCGCTGATGCTGGGGCGTCGCCTCGTCGTCGGCGGGCTGCTCGCCACCGGCCTCGCGGCGTGCCGATCTGGCGCGCCCGAAGCGCACGACGATATCGCGCCGTCGCCCGACCTCGCCGCCGTCGCCGCGCACACCGGCGGCCGGCTCGGCGTCGCGGCGCTCGATACCGCCACCGGCCGCGCGATCGGCCACGATGCCGGCAGCCGCTATGCTTTGTGCTCGACCTTCAAGGCACCGCTCGCCGCCGCGATCCTCGCGCGCGTCGATGCCGGCGCGATGACGCTCGACGACCAGCTGAGCTTCACCGACGCCGATCTGCTCGATTACGCCCCGGTGGTGAAGGCGCATCTCGGCACCCACACGCTCACCGTGCGCGAAGCCTGCGCCGGCGCGGTCGAGCTTTCCGACAACAGCGCCGCCAACCTGCTGCTCGAGCGCATCGGTGGGCCCGCGGGGCTGACGCGCTTCATGCGTGCCGCCGGCGATCCGGTGTCGCGGCTCGACCGCTACGAGACCGCGCTCAACCTCGTGGCCCCCGGCGAGGTCCACGACACCACCACGCCCGCGGCGATGATCGGCCTGCTGCGGGCGCTGCTGCTCGGCGACGTGCTGTCGCCATCGTCGCGTACGCAACTCATCGACTGGATGGTCGCCGGCAAGACGGGCGGGGCACTGCTCCGCGCCGGGCTGCCGGCCGACTGGCGCGTCGGCGACAAGACCGGCCGCAGCGGCGAGGGCGCGGTCAACGACGTCGCGATTTGCTGGCCGCCGCGCCGCGCGCCGATCCTGATCGCCTCCTATCTCTACGCGCCCGGGCTCTCGGCCGATCAGGCAGGTGCGATCCACGCCGACGTCGCGCGCGCGGTGGCGAGCGCCTTCGCCTGACGCCGTCCGCTCAATGCACCGTTGCCACCGGCGCGCTCGCGAGCCGCAGCATCTGTGCGGCGATCTCGCGCTCGCCCATCACGATCTCCGCGACGCCGAGCCCCTCCAGATGCGCCACCTGCGCGTCCGAATGCGCGCGCGCGATGATGCGGATGGCGGGATTGATCGCCCGCGCGCGCTGCGCGATCGCGCCCGCCTCGAAGCCTTCGGGAATTGCGAGCATCAGCGTCGCCGCCCGCGCGATTCCCGCCGCTTCGAGTACCCGCGGATCGGTCGCGTCGCCGCGGATCGCCTCGATCCCGCGCGCGGCGGCGGCCTCGACGCGCTCGGGATCGTCGTCGATCACCACCAGCGAGTGTGCGCCCTCGTGCAGCCGCTCGGCGATGCGATGGCCGACGCGCCCATGGCCCACCAGCACGACATGCGAGGTCTCGGCCGGCGGCGCGGGTACCGGCGCTTCGGCGTGGCGCGCGGTATAAGCGGCGATAGCCGAGAAGACGAACGGGTTGAGCAGGATCGAGAGGATCGCCCCCGCCAGGATCAGGCTGCTCGCCTCGGGCGGCAGGACGCCCAGCCCCGTGCCCAGCGAGGCGAGGATGAACGAGAACTCGCCGATCTGCGCGAGGCTTCCGGCCACCGTCATCGCGACCAGGCTGGTATGGCCGAATGCGCGCACGATCACGAACGCCGCGAGCGATTTGCCGAGCACGATGATCGCGAGCGTCGCCAGCAGCGGCAGCGGCTGCTCGATCAGCACCGCTGGATCGAACAGCATTCCCACCGAGACGAAGAACAAGACCGCGAAGGCGTCGCGCAGCGGCAGCGTCTCCTCCGCCGCGCGGCGGCTGAGCGGCGTCTCGCCCAGGATCATGCCGGCGAAGAACGCCCCCAGCGCGAACGACACCCCGAACGCATAGGCCGCGCCGAACGCCACGCCGAGCGCGATCGCCAGCACCGCGAGGCGGAACAGCTCGCGCGATCCGGTATGCACCACCCAGTGCAGCGCGGCGGGGATCGCGCGGCGCCCGATCAGCAGCATGATCGCGACGAACGCGCCGACCTTGAGCGCGGTCATGGCAAGCGGCGCGGCCATCGCCGAGAGCCCGCGCGCCTCGCCGCCCATCACCCCGGCGAGCGCGGGCAGCAGCACCAGCGCGAGCACCATCGCCAGATCCTCGACGATCAGCCACCCCACCGCGATCCGCCCGCGATTGGTGTTGACGAGATCCTGCGCCTGCAGCGCCCGCAGCAGCACCACCGTGCTCGCGGTCGAGAGCGCGAGGCCGAAGACGAAGCCGGCGAGCGGGCTCCAGCCCAATACCCAGCCGAGCGCCATGCCCATCAGCGTCGCGGCGGCAATCTGCACGACCGCGCCCGGCACGGCGATGCGGCGCACCGACAGCAGGTCGCGGAGCGAGAAATGCAGGCCGACGCCGAACATCAGCAGGATCACGCCGATCTCGGCGAGCTCGTTGGCGAGGTGGGCGTCGGCGACATAGCCGGGGGTGAAGGGGCCGACGATCACGCCGGCGAGCAGATATCCGACGATCGGCGGCACGCGCAGCCGGTGCGCGAGCGCGCCGAACACGAAGGCGATGACGAGGCCGCCGACGATCGTCGCGATCAGGGGAGTATGATGGGGCATCGGGTCTCCATGTCAGGAGGGGGCACGGGCGCCGATCGTCTGGCGCCCGTGCCGGTCATTGCCGGATCGCGGCTATGGCGCCGATAATCCGACCATCGCGGTCATCGCCGCGGCGGCGCCCGCGATTCCGCCCCACAGGGCGAACGCGAACCACCAGGGCGGCCGCTGCTTTCGCTTTCTCATCTCGGTTCTCCAGTGAACCCGGGACAGGCGTGGCCCATTTTTTCCGGATGCCACGCGGGCGAGCATGAGGGGATCAGCCGAGCGGCGGGCCGCGCGCGAAAAAATCGTGGGCCGGCGGGAAGGCGCTTCCCTGCGCCGCGCTTGCGGTCGCATCGGTCGGGGCGGCGATACGCGGGGCACGCAGGCGGAGCGTCGCCACCGCCGCCAGATACCAGCCCGCAATCGCACGCGCGCGCCGCCAGAAGGCGGGCGTGCGGTTGCCGTCGGGAACGCGGCGACGGGCGCCATGGCGCACCGACGGCGATCCGGCGCGTAGCGCCTCGATCGAGGTCGCGGGGCTGAAGGCGGAGCCGGTCGCGGCGCTGCGCGGCAGGCCTCCCGGAATCAGGGCGCTGAGCGCCGCCGTGACGAGCGCGAGCCACAAGCCTGCCGCGAAGAACGGCCTTCGGCTGGGGGCTCTGGATGGCGATCGCGGCACGACGTCTCCCGAAAGGGGCGGATGGTGAAAACCTATCCTACCATTGTTCTCAGGTAAACGACGCAATCGCGCGATTCGCTCCATCGTTTCCGCGCGATCTTGCGCAAGACACGCGCTTCGCCCATATGGCGCGCGGGAGTCGGGCGGACGTGGTCGTCGCCAACCCGGTCAGGTCCGGAAGGAAGCAGCCGCAACGATTTCGCCACGGGTCGTCCCGGCTCCCACCGCCCGCCGCCAAGATTTAGCGAAGCTAAATCGAGGAAAGCGGCTTGCCGGCCGGCGGCGCCCAAGCGCCGACCGACGGCGCGGCTTCGCCGCGACGCTGCTCCCCCCTCAATACTCGGCCCTCTTCGTCACCGGCTTTCCTACATCATCGCCTTCGTCTAAAGAACAAATAATGAACACGCGCCCGCCTTCCATCGCCACCCTCTTCCGCGTTTTGCGCCACCCTATGCGAACCCGCGCGACGCTCTCCACTTTCTCCACTTCACCCGGTGACGCTCCGCCTTCGACAACCGCGCGCGCCATGCCTAGATAGCATCCGATGACCGATTCCTCCCTCGATCTCGGCGAGCCGCCCCAGCCCGCGACCGTGCAGCCCTATCGCGTGCTCGCGCGCAAATACCGGCCGCAGACCTTCTCCGAGCTGATCGGCCAGGATGCGATGGTGACGACGCTCGCCAACGCCATCAAGCGCGATCGGCTGGCGCACGCTTTCCTGCTCACCGGGGTGCGCGGGGTGGGCAAGACCTCGACCGCGCGGCTGATCGCCAAGGCGCTCAACTGCATCGGTCCGGACGGCGAGGGCGGCCCGACGATTGATCCGTGCGGCGTATGCGAGCCGTGCCGCGCGATCGCCGAGGGGCGCCATATCGACGTGATCGAGATGGATGCCGCGAGCCATACCGGCGTCGACGACGTGCGCGAGATCATCGATGCCTCGCGCTATGCTGCGGTCTCGGCGCGCTACAAGATCTACATCGTGGACGAAGTCCACATGCTTTCCAAGAACGCATTCAATGCGTTACTCAAGACTCTTGAGGAGCCCCCCGAGCATGTGAAGTTCCTGTTCGCCACCACCGAGGTCAACAAGGTGCCGGTGACGGTGCTGTCGCGCTGCCAGCGGTTCGATCTGCGCCGCATCCCCACCGACAAGCTCGGCGCGCATTTCGCCTGGGTGGCGGAGCAGGAGGGTGTCGAGGCCGAGCCCGAGGCGCTGGCGCTGATCGCGCGCGCGGCCGAAGGCTCGGCGCGCGACGGGCTCTCGATCCTCGATCAGGCGATCGCGCACGCCGGGATGGAAGGCGGCGGCGTGACCGCGGAGGCGGTGCGCACGATGCTCGGCCTTTCCGATCGCGGCGCGATACGCGAGCTGATGGGCCTGGTGCTCGCCGCCGATGCGCCGGGCGCGCTCGCGGCGCTTCGGCGGCAATATGATTACGGCGTCGATCCACAATCGGTGCTGCGCACGCTGCTCGAAACCGTCCACGGCGTGACGTTGGTCAAGCTCGGCACGCCGCCCGATCCCGCGCAGCCCGCCGAGGAACGCGCGAGTTACGAGGAATGGGCGGGCAAGCTTTCCTTCCCGGCGCTCCATCGCCTCTGGCAATTGCTGCTCAAGGGTCATGACGAAGTCGCGCGCGCCGCGCTGCCGATCGAAGCGGCGGAAATGGCGCTGCTGCGCGTCATCCACGCCTCCAGCCTCCCCGATCCGGGCGAGCTCGCGCGCCGCGTCGCAAGCGGGGGGGGGGCGCCCGCTTCTGCCGCCCCGGCGCCTGCCGCGCCGTCACCGCCGCCTGCGAACGGGCCTGCCGCACCGCCCGCCGATTTCGCTGGCGTGATCGCGCTGTTCGATGCCGGCGGGCAGCTCGGCCTCGCCGAACGGCTGCGGCATTCGGCGCGCGTGATCCGCTATGCCCCGCCCGAGATCGTGCTGAGCGCGGCCCGGCCGCTGCCGGCCGATCTCGTCGCCGATCTCACCGCCGGCCTGCAACGCGCGACCGGGCAGCGCTGGAAGGTGACGACCGAAGACGCCGCCGGCGCGCTCTCGGTGCGCGAGACGGAGGCGAAGGAAAAGGCCGATTATGAGGCGTGGGCGAAATCCACGCCGGTGGTGAAGGCCGCACTGGAGGCGTTCCCGGACGCCGAGGTGACGATCGAGAAAACCGGAACACGGGAGTGACGCGTGATGAAGAGTATCGAAGAAATGATGGCGATGGCCCAGAACGTCCAGGCCGAGTTGCAGAAGGCGCAGGACAATCTCGACAATATCGAGGTCGAGGGCGCGGCGGGCGGCGGGATGGTCAAGGTCAAGGCCAGCGCCAAGGGCCGGATCATCGGCGTCGAGATCGACGAATCGCTGCTGCAACCGTCGGAAAAACAGATGCTCGAGGATCTGATCGCGGCCGCGATCAACGATACGCGCGCCAAGGCTGATGCCGCCTCCAGCGCGGAAATGTCCAAGATGACGCAGGGCATCCCGCTGCCGCCGGGCTTCAAGCTGCCGTTCTGACGATCGTTCCGAATCGGGAACAACCCGACCGGCCGTTTCGTTGGTGCGCCCAACAACGAGGAGGGACGTATCATGTCGGACGACCGCGACCGCGTTACCGAGATCCGCACGACCGAGCCGGCGGATACGCCGCCCGCGCCGCCCACCCACACCACGGTGATCGAGCGCCGCGGCGGTGGGGGCGGGCTGCTGATCGGGCTCGCCGTGCTGATCGTCGTCATCGTCGGCGCCTGGTTCCTGTTCAACCAGGGGCAGAACGACAATCTGAAGACCGAAGCGGTGACGACCGCCGCCGATCAGGTGGGCGATGCCGCCAAGCAGGTCGGCGATTCGGCCGAGCAGGCGGCGGACAGCCTCACCAACCGGTAAGGGCTATTTCAGGCACGCATCGAGCCCGTCGCGCCGCACCACGCCGGCACGACGGGCGATCGCGTTGCCGTGGCGCCGGGTGAAGCCCCTGGGCGCGATCGCCAGCCGCTTCTTGGGCAGCGGCAGCACCGCCGCGATCCGCGCGGCCTCGGTCGTGGTCAGGTGCGAGGCATCATGCCCGAAATAGCGCTGCGCGCCCGCATTGGCGCCATAGGTGCCGATCCCCGTCTCGGCGATGTTGAGATAGACTTCCATGATCCGCTTCTTGCCCCAGATCGTCTCGATCAGCAGCGTGAACCACGCCTCGAAACCCTTGCGGACATAGCCGCCGCCCTGGATCAGGAAGGCGTTCTTCGCGGTCTGCTGGCTGATCGTCGATCCGCCACGGATGCGCCCGCCATTCTGGTTACGTTGATACGCGGTCTCGATCGCCTCGAGGTCGAAGCCGTGGTGCGAACAGAATTTGGCGTCCTCGCCCGCGATCGCCGCGCGCGCCATATCCGGGTCCATCGTCGATAGCGGCATCCAGTCCTTGTGGATGCCCCGTCCGTCGAGCGCGTTGCCGATCATCGTGAAGGTCACCGGCGGCGGCACGAAGCGATAGAGCGCCACCCACGCGATCGAGATCACGACGAACCAGATCGCGACCTTGAGCACCAGGCGGACGATACGACCGAAAGAAAAGCGCGAGGATGTCGCCATCCCCGCGCTCTAGGGTCCGTACTCAATTAGAACAAGGATCGTGATCGCCCGTACAAGCCCGCCGACGAGGAGCGCAGCGCAGACGCGTAGCTCAAGCTACGCGCAAGCAAGCGACAATGCTCGGCGGGCTTGCACGGGCGACCGCGAAGCGGCGGGCCGCTTTTGACGCCAGGCGGCGTTGCGCGTCGGTCACGATGCTTCAGCATCGCTCCCTCCTTGCTCCTTGCCTCGCGCCAAAATCGCCTCCGTCACGATCTTGTTCTAATTGAGTACGGACCCTAGCCTATTCGATTCGTCGACGAAACGATTCAGACGGCCAGCAGCCGTTTCTCGCCCGCTAGCCGCATCATCGCCTTTTGCAGCTTCTCGAACGCGCGAACCTCGATCTGGCGGACGCGCTCGCGGCTGACGCCATAGACCTGGCTCAGTTCCTCGAGCGTCTTGGGATCGTCGGTCAGCCGGCGTTCGGTCAGGATGTGCTTCTCGCGATCGTTCAACGAATCCATCGCCGAGACGAGCATGTCGTGCCGCACGTCGGCTTCCTGCGCGTCGGCGACCACTTGGTCCTGCAGCGGTTCGTCATCGGCGAGCCAATCCTGCCACTGGCCTTCGCCGTCCTCGCGCATCGGCACGTTGAGCGAGGTGTCACCGCCCATCGCCATGCGGCGGTTCATGCTCGTGACCTCGTCCTCGGTGACGCCGAGATCTTTGGCGATCTTGGCGACATCCTCGGGCTTCAGGTCGCCGTCCTCGAACGCATCGAGCTTTGCCTTCATCCGGCGAAGGTTGAAGAACAGCTTCTTCTGCGCCGCGGTGGTGCCCATCTTCACAAGGCTCCACGAGCGCAGGATGAATTCCTGGATCGAGGCGCGGATCCACCACATCGCATAGGTCGCGAGGCGGAAGCCGCGATCGGGCTCGAACTTCTTCACGCCCTGCATCAGGCCGATATTGCCCTCCGAGATCAGTTCGGAGACGGGCAGGCCGTAGCCGCGATAGCCCATCGCGATCTTGGCGACCAAGCGCAGGTGCGAGGTGACGAGCTGCGCCGCCGCCTCGGTGTCGCCATGCTCCTGAAAGCGTTTGGCGAGCATATATTCCTGCTCGGGTTGCAGGATGGGGAATTTCTTGATCTCGGCGAGATAGCGGTTGAGGCTCGCCTCGCCGCCGAGTGCGGGGATCGTCGCGGGGACGTTGCTGCCGCTGGCCATGATCGTGTCTCCCTAAAACCAGCCGAAATCACCAGATGCGTTTCGGCATGAAACTTATACGACAAGTGACGTGAACAGTTCCTGCATGTCAGCAGGCAATTCGCTATCGAAGGACAAAGCGTTGCTTTTGACGGGGTGGATGAACCCCAGATGCGCCGCGTGCAAGGCCTGCCTGCGGAAACCCAGGGTTTCCAGAAGCGGCCGGTGAACCGCTTTTGTTCTGCCATAAACGGGATCGCCCAGCAATGGGTTCCCGATCGAGGTCATGTGGACGCGCACTTGGTGCGTCCGCCCGGTTTCCAGTCGGCACTCGACCAGCGCCGCCTCGCGGAGCGGTCGCAGCGTGCGGTAATGCGTCACCGCGCGCTTGCCCGAGGCGACGATCGCGATCTTCTTGCGGTTCGCCGGCGACCGCGCGAGCGGCGCGTCGATCGTTCCCGACGTCGGGTTGGGGATGCCGGCGACGATCGCCTTGTAGCGCCGGTCGATCGAATGCTTCGCGAACTGCTTCGCCAGCCCTTCGTGCGCGCGGTCGCTCTTGGCGGCGACCATCAGCCCCGACGTGTCCTTGTCGATGCGGTGGACGATCCCCGGCCGCGCGACCCCGCCGATCCCGGAAAGTTGACCGGCGCAATGATGCAGCAGCGCATTGACCAGCGTGCCGTCCGGATTGCCCGCCGCCGGATGGACGACCAGCCCAGCCGGCTTGTCGATCACGATCAGATGATCATCCTCGAACACCACGTCGAGATCGATTGCCTGCGGTTCGTTGTGCGCGGGCACGGGATCGGGCACCGCGACCGAGAACGTCTGCCCCGCAACCGCCTTGCGCGAAGGATCGCGCACCGCCGCGCCGCTGGTGTCGACCACCTGGCCGCTCGAAATCAGCGTCTTGATCCGCTCGCGCGACAGATTGGGGATGGCGTCGGTCAGTGCGCGGTCGAGACGCCAGCCGTTCGCCTCCGCCGAAACCGTTGCGTCGATGATGGAAACCCCCCGGTTCATGCCCTAAGAAAATGGGGATGAAGGCACGAATTTCAAGGCCCGTGTTGCAGCGCATTATCGCCGATGCAGCGGCATTTCCGGGCGAAGAAATCTGCGGTCTGCTCTTCGGCGCGCCGCAGTGCATCGATGCGGCAAAGCCCTGTGCCAACGTCGCGGCGGATCGGTCGGACTCGTTCGAGATCGATCCCGCCGCGTTGCTCGCAGCCCATAAGGCGGCCCGCGCTGGCGGCCCGCGCGTGGTCGGCCATTATCACTCGCATCCGAACGGCTTGCCGCGTCCGTCGCCCCGAGATGTCCTGGCGGCCGCGCCCGACGGCGCCTATTGGCTGATCGTCGGCGGTGGCGAGGCGCGGCTGTGGCGCGCGCGGATCGACGGGCAGGGGTTCGATCCGGTCGAGCTGGAGGCGGCGCCGGGTTGCGCGCAGGGCTAGGCTTCGCCACAAGGTCGCCGCAAAACCCCTTGTTGCGGGAGCGATTTCACGATGTCGTCGATCAGTCCGGTCGAATTTGCCAGCCTGCTCTGTTCGCGCCTGTGCCACGATCTGCTGAGCCCGGTAGGCGCACTCAACAACGGGCTCGAACTGCTCGCCGACGAGCACGATCCCGACATGCGCGCGCGCTGCCTCGAGCTGCTGGGCGAAAGCGCGCGCGCCTCGGCGAGCAAGCTCAAATTCTTTCGGCTGGCGTTCGGCGCCGCAGGCGGTTTTGGCGAGACGATCGATACGCGCGAGGCGCGCACCGCGATCGAAGGATTGTTCGGCGATACCAAACGGCTCGAAATCGGCTGGATGGTGGACGAAGCCGCGCTACCCAAGCCGGCGATCAAGGTGCTGCTCAACCTCGCGCTGATCGCCGGCGACGCGCTGGTGCGAGGCGGGCAGCTCGATATCGGCGCTGAGCTACGCGACGACGGCAATGTCGAGATCGTCGTGCGCGGGCGGGGGCCGCGCATCGTGCTCGATTCCGAGCTGCGCGCCACGCTCACCGGCGATCTCGCCGATCCGGTTGTTGCCCCGCGCGCGGCGGCTGCCTATCTCGCGCGCGCGCTCGTCGCCGAGGCCGGCGGCACCATACAGGTGTCCGAACCCGAAGCGGAAATGCTGCTCTTCGGCGCCTCGATGACGGGATAGGGCGCGTCGCTCCGTCGTAAAGTGCTATGGAACCAGAAGAACCCACCGGCGTTCGATGGGCCTAGTAAATGTGTAAACCGATGGGAGACGTAAGAATGGGTCGCACAAGATATATCGCCGCCATCGGCGCAATTGGAACCTTGCTCGGTTCGACCGCCGCCTTCGCCGCGGACGCAACACGATCTGCCGACGCGCTTCCGACAGCGCAAGTTGCACCAACCCAAGGGGTTCGCACGGCGACGCCGCTCAAGAAGAAGAGCAATCTCACCCGGAACGCCGCGATCGTCGGTGGTATCGCGGCAGGCGCCGCGATCGGCACCGCGATTTACCTCATCGCCGACGATGACGACAACGGCCCGGACAGCGCAGGCTGACGACAGTATCGAAGCGGGGCCGTGCGGGAATTTGTCCCGCCGGTCCCGCACTTGAGCTAACCGCTCGTTAACCGTTCTTTGCCCATAGGTTTTCCCGCAAGGCGTGGGGGCCCATGGACGATCTGCTGCAGGAATTCATCGCCGAAACGCGTGAGACGCTCGAAGCGCTCTCGGGCGAGATCGTCGCGTGGGAAGCCGATCCCGCCAACCGCGACCGGCTCGATGCCATCTTCCGCTTCGTCCACACCGTGAAAGGCAGCTGCGGCTTCCTCGAATTGCCGCGCCTCGAACGACTCAGCCACGCCGCGGAGGATGTGCTGTCGGCGGTGCGCACGGGTGAGCGCATCCCCGATCGCCCGCTCGTCAACGCCGTCCTCGCGATCGTCGACCGCATCGGTGAGATCGTGGAGGCGATCGACAGCGGGCAGGCACTCGGCGATTCGGGCGAGGATCTGTTGATCGCCGCGCTCGACGGGTCGGTCGAGATCGCGTCGGACACCTTCGTCGCTCCACACCCCACTACGATCTCGCGCGCGACCACGCGCAGTGTCCGCCTGTCGGTCGACCTGCTCGATCGGATGATGAGCGGCATGTCGGACATGGTGCTCGCCCGCAACGAGCTCGCCCGCCGCTTACGGGATGACAGCGATCCCGATCCCCTGGTCGAGGCGTCGCTCGAGCGTTTGTCACTCACCGTCGCCGAGATGCGCGACACCGTGACGCGTACGCGGATGCAGAAGATCGATGCGTTGTTCTCGGCATTGCCGCGCATGGTGCGCGATACCGCGGCGAGCCTCGGCAAGTCGGTATCGCTCTCGATCGAGGGCGCCGATGTCGAACTCGATCGCGAGATGATCGAGATGATGCGCGATCCGCTGAGCCATATCGTCCGCAACGCGCTCGATCATGGCATCGAGACGCCCGCCGAGCGGCGCGCCGCCGGCAAGCGTGAGAACGGCCGCCTCACCGTTTCGGCGCGCCAATCGGGCAATCAGATCATCATCGAATTCCAGGACGACGGCCGCGGCATCGATACCGCCAAGCTCGTCCGCCGCCTCGTGGAGAATGGCGCGCGCAGCGAGCGCGAACTGCGCGAGCTCACCGAGCGCCAGCGGCTCGACCTAGTTTTCGAGCCCGGCCTCACCACCAAGGATGAGGTGACCTCGGTCTCCGGCCGTGGGGTCGGCATGGACGTGGTGCGCGCCAATATCGAACAGATCGGCGGCCGGATCGAGCTTGCCAACAGTCCGGGCCGGGGACTGAGGATCGCGATCCACGTGCCGCTCACCTTGTCGATCATCTCGACGATCGTCGTCGGGGTCGGCGACCAGCGCTTCGCCGTGCCGCGCCAGGCGATCGAGGAGATCGTCACCGTGCGTGCCGCGGGCGCGGTGCGGATCGACCGGCTCGGCGACGCGCCGATCGCGACCGTGCGCGACCGGCGACTGCCGTTGCTCGCGCTCGGCGAGGTGCTGGGGCTTGCCGACGATCATGACGACCAGGTCGAAACGCTGGTGATCGTCGGCGTATCGGGCGGGGCCTATGCGATCGCGGTCGATTCGGTTCTCGACAACGAGGAACTCGTGATCAAGCCCGCGCCGCCCGCGGTGATGGCGACCGGCGTCTATGCCGGGCTCACCCTTCCCGACAGCGGCACGCCGATGCTCCTGATCGACTGCGCGGGACTCGCGGACGCCGCGGGCTTCGTCTTCTCGCGTGACCTTGCCGCGAACGACGACGAAGCGGGCGGCAAGGCCGAAGGCGTGCCGAACCAGCCCGCCTTGCTCTTCCTCGATCTCGATGGCGCACGGCGTGTGGTGCCGCTCGCCGCGATCGACCGCGTCGAGCCGGTCGCGATCGACGCGATCCACCATACCGGTGGGCGTCTGCGGTTGTCGATCGATGGCGGGATGATCCCGCTCGCCGCGCAAGGTGGGCTCGATCGCCGCCATGAGATCCACATTATCCGTCTAAGGGATGGGACGCACGAGATTGGCTACGCGATCGCCGAAGCGCTCGATATCGTCGATCTGCCGCTCGCGATGGTGGCCGCGCGCGAGGCAGGACCGGTCGCCGGCGTGATCGCGATCGGCGACGACCAGATCGAAATGCTCGATGTCCACTGGCTGTTCGCGGACCAAATCGATGCCGCTGTATCGCAGCGCGACGCGCTGTGTCTCGTCACCGGTCGCGAAGCCGCATGGATGACGACTTTCCTGCGTCCCGTGGTCGAACGCGCGGGCTATCGCGTCGTGACGTCGCTTGGGCCGGGCGAGGTTGCCGCCGCGGTGCTCGCGATGGACGACGATCCGCCGTCTGAGCATCTGCCCGCGCCGCTTGTGCGCCTCAGCCGGAGGCGCGACGGCGAGCCGGACGCAATCTATCGCTACGATCGCGAGCGTTTGCTCGGCGCGCTCGCGGCTTGTCGAACGGAGGCGTGCGCATGACCGAGTTGTTTCTCATCGCCGAGATCGGCGGCCGGGCGGTCGCGATCGCCGCCGATCAGGTCGAATCGGTGGTCGACATCGGCGTCGTCACGCCCGTGCCGCGCGCCGATCCGCGCGTGAAGGGGCTCGCTGCGCTGCGCAGCCGGGTCGTCACCGTCATCAATTCGTGCGTTGCGCTCGGCCTGCCATGTCCGGGTGATGCCGCGCGTCGCGCGGTGATCACCCCCATCGACGGCCATCCTTACGCCATGCTGGTCGAAGGAGTTGAAGATGTCGCGGCCTACGAAGTTCAGCCGCTCACGAGCGGAGTCGCGCTCAGTGCGGGGTGGAAGAGCGTCGCCACCAGCGTGATCGAGCATCGCGGCGAACCCGCGCTCGTCGTCGATCTGCGCGCGCTGGTGCCAGGGCTCGCCGCTGCGGCCTGACGCCCGCTCCCGCGATTAACGGGACGCTTACGGAATTGGGGCACAGAGACCACAGGGGTCACAACAGGGTATTCTCACATGAAGACTTGTCTCGTGGTCGATGATTCGAAGGTCATTCGAAAAGTCGCGCGCCATATTCTCGAGACGCTCGATTTCGAGGTCACCGAAGCCGGCGATGGACGCGAGGCGCTCGAGAGCTGTCTCGAAAGCCTGCCCGACGTGATCCTGCTCGATTGGAACATGCCGGTGATGAGCGGGATGGATTTCCTCCGCGCGCTGCGCGATCGCGCGTTTGCGCAGCGGCCCAAGGTCGTCTTCTGCACCACCGAGAACGGCATGGCCTATATCCGCGCCGCGATCGAGGCGGGGGCCGACGAATATGTGATGAAGCCCTTCGATCGCGAGACGCTCGAGAGCAAGCTCCAGATCGTCGGCATGGCCTGACCGGCGGCGCGCGTCCATGTCCACGTCGCCTCGCGAGGCATTCCGACATCTTCCGTCCGGCTCGAGGCCCGCGCGCATCCTGATCGTCGACGATTCGGTCGTTGCGCGGGCCGTGATCGGTCGTCTGGTCGGCAATGGTGAGCGCTTCGCGGTGGCGGGTGCGGTGTCGGATGTCCGTGCAGCGCTGGCGTTTCTTGCCGAGAATCGCGTCGAGGTCGTCCTGCTCGATATCGAACTGCCGGGGATGGACGGGCTTTCGGCGCTTCCGGACATCATCGCGGCGGGTAACGGCGCCCGCGTGCTCGTCGTGTCGTCGAGCGCGCACGATGGCGGCGCGGCGGCGATCCAGGCGCTCGCCCTGGGCGCGGTCGACACGCTCGAAAAGCCGAGCGGCGGGGCCCAGCTCGGCGCGTTCGGCGATCTCCTCGCGACCAAGCTCGATCGGCTCGTCCAAGCAACGCCCGGCAACCGAGCCGCGCCCACGGCGCCTGCCATACCGTTGCCGCGCGGCGACGATTTCGACATTGTCGCGATCGGCGCCTCGACCGGAGGCATCCACGCACTCAGTCGCCTGCTCCGTGCGATTCCGGCCGATTTCACGCTGCCGATCCTGATCACGCAACATCTGCCAGCGTCATTCATGCCCTATTTCGCCGCACAAATCGCTCTGCTTGCGGGGCGCCCGTGCGTAGTCGCCACCGATCACATGCGGATCGCGCCGGGGCGCGTCATTCTCGCACCGGGCGATGCGCACATGCGGGTTGCGCGCTCGGGGGATGGCGCGGCGATCCGGCTCGATCGGCGGCCCGCATCGAGCGGGTGCATGCCCTCTGTCGATCCGATGTTCGCCTCGGTGGCGCAGGTCTACGGCGCGCGAACGCTGGCGGTGGTGCTGAGCGGCATGGGCCGTGACGGCGCCGAGGGCGCGCGGACGGTTTCGGACGCCAAGGGGTGCGTCGTGGCGCAGGATCAGGCGAGTTCGGTGGTGTGGGGGATGCCCGGCGCGGTCGCCAATGCCGGGATCGCCGCCGCCGTCCTGCCGCCCGACGCGATCGGCCAGGTGGTCGTCGCGCGGCGGAGGCTGCCATGATGAGCGCAGGGCCGCCGGGCCCCGTCCGGTCGAGCGGCGCGATGAACGTCATCGCCGCGCTGCTCGAATCGCGCACCGGGCAACAGATCGACGCCAATCGCGCGTGGCGGATCGAAACCGCGCTCAAGCCGGTGCTCAGGGCCCGGGGGCTGGGATCGCTCGATGAATTGGTGAAGCGGATATTGGACGGGCGCGCGCCCGAGCTTGCGGAGGAAGTGGTGGACGCGTTGCTCAATCAGGAAAGCTCGTTCTTCCGCGATACGCAAGTGATCGAAATGGTCGCGGAGGCAGCCACGCGCATCGGACGCGACAATCCGGGGCGGCGCGTGCGCATCTGGTCGGCGGGTTGCTCGATGGGGCAGGAACCCCTGTCGCTCGCGATGCTGTTCAACGAGCATGCCGAGCGCGATGCACTGCCCATGCCGGACATCATCGCCACCGATGTGTCGGAGGCCGCGCTCGCGCGCGCACGCGAAGGCCGCTACTCGCAGTTCGAGATACAGCGCGGACTGCCCGTCCGGCGGATGATGCTGTGGTTCGACAGCGACGGCGGCGATTGGATCGCGCGGCCCGAACTCGTTCGTCAGATCCAGTTCCGCCGCCAGAACCTGGTCGGCGATCCACCGCCGATCGGCCGCTTCGACATCGTCTTGTGCCGCAACGTGTTGTTCTATCTGGCCGCGGGGCTCAGGCGGCAGATTTTCGACACGTTCGCACAAGTGATCCGCCCTGGTGGGCTGCTTGTCCTCGGCGCCGGCGAGACGGTGATCGGCCAGACCGACGCCTTCCAGCCCAGCACTGCCTTCCGCGGGCTCTATGAGGCGACCGGCCGCACCGTGGTTCCGGCACCGCTCGCAAAGGCTGGTTGAGCCCGCTTTACAAGCCGCCCCCGTCGCGCCAAGCCTCGCTGCCATGATCGAGGCGCCGTCCCCGAATTTCGACACCCGCGCGCGGCCGGTGACGATGATCGTGCTCCATTATACGGGCATGGAAACGGGTGAGGCCGCGATCGCCCGGTTGCGCGATCCCGAGGCGAAGGTCTCGTCGCATTACGTGATCGCCGAAGATGGTACGATCCTGCGTCTCGTCGATGAGGCGGATCGTGCCTGGCACGCGGGCAAGTCCTCCTGGCGCGGTATCACCGACGTCAATTCGGCGTCTGTTGGGATCGAGATCGTCAATCCCGGCCACGAATTCGGCTATCGCCCCTTTCCCGATGCGCAGATCGCCTCGGTCGTGCGCCTCGTCGCCGAGATCAAGGATCGCCACCAGATCACGCGCGGCAATGTCGTCGGCCATTCGGACGTCGCGCCCGCACGCAAGCGCGATCCCGGTGAGCTCTTTCCCTGGCACGAACTCGCCCGCCGCCGCCTGGCGCTGCCGCGCCCGACGAAGAACCTGATGGATCCGAACTGGACCGAGGGCGGCTTTCTGATGGCGCTCGAACGCTTCGGCTACGATACCAGCGAGCCGATGGCCGCAATCATGGCGTTCCAGCGCCGTTTCCGTCCCGAACTGGTCGATGGCGAGGTCGATGCCGAATGCCGCATGATCCTGCTCGCCTTGCTGCTTCCCAAGCCGCGGGGAGATGATTAGATAGCGCCCGTCAGAGGGCCGGGCGGCCGCGTTGCGCGCAAGCGCACCGAGGAAAGTCCGGGCTCCACGGAAACGACGGTGCCGGGTAACGCCCGGCGGTTCCGGCTTCGGTCGGAATCAGGGAAAGTGCCACAGAGAGCAGACCGCCGACGCCCGTCCGCGGGCAGGCAAGGGTGAAAGGGTGCGGCAAGAGCGCACCGCGCAGCCGGCAACGGCAGCGGCACGGCAAACCCCACCGGGAGCAAGACCGAATAGGGGCGCCACATGGGCTTCGTTCCGGCCCGGCGCCCGGGTTGGTTGCTTGACCCTGAATGCGAGTTCAGGGCTAGAGGAATGGTCGCCCATCCCCGCGAGGGGAGGACAGAACCCGGCTTACAGGCCCTCTGACGCACCTATTGCGGCGAGACGGAAGCGATGCCTCAGTCTCGTTTTTTCGCGTCGGCCTTCTTGCCCTTTTCCGATCGTGGAGTGCTGCCGCGCAACGCGAGCAGGCCGCCGATCGCACCGAGCGCCGCGATCGCGGCCCCGGCGATCGAAGCCCAGCGAAGCGAGCCCTTGGCATTGACCTCGGCGGCTGGAGCAGCGGGGCGCGGGCCGGCTGTGGCGCTTACCGCCGGCACGGGAGCGGCGGAACCCTTTGACGCAGCAGGCGGCTTGCGCTTGGTCGGGGCGCGCTTGGCTGGCGTGGAGGGGGCACGCTTCGTCGCGGCGCCGGTGCGCGAGCGAGTCGGTTTTGCCGCGTCGGCATGGCGCGGCGGCGCGCGGCGCGCGCGCGGCTTCGGCGTCTCCGTGGGCGGGGGTGGAGGCGGCGGCGGGGCAGGCGTGTCGGCCATCATGTTCTCCTGTTCTTCGGCGCAACGCACCAGCGGCCCAGGCGTTGCCAGAACCCGTGAAAAGCCTCAGCGGAAGGGCGGCTCGTTGAACGCGCGCAGCTTGCGGCTGTGCAGCTTTGCGCCTTCGCGGCGCAGTTCCTCGCAGGTCTCGATGCCGATTCGCATGTGCTCGTTGATTGCGCGTTCGTAGAAACGGTTGGCTTGGCCCGGCAGTTTCAGCTCGCCGTGGAGCGGCTTGTCCGAAACGCAGAGCAGCGTGCCGTACGGCACACGGAAGCGATAGCCCTGCGCGGCGATCGTGGCGGATTCCATATCGATCCCGACGGCGCGGCTGAGCGAAAAGCGCAGCGCCGAGCGCGAATAGCGCAATTCCCAATTGCGATCGTCGGTGGTGACGATGGTGCCGGTGCGCAACCGGCGCTTGAGCTGTTCGGCCGGCTGGCCCGAGACGGTTTCCGCCGCGCGGGCGAGCGCCTGCTGAACCTCTGCGATCGCCGGCACCGGGATTTCGGGCGGGAGCACATCGTCGAGGACGTGATCGTCGCGCAGATATGCGTGCGCGAGGACGTAATCGCCGATCCGCTGGCTGGGGCGCAGGCCGCCGCAATGGCCGATCATCAGCCAGGCGTCGGGGCGCACCACGGCGAGGTGATCGGTGATCGTCTTCGCGTTCGAAGGGCCGACGCCGATGTTGACGAGGCTGATCCCCGAGCGATCGGGCGCGACGAGGTGATACGCGGGCATCTGGTGGCGTCGCCACGCGCTGTCGGCGACGACGCGTTCGGGATCGTCGCCCGCCTTGATCATCAATCCGCCCGCGCCCGAGAGTGCGGTGTAACGGTCGTCCTTGCCGAGCTGCGCGCACGCCCAGCGAACGAACTCGTCGACATAGCGGTGATAATTGGTGAACAGTACGAAACGCTGCACGTGCTCGGGCGGCGTGCCGGTGTAATGGCGCAGGCGTGCAAGCGAGAAATCGGTGCGCAGCCCGTCGAACAGCGCCAGCGGCTGGGTCTCGCCGGTGCCGGTCCATAGCCCGTCGGCGACCTCGTCGCCGATATGGGCGAGCTCGGTCGCCGGAAAGTGCCGGGCCAGATCGAGTGCCGACACTTCGTCGAGGCTCATCTCGTGGCCGGGATCGATCACATAGGGGAAGGGAATTTCCTGTCGCCCTTCGACCGCTTCGACCTCGACGTCGTAATCCTCCATCAGCAACGTCAGTTGCTCGGTGAGGTAATCGGCGAACATCGCAGGCTTGGTGACGCTGGTGCGGTAGTCGCCGGGGGCGACGAGCCGGCCGAACGACCGCGGCGGAGTAGGCCTGTCGTCGCCACCGCGATAGCGCAGGCGGATTTCGGGATAGGCGAAGCTGCCGTCGTGCCGCGCTTTGGCATCGGGGACCGTGCCGTCGATCAGATAGGCGTTGAGCGCGGCCTGAAGCCGCTCGACCGATGCGCGGTAGAGCCGATCGAGCTCCGTGACGATGTGCGATGCAGGTGTCATCTTCCGCGGCTAAAGCGTTCGGCCGGCGAAGACAAGTGTGGCTGCCGCGTCTGGGGGATTCACGGCAGCCACGAGATCGGAAATACTATTGGTCGCCTTCTTTAAGGCCAGCGATCGGCGACCATTCGGGGGGAGCCCGTTTCCGATCGATCGCGACCTCGGCATCGAGATGACCAATCGCCGCAACGCCCGCAACCTTGCGTGAGGCTGCGGGCGTCGGATCGTTGTCTCTATACGGTGAGTGGCGAATTTCCGCGATTCAGATGGTGTCGAGCATGTGCTCGGCCGAGCTGACCTTGAATTCGCCGGGCGCCTCGACGTTGAGCTGTTCGACCACGCCGTCGTCGACGATCATCGACCAGCGCTGACCGCGCGTGCCCATGCCGAACCCGGAACCGTCCATTTCGAGGCCCACCGCCTTGGCGAACTGGCCGTTGCCGTCGGCGAGCATCGTCACCTTGCCCTCGGCTTGGTTGGCCTTGCTCCAGGCGCCCATCACAAAGGCGTCGTTGACCGCGGTGCAGGCAATTTCGTCGATGCCCTTGGCTTTGAGCGCATCGGCCTTGTCCAGATAACTCGGCAGGTGCTTGGCCGAGCAGGTGGGGGTGAAGGCGCCGGGCACCGAGAAGAGCGCGACCTTGCGGCCTTTGAAGAAGTCTCCGGAATTGACCTGTTCGGGGCCGTTTTCGGTGGCCTTGACGAAATTGGTCTCGGGCAGGCGATTGCCAACGCTGATGGTCATTTCGGTGCTTCCTCCTGTTGGTGGCCGCGCGGGCCGTGCGATGCACGGTAGCTTGGGAAGGATCGGCCGATTTTCAAGCGTGGTCGCGCGCGCGGTCGCCCGTTATGGTCGATCCATGGAGTCGAGCGCGTATCTCACCGGCCAGTTCCTGCTCGCGATGCCGGGCATCGGCGATCCGCGCTTCGAGCGCGCCGTGATCGCGGTATGCGCGCACGATGCCGAGGGCGCGATCGGGATCGGGCTTGGGGCTCGGATCGAGGGTCTGGGCTTTCACGACTTGTTGACACAGCTCGATATCGATCCCGGCGATGCGCCCAACGTACCCATCCATTTCGGCGGCCCGGTAGAGACCCGGCGGGGCTTCGTCGTCCATTCGAAGGATTGGGGCGGGCAGGACACGATCGACGTCGCCGGACGCTGGGCATTGTCGGGCACCATCGATGTGCTGCGCGCGATCGCCGGGGGGAAAGGGCCGAGCCATTGGCTGGTGGCGCTCGGCTATGCCGGCTGGGGCGAAGGGCAGCTCGAGGAGGAAATGACCCGCCACGGCTGGTTCTCGACCGCAGGCGACACCGATCTGATCTACGCGACCGACACGCGCGAGCGCTGGGCGCGGGGGTTCGAGGCGGCCGGGATCGACCCGCGGCTGCTCACCGCACAAGCGGGGCGGGCGTAGAATTCCGTTCTCCCGCCTGCGCGGGAACCCATGGACCCTTGCGCGTCACTGCATCTCACGTTCGAGATGCGCGAGCTTGTCGGGATTGCGCATGACGTAGATGGCGGCGATGCGGTCATCCTCGATCAGCAATGCGGTTGTCTGGAGCAGGCCGTCATGCTCGCGCGTGACGAAGCCGGGGAGGCCGTTGACCAGACCGTAGCGGACGACTTGCGTCGACTTGCCGGTGAGCAGGCGCGAGATCGCTGCGAGCGAGCGCACCACTTCGGAAAGGCCGCGCATCACGCGCGCCACGGCGGGGCGCTTGCCGCCGCCGTCGGAATAGAAGGTGACGTCGGCGGCGAGCAGGTTGCTGAGCGCAACCGTGTCCCCTGCGCGCGACGCCGTTAGGAAGGCGGCCGCGATTTCCTGCCCGCGCGCGCGATCGACCGGATAGCGCGGGCGCTCGGCGCGGACGTGCGCGCGGGCCCGCGCCGCGAGCTGCCGGCATGCGGCGCTGTCGCGCCCGACCGCGGCGGCGATCTCGTCGAATGACTGGCCGAACACGTCGTGGAGCAGGAACGCCGCGCGTTCGAGCGGCGACAGACGTTCGAGGGCGAGCATCAGGGGGAGGGTGACGTCGTCTTGCTCTTCCATGGGTTCCACCATGGGTTCGGGGAGCCATGGGCCGGCATAGGTCTCGCGCTGGACGCGCGCCGATTTGAGATGATCGAGGCAGAGGCGGGTGACGATGCGGCGCAGGAATGCCTCGGGCACCTGGACCGAGGCGCGGTCGGCCTCCGCCCAGCGCAGATACGCGTCCTGCAGCACATCCTCAGCGTCGGCGACCGATCCCAACATCCGGTACGCGACGCGCATCAGCGCGGGGCGGGCGGCCGCGAAGCTCGCTGCCGGGTCGGTCGCCGAGGCGGTCATGCAGCGAGGCTTTCGTCGAACATCTCGAAACCGATCGCAAGCCGGTTCCAGCCGTTGATGACGTTGATCATCATCGTCAGTTGTACCTGCTCGGTCTCGCTGAACTGCGCCGCGACGCTGGCATAGACCTCGTCGGGCGCGCGCTTGTCGGCGACCTCGGTCAAATACTCGGTCCAGGCGAGCGCAGCTCGCTCGCGTTCCGAAAACCACGGCGCCTCGCGCCAGGCCGCGAGCACGTCGAGCCGCTTCTGCGCTTCGCCCAGCTTTCGTGCATGGGCATTGTGCATGTTGAGACAGTTGGCGCACCCGTTGATCTGCGACGAGCGGATCTTGACGAGTTCGAGCAGGTCGGGTTCGAGCCCCGATTTCTCGACCAGGTTGGAAAAGGCGAACCAGGCTTTCATCAGCTCGGGCGCGGCTGCGAAGGGGGCGGGGCGGGTAGTCATCGTGCGTCTCCTACAATGGATGTCGCAAGCATGACGAGCCGGCGGGGGCGAATGTGACATGGACCCGCAAAAATTTCCACGAACCGATCGTCCGGCGAGATATAAAGATATCTTTATGTTTGATCCCGAAGCGCCCAATCGTTATGTGCGACGCATCCGGCGGGCGCATCAGCCCCGCCGATCCATAGACGATTCTGGAGAAACTGCGTGGCCACCGCCCCCGTCATCGAGCGCGAAGACTATGTGATCAGCGATATCTCGCTGGCCGATTTCGGCCGTCGCGAGATCGACATCGCCGAAACCGAAATGCCCGGCCTGATGGCGCTGCGCGCCGAATATGGCGCCTCGCAGCCGCTGAAGGGCGCGCGCATCACCGGCAGCCTGCACATGACGATCCAGACCGCGGTGCTGATCGAGACGCTGACCGCGCTCGGCGCCGAGGTGCGCTGGGCGACGTGCAACATCTTCTCGACCCAGGACCATGCGGCGGCCGCGATCGCGGCGTCGGGCGTTCCCGTGTTCGCGATCAAGGGCGAGAGCATCGCCGATTACTGGGACTATGTCGGCCGCATCTTCGACTGGGGCGACGAGACCTGCAACATGATCCTCGACGACGGCGGCGACGCGACGATGTTCGCGCTGCTCGGCGCGCGACTCGAAGCCGGCGAGACGCTGCCCGAGCCGGAGAATGACGAAGAGGTCGAGATGCAGCGCGCGCTCAAGGCGTTCGTCAAGGCACGTCCGGGCTACCTCACCGAGACCGTGAAGAACATCAAGGGCGTGTCGGAAGAGACCACCACCGGCGTTCACCGGCTCTATCATCTGTCGAAGGCGGGCAAGCTGCCGTTCCCGGCGATCAACGTCAACGACAGCGTCACCAAGTCGAAGTTCGACAATCTCTACGGCTGCAAGGAATCGCTGGTCGACGCGATCCGCCGCGCGACCGACGTGATGCTCGCCGGCAAGGTAGCGACCGTCGCGGGCTTCGGCGACGTTGGCAAGGGCTCGGCGCAGAGCCTGCGCAACGGCGGCGCGCGCGTGCTCGTCACCGAGATCGACCCGATCTGCGCGCTGCAGGCGGCGATGGAGGGTTTCGAGGTCGTGACGATGAGTGAGGCGGTGACGCGCTCGGACATCTTCGTCACCGCGACCGGCAATGCCGACGTCATCACCGCCGATCACATGAAGGCGATGAAGCCGATGGCGATCGTCTGCAATATCGGGCACTTCGACAGCGAGATCCAGATTTCGGGCCTGTCGAACTACAAGTGGACCGAGATCAAGCCGCAGGTCGACCTGGTCGAGTTTCCCGACGGCAAGCAGATCATCATCCTCGCCAAGGGCCGTCTGGTGAACCTGGGCTGCGCGACGGGCCATCCGAGCTTCGTGATGTCGTCGAGCTTCACCAACCAGACGCTGGCGCAGATCGAACTGTTCACCAAGGCGGGCGAATACGAGAACAAGGTCTACGTGCTGCCCAAGCACCTCGACGAGAAGGTCGCGGCGCTGCACCTCGAAAAGCTCGGCGTGAAGCTGACGCAGCTCAGCCAGAAGCAGGCCGATTACATCGGCGTGCCGGTCGAAGGGCCGTTCAAGCCCGATCATTATCGGTACTGAGCCCTCACAGGCAGAATGATCCATTCAAGGCGGAGGCGGCGTGTGTCGCCTCCGCTTTTTGCTGTGTTGTGCAAATATCACACAGCGCCGAAAGCGTGGCCCAGCGTCTTGCAAATGAGCGCACCTGGGCGCCTAATCCAGGTCGCCGGGGGGCAACTCGTGTCGCGAGGAGGCCCCGATGAGCGCATCGTTCTTTCCCCGTTTTCAGCTGTGTGCATGTTCGGCATTCGCATTGGCGATGGCGACTGCCATGCCCGCAGCGGCGCAGGAGACGTCGGCCGACGCCACCGCGGATCAGGCTGGTCAGCCAGCGCCGGCGGATCAGGTTGTGAGCAACGATGATCAGGAAACGAGCACCGCCCAACAGGACGCCGATGCTGATCAGGGCGGCGAGATCGTCGTCACCGGATCGCGCATTCCGCGTCGAAACATCGACACGGGCCAGCCCACGCTGGTGCTCGATTCGAACACGATCGAGCAGCGCGGCTACAGCAACGTCGGCGACGCGCTCAACGATCTGCCCTCGTTCGGCGTGCCCGGCAGCAGCCGCGTCGGCGGGCAGGCCGGGGCGTTCGGTTCAGGCCAGAATTTCCTCAATTTCTTCGGGCTCGGCGATCAGCGGACGTTGACCGTGGTCAACGGGCGACGCTTCGTGAGTTCGAACACCAGTTCGATCTTCGGCCCCACCGGCGCCGGATCGCAAGTCGACTTCAACGTGATACCGACGATCATCGTCGATCGCGTCGAGACGATCGCGGTCGGCGGCGCGCCGATCTACGGCTCGGATGCCATCGCAGGCACGATCAACGTCATCACCAAGCGCGATTATCATGGCATCACCCTCGATGCCCAATACGGCATCAGCGAAGATGGCGACGGGCGCGATTTCCGTGTTCGCGGGCTTGCGGGATACAATTTCGCCGGCGGGCGCGGCAACATCACCGTGGCGGGTGAGTATAACCAGGAAGCGGGTCTGACCAATTTCGCGCGACCCGGCAAGCGACTCAACAGCTTCTTCACGACGCCGCTCGACGATTCGCCGTTCGACAATGTCTATATCGGCGACCGCCGTCTGCCGTCGCTGAGCGCATTCGGCGTGCCGCTGGTGACCGATTTCATTCCGCTGTCACCGGCTCAGGCGGGTGATTTCGGGTTCCAGCCGAGCGTTACCGACGCGCAAGGCAGGCCACTCGCGTTCGATGTGAGCGGCAACCTCGTCCCGATCGATTTCGGCCAACAAACGGGCAACCTCCTCAATTTCAACGGCGGCAATGGCTTCGTGCTGCCGGGCAATCTGCTGTCGCCGGTGCGGCGCTATCTCGCCACCGCGCTTGCCGATTTCCAGCTTACCTCCAATTTGCGGCTGTTCGCCGAAGGATGGTACGCCAACAGCCGCGGCGAGCAGCTCCGCGACCAGCCGGTCTACAACACCGCCTTGTTCGGCAATGCCGGCGACCCCGACGGCAACCTGATCATCAGCATCGACAATCCGTTCCTGAAACCCGCGGCGCGCGACACGATCATCGCGGCGCTGGCGAGCAATCCCGATTCGGATTCGCAGGATACGTTCCTGCTGGGGCGCGCCAACACCGATCTCACCTCGGGCGCGGGCGCCTCGACGGTTGAACTCTACCGTTTCGTCGGCGGGCTCGACGGGACGTTCCAGGCGCTGGGCAAGGAGATGAATTTCGAGGTGGTCGGCAATTACGGCCGCTCGACCACGCAAGGCCGCGAGCGCGTGCTCGTCCAGCAGAATTTCGAGAATGCGCTCAACGCCGTGCTCGATCCGAGCGGCAATATCGTCTGCGCGCCGGGTTACCAGAATGCGCCCATTGAAACGCTCAGCAGCACCTGCGCGCCGATCAACCCGTTCGGCCAACAGATTTCGCAGGCGGCGCGCGATTATGTGACGACGATTGCCAACCCTCGCGCGGTCAACGAGCAATGGGTGGTCACCGCATCGGTATCGGGCGAGTTGTTCGATATCTGGGGCGGCGGCGTCGGCTATGCGCTCGGTTACGAGCATCGTGACGAGAAGGCGCGGTTCGATCCCGGAACCTTCTATTACGGGATACCCGACCCGAACGATCCGACCGGCGATCGAGCCCAGTTCGGGCGATCGGTGCCGATCGATCCGGTGTCGGGCGGATTCAACACCGACGAGTTCTTCGGCGAACTCCGGCTGCCGATCATCGGGCCGTCGCAGGATATTCCGTTCGTCAACGCGTTCGAGCTGCACGGCGCGGCGCGTTATATCGACAATTCGCTGGCGGGCTCGGACTGGACCTATACCGGTGACGCACGGTGGGAATTTGTCCCCGGGTTTGCCGCGCGGGTCAATTACACCCGCTCGGTACGCGCGCCTGCCGTCACCGAATTGTTCAATCCGTCGAGCCAGATTTTCACCACCGCGGATGATCCGTGCGACGCCCGGTTCATCAACAGTGGGCCGAACCCCGCGACGCGCCAGGCCAATTGTGCCGCGGCCGGGGTGCCGGCCAACTTCCAGTCCAATATCGTCGATTTCACCGCGCGCGGAACGTTGTCGGGCAATCCCGATCTCCACAACGAGAAGGCAAAAGCGCTGACGTTCGGCGTGATCGTGGCCCCGCGCTTCCTGCCGGGGTTCAATGCCACGGTGGATTGGATCGACATCCGCCTGACCGGGGCGATCGAATCGCTCGATGCCGATCAGGTATTGCAGGGGTGCTACGACAGCCCGACCTTCCCGTCGCCGTTGTGCTCCAATTTCACGCGCGACGCCAACAGCCAGATCACTTTCATCGAAACGGGTTTCGCCAACGCGGCCTCACGCAAGTTCCGTGGCCTCGTCGCGCAGGTCGGCTATCAGCATGATACGCCGTTCCTGGGCGGCGGCAGTTCGATCAACCTGTCGGCCAATTACCAATATACCGACAAGCTGGTGGTGCGCGTGGGCGAGGGGGACAGGACGACGCTGCGCAATTCGATCGGTTATTCGCCGCACAAGGCGACGGTCAATCTTGCGTATGACAACGGCCCGTTCAACTGGTCGTGGCAGTGGCTCTATTACGGCAAGACCAAGATCGATCCCGATTCGCCCGATTCGACCTATGAATTCCCGCGGGTACCGGCGGTCAGTTTCTTCAACACCACGATCGGTTTCGATGTGAACGACCATTTCACGTGGCGTCTCATCGTCAACAACGTGTTCGACAAGGGGCCGCCGTTCCCGGTGCCTGCGGCGGGCGGCACGGTGACTTATTTCGACGCGTTCTTCGGCCGCAGCTTCAAGATCGGCGCCAACGTCAGGTTCTGAAGGTTGCCCGCGGTGCCGGTTGTTTGCGAATGATGCGCCTTGGCTTAAGGCGGAACAATGAAAGCTGACAGCCGGCCCGGCGCGGGCGGATGATGGAAATCGGTTGGCAAGCCGTGCTCGCCGGCGTGGTGCTCTTCGGCGTGCTCGCGGCGGCGATCGCGATCCTGTTCGTCGGGCTGCGCGCGCGTCAGGCGGCGCGGCAGCTCAGCGACGATCATGCGCGGTTCGAGGCGATGCTGGCCGCGGCGCCGGCGCTTGCCGTGCTGGTGGGTGCCGACGGCCGGATCGCGCCGCCCGACCGGCTGGCGGGATGGCTCGGGCTGGCCAGGCAGCCGCGCTATCTTTCCGAACTGGGCGAGGCCGAGGCGGGGCTGAACGCGGACGATCTGGCGCGGCTCGTTCATGAAACCGCGGCTGCGCAGAAATCCGGACGCACCTTCGACCAGCCGGTGCGCGCCCGCGAATCGAACCGCACCCTGATGATCCACGGCACGCGCGCACCCGCCGGCGTGGGCGGGCCGGGATCGGCATTGCTCTGGTTCTTCGATGCCACCGACGCGCGCGTCGAGGTCGACGCCGCCGAGGCGGAGGCCGCGCGGCTCGGCACCGCGTTCGAGGCGCTGACGGGGCTGATCGAGGTCGCGCCGCTGCCGATGTGGTATCGCGGGCCCGACCTTCGCCTGGCGATGGTCAATTCGGCTTATGTCCACGCGGTCGAGGGGCGCGATGCCGAGGACGTGGTCGCGCGCGGAATCGAACTGGTCGAGGGCGCGGGGCTGGGCGGGCCGCTCGCGGGCGCCGCGAAAGCGCGCGATACCGGCGTCCCGCACGAGCAGACGATGCCCGCGACGATCGGCGGCGCGCGGCGGATGCTGCACGTCCATGACATTCCGCTCCCAACCGGCGGTGTCGCCGGATTCGCGGTCGATATCGACGAGCTCGAACAGGCGCGCGCCCGGATGCGGCGGCTGGGCGAGGCGCAGCGTGCGATGCTCGACCGGCTATCCGCCGGCGTCGCGCAATTCACGGCCGAGCGCACGCTCGCCTTCTGCAACCTGCCGTTCCGCCGCCTGTTCGCGATGCGCAACGAATGGCTCGCGGACCGGCCTGAATTCGATCGCGTGCTCGAACGGATGCGTGAGGCCAATCGCGTGCCCGAAGTGCGCGACTTCCCGAACTGGAAGGACGAGCGGCGCGCCTGGTTCAACGCCGATACCGATGCGATCGAGGAGAACTGGCATTTGCCGGGGGGCACGCATTTGCGCGTGCTCGCTCAGCCGCTGCCCGATGGCGGGTTGCTGCTGGTGTTCGAGGACCGCACCGAGGAGGTGCAGCTCGCGAGCGCGCGCGACACGTTGCTGCGCGTGCGCACGGCGACGTTCGACAATCTGTTCGAGGCGCTGGGCGTGTTCGCGGCCGATGGGCGGCTGCAGCTCTGGAACAACCGGTTCCGCGAAGTCTGGGGGTTCGACCACGCCTTTCTGGCGGGGCATCCGCGGGTCGATGCGCTTGCCGAGAAAGCGGCGCCGAGTCTCGCCAGCCCCGCGCGCGCGTCGCTGATCGGCGAGCTGGTCCGGTCGGCGACGGTCGAGCGGCAACAGCGCGGCGGGCGCGCCGCCTTTGCCGACGGCCGGCATTTCGAGCTGGCGGCGGTGCCGCTGCCCGACGGAAACGCGCTGTTCACGATGCTCGACATTTCGGACAGCCGCAGGATCGAACGGGCACTGCGCGAGCGCGCGGAGGCGCTGGAAGCGGCCGATCGCGTCAAAACGGCATTCGTCGCGAACATGAGCTACGAATTGCGGACGCCGCTGACGTCGATCCAGGGCTTCGCCGAGATGCTGCACGGCGGGTATGCCGGAACGCTGGGCAAGGAAGCCGACGGCTATGTCGCCGCGATCCTCGATTCGACCGCGAAGCTGGGACTCCTCATCGACGACGTGCTCGATCTGACCCAACAGGCCGCGACCGCGCCCGAGCTGGACCGGACGAGCGTCGATCTCACCCTTGTTGCGCGCTCGGCGGCCGAGGCGCTCGGGCCCTTCGCTCGTGAGCGCGCGATCGATTTCGTCGTCGAGGTCGATCCCTCGACCGGTACGATCGACGGCGATGCGCGTCGGTTGCAACAGGTGATCGAGCACATGCTGCGCCACGCGATCGCGGGAACGCCCGAACGCGGGCGCGTGCTGCTTCACACCGACGGCGGCGCACAGGCCGCGCGGATCGTGGTCTCCGACGACGGGCCGGGGATGAACGCCGAGGTGGTGGCCCGTGCGTTCGATCGGGCCGAAGAAGGCGCGGCGGTGGTGCTGGGGCTTCCGCTCGCCAAACAGGTGGTGGAGGCGCATGGCGGAACGATCGATCTCGTCTCCGAACCGGGTGAGGGCACGCTGATCGTCGTCGAGCTGCCGCGGTGACGCTCCGCCTTCCCGATGCTCGGTCGAGCGAAGCGCTGGGCGCGCGGCTTGCGGGTTTGGTGCGGCCGGGCGATGTCGTCACGCTGTCGGGCCCGCTCGGTGCGGGCAAGACCAGCGTCGCACGCGGGCTGCTTGCGGAACTGGGGCTCGACGGCGACGCACCGTCCCCGAGTTTTGCGATCGTCCAGCCCTACGATCCGCCGGAAGTTTCCATGCCGGTGCTCCATGTCGATCTTTATCGGCTCGAATCGGCGGATGAACTCGATGAACTCGGGCTCGACGAGGCGCGAGGCGATGCCGTGCTGGTGATCGAATGGCCCGAACGCGCGCCCGGGCGCTGGCCGGACGCACTCGCGTTGACGCTGGCGGTCGATCCCGACGGCGCACGATCCTTGACAGCCGACGTGCCGGCGGCATGGAAGGATCGATGGTTCCCGACATGACCCCGCCGGCCGCCGCGGCCGATTTTCTCGCAGCGCACGGATGGGGGGACGCGGAGATCGCGCCGCTCGCCGGCGATGCGTCGTTCCGCCGCTATTTCCGCGTCCTGGGTGAGCAGGGGCAAGCGGTGTTGATGGATGCGCCGCCGCCGCACGAGGATCCGCGGCCGTTCATCGCGATCGCGACGTGGCTGCAGGAGCGCGGCTTCGCGGCACCGCGAATCCTGGCGCAGAATCTGGACGCCGGGTTGGTGCTGCTCGAGGATTTCGGCGACATCCGAATGCGCGAGACGGTGGACGCACGGCCCGAGGCGGCCGAGCGGCTCTACGGTGTGGCGATCGACCTGTTGGTGGCGCTCCACAAGCATCCCGCCGGGCCGCTGCGCCCCTACGATCGCGCCGAGTTGCAGCGCGAGGCGGGGCTGTTCGTCGAATGGTATTGCCCAGCGGTCGGGCTCGACGTCGATGTCGAGGGCTATCGCGCGGCGTGGGACGCGGTGTTGGGCGCCGCGCTCGACCATCGCGAAACCGTCACCGTGCTGCGCGATTACCACGCCGAGAATCTGATGTTGATCGGCGGAGGCACCGGTTTGGGACTGCTCGATTTCCAGGACGCGCTCGCGGGGCATCCCGCCTACGACCTCGTCTCGTTGCTGCAGGACGCGCGGCGCGACGTGTCGCCCGAGATCGAAGCGGCGATGCTCGATCGCTATACGCGCGCAACCGGGGCAGGGGCTGCTTTCGCGGCCGCCTATGCGGTGCTCGGTGCGCAGCGAAATGCCAAGATTCTCGGTATTTTCACGCGATTGTGGAAGCGCGACGGCAAGCCGCGTTACGCCGCGATGTGTCCGCGCGTGTGGCGCTATCTGGAGCGCGACCTCGCCGATCCGGCGCTCGCGCCGGTGGCGGCATGGTTCGCGGCCAACGTGCCCGCCGACAAGCGCGGCGACCCGATGGAGGTCGCATGACCGCCAAGCGTACGCTTGCGCTGCGGCCCGATCCCGGCGGCAAGGTGCCGGAGACGGCGATGGTGATGGCCGCGGGGCTGGGCAAGAGGATGCGGCCGCTGACGGCGACGCGCCCCAAGCCGCTGGTCGAGGTGGCGGGCAAGCCGCTGATCGACCATGTCTTCGATCGGCTGCGCGCAGCGGGGGTGAAGCGGGCGGTCGTCAATGTGCATTATCTGGCCGACGCCCTCGAAGCGCATCTGAAGAACCGTATAAAAGGTATTGAGATCACTGTCTCCGATGAGCGCAGCCGCCTGCTGGAGACGGGCGGCGGCCTGATCCATGCGAAGCCGCTGTTGGGCGATGCGCCGGTGCTCGTGGTCAACAGCGACAATCTGTGGATCGACGGGCCCGTCGATGCGATCCGCGAGCTGGCGGCGGGGTGGGATGACGCGCGGATGGACGCGCTGTTGCTGCTGGTGCCGCTGGCGCGCGCCAACAACCATCGCGGGCAGGGGGATTTCCGGCTCGGCGCCGACGGGCGAATCGTCGGACGGCGTGGCCGCAACCGGGTGGCGCCCTTCGTCTTCACCGGCGTGCAGATCCTGTCGCCGCGATTGCTGATCGATGCGCCCGACGGGCCGTTTTCGACCAACCTGTTCTGGGATCGCGCGATCGACGCAGGCCGCGCCTATGGCCTGGTTCATCAGGGGCTGTGGTTCGACATCGGCACGCCGCAGGCGGTTGGGCAGACCGAGGCCGTGATCGGGCATGGCTGATCGGGCCCGGCCCGCGCTCTTCACGATTCCCGCGCACCGGGCGTTCGCCGATGCGCTCGCCGCCGGGCTGATCCGCCGCTTCGGCAAGGACCGGATGGCGCTGGCGCGTGGGCTGGTGCTGCTGCCCAACAACCGGGCGCAGCGCAGCGTGCGCGACGCCTTCGTGCGCGCGAGCGGCGGCGCGCTGCTGCTGCCGCGGTTGGTCGCGATCGGCGATCCCGAGGTAGACGAGGCAGTCGGCGCCGCGCTCGATCCCGCCGACGACCCCGATCCGATTCCGCCATCGGTAGCGCCGGTCGAGCGGCGGATGATCCTGGCGCGGCTGGTCGAGGAAGAGCGCGCGAAGGCCGGCCAGCCGGTCGATGCGGCGGAAGCGGTGCGGCTCGCGGGCGAGCTGGCGCGGACACTCGATCAATTGCTGGTGGAGGATGTGGCGCCGTCACGGCTGCGCGATCTGGAGATGGCAGAGGAACTGTCGTCGCACTGGCGCCGCTCCCTAGACCTGTTCCGCATCGTGCTCGACCGCTGGCCCGAGGAATTGCGGCGGCTGGGGCGGATCGATCTCGCCGAGCGCCGCACGCGGCTGATGGCGCGGCTGGCGAAGCGCTGGCGCGCGAATCCGCCCGCCGGCTTCGTATGCGCGGCGGGCGTCACCACCGCCTCGCCGTCGATCGCGCGGCTGATGCGGTGCGTCGCCGAGTTGCCGCAGGGGCTGGTCGTGCTGCCGGGGCTCGCGATCGACATGCCCGAGGAGGAATGGCGGGCGCTGGGGCCGCACGAGCCCAACCCCGAGACCGGCCGCCGCGCGCGGTCGATCGAAACGCACCCGCAATTCCAGCTCAAGCTGCTGCTCGACCGGATGGGGATCAATCGCACTGAGGTCGAGATGTGGCGCGAGGGCGGGGGGCACGACGCGGGCGCGGTGCGCGGGCGCGCCGTCGCCAATGCGCTTGCGCCTGCCGAGTTCACCGGCAAATGGACCGCGCTGCCGAGCGCCGACCGGCGGTTGACAGACGTGACCGCCGCCGAGTTGGCGACGCCGGCCGAGGAAGCGCAGGCGATCGCGCTGGCGTTGCGCGAGGCGTTGGAGACCCCGGAGAAGACGGCGGCGCTGGTGACGCCCGATCGCGCGCTGGCGCGGCGGGTGGCGGCGCATTGCGCGCGCTGGAATATCGCGATCGACGATTCGGCGGGGCGGCCGCTGTCGATCCTGCCGCCAGGCACCTTGCTGATCGCGCTCGCCGAAGCGGCGGCGCAGCATTTCGCGCCGGTGGCGCTGCTGACGCTGCTCAAGCACCCGCTGGTGCGCTTCGGGGACGAGCGGATCGCCTGGCTCGACGGCGCGCGCGCGCTCGATCTCGCGCTGCGCGGCCCGCGCCCTGCGCCGGGCCTCGACGGAATCGACGCACACCTCGCGGAAGGCGACGACCGGACGCGCGTGGTTCGAGCGCGTGCCAGCGCATGGTGGCGTGAGGCGCGGCCGCTGCTCGAATCGATCGGAACGGTGTTCGACGACGGCGCGCAGCCGCTCGGCGTACTCCTCGCGGCGCTGCGTGAGACGTCGGTGGCACTCTGCGGTGAAGCATTGTGGGCAGGGCCGGCGGGGCGCGCCCTCGCCGAATGGTTTGCCGAACTGGAAGCGCGCGCCGCGCTGGGCCCGGCGGCGATCGACCCCGAAAGCCTTGCGCCGCTGGTGCGCACCCTGCTCGACGAGATCGCCGTGCGGCCGCCGCAGGGCGGGCATCCGCGGCTCGCGATCTACGGGCTGATCGAGGCGCGGCTGCAGACCGCCGATCTGATGATCCTCGGCGGGCTCAACGAGGGTGTCTGGCCGGGCCAACCCGCGCCCGATCCGTGGCTTGCGCCGCGCATTCGCGCCGAATTGGGGCTGCCGGGGCTCGATCGGCGCGTGGGCCTTGCCGCGCACGATCTGGCGGAAGCGCTGGGCGCACCCGAAGTCGTGCTGACGCGCGCGCGGCGCGATGCGCGATCGCCGGCAATCCCCTCGCGCTTCTGGCTGCGGCTCGAGGCGATGGCGGGCGAGCTGGCGCGGGCGCACGACCTCGAAGGCTGGGCGCGCGCGCTCGACGATCCGGGCGTCCACGAACCCGCCACGCGCCCCGAGCCGGTGCCGCCGGCCGATCTCAGGCCCAGGCAGATTTCGGTGACGCAGGTCGATCGCCTCAAGGCCGATCCCTATGCCTTCTACGCGCAGCGCGTGCTGCGGCTGGCGCTGCTCGACGCGGTCGATGCCGATCCGAGTGCGGCGTGGCGCGGCACCGCCGTTCACGGCATCCTCGAAACCTGGGCCAAGGAGGATGCCTGCCGGATCGACGCGCTGCGCCCGCGTGCGCTCGCGATGATGCAGGATGCACGGACGCACCCGATGATGCGCGCCTTGTGGTGGCCGCGGCTCGACGAGGCGATCGCGTGGATCGCGCGGACGATGGCGGAGCAGGCGGCCGAGGGGCGGCGCGTGCTCGGGATCGAATGCTGGGGAGAAGCAGAGATCGCCGGCGTGACGCTGAGCGGCAAGGCGGACCGGATCGACCGGCTGCCCGGCGATGGACTCGCGATCGTCGACTACAAAACCGGCAAGCCGCCCTCGGCCGCGGCGGTGCGTGCGGGCTTCTCGATGCAGCTCGGGCTGCTTGGCCTGATTGCCGAACGCGGCGGGTTCGAGGGGTTTTCGGGGACGGCGGAGGCGTTCGAATATTGGTCGCTGGGGCGGTCGCGCGACGGCTTCGGTTACATCGCGACCCCGGTCGATCCAGCAGGCAAGCGCGACCGCATCCCCACGGCCGATTTCACGAGCATCGCCGCGCATCATTTCTCCGAGGCGGCGCGCGACTGGCTGACGGGCACGCGCGGCTTCACCGCCAAGCTGGTGCCCGAATACGCGCCTTATGCCGAATACGACCAGCTCATGCGCCGCGACGAATGGTATGGCCGTGAGCGCTGATGGCATCCGCACGCTGCCCCGGCTGCTCGGGAGCCAGGCGCGGGCGAGCGCGCCCGACGCGCATGTCTGGCTGTCCGCCTCGGCGGGAACGGGCAAGACGCAGGTGCTCGCCGCGCGCGTCTATCGGCTGTTGCTGCGCGGGGTCGATCCGGGCGCGATCCTGTGCCTCACCTTCACCAAGGCGGGCGCGGCGGAGATGGCGGGGCGGATCAGCGCGCGGCTCGCCGCCTGGGTGCGGATGCCCGACAAGCAGCTCAAGGACGATCTCGCGGCGCTGGGCGAGAACCCGCTCGATAGCGATCTGGTCGCGCGGGCCCGCACCTTGTTCGCGAAGGTGCTCGACGCGCCGGGCGGCGGCATCCGCATCCAGACGATCCATGGGTTCGCACAGAGCCTGCTCTCGGCCTTTCCGATCGAGGCAGGGCTGGTGCCCGGTTTCCGTCCGCTGGAGGCGCGCGAGGAAGCGGTGCTCGCGCGCGAAGCGTTGGCCGAGATGCTGGTCGACGCCGAACGCGAGGGGCGCAGCGGGGTGATCGACACGATCGGCGCGCTGAGCCTGCGGCTGGGCGAGGGCGGGGCGGAGGCGTTCCTCGCCGCCTGCGCGCGTGCCCGGGCCGGTCTTTCCGCATTGCCCAAAGGCGGCATCGCGCCCTTCGTGCGCCGCGCGCTCGATCTGCCCGACGGCGATATCGAGGCGGCACTGGAGGCGGCGTGCGCCGACGAGGCGTTCGACATGGCGTCGCTTGCCGCGATTGCCGCGATGAACGCGGCCTGGGGAACCAGGAACGGGCTGGCGCGGGCCGATGCGATCGCGGCGTGGCGCGCGCGCTCGCCGGCGGATCGCGCGGCGACGCTCGAGGAGCTTCATCTCGTCTGGGCCAAGACCGATGGAGAAATACGCTCGTTCGGCAAGGGTCAGGCGCCGCAGGACGATGGATACGCCGAAGCTGCGAGCCGACTGCACGAGGCCTGCGCCGCGCTCGTCTCGATGCGGACACGCGCCGCTTATGCCGATCTGCTCGCGGCCGGGCTCGAGGTGGGGCTCGATTATGCCGAGCGCTATGCGCGCGCCAAGCGGCGGCAGGGGGCGGTCGATTTCGACGATCTGATCGCGCGCGCGGTGGCGCTGCTCGAACAGCCGGGCATGGGAGAGTGGGTGCGCTACAAACTCGACCAGGCGACCGAGCACATCCTGATCGACGAGGCGCAGGACACCAACCTCGCGCAATGGACGATCATCGACAAGCTGGCCGAGGAATTCTTCGCGGGCGAAGGCGCTCACGGCACACGGGTGCGCACCTTGTTCACCGTGGGCGACTTCAAGCAGGCGATCTTCGGATTCCAGGGCACCGATCCACTCAACTTCGCCTGGGCGGGGCGGCATTTCGAGCGGATGGCGGAGGAGGCATTCGATCCGCTGACGCGTCAGGGCGTGCCGTTCGAGCGGCTGTCGCTGACGCAATCGTTCCGATCGACGCGGCCGGTGCTCGAATTCGTCGATGTGGCGATCGATGCGATCGGGGCGGATGCGCTGGGCGAAATCGGCGGTGTCGAAGCGCATGCGAGCGAGGTGCCGGGACCGGGACAGGTGACGCTATGGCCGGTCGTCACCGACGATGCCGGCGACAGCGAGGAGGATGAGGAAGGCTGGGTCGGCGACGCCACGCGCGCGCTTGCCGGCAAGATCGCCAAGAGCGTGCGCGCGCTGATCGATGGCGGCAGGCTCGACAGCAAAGGGCGACCGATACGGCCCGAGGATGTTATGATCCTCGTCAAACGGCGCGGCGAACTCGCGTCGCTGCTGGTCGCGCGGCTCTATGCCGAGGGCGTGCCGGTGGCGGGCGTCGATCGGCTGCGGTTGAATGCGCCGCTGGCCGTGCAGGATCTGCTCGCGGCGGTGCGCTTCGCGCTCCAGCCGGAGGACGATCTGTCGCTCGCGAGCCTGCTGGTGTCGCCGCTGCTCGGCTGGAGCCAGGACGAGTTGATGCACGCCGCCGCGCCGCGCCCCAAGGGAATGACGCTCTGGCGTCACCTGCGCGCAACGCAGCCCGGTGCGCGGCTCGCGCCGCTCGATGCGATGCTGGCGCGCGCGGATATCGCGACGCCCTACCAGTTTCTCGAAGAGCTGCTGACGGGGCCGCTCGACGGGCGGCGCAAGCTGATCTGGCGGCTGGGGCAGGAAGCGCGCGACCCGATCGAGGAACTGCTCAACGCGGCGCTCGATTTCGAAACCCTGTCGGCGCCGTCGCTCCAGCTGTTCCTCGACTGGTTCGATCGCGGCGATGTCGAGATCGTCCGCGACCCGTCGGCGCCGCTCGACGCGGTGCGGGTGATGACCGCGCACGGGGCCAAGGGGTTACAGGCGCCGGTGGTGGTCCTGGCCGATGCGACCGTCGATCCCGCTTCCGCGCGACGCGACATCCTCGGCTGGAAGCCCGATGGCGCGCGCGATGCGATCCCGATCTTCCGGCCGCGCACCGCCGAGCGGGGAGGAGAGATTGCCGATCTCGCCCAACAGACGGAAGCGCGTGAGCTGCAGGAGCATTGGCGGCTGTTCTACGTCGCGGCGACGCGGGCGGAGGAACAGCTCGTGATCGCGGGCGCGCTGGGGCCGCGCGCGAAGGGCGTGCCGCCCGAGGCGAGCTGGTATGCCGCTGCCGACCGCGCGTTGACGGCGCTCGGCGTGCCATCGATGGAGGGCGAAGCGCGCTGCTTCGAGGGGCGCGAACCGCAACCGCCGGTGGTCGCGAAGGCAGCAGAAGCGCAGCCTCCGGCGCCTGCGGCCGATTTACCCGAATGGGCGCGTCTTCCGGCACCGCAGGAGGCGCGGCCGCCGCGGCCGCTCGCACCGTCGGCGCTGGGCGAGGACGATGTCGCCGATCCGCCGCCCGGCCCCGCGATGCGCGCCGCCGCCGAGCGCGGGCGGCTGATCCATGCGTTGTTCGAGCGGCTGCCGCCGGTGCCCGCGTCTGACCGCGCGGCCGCTGCCGATCGCTGGTTGCAAGACGTCGGGCAGGTCGAGGAAGCAGCGGACCGCGCCGCGCTGACGGCGACGGTGCTCACGGTGCTCGACGACCCGCGCTTCGCCGCCTTGTTCGGGCCCGATGCGCTCGCCGAGGCGCCGGTGACGGCGGTGATCGGCGAGGGGCTGGTGGTCGCGGGCACGATCGACCGGCTGCTCGTCACCGACGAGGCGGTCGAGTTGATCGATTTCAAGACCGGGCGTCGCCTGCCTGACGGCATCGACGACATCCCCGTCTATCATCTCCGCCAGATGGCTGCTTATGCCGAGGCGCTGCGCGTGATCTTCCCCGACCGGCGGATCGGCGCGACCTTGCTCTACACCGCGGGGCCGGCGGCGTTCGCGCTGCCCGACGATCTGCTCGCCCGCCACAAGCCGGGCTTGACGCCAAAGCAGCAAAGCTTGATGCCCGGCGCTTGAGCAAGCGGCCCGCGCTGCCTAACTTGGCGTCAAAGGAGATTGTCATGGCGACCAAGCAGATCACCGATTCGAGCTTCGAAAGCGACGTCCTCAAGGCCGACGGCCCCGTACTGGTCGATTTCTGGGCCGAATGGTGCGGGCCGTGCAAGATGATCGGGCCGAGCCTCGAGGAGATTTCGGACGAGCTCGGCGAGAAGGTGACGATCGCCAAGCTCAACATCGACGACAATCCCGACGCCCCCGGCCGCTACGGCGTGCGCGGTATCCCGACGATGATCCTCTTCAAGGGCGGCGCGCCCGCCGCGACCAAGGTCGGCGCCGAGCCCAAGAGCCGGATCAAGGCGTGGCTGGAGAATGAGTTGGCGTGAGCAAGATGATCGTCATGCCAGCGAAGGCTGGCATCTCTCGGTAGCAGAGAGACCCCAGCCTTCGCTGGGGTGACGTGCTTGTTCCTTGGCTCAAATTCGATCGGCTTTGTCTATCACCTACCCGTCATGCCGGACTTGCCTGGCCTCGCGCAGGCGGGGGGTCCAGAGTCACGGGCGCGACCGCTTGAAACTCTGGATTCCCGCCGGCGCAGGAGAACATGGGCCCGATTGAACGTTCGATGCTCTAATCGAGTACGGACCCTGGCCTGGGTCTGAAATCCCTGTCCTACATGTTCGTTTTATGTTCTACCTTGTGGGATGGAACAGGACTGCTCCCGTATCGCGCCCGCCGCGTCCTCGATACCGATAGCGTCGCGACCGAGGCGCGCCGGCGGCGCGCGTCCGGCGCATGGATGGTGCGTCTGTGTCGCGTCGGTGTCGCGCGTCAGCCGCCACCCGGGGGCGTTGCGGTCGCATCCCGGGCAAAATCCCGCGACGCTCTCCACTTTCTCCACTTCGCACCGTCCACAACAAGAGCACGCGTCAAAGCGGGGCGACGATTCGAACAGATCGACTGCGGATCTAGCTTCGATAATCGGCGTTGATCGAGATGTAGCCGTGCGTCAGGTCGCACGTCCACATCGTCGCGCGGCCCTCGCCCAGGCCGAGATCGACGCCGATCTCGATCTCGTTGCCTTTGAGATGGGCGGCGACGGGCGCTTCGTCATACCCCTCCACCGCGAGGCCGCTTTCGGCGACCAGCGTGTCGCCGAACCGGATCGCGAGCTTGTCACGCTCGGCGGGCTCGCCGGCCTTGCCGACCGCCATGACGACGCGGCCCCAATTGGCGTCCTCGCCGGCAATCGCGGTCTTCACCAGCGGCGAATCGGCGATGCTGCGTGCAATGCGGTGTGCGCTCTCGTCCGATACGGCGCCGGTCACCTCGACGGTGACGAACTTGGTCGCGCCCTCGCCGTCGCGCACCACCAGATGCGCGAGCTGGCGGCACAGGTCGCCCAGCGCGGCGGCGAAGGCATCGGCGCCGGGATCGTCGGCACGGGCAAGCGGCGTGTTGCCGGCCTTTCCCGTCGCGAAGGCGAGCACGGTGTCACTGGTCGAGGTGTCGCTGTCGACCGTGATGCACGAGAAGCTGGTGCGGTTGGCGGCATTGAGCGCGGCCTGGAGGAATGCGGGCTCGACCGCGGCATCGGTGAAGACGAAGCCGAGCATCGTCGCCATGTCGGGCGCGATCATGCCCGATCCCTTGATGATGCCGACCAGCGTCACGGTGCGGCCATCGACGATCGCGGTCGTCATCGCCCCCTTGGCGAAGGTGTCGGTGGTGGCGATCGCCGACGCGGCGTCCTCCCAGCCGCATGGTTCGGCGGTGAAGGCCGCGTCGAGGCCGGCTTCGGCCTTGTCGATCGGCAGCGGCACGCCGATCACCCCCGTCGAGGCGACGAACACGTCGGACGGTTTGCAGCCCAGATGCGCCGCCGCGCGCGCGGCAATCGCCTCCACCGCCGCGCGGCCGCGATTGCCCGTGAAGGCGTTCGAATTACCCGCATTGACGACGAGCGCGCGCGCCTCGCCGAGCGTCAGCGCCGCGCGGCACCATTCCACCTCGGGCGAGGGGCATTTGCTCTGCGTCGTCACGCCCGCGATCGCGGTGCCCGGCTCGAGCGTGACGAAGCTGAGGTCGCACCGGTCCCACGTCTTGTAGCGCGCCCGCGCCACGCGCAGCGCGACGCCGGCGATCGGCGGAAGATCGGGGAAATGCTCAGGCGCGAGCGGGGAACGGGTGGATGACACGCGAGAGGCTCCGGCATAGGAATGACGCAAACAAGGGGGGTGTTAGCGTGCTGACCGGCCAGGGCAAATGGTTGATGGTGACCGTGATCGCGACATGCATCACGCTGGCCGTCTCGATCCTTGTCCTGGGAGTGATGATCGCACGGCAGATCGGCATGCCGGATATGACAGCGCTGTCGGGCGTCACCGCCACGATCAAGGCTGCGACCGGTGGCGCACCGGACGATGATGCCCGATCAGACGCGATGGATGGATACAGTCATAAAGGGCCATTTCGATCGAGCAATCCGGTCGATTGGTTCGGGCCCGACGATTATCCGATCGAGGCGCGCCATCATGATATCGAGGGAAAGGTTCGTTTCGATCTCACGATCGATGCCGCTGGCCACGCAACATCATGCACGATCCTCGAAAGCTCCGGCTCCGCCGCGCTGGACGAAGGGACATGCCGGCTCGCGGTCGAGCGGGCGGAACTCGCACCTTTGCCGCAAACGGGCAGGCCGCCCGAGCACTATACCAATAGCGTGGTGCGGCGGCTGGCCGACTAGCCGGGTCAGGCGTGACATCCGGGCATCGGAGCGGTAACCAGATTCGCATGAATCACTCGGCTCTTGTTCGGGCGCTCCTGACGCTCGCTATTGTTATTCCGGGTAGTGCCGTTTGCGCGCAAAGCACGGCATCCGAGCCCAGCCCGATCGGCAATCCCGCCGACTGGTTCCCCGCAGACGCCTATCCGCCGGCCGCGAAGGCGGCGGGGGCTGAAGGGCGCACGTCATTCGCAGTCGATGTCGACGCCAAGGGGCGCGTCACCTCGTGCGCGATCGTCGAATCGAGCGGCACGCCGCTGCTCGACAGCACGACCTGCGCGCTCGTCGTCACCAACGGCCGCTTCACCCCCGCGCACGATGCGGCGGGCAAGCCGATCGCGGGAGTCTGGAAGTCGGCGATGCGCTGGCAGCTCAAGGTCGCACCGCCCAGCGACGAGGATCCGTTGCCGCTGTAACAGGCGAATGCGCCGTCGCGATTAGGAGTCGACGGGCGCGGCGGCTGACCTTATGGCCATGCGGCCGGGCCATGTGTCCATTGATCTATCGGAGAGCCGTGGAACTGCTGCTGATCCTCTACGCGATGCTCGCGGGCCTGACCGGGCTTTCCGGCCAGGGGCCGGCGCGCGCGCAGGTGACCTTGGGCAGCACGACGGCGATCGCGGCGGCGCGGCCCGCAGAGGCGCGCGTGGTTTCGCGCGCGGTCATCCGCGGCGATCGCGCGCCGGCCGCGTTGCGCGTTCTTCCCGATGCCCGGCGCGTGGCCAGCGCGGTGCGCGTGCTCGTTCTCGCGGCGTCGACCCGCGCGGCGCCCGAGCGGCGGCGCGAATAGGATCGTTGCGCGCCGCGTCGCGGTGCCCATATCCACCCCTACGACATTTCCGCCGATCGCTGCTCCCGCCGACCGAGGCCGGTGCGTATCGGCCCCGCATTTCAACGAACAGGATTCCCCATGCTCGGCAGCCTTGCCAAATCCATCTTCGGATCGTCGAACGACCGCTACGTCAAGTCGCTCGGATCGATCGTCAACAAGATCAACGGGTTCGAACCCACCATTTCGGCGATGAGCGAAGACGAGCTCAAGGGCCAGACCGCGCGGTTCCGCGAACGGCTCGACGCCGGCGAGAGCCTCGACAGCCTGCTTCCCGAAGCCTTCGCCACGGTGCGCGAGGCGGCCAGACGCGTGCTCGGCCAGCGTCATTACGACGTGCAGATGATCGGCGGCATCGTGCTTCACCGCGGCGAGATTGCCGAGATGCGCACCGGCGAAGGCAAGACGCTGGTGGCGACGCTCGCCACCTATCTCAACGCGCTGCCGGGCAAGGGCGTGCATGTCGTCACCGTCAACGACTATCTGGCGAGCCGCGACGCGGAGTGGATGGGGCAAGTCTATCGCTATCTGGGACTGACGGTGGGGACGATCATCCCCAACCTGACCGACCAGCAGCGCCGCGACGCCTATCAGGCCGACATCACCTACGCGACCAACAACGAGTTGGGCTTCGATTACCTGCGCGACAACATGAAATACGATCGCGGCGCGATGGTGCAGCGGCCGTTCAATTTCGCGATCGTCGACGAGGTCGATTCGATCCTGATCGACGAAGCGCGCACGCCGCTGATCATCTCCGGCCCGACCGACGACAAGTCCGAGATGTACATCAAGGTCGATGCGGTCGTGAAGCAGCTCGTGGCCGAGGATTACGAGCTCGACGAGAAGCAGAAGACGATCGTGCTGACCGAGGATGGCACCGAGAGAGCCGAGCGGATGCTCGAGGCAGCGGGGCTGCTCGAAGGCGCCAATCTCTACGATTTCGAGAACACGCAGGTGGTCCATCACCTCAACCAGAGCCTGCGCGCGAACGTGATGTTCAAGCGCGACATCGATTACATCGTCAAGGACGAGAAGGTCGTCATCATCGACGAGTTCACCGGCCGTATGATGGATGGCCGGCGCTGGTCGGACGGTCTGCACCAGGCGGTCGAGGCCAAGGAGGGCGTCAATATCGAGCCCGAGAACCAGACGATGGCCTCGATCACCTTCCAGAATTATTTCCGCATGTATCCGAAGCTCAGCGGCATGACGGGCACGGCATCGACCGAGGCCGCCGAGTTCTTCGACATCTACAAGATGAACGTCGTCACCATCCCGACCAATCTGCCGATCCAGCGCGTCGACGAGGAGGATGAGTTCTACAAGAACACTGCGGACAAGTTCGCGGCGATCGCCAAGAAGATCAAGCTGCACGCGGAGAAGGGGCAGCCGGTGCTGGTCGGCACGGTCTCTATCGAGAAATCCGAGATGCTGTCGGACTTCCTTCAGAAAGAAAAGGTGCCGCACAACGTCCTCAACGCGCGCCATCACGAGATGGAGGCGCATATCGTCGCGCAGGCCGGCCGCAAGTCGGCGGTGACCATCGCCACCAACATGGCCGGCCGCGGCACCGACATTCAGCTGGGGGGCAACCTCGAATTTCGCGCCGAGGCGGAGCTTGCCGAGATGCCCGACGGGCCCGAGCGAGACAAGGCGATCGAGCGGATCCGCGAGGAGATCGAAGCCGAGAAGCGGGAGGTGCTCGCGGCCGGCGGCCTGTTCGTGCTCGGCACCGAGCGGCACGAGAGCCGCCGCATCGACAACCAGCTTCGCGGCCGCTCGGGGCGCCAGGGCGATCCCGGCCTCAGCCGCTTCTATCTCAGTCTCGACGACGATCTGCTGCGTATCTTCGGGCCGGACACGCTGTTCGCGCGAATGATGCGATCGAACCTCGAGGACGGCGAGGCGATCGGCTCGAAATGGCTCTCCAAGGCGATCGAGACCGCGCAGAAGAAGGTCGAGGCGCGTAACTACGACATCCGCAAGCAGGTCGTCGAATATGACGACGTGATGAACGATCAGCGCAAGGTGATCTACGAGCAGCGCGCCGACATCATGGATGCCGAGGACGTCACCGAGATCGTCGACGACATGCGCGCGGAGACGGTCAACACCATCGTCGCCGATGCCTGCCCGCACGGCAGCTATCCCGAGCAATGGGACGTCGAGGGCATGAAGGCGCGCTTCGCCGAGATGCTCAACCTCGAGCCGGCGATCGACGACTGGCTCAAGGAAGATGCGGTCGACATCGAGATGATCGAAACCCGCGTCGGCGAGCAGACGAACGCGGTGGTCGCCGAAAAGGCCGCCAACCTGGAACCGGCGACGTGGCAGCAGGTGCAGAAGTCGATCCTGCTCCAGAATCTCGATCATCACTGGAAGGAGCATCTGGCAACGCTCGATGCGCTGCGTCAGGTCGTCCACCTGCGTGCCTATGCGCAGAAGACGCCGCTCAACGAATACAAGCAGGAGGCATTCGCGCTGTTCGAGCGGATGCTGGCGAATATCCGCGAAGACGTGACGCGCACGATCGCCCACGCCCAGTTCCAGATGCAGGCGCCGCCGCCGTTGCCCGATCTGCCCGATTTCATCACCAGTCATTTCGACCCGTTCACCGCGACCGACGATACCGCCGATATCGACGGTGGCACGCTGGGTGTGGTGACGACGCAGCTGCCGCCGATGCAGATGGAGCAGCCCAACGCGCCGCTCGGCACCGATCCGTCGGAATGGGAAGGACGGGTGAGTCGCAATGCGCCGTGCCCGTGCGGATCGGGGCGCAAGTACAAGCATTGCCACGGCGCGCTGTAGAGGCGCGTCCCGAACGCAAAAAGGCCGCCCGAACTTCTACCGTCATGCCAGCGAAGGCTGGCATCTCTTCGATCGAGGAAACCCCGGCTTCCGCTGGGGTGACGACAAGAGGTCGGGCGGCCTTTTCGTTTCTTTTCCTTAACCTTGCTTCGGAACCCTGATCGTCGGGCCGAGGTTGTTCATCACCTCGTGGGCGTCGAACGCGTGGACGTTGTCGCGCGGCGCCGGGCCCTTGCCCATCACGATCTCGGCGACGGCCTCGTAGCGATCGACGGTGCGCACGTCGAAATCGTTGAAGAACGGATCGCCCCAGAACGGATCCCAGCGGCGCCAGCCCCAGGGGCGGCCGTAGAAGCGCCATGACGGGCCCCAATAGCCGTAGGGGCCGGGGCCGAAGGGACGATCGACATAGGTCCGCGTCTTTCGATCGGTGTTGCGGTCGACCAGGATGAAGTGGTCAAACCCTTGCTGCACCGTCAGTTCGGCGGAGCGGAACAGCAGGTAACGCTCGACCGTCTCACGCGACGTGAGCGTGTTGCCTGAGAAGCTCACCATCCAGCGGTTGTCTTCGATCCGCTGTTCGCTGAAACCGTTGCGGTTGAAGCCGCTGCCCGTCGCCGGCTGATAGGGTGTCGGCGTGGCGCACCCGGCGAGCAGCAGCGTGCCGGTGCCGATCGCGGCGAGAAGGCGGCCGCGCCCGCGCAAGATGCCGTTGAATTTCATGTCACTCTCCACATACTCGGGCGGATACCGCGATCCCTGCCGCCCATGCGGCAGAACGAGCCGTATCCGCGTTCCGTTCCGATGACGGAGCCGCCGAACCAAAACCGCCGATGGCGCCCGTCAGACGTCAGAAAGCTCTTCCCCCATCGTTTCCCTGAGGCGTGCCAGCCGCATCCTCGGTTCGCGGTCGAGATTGGCCGCTTCCTTGATGATGTGGCGCAATTCGTCGCGCTTGTCATGGATCGAGGCGATCACCGGGCCCATCGCGACGCCAAGCTCGACCAGCACCGCTTCGGATAATTGCAGCGAGCTTTCGACCGTTTCGGGCACGGCATCGGTGGCGCCCGCGCGGTAGAGCTCCGCGGCGTGCGCCGTATCGCGCGCGCGCGCGATGATCGGCAGATGCGGCACCCAGCCGCGCACGCGCCGCGTGAGGCGCACCGACAGGACCGGATCGTCCATCGTCAGGATGAGCGCGTCGGCGCGGCCGAGATTGAGCCGGTCGATCAACTCGGCGCGCGAGGCATCGCCGAATACGACCGGATAGCCCGCGCGCCGCGCGGCGCTGGCGGCGTCGATATCGGCCTCTACCGCCACATATTTGCGGTCATGGCGCTTGAGCAGGTCGGTGACGATCCGGCCGACGCGGCCGAAACCGATCACCACAGTGCCGGGCCCCTCGGGATCGCTCGTTTCCTCGGGATCCTGGCTGCCCAGTCGCCGTTCGAGGCGGCGCGCGGCATTTTGCCCGACGCGCGCCAGCAGGGGCGTCAGCGTGAGGCCGATCGCGGTCACCGTCTGCCAGAAGGCGGCGGTGGAGGGGAGGATGAGCTGGGCCTGCGTCGCGACGCCGAGCACGATCAGCGTGGTTTCCGACGGGCTCGACATCAACACGCCGGCTTCGGCGGCGGTGCCGGGCCGCGTTCCGGTGAAGCGTAGCAGCGCGAAGGTGACCGCGGTCTTGATCGCGACCACGCCGATCACCGCACCGCCGAGCCCGACCCAGTTCGCGGCAACGAGCCGCAGATCGAGGCTCATGCCCACGGTGATCAGGAACACGCCGAGCGCGAGACCCTTGAACGGCTCGGTCATCACCTCGACTTCGGCGCCATATTCGGTTTCGGCGATGATCAAACCGGCGAGCAACGCGCCGACGATCGGCGACAAGCCGACCGCCGCGGTCGCGAGACTGGAGACGATGACGACGAGCAGCGAAGCGGCCAGGAACAACTCGGGGCTTTTCGTGCGCGCGGCCTGCGCGAACAGGCGCGGCAGCACGAAGCGCCCGCCGACGAACATCACGACCACGGTGATCGCGCCGCGGATCGCCACGCCGGCAATGCCGTCCCACCCTGTATCGGTGGCGGTGGGCGCCAGCGCGCCGAGCGCGAAGATGATCGGCACCAGCGCCAGATCCTCGAACAGCAGCATCGAGAAGGCGGCGCGGCCGACCGGGCTCGCGGTGCCCGCCATCGGCAGGATCAGCGCGGTCGAGGACAAGGCAAGCGCGAGCCCCAGGCCGATGGCGCCGGGCGTGTTTTGCCCAAGCAATGCCAGCGCGAGCGCGATCAGCAGGCCCGATCCGAGCAATTCCGCCGCGCCCAGACCGAACACCAGGTTACGCATCGCCCATAGCCGCTTGAGCGACAGCTCCAGCCCGATCGAGAACAGCAGCAGGATGATGCCGAATTCGGCGAACGGCTCGATCGCATGTGCATCGGTGATGGTGATGTAGTAGAGCCAGGGAATGCGGTCCGCGAAGGAACCGAGCCCGGCGGGACCGACGAGGATGCCGACGAGGATGAAACCGATGACGGGGCTGATCTTGAAGCGCGCAAATGCGGGGATAACGAGCCCCGCCGCGCCCAGAATCACCAGCGCGTCGCTGAAGCCGTTATTCTCTAATCCTATCGCCATGGTAGCATTTAGACAGAGCCGTACGCGTTTGTCAGCGGGCCATGAATAAAAATTCCGACCCATTCTGCATCGTCGGCGGTGGGCCGGCGGGGATGATCGCGGGGCTGCTGTTCGCGCGCGCCGGAGTGGAGACGGTGGTGCTGGAGAAGCACGCCGATTTCCTGCGCGATTTCAGAGGGGATACGATCCATCCCTCCACGCTCCAGTTGTTCCACGAACTCGGCCTGCTCGACGAGTTGCTGGCGCGCGATCATGTGAAGGTGCCCGTCATCCACGGCCGCGTGGCCGGCGAGACGATCCCGGTCGCCGATTTCCGGTATCTGCCGGTGGTCGCTCCGTACATCGCGCTGATGCCGCAATGGGATTTCCTCGATTTCGTCGCCGAGGCGGCGGGGCGGTATCCCGGCTTCACGCTGCGCCGCCGCCATGAGGTCACCGGAGCAATCGTGGAGGATGGCCGTGTCGTCGGTGTGTGCGTGGAAGGGCAGGGCGATGTGCGCGCGTCGCTGGTGATCGCCGCGGATGGCCGCCATTCGGTGCTGCGCGCGCAATCGGGGCTGCCGCGGCAGACGATCGGCGCGCCGATGGACGTGTTCTGGTTCCGCCTGCCCAAGACGGTTGCGCCCGACAACGAATCGCTAGGGGTGTTCGAGGCGGGGCGGATCTTCGTGCTGATCGACCGGCGGACCTATTGGCAATGCGCGTTCGTCTTTCCCAAGGGCCGCGCCGAGAACATCCGCGCGCAGGGGCTCGATGCCTTCAAGCAACGCGTCGCCGCGATCGGGCCGGAGACCGCGGCGGGGATCGACGCCATTGGAAGTTGGGACGACGTCAAGCTGCTCACCGTGAGCGTCGATCGGCTCGAGACGTGGCACCAGCCCGGAATGCTGTTCATCGGCGACGCGGCGCATGCGATGTCGCCGATCGGCGGGGTGGGGATCAACCTCGCGATCCAGGATGCGGTCGCCGCGGCGAACATCCTCGCCGGGCCGATGGCGAAGGGTGAGGACGTCGAGCCGCTGCTCGACAAGGTGCAGGACCGGCGGATGCTGCCGACACGGTTGACGCAGGGGATGCAGAAGCTCGTTCAAGATCGTGTAATCGCACCATTGTTGAGCGATGACAGTCGCTTCGACCGACCACCGCTCGCGTTGCGGTTGCTCGGCGGCTGCCCCCAGCTGCGGCGTCTGCCCGCGCGTGCGATCGGGCTGGGGTTCCGGCCCGAGCATGTGCGCTCACCAAAGGCCTAGCCGCCCCCCGGGCTGTGCGGGCCGCGTGGCGGCGCGCCCTGGACGGCGGCACCGGCGCCGCTCGTATGCTGTTCGAAATCGAGGCGGTAGAGATCGAATCGGCGATCGGTGAGGTTGCGCACGGTGCCTTCGGTGCGCGCCCAAGTGAGGTCGGCCAAATTGACGTCGCTGATCGTCAGCGTCTCGACATTCTCGGTGGCCTCGGCGGCGATCCCGTCGCGCGCGAAGGGGAAGTCGCAGGGCGTCAGGATGCAGCTCTGCGCGTACTGGATGTCCATGTTGTCGACGTTCGGTAGGTTGCCGACATTGCCCGACATGACGACGAAGCACTGGTTCTCGATCGCGCGCGCCTGGCAGCAATAGCGCACGCGCAGATAGCCCTGGCGGCTGTCGGTGCAGAACGGCGTGAAGAGGATGCGCGCGCCTTCGTCCACCAGCCGGCGCGCGAGTTCGGGAAACTCGCTGTCGTAGCAGATGAGGATACCGATCGGCCCGCAATCGGTCTGGATGACGTCGACGTCTTCGCCGCCCTTGATGTTCCACCAATAGCGCTCGTTGGGGGTGGGGTGGATCTTCTCGCGCGCGTGGACCGAGCCGTCGCGCAGGCAGACATAGGCGACGTTCTGGATGTCGCCGTCGTCGGTGCGGGTGGGGTGCGAGCCGCCGACGATGTTGATATTGTATGCGAGCGCCATCCGGTTGAGCTCCTTGACGAGCCGCGGCGTATGCGCCGTCAGCGCGTCGATCGCCTGCATCGGCGACATCTCGCGCTTTTCATAGGATAGCAGCGGAAGCGTGTAGAGCTCTGGGAAGACGACGAAATCGCAGCGGTAATCGGCGGCGACATCGACGAAATATTCTATATTGCCGAGGAAATCCTCGAAATCCTTCACCGCGCGCGCCTGAAGCTGGACGGTGGCGAGGCGCACGCTCTCGACGTCGCGCGGGAGCGCATAGACCTTGTCGCTGTCATCGGGGACGTAAGGGTTGCGCCACACCAGCAGCGCGGCGTTGCCGGCGGAGCGCTTGTCTTCGGGCAGATAGCCCGCGAGCACGCCCTTGATCTCGAAACCGTTGCGGAGTTGGAAGTTGATGACGGGATCGCGCAGCTTGCCGGTCGCGACCGCCTCCAGATAGCCCTCGGGGCCATCGACCTTGCGGCGATTGCGCTGATAGCCGGGCATCCGGCCGCCGATGATGATGCCTTTCAGTTCAAGGCGTTCGGCGAGCGTCTTGCGCGCGTCGTAGAGCCGCTGGCCGATGCGCACGCCGCGCACCTTGGGATCGACGCACATTTCGTAGCCGTAGAGCCACGCACCGGTGGGATCGTGGCGCGAGCCGAAGCCGTTGGCGGTGATCTCCTCCCAATCGTGAGGGGCGAGCGCGATATCCTCATCCACGCGCATCGAGGCGCAATAGCCGACGATGCGGCCGTCATAGAGCGCGACGAACTGGCCTTCGGGGAAATGGTTGATCTGGCCGCGCACCTGGTTCCGGCTGTAGCCGGAGATGCGATCATAGGCGCGCTCGACCAGATCGATGATGCCGGGGACGTCGGCGACCCCGGCGAGGCGGACTTCGAGGCGCTTGGTGGTGGAGCGGGGCATTATGGCAGGCCCTCACCCTTCCGGCGCTTCGCGCCTCCCTCCCTCTCCATATGGGAGAGGGAAGGGGCCCGCCCGGCGCAGCCGGGTGGGAAGGGTGAGGGGCTGTTCGTCATAGGCTAATCACCCCAACCCCTGCGCCGCCATTGCGCTTTCGAGATTCGAGCGGATCGCTTCGAAGAACTGCTCGGTGGTCATCCACGGCTGATCGGGGCCGATCAGGATGGCGAGATCCTTGGTCATCTGCCCCTTTTCAACCGTCTGGACGCAGACCTGTTCCAGCGTCTCGGCGAACTTCGTGACGTCGGGCGTGCCGTCGAACTTGCCGCGATATTTGAGGCCGCCGGTCCAGGCGAAGATCGAGGCGATCGGGTTGGTAGAGGTCGCCTTGCCCTGCTGGTGCATGCGATAATGGCGGGTGACGGTGCCGTGCGCCGCCTCGGCCTCGATCGTCTTGCCGTCGGGGGTCATCAGCACCGAGGTCATCAGGCCGAGCGAGCCGAAGCCCTGCGCCACCTGATCCGACTGCACGTCGCCGTCGTAGTTCTTGCAGGCCCAGACGAACTCGCCGTGCCACTTGAGCGCGCTGGCGACCATGTCATCGATCAGGCGATGCTGATACTCGATGCCCGCTTCCTCAAATTGCTTCTTGAATTCCTTGTCGTAAATATCCTGGAACAGATCCTTGAAGCGGCCGTCATAGGCTTTGAGGATGGTGTTCTTGGTGGAGAGATAGACCGGCCATTTGCGGTTGAGGCCGTAGTTCATCGAGGCGCGCGCGAAATCGCGGATCGAATCGTCGAGATTGTACATGCCCATCGCGACGCCCGCCGCGGGGAAATCGAACACGTCGAAATCGAGGCTTTCGCCGTTTTCGCCTTCCCACTTCATCGTCAGCTTGCCGGGGCCGGGCACCTTGAAGTCGGTCGCCTTGTACTGGTCGCCGAAGGCATGACGGCCGACGACGATCGGCTTGGTCCAGCCCGGGATCAGCCGGGGCACGTTGTTGATGACGATCGGCTCTCGGAAGATCGTGCCGCCCAGGATGTTGCGGATGGTGCCGTTGGGCGATTTCCACATCTTCTTGAGGTGGAATTCCTCGACGCGCGCCTCGTCCGGGGTGATGGTGGCGCACTTGACGCCGACGCCGTGCTTCTGGATGGCCTTGGCGGCGTCGATCGTGATCTGGTCGTCGGTCGCGTCGCGCTTCTCGACAGAAAGATCGTAATATTCGAGGCCGATGTCGAGATAGGGCTTGATCAGGCGTTCGCGAATCCATTCCCAGATGATCCGCGTCATCTCGTCGCCGTCGATCTCGACGACGGGGTTCTTCACCTTGATCTTCGCCATGGTCTCTCTTTCTTGAAAGGAAGGGTCGCCGGGCACCTAAGGGCATGCCGCCGTGCGATCAAGCCGGAGGCGGCGCCATGTGAAGTGGAGAAAGTGGAGAGCGTCGCGCGCTTTTCTCCACTTCGCTGCGAGGGCATGATGAACGCGCGATGTTCCGGTCAAAATCGGCCCATGAGAACATGGAGAGAACATAGGGCAAGGCAGCCATGTAGGAAAGCGATTTCCCCTGCCGGCGCGCGTTGTGTTGGGCGAGCGGCACGGCTAGACCGGCGCCATGTCATCGCTCGACAAGCCACCGGTCACGACGACCACGGTGAAATGGCGCTTTCCCGAGGTCCATCCCGAGGGGCGCAAATATATCCTCATCGCCGGCGCGTTCGCGCTGGTGTCGCTGTTCGTCTGGGATTTCGCAACCTGGCCGCTGATCGGGCTCGCGATCTGGGTGGCGGCGTTCTTCCGCGATCCCGTGCGCGTCACGCCGCAGGGCGACGACCTGATCGTCGCGCCCGCCGACGGGCTGGTGACGATGATCGAGCGGGTGCCGGTGCCGGTCGAGATGGCGGGCGAGAACGGTCTGCGCGAGGAGAGCCGGGTGCGCGTCTCCATCTTCATGAGCGTGTTCGACGTCCATGTGAACCGCACCCCGATCGCCGGCACGATCCGGCAGATCGTCTATATCTCGGGCAAGTTCCTCAATGCCGATCTCGACAAGGCGAGCGAGGAGAACGAGCGCCAGCATTTCGTGGTCGAGGGCCATGACGGCCGCCGCGTCGGCTTCACGCAGATCGCGGGGCTGGTGGCGCGTCGCATCGTCACCTTCGCCAAGACTGGAGACATCGTGGCGGCGGGGCAGCGGATCGGCCTCATCCGCTTCGGCAGCCGGGTCGACGTCTATCTGCCCGACGAGGCGGCGTGCCAGGTCGCGCTCGGCCAGCGCAGTGTCGCCGGCGAGACGGTGCTGGGGCGGATCGGCGGACAGCCGGCCTCCGGCATCGCGCAGTGATCGCGCGCGCGTCAGAGTGGTCGAGGATTACGATGCCGCGATGAAGATTCGCTCTTTTTCGTCATGCCGGACTTGTTCCGGCATCCACGGTGCGCTGAAGCCGATACGTCGAGAAGCGCGGCACGGTGGACCCCGGAACAAGTCCGGGGTGACGGTCATGTTTGGCGCGAGAGGCGGCGCATGAAGGAAGAGCGGCCCAGGCTGCGCCGAGGCTTGCCGTTGCGCGCGGTGGCGCCCAACGCGGTCACCGCGTTGGCCTTGTGCTTCGGGCTGAGCGGCATCCGCTTTGCGATCGGCGGCGAGTGGGAGCGCGCGGTGCTGATGGTGCTCGTGGCAGGCGTACTCGATGGGCTCGACGGGCGCATCGCGCGGATGCTCCACGGCCAGAGCAAGTTCGGCGCCGAGCTCGATTCGCTCTCCGACGCGATCTCGTTCGGCGTGTCGCCGGCGCTGATCCTATTCCTGTGGTCGCTGATCGAGCTGCCGCGCGTGGGCTGGATGTGCGCGCTCGTGCTCGCGGTGCTGTGCGCGCTGCGCCTCGCGCGGTTCAACGCCCAGATCGACACCAGCGAGCAGCCGCACAAATCGGCAGGCTTCCTGACCGGCGTGCCCGCGCCCGCGGGCGCCGCGCTGGCGATGCTGCCGATGTACCTGTGGTTCTGGACCGGCGCGCCGATCTTCCGGTCGGCCTATGTCGTGGCACCCTGGGTCGCCTTCGTCGCGGCGCTGATGGTGTCGAGCCTCGCCACCTGGTCGTGGAGCTCGCTCAAGCTCCGACAGAATATCCGCTTCGAGGCCATCGTCATCGTCGTGCTGGTCGGCGCGGGGTTGATCTCGGCGCCGTGGCACACCGCGAGCGCGCTCTGCCTCGCCTATCTGCTCGCGCTGCCGTTCAGCATCGCGAGCTATGCCCGCGTCAGGCGGCTTCGCGCATCGCATGCCGCGCCGGCACGACCGGCGGATGAGCCCGCACCGCCGCCCGCGGCGTGAGCGACCGATCGCGCGGCATCGCGACCGGATCGACCTCGCCGCGCAGCAGCGCCGCCATGCGCGGCAGCGCCGGAAGAATCGTTTCCGCCACCACCCGCACGATCAGCGCGAGCGCGCCGACGAACACGAAGAGCTGAACCATTGCCATCATCGTCGAAACTCCTGACCCGGAACCAAAGCGGGCGAAACCTCACCATGTGCCCGTTGTGAACGCCATATGTTCCGTTAATGTTCCATATGTCAACGCTTGATTTCGCGCGCGCTCTCGGCTAGGGGCGCCGCCTCAACCCCGCATGGGAAGCGCACATACCGGTGTCCCGGGCCTTGGGCCCAATGGATTTCCAGCTTCCCAGAGGCATAACCGGAAAGGAAATACCCCATGGCGGCTCCTGTCGTCTCCATGCAGCAACTGCTCGAAACCGGCGCGCATTTCGGCCACCAGACCCACCGCTGGAACCCGAAGATGAAGCCGTATATCTTCGGCGATCGCAACGGCGTCCACATCATCGACCTGTCGCAGACCGTGCCGCTGTTCGCGCGCGCGCTCGATTTCGTCGCCTCGACCGTCTCGGCGGGCGGCAAGGTGCTGTTCGTCGGCACCAAGCGCCAGGCGCAGGACGCGGTTGCCGATGGCGCACGCAAGGCGGGCCAGCATTTCGTCAACCACCGCTGGCTGGGCGGCATGCTCACCAACTGGAAGACGATCTCGCAGTCGATCAAGCGTTTGAAGACGCTCGAGGAGCAGCTTTCGGGCGACACGCACGGCCTGACCAAGAAGGAAGTGCTCCAGCTCACCCGTGAGCGCGACAAGCTCGAGCTGTCGCTGGGCGGCATCCGCGACATGGGCGGCGTGCCCGACGTGATGTTCGTGATCGACGCCAACAAGGAAGAGCTGGCGATCAAGGAAGCCAACACGCTGGGCATTCCCGTCGTCGCGATCCTCGACACCAACGTCTCGCCCGACGGCATCGCCTTCCCGGTGCCCGCGAACGACGACGCGAGCCGCGCGATCCGCCTCTATTGCGAGGCCGTCTCGATCGCCGCGACCCGCGGCGGCCAGGACGCGGCGGTGATGAGCGGCAAGGATTTCGGCGCGATGGCCGAGCCGCCGGTCGAGCCCGCGCTCGCCGCGGAAGCGACCCCCGCTGCCGAGGAAAAGCCCGCCAAGGCCGCCAAGGCCGAGAAGAAGGAAGAGGCGCCTGCCGCCGAGCCTGCGCCGACCCCCGCCGAGGAAGCCAAGGACGAGCCCGAGGCACCCGCCGCCTCGACCGAGCCGGAAACGGCCGCCGAGGGCGAGCGCCAGCTCGACGCCTGAGCGTCACATATCACCGTCATGCCAGCGAAGGCTGGCATCTCTTTGTAATTGAGAGACCCCAGCGCTCGCTGGGGTGACGCTTTCGAGAATTGAAAAGAGAGTTTGAACAATGGCCGAGATCACCGCCGCCACCGTGAAGGAGCTCCGCGACCGCAGCGGCGCGGGCATGATGGATTGCAAGAAGGCGCTGGCCGAATCGGGCGGCGACATGGAAGCCGCGATCGACTGGCTGCGCACCAAGGGCCTCGCCGCCGCGCAGAAGAAGTCGAGCCGCACCGCCGCCGAGGGGCTGGTGGGCGTTGCCGTCGCCGGCACCGCGGGCGCGGCGGTCGAGGTCAATTCCGAGACCGACTTCGTCGCCAAGAACGACCAGTTCCAGCAGTTCGTCCGTGAGGTTACCGGGATCGCGCTCGCCAAGGGCGACGATCTGGAGGGGCTCAAGACCGAGAAGATGCCGTCGGGTACGACCGTCGGCGACGCGCTGACCAACAACATCGCGACGATCGGCGAGAACCAGTCGATCCGGCGTGCCAAGCGGCTCGAAGTCTCGCAGGGCGCGGTGATCCCGTACGTCCACAATGCGCAGGCGCCGGGGCTGGGCAAGATCGGCGTGCTCGTCGCGCTGGAGAGCGATGCGGGCGTCGACGTGCTCGAGCCGCTGGGCAAGCAGCTCGCGATGCACATCGCCGCGGCGTTTCCGCTGGCGCTCGACGAAAGCGGGCTCGACCAGGACGTGATCGAGCGCGAGCGCCAGATCGCGACCGAAAAGGCCGCCGAATCGGGCAAGCCCGCCGACATCATCGCCAAGATGGTGGAGGGCTCGGTCAAGAAGTTCGCCAAGGAGAACGCGCTTCTCAGCCAGCTCTTCGTGATCGACAACAAGACCCCGATCGCGGACGTCGTCGCCAAAGCCGGCAAGGACGCGGGCACGACGATCACGCTCAAGGACTATGTCCGTTTCCAGCTCGGCGAGGGCATCGAGAAGGAAGAGAGCGATTTCGCCGCCGAAGTCGCCGCGACCGCGGGGCTGAAGAAGGATTGAGCGATTCTCCCTCTCCCCTCCGGGGGAGAGGGATGCGAAGACTTGGGTGCGCAGCATCCTAGTCGAAGCTGGGTGAGGGTCTGCGGACGAGATTTCGCACACACCCTCACCCTCACCAAGCTGCGCTACCGCTTCGCGGCAAGCTTCGCTATCCTCTCCCCTGAGGGGAGAGAATAAGTGTGCGCTTGGCATCCAACAGGCGCGCTACTAAGGTCCGCGCGCTTTCGACCATTCCCCGCGTATCCTTTTGCCAGGTTCTATGCCGCTGCCCCGCTTCAAACGCATCCTTCTCAAGCTTTCGGGCGAAGTCCTGATGGGCAAATCGTCCTTCGGGATCGATCCCGAGACGGTGGCCCGGGTGGCGGGCGAGATCGCCGCGGCGAAGGAGGCGGGGCACGAGCTCTGCCTCGTCGTCGGTGGCGGCAACATCTTCCGCGGACTGGCGGGCGTCGCGCAGGGAATTGACCGCACCACGGGCGATTACATGGGGATGCTCGCGACCGTGATGAACGCGCTCGCCGTGCAGGCGGCGCTCGAGAAGATCGGCGTCGAGACGCGCGTGCAATCGGCGATCCCGATGGCGAGCGTGTGCGAGCCCTATATCCGCCGCCGCGCCGTCAGGCACATGGAGAAGGGCCGGATCGTCATTTTCGCGGCGGGCACGGGTAATCCGTTCTTCACCACCGACACCGCGGCGGCGTTGCGCGCGGCAGAAATGGGTTGCGACGCGCTGTTCAAGGGCACCAGCGTCGACGGCGTCTATGATGCCGATCCCAAGAAGGTGCCGACCGCGAAGCGATACGATTCGCTGACGTTCAACCAGGTGCTGGCGGACAATCTCAAGGTGATGGACGCGAGCGCGGTGGCGTTGTGCCGCGACAGCGACATCCCGATCGTGGTGTTCAACATCCGCGGCGAGCACAACCTCGCCTCGGTGCTCGAAGGAAAGGGGGTCGCGACGATCGTCTCGAACGTCGCCGAACCGGCCCTTTCCGTGGTAGAATAAGCGCAAAGACAAGAAGGAGCACGATCATGGCCGCCTATGACAAGGCCGATCTCGAGCGGCGCATGGCGGGCGCGGTCGAGGCGCTCAAGCACGATCTCGGCGGCCTGCGCACCGGCCGCGCGTCGACCGCGCTGCTCGATCCGATCACGGTCGAGGTCTATGGCGCCGCGATGCCGCTCAACCAGGTCGCGACCGTGTCGGCGCCCGAGCCCCGGATGCTGAGCGTGCAGGTGTGGGACAAATCCAACCTCGGCGTGGTGGACAAGGCGATCCGTTCGGCGGGGCTGGGGCTCAACCCGATCGCCGACGGGCAGACGCTACGCCTGCCGATCCCCGATCTTACCGAGGAGCGCCGCAAGGAACTCGCCAAGCTCGCGGGGCAATATGCCGAGAAAGCGCGCATCGCCGCGCGCAACGTGCGTCGCGACGGCATGGACAGCCTCAAGACCGACGAAAAGAAGGGTGTTTATTCGGAAGACGAGCGCAAGCGCCACGAGAACGAGGTGCAGAAGCTGACCGACAGCACGATCGCCGATATCGATGCGGCGGCGCAGGGCAAGGAAAAGGAAATCCTCGGTCAGTGATGCGCGCGCCGGCCCTGTCGCGGCGGATGAGCCGATGAGCACCAATCCCGCCTTTGCTCCCGCCACGGGCGGCGAACCGGGCGTGCCGCGGCACGTCGCGATCATCATGGACGGCAACGGGCGCTGGGCGAAGAAGCGGCTGCTGCCGCGCGTCGCCGGGCACCGTGCGGGTGTGGAGGCGGTGCGCAAGGTGACGCGTGAGGCGCGCGCGCTGGGCATCGAGGTGCTGACGCTCTACGCCTTCTCCTCGGAGAACTGGCGGCGGCCGGAAGGCGAGGTCACCGACCTGATGGCGCTGTTGCGCACCTTCCTGCGATCCGAGCTCGACGACCTGGCCGCCGAGAACGTGCGGCTGCGCGTGATCGGCGACTACCGCCGCTTTGGCCCCGACCTTGCCCAGATGATCGACGGGGCGATCGCCCGCACCGCCGCCAATAACGGCGCAACGCTGGTGATCGCGCTCAATTACGGCGCGCAGGCCGAGATCGCGGCGGCCGCGCGCACGCTGGCGGCGCGTGTCGCCGCAGGCGAGCTGGCGCCGGAACAGATCGACGAGGGCGCGATCGACGCCGAGCTCGACACCGCCGGACTGCCGCCGCTCGACCTGTTGATCCGCACCTCGGGCGAGCATCGGCTGTCCAATTTCCTGTTGTGGCAGGCGGCCTATGCCGAACTGCTGTTCGTCGACACGCTGTGGCCCGATTTCGATGGACAGGCGTTGCGCACGGCGCTTGCCTCGTTCGCACGGCGCGAGCGGCGCTTCGGAGGATTGTGACCGCGCCCGAACAGAAGAAGCAGCAGCCGTCCGAGCTGACGCTGCGGGTGGTCGCGGGCGTCGCGCTGATCGCGATCGCGGCGGCGGCGCTGGTCTTCGGCGGCATCGCCTTCTGGCTGCTCGCCACGGTGATGGCGGTGTTCATGATGGCCGAGTGGTCGGACCTCGCGAAGGTGCCCCCCAAGACCAAGCGTCTCGCGCAATATACGCTGTTCGTGCCGCTCGCGATCTTCAGCCCGCTCGCCGCCGGCCCCGATTTCTTTGCGCTCGGGCTGCTCGCGGGCGCGGCGTTCTTCATCGTCATCGTGACGCGGCTGCCGATGCTCGCCTGGGGCACGATCTATTGCGGGCTGCCGGTATTCGCGCTGCTGCTGATCCGCGAGACTCCGGGCAACGGCATGGTCTTCGCCTTCTGGACGCTCGCGCTCGTCTGGGCGACCGATATCGGCGCCTATGCTGCGGGCCGCGTGATCGGCGGGCCAAAGCTGGCGCCGGCGATCAGCCCCAACAAGACCTGGGCGGGGTTGATCGGCGGCGTGGCGGCGGCCGGGCTGTTCGGCGTCGCGATGCACTATGCCTACGGCCTGCCGCTGCGGTTGACGCTGGCATCGCCGTTCCTGGCGGTAATCGCGCAGGCGGGCGACCTCTATGAAAGCTGGCTCAAGCGGCGTGCGGGGGTGAAGGACAGCGGCAACATCCTGCCTGGCCATGGCGGCGTGCTCGACCGGCTCGACGGGCTGGTGCCGGTGGCGCCGCTCGCGGCGATCCTGGTGCTCGTCCATGTCCGCGAGCTGATCGGATGAAGACCGTCACCATCCTGGGCGCGACCGGATCGGTGGGCGGCTCGACGCTCGACCTGATCGAGCGCGCGCCCGAGGCGTTCGAGGTGCTCGCGCTCACCGCCAATCGCGACGCGAAGGGGCTTGCCGCCGCGGCGATCCGTACCAATGCGAAGCTTGCCGTGGTGGCCGACGAGGCGGCGCTGCCCGACCTGCGCGACGCGCTCGCCGGCACGGGAATCGAGACGGCGGCCGGCGCGCAGGCGGTATGCGAGACCGCGATGCTTACCGCCGACTGGACGATGGCCGCGATCGTCGGTTGCGCCGGCCTACGGCCGGTGATGGCGGCGCTCGAACGCGGCGGCACGGTGGTGCTCGCGAACAAGGAGCCATTGGTCTCCGCCGGCGCGCTGGTGATGGAGGCCGCGGCCCGCCACGGCGCGACGTTGCTCCCCGCCGATTCGGAGCACAACGCGATCTTCCAGTGTTTCGATGCCGCGCGGCCCGATAGGGTGCGGCGGGTGATCCTGACCGCGAGCGGCGGGCCGTTCCACGACGCGAGCCTCGATGCGATGCGCCGCGTGACCCCCGAGCAGGCGGTCGCGCACCCCAATTGGGCGATGGGGGCCAAGATCTCGGTCGATTCGGCAACGCTGATGAACAAGGGGCTCGAACTGATCGAGGCCGCGCGGCTGTTTCCGGTGACACCCGACCAACTCGAGATCATCGTCCATCGCCAGTCGGTGATCCATTCGATGGTCGAATATGTCGACGGCTCGATCCTCGCGCAGCTCGGGCCTTCGGATATGCGCGTCCCCATCGCGCATACGCTGGCCTGGCCCGATCGGATGACGACGGCGATGGCGCCGCTTGACTTCGCGACGCTCGGCAGGCTCGACTTCGAAGCGCCCGATCCCGAACGCTTTCCCGCGCTTCGGCTGGCGCGCGAGGCGTTGGAGGCGGACGGCGCGCGGCCCGCGATCCTTAACGCCGCCAACGAAGTGGCGGTCGCGGCCTTCCTCGCGCGACGCATCGGATTTCTTGAAATTGCCGCAATCGTCGCGGATACGCTGGAACGCTATACCCCGGCGGCGCCGGACGGTATCGACGCGGTGCTCGGCGTGGATGCCGAAGCGCGCGCGATCGCGGGCGAGCGGGTAAAGGATTGCGTGGCTTGATCGACTCTCCGGGCGTGCTGCTCACCATCATTGCCTTCGTGCTCGTGATCGGGCCGCTCGTCTTCGTCCACGAGATGGGGCATTACCTCGCCGGGCGCTGGTTCGGGATCAAGGCGGATGCCTTCTCGATCGGGTTCGGGCGTGAAATCTGGGGCCATACCGACAAACGCGGCACGCGCTGGAAGCTCGGCTGGATCCCGCTCGGCGGTTACGTCAGATTCGCGGGCGACATGAATCCGGCCGGCCAGCCCTCGGCCGACTGGCTGGCGCTGCCGGCCGAGGAGCGCGCGCGCACCTTTCAGGCCAAGCCGGTGTGGCAGCGCGCGATCGTGGTCGCGGCGGGCCCGGTAACCAATTTCCTGATCGCGATCCTGATCCTCGCGGGCTTCGCGATGGCCTATGGCGAAAGCCGCACGCCCGCGACCGTCGGCGCGGTCGTCGAGGGCAGTGCCGCCGCCCGAATCGGGCTCGAGACCGGCGACACGATCGTGGCGCTGGGCGGGCGATCGATGGATACCTTCGACGACATGGTCCGCTACGTGAAAATTCGCGCGGGCGAGCGGATCGAGGTGGATTTCCGCCGCGACGGGGCCGAGATGACGCGCGTCGCGACGATCGGCACGATGACGGAGCGCGATCGCTTCGGCAACGAATACAAGGTCGGGCTGCTCGGCATCGGCCCGTCCCAACCCGTCTATGCCACGGTCGGCCTCGCGCGCGCGCCGGTCGTCGCGGTCGAGCGGACCGGCCAGATCGTGCGGATGATGGTCGAGACGCTGGGGCAGGTGATCACCGGCCGGCGCTCGGTGAAGGAACTGGGCGGGCCGCTGTCGATCGCGCGCGTCTCGGGCGAGCAGATGACGCTGGGGCTCGACGCCTTCGTTTCGTTGATCGCGTTGGTCTCGATTAATCTGGGATTCATCAACCTGTTGCCAGTCCCGGTGCTGGATGGCGGCCATCTGATGTTCTATGCGATCGAAGCGGTCCGGCGCCGCCCGGTGGAGCCCGAGGTGCAGGAATGGGCGTTCCGCGGCGGCCTGGCGGCGATCCTGGCGTTGATGCTGCTCGTCACCTTCAACGATCTGGGCGCGTTCGGACTGTGGAAGAATCTGGCCGGGTTGATCGGCTGAGCCGGTTGGGGCAGGGCAGCGCGGCCCGTGCCTCGCGGCATCAAACATACCTTTGGGGTGGGACAGTGACAGCGACCAAGGTTTCCGATTTCGGCGTGCGCGCCACCGCCATCCTCCTTGCGGGCACGATGTTGTCGGCCGTTCCGCTTGCGGCGCACGCGCAGACGGCGGCGCAATCAGCGCCCGCGCCCGCTCAGCAGCAGCCTGCGCAAGAGCAGCCCGCTCAGCCGGCGCCCGCGCAGCAGCAGACGGCGCAGCCCGCCGCTGCCCAGCAGACGACTCCCGCCGTCGATGCGGCGCAGGCCGCCGCGGCAGTTGCGCCGGCGCAGCAGCGCACGATCAAGTCGATCCGGGTCGATGGCTCGCAGCGCATCGAGCCGGCGACGGTGCTGTCCTACACCAAGCTCCAGGTCGGGCAGCCGCTGAGCAACGCCTATCTCGATCAGGCGCTGCGTGATCTGCTGAACAGCGGGCTGTTCGCCGATGTGGCGATCGACGGCGCGCAGACGGGCGATCTCGTCATCCGCATCAAGGAGAACCCGCTGATCAACCGGGTGATCCTGGAGGGCAACAAGCACCTCAAGGCCGACAAGATCACCAAGGAGATCAAGCTCGCGCCGCGCCAGATCTTCACCCGCACCGCGGTGCGGCAGGACGTCGCGCGGATCATCGAGCTCTATCGCCGCGAAGGCCGCTTCGCCGCCAACGTCCAGCCGCAGATGGTCGCGCTCGACCAGAACCGCGTCGACGTGGTGTTCGAGATCAGCGAGGGGCCGAAATCCAAGGTCCGCCAGATCAACATCATCGGCAACGAGGTGTTCTCCGACGGCAAGCTGCGCAAGCAGATGGCGACCAAGGAAGCGCGCCTGCTGACGATCCTGAGCTCGAACACGACCTACGACCAGGATCGGATGGCGTACGACCAGCAGAAGCTGCGCCAGTTCTACCTGACCGAAGGCTATGCCGATTTCCGCGTGACCTCCGCGGTCGCCGAACTGACCCCCGACAAGCGCGACTTCATCATCACCTACGTCGTCGAGGAAGGGCCGCGCTACAAATTCGGCGACGTGACGGTCGACAGCGATATTCGTGATTTCAACGACAAGCGGCTCGCCGCCGCATTGCCGTTCCACAAGGGCGATTGGTACGACGCCAAGGCGGTCGAGGATTCGATCGACTCGCTCAAGGAGACCGCGGGGCTGGTCGGTTACGCCTTCGCCGAGGTGGAACCCGAGTTCGATCGTGACCGCGATGCGCTGACGATGGGGATCAATTTCCACATCGCGCAGTCGCAGCGCACCTATGTCGAGCGGATCGACATCAACGGCAACACCAATACCAAAGACAAGGTGATCCGCCGCGAGATGCGGCTGGCCGAGGGCGACGCGTTCAACAGCTTCATGGTCAAGCGCTCGCAGGACCGCATCAATTCGCTCGGCTTCTTCCAGGACAAGTTCGAGATCAAGCAGAGCCCCGGCTCTACCCCCGACCGGCTGGTGCTCGAAGCGAACGTCGAGGAACGTTCGACCGGCGAGATCCAGCTCTCGGCCGGCTATTCGAGCCTCGAGCGGTTCATCATCCAGGCGGGTATCACCCAGCGCAACTTCCGCGGCATGGGCCAGGAACTGCGCGCGAGCGTCAATTATTCGTCCTATTCGAAGTCGGTGCAGCTCGGCTTCACCGAGCCTTATCTGTTCGACAAGTCGATCGCGGTGGGTGCGGACGTGTTCCGGCGCGATTACAATGCGTTCAACTATCTCGGCAACGACCGGCAGACACTTTACGACCAGGTTTCCACCGGGTTCCAGCTGCGCGCGGGTATTCCGCTAACCGAATATTGGTCGCTGGCGGGGCGCTATCAGCTTTCTTATGACGAGGTCAGCCTCGACGACAGCTTCCTGAGCCCCACCGGAGGGTGCGATCCGCTCAAGGCCGGCCGCTATCTGTGCGATTCGCTGGGCAACCGTCTCACCTCGTCGATCGGCTATTCGCTGATCTACAACAGCCTCAACAGCGGGCTTCATCCTTCGGCGGGCACCCGGCTGACGTTCAGCCAGGATTTCGCCGGGCTGGGCGGCGACGTCAAATACGTCCGCACCCGCGCCGAGGCGGCCAAATACTGGTCGGTTGGCGGCGGTTTCATCTTCTCGCTGCGCGGCGAGGGCGGCTACATCTTCTCGTTGGAGAAGAGTCGTGGGCCGGGCATCGACAAGGTGCGCATCATCGACCGCTTCTACCTGGGCGAGCCGCAGTTCCGCGGATTCGACATTCGCGGCGTCGGCCCGCGCATCCAGCGCATCCCGTACACGACGGACGCGGACGGCAACCAGACGCTCGTCACCGACAAGGATCGGATCTACGACGACGCGCTGGGCGGCAAGGCCTATTATCTGGGCCATGCCGAGCTCGAAATTCCGCTGGGTTCGGGTGCGCAGGAGCTTGGGCTGAGGCCGTCGATCTTCATGGATGTCGGCGCCCTGTTCGACGTCACGCGGCCGGAGCCCACGGCGGTGTTCCCCACCCATGTCGACGAGAACGGCAACACGATCGTCGATCCGATCATCAACCCGGTGCTCGACGGCGAGGGCCGTCCGCTCTACATCGTGCCGACCGACGCCGCCGAAAATGCGGGCCTGGTGACGACCTGCCAGACCGGCTACGCCGACACCTATGGCGGCACATGCTCGGGCACGTCGGCCAATACCGCGTACACCACGTCGATCGCACCGTTCCAGGAAGTCTTCTATGGCGACAGCTGGAAGCCGCGTCTGTCGGTCGGCATCGGCGTCAACTGGAACTCGCCGTTCGGCCCGTTGCGGATCGACATCGCCAAGGCGCTGCTGCACCGCAAGGGCGAAGACACCAAACTCATTACTTTCAACGTAGGTGGACAATTCTGATGACCAATGTGAAGACCCTGCTTGCCGCCGTCGCGCTCGCCGCGCCCGCGCTCACGATCGGCGCCGCCGCGCACGCGCAGGTTTCCGGCATCGCGGTCGCCGATCCCGAATCGGCGGTGGCGAACACCAAGGCCTGGGCGGCCGCCAAGCAGCAGATCGAGACGACCTACAAGACGCAGCTCGACCAGGCCGAAAGCCGTCGTCAGGCGATCGCCACCGAGCTCAAGCCGCTCTACGACGCGTTCAACAAGGCGCGCAGCGCACCCAACGCCAACCAGTCGGCGCTGACCAACCAGCTCCAGACGATCCGGCAGAAGGAAGATGCCGGCAAGCAGGAGCTGGCGCGGCTCCAGCAGCCGGCGGCGCGCGCGCAGGCCTATGCGCTCGAGCAGATCAGCACCCATCTCGACCAGGCCGTCCAGACCGTGGTCGGCCAGAAGAAGGTGAGCCTGCTGCTCCGCCCCGAATCGGCGTTCTTCGCACAGCCCAGCGTCGACATCACCTCGGCGATCACCACCGAGCTCGACCGTGTGGTGCCGAGCGTGAGCATCTCGCCGCCCGCCAACTGGCAGCCGGGCCAGCAGCAGCAGGGCGCCGCGCCCGCCACAGCACCCGCGCAAACGCAGTCGCAGGGCCGGTGAGCGCCGAAAACGATACCGCCAGCCGCGACGCCATCGGCCCGCTCGACATCAAGCGGGTGATGGCGGCGCTGCCGCATCGCTATCCGATGCTGCTCGTCGATCGGGTCGAGGAACTCGTCCCCGACGAGCGCATTGCCGCGATCAAGGCGGTGACGATCAACGAAGGGTTCTTCCAGGGCCATTTCCCCAGCCGCCCGATCATGCCCGGCGTGCTGATCGTCGAGGCGCTGGCGCAGGCGGCGGGAATCCTGGCGGTCGAATCGCTCGGGCTCGCGGGCTCGGGCAAGCTCGTCTATTTCATGGCGATCGACGAGGCGAAGTTCAGGAACCCGGTCGAACCCGGCGTACTGCTGCGGCTCGAGGTCGAGTTCGTGCAGAAGCGCGCGACGGTGTGCAAGTTCGCCGGCAAGGCGCTGATCGACGGCAAGGTCGCGGCGCAGGCGAATTTCACCGCGATGATCGCCGATCCGCCTGCGGCCTGAACTCGTCATTCTGACGAATGTCAGAATCCAGAATCGCTACGTTCGCGCTTCTTTCCGGCCGAGTGCTTCTGGATGTTGATTGTCATCAGCATGACGGGGAGGACACCGATTTCCGCCCGACCCTTGCCCTAACGACGCGAGCCGTATAGAGGCCGCGCTTTCCGCAAGGGCTGGTCGGAAACCAGCCCGCCAATGGAGACTGCAACGTGAAAAAAGACACGCATCCCGACTATCACATGATCAAGGTGCAGATGACCGACGGCACCGTGTTCGAGACGCGCTCCACCTGGGGCAGCGAAGGCGACACGATGACGCTCGACATTGATCCGACGTCGCATCCGGCCTGGACGGGCGGCAACCAGCGCCTCGTCGATGCGGGCGGCCAGGTCGCGCGCTTCAACAAGCGCTTCGGCGGGCTTTCGCTCGGCCGCAAGTAAGCGCGGGCGCTCGCGCAGCGCCTTAACCTTTCGTTATCCAAAAGCGGCATAGGCTTTCCTTCTCCGCGAGAGGGAAGGCCATGCTCGCTGCCGAATTCGAACCCGCAGACGCCCCCGGCCGCCGCCGTGCTGCGCGCGCGGCGGTGTCGATCGACGCGCGGGTGCACCACGACGGGCTGACGCGTGCGCTGTGCCGCGTGGTCGATCTGTCGGTCCATGGCGTGCGGCTGGAAACCTATTCGGCGCTCCGACGCGGGGCGATGATCTGGCTCACGCTGCCGCATGTCGGCCAGGTAATCGCCGACGTGGCCTGGGCGACCGACTTCGCCGCCGGCTGCGAATTCCGGACCGCGCTGACGCAGGAAAGTTTCGACGCGCTGATCGAACTGGACGGATCGCTCCAGCACCACTGACGAGGGGGAGTGGGCCGGCGCCGGTTCAGCTTGGCTGAAAACGACTCTAGCCCGGCGTCGCCACCTTCATCAGCACCAGCCCACCGATGATGAGCAGTGCGGCGATCAGCCGCAATGCGCTCGCCGATTCGCCGAGCACGACGATACCGACGAGGAACGCGCCCACCGCGCCGATTCCGGTCCACATGCTGTAGGCGGTGCCCAGCGGCAGCGTGCGCATCGACCAGGCGAGCAGCCCGACGCTGAGCGTCATCGCGCCCGCAGTCACGAGCGACGGCCACAGCCGCGTGAAGCCGTGCGACTGCTTCATCGAGAATGCCCACACGATTTCGAACAAGCCGGCGATGACGAGAACGATCCAGGCCATGACAGCCTCCTCTTCGAAAGCTGCCGGGCCGTCCCGGACTTCAACCCGTGAGGGGGAGGACGTGGCCTCGCGAGGCGCGACCTAGGCTGGCCGCGGGGCGAAATCAACCTGAGCCCTCGTCATCATGCCTGTCGATCGATAGCCTGCGTCGATCGTTGGCGAGAAAATGCTTCATTAGTCAGCGCTTTCCTCGTGGTGCTAGCCTGCGTTCCTCAACACAGGAAGGGAGAGCCCCGCAATGCCGAACGAAATTGCCTATTCACGAAAACTGGGCCCGCTGACGCCGTTCGTCGGCGAATGGGAAGGCGATGCGGGGGTCGATCGCTCGTACCACAATAAAGACGACTGGACGACCGAGACGACCTATTTCGAAAAGGCCTGCTTCAAGCCGATCCCGGTCCAGGAAAACGGGCAACAGGTGTTGTGGGGGCTTCACTATACCATGACCGCGTGGCGCCATGGCGAGGAGGCGATGGACCCGTTCCACGACGAGGTCGGCTTCCTGCTGTGGGACAAGGGGCACGGCGAGGTGATGCGATCGGTGGTGTTCGGGCGCGGCATTGCGATCCTCGCCGGCAGCAGCGCCGCGCCGCACGACAAGGTGCTGCGGTTCGACGCCAAGCCGGGCGAAGCGCATTATGGCATCCTGCAGAACAAATATCTGCTCGAACGCGCGGAAATCCGCGATTTCAAGAGCGACTTCACGGTCAACGACGACGGCACGCTCGGCTATACGTCGGACTTGCTGCTGAAGCTCGCCGCGACGGGCGAGGAGATGCACCATACCGACAGGAACACGCTGCATCGCGTCAAGCGCTTCCATCCCGGGGCCGAGCACGGCTGATCGCTGCGACGCACCGACCATCACCCGGGGAAGCCCGGGCGACGCCGTCCTATTCTGGGTGAAGCATTTGCCTGGAACCGATTTCCCGATCGCGATTCCCAGGCAAGGATGATTGCGCGATACTATCGATCGACGATAGCCAGCGATATGGCGATCGCGGGAGGAAAACGGATGTCGGCGACGATCGAACGCAATGCCCTGATGGTCATGGTGATCTCGGCAGCGCTGGTCGGCGGTGCCGCGGCGTTGCATTTTCTGGGCGTGGGGCCGATCCCGAGCTTCGTCGTCTGTGCGCTGGCGCTGGCGGGGATCGCACATCTGATCGGCGAAGCGACGGACGAGCTGGGAAATTATTTCAGCCCCGCTGCAACGGGTATCATCCAGTCGGCGGTGGGCAATCTGCCCGAGCTGTTCGTCGCGATCTTCGCGCTTCAGTCGGGGCTCGTGGTGGTGGTCCAAGCCTCGTTGGTCGGATCGATCCTCAGCAACGCGCTGCTCGTGCTCGGCCTCGCCTTCATTGCCGGCAGCGCGCGGCACGGCGTGCTGGAATTCGAGAGCCAGGCCCCGCGGATGATCGCGATCCTGCTGCTGCTGGCGGTCTGTGCCCTGGTGCTGCCGACGCTGGCGTACGAACTGCATCTTCCCGCGAGCGCGCACGAGCAGGAACTGGCGGTGATCTGTGCGATCGTGCTCCTGCTCGTCCTCGGAATCCAGACCCGGGCGATGCTCGCCCATGGCCAGCGGACGGTGCCGGCCGAGGCGCACAAGCGCGCCCATGCGTGGCCGCTTCCCATGGCGTTCGGCGTGTTGGCGCTGTGTGGCATAGCGGCGGCGCTGGTATCGGACTGGTTCGTCGAGGCGCTCGAGCCGGCAATCGAGGTGCTCGGCATCAGTCAGGCGTTCGCCGGTCTCGTCATCGTCGCCATCGCCGGCAACGCCGTCGAGAACGTCGTCGGCATCCGGCTCGCGGCGCAGGGCAAGGCCGATCTGGCGCTCAGCGTCGTGCTCAACAGCGCGCTTCAGGTTGCGGTAGCGCTGATTCCCGTCCTGATTCTCGTCAGCTTCGCGTTGGGCGGCGCGCCGTTCACGCTCGCGATCCCGCCGGTGCTCGCCGTCGCGCTCTTCCTGTCGGTGCTCGTGGTCACGGTGGTGACCGTGGACGGCCGCGCGGACATGGTCGACGGCGCGGCGCTCGTCGGTCTCTACGTCATCATCGCGGCCATCTTCTGGTGGGGCTGACGCTCCACCAGCGGCGCGGACACCATGCTTGTGGCGGACAGGGTGGGATTCGAACCCACGGTGGGCGTGAACCCACGGCGGTTTTCAAGACCGCTGCCTTAAACCACTCGGCCACCTGTCCTTGGGTGCCGAATAGGGCGGGTGCGGCGATTTGTGCAAGCGGCGGGATATCGGGGGTTCATGTTGGCGACGGGATGTGGCACAAATCCTCCCATGCGGGGGTATCGTAGCGTATCGCGGTGGATGAGATGGGGCGGGGCTGCTGCTGCCTGCCTCGTCATGGGCGGATCGGCGGGCGCGCAGAGCGAGGCCGGATTCCAGGATTATCTGGGCACCTTGCGACAGCAGGCGGTGGCGGCGGGCGTCAGCCAGGCGACGATCGCCTCGGTTTTCCCGACGCTGACGATGAACCCGCGCGTGATCGAGCTCGATCGCGGGCAGCCCGGCGGCAACCCCAACGCGCCGATCCCGATGTTCGCGCCCTACAAGGCCCGGCACGTCGATGCGGCGCGCATCCGCCGTGGTCGCTCGGCCTGGCTCGCCAACCGCGCGAAGCTCTCGCGGATCGAGGCAGAGACCGGCGTGCCCGAATCGATCATGGTCGCGATCTGGGGGCATGAGACCAATTACGGCGGCTATATGGGCAATTTCGACCTGCCCCGGTCGCTCGCCACGCTCGCTTACGAAGGGCGGCGGCGGTCGCTGTTCTCGGGCGAGTTCGTCGCCGCGCTCAAGATGATCGACAGCGGCGTGCCGCGCTCGTCGCTCGAGGGGAGCTGGGCGGGCGCGACCGGCGGGCCGCAATTCCTGCCGTCGATCTACCTCCGCCTCGCGCGCGACGGCGACGGCGACGGCAAGATCGACATCTGGCACAGTGATGCCGACACGCTCGCCTCGATCGCCAATTATTTCGTCAATGCCGGGTGGCGGAAGGGGCAACCCTGGGGTTTCGCGGTGACGACGCCGGCGAGCCTCAACCGCGCCGCGCTCGTCAACCGCACCGTCTCGCCGCGCTGCCCGCGCGTGTTCGAGCGGCACAGCCAGTGGAAGACGATCGCCGAATGGCGTGCGCTGGGCCTGGTGCCGCAGGGCCGCTCGTGGCCCGCCGATCCCGACATGATGGCAACCCTACTCGAACCCGACGGCCCCGGCACCACGGCCTATTTGCTCACCGGCAATTACCGTGTCATCCTCGACTATAATTGCTCGAATTTCTATGCGCTGTCGGTGGGGCTGTTGGCGGATGCGGTGGAACAATAAGGCGCTCGCGCTTCTTCTGATCACAGGTTCGACCGCGGCGATGGCGCAAAGCACGCCGCCGCTGCCCGAGGGCGTGCAAGCGACGGGGCCGGCCGGCACGTCCGGGGCGACCGGCAGCTATGATGATGTCGGTTATGCGCGCGTCGGGATCGGCACGCTGGTTTCGGTCGAGGCGCCCGGCCTCGCCGCCGGCGCGTTCGCCGAGGTGACGGCGATCGACAGCGGCAAGACGATCCTTGTGGAAAGCGCGGGGGGGTCGGGCCCCGATATCATCCTCTCGCCTGCCGCCGCGGGCCAGCTCGGCGTGACGGGAGACCGGATCGCGGTGCGCGTGCGTCAGGTCGATGCGCCTGCGGTCGATGCGGCCGCACTCCATGCCGGCCGTTCCGCCTCTGCGCGGATGGACGCGCCGCCGGTGCTGCTAACGGGGTTGCGTACAATGCTCGCCGCGAAGGCCGCGGCATCTGCGCCGACCGTTGCGACAACGCCCGCCGCGGCGTCGTCCGTGGCAAAAGCACCGGCGTCAAAGCCCGCGGCAACCAAACCCGCACCCCCGCCAGCGGCCAAAACGCCGGCGCCCAAGCCTGCCGCCACCGGCCGCTATCAGGTTCAGGTCGCGACCTTCTCGACGCGCGATCGCGCCGCGGGCGTCGCCAAGGCGATGGGCGGCACCGTGCAGGCCGCGGGCCGCTATTTCCGCGTCCGCCTCGGCCCGTTCGCCACGCGCGCGGCCGCGACAAGCGCGCGTGACGGCGCGGCCAAGCGCGGCTATGGCGATGCCCGTGTCGTCACGCGCGACTAGTGTTTCCTCCAAGCGTTACGGATCATCCATGAAGAAGCTGTTCGCCGCCTCGATCGCCGCCATCGCGCTTTCCTATCCGACGATGGCCGCCGCGCCGCCGTTCGACACGCCCGCGCCGGTCGCCTTCATGAAGGATCTGTCGTCGGGTGCGATCCTCTATTCGAAGAATCCCGACCAGCGCATTCCGCCGGCGTCGCTCGCCAAGATGATGACGGTCTACGTTGCCTTCGACATGGTGAAGCAGGGCCGCGTCAAGCTCGACCAGATGATCACCGTGCGCCCCGACACGTGGGAGCGCTGGCACGGCCCCAAGGCGGGCTCGACCATGTTCCTGTCGCCCAATCAGCAGGTCAGCGTGCGCGACCTGCTCTACGGCATCATCACCGTGTCGGGGAACGACGCCTGCGTGGTGCTCGCCGAAGGGCTGCAGGGGACCGAGCAAGCCTGGGTTTCGCAGATGAACGCCGAGGCGAAGAAGCTCGGCATGACCAACAGCCATTTCGGCACCTCGAACGGGTGGCCGGACGAAGGCGTCACTTACGTCACCGCGCGCGACCTGAGCAAGCTGGCGCAGGCGACGATCGAAGAATTCCCGGAGCTTTACAAGCACTTCTACTCGAAACCTGACTTCACCTGGGGGAAGACCGCGAGCGGCGAGCCGATCACCCAGCCCAACCGCGATCCGCTGCTGGGCCGCGTCCAGGGCGCCGACGGGCTCAAGACCGGGCATACCGAGGAATCGGGCTATAGCGTTACCGGATCGGCTGAGCAGAACGGCCGCCGGCTGGTGATGGTGATGTCGGGGATGACGAGCTTCAACCAGCGTATCAACGAATCGGTGCGCTTCATGAACTGGGGTTTCCGCGCGTGGCAGGCGCATCCGATCGTCGCCAAGGGTAAGCAGGTCGCGACCGCCGAGGTGCAGATGGGCGACGCGGGCGAGGTGGGCCTCGTTGCGCCGCGTGATCTGACCGTCACCGTGCCCTCGGGCGCGTTGCCCGCGATGCAGGCCAAGGTGGTCTATTCGGGCCCGATCAAGGCGCCGATCAAGGCCGGGCAGCACATCGCCGATCTCGTCATCCAGTTGCCCGACACCGGCCCGCAGACCGTGCCGCTCGTCGCCGCCGCCGACGTGGGCGAGGCGGGTTTCTTCCGCCGCGCCTGGAACGGCCTGATGTCCTTCTTCGGATGACGCGCGGGCGCTTCATCTCGCTCGAGGGCGGGGAGGGCGCCGGCAAGTCGACCCAGGCCCGGCGGCTCGCCGTCGCGCTCGAAGCGCGGGGGCTGCACACGCTGGTGACGCGCGAGCCCGGCGGCAGCGAGGGCGCCGAGGCGATTCGCGGCTTGCTGATGCAGGGCGAGGTCAATCGCTGGAGCCCGCATACCGAGGCGCTGCTGTTCGCTGCCGCGCGCGCGGACCATGTCGAGAAGACGATCAACCCGGCGCTTGGCGCGGGGATCTGGGTGATCGCCGACCGCTTCATCGATTCGTCGCGCGCCTATCAGGGCACGGCCGGCGGGATCGACGACGCCGCGATCATGGCGCTCCACGGTTTCGGGTCGCGCGGGCTGATGCCCGATCGGACCTTCGTGCTCGAACTCACGCCCGCCGAAGGCGCGGCGCGCGCCACGGGCCGCGACGGCGCCGCCGCCGATCGCTTCGCCGCGCGTGAGGCCGGGTTCCACGATGCGGTCGCCGCCGCTTTTCGCGGCTTTGCGCAGAACGAGGCGGATCGCGTGCGGATGATCGACGCGTCGGGCGATCCCGAGGCCGTCACCGGAGCCTTGCTCGCCGGCCTCGCCGATCTGCTGCCATGACGCCACTCGTCGGCAACGAGGCCGCGCGCGCGGCGTTCCTGGCGGCGATGCGCAGCCCTTCGATGCACCATGCCTGGCTGTTCGCCGGACCCGAAGGGGTGGGGAAGGGGAGTTTCGCGCGCCTTGCCGCTGCTCGTTTGCTTGCCGAGGCGGCGGCGCCGGGCGCGCTCGATACCGGGCTCGACCTGCCCGCCGACAATCCCACGCGCAAGCTGATCGAGGCGGGCTCGCATCCCGATTTCCGGGTTCTCGAACGGCTGCCCAAGGATCCGGCCAAGCCTGAGGAAAATCTCGCGCGCTCGATCACGATCGCGCAGGTGCGCACGCTGCAGGCGATGTTCGCGACTACACCGTCGATGTCGCCGCGCCGCGTGGTGCTGATCGATGCGGTCGACGATCTCGAACGCGGCGGCGCCAATGCGCTGCTCAAGAGCCTCGAGGAGCCGCCGGCGGGGACGATCTTCCTGCTCGTCAGCCACGCGCCGGGGCGGTTGCTGCCGACGATCCGCTCGCGCTGCCGCCTGCTGCGCTTCGAGCCGCTGCCGCGCGAGGCGATGACGATGCTGTTGCGCGATGCACTGCCGCAAGCGCGCGACGAGGAAATCGCGGCGCTGATCGCGGCAGGGCAGGGCTCGCCCGGCCGCGCGCTGGGGTTCGCCGGGCTCGACATGGCCGCGCTCGATCGGGCGCTGGCGACGATTGCCGGCGCGGGCGATCCGACCAATGCCGAGCGCGCGAAGCTGGCGCAGTCGCTCGCGCTCAAGGCCGCGCAGCCGCGCTACGAGGCGTTCCTCGATCGCGCGCCGTCGTTCATCGCGGCCGAAGCGAGCCGGCGCGAGGGCGAGCGCCTGCGGATCGCGCTCGACGCGCACGAGGCTGCGCGCAGCCTTGCCGCCAGCGCGCGCGCGCTGTCGCTCGACGCGCAAGCGACCGCGTTCGAGATGGCGGGGTTGGTCGCGCGGCTGGCGCGCTGAGCGATCGGATGTGACGGCCATTGCCGATCCCCGGCGCAGGGCCTAACAGCGCGGCTATGTCCGTGCCTTATTATATCACCACCGCGATCAACTATCCCAACGGCCGCCCGCATATCGGCCATGCCTATGAAGCGATCGCCGCCGATGCCATTGCCCGCTTCCACCGCCAGACGGGGCGCGACGTGCGTTTCCAGACCGGCACCGACGAGCACGGGCTGAAGATGGTGCAGACCGCGCGCGGCCGCGGCGTCGAAGTGCGCGCGCTCGCCGATGAAATGTCCGGATATTTCCAGGATATGGCGGCGAAACTGAACATCTCCTGCGATCGTTTCATCCGCACGGTCGAGTCCGATCACCACGCTGCCAGCCAGGCGTTGTGGCAACGCATGGCCGATGCGGGCGACCTGTATCTCGATCGCTACGAGGGATGGTATTCGATCCGCGACGAGGCGTTCTACGACGAGAAGGAACTGGTCGAGGGGGAAGGGGGCAAGCTGTCGCCCAACGGCACTCCGGTCGAATGGACAGCGGAGGAGACGTGGTTCTTCCGTCTTTCCAAGTACCAGCAGAAGCTGCTCGACCATTATGCCGCCAACCCGGATTTCATCCGCCCGGAAAGCCGCCGCAACGAGATCTTGCGCTTCGTCGAGGGCGGGCTGTCAGACCTGTCGGTCTCGCGCACCAGCTTCGATTGGGGCGTCAAGGTGCCGGGCAGTGACGGGCATGTGATGTATGTGTGGGTCGATGCGCTCACCAATTACCTCACCGGGCTTGGCTATCCCGACATGGGCGGCGATTTCGCGCGCTGGTGGCCGGCGGACCTGCACCTGATCGGCAAGGACATCGTCCGCTTCCACACCGTCTATTGGCCCGCGTTCCTGATGTCGGCGGGGATCGAATTGCCCAAACAGGTGTTCGGACACGGCTTCGTGCTCAACCGCGGCGAGAAGATGTCCAAATCGACCGGCAACATCGTCGATCCGATCGCGCTCGCCGACGCTTATGGCGTCGATGCGCTGCGCTATTTCCTGCTGCGCGACATCAGCTTCGGGCAGGACGGCAGCTTTTCAGCAGAAGCCATTGTTACCCGGGCGAATGCCGATCTCGCCAACAGCTTCGGCAACCTCGCGCAGCGCACGTTGACGCAGATCGTTCGCAATCTAGGCGGCGGGCTGCCCGAGATCCACGGGCACGACGATGCCGACAACGCACTGTTCGACGTCGTTTGCAAAGCAGTGGGCGAGACGATCCCCCGCGCCTATGGAGATCTCGCACTCAGCCAGGCGACCGAGGCATGGGTACAGGCGGTGTTCGCGTGCAACGCCTATATCGACGAGCAGGCGCCTTGGGCGCTCAGGAAGACCGATCCCGAACGCATGGAAACCGTGCTCGCGACGCTCTACATCGCGATCGCGATACTCGCCGTCGCGATCCGCCCGGTGATCCCGGCGAGCGCGGACCGGCTGCTCGATTCGATGGGGATCGCGCCCGATCTGCGCACGTTCGACGGCATCGTGAGCCATTGGTATTCGCCGCTCGCCGAAAGCGCGTTCAAGCTCGCGCCGCCAACGCCGCTCTTTCCCCGGCTCGAGCTCAAGGAGGAGGCCGCCGACTGATGTTCGTCGATAGCCATTGTCACCTGAATTACAAAGGGTTGGTCGAAGAACAGCAGGCCGTGCTCGAACGCGCGCGGGCACGCGGGGTCGAGCGGATGCTCAATATCTCGACGCGCGAGAGCGAGTGGGACGACGTGCTCGCCACCGCCGAGCGCGAGCCTGACGTGTGGGCGACGGTCGGTATCCACCCGCACGAGGCGGATCAACATCTCCATGTCGACACCGCCAAACTGGTCGAGCGCGCACAGCATCCGCGCGTCGCCGGTATCGGCGAGAGCGGGCTCGATTATTATTACGACCATTCGGATCGCGCGCGCCAACAGGCGAGCTTCCGCGCGCATCTGGCGGCGGCGCGCGAGACGCAACTGCCGATCGTCGTCCACACCCGCGATGCCGAGGAAGATACCGCCGCGATCCTGGCCGAAGAGATGGGGAAGGGGGCCTTTCCCGGCGTCATCCACTGCTTCACCGCGAGTGGAGATTTCGCCGACAAGGCACTCGATCTCGGGCTCTATATCTCGATCTCGGGCATCGTGACCTTCAAGAACGCAAAGGATTTGCAAGAGACCGCGGCGCGACTGCCGCTCGATCGGCTGTTGATCGAGACCGACGCGCCCTTCCTCGCGCCGGTGCCGCATCGGGGCAAGACGGGCGAGCCGGGCTTCGTCGTCGATACCGCGCATTTCCTCACCGACCTGCGCGGTGAAAGCATCGAAGAACTTGCGGCGGCAACAACGCGGAACTTCAAGACATTGTTCGCGAAAACCGGCGCGTGAAGGTCCGCATCCTCGGCTCGGGCACGTCGTCGGGGGTGCCGCGGATCGGCAACGACTGGGGCGCGTGCGATCCGGCCGAGCCGCGCAACCGGCGCACGCGTGCGTCGCTGCTGGTCGAGCATGAAGGCGTGCGCGTGCTCGTCGATACCAGCCCGGATTTGCGCGAGCAGTTGCTAGTGGCCGACGTCGCCGCGCTCGATGCGGTAATCTGGACGCACGACCATGCCGATCATTGCCACGGTATCGACGATCTGCGGCAGGTCTATCACGCGATGGACGGACCCGTGCGGGGGTTGGCGCGCGCGGAAACGCTCGCAGCGCTCGAACAGCGCTTTGCCTATGCCTTCAAGGGGCGCGACGGCTATCCGTCGACGATCGCGGGCGAGATTCTGCCCGATCGGCTGACGGTCGGCGGCCTGACAATCGGCGTGACGGATCAGCCGCACGGGTCGATCAGTTCGGCGGGTCTGCGCTTCGAGGCGGGCGGCATGTCAATCGGATATGCGACGGATTTCAATATCCTGACGGACGACATGCGCGCGCTGTATCGGAATCTGGACGTCTGGATTCTCGATTGCCTGCGCCATCGGCCGCATCCGACGCATCCCGATGCGCCGACCGCGCTCGAATGGATCGCGCAACTCGCGCCCAAACGTGCCATCTTCATCCATATGGACCAGTCGATGGACTATCGGACGCTGTGCGAAACGCTGCCCACCGGGGTCGAGCCGGGCTATGACGGGCTGGAGATCGCGTGGTGAACGACGCCACGAACCAGAACGCGCTCTTCTATGCGCTGTGCCTGATCCTGCCGCTGTCGGCGCTGCTCGCGCGGCGGCTGCCGATCAAGGATGTGGCGAAGATGGCGGTGGCGTGGATCGCCATCTTCGCGTTCGCGCTGCTGATCGCCACGCAGCGGCACCGCGTCGCGGCGGCCTGGACGAGCCTGCACGATGCGGTGTTCGGCAGCGATCGGCGCGTCTCTGGGCAGATGGTGCGTATTCCCATGGCCGAGGACGGCCATTTCTATGCAGACGTCGTCCTCAACGGCGTCAAACGGCGCATGTTGATCGACAGCGGCGCGACGACGACCGCGATTTCGAGCGCCACCGCGAATGCGGCGGGCATCGTCGTCGATCAAAGCGGCTTTCCGGAAGTGATCAGCACCGCCAACGGCAGCATCGCCGCGTTGCCCGGCGCCGCGGCGCGCGTCACGATCGGCGGCATCACCGCGCGCGATCTGCCGGTGATCGTCTCGCCGGCCTTTGGCGATACCGACGTGATCGGCATGAACTTTCTGTCGCAACTCGAGGCGTGGCGCGTCGAGGGGGATACGCTCATCCTCGTCCCGCACGGAGATTGATTTTACATAATGTATATTATCGAACTTGAAGATGGTGCGATGAAGGGGCCCCTCTCGGCATCATCCCTGCCGCGGCCAGCGCGGCCATGATCGAGCGCCTCGTCCGCATCATGGCGCGGTTGCGCGACCCGAAGACGGGTTGCGAATGGGACGCCGTCCAGACGTTCGAGACGATCGCGCCGTACACGATCGAGGAAGCCTATGAGGTCGCCGACGCGATCGAGCGCCGCGACATGGCCGAGCTGAAGGACGAGCTCGGCGACTTGTTGCTCCAGGTCGTGTTCCACAGCCGCATGGCCGAAGAAGCCGGATTGTTCGACCTGTCCGACGTCGCCGCGGCGATCAGCGACAAGATGGAGCGCCGCCATCCGCACATCTTCGGCGATCGCGCCGAGGGCGGCCATCACCTCTGGGAAGTGATCAAGGCCGAGGAACGCACCGCCAAGGGCCATGCCAGCGCGCTCGACGGCGTCGCGCTCGGCCTGCCCGCCTTGCTGCGCGCCGAAAAGCTCCAGAAGCGCGCCGCGCGCACCGGCTTCGACTGGCCCGATGCCGCCGGCGCCCGCGCCAAGGTCGACGAGGAACTGGCCGAGGTCGAGGCGGCCGCGACCGAAGCCGATCGCGCCGAGGAGATCGGTGACCTGCTCTTCGCGATGGTCAATTGGGCGCGTAAGCTCGGCATCGAGCCCGAAGCCGCGCTCCGCGCTGCCAACGCCAAGTTCGAACGCCGCTTCAAGGCAATGGAGCACCGCGCCGGCGATGCCTTCACGGCGCTCGATCTCGACGCCAAGGAAGCACTCTGGAACGCGGCGAAAGCGGCCGAATAGGCCCCTCTCCCCGCCATCTTCGTTCTATCGATGTTCCGTCAGCCGAAGCGCGTCTCGAACCGCTCGTAATCGTCGGGCGCCATCCGCACCTCGAATACCAGCGTGTCGTCTTCCACCGCCTGGTCGAGCACGTCGCCATGCTGATGCAGCCAAGCGGCGCCCGCGCCGTCGGCGGGATCGAGCGTGATGCGATAGCGCCGATGGCCGCTGGTGAGCAGCGCGCCGACGGTCTCGATCAGCGTGTCCACCCCCTCCCCCGTCAGCGCCGAGAGCGCGACGACGTCATCGCGCTTGGCAGCCTCGGCGAGACGGTCTTCGCGCGCTGGCGCGTCGAGCAGATCGAGCTTGTTCCACGCTTCGATCCGTGGCGTCGCTTCGTCGACCCCGATCTCGGTGAGCACCGTTTCGACATCGGCGCGTTGCGCCTCGCTGTCGGGATGCGCGACGTCGCGAACGTGGATCAGCAGGTCGGCCGACACCACCTCTTCGAGCGTCGCTTTGAACGCCGCGACGAGCTGGGTCGGCAGTTCGGAGACGAAGCCCACCGTGTCGGAGAGGATCGCCTTGTCGATTCCCGGCAGGCGGATCTGCCGCAGCGTTGGATCGAGCGTCGCGAAGAGGAGATTCTCCGCCATGACGTCGGCGCCGGTCAGGCGGTTGAAAAGCGTCGATTTTCCGGCGTTGGTATAGCCGACCAGCGCGATTACCGGCCATGGCGCGCGCTGGCGGCGGCCGCGATGCAGCCCGCGCGTGCGCTTGACCTGATCGAGCTCACGCCTGAGCCGCGCCATGCGGTCGCGGATCAGCCGACGGTCGGCCTCGATCTGCGTCTCGCCGGGCCCGCCGAGAAAGCCGAAACCACCGCGCTGGCGCTCGAGGTGGGTCCAACTGCGCACCAGCCGGCCCGCCTGATAGTCGAGATGCGCGAGTTCGACCTGCAACCGGCCTTCGGCCGTCGCGGCGCGCTCACCGAAGATTTCGAGGATCAGCCCGGTGCGGTCGATCACCTTGGCCTCGAGCACGGTTTCGAGATTGCGCTGCTGCACCGGCGTCAACGCCGCATCGAAGATGACGAGGTCCGCCTCCTCCATCCGCACATTCGCGGCGAGCGCCTCAGCCTGGCCGCTGCCGATCAGCGTCGCGGGCTTGGGCGCACGCAGCTTGAGCGCGACGCGATCGGTGACGACGATCCCGATCGCGAGCGCGAGGCCCGCGGTTTCTTCCAGCCGCGCATCGGCATCGCGGCTCGAATCGCCCGAATCGGGATAGACGACGATCGCGCGCGCGCCGCGGGTGAACTCCCCGCGGTCGCGATCGAAGCCGGTGCTCAACCTTCGCTCGATTCCGTCTGCTCTTCCGCCAGGTTGAGCGGATGCGCCGGCTGGATCGTCGAGACGGCATGCTTGTAGACGAGCTGCGACAGGCCGTCGCGCTGGAGCAGCATGCAGAACAGGTCGAACGCCGCGATCTGGCCCTGCAGCATAACGCCGTTGACCAGGAACATCGTCACGCTCTCGTCCGACTTGCGTACGGCGTTGAGGAAAATCTCCTGCAGTAAGGCAGGTTTCTTCGACGGTTCTCCCATCGCGTCGACGACCTCGGCGACGTCGATCTGGCCCGAGGGCATGATCGTCGAGATGGCGTGCTTGTAGATCAGTTGCGACTGGCCGTCCCGGCGCAGCAGCACCGAGAAATTGTCGAACCAGGTGACGATTCCCTGGAGCTTGACGCCCTTGACGAGGAACATCGTCACCGGCGTCTTCGATTTGCGAAGCGCGTTGAGGAAGAGATCCTGGAGCGAGCTGTGCTTGTCGGCCATCGTGTGCTGTCCTTATTGGCAGGGTCATGGCCCTGCGGCGCGCCGGTTCCCGGCGTCGGGATGCGCGCCCCCGTGCGGCGCGCATCGCCAATTTAGGCGAGCGGTGCCGCCGCGTCCACCGCCCTGCTCAGCTGTCGCGGGATTCGGTGATGCCGAGCAACTTGAGCTTGCGGTGCAGCGCCGAGCGCTCCATGCCGATGAAGCTCGCCGTGCGCGAGATGTTGCCCGAGAAGCGTCGGATCTGGACGCGCAGATATTCGCGCTCGAACGTCTCGCGCGCCTCGCGCAGCGGTGCGCCCATGATCGCCGCGCTGCCGTTGCCGCCGAGCTCGCCCTGCTCGCCCATCACCTCGGCGGGTAGCATGTCGATCTCGATGCGGCCGATGCGGTCGCCGGGCGCGAGGATCACCGTGCGCTCGACGACGTTGCGGAGCTGGCGGACGTTGCCCGGCCAGTCGCATGATTGCAGCGCGACCATCGCGTCGGCCGCGACCTCGGGCGTCGGCACGCGGCGTTCGGCGGCGTAATGCGCGACGAAATGCTCGACCAGCGGCGGAATGTCCTCGCGACGGTCGGAAAGCGGCGGCAGCGCGACGGGGACGACGTTGAGCCGGTAATAGAGGTCTTCGCGGAAACGGCCTTCCGAGATTTCCTCGGTCAGGTCGCGTGCGGTCGCCGAGACGACGCGCACATCAACCTTGACGATGCGCTGGCCGCCGACGCGGGTGAAGCTCTGATCGGTCAGCACCCGGAGGATGCGGCCTTGCGTGGCGACCGGCATGTCCGCGATCTCGTCGAGGAACAAGGTGCCGCCATGCGCCTGTTCGAGCAGCCCGGGCCGGACGAGATCGCCCCCCTCCTCCACCCCGAACAGTTCCTCCTCGACGCGCTCGGGCGTCATCCGCGCGGCGCTGACCACCACGAACGGCGCGTCTGCACGCGGGCTCCAGCCGTGGAGCAATCGTGCCGCGATTTCCTTGCCGACGCCGGCCGGGCCGGTGACCATTACGCGGCTGCCGGTCGAAGCGACACGCTTCAGCGTCGCGCGCACCGCGTTGATCGCGGCGGAGGCGCCGGTGAGATCGGTGTCGTGCCCCGCGGCGGCGCGCAGCGAGGCAACCTCGCGCTTCAACCGCTCGGTCTCGGTTGCGCGCTCGACCAGCAGCAGCAACCGTTCGGCCTCGAAGGGCTTTTCGATGAAATCGGCCGCACCGCGCCGGATCGCAGCGACTGCGGTGTCGAGATTGCCGTGCCCCGAGATCACCAGCACCGGGATCGAGGGATCGCGCCGCTTGATCTCGTCGAGCAGATCGAGCCCGTCGAGCCGCGAGCCCTGGAGCCAGACGTCGAGCAACACCAGCGACGGCCGCCGCGCCGCGATCGCCTCGAGCGCCGCATCGCTGTCCGCGGCGCTGCGCGTCTCATAGCCTTCGTCCTCGAGCACGCCGGCCACGAGTTCGCGGATGTCGAGTTCGTCGTCGACGACGAGAATGTCGAGGGTCATAGGTCAGGAAGTCCGGTTTCTGGTGAGGGCAGGAAGCGGCCGGTCGCGCGCGTCGTCGGTGTCCGCGCCGCCGGTATCGACCGCCGCGAGCATCGTGCGGTCGAAGGTCATCGTCACTTTGGTGCCGCCGCCGTCGCGGTCGGCGAAGGCGATCGTGCCGAAATGCTCCTCGACGATCTTCTTGACGATCGCGAGCCCGAGCCCGGTGCCGCGCGACCGCGTGGTCATATAGGGCTCGACGAGGCGGTCGCGCTCGATCGGCAGGCCGACGCCGTCGTCCATCACCTCGATCGTCACGGCGCCATGCTCCTCGTCTTCGGAAAGCCGCATCACGATCGCGCCCTTGCCGTCGTCGTCGCGCGCCTCGATCGCCTCGACGGCGTTCTTGACGATGTTGGTGAGCGCCTGACCGATCTGGCGCCGATCGCAGACGAGCGTGACCATGTTGCCGGCATGTTCGAACGAGAAATGGATGTTCGAATGCGCGACCTCGTGCAGGAACAGCGCCTGCCGGCCGATATCGACGAGCGATTCCTCGCGGAAGACGGGCTTGGGCATCCGCGCGAAGGACGAGAATTCGTCGACCATCCGCCGCAGATCGCCGACCTGCCGCACGATCGTCTCGGTGAGGCGCTGGAAGGTGCCGTCCCCCGCCTCGATCTGCTTGCCGTAGCGCCGCTGGAGCCGCTCGGCGGCGAGCTGGATCGGGGTGAGCGGGTTCTTGATCTCGTGCGCGATCCGGCGCGCGACATCGGACCAGGCGGCGCGGCGCTGATCGAGCAATTGCTGGGTGATGTCGTCGAAGGTGAGCACCTGCCCCGCGGCATCGCGCGTGATCTTGACCGCGAGCGTGCGCGGCTCGCGCTCGGCGGCGACCTGGATCACGGCATCGCGCGTGTCGCTGTCGAGCAGCGTGTCGAGCTCGGGCGAAAGTGCGGCAAGCGGCCGGCCGACCGGATCGCCGCCGCCCGCATTGAGGAGCGCGGTCGCCGAGCTGTTGACGAGCTGGACGACGCGATCCGAATCGATCGAGATCACCCCGGCGGTAACGCCCGACATCACCGCTTCGATCAGCGCGCGGCGACTTTCGAGCGCCGTCGTCTGCGCTTCCAGCCGTTCGGTCATGGCGTTGAACGCCGTGCCGAGCGTGCCGACCTCGTCGTTGGTCCTGGGTTCGGGAACGCGCACCGCCAGATCGCCTTCGGCCACGCGCCGCGCCGCGCCGGCAAGTTCGTTGACGGGCCGGACGACACGATCCGCGACGGCGAGCGCGATCCAGACCGTCAGCGCGATGATGAGCACGGCGACGCCGAAGAGTGCCGCGTTGAACTTGAGCTGCAACGCGCGCGAATTCTGCTGGAGCGCGCGATAATCCTTGATCACGTCGCTCGCGGCGAGATGCTGGCGGTTGAGGAATTCGGCATCCTCGCCGGTGCCGACATAGAGATAGGCATCGGCCATATCGGGCACTTTGAGGACGACCCAGACGGTGTCGGGCGTGCGATCGATCCAGGGGTTGGGGTTGCTACGCAGCGCTTCCAGAAGCTGCGGCGTCACCCGTTCGTCGAATGCCTTCTCCTCCGGCGGGGCGCAGACATCGACGAGATTGCAGACGGCGAGCACGTTGATCCCGTCCTTGCCGCTATAATCGAAGAGCACCGCCTGATTGAGGTGACGAAGCGCCGATTGCCAGGCGAGGAAGCGGTTGAACTCCGATCCGCCGGGCGCCAGGTCGGTCCGATTGTTGGCGATATCCTGGGCCATCGTCTGGCCCTCGCGAATCCAGCGCTCGATCGATTGGCGTTGCGCGTCCTGGACGAGCCCGATCGTCGAATCGAAGGCGTTCTCCGCCCTGCTCGACGCCCAGAACTGGTTGACCGACTGGAACATCACCGATGCCGCGATCACGGTGAGCACGATCGGCACGCTGGCAATCAGCGAAAAGATCGCGACGAGCCGGACATGGAGCCGGCCGTTGACCGCGCCGCCTGCGCGCGCCGCGCGCCGCTTGGCAATCCGCCGCCCGATCAGCACCAGCAGTGCGGCGACGGGAATGAGGTTGCCGAGCAGCAGCAGCGCGGCGACGGCGGGGCTCAGCAGCCGCTTGGGCTCGTCGCCCCCGTTGAGCACGAAATAGGTGATGACGCCCATCGCGACGGCTGCCAGCACCACTGCGATTTCGACGATTGCCGCCCGCGACCGGAAACCCCAGGGGCGCTCCGCCTTCTGATCGGCAATCGCTTCGTCGGCTGACGTCATCGTTGCATGATTACAACAACACCGGTGCAAGCAAAACACATATTGCCGCGCTTCACCGATCTCCGGCACCGGACGGGCGCTCGCCGGCGTCGGGATCGAGGTCGATTCCCAGCGTGTCGAGCCGTTTTCTGAGCGTGTTGCGGTTGATGCCGAGCGCGCGCGCGGTGCGCAGTTGGTTGTTGCCGTTGCGCGCCAGCATTCGGCGAATGAGCGGACGCTCGACCTCGGCGATGACGCGATCGTAGAGCGTGCCGTCGGCGAGCGCGCCGGAATTGTCCCGCGCAAGGCGGGCGAGCAGCGCGTCGACCGCCGCCTCGATGCTGCCGTCGCCAGCCGCCGCCGCCGTCGCCTCGCGCGGTTGCGCGCCGAGCATCTCGCGCACGTCGGGCGCGCCGATCACGGCATCGCGGCTCAGCACCGCCATGCGTCGGGTGACGTTCTCGAGCTCGCGCACGTTGCCGGGCCAGTCATGCGCTTCGAGGAGCGCGATTGCCGCGGCATCGAGCTGCTTGCGCGGCAGCCCCGCCTCGGCCGCGCGATCGAGAAAATGGCGCGCGAGCAAGGCCACATCCTGCCGCCGCTCGCGCAGCGCCGGCAGCGCGATCGGCACGACGTTGAGCCGGTAGAACAGATCCTCGCGGAAGCGCCCGTCGGCGACCGCGCGTGCCAGATCGCGGTTGGTGGCGGCGACGATGCGGACGTCGGTGCGGATCGTACGCGCGCCGCCCACGGTAGTGAACTCGCCCGACTGGAGGACGCGCAGCAGCCGCGTCTGCGCCTCCATCGGCATGTCGCCGATCTCGTCGAGGAACAGCGTGCCGCCCGCGGCCTGCTCGAAGCGCCCAGCGTTGCGGGCCTGCGCCCCGGTGAAGGCGCCGCGTTCGTGGCCGAACAGCTCTGCCTCGATCAACTCGCGCGGGATCGCGGCCATGTTTATCGCGACGAAGGGCGCGTGCCGGCGCGGCCCGAGATCGTGGATCGCGCGCGCGACCAGTTCCTTGCCCGTGCCCGATTCGCCCGAGATCAGCACGGTGAGGTCGTTCGCGACGACGCGGGCGATGACGCGATAGACTTCCTGCATCGCCGGCGAGCGGCCGATCAGCGGCAGCGCGGCGTCTTCCTCGCCCAGCGGCGCCACGGGCACGCCACCTTCGCGCCCGAGCGCGCCCTCCACGGCATGGACCAGCACGTCGAGGTCAAACGGTTTGGGCAGATAATCGTAGGCGCCCACCTCGGTCGCGCGAACCGCGGTGGTCAGCGTGTTCTGCGCCGACAGCACGATCACCGGCAATCGCGGATGATCGCGCACGAAAGTGGTGACGGCATCGAGACCGTTGCCGTCGGGCAGGACGACATCGGTCACCAGCACGTCGGGCAACCCGCGCTCGATCGCGCGGCGCATCTCGCCCAGCGAGCCCGCGGTCGTGACGTCATGGCCGGCGCGTTCGAGCGCCTGGCGGACGACGGTGCGGATCGCCGCGTCGTCGTCGACGACGAGAATGGTGGCGCTCATGCCGCGTCTCCCCGCGCGAGACGAAGGCGCAGCACGGTTGCCTCGGGCGCGCCCTCGCGCGCATATTGGACGATCCCGCCCATCCCGCGCACCAGCTTGTCGACGAGCGCCAGCCCGAGCCCCTTCCCTTCCGGCCGCCCCGAGACGAAGGGATCGAACAGATGTTCGGCGATGTCGGGCGGGGCGCCGGGGCCGTTGTCGATCACCGCGAGCTCGATCGGGAGCGGACGACGCGGCTTGCCCGGCCCCGCGTCGATCGCGACGCCCTGCCGATAGGCGGTGGTGAGCACGATGCGCGGCTCGCGTTGCCCCGCCACCGCCTCGCTCGCATTCTTGAGCAGGTTGAGGATCACCTGGAGCAGCGCGTCGCGATTGACGAGGACGGCGGGCAACGACGGGTCGAAGCGCTCCTCGATCGCCACCTCGCGCGCAAAGCCGGCTGCCGCGAGGCGGCGGGCGTGATCGAGCAGCGGATAGATATTCTCCGGCGTCAGTTCGAGCGGAGTGGTGTCGCTGAAATCCTGCATGCCGTCGATCAGCGCGGCGATGCGATCGACCTCGGTGACGATCAGCGACGTCAGGTCGGCCGCACCGTCGCGATCGGCGAGAAGCTGGGCCGCGCCGCGGATGCCCGACAGCGGGTTCTTGATCTCGTGCGCGAGCATTGCCGCCGCGCCCACCGCCGCGCGTGCGCCCGCGTCACGCCCCGGCGACACGCCCATCACGCGCGGCGTGGCGGCATGGTGCAGCGTGATCACGCGCCACCCCGCCCGATCGGACAGCAGGGTTTCGAGATAATCGACGCGGACGCGGGCGCCGCGACTGGTTTCAATCTCGACGTCGAACGCGGCGAGCGCGTGGCCATCATGCCGGCTGCGAGCCGCGCCGGGAAGCGCGAGGATATCGTCGAGCCGCTGCCCCAGCAGGACGCGCTCCGACAGGTTGAGCAATTGCTCGCATGCGGCGTTGACGCGAGCGATCCGGCGATCGGGATCGAGGACGAGGATGCCGACGGGCAGCGCCGCGAGCAGTTCGGCCGGCCCCGGCCCGCCTGCCGCCACCGTTTCAGGCTGCGGCACGGTTGCGCCATGGCGCGTAGAAATCGGCGAGCATGGCCTTGACGACGGTCGCGTCGGGCTCCTGGTTCACCTTGTTGCGGAACTCGGCCGAACCGTGCAGCCCGCGCGTGTACCAGCCGATGTGCTTGCGCGCCATGTTGACCCCGGTCTCGGTGCCGTAATGTGAGAGCATCGCGTCGTAATGCTCGATAATGATGTGATATTGTTCGTCGAGCGAGGGGTTGGGGCGGCGCGTGCCGGTGGCGAACCAGTGCATCATCTGGCCGAGCAGCCAGGGCCGGCCATAGGCGCCGCGCCCGACCATGATGCCGTCGGCGCCCGATTGCGCGAGCGCGGTCTCGGCGTCCTCGATCGAATTGATGTCGCCGTTGACGAGCACCGGCACGCGCACCGCGTCCTTCACCCGGCGAACGAAGCCCCAATCGGCCTCGCCCTTGTAGAGCTGGCAGCGGGTGCGGCCGTGGATCGTGATCATCTGCACGCCGATATCCTCGGCGATCCGCGCCAGTTCGGGCGCGTTGAGGCTGGCGTGATCCCAGCCCATCCGCGTCTTGAGCGTCACCGGCACGTCGACCGCCTTCACCACCGCCTCGATGATCTCGGACGCCAGCTTCACGTCGCGCATCAGCGCCGAGCCGGCCCAGCCGTTGACGATCTTGCGGACGGGGCAGCCCATGTTGATGTCGATGATCGCGGCGCCCTTGTCGGCCGCGAGCTTCGCCGCCTCCCCCATCTCGCGCGCGGTGCAGCCGACGAGCTGCATCGATACCGGCTCTTCGAGCGGGTGCCACGCGGCCTTCTGGATCGACTGGCGCGTCTCGCGGATCGCGGCCTGGCTCGCGATCATCTCGGTGACGTTGAGCCCCGAGCCGTAGCGGCGCACCTGCATACGGAACGGCATGTCCGAAACGCCAGTCATCGGCGCCAGCACGACGGGGCTGTCGATCCGCACGGGGCCGACCTGGATGGGGGCGAGTGTCTGCATGATGTGCCTGAAAATTGGGCAGCGCTTTACCTGAGAGGGTAATCGGGTGCAAGGGCGTCAATCCTCCCCGTGCCGGGGAGGATTGTGGTTCAACGCCCGGCAAAAACCTACTACGCGCCTCACATGATCGAACATCGCACGATCGCGCTCATCGTCGCCGCCGGCCGGGGAACGCGGCTCGGCGGCCCGCCCAAGCAGTTCGCGACGCTGGCGGGCAAGCCGATGATCGCGCACAGCTATGCCGCGCTGGCCGGGCATCGCGGCGTCGATGACGTCATGGTGGTGATCGGTGAGGGCCAGGCGGAGGCGTTAGCGGCGGCGCTGGGCGAGGTGCGCCACGTAACCGGTGGCGCCACGCGTCGGGAATCGGTGCGCGCAGGGCTGGCGGCGCTGGCGGATGAAGGCGTCGCGCGCGTGCTGGTGCATGATGCCGCGCGTCCCTTCTTGCCCGCGGCCGTGATCGACCGACTGCTTCTCGCGCTCGATGCGCACGATGGTGCCGTGCCGGTACTGCCCGTCGCCGATACGCTCGCGCGCGGCGACGGTACGCTCGGCGAGACGGTGCCGCGCGGCGGGCTTCATCGCGTCCAGACTCCGCAAGCGTTCAGGTTGGAGGCGCTATTGGATGCCCACGCACACTGGCCTGAGGGCGAGGACGCCACCGACGATGCGCAGATGGTGCGCCGTTTCGGCGGCACGATTGCGCTGGTCGAGGGAGATGCGATGCTCGAAAAGGTCACCTACCCCGCGGACGTCGCCGCGGCGGAAGCGCGCGCCGGCGCGGTGATGCGCACGCGCAGTGCGACCGGGTTCGACGTGCATCGCCTCGTCGCGGGCGAACAATTGTGGTTGGGCGGTGTGCAGATCCCGCACGACAAGGGGCTTGCGGGGCACAGCGACGCCGATGTCGCGCTCCATGCGATCACCGACGCGCTGCTCGGGACGATCGCCGCGGGTGATATCGGCTCCCATTTCCCGCCGAGCGACGCGCAATGGAAAGACGCGGCGTCGGATCAATTCCTGCAACATGCGGCGAAGTTGATCGCCGCGCGCGGCGGCATCGTGGATTTCGTCGATCTGACCTTGATGTGCGAAGCGCCCAAGATCGGCCCGCACCGTGAGGCGATGCGCGCGCGGATCGCCGGGTTGCTCGGCATTGCGGACGATCTGGTGAGCGTCAAGGCGACCACCACCGAGCGGCTGGGGTTCACCGGCCGCGAAGAAGGCATCGCTGCGCAGGCGATCGCAACTGTAAGAATACCACAAGGATAGCGTATGAAGTTCCTTACCAGCCTGAGCGCACTCGCGCTGATCGTCACCAGCAGCGCGGCGGCCGCCGCGACGCCGTGCGTGACCACCGCCGAGGCCCAATCGATCGCGCTGGTCGCGATGCCCGAGATCATCCGCCAGACCGGACAGGCCTGCGCTGCGGTGCTGCCGCCCTCGGCGCTCACCCGTCAGACGGGCGGCGCGTTCCTCGCCAAATACGACACCGCGGCCAACACCGCCTGGCCCACCGCGCGCGCGGCGCTCGAAAAGGTCGCGGGCCCCGATATGGCGCCCTTGCTGCAATCCGAATTCACGCGGCCGCTGCTCGTCTCGCTGCTCGCGCCTGCGCTGGTTGGCCAGATCGACGTGCAGGATTGTCCCGAAATCGACCATATGGTGACACTCCTCGAACCCCTCCCCCCGCGCAACGCCGCGGGACTGGTGGTGTCGGCGCTCCAATTGATTCGCGAGAAGCAGCAGGCAGGCAAGCTCGACGCGCGGCTGCCGACGCTTGATCTCCCGCTCTGCCCGGCGCAGAGGCGCTGAGTCATGGATACCCTCCTCCCCCCCGAGCTCGTCGAGGCCGCGCATCGCGTGGTCGAGGCCAACAAGGCCGCCGGCCGCCGCCTTGCGCTCGCCGAAAGCTGCACCGGTGGCCTCGTCTGCGCCGCGCTCACCGAAGTGCCGGGATCGTCGGACGTGCTCGACGCGGGCTTCATCACCTATTCGAACGAGGCGAAGCTGTCGGCGCTCCATGTCAGCAGCGACGTCATCGAGACGTTCGGCTCGGTCTCGATCGCGACCGCGTGGAGCATGGCGCAGGGCGCGCTCGAGCAATCCACGGCCGATGTCGCTGTGGCGATCACGGGCATCGCGGGCCCCGGCGGCGGCAGCGACAAGAAGCCGGTGGGCCGCGTCGTCTTCGCGCGTGCCGAGCGTGGCGCTGATCCGGCCGACGTGGTCGCCGACGCCAAGGATTTCGGCGATCAGGGGCGCGGCGGTGTGCGGCTTCAGGCCGCGCTGTGCGCGCTCGAATTGTTGATGCCCGACGCCGAGCCCTTCGCGTCGGCGCCATAGAGCTCGGCGGCGCGCGCCTCGAACGCGCCGATCATCTTCCTGAGCGCCCGGTCGAACACCTGGCCTGCGAGCATTTCGAACACGCGGTTGCGGAAGGCGAAGTCGACGCAGAAATCAACTGCGCAACCATTGGTTTCTGGCGCGAACTTCCAATGATTGGTGAGATATTTGAGCGGCCCTTCGAGATAATCGACATGGATCTCGCTCGGCCGCGTCTTCTGGACGCGCGAGGTGAAAGTCTCGCGCAGGCCCTTGAAGCCGACGATCATGTCCGCGACCATCTCGGTCGCGCTGTCGGAGCGCACGCGGATCGCGCTCACCCAGGGCAGGAACGCCTCGTAGCTCTTCACGTCCGCGACCAGATCGAACATCTGCTCGCAGCTATAGGGAAGATGCCGGATTTCGTGATGCTGGGGCATCAGGCCGCCGGTGCAGCCGCCTTGGCCAGCTTCGCTTCGCGATTGGCGCGCATCCGCTCGAAATCGTCGCCGGCGTGATAGCTCGACCGCGTCAGCGGCGACGAGGCGACGAGCAGGAACCCTTTGGCGCGCGCGATCGCGGCATAAGCGTCGAACGCCTGCGGGGTCACGAAATCGGCGACCTTGGCGTGTTTCGGCGTCGGCTGGAGATATTGGCCCATCGTCAGGAAATCCACGTCGGCCGAGCGCATGTCGTCCATGACCTGATGGACTTCGAGCCGTTCCTCGCCCAGCCCCAGCATCACGCCCGACTTGGTGAAGATCGACGGATCGAGCTTCTTGACGCTCTCCAACAGGCGCAGTGACGCATAATAGCGCGCGCCGGGGCGGATCGTGGGGTAGAGCCGCGGCACCGTCTCGAGATTGTGGTTGTAGACGTCGGGCCGCGCGGCGACGATCATCTCGACCGCGGCATCGGCCTTGTTGCGGAAGTCGGGGGTCAGGATCTCGATCGTGGTTTCGGGCGCGGCCTTGCGGATCGCCTCGATCACCCGCACGAACTGCCGCACGCCGCCGTCGGGCAGGTCGTCGCGATCGACCGAGGTGATGACGATGTGGCTCAACCCCATCTGCACCGCCACTTCGGCGACGTGTTGCGGCTCCAGCGGATCGACCGCGCGCGGCATGCCCGTCTTGACGTTGCAGAAGGCGCAGGCGCGCGTGCAGGTGTCGCCCAGGATCATCACCGTGGCGTGCTTCTTGGTCCAGCACTCGCCGATATTGGGGCAGGCCGCCTCCTCGCACACGGTGGCGAGGTTCTTCTCGCGCATCAGCCGTTTGGTTTCGGCGAAACCGGCGCTGGTCGGTGCCTTGACGCGAATCCAGTCGGGCTTGCGTTGCCGTGGCGGGCGGGCGAGCGGGGTCATTTCGTTCATGCGCGCCAGATAGCGCTTGAAGTGCAAGCTTGCCACCCCCGCCCGCGCCTGCAAAAGACGCAATCATGACTGACTTTTCCGACCTCGTCCGCGGCTATCATCGGTTCCGCGATCGCGATTATACGCGCCAGCATGCGCGCTGGATGGAACTGGCCGAGAGCCAGAGCCCGCGCGTCATGGTGATCGCCTGCGCCGACAGCCGCACCGATCCGGCGCTGGTGTTCGATGCCGCGCCCGGCGAGATCTTCGTCGTCCGCAACATCGCCGCGCTCGTCCCGCCATTCGAGCAGGGCGGCGGCCGCCACGGTGTGTCGGCGGCGATCGAGTTCGCGGTCAACCAGCTCGAAGTGCCCGAGATCGTCATCATGGGGCACGGCTCCTGCGGTGGCGTCAACGCCGCGCTAACGCAGAATTTCGCGGGCCTTCCCAATGGTGAAGGGGGCTTCATCGGCCATTGGGTCGATCTGCTCGATGCCGCGCGCGACCGCATCGTCGCCGAGCACGGCCACGGCGATGAAGCCACCCGCGAACTGGAGTTGGAGACGGTCCGCGTATCGATCACCAACCTCAGGACATTCCCCCGCGTCGCCGAGCGCGAGGCGGCGGGCAAGCTCAGGCTGCGCGGAGCCTATTTCGCGATTCGCGACGGCGTGCTGTGGGTGATGGGCGAGAAGGGCGAGTTCGCCCCGGCCTGAGCTGCTTCGCGCGAAGGATCAGCCCGCGTTGGGCGAGACCACCTCGTCGACGTCCTGCTTCGCCGGCTTGGCCTGCGGCTCGATCACCCGGATCGAGAGCTCGCGGAGTTGCTTCATGCTCGCCGGCGACGGTGCGCCCATCAGCAGATCCTCGGCGCGCTGGTTCATCGGGAACAGGGTGATCTCGCGCAGATTCACCGCGTCGCACAGCAACATCACGATGCGATCGACGCCGGCGGCCATGCCTCCATGCGGCGGCGCGCCGTACTGGAACGCGCGGTAGAGGCCGCCGAAGCGCTCCTCGACGTCAGTCTTGCTGAGGCCCACCAGCTCGAACGCCTTGACCATCGTCTCGGGCGATTCGTTGCGGATCGAGCCCGAAGCGATCTCGTAGCCGTTGCAGACCATGTCGTACTGGAACGCCTTGATCGACAGTGGGTCGTCGCCGTTGAGTGCGTCCAGCCCACCCTGCGGCATCGAGAAGGGGTTGTGCGCGAAATCGATCTTCTTCTCGTCCTCGTCATATTCGTAGAACGGGAAATCGACGATCCAGCATAGCTCGAAGCGATACTTGTCGATCAGGTCGAGCTGCTCGCCGGTGCGCACACGCGCCAGCCCCGCGAGCTTCGCCGCCTGCGCTTCCTTGCCCGCGGCGAAGAACACGCCGTCGTTCGGCCCCAGCCCAAGCGCCGCGATCAGCTTTGCGGTCGCTTCCGGACCGTGGTTCTTGGCGATCGGCCCGCCGGGCTCCCCGTCCTTGATGTTGATATAGCCGAGCCCCGAATAGCCTTCCGAGCGCGCCCAGTTGTTCATGTCATCGAAGAACTTGCGGCTTCCCGCACCCGCGCCCGGCGCCGGAATCGCGCGGATCACGCCGCCGCCCGCGACGATGTTGGCGAAGATGCCGAAGCCCGAGCCGTGGAAATGATCGGTGACGTCGGTGATCATGATCGGGTTGCGCAGATCGGGCTTGTCCGACCCGTATTTCAGCATCGCCTCGCTATAGGGGATGCGCGGAAAGCTGCCCGCGGGGGTCACATGCCGGCCTTCCGCGAACGCCTCGAACACCCCTGCGATCACCGGCTCCATCGTGTTCCACACGTCTTCCTGCGTGACGAAGCTCATCTCGAGATCGAGTTGGTAGAACTCGCCCGGCAGGCGGTCGGCGCGCGGGTCTTCGTCGCGGAAGCACGGCGCGATCTGGAAATAGCGGTCGAACCCCGCGACCATCAGCAACTGCTTGTACTGCTGCGGCGCCTGCGGCAGCGCGTAGAATTTGCCGGCGTGGATGCGGCTCGGCACCAGAAAGTCGCGCGCGCCCTCGGGGCTCGACGCGGTGAGGATCGGGGTCGAATATTCGGTGAAGCCCGCGCCTTCCATGCGGCGGCGCATGTCCGAGATGATCTTCGTGCGCTTGACGATATTGGCGTGCAGCGTCTCGCGGCGCAGGTCGAGGAAGCGATAGCGCAGCCGCACATCCTCGGGGTATTCTTGCTCGCCCGCCACCGGCAGCGGCAGCTCGGCAGCGGCGGACAGCACGGTAGCTTCTTCCGCGCGGATTTCGATCTCGCCGGTCGGCAGGTTGGGGTTGATCGCTTCCTTCGCACGCGGCTCGACCTTGCCGGTGATCGTCACCACGCTCTCGGCGCGCAGGCCCTCGATGACCGAGAAAACCGGCCCGTCGACCTCGGTGACGATCTGCACCATGCCGTAATGGTCGCGCAGGTCGATGAAGACGAGATCGCCATGATCGCGCTTGCGATGGACCCAGCCCGAGACGCGGACGGTCTCGCCGGCATTCTCGGCGCGAAGCTGGCCGCAAGTGTGGGTGCGATAGGCGTGCATGACGGAATCTCTGATTACGTCATCCCAGCGAACGCGGGGATCTCAGGCCGCAGACGGAGCGCTGGAGGCGGGAGATCCCAGCTTTCGCTGGAATGACGGTTGGAATGTGACGCCGCGCTTCCCTTGCAACAGGCTCTTTGTCAACCCGCCCCGCCCTCGCTATGGGGCTGCGATGCACATCCATGACCTGATCGAGGACTCGGCCGCCCTCGCCAATCTCTGCACCCGCCTTTCGAATGCGCCGTTCATCGCGGTCGATACCGAATTCATGCGCGAGAACAGCTACTGGCCTGAACTCTGCCTGATCCAGATCGCCGACGAGAACGAGGCCGCGGCGATCGATCCGCTGGCGCCGGGCATGGACCTGACGCCGCTGCTCGACTTGCTGACCAAGAACGACGAGGTGCTGAAGGTCTTCCATGCGGGCGGGCAGGATATCGAGATCGTCGCCAACCTCACCGGCACCACGCCGCACCCGCTGTTCGACACGCAGATCGCGGCGATGGCGCTGGGGCAAGGCGAGCAGATCGGCTATTCGAACCTCGTCGACAGCTGGCTCGGCATCCAGATCGACAAGGGCGCGCGCTTCACCGACTGGAGCCGCCGGCCGCTCGACAAGCGCCAGATCGACTATGCGATCGCCGACGTGACGCATCTCTCCAAGATATTCCCCAAGATGCTGGCGAAGCTCAAGAAAACGGGGCGAGGTGCCTGGCTCGACCAGGAGATGGAGCGGTTGGCGGATACTGCCAACTATATCAACGATCCCGACGAATCGTGGAAGCGCGTGCGCATTTCGGGGCGCAAGCCGGAGGCGTTGGGCCGGCTCAAGGCGCTGGCGCGCTGGCGCGAACTCGAGGCGCAGCGCAAGGATCTGCCGCGCGGGCGCATCATGAAGGACGAGACGCTCGCTGATCTTGCGCTGTCGCCGCCGAAGAAGCAGGCCGATCTGGCGCGGGTGCGCGGGCTTTCGGCCGCCTGGGCGTCGAACGACATCGGCGGACGGCTGATGGATGCCCTGGCCGACGCCAAGCCGCTGCCCGCCGACGAGATGCCGGCGCGCGACGATCGCAAGCCCGGGCTGGGCAAGGAGGGCGCATTGGTCGCGGACCTGTTGAAGCTGCTGCTCAAGATCCGCTCACGCGAGATCGACGTCGCGCCCAAACTGCTCGCGCGTTCGGACGATCTCGAGGCGCTGGCGGCGGGCAAGCGCGACGGCCTGCCGATCCTCGACGGCTGGCGGTATGAGCAATTCGGCCGCGACGCGCTGGCGCTCGTCGAAGGGCAGCTTGCCTTTGCCGTCCAGAACGGCAAGCTCAGGATGAGCCGAACGGAGGATGCCGCATGACCAAGACGATCCTGCTCGGCGCGGTGGCGCTCGCTGCCTGCGCGCAAACCTCGCCGCCCGCCGAGGAGCCGCCCGCACCCGGCGGTGATGTCGGCCTCAAGTGCGACGCGGACAGCCTGATCGATCTGGTCGGCCAGCCCGCCAGCGCCGAACTGGGTGCAACCGCGCTCGAACGTTCGCACTCGCGGACGCTGCGCTGGATTCAGCCCGGAACCGCGGTGACGATGGATTACCGGCTGGACCGGCTGAATATCTATCTCGACGATAAGAACGCCACGTCGAAATTCACCTGCGGCTGATCGCGCTCAGCCGGCGGCGAACACCGCCTGTTTGCCGAACCGGCTCGCCAGCGCCTTGTGGCGGCGCTCGACGGTTTCGCCGTAAAAGGCTTCGGCCGCTCTAGGCAGGTCGAGCGTGACGGCGCTCTCGGTCAGCGCGAGGCGCGATTGTTTCAACGGTGCGGCGACACCACCGCTCAGCCGCTGGCCGAGACGGATCGCCAACCCCCAGCGGATCGCCATGTCGAGATCGGCCGTGGCAGCGAGCTCGGGCAGCGGCGAAGGCGACGACGTGCCCCCGCCTAAGCTGGTGAACAGGGCCTGCGCCATCAGCGCGCGCCCTCGGGCATCGATCGCCACCCAATTGCCGTGAAGCGCGGCATCGAGCCCGCGTTCGGCGCGAAACTCGGGATTGGCGTGCCAGCCCACGTCGGCGAGCAGGCAAGCGGCGTGCCGCAGTCGCGCGAGCTCGGGCGTTTCATCGGCGAATAGCGGCGCGATCCACCGGTCGAGCAGGTCGCCATGCTCGGCGAAGCGGCCGAGCCGCCGCCCCTCCTCGCGCGCCGCGACGATCAACGGGTCTTCGGCGCGTGCGTCCGATTCGAGCTGATCGTAGAGCAGGCCTTCGCGCAGCCCGAAGGAGGAAACGATCGTCGTGTCGCTGCCGAGACACCGCAACAGCGCGGACAGCATCGCCGCGCCATCGCCCAGCGTCGCGATGCGCGCGTTCGACAATTCGGGCACCTTGCGCAGTTCGGCCTTGTCGAGTTCCACGATGTCGCGCTCTAACCGCACCACCGTCGCCGCCGGCATGGGATATTGGTGGAGGATGGGCAGCGGATATCGCGCCAGGTGCATGTCGAGCCGCGCCAGCGCACGCCACGATCCGCCGACCAGATAGAGCGGTTTCCCGTGCCCGGCCTCGGCCCAGCCGGCCTTTTTCAGCATCTTGCCGACATGACGGTCGAGCGCATCGCGACCCCGCTCGCGGATCGCCGGGATGCGCAAGACCCCGAGCGGAAACGAGGCGCGGTCGCGCAGCGCCCCGCCCGAAGCGCGCACGAGTTCGAGGCTGCCGCCGCCGAGATCGCCGACGATGCCGTCGGCATCGGGGATGCCCGAGAGCACGCCCTTGCCCGATATCAGCGCTTCCTCCTCGCCCGAGAGCAATGCCACCTCGAGCCCGAGGCTTTCGGCATAGGTGATCAGCTCATGGCCGTTCGCTGCATCGCGCACCGCCGCGGTCGCCACGGTGGTGAGCCGCGACACGTCCATTGCACGTGCGACCGCGACGAACCGCGCGAGCGCGGTGCGGGCGCGCGCCATGGCATCGGCGTCGATCATGCCCGTGCTGGCGAGATCGCGGCCCAGCCCCGCCATCACCTTCTCGTTGAACAGCACTGCGGGCAGTCGCGGCGGTCCCTGATAGACGACGAGACGGATCGAGTTCGATCCGACGTCGATGATCGCGACGCGCGGTGAACTCACGGCCACGCTACTCTTTTTCTCGTCATGCTGAACTCGTTTCAGCATCCATTGGCGCTCCCGTCGATGATCAAACGAGGCGCGAATGGATGCTGACTTTCGTCAGCATGACGGACGGAAATCATAGGAATGCTCTTCATCACCGTCGCCGCCTCAGCGAGAGCTTGGGCACCGATTCGCTCGTCTCCAGCGCCGCACCGCGGCCCGAGAGCGACGGGTTGGTCATGAAATAGCGGTGCAGGTTGAACGGCCGGTCGCCGGGCTCGTCGCGGATATAGCTTCCGTCCGGCTGCAATTCCCAGCTCTGTTCGGTGTCGAGCAGGTTGGCGACCATCACCTGGTCGAGGATCTGGTCGTGGACGGTCGGATTCTCGATCGGCAGCATATATTCAACACGGCGGTCGAAATTGCGCGGCATCCAGTCGGCCGAGGAAATGAACAGCTTCGCGCCGTCGTTCGGCAGTGCCTTGCCGTTGCCGAACGCCCAGATGCGGCTGTGCTCCAGAAAGCGGCCGACGACCGATTTCACGCGGATATGCTCCGACATGCCCGGAGCACCGGGGCGCAGGCAGCAGATGCCGCGCACGACGAGGTCGATCTCCACCCCCGCATCCGATGCCTCGTAGAGCTTCTCGATGATCGCGGGATCGACCAGCGCATTCATCTTGGCCCAGAGCGCCGCCGGCATGCCCGCGCGCGCGTTCGCAATCTCGGTGTCGATCAGCGCCATCAGCCGTGCCCTGAGATCGCGGGGCGACATGCTGATGAGCTGGAGATGCTCGGGCTCGACATAGCCGGTGACGTAGTTGAACACGTGCGCCGCATCGCTGCCGATCCGCGGGTCTGCCGTGAAGAAGCTCAGATCGGTGTAGATGCGTGCGGTGACAGGATGATAATTGCCCGTGCCGAAATGGCAGTAGGTGCGATAGCCCTGGCCCTCGCGGCGGACGACCATCGAGATCTTGGCGTGCGTCTTCCAGTCGATGAAGCCGTAGACGACCTGCACGCCTGCGCGTTCGAGCGCCGAGGCCCAGAGCAGGTTCTGCTCCTCGTCGAAGCGGGCCTTGAGCTCGACCACCGCCGTCACCGACTTTCCCGCCTCGGCTGCGGCGATCAGCGCGTTGATCACCGCCGGCTGCTTGCCCGCGCGATAAAGCGTCTGCTTGATCGCCACCACGTCGGGATCGGCCGCCGCCTGTTTCAGGAAGGCAAGCACGACGTCGAACGTCTCATAGGGGTGGTGGACGACGATGTCCTTGGCGCGAATCGCGGCGAAGCAATCGCCGCCATATTCACGAATTCGCTCGGGGAAACGCGGCGCGAAGGGCGGGAACTTGAGATCGGGGCGATCTTCCTCGACGAGGATGTCGAGATCGCTGATGCCGAGAAAGTCGCCCGTTTCAGTGATGACCGCCTCGGCCCCGCCGAGTTCGTCGCGCAGCAGCGCCTTCAATTCCTCCGACATGCCGGCTTCGAGATCGAGCCGGATCACCCTGCCCCGCCGGCGGCGCTTGATGGCGTTGGCGAAATAGCGGACGAGGTCTTCGGCCTCTTCCTCGATCTCGATATCGCTGTCGCGCAGCACGCGGAAGGCGGCCGCCGCCTTGACGCGATAGCCGGGGAAGATCAGGCCCGAAAAGCGCGCGAGCAGCGTCTCCATCGCGACATAGCGCGCCGCCTCGCCGGGAAGCCGCAGGAAACGCGGCGCGGTGCCCGGCAGCATCACCAGCTCGCGCACCGGCTCCCCGTCCGAGAGGCGCACGAGATCGAACATCACCCCCGAGCCGCGATTGGGAATGAAGGGGAACGGATGCGCCGGATCGAGCGCCTGCGGCGTGACGATCGGGAAGACCTGATCGCGGAAATGCCCTTCGAGCCAATCGGCATATTCGGCGGGGATATCGTCGAAATCGAGGACTTCGATCCCCTCGTTCGCCAGTTCGGCGCGGATTTCCTGCCACACTGTCTGGATATCGGCCATCAGCGTGGCGGTCGCGTCGGTGATCTCCGAAAGCTGCTGCCCCGGCGTGCGCCCGTCGGCTGAGCGGCGCTCCACATCCTGGAGCTGCTGCCCCTTGAGACCGGCGACGCGGACCATGAAGAATTCGTCGAGGTTCGATCCCGAGATCGACAGGAAGCGCAACCGTTCGAGCAGCGGATGCGCCCGATTGCGCGCCTCCTCGAGCACGCGCCGATTGAACGCCAGCCAAGACAATTCCCGGTTGAAAAAGCGATCGCCCCCCGCCTCTCCGGTGAACGGATCGTCATCGTCATCGTGGAACCGGGCGAGGTGCGCGGGGCGGGTCATCGGGTCTCCGTCGTGTCGGCGCCGTGATCGTTCACCAGCCCGGCCTCGCGCAAGGTGGACCGCGCCAGCGGGATCGACAAGCGCTTGCGGCGTTCGAGCACATGCTGGTCGAGCACATCGACGGTGCGCATGACAGCAATGTGACTACGCTCGATCCGGGCAAGCAGCCAGTCGATCAAATCGGGCCGCGCATCGAGCCCACGCTTGATGAACTGGCGCTCGAACAGCGCCCGCATCAGCACGTCGTCGGGCGGGTCGAGCCGCGCAACCGCGCTCGCCGCCAGCCGTGAGCGGAGATCGGGAAGCTTCACCTTCCATTCGGGCGGCGCCTGCTCCGCGACCATCAGCAGCGGGTGGCGCTCCGCCTGCGCGCGGTTCCAGGCGTGGAACAGCTCGGTTTCGGGCACGCGATCGGCGTCGTCGATGATGGTGCCGTGGCTCTTGGCGGCGAAGATGCGCGCGAGCAGGCTGCGCCCGGATTTGCGCGGGCCGACGAGGATCGCCGCCATTACCGGCCAGGCGCCCCAATGTTCGAGCGTATGGACCGCGGCCGCGTTCGAGCTGCTGACCAGGAATTCGTCGTCGCGCGGGTCCGCCGGCCATTCGAAGGGCAGCGCGATCTGGCTCATCCCTCCGTGGCGCCCCCGGCGGCCGGTTGAGGCGGTGGTGCGGCCGGTGCTGCGGGTCGCCGGATGCGCAACGTCGTCCCGCCCACGGCGACTTGCCAGCCGCGCGCTTCGAGTGCGGCGCGCAGGCTGTTGACATCCCCCGCAAAGGTCACCTGCATCACCGAGACGCCGCCGAGCGCGAGGCTCGTCGTGGCCGCCGAACCCACGCCGGGGACCGCGCGCATCGCCGCTTCGGTCGCGCTGATCGCAGCGGCGCTCGGCGAATCGAACTGGACGTTGAACGACGCGCCCGCCACCGGCGCCGGCGCCATCTCGATGATGTCCTCGCCCAACCCTTCGTCGGGCGCCTGCTCCTCTTCGGGCGGCGGAATGTAGGCGAGGCTGGGATCGACGCGCAGGATGCCGCCGCGCAGCGCGTTTTGATAGGCTTGGTCGATCCGCTGCACGCCCGCGTCCATCAGGGCGGGCACGCCGTCGGCATTCTCGACGCGCAGCGTGAAGCGGGCGATTCGCCGGTTGTCGGGCCCGAATCGCGCCTCGAACACGCCGATCACCGGACCGCCCGGGTATTGATGATAGAGATGCGCGACCGGAATCAGCACGTCCGACGCGCCGAACTGATCGAGCACCATGCGGCACCAGCCGCGGTCGCGTCGACCGGTCTGGCCGAGGTTGAGCAGCAGCGGGTCCGATCCGGTGCCGGTCGGCCGAACGTAGTCGATGTTGCTGTTGCCGGTGCGGAAGCGCGCCCATGCCTCCTGCCAGTCGGTGCGCTGTTCGAGGCTCTGCGCGGCGCCGCCGCTCCACTGGACGGGGATCACCAGCATCGGCGGCGAGCGGAAGGTGTGCCCGCCCACTCCGAGCAGCGAGCCGGCACGCCCGCGGTCGAACAGCACGCCCAATGTCGCGATGTAGCGGCCGGGGCCGATCTGTTCGTTCTCGACGACGATTCCGGAGACGAGCCCGTTGAGCGTCGAATCGGAGAGCGATCCGGCATGGCCCGTCATCCGCTGCGACAGCATCTGCCACGCCTTGCGCTGCGCGAGCCGCCAGCCGCCCTTGCGCGCGTCCTCGGCATTCTTCGCGCTGACGTCGACATGGACGTCCGTGACCTCGAAATCGCCCGAGCTGTCGATGGGCGCGACGCCGCGATCGCCCGCGATCTGCGCTGTGACGGCGCCCGCAATGCCCAGCGCCACGACGGCGGGCAACAGGACGAGCGGACGGAAAAGGGTAAACCGACGCATGACGCGCCCTTTTGGCGAAGCAGGCGTGGAAATCCAAGCGCGATGTGGCTAGAGCGCTTTTTCGCATATGCGAAACGGCACCGGCCCGCTGCCCCACCCGGCCACCCAGCGGTAGTATCTCATGGGTGGCCGGGTGGGGCAGCGGGCCGGTGCAGTCTAACGGAAAACATCCTAGGCGCGAGCTCATGACTGACAAGCCACAGGGCCAGAGCCCCTATAGCTACGCCGATGCCGGCGTCTCGATCGCGGCGGGGAACGCGCTGGTGAAGGCGATCGCGCCGCTTGCACGCGCCACGCGCCGGCCCGGCGCCGACGCCGATCTGGGCGGGTTCGGCGGGTTTTTCGATCTCAAGGCGGCGGGATTCACCGATCCGCTGCTGGTCGCCGCGAACGACGGGGTGGGTACCAAGCTCAAGCTCGCGATCGAGCATGACCGGCACGATGGGGTCGGGATCGATCTCGTCGCGATGTGCGCCAACGACCTGATCGTCCAGGGCGCGGAGCCGCTGTTCTTCCTCGATTACTATGCGAGCGGAAAACTCGATGCAGCGGTTGCGGAACGTGTCGTCGCCTCGATCGCTGACGGCTGCCGCCAGGCGGGCTGCGCGCTGATCGGGGGCGAGACTGCCGAGATGCCGGGCATGTATGCCGTGGGCGATTACGATCTCGCCGGCTTCTGCGTCGGTGCGGTCGAGCGTGATCGCGTGCTCACCGGCGCGGCAATCGCGCCCGGCGACGTGGTGCTCGGCCTCGCCTCGTCAGGAGTGCATTCGAACGGCTTCTCGCTGGTGCGCCGCCTCGCCGCCGACAAGGGCTGGGACATGGCCGCCCCTGCCCCCTTCGATCGCGATGTGTCGCTGATCGAGGCGCTGATGACGCCGACGCGAATCTACGTGAAGCCGCTGCTGCCCGCGATCGCCGAAGGGCGGATCAAGGGGCTGGCGCACATCACCGGCGGCGGGCTGCTCGAGAACATTCCGCGCGTGCTGCCCGACGGCGCGCACGCCCGGATCGACGCCGACGCCTGGCCGCAACCGCCGCTGATGGCGTTCCTCCAGCAGCAGGGCAGCATCGAGCCCGAGGAGATGGCGCGCACCTTCAATTGCGGGATCGGCATGGCGGTGATCGTCGCGGAAGGGGAAGCCGATGCCGTCGCCGGCATGCTCGCCAAGGCGAACGAGACAGTCCACCGCATCGGTGTGATCGAGAAGGGAAAGCGCGGCTGCACGGTCGAAGGAGCCGCAGGCGCGTGGGGCGCCAAGGACGGCTGGACAGCGACGCACGATGCCTGAGGGTTCCGGCCGCCGCGCTGACCATCGTCATCCCAGCGAAGGCTGGGATCCATGTCTCCATCGGGTGGCATCTCCAGCAGAGATAGGCCCCAGCCTTCGCTGGGGCGACCCGAAGTGAAGAAGAAGGTCGCCGTGCTCATTTCTGGGCGGGGGTCGAACATGGTGGCGTTGAGTGAGGCGGCCGGGGCGCCCGACTGCCCCTACGAGATCGTCCTCGTCGCCAGCGACAAGCCCGATGCGGCGGGGCTCGGCTGGGCGCGCGAGCGCGGTATCGAGACCTTCGCCCTGTCGCCCAAGGGGATCGGCAAGGCGGCGTATGAGGCGGCGGTCGATGCCGCGCTGCGCGCCGCGGGCGTCGAGGTGATCGCGCTGGCGGGCTACATGCGGTTGCTGTCGGACGATTTCGTCGCGCGCTGGCGCGGGCGAATCGTCAACATCCATCCGTCGCTGCTGCCCAAATACAAGGGGCTCGACACGCATGCCCGCGCGATCGAGGCGGGCGACGCGGTGGCGGGATGCTCGATCCACGTCGTCACCGAAGAACTCGACGCCGGCGAGGTGCTGGGCCAGGCCGAGGTGCCCGTGCTGCCCGGCGATACCGCCGAAACGCTCGCCGCGCGCGTGCTTGCCGAGGAGCATCGCCTTTATCCGCGCGTTCTGGCAGACTTCGTGATGCGATGACCGACGACACCCCCCTCTCCCGCGTCCGCGCCGCCTGCCTGGCGCTTCCCGAGACCAGCGAGCGCGCCTCGCACGGCCAGCCCACCTTCTTCGTCGCGAACAAGCAGTTCGCGCAGTTCCGCGACAATCATCACGGCGACGGCCGTACCGTCGTCTGCGTGCGCATCGGCAGCCCCGACGAACAGGCGATGCTGCTCGAGGTCGCGCCCGAGACATACAGCAAGCCCGCCTATCTGCCGAGCTGGCTCGGCATCAACCTCGCGCGGGCGGACACCGACTGGGCCCATGTCGAGGACCGCATCGCGCGGAGCTGGGAACTCGCGGCGCCCGCACGGCTGCTCGAGGCGGGCGGGCGATGAGCGAACCGCCCCCTTCTCCGCCCCAGCCGACGAAGATCGACGCCGCGGCCGAGCGCGCGGTCGCCAGGGCCGAGGCCGCCGCGACGCGCCGCCGCTGGATCACGCTTGCCGAAATTCTTGCCATCGCCGGTGTCATCATCGCCGGGCTGACGCTGTGGAACAACTGGTCCGAGCGCCGCGACGACGAGGCCGCGCGTCAGGCCGAGCAGGCCGAGCAGGCGCACGCCGCGACGATCGTCTCGCTGATCGCGACGCGGACGAACGACGGCACCGCGCTCGCGCTCGAGGATCCGGGGCATCGCATCCAGAGCATGGACTTCACCTTCCCCGCCGCGCTCGACCTGCCGGTCCGCAATACCGTGGTGGACACACGGATCGAATCGAGCTGGTTCGCGGACAAATTGCTCGCGCTCACCGACGGCGGCGGCGATGAGGTCGAAGGCCGCCTGCCCGTGCTGATCACCAGTGATTATTGGGCGGGCGACCAGCACCGCACCGACGCCGCGATCTACGATATCGTCTGGCGCACCGAAGGCCGCGTGCTGCGCGGCCGCACGCTGCGCCTCAAAGGGCTGGTGCTGCGCGAGCGCACCGATTCGCCGGCGCGGCTCAATGCGCTGTGGGCCAGGGAAAAGCCTGCGAGTTGATCATACCGGGCGGGCGTAGATGACGTCGTCGTGCCAGGTATTGCCGACGAGGAAGCGCCGCTCGCCCGCCAGCACGAACCCCTGACGCTCGTAGAAGGCGCGCGCCTGCGCATTTTCGCCATAGACGCCGAGCAAGATGCGGCGCTTGCCCATCTTGCCGGCATCGTCGCGCGCCTGGTTCATCAGTGCCGCGCCCATCCCCGCGCCGTGCCAGCGCGACAGCGTGTAGATGCGCTTGAGCTCGATATCGTCGGGCCCGGTCTCGATCGGCAGGTCGGGCGTGGTCAGCAGCATATAGCCGAGCGGCGCGGCGCCGGGGATCGCCTCGACCAGCGCCACCGCGCTTTCGGGGTCGTCGATCCAGTCGGCGAATTTGGCAGGCGTGCTGTTCGCCGCGCAATGCGCGACGATGTCGGCGCCGTCGAACACGCCGGCAAAGGTGTCGAGAAAGGTCGCCGAGGCGACGAGCGCGAGCGCGGCCGCGTCGTCGCGCACCGCCGCTCGCACTCGCCAGGCCATGTCAGCCGACGATCTCGTCGGGCTGGAAGAAATAGGCGATCTCGATCGCGGCATTCTCGTCCGAATCGGAACCGTGGACCGAATTGGCCTCGATCGATTCGGCGAAGTCCTTGCGGATCGTGCCCGGCGCCGCGTCGGCGGGGTTGGTCGCGCCCATCACCTCGCGGTTGCGGCGCACGGCGTCGTCGCCCTCGAGCACCTGCACCACGACCGGGCCCGAGATCATGAAGGTGACCAGATCGTTGAAGAAAGGCCGTTCCTTGTGGACGGCGTAGAAGCCCTCGGCCTGATCGCGCGTCATCTTGATGCGCTTCGAGGCGACGACACGCAGGCCGGCATCTTCGAGCGCCTTGGTGACGGCGCCCGTCAGGTTGCGGCGCGTGGCATCGGGCTTGATGATCGAAAAGGTACGATTGGCGGCCATGGCGGTCGCGTGCTCCTGCTGATTGTTCGAAAAGTGGCGCCGCCCTAGTCGCGGTCGCGCTGCGATGCAACCCGGCTCACGCCGCCTGTTCCCACCGCCCGCTTTCGTCCTGCTTCCAGTAACGGCGGTCGGCGCCCTCGCGGTCGGCGAGCGATTTCCAGGTGAGCCGCGCCTCGCGGATGCGATCCTCGTCGAACAAGTGGAAGGCGCGATCGAACCCGAGCGCTTCGTCGCGCCACACCCCGTCGGCGAACAGCACGTTGCGGGCGCCGTTCGCGGATTCGACGGCGGTCGCGAGCAGGATCGGCTGGTCCGCATCGGCGTCGCCGCCCGCGCAGGCGTGCGGCAGGAAGCTTTCCGCCTTGTAGGTCCACAGCAGGCGATCGAGCGGCGCGAGCCGATCTTCGGCGGAGACGATCAGCAGCCGCCCGCCCCCGCCGATCACGCGCTCGGCGAGGATCGGGAGCACGCGTTCCAGGGGCGAGGTGGTGAGATGGTAGAAATCGACCTGCATCAGCCAAACCCGTCATGCCGGACTTGTTCCGGCATCCACCGTTCAACAAGAGTCGAGGCCGATTGGTGCGCGGCGCGGTGGACCCCGGAACTAGTCCGGGGTGACGGTTTCATTCTTCTCACCGTTCAAAATTGTCCGCCACGAAGCGGTCGAGCACGCGGACGCCGAAGCCGGTCGCGCCCTTGTCGTAGGTGGCGCCGGGCTTGTCGGCCCAGACCATGCCGGCGATGTCGAGGTGCGCCCAGCGCACGCCGTCGTCGATGAAGCGCTTGAGGAATTGCGCCGCGGTGATCGAGCCGGCACCGCGCGGGCCGACATTCTTCATGTCGGCGATCTGGCTGTCGAGCAGCTTGTCATAGGCATCCGCCAGCGGGAAGCGCCACAATTTGTCGCCCGAAGCGAGCCCGGCCGCGAGCAGTTGGTCCGCAAGGCCGTCGTCGTTCGCGAACAGCCCGCCATGCTCGTTGCCGAGCGCGATGATCATTGCGCCGGTCAGCGTCGCGAGATCGACGATCGTCCTGGGCCGATGCGTGCGCTGTACCCAGCAGAGCGCGTCGCAGAGCACCAGCCGGCCTTCGGCATCGGTGTTGATCACCTCGATCGTCTGACCCGACATCGAGGTCACGACGTCGCCGGGGCGCTGCGCGTTGCCATCGGGCATGTTCTCGACCAGACCGCACACGCCGATGACGTTGGCCTTCGCCTTGCGCAGCGCGAGCGCCTTCATCGCGCCGACGACCGCGCCCGCGCCGCCCATGTCCCACTTCATGTCTTCCATGCCGCCGGCGGGCTTTATCGAGATGCCGCCGGTGTCGAAGGTCACGCCCTTGCCGACCAGCGCGAGATCGGGATCGCCCTCACCCGCCCCGCTCCATTTGAGCGCGAGCAGCCGCGGCGCGCGGCGCGAGCCCTGGTTGACGCCGAGCAGCGCGCCCATGCCGAGCTCGCGCATCTCGTCCTCGCCGAGCACGGTGATGTCGAGCCCCAGCCCTTCGACCGATTTGGTGACGCGCTCGACGAAGCTTTCGGGATAGATGACGTTGGCGGGCTCGGTGACGAGCTCGCGGGTGAGCGACAAACCCTGGGTCAGCGCGTCGCGCGGCGCCCATTCGGTGTCGGTGCCCGCGGGCGCGCCGGCGATCGTGACGGTCGCGAGCGTCGGCTTGGCCTTGTCGGCAAGCCTGGTGCGATAGACGTCGTAGCGCCAGCCGCGTTGCGCGGCGCCGGCCGCGAAACGGGCGACCCCGCGGGCTGCCGGAGCGCCGGGCAGCGCGCCGAAATCGACCGCGATCGAGGTCGTGCCCGACGTCAGATAGCGCGCCGTCAATGCGCCGCCCGCGCGCTCGTAATCGCCCTCTCCGCTGCCGATACCGAGCAAGGCCACGCGGCGGACGGTGTCGCCCGTAGCGACCACCGCCTCGACGATCGCGCCGGCCTCGCCCTCGAAACGCCCTGCCCTGGCGGCGGCGAGCAACACGCGCTGCGCCGCCGCGTCCAGATCGCCGAACGCGATCCGCGCCAGGCCGTCCTTTTCGACGGGAAGCGCCAGAAGATCGGCGTCGGCACGGGTCGCGGAAAACTGAATCTGCATCGAATCCTCGGGGAAAGTGTTCACATGGGCGAGTCGTGCGTCCGTCCTAATCGACCGGCGGTGGCGTGGCAAAGCGCCGCGGCGCGATTGCGATCCGCCCGAAGCAATGCGATAGGGCGACGCTTTCGCGACCGCATGTGGCCCGTTGGGGGAAGAGTTTATTTTGACCCGGCACGCCTTGTTGGCCACTTGCGCATTGGCGGCGGGATCGCTGATCGGCGGTGTAGCGTACGCACAGGATCTGCAGCGCGAACCCCAGGCGCCCCCGCCGCCTGCCGAGCAGCCGCTGCCCGAGGATTCGAACCAGATCCAGTTCTCCGCCGGGTCGCTCGAATACGATATGGACGCCGATATCGTCACTGCGAGCGGTGACGTGCGCATGGTTCGTCGCGACGATCGGCTGCGCGCCGACAAGGTCGTGTGGAACCGCAAGACGGGCCAGGTCGTCGCGAGCGGCAACATCGCGGTGACCAACCCCGAGGGCGACGTCGCTTATGGTGATCGCATCGAGCTCACCGATTCGCTGCGCGACGGTGTGGTCGAGAACATGCTGATCGTGCTCAGCGAGGGTGGGCGCCTCGCCGCCCGCCGCGGCTCGCGCGACGCGAACGGCGTCGCGACGCTCGAGGATGCGGCCTATACGCCGTGCTCGGTGACCACCTCGTCGGGCTGCCCCAAGGAGCCGACGTGGAAGATCAGCGCGGTGCGCGTCACCTATCGGCCGGACCGGCACCGCGTTTATTACAAAGGCGCACGGCTCGACTTTTTCGGGATCGGCATCCCCCTTCCCTCCTTCTCGCACCCGATCGGCGAGGATGCGGACAGCGGCTTCCTGGCGCCCGACATCCGTTACGACCGGACCAACGGCGTCGAGATCGCGGTGCCCTACAATTTCCAGCTCGCGCCCAATCGCGCGGTGACGGTCACGCCGCATGTGTTTTCGGACGCGCTGCCGATGCTTCAGGCGGAATATCGCGAGCTCAACACGCTCGGGGCGTTCCGCGTCACCGGCTACGGCACGTTCGGGCGGCGCAGCGACGATTATGTCGGCAGCGACGTGCCGAACAGCGAACGCGACTTCCGCGGCTATCTCGACGCCAGCGGTCGCTATCAGCTCGATCCCAACTGGAGCGTCAGCGGGTCGCTTCGGCTGACCACCGACGACACCTTCCTGCGCCGCTACGACATTTCGCGCGACGATCGGCTGCGCAACACGATCCAGCTCGAACGGATCGACCGCGACAGCTATTTCTCGATCGCCGGCTGGGCGGTGCAGACGCTGCGGGTCGACGACGAGCAGGGGATGCAGCCGATCGCGCTGCCCGAGATCGATTATCGCCGGCGCATCCACGAGGGGCTGCTGGGCGGCACGGTGATGTTCCAGGCGAACTCGCTCGCGCTCACCCGCACCGAGGGCCAGGACACGCAGCGCGCCTTCGCCAGCGCGCGCTGGGATCTGCGCAAGCTGACGCGCTGGGGGCAGGAAGTGACCTTCACCGCTTATGCGCGCGGCGATCTTTACAACACGCACGACACGCTGGAGACGACGGTCGCCAGCTATCGCGGCGAGCCGGGATTCAACACGCGCGCGATCGGCGCGCTCGCGATCGACGTCAAATGGCCGCTGGTCGGCAGCTTTTTAGGCGGCACGCAGCGATTGACGCCGCGCGTCCAGGTCGTCGCCTCGCCGCACATCGCCAATCTCGACCTGCCCAACGAGGATGCGCGTGCGGTCGATCTCGAGGATTCGAATCTGTTCGCGCTCAACCGTTTCCCCGGATACGACCGGTTCGAGGATTCGACGCGCTTCACCTACGGGTTCGATTACGCGCTCGACCTGCCGGGGATTTCGATCAACAGCACGGTGGGGCAGAGCTATCGCCTGACGTCGCGGCCCAGCCTGTTCCCCGACGGCACCGGGTTGACCGATCGCTTCTCCGATTATGTCGGCCGCACCGAGGTCCGCTATCATGATTTCGTGTCGCTGGTGCATCGCTTCCGGCTCGACAAGGACAATCTCGCGGTGCGCCGCAACGAGGTGGACGCGACGATCGGCACGCGCAAAACGTACGCGCTGCTCGGCTATCTGCGGCTCAACCGCAACATCACCGAGGAGCTCGAGGATCTGCGCGACCGCGAGGAAGCGCGCGTCGGCGCGCGGGTGCAGGTGGCGCAATTCTGGTCGGTGTTCGGCTCCGCGATCGTCGATCTCACCGATCGCAAGGAAGACCCGTTGTCGGCGTCGGACGGGTTCGATCCGGTGCGCCACCGGCTCGGCGTCGCCTATGAAGACGATTGCCTGAAGCTTGGCGTCACCTGGCGCCGCGACTATGAGGATACCGGCGACGCGCGGCGGGGAAACACCTTTCTGCTGACGTTGGGCTTGAAGAACCTGGGCCGCTAAGCCAAGGTTCAGCAACTTTTCGATAAGGCACCCGGCGCCCGCGCGGCCGCGACCAATGAGGTTTTGAACATCGTGATGAAATCGTTGACGAAGGCGGCGGGGTTGGGCCGCTGGATGGGGGTCGCCGCGAGCCTGGGGATCGCGACCGCGCTGGTGGCGCAGACCGCAGGACAGCAGCCGGACGACGCCCCCAATTCGGCCGCCAACCTGAACATTCCCGCCGACGCCCAGATTCTCGGCAATGCCGATCCCAACGTCCGCAAGCCGACCGCGATCGTCAACGACGCGGTGATCACCGGCACCGACGTCGACCAGCGCGTGGCGCTGATCAAGGCGGCGAACGAGATGCCCGACCTGTCGCCCGAGGATCTCGAGCGGTTGCGGCTGCAGATCCTGCGCCAGCTGATCGACGAGACGCTGGAAATCCAGGAGGCCAAGGCGAACGAGATCAACGTCACCCCGGCCGAGGTCAACCAGGGGTTCGCGCGCGTTTCCCGCAACTTCCAGAAGACGCCCGACCAGATGCGCGAGTATCTGAACGCGATCGGCTCGTCCGAGCGCTCGCTCAAGCTCCAGATCGAGGCCGAACTCGCCTGGCAGCGGTATCTCGGCCAGCAGGTCGAGCCCTTCGTCAATGTGGGCGAGGAAGAGGTGCAGGCGATCCTCGATCGGTTGAAATCGCAGGAGGGTCAGCCCGAATACCATCTCCAGGAGATCTACGTCAGCGGCGCCGGAGGCATGGAGGCCGCCGCGGCAAAGGCGCAGGCGCTGATGGACGAGATCAAGAAAGGCGAGCGGCCGTTCAGCTACTTCGCTCAATTCTCCGACGCCTCGACCAAAGCGACCGGCGGCGACCTCGGCTGGGTACAGGCCGATGTCCTTCCGGCCGAGCTTGCGCGGGCTGCGCAGGAGATGGAAATCGGCCAGGTTGCCGGCCCGATCCAGAACTCGGGCGGCTTCTCAATCGTGTATCTGGCGGACGAGCGGAAGGTGTTGACGGCCGATCCGCGCGACGCCCGACTCAGCCTGCGCCAGCTGACCATCCAGTTCCCGAGCGGGACCACGCAGGCGCAGGCGAGCGCCCGCGCCGCCCAGTTCGCGGAGGCTGCGAAAGAGATCAAGGGCTGCGGCGACGCCACCACGGTCGCAGGCCGGATCGGCGCGCAGGTGGTCGACAACGATCAGGTCCGCGTGCGCGATCTGCCCCCGCAGCTCCAGCAGATCCTGCTCAAGATGAGCATCGGCGAGGCGACGCCGCCCTTCGGCTCGCCCAGCGAAGGCGTGCGCACGCTCGTGCTGTGCGGGCGCGACGATCCCCAGTCGGGCCAATTGCCCGATCCGTCCCAGGTGCAGGGTCAGCTCGAGCAGCAGCGCGTCAACCTGCGCGCGCAGCAGATGCTCCGCGACCTGAGGCGCGACGCGATCGTCGAATACCGATGACACCGTCCAACCCAGCACGCCGGAGTCGATGAAGCCCCTCGCCATTGCCCTGGGCGATCCGGCAGGGATCGGCCCCGAGATCGTCGCCAAGGCCTGGGCGCAGCGCGAGCACCGCCAGCTTGCGCCGTTCTTCGCGGTGGGCGATCCGCATTCGGTGCGGGCGGTGTGGGACGGCCCCGTGGCGCCGATCGTCGATCCCGCGCAGGCCACGGCCGCGTTCGCCCAGGGGCTGCCGGTGCTCCCCGTCGAGCAATCGCGGCCGGTCGAGCCCGGCCAGCCCGATCGCAGCGGTGCGCAGACCGCGCTGCGCTCGCTCGAACTCGCGACGGGCCTCGCGCAGACGGGCGCCGCCGGCGGGCTCGTCACCGGGCCCGTCTCCAAGGCGCAGCTCTACGGGATCGGCTTCACGCATCCGGGCCAGACCGAGTTCGTCGCCGAACGATTCGGCATTGCCGGCGAAAACGCGGTCATGATGCTTGCCGGGCCGACGTTGCGCGTCGTGCCGATCACCACGCATATCCCGCTCGCCTTGGTCCCCGACGTGCTGTCAATCGACCTGCTCGTCGCCAAGGCGCGCGCGACGGCGCGCGGCCTGTGCCGCAATTTCGGCATCGAGGCGCCGCGCCTCGCCTTTGCGGGCGTCAATCCGCACGCCGGCGAGCAGGGTGCGCTCGGCCGCGAGGAGATCGAGATCATCGCGCCCGCGATCGAGATATTGCGTGCGGAGGGCATCGACGCGACCGGTCCGTTCGCCGCCGACACCATGTTCCACGCCCGCGCCCGTGCGACCTACGACGTCGCGATGTGCTGCTATCACGATCAGGCGCTGATCCCGATCAAGACGCTCCATTTCGACGAGGGCGTCAACATGACGCTGGGACTGCCGATCGTGCGCACCTCGCCCGATCACGGCACCGCCTTCGCGATCGCGGGGCAGAATCGCGCCGAGCCCGGCGCGATGATCGCGGCGATCCAGCTTGCCGCAAGCGCGGTCGCGCACCGCCGTATCATCATCCCCTGCCCGCAGGCGTGAGCGCCCTGCCGCCGCTTCGCGATGTCATCGCGCGGCACGGCCTGAGCGCGAGCAAGGCGCTCGGCCAGAATTTCCTGTTCGATTCGCAGCTGCTCGCCCGGATCGCGGCGATTCCGGGCGATCTTGCCGATGCCGAGGTGTTCGAGGTCGGCCCCGGGCCCGGCGGGCTGACGCGCGCGCTGCTGGCGGCAGACGCGCGCGTGACCGCGATCGAGCGCGACCGGCGCTGCATCCCGGCGCTCGATGAACTGGCGGCGCATTTTCCGGGCCGGCTGCGCGTGATCGAGGGCGACGCGCTGGAGATCGATGCGCCGGCGTTGTTCGAGGGCAAGCCGCACATCGTCGCCAACCTGCCCTACAATGTCGGCACCGCGCTGCTCGTACGGTGGCTGTCGGCCGATTGGCTGCCGTGGTGGCGGAGCCTGACGCTGATGTTCCAGCGCGAGGTCGCGGAGCGGATCGTGGCGACGCCGGGAAGCGCGGCTTATGGTCGGCTGGCGGTACTCGCACAATGGCGGGCGCGGGCGCGGATCGCGATGCCGGTGCATCGCTCGGCGTTCACCCCGCCGCCCAAGGTGATGTCGGCGGTGGTCCATGTGACGCCCGCCGAGGCCCCGGCGGACGTGCGGTTCGCGGTGCTGGAGCGGATCACCGCCGCCGCGTTCGGGCAGCGGCGCAAGATGCTGCGGCAGAGCCTGAAGGGCGTTTTCGGCGCGCTCGCCGCGCTCGACGCCCTCGGCATCGACCCGACCCGTCGCGCCGAAACCGTCACGGTCGAGGAGTTCGTCGAGCTCGCGCGCGCGCTGTCGGGGCGAGATTAGAGCAGCGAGCCGTAAATCGGCATCATCCCCTTCTTCCGTTCGTGCTGAGCTTGTCGAAGCACCGTTCTTTGATCTCTGCACGGAAAGAAAGAACAGCCCTTCGACAAGCTCAGGGCGAACGGGGATGGATGATGCCGATTTACCGCACGTTGCTCTAATCGGCCGTCGCGGTGGCGGCCTGGGCTTCCTTCTCGGTCTTCGCTGCCAGCGCAGTGGCGGGCGGCCCCTTGGCGATCGCCGCAGCGAGGCTGGTGGCCTGGGGGCATGCCTTGGCGCAGAGGCGGCGGAGCTTGGCGAGATCGGCCCTGGCCTGCTCGACCGCGCCGCGCGCAACCAGCGCTTCGCCCTCGCCCTGCAGCGCGGCGAGATCGTTGGGATCGAGGTTGAGCGCCTCACGATAGAGCTTGATCGCCTTGCCGGGCATGCCGCGTTCGCGCGTCACGTCGCCCAGCGCGACGAAGGCGGCGCGGTTGCGCGGGTCGACCGCCAGCGCGGTCTCGAGCGTGTCCGCCGCGGCGTCGAGATCACCGGCCTTCGCCGCGGCCTCGCCCTTGGCGAGCAGCGTCGTCGAGCGCGGGTCGATCTGATCGTCGCGCTTCTGCCCGTGCAGCGCGGTCGAGATCGTGACCAGCGTCAACGCGGCTGCGATCGTGACCGAAGTGAAACGCATGATATTCTCCAGCATCGCCGTGGGTTTCAGGGCTAGCATGTGCGCACCAGCCTGGCGACAAAAAAGCCGTCCGTGCCGTCGCGCGCGGGCGTCAGCCGCCAGCCCGAACCATGGCCGACGCCCGCGGAAAGGCCCGCCGGTTCGGAGGACCAGCCGCCGTGCCCGCCCAGGAAACGCGCAATCTGCTCGTTCCCTTCCTCGTCGAGCAGCGAGCACACGATATAGACCAGCGCGCCGCCGGGTTTCAGCAGCCCCGCGCCGATATCGAGCAATCGCGCCTGGAGCGCCACCAGCCGGTCGAGCCGCTGGGGTGTGAGCCGCCAGCGCGCCTCGGGATTGCGCCGCCACGTGCCGGTGCCCGAACAGGGTGCGTCGATCAGGACGATATCGGCCTGCGCCTCCCAGTCGGTCAGCGCGTCGGCTTCGCGACCGGTGTCGAGGAGGCGCGTCTCGACGATGCCGACGCCTGCGCGCTGCGCCCGGGGCGCAAGGCGGGAGAGCCGCGCGCGATCGCTGTCGCACGCGAGAACGTGCCCGTCGTTCGCCATGGCGTCGGCGAGCGCGAGCGTCTTGCCGCCCGCGCCCGCGCAGAGATCGACCACGCGCATCCCCGGCGCCGCGCCCGCGGCGGTGGTGACGAGCTGGCTGCCCTCGTCCTGCACCTCGATCGCCCCGCGCCGCCAGGCGTCGAGCTGCTCGACCTGTGTCCCTGCCTGGAGGCGGAGCCCGTTTTCGGCATGGGGCAGCGGGGCGGCGCCGACAATTTCGGAAGCGATGTCGGCAAGGTCGGCATTCCGGCGATTGACGCGCACATCCAGCGGCGCGCGATCGAGCAGCGCCGGCAGGGAATCGAGGTCGAGCCCGGATCGCACGAGCCGATCGACGAGCCAGGCAGGCGCGATGCCTTCGTCTGCCGCGGGTTCGTTGGGGTCGATCGGCGGCGGTGCGTGCGGCGAGCCGTCCATCATCGCCGCCACCGCCGGGTCATGCCGGGCGAGCGCGACGATCGCCTGCCGCCCGCTCTCGGGGCGGTCGCCGAGCAGCCGGATCGCGGCATAGACGAGCTCGCGCACCGCGCGACGATCCTTGCTGCCCGCATAACGGCGCTCCGCGAAATAGCGCGCGATCAGCGTATCCGCGGCGGCGCCCTGATCGCGCGCCGCGGCGATGATCGCGTCGAGCAGCTCGATCGCGGCCTGAACGCGCCCACCGGGGGTCATTCTCCCCTCCCGCTTGCGGGAGGGGTCGGGGGAGGGTTTGTCGTCAAGGACATCGGAGTATGGGACAGGCCCTCCCCTAACCCCTCCCGCACGCGGGAGGGGGATTTATCGTGTAGGATAATTGGGCGCCTCGCGGGTGATCGTCACGTCGTGGACGTGGCTCTCGCGCAGGCCCGCGCCGGTGATCCGTACGAAGCGGGCGCGCTTCTGCAGATCGGGGATGGTCGCCGCCCCGGTATAACCCATCGCCGCCTTCACGCCGCCGACGAGCTGGTGGATGACGTCACGCGCCGGGCCCTTGAACGGCACCTGCCCCTCGATCCCCTCGGGCACCAGCTTGAGCTGATCCTTGATGTCGCCCTGGAAATAGCGGTCCGCCGAGCCGCGGCCCATCGCGCCGACCGAGCCCATGCCGCGATAGCTCTTGTAGGCGCGGCCCTGATACAGGAACGTCTCGCCCGGCGCCTCCTCGGTGCCCGCGAGCAGCGAGCCCACCATGCAGGTCGAGGCGCCCGCCGCGAGCGCCTTGGCGAGATCGCCCGAGGTACGCAGGCCGCCGTCGGCGATGACGGGCACGTTCGATCTGGCGGCTTCCTCCGCGCAATCCATGACCGCGGTGAGCTGCGGCACGCCGACGCCGGCGACGACGCGCGTGGTGCAGATCGAGCCGGGCCCGATCCCGACCTTGATCCCGTCCGCGCCGGCGTCGATCAGCGCGCGCGTCGCCTCGGCGGTGGCGACGTTGCCCGCGATCACCTGCACCGAATTGGAGAGCTTCTTGACCCGCTCGACCGCGCCGGCGACATCGCGATTATGGCCGTGCGCGGTGTCGATCACGATCAGGTCGACCTCGGCATCGACCAGCGCGGCGGTGCGATCGAAGCCCTTGTCCCCCACCGTCGTCGCGGCGGCGACGCGCAGGCGCCCTGCCCCGTCCTTGGTGGCGTCGGGATAGGTCACCGCCTTCTCGATATCCTTGACGGTGATCAGCCCGACGCAGCGATAGGAATCGTCGACCACCAGCAATTTCTCGATCCGCCGCTGATGGAGCAGACGGCGCGCCTCGTCCTGCCCGACGCCGGTCTCCACCGTCGCCAGATTCTCGTGCGTCATCAATTCCGCGACTTTCTGGCCGGGATTTTCGGCGAAGCGCACGTCGCGATGCGTCAGGATGCCGACGAGCTTGCCGCCCTTCTCGGTCACGGGAATACCGCTGATCCGGTGGCGGTCCATCAGCGCCTGCGCGTCGGCGAGCGTCGCATCGGGCGCGATCGTGATGGGGTTGACCACCATCCCGCTCTCGTAGCGCTTGACCTGCCGCACCGCGTCGCACTGTTCCTCGACGGTGAGGTTGCGGTGGAGCACGCCGATCCCGCCCAATTGCGCCATCACGATCGCCATGTCGGCCTCGGTGACGGTGTCCATCGCCGACGACAGGATCGGGATGTTGAGCGATATCTCGCGGCTGAGGCGGGTGCGGGTATCGGCCTGGCTCGGCAGCACGCTCGATTCCGCGGGTTGAAGCAGAACGTCGTCGAAGGTGAGGCCGAGTCTGATGTCCATGCGCGCCAAATCTCTTGAGTCGGAGGTTGGCGGCCCATGTAACCGCGACATGGGAAATGCGCTAGGGGGACGCGCGATCGGTTTTTGCTGAGCGGCGCGCCGGGCTGTGCTAGCGTTCGCCGACAACCTTGTTTGGGGAATGGATGATGGGTCTGATCGCCGTCGCGCTGGTGCTGGTTCTGGCGCTGCTATACCTCATGTCGAGCGTGAAGATCGTTCGCCAGGGCTATCAATATACGATCGAACATTTCGGTCGTTTCACCAAGGTCGCGCAGCCGGGGTTCAATTTCTACCCCGCCTTTTTCTATCGCGTCGGCCGCAAGGTGAACATGATGGAGCAGGTGCTCGACATACCGGGGCAGGAAATAATCACCAAGGACAACGCGATGGTCGCGGTCGATGGGGTGGTGTTCTTCCAGGTGCTCGACGCGGCCAAGGCAGCATATGAAGTATCCGACCTGTTCGTCGGCATCATGCAGCTTTCGACCACCAACCTGCGCACGGTGATGGGCTCGATGGACCTCGACGAAACGCTGTCGAAGCGCGACGAGATCAACGTGCGGCTGCTCAACGTCGTCGATCACGCCACCAATCCGTGGGGCGTCAAGATCACCCGCGTCGAGATCAAGGACATCCGCCCGCCGGTCGACATCGTCAACGCGATGGCACGGCAGATGAAGGCCGAGCGCGAGAAGCGCGCCAACATCCTCGACGCCGAAGGCGAGCGCGCAAGCGCGATCCTGCGTGCCGAGGGCGCGAAACAATCGAAGATCCTGGAGGCCGAGGGCCGCCGCGAGGCCGCCTTCCGCGAGGCCGAGGCGCGCGAGCGCTCGGCGGAGGCCGAAGCCAAGGCCACGCTCTCCGTCTCCGAAGCGATCCAGACCGGGGGCACGCAGGCGATCAACTATTTCGTCGCGCAGAAATATGTCGAGGCGGTGGGCAAGTTCGCGACCTCGCCCAACGCCAAGACGATCCTGTTTCCGGTCGAGGCGACGCAGCTCATCGGCTCGCTCGGCGGCATCGGCGAGCTGGCGCGCGAGGCGCTGGGCGATCGTTCGGCCGCGCCGCAGCCCCCTGCCCCGCAGCCGCACAAGCGCGGGCCGTTCGATCAGGGAGCGCAATGAGCCTCGACGACCTTGCCGGTCAGGCGGGCTGGCTGTGGCTGATCCTGGCGGTGGTGCTCGCCGTCGCCGAGCTGTTCCTGCCGGGCGTGTTCCTGATCTTCCTCGCGATCGCGGCGGCGATCACGGGGGTGGCGTCGCTGGTGCTCACCGATCTGTCGCTCGCGGGGCAGCTCGTGTCGTTCGGCCTGTGGACGGGCGTCGCCGTGCTGATCGGCAAGCGCTGGTATCACGATTATCCGGTCGAATCGGCCGATCCGCTGCTCAACGATCGCGCCGCGCGGCTGATCGGGCAGATCGTGGAGGTGACCGAGGCGATCAGCGACGGCCATGGCCGCGTGCGCGTCGCCGACGGTGTGTGGCCCGCGCGCGGCCCCGACGCACCCGTCGGCGCGCAGGTGCGGATCACGGGGATGGAGGACGGCGCGCTCGTCACCAGGCCGGTCGAGGCGCCGTCCGCCGATCTCAGCTCTTGAACAGCCCCGAGGCGAGCCCGCCCAGCGCACCGCCGATGCCGCCGCCCTGCTCGCCGAGCAGGCTCGCGAACTGACCGAGCGATCCTTCGCCGCCGATATGGCCGACGATCTGCTGGAGCGTATCGACCGGGAGCCCCGTCGTCTCGGCGGCCTGGCTCGCGGTGTCGCCCGGCTGGGGATGCGCCTGCGCCAGCGCCGTGACCGCCTGCTCCACCTGCGCAGGATCGAGCCCGACCTTCGCGGCGAGGTTGGCGATATCGACGTTGCCCGCGACCTGGCTCAGCAATCCGTCAAGCATACCCATGCGTCTTCTCCTGTGATGATGGCTTGGCCTAACATGGATCAGCCGGGCGCGCGAGCGGGCGGCGCCCCTGCCCCGTCAAGCGGCCTGGGCGCTGGGCGCGGCTTGCCGCACGCCTTCGTCGACATGCTCGGCGAATTGCGCGAAATTCTCGACGAACAGGTCGACGAGGCGCGACGCCGCGGCGTCATAGGCGGCCTTGTCGGCCCAGGTTCGCCGCGGATCGAGGATCGCGGGGTCGACGCCGGGCACCGCCACCGGCACCTTGAAGCCGAAATTGGGATCGGCGCGGAACTCCGCCTGGTTGAGGCTGCCGTCGAGCGCGGCGTTGAGCAGCGCGCGCGTCGCCTTGATCGGCATGCGCGCGCCCTCGCCATGGCGGCCGCCCGTCCAGCCGGTGTTGACCAGCCAGCAATCGACACCCCCTCGCGCGATCCGCTCCTTCAGCAGATTGCCGTAGACCGAAGGATGGCGCGGCATGAACGGCGCGCCGAAGCAGGTCGAGAAGGTCGCCTGCGGTTCGGTGACGCCGATCTCGGTGCCCGCCACCTTGGCGGTATAGCCCGAGAGGAAATGGTACATCGCCTGTTCGGGCGTCAGCTTGGCGATCGGCGGCAGCACGCCGAACGCGTCAGCGGTCAGCATGATGACGTTGCGCGGCACCGGCCCCATGTTGTCGATCGAGGCGTTCGGGATGAAATCGATCGGATAGGCCCCGCGCGAATTCTCGGCGAGGCTCGCGTCGTCGAGATCGAGCGCGCGCGTGACCGGATCCATCACCACATTCTCGAGAACGGTGCCGAAACGCTTCGTCGTCGCGTAGATTTCGGGCTCGGCCTCTTCGGAAAGCCGGATCATCTTGGCATAGCAACCGCCTTCGAAATTGAAGACCGCGGTGTCCGACCAGCCATGCTCGTCGTCGCCGATCAGCGTGCGGCTGGCATCGGCAGACAGCGTCGTCTTGCCCGTGCCCGAAAGCCCGAAGAACACCGCGGTGTCCCCGGCCGAGCCGATATTCGCCGAGCAATGCATCGGCATGATGCCCTTGGGCGGCAGCAGATAGTTCAGCAGGCCGAACACCGATTTCTTCATCTCGCCGGCATATTCGGTGCCGCCGATCAGGATCAGCTTTTCGGCGAGGTTGGCGGCGATCACCGTTTCGCTGCGACAGCCGTGGCGCGCGGGATCGGCGCGGAAGCTCGGCAGGTCGATCACGGTATAGTCGGGCGCGAACCCCGGCAGTTCGTCCGCGGCGGGACGGACGAGCATCGTGCGGATGAACAGATTGTGCCAGGCAAGCTCGTTGATCACGCGCACCCGCACGCGATGCTCGGGCTGCGATCCGCCGTAGAGATCCTGGACGAACAGTTCGTCCTTCTGCGCGAGCGCGGCCATGAAATCGGCCTTGAGCGCAGCGAAATGCTCAGGCGCCATCGGCTGGTTGGCCTCGCCCCACCAGATCGTGTCCGTGGTTTCGGCGTCGCGCACGGTGAACTTGTCCTTCGCCGATCGCCCGGTGTGACGGCCGGTCGCGACCACCAGTGGGCCATCGGCGGCAAGGTGTCCCTCGCCCCGGCCCACCGCGGCTTCGACCAGCGGCGCGGTCGTCAAATTCCAGTAAAGCCTTGCAGGCGTGCGGATATCCTGGGCATCAAGGCCCATGAGCGGCGTACGCTTCACAGCATCGTTCTCCCACATCACCGGTGTGCTCTTAGTCACATCCGATACCAAACCCGAGATTGCGCATATCGGTCGGCGCCATGATCGTCAAACGCACGAGTTGAGCGATGCGCCCGATTGCACTAGGCGAATGGTCCACCGCACGGAGACGCCCCGGGCATGACCGCTACGATCGCGCTCGTCGACGATGATCGCAACATCCTGACCTCGGTCTCGATCGCACTCCAGGCCGAGGGGTTCCTGACGCGCGTCTATTCGGACGGCGAGGCGGCGCTGAAGGCGCTGACCGAGAATCCGCCCGATCTCGCCGTGCTCGACATCAAGATGCCCAGGATGGACGGGCTCGAGTTGCTGCGCCGGCTGCGCGAGAAGCTGACGACGCCCGTCATCTTCCTCACCTCCAAGGACGACGAGCTCGACGAGGCGCTCGGGCTGGCGATGGGCGCCGACGATTATATCGCCAAGCCCTTCTCGCAGCGCCTGCTGATCGCGCGGATCAGGGCGATCCTGCGCCGCGCGGAGCTCGCCCAGGGCGTGGCCGAGGGCGAAGAGGAAACCGCCGAAATCCTGGTGCGCGGGCGGCTGTCGATGGATCCGCCCCGCCACCGAGTGACGTGGAACGGCAGCCCGGTGACGCTCACCGTCACCGAGTTTTTGATCCTGGAGACGCTCGCGCAACGCCCCGGCATCGTCAAGACGCGCAACCAGTTGATGGACGCGGCGTATCAGGACGACATCTACGTCGATGATCGCACGATCGACAGCCACATCAAGCGCATCCGCCGCAAGTTCCGCCAGGTCGATTCCGAGTTCGACGCGATCGAAACGCTCTATGGCGCCGGTTACAGATTTTCCGAGGAGTGACGACGGCGACCTCGCGCTGCGCTGGTCGGGCCGGGTCTCGCTCACGCCGCGCATCCTCGCGGTCAACATCTTCGCACTGGCGTTGCTCGCGGGCGGGTTCTTCTATCTCGATTCGTATCGCAGCCGGATCGAGGACAATCGCGTGGCGCAGGCCGCGCGCGAGGTGCGGCTCGTGGCCGAGGCGCTCGCGGGCGCCGCGCCCGAGCGCCGCGACCGCCTGTTGCTGCGGCTGGCGCGCGACACCGGCTCGCGCATCCGCCTCTACGACGACGACGGGGTCGAGGTTGCCGACAGCCGGGCACTGGGCCTCAAGAATTTCCGCCTGATCGATCCCGACAAGGAGCCGTGGCAGCAAAGCGCGGCACGCTTTCTCGACGCGGTGATCGACACCGTGGTCGGCGCCGCGCGCGCGCCGCTCTATCGCGAGCACCAGGCCGGCTACGACTGGCCCGACGTCCGCACCGCGCACGCGACCCGCACCACGCCGACCACGGTGTGGCGCGCGCCCGATCGCACGCCGGTGATCACCGCCGCCGCAGCACTTCCCAATGGCGGCACGGTGATGACCACCGTCAACGCCCGCGACATCACGCAGACGGTGCGCGTCGAGCGCTACCGGCTGAGCGTGGTGCTCGGCATCGTCACGCTGGTGTCGGTGCTGCTCTCGCTGTTCCTGGCGCGCACGATCGTGCGGCCGCTCGGGCGGTTGGCGCGCGCGGCGGTGCGCGTGCGGCTGGGGCGCGCGCGCGAAGTGGTGGTCCCTCGCCTGCCCTCGCGCCGCGACGAGATCGGGATGCTGGCGCGCGCCCTTTCGGACATGAGCCAGGCGCTGCGTGCGCGGATCGACGCGACCGAAGCCTTCGCCGCCGATGTCACGCACGAGCTCAAGAACCCGCTCGCCTCGCTGCGATCGGCGGCCGAAGGGCTCTCGACGGTCGAGGATCCCGAGCTGCGCGGCCGATTGCTCGGCATCGTGCGCGACGACATCCACCGGCTCGATCGGCTGATCACCGATATTTCGGACGCCTCCCGGCTCGACGCGCAGTTGAGCCGCGCCAAGTTCGATCCGATCGATATCGGCGCGCTGATCGACGCCCTGCTCGCTGCCCGCACCGATCGCGGCGTCGAGCGCGGCATCCGCATTGCCTATGACCGGCCGGACAAGGCGCCGCTGATCGCAATGGGCGACGGCGCCCGGCTCGAGCGTGTGTTCGAGAACCTCGTCGACAACGCGATCTCGTTCTCGCCCGACGACGGCCTGATCACGATCGCCGCCGCACGCGAGAACGGTGTGCTGGTGGTGCGGATCGAGGATGAAGGCCCCGGCGTGCCCGAAGAAGCGCGCGAGGCGATCTTCCGCCGGTTCCAGTCGATCCGGCCCGAGGGCGAGGCGTTCGGAAGGCATTCGGGGCTGGGGCTCGCCATTGCGCGCACGATCGTCGAAGGGCATCAAGGCAGAATCGCGGTCGAATCGCGCGAAGACCGGCTGAGCGGCGCGCGCTTCGTGGTGCAGCTTCCGCTCGCCGGCGGCCGCTGATCGAACCGTTCCGTTGGTGGGGGATTGGTGATGACGACCGTTTCGTCGGAAACGTTGCACGCGTCCTGCGTCGCGATCGAGGGGCGTGCGGTGCTGATCGAGGGCCCGTCGGGCAGCGGCAAATCGGATCTCGCGCTGCGGCTGATCGATCGCGGCGCGACGCTGGTCGCCGACGATTACACCATCCTCGCGCGCGACGGCGGCGTGCTCAGGGCATCGCCCCCAGCCAATATCGCCGGGCAGATCGAGGTGCGCGCGATCGGCATCGTCGAGATGCCGCATGTCGGGCAGGTCCCGGTCGCGCTGCTGGTGCGGCTGGTCGAGCGGCCCGAGCGAATGCCCGCGGACGACAACGAGCGCCGCATCGCGGGCGTGATCGTGCCCGAAATCGCGCTCAACGCCCATGAGACATCGGCGCCGATCAAGGTCGAGCTCGCGCTGGCGCGGCTCGGCGGCACGACATGAGCCGCGCACCCAAGGAAATCCTGCTGGTCACCGGCATGTCGGGCGCGGGCAAGTCGACCGTGCTCAAGACGCTCGAGGATCTCGGCTGGGAGGTCGTCGACAATCTGCCGCTGGTCCTGCTCGATCGCCTGTTGTCGGCGCCGCCGGCCAAGGATGCGCCGGGCGATTCGCGGCCGCTGGCGCTGGGAATCGGCGCCCGCACGCGCGATTTCGACCCGCAGCGCATCGTCGAACGGATCAAGGCGCTGCGCGAGCGGCACGGTTATGACATCGGGACGCTGTTTCTCGATTGCTCGGGCCAGGAACTCGAGCGGCGCTATGCCGAGACGCGCCGGCGCCATCCGCTCGCGCTCGATCGGCCGGCGAGCGACGGCATCTGGCGCGAGCGCGAGTTGCTGACGCCGCTCCGTCGCTGGGCGAATCGGCTGATCGATACCAGCGACCTTGCGGCCAACGCACTTCAGCAACAGGTGCGGACCACCTTCGCGCGCGACGATCTGGATCAGCCGACGCTGTCGGTGATGTCGTTCGGCTATGCCCGCGGCTTGCCGCGCAACGCCGATCTCGTCTTCGACATGCGCTTCCTGCGCAACCCGCATTGGGTGGAGGCGCTGCGCCCCGGCACCGGGCTCGACGAGGACGTCAGCGCCTATGTCGCAGGCGATCCGGCCTATGCCGAGGCGATGGCGCGGATCGAGTCGTTGCTCGCGCTGCTGCTTCCCCGCTATCGGGCCGAGGGCAAGGCCTATGTCACGCTGGCATTCGGGTGTACCGGCGGGAGACACCGTTCGGTACACGTCGCCGAACGGATCGCGCGATGGTTGCGTAGCGAGGGATTTTCGCCCACGGTCTCGCATCGTGATCTAGGCACAGCGCCGCAGGATTCGCTGGAGGACGCCGCGGGCGGCGCTTGAACGACATTCAGGAAGTATCACAATCATGATTGGCCTCGTCATCGTCACGCACGGGCGGCTCGCGGAGGAGTTCGTCACCGCGATGGAGCATGTCGTCGGCAAGCAGGAGCGGATCGGGACGATCTGCATCGGCCCAGATGACGACATGGAGGCGCGCCGTGCCGACATCGCCAGGGCGATCGCCGATGTCGACAGCGGCAAGGGCGTCATCGTGCTCACCGACCTGTTCGGCGGCACGCCGTCGAACCTCGCCATCTCGCTGATGGAAGCCGGCCGGATCGAGGTGATCGCGGGCGTCAACCTGCCGATGCTGATCCGGCTCGAAGGCGCGCGCAAGGCGATGAAGGTGGTCGATGCCGTCGCCGCGGCGCGCGAGGCCGGGCGCAAATATATTTCGGTCGCCTCCGAAGTGCTGGGCGAGGCCGCCGCCTGATGCGGGCCGAACGCGCGGTCCTCGTTACCAACAAGCGCGGCCTGCACGCTCGTGCGAGCGCCAAGTTCGTGACCCTGGCGTCGACGCTGCCGTGCGAGGTCTCGGTCGCCAAGGACGGCACGCCGGTGACGGGCACGTCGATCATGGGGCTGATGATGCTGGGTGCGGCGATGGGCGATTCGATCACGATCAGCGCCGAGGGTGCGGGCGCCGAGGAGACCGTCTGCGCGCTCGCCCGGCTGGTCGAGGACAAGTTCGGCGAGGAATAGGTGCCGCGCGAGATCACGGCCTTTTCCAACCCGCTGATCAAGCGGGTGCGCAACCTGCGCGACAAGAGGCACCGGCGCGAGGAAGGGCTGTTCCTCGCCGAGGGCTTGCGTATCCTCACCGAGGCGCGCGAGACCGGGCGCCTCCCCGAGATGCTGTTCTTCGCACGCCAGAGCCGCGGGCATCCGCTGGTGCAGGCGCTGGTCGAGGCCGTCGAAACCGCAGGCGGCGACGCGATCGAGACCACGCCCGACATTCTCTCCAAGCTTTCGGGCAAGGACAATCCGCAGGCCGTGGTCGGCGTGTTCGCGGAATTCACGCTGGCGCTCGACGCCATCGACCGCAACCGAGCGAACATCTGGCTGATCGCCGAAAAACTGCGTGATCCCGGCAATCTCGGCACGATCCTGCGCACGGGCGACGCGGTGGGCGCCGGCGGGCTGATCCTGATCGACGAGTGCGTCGATCCCTTCTCGGTCGAGGCGGTGCGCGCGAGCATGGGCGCGCTGTTCACGATTCCAATCGCCAGAGCGCGGTGGGAGGAGTTCGTGCCCTGGCTGCGCAGCGGGCCGGGGCAACTCGTCGGGCTCAGCCTCGATACCGACCAGGATTACCGCACCGCGCATTATGCGGCGCCGACCTTCCTGCTCACCGGAAACGAGGCGCAAGGCCTTCCCGAAGCCTATGAGGCCGAGTGCGATCTCCTCGTCAAACTACCGATGCTCGGCAAAGCCGACAGCCTCAACGCCGCGGTCGCCACCGCGGTCATGGCCTATGAAGTGCTCGCCCGGCATCGCAATTGACGCGCAACCTCTTCCGCTCTCGATCGTTGCACGGTGGCAACGATACAGGGGAAAGCTGATGCGTCGTGCAATCGTGCTTCTCGCCGGCGCCGTCGGGCTTGCCGGCTGCGCCATGGAACAGTTTCCGGGGCCGGAGCGCCCTGGCCCCCCGCCCCGCCCGCGCCCGCCGGCGGGCGACACCTATCGCGCCATCGGCACCGAGCCCGGTTGGGCGCTGACGATCGGCCCGCGCACGATGCGCTATGAAGGAAATTATGGGCAGAACGTGGTCGAGGCCCCCACCCCTGAAGCACGCCCGACCTTCAACGGTCGCCGTTACGAGACGCGGCAGCTGACGGTCGACATCACGCGAACGCCGTGCAGCGACGGCATGAGCGACCGGCGCTATCCCGACACGGTGCGCGTGACCACGCGGCGCGGCACGGTGCGCGGCTGCGGCGGGCTTTCCGACGATCGGCCGGGACGTCCGGGGGCTGGCCTCGCGGGCACGAGTTGGACGATCGAGGCGATCGACGGCCGGCCGGTGCGGCTCGATCGGCCGACCAACATCGAGTTCACCAGGGATCGCATCCAGGGCCGTGCGGGCTGCAACAGCTTCGGCGGAGGTTATGAGGAGCGGCGCGGGACGCTGATCACGAGCCAGGTCGTCTCGACCAAGATGGCGTGCCCCGGTAACGCGATGCAGATCGAGAATCGCTTCTTCGAGATCATTGGCGCGCCCGCGACGCTGCAGCGCCGCGATCGGCGGCTCACGGTGAGCAGCCGCAAAGGATCGGTGACGCTGCGGCAGACGCTGCGGCCCTGAGCGCGCAGATCGGGTGGCGGAGAGGTTGGCCTACTCCGCCGCTTCGGCCTCGTCGCTCGGCACCGCCGCGAGCTTGGTCAGCGGACGCGGCGACTGCTCGACCACCGGGAGCGCGTCGAGCGCTTTGCCGCCCGTATCGATATTGAGCGTTTCGAAGCGCTTGGCGCTCGTCATGACCTGTGATTCGAGGCTGCCGACAAAGGCGTTGTAGGCGCCCATCGCGGTCTCGAGATTCTTGCCGAGCCGCGACACATGGTTTCCCATCGTCGCCAGCCGCGCGTGAAGCTCCTTGCCCAGCGCGGCGATCTCGCGCGCCTCGCCCGCCAGCTTTTCCTGCCGCCACACCGCGGCCACCGTGCGTGCGATCGCGATCAGGTTGGTCGGCGTCGCGATCAGCACGCGGCGGTCGAAGGCATAATCCCAAAGCTCCGGCGCATGCTCCAGCGCGGCCGAGAGGAAATGCTCGCCCGGCACGAACATGATGACGTAATCGGGTGTGTCGTCGAACTGCGTCTGGTACGCTTTGGCGCCGAGTGCGTTGATGTGCGTCTTCATCGAGGCGACGTGCGCCGCCATGTGCCCTGCCCGCTCGGCATCGTCGACCGCGCCGTGCGCGTCCTGATAGGCGTTCAAGGACACCTTGGCGTCGATCACCAGGCTCTTGCCGCCGGGGATGCGCACGATCGCGTCGGGGCGCAGCCGCCCGCCGTCGCTTTCGACCGACACTTCCATCTCGAAATCGGTGTGCTCGGCGAGCCCACAGGTTTCGAGCACGTTGCGCAATTGCTGCTCGCCCCAGCGCCCGCGGGCCTTGGGCGCGGAGCGCAGCGCGTTGACGAGCTTGGATGCTTCGCTGCGCACCGATTCCTGGCCGATCCGCATCTCGCTGATGACGCCCTTGAGGTCGCCATAGGCCTGCTGGCGATCCTTCTCGACCTTCGAGATGTTCTCCTCGTAGCGTTTGAGCGTCGTTTCGACCGGCTGGAGCAGCGCCTTCAATCGCGCCTCGTTCGATTCGCCTGCCTGATTGAACCGCTCGCTGGCGCGTTCGAGGAAGCTCTTCTGCGCGTCGCCGAGCAGCTTGTTGGCGACCTCGGCAAATTGCGCCGCCATGACGTCCTTCGCTTCCTTGAGCTCGGCGAGCCGTGCTTCGAACGCCCGCGCATCGGCCTTGAGCGTCGCCAGTTCGGTACGCGCGCCGTCGCGATCGTCGCGGATCGCGGTCAGTTCGGCGCGCAGCGCGTCGGCCGTCTTCGCGCGCTCCTCCGCGCCGGCGAGATCGGTGATCGCCTTGCGGAAGTCCTCGGCACGGGCGTCACGCTCGGCACGCGCCGCGGCGACGCCGCGATTGCCCAGAAACCAGCCGAGCGCGAGCCCCGCCAGAACGGCGACGACGACGAGCAGGATCGCGAGCGGCTCCATCCGATCTCCCCAAATTTGGAACGAAGCACGAACCTAGTGCCCCTGCGGCGGCGGCTCAAGTGGAACCTGTCGGTGCCCGCGCCCGTTGGCCATCGACACCAGCAGGAGAGCCCTCATGTCGATCGCGAAGATGATCGCCGCGCACCCGGACGTCGCGGGCAATCTCAACGAACCGCTCGCGCTGGCGGTGCGGCACGCGATGTTCTGCTCGGCGATCTGCACGAGCTGCGCCGACGCATGCAGCGCCGAAGACATGGACATGCGCCGATGCATCCGGCTGTGCATGGATTGCGCCGACATCTGCACGGCGACCTTCAAGGTCGCGGCACGGCGCACCGCCAGCGACGAGCAATTGATCGCGCAGACGTTGCGGCTGTGCATCGACGCGTGCGAGCGTTGCGCGGCCGAATGCGCGCGGCATGACCATGATCATTGCCGGCTGTGCGCCGAGATGTGCCGCGAGTGCGCGCGCGACTGTCAGGCAGCGGTGGAGACGTTCTGATGCGGATGACGGGAATTGCATTGCTGATGCTCGTGGCGGGCTGCTCGGGTACGGCGCAGAACGAGACGGCGGCGGATCAGGGCGGTGACGCAGTGCCGACCAACGTGATCGACGTGCCGCCTTCCGAAACGGTGCCGCCGCTGCCCGACAATGCGGTCTCCAACGAGGCGGCGGCGATCGCGCCCGGCACGTTGCCGCCCGCCGATGCCGAGGATCGCTACGTGGGCCGCTGGGCGGCGACGCAGCAGCTTTGCGCTACCGGCGCGTGGCGGTTCCAGCCGAAGCGGCTCGACACCGCCGGCGAAGTCTCCTGCGCGTTCGACGACGTGAAGAAGGTACCGGGCGGCTATGACATCGCTGCAAGCTGTCTGGCCGAGGGCCAGCAGAGCAAGGACACGATCCAGCTGCGCTTCGCCGAATCGGCGCGCGCGATGCTGGTGCAATCCAAAATGTGGGACGGCGTCGGCCTGACCTATTGCGGGGCTAATTAGAGCGTTACGCCGCTTTCTTGCGGAGCTTCGCCAGCTTCTTGATCACCATGTCGCGCTTGAGGCGTGAGATGTGGTCGATGAAGAGCACACCGTTCAGATGGTCGATCTCGTGCTGCATGCATGTCGCCATCAGCCCGTCGTATTCCTGTTCGTGCTTCTTCCCGTCGCGGTCGAGCCATGTGACGCGGCAGCGCGCGGGGCGTTCGACCTCGGCATATTGCTCGGGGATCGACAGGCAGCCCTCGTTGTAGACCGAGGTGTCGTCGCTGACCCACAGGATCTCCGGGTTCACGAAGGCGTGCGGATCGCGGACGGGCTTGCCCTCCTCGTCTTCCTGCTCCTGCAGGTCGATCACGAGCACGCGCTGCTCGATGCCGAGCTGGGTCGCGGCGAGGCCGATGCCGCGCGCGTCGTACATCGTCTCGATCATGTCGTCGATCAGCGTGCGGACGGCATCGTCCACCTGGGCGACGGGCTTGGCCACGGCACGCAGCCGCGGATCGGGGATTTCGAGGATATCGAGCACGGCCATGATGCGTGTGAGCTAGGTTGCGGGCGCGCCGACGTCAAGCGACCGGGCGTCGTGCGCGGAGCGCCTGGGCGAGCGTGCCTTCGTCGAGATAGTCGAGCTCGCCCCCCACCGGCAGGCCGTGCGCCAATTGGGTGACGCGCACCGGAAAGCGCTCGATCCGTTCGGCGATGTAATGCGCGGTGGTCTGCCCCTCCAGCGTGGCGTTCATCGCCAGCACCACTTCGTCGATCCCGCCCGCCTCGATCCGGCGCAGCAGCGAGTCGATGGCGAGATCCTCGGGCCGCACGCCTTCGAGCGCCGACAGCCGGCCGCCGAGCACGTGGAACCTGCCGGGAAACAGCCGAGAGCGATCGAGCGCCCACAGATCGGCGACCTCCTCGACGACGCAAAGGCTGCGCTGGTCGCGGCGCGGATCGGCGCAGATGCCGCATGGATCGGTCGTATCGACGTTGCCGCAGATCGCACAGGTCGCCAGCCGCTCGTCGACCGCCTCCAGCGCGGCGCGCAGCGGCGCCAGCGCGGCGGCGCGCTTCTTCAGCAGGTGGAGCACGGCGCGCCGCGCCGACCGGGGGCCGAGCCCGGGGAGCCGCGCGAGCGCCTGCGTCAGCGCCTCGATTTCGGGAGATGCCATAAGGGGCCTCATTGGATGCGGTGCCAGCCCGCTCTCCCACCCGACCTCCCAGCATAGAATGTCTGGGAGGTCGGGTGGGAGAGCGGGCCGGTGCGGTCCACACTAACTAGGGGCTTGCGCCCTGCCCTGCCAAGCGGCGACAGGGGGCCATGCGGATCATCTTCATGGGGACGCCCGATTTCGCGGTGCCGGTGCTCGACGCACTGGTTGGAGCCGAGCACGAGGTCGTCGCGGCCTACACGCAACCGCCGCGGCGCGCCGGGCGCGGCAAGCAACTCATGCCCTCGCCCGTGCAGGCGCGCGCCGAGGCGTTGGGAATCGCGGTGCGCGCGCCCGCGTCGCTCAAGGGCGCAGACGAGCAAGCGGCGCTGGCGGCGCTCGACGCCGATGTCGCGGTGGTCGCGGCCTATGGGCTGATCCTGCCGCAAGCGGTGCTCGACACGCCGCGCCGCGGCTGCCTCAACGTCCACGCGTCGCTGTTGCCGCGCTGGCGTGGCGCAGCGCCGATCCAGCGCGCGATCCTCGCCGGCGACGCGGAGACCGGCGTCGGGATCATGCAGATGGAGGTCGGGCTCGATACCGGGCCGGTGCGCCTCGAAGGCCGGACGCCGGTTCACGGCAAGACGGCGGGGGTGCTGATCGGTGAGCTGAGCGCGATGGGCGCGCGGCTGATGGTCGAGGTGCTCGCCGATCTCGACGCCTATCCCACGCGGCCGCAGGCGCAGGACGGCATCACCTATGCGCCCAAGATCGACAAGGCGGAGACGCGGCTCGATTTCACCCAGCCCGCGGCGCAGGTCGAGCGGCAGGTGCGCGCGTTCAATCCGCCCGGCGCGTGGTTCGAGCATGGCGGTGAACGCATCCGCGTGCTCTCGGCCGCCATGGCGGAAGGATCGGGCATGCCGGGAACGGTGATCGACGGCGAACTGACGATCGCCTGCGGGACGGGCGCCATCCAACCGATCCTCGTCCAGCGCGCGGGCCGCGGCGTCATGACGGCGGACGAGTTGCTGCGCGGTTTCGCGATTTCGGCAGGCACCCGGCTGTGACGCGCTTCGCGCTGACGATCGAATATCACGGCGGGCCGTTCATGGGCTGGCAGCGCCAGGCGCATGGGCCGAGCGTGCAGCAGGCGATCGAGGATGCGGCGCAGACGATCACCGGCGAACAGATCGTGGTCCACGCCGCGGGACGGACCGATGCCGGCGTCCACGCGCTCGGGATGCGCGCGCATCTCGATATCGGGCGCGCGATCACGCCGTTCCGGCTGATGGAGGCGCTCAACTCGGTGGTGCGGCCGGCGCCGGTGGCGATCCTCGCCTGCGAGGAGGTGCCGGAGGACTGGCACGCGCGCTTCTCGTGCCTCGCGCGGCATTACGAATATCGCATCGTTACCCGCCGCGCGCCATTGACGCTCGCCAAGGGGCTGGCATGGCGCATCCCGACACCGCTCGATTGCGATGTGATGCAAGAAGGTGCATCAAAGCTGTTGGGAAGACACGATTTCACGACCTTCCGCTCGGCGCATTGCCAGGCCGACAGCCCGTTACGCACGCTCGATCGGCTCGAGGTGATCGAGCGCGACGGCGCGATCGTGATCGAGGCGTCGGCGCGGTCGTTCCTGCATCATCAGGTGCGCTCGATGGTCGGCTGCCTGGCGCTGGTCGGCCAGGGCAAATGGACTCCCGATGATATCGCTGACGCGCTCGCCGCACGCGACCGCGCGGCGCTGGGGCTGAATGCGCCCGCGGAGGGCCTCTATTTCGTGCGCGCCGACTATCCTAGCGACTGAAGCGCGCCGCCAGCTCGACATGCGTCGACCAGCGGAACTGGCCCACTGGTTGAACCCAATCGAGCGCATAGCCGCCTTCGACCAATTGCCTGGCATCGCGCGCGAAGGTGCTGGGATTGCAGGAGACATAGGCGATCCGAGGCACGGCCGATTGTGCCAGCGCATCCGCTTGGTCGCGCGCGCCAGCACGCGGCGGATCGAGCACCACCGCCTCGAACCGGTCGAGCCCGGCGGTGGCGAGTGGGCGCCGATAGAGATCGCGATGCTCGGTGAACACCTGCCGCTGCGCGCCTGCGGCCGCCGCCTTGAGGCCGAGGATCGCGTCGCGCGCGGCCTCGGCGGCATAGACCTTGCCGGGGATCGACAGCGCGAAGGTGCCCAGCCCCGCAAACAGATCGGCGGTCGCGGTGGCCTTGCCGATCGCCTCGCGCACCGCGGCGACCAGCGCAGCCTCGCCCTCGGGCGTCGCCTGGAGGAAGGCGGCGGTGGGAAACGGCACCGGCACGCCGCCCAGCGTGATCGTCACCGGCTCGGGCTCCCAGCGCGTTTCGGGGCCATAGCCCGAATCCACCGCGAGCCGCGCGAGGCCATGACGCTCCGCAAACGCCGTCAGTCCTTCGGCGGCGGCGAGCCCGTCCGCCTCGATCCCCTCGATCAGCACGTCGAGCCCCTGATCGGTGCGCGTGAGCATCAGATCGACACGCCGCGACGGCGGCAGGATCACGGCGAGCAGCCCCCGCAACGGCTGGATCAGATCGAACAGATCGGGCGCGAGGATCCAGCATTCCTCCATGTCCACCAGCGCATGGCTGCGCGCCTCGGTGAAGCCGATCCACACCTGCCGCCCCCGGCGCTCGGCATGGAGCGCGGCGCGGCGACGGCTGCGATCGGGTGACAGCAGCGGGGTGCGGATGTCCGTCTCCAGCCCCTGCGCGGCGAGCGCGCCTGCGATCCGCTCGACGAGGTAGCGGGCATAAGCGGCGTCATCGAGATGCTGGAGTTGGCAGCCGCCGCAACGCGGATAATGGCGGCACGGCGGCGCCAGATGATGCGGGCCGGGAATGACGTCGCCCGTGGCGGTCAGCACGTCACCGGGCGCGGCCAGCGGTGCGGCGCGCCCGCTTTCGGTTACTCCCTCACCGCGCGCGGCGACGCGCACGATCTCGTCGCCGGTCACAGCGAGGCTCTCGATTCGGTCAGCATGGCCGCGAGATCGTCGGCAATGAAGGCAGCACCAAGGCGGCGCGCGGCATCGGCGTGCAGCCAGACGCCGGCCGCCGCCGCGTCGAATGGCGCCGCACCGCCTGCCAACACGGCCGCGATCGCGCCCGCGAGCACGTCGCCGGTGCCGGCGGTCGACAGCCAGTCATTGGCATCGGGTGCGAGCCGGGCGCGGCCGTCGGGCGCGGCGATCACGGTGTCCGCGCCCTTGAATACCACCACCGCATCGGCTTCAAGCGCGGCGGCGCGGGCGCGATCGAGCTTGCTGCCCTCGCCATGGCCGAACAACGCCGCGAACTCGCCGGCATGGGGGGTGAGAATGGCGGGCGCCTCGCGCTGCTTCAGGTCTGCCATGCGGCCCTTCAACAGGTGCAGCGCGTCCCCGTCGAGCACGAGGCGATGCGGCGTGGCGAGCGCGCGATCTAGCCGGCGCGCCGCCTCCTTACCCCGGCCCAGCCCGGGCCCGATCAGCAGCGCGCCGATGCGCTCATCGTCGAGCGCGGAGTCGTCGAACGGCTTGTGGACGAGCGCATGCGGCTCGCCGCCCGCACCGCCGAGCAACGCTACATAGCCTGCTCCGGCGCGCATCGCGGCCTCGGCGGACAACAACGACGCCCCCGCCATCTCGCCGCCGACGATCGCGACCATGCCGCGATTGTATTTGTGCGAGTCGGGGGAAGGCGTCGGCAGCGATGGTTTTTCAAGCGCATGAGCATTGCTGCTCACATCGATTCCGATGTCGAGCGCGCGCACCGTGCCGCAATGGCGCGCGGCGGACTGGAGAAGATGCGCGGGCTTGAGCGCGGCGAGCGCGAGCGTCACGTCGAACAGGGGTAACGAACCCGGCACGCGCGCGTCGTCGGTCGTGACGCCGCTTGGCAGATCGACCGCGATCGTCAGCCGCGCCGCCGACGCGAGCGCGCACAGCCGGTCGGCCAGCGCCGCATCGAGCGGCCGCTTGAGGCCCGTGCCGAACAGCGCATCGACGAGCACCGGCGCGGGCGCGGCCTCGGCGATCGGTTCCACCGGGCCGGCCCACCCTGCCCTCGCGGCCCGCGCAGCATCGGTCGCCGGCTCGGCGCTCGCCGCGACGCGAACGGTGCGTCCCATCTCGGCGAGATGGCGCGCGGCGACATAGCCGTCGCCGCCATTATTGCCCGGCCCGCACAAGATCAGCACCGGCGCGTGCGACGCCAGCCGCGCCACCGCCGCCGCCACTTCCCGCCCCGCGCGCGCCATCAGCGCCTCTACCGAGCTGCCCGCGTCGATCGCCCGCTGCTCGGCCGCGCGGGTTTCGGCAGCGGTGAGCACGGGCAGGCCGGCAAGTGGCGTCATGACGATGGAGGCAGGCGGTAGCGGTCTCCGCCGATCGCGACCTCGATCTCGCCCGACGTGCGCGCCGTCACCTGTGCGGCTTCGGCGCCGTCGGCCGCGGTCACGTTGCCGTCGCCGGCGACGAGAAGCCGATGGAACCCGCCGTCCGGATTGCGGACGATCACGGTGTCGCCGGTCCGCTCCAGCGTGCAGGCGCGAGTGAAATCCGTGGCCCCTTGGGGCGCGCAGGCGATGGCGTTGCCGATAGCGGAGGCTGTGGCTGGCTGCGCGGATAGCGCCTGGTTCGCCTGCTCCTGCCCGGTCTTCGCCTGGCCGCACGCCGCAAGCATGAGGCAGGCGATCACAATGGCTTTTACGGAAGGGCTACGGTGTTCAGATATCCGCGTAGACATGGCGTTCGGCACGGGCTCCCGGATGGGTGATCGCGCCTTTATAGGCCGGGCCTACATTCTGCGCATAGCGCCACAACGCACCGGCGCCATAATCGTTGACGCGCGTCTGCCATGCCGCCTTGCGCGCGGCGAGCACATCGTCCGCCACGTCGAGGTCGATCGTGCCCGCCTCGGCGTCGATGCGGATCGCGTCGCCGTCCTCGATCAGCGCGATCGGGCCGCCGTCCGCCGCCTCGGGGCCGACATGGCCGATGCAGAAGCCGCGCGTGCCGCCCGAAAAGCGCCCGTCGGTGATCAGCGCGACCTTCTCGCCCATGCCCTGGCCGTAGAGCGCCGCGGTGGTCGCCAGCATCTCGCGCATACCCGGCCCGCCCTTGGGGCCTTCGTAGCGGATGACGATCACCGATCCTTCGGCGATCTCGCGTTTCTCGACCGCGTCGAACGCCTCTTCCTCGCAATCGAACACGCGCGCGGGGCCCTCGAACTTCAGCCGCTTCATGCCCGCGACCTTCACGATCGCGCCGTCGGGCGCCAGGCTGCCGCGCAGGCCGACGACGCCGCCGGTCGGCGTGATCGGGGTCCGGGCGTCGTAGATCACCTTTTGGTCGGGGTTCCACGTCACCTCATCGATATTCTCGCCCAGCGTCTTTCCCGTCACCGTCAGGCATTGGCCGTCGAGGAAGCCTTCCGCGAGCATCGTCTTCATCAGCATGTAGACGCCGCCGGCTTCGTACATGTCCTTGGCCACGTACTTCCCGCCGGGTTTGAGATCAGCGATGTAAGGTGTTGATTTGAAAATCTCCGCCACGTCGAACAGGTCGAAATCGATTCCCACCTCATTGGCCATCGCCGGCAGGTGGAGCCCGGCATTGGTCGAGCCGCCGGTCGCCGCCACCACGCGCGCGGAGTTCTCGAACGCGGCGCGCGTGCAGATGTCGCGCGGGCGCAAATTGCGCGCGACCAGCGCCATCACCTGCTCGCCCGCCGCCTCGGCCAGCCCGGCGCGATCGGGGTAAGGCGCGGGCATCATGTTCGAATTGGGCAGGCTGAGCCCGATCGCCTCGCCGACGCACGCCATCGTGTTCGCGGTGAACTGCCCGCCGCACGCGCCGTGGCCCGGGCACGCGACCTTCTCGAGCGCGATCAGCTCCTGGAGCGGGCATCCCCCCGCCGCATATTGCCCCACCGCCTCGAACACATCGACGACGGTGACGTCCTCACCCTTGAAATGCCCCGGCAGGATCGACCCGCCATAGACGAAGATCGACGGCACGTTGAGCCGCAGCATCGCCATCATCATGCCCGGCAGCGACTTGTCGCAGCCGGCGAAGGTGACGAGCGCATCGTAGCAATGGCCGCGCACCGACAGCTCGACCGAATCGGCGATCACCTCGCGGCTCACCAGCGAGGCCTTCATCCCCTGATGCCCCATCGCGATGCCGTCGGTGACGGTGATCGTGTTGAACCGGCGCGGCATGCCGCCGCCGCGGATCACGCCCGCACGCGCGGCGTCGGCCTGCATGTCGAGCGTCGTGTTGCACGGCGCGCTGTCGTTCCCCGCACTCGCCAGCCCGACGAACGGCTTGGCGATGTCCTCCTCGGGGATGCCCATCGCGTAATAATAGCTGCGCTGCGGCGCGCGTTCTGGACCGACCGACACATGGCGGCTCGGCAGGCGGGATTTGTCGAAGCTTGTCGTCATGACGACAGCCTATTTCACAAATAGACGATTCTACGCAACCCTATTACGCGTTTCGGTGATAATTTCGGACAGGATCGCTGTCCAACGCACCACGCCGGCGACGTCGGAGATCAGATCGTTGCGCACCTCGATCGCGAGATAGGGCAGCGCGCGCGCCTCGCCGTGGCGGTTGAGCGTGGCGTTGAGCAGCTTGCCCGAATAGGGCTCGTTGTCCCCGGTCTCGATCCCACGGGCGCGCAGCAGGTCGATCGCGACGCGCGCGGCACGATCGTCCTCGTTGTAGAGGATGCCCGCCTGCCAAGGCCGCGCGGCGCCGCCATGTTCCAGCCGCGGCGTGAAGCTGTGGATCGACGCGAGCAGCTTCGGCGCCTTGGCGTCGATCAACCGCGCGAGCGCTTCGTGATAAGGCCGGTGGAACCGCCCGATCCGCTCCTCGCGGTCCGCCTCCGCATTGCCGGGGATGACATGCCCGTCGCTGGTCCGCGGGATCAGGTCCGGATGCTCGGGCTCGCGGTGGAGATCGATCACGAGCCGCGAGACGGTGGCAAGGATCGCGGGCGCGTCGAGTCGCTCGGAAAGCGCACGCGTCAGCGGCTCGGCGCCGATATCGACCGCGATATGCAGATCGAGCAGCTCGGGGGCGACGCCGAGCGCGATTCCTTCGGGCACGACGTTCGAGGCATGGTCGCACAGGAGGAGGATATCGGCATCGCCGTCGAGGATGGTCGGGAGGCTCATGCCCGCCTCGTGCCGGAGACACGCCCGAAAGTCACGCGTGGGAGGTGAGGAAGCGGCGGCGCGCGCCCGCCGCTTCCCCCGATGGCGCCCTTGGGGGAAGACCATCGCCGGATGCGCCGCAACGGCGGATACCGACCGATGCGTCTACGCAAGCGCGATGCCAGTCCTGATTCCCCCGATCATCGCGACTGTTTCCCGTCCGCCGTCCCGTTTCGGCACGGCGGCGTGTCACGCCAGTGCCGTTTCGAGACACCACCAATCGGGATGGTTCGCACGGATCACGGCGGCAGCGTGCGATCGATCCGCCGCGTCCGCATAGAGTGCGAAGCAGGTCGCGCCCGACCCGGACATGCGCACGAGCAGCGGGTCGCCGATGGCGTCGAGCGCCGAGAGGACGTCGCCGATCAACGGCGCAATCGCGCGCGCGGGAGCTTCGAGATCGTTGCGGCTGGCGCGCGCGCGCTCGAGCAATCCCCCCTCGGCGATCGGGCCGCCGTCGCTGCCGTCCCAACGTGCGAAGACCGCTGCGGTCGATACCGCGACGCCGGGATTGACGAGGAGCACAGGCGTACCCGCCATGCCGGGGGTCGGCGCGAGGTCTTCCCCGCGCCCGGTGCCGAGCGCGGTGCGCCCGACGAGGCAGGCGGGCACGTCCGCCCCAAACCCGGCAGCGCACGCGAACAGGCGCGGATCGTCGGCGGGCACGTGCGTCAATCGTGCGAGCGCGCGCAGGGCCGCCGCGGCGTCGGCCGACCCCCCACCGATCCCCGAGGCGACCGGAAGCCGCTTGTCGAGATGCACCGCCAGCGGCCCCGGATCGCCGAATGCCGCCGCGAACGCCTCGATCGCGGTCAGGACGAGATTGTCGGTGATCGACAGCCCGGCCGCAAAGGGCCCGCCGATCGTGAAACGCGGCGTCTCGGCCGCTTCCAGGTGCACGACATCGCCGTCGCGCACGAAGGCGAACAGCGTCTCGATCGCGTGATAGCCGTCCGCGCGCCGATGCCGGACGTGGAGCGCGAGGTTGATCTTGGCCGGCGCCGGCTCGACGATCACCGTGCCGCGCTCTCCTGCGCGTGCAGGCCGTGCTCGATCTTGCCCGCGATCCGCGCCGCATCCTCGCCCTCGGCATAGACCGCCGCCGCGCGCCAGGCGTAGCGCGCTTCATATTCGCGACCCGCCTTCCAATAGGCGTCGCCCAGATGCTCGTTGATCTCGACATCGGCGGGCGCGTTCTGCGCCGCCTCCTGCAGCAACGGCAGCGCCTTGGCGGTGTCGCCCAGTCGGAAATAGGCCCAGGCGAGCGAATCGGTGATCGCCGGGTCGTCGGGCTCGAGCTTGCTCGCACGTTCGATGAGCGCGAGCGCCTTGGTCGGATCGCCGCCATGTTCGAGCGACGAATAGCCGAGATAGTTGAGGACGAGCGGTTCGTTGGGCGCCATGGCGAGCGCCTTTTCAAGCGCCGGCCGCGCCTCGGCCCAATTGCCCGCCTGTTCGAGCGCGCCGCCCTTCTGGAGCCAGAACAGCCAGGTCGCGCGGTCCCCTGCCCGCGCGATCGCGGTGTCATAGGCCTTGGCGGCTTCGGCATAGCGCTCGGCGGTGACGAGCTGATCGCCGTAACGCTGCGCGGCCGCCGCATCGGCGCCCGGCGCGGCAGCGAGCGCCGACGCGGTGGCGAGCGCGCGCGCCTCGTCGCCCGCATCGGCGAGCACGGTCACGCGTGCGTCGGCCGCCGCGGGGCCGAAGGGACCGTCGGCTTCGACCGCATCGAGCGTTTCGAGCGCGAGCGCGGTCTCACCGAGATCGCTCAGCGATGCCGCGAGCAGCAGCCGTACGCGATCGTTGGCGGGATCGGCCCGCAACGCCGCGCGGCTGAGCACGATCGAGAGCGGCGTCGGATCGCCGACCGCGAGATCGCCGGCAAGCCGCGCGAGGAGCTGCGACACGCCGAACCCGAAGGACGGCCTGGCGCCCTTGCCCAGCCCCGCCGCGACTTCCGCCACTTCGGGATCGCGCCCGGCGAGCAGCGCGCGCGCTTCGTCGCCATGCCCGGTGCCCGCGAGCAGCCGCGCGGCGTTGATGCGGGCATCGAGCCCGGCCTGGTCGGGCCCGGACACCGCACGGATGCCGGCGATTCCGTCCTTCACGTTGCCGCGTGCGATCTGAAGCAGCGCGCGGTTTTCGGCACCGTAGCGCTTGAACAGCGGGTTCTCGACGCCCGAGCCGAGCGCCGCGAACGGATCGCGCTTGCGGCCCTGCGCTTGCCATGCCTTCAGGATGGGGATCGTGAAGGCGAGCGGGCCGGCCTTGAGCGCCTCGATCGCCTGCGTCGCGGCCTTGTCGTTCTTTGCCGCCACGGCGGCTGCGAGCCGCCACAAGGCGCCGTCCATGGGGGCGACATTGGACGCATCGAGCACGGCGAGCGCGCGATCGGCAAGCGCAGTGTCGTCCGCCTCCATCGCCGCGCGATAGGCGCGGATCGCGACCAGCCCGTTGCCGGGCGTCGCGTCCAGCGCCGCGGCATAGCCCGCCGCCGCGCGCCGCGCGTCGCCGCCGGCATCGGCCGCGCGCGCCTTGACATAGTCGGTGAGGTCGATCGTCGGCGTGCTCGCCGCGGCAGGCACGGCGAGCGTGCCCGCGAGCAGCAGGGCGATCGCCGCGGACTTACATGTTCGGATAATTGGGGCCTCCACCGCCTTCGGGGACCACCCAATTGATGTTCTGGGTGGGATCCTTGATGTCGCACGTCTTGCAATGGACGCAGTTCTGGGCGTTGATCACGAACTTCGGATCGCCCTCTTCCTCGCCCACGATCTCGTAAACGCCCGCCGGGCAATAACGCTGCGCGGGTTCGTCGTACATCGGCAGATCGTAATCGACCGGAATATTCGGATCGCGCAGCGTGAGGTGGACGGGCTGGTCCTCCTCATGGTTGGTGTTCGAGAGGAACACCGACGACAGCCGGTCGAAGCTGACCACGCCGTCGGGCTTGGGATAGGCGATCGGCTTCACCAGATCCTTGCGCCACAGGCTCTCGTGATCGGGATGGTGCCCCATCGTGAAGGGCATGGTGATGCCCAGCTGCTCGGCCCACATCGTCACGCCGGAAAGCGCGGAGCCCAGGAAATCGCCATATTTCTTGACGAGCGGCACCACGTTGCGGACCTTCTTGAGCTCCTTGTGGACCCAGCTCTTCTCATAAGCGGCAGGATAGGCGGAAAGCTCGTCATGCGCGCGCCCCGCCTCGATCGCGTCGAACGCGGCCTCGGCGGCCATCATCGAGGTCTTCATCGCAGTGTGCGATCCCTTGATCCGCGGCACGTTGACGAAGCCCGCCGAGCAGCCGATCAGCGCGCCGCCGGGGAAGACGAGCTTCGGCACCGACTGCCACCCGCCGTCGTTGATCGCGCGTGCGCCGTAGGAGACGCGCTTGCCCCCTTCCAGCACCGCGCGGATCGCCGGATGCGTTTTCCAGCGCTGCATCTCCTGGAACGGCGAGAGATAGGGGTTGCGATAGTTGAGCCAGGTGACGAAGCCGAGCGCCACCTGCCCGTCCGCCTGGTGATAGAGGAACCCGCCGCCGTTCGCATCCTCGCCCAGCGGCCAGCCTTGCGTATGGATGACGCGACCGGGCACGTGCTTGTCGGGCGCCACGTCCCACAATTCCTTGATGCCGAGCCCGTAAACCTGCGGCTGGCTGTCCTTCGCGAGATCGAACTGGCGGATCAGCTCCTTCGACAGGTGCCCGCGCACGCCCTCGGCGAAGAAGGTATATTTGGCGTGGAGTTCGAGCCCCGGTTGGTAATCGGGCTTGTGCGTGCCGTCGCGCGCGACGCCCATGTCGCCGGTCGCGACACCCGTGACCGAGCCGTCGTCGTCGAACAGGATCTCGGCCGCCGCGAAGCCAGGGAAGATCTCGACCCCCAACCCCTCGGCCTGCTCGGCGAGCCAGCGGCACAGATTGCCGAGGCTGCCGGTATAGGTGCCCTTGTTGCCCATCAGCGGCGGCATCAGGAAATGGGGTAGCTGGCGCTTGCCGGTTTCGGTGAGCACCCAGTGATGGTTCTCGGTCACCGGCGTCCGCGCGAGCGGGCAGTTCATCTCACGCCAGTCGGGCAGCAGCTCGTCGAGCGCCTTCGGATCGACCACCGCGCCCGACAGGATGTGCGCGCCGACTTCGGAGCCCTTTTCGAGGATACAGACCGAAAGCTCGCGCCCCTTCTCGTTGGCGAGTTGCTTGAGCCGGATCGCCGCCGCCAGCCCCGCGGGGCCCGCGCCGACGATCACGACGTCATAGGGCATCGATTCACGTTCGCTCACCAACTCTCTCCAATCCGCGCCGCCTGCGTGCGCTCGTCGCGCTGTGGCAACGTTCCATCCGAGGGTCAGTGCCTGCCAATTGACCGGCTCGTCAACCGGTGACTCTACTGATCACGAGATGGGGGCAGATCAACATATCGACTGGCGGGGAGCGGCGGCAAGCGCGCTCGATTGGTGGCACGAGGCCGGCGTCGACACGCTGGTCGAGGATGCGCCGCGCGCATGGCTGCGCGAGCCGCGCGCGCCCGAAACCCGCCCGGCGGAGGCTGCGGCACCTGTTGCGGCGGCGCCGCCCGCCCGCCTGCCCGATACGCTGGAGGCGTTCGAGGCGTGGCGCATCGGCGCCGAGGCGCCCGAAGCCGGCTGGCCGGGCCGCTCGATCGCGGCGGGCGGCGACCCCGCTGCCGATCTCGCGATCCTGGTCGACATGCCCGAGCGCGAGGACGCCGACACGTTGCTGAGCGGTGCTGCCGGCGTGCTGTTCGATCGGATGCTCGCCGCGATCGGCCGCGACCGGTCGACGATCTATCTCGCCACGCTCTGCGCCGTTCGTCCGGTGTCGGGCCAATTACCGGTCGAGCTCACGCCGCGCCTCGCCGAAATCGCGCGCCACCGGCTCGCCTTGCTCCGCCCCAAACGGCTGCTGCTGATGGGCAATGCGGCGAGCCGTGCGCTGCTCGGGGTCAACGCCGCCGCGGGGCGCGGGCGTTTACACCTGCTCAACCATGACGGCGGACAAACGGAGACGGTCGCCAGCTTCCCGCCGCGGTTCCTGCTCGAACAGCCCGCGCGCAAGGCGGAAGCGTGGAAGGATCTGCAATTGGTGATCGGGGGATTGGCATGATGCGGGGATGGTTGCTGATCGGTGCGCTGGCCGCGCTTCCCGCACCTGCGCTCGCCGCGCCGGCCGATGCCGCGGCGCGCGATACCCGGGTTCCGCGCGCCGGCGCCGATCGCGCCGCGGTCATTCCTGCCCAGCTCGACGATGCGCAGCGCGCCGGCTATCGCGCGGTCTTTGCCGCGATCCGCGACAAGCGCTGGTCGGACGCGCAACTGGGGCTCGACGCGATGAAGCCCGGGCCGCTCCATGCGATCGCGCGTGCCGAGCTCTACACTGCCGCGGGCAGCCCCAGGATCGAACTCCAGCCGCTGCTGACGCTGCTGCGCGAGGCGCCCGAGTTGCCCGAGGCCGCGCAAGTGTCGCGGCTCGCCCGATTGCGCGGCGCGACCGACGCCGATCTGCCGCCGCTCCCCGAGGTTCACGACCTGCGCTGGATCGCTGGCGCGCCGTCACGCCGCCGCGCCAAGGGGATCAGCGACGCGGTCTCCGACGCGCTCGCGCAGCAGATGCGGCCGTTCATCAAGGCCGATGACGGCGCGGGCGCCGAGGCGCTGCTCGGGCAGACCGACGGCCTGACGCCCGAGGCCGCCACCGAATGGCGTCAGCGCGTGGCGTGGATGTATTATCTCGCTGGGCGCGATACCGATGCGCGCCGCGTCGCCGCGACCGCCGCCGGCGATCCCGGCGAATGGGGCGTGCAGGCGCATTGGGTCGCAGCGCTCGCCGCCTGGCGCCAACGCGATTGCACGGCGGCCGGCGCGTCGTTCGAGGCGGTGGCGACGCGCGCGGGCGATTCGGACATGCGCGCCGCGGGCGCCTATTGGGCCTCGCGCGCCGACATGGCGTGTGGCCGGCCGGACAAGGTGCAGGGCCACCTCCAGACCGCCGCGCAATATGACGAGACCTTCTACGGCCAGCTCGCGCGCCAGGCGCTCGGGATCGACGCGCCGATGTTCCGAGCCGCGAATGTCTCGGCGGATTGGCAGCGGATCGAGCATCGCCCCAACGCGCAGGTCGCCGCCGCCCTGGTCGAGATCGGCGAGACCCGCCTCGCCGATCAGGTGATCCGCCATCAGGCCGAGATCGGCGACGCGGCGGATTATGCCGCGCTCGTCCACGTCACCGCCGCGATGAATCTGCCGGGCACGCAGCTCTGGCTCGCGCACAACGCGCCCGCGGGCGCGACGGCGGTCGCTTCGGCGCGCTTCCCCGCGCCCGATTGGGTGCCCGACGGCGGCTGGCGCGTCGACAAAGCGCTCGTCTACGCCCACACGCTCCAGGAATCCCGCTTCCGCACCGATGTCGTCAGCCCGGCGGGCGCCTATGGCCTGATGCAGATCATGCCCGCGGCGGCGATCGACATCGGGCGCGCGCACGGCCGCGTGATCGATCGCGCCGATCTCACGCGCCCCTCGACCAATATCGAGGTCGGCCAATCCTATCTCGAGCAGCTGCGCGATCAGGCCTGCACCGGCGGGCTGCTGCCCAAGGTGATCGCGGCCTACAACGCCGGGCCGGTGCCGGTCGCGGCGTGGAACGCCGGCACCAGGGACAATGGCGATCCGCTGCTCTACATCGAATCGATCCCTTATTGGGAAACGCGCGGCTATGTGACGACGGTGCTGCGCAATTACTGGATCTACGAAGGCGAGACCGGCAAAAAGGGCTCGCCCAGCCGCGCCGCGCTGGCGCAAGGCATGTGGCCGCGCTTCCCGGGGATGCCCGGCGCGCCCGCGATCCGCATGGGCGATACGCCGCGCCCGACGATGACCGCCAGTGCCGATTGACGAAGCGGCCGCGTTCCTGCCGGTCCGGATCGCGGTGCTCACGGTTTCGGACACGCGCGGACCGGCGGACGACCGATCGGGCGACGCGCTGGTCGAGCGCCTGCAATCCGCCGGCCACATCCTCGCCGATCGGGCGATCGAGAAAGACGATGTTGATGCGATCGTCGCGCGCCTCCATGCCTGGATCGATGACGCGGCGGTCGATTGCGTCGTCACCACCGGGGGTACCGGCATCACCGGTCGCGACGTGACGCCCGAGGCGATCGAGCGCGTCGCCGACAAGATGATCCCCGGCTTCGGCGAGCTGTTCCGCTGGCTGAGCTACCAGACGATCGGCACCTCGACCGTGCAATCGCGCGCGTGCGCCTGCGTCGCGCGCGGCACCTACGTCTTCGCGCTGCCGGGATCGACCGGCGCGGTGAAGGACGGCTGGGACGGTATTCTGAAGGACCAGCTCGACAGCCGCCACAGGCCCTGCAATTTCGTCGAGCTGATGCCGCGTCTGCGCGAGCGCTGATCGGCGGTACGCCGTCCTATCGACTATTCCGCCGCCGGGGTATCGCTCGGTGCCGTCGTGCCGATCGTCGCCGTCTTGGGCGACGCCTTGCCGCCATGCTCGTCGAGATATTTGGCGAGATCGGCGTCCATCACCGCGAACCAGTCGACCAGATCGGCGAAATGCTTCTGTGTCACCCCGCCGACCGCGCTGACGTCGAGATATTCGGAAAGGTCGCCGTCGTCGTCGATCGCGATCTTGAGGAAGCGCTTGTGCGCGTTCCAGTCGTTGGTGAGCGCGGGCGAGAAATAATCCTGCTTCTTGTACCAGGTGTAGAACTGGAACGAATTGCAGCCGTCGTCGTCGCAATCGTAGAACTGGATCGAGAAATTCTGCCCGTTCGCGGCGCTCGCGATATAGGTCTTGCCCTTGCTGTCGGTGCGCAGCTCCGCCTTGTATCCCGCTTGCTGGAGCGCGTGCGCGACCGCATCGGCCTTGCGCAGATCGAGCATCGGATCTTCCGCCGGCTTGTCCGCCATCAGCGCCGCCGCCAGCACCATCCCTGCAAAGAGCCCCATTTTCCCGTCCCCCAAACCTCTGATTCGCCCCGCATAGAGCAAAGCGCGTTCGCGGTGACAGCGCTTATTCGGCGGCGGGCTGCATCACCGCGAGTTCATGGCCGTCGGGATCGCGGAAATGGAAGCGCCGGCCGCCGGGAAAGGCGAAGGTCGGGGCCGTGATCGTGCCGCCCGCGGTCCACACCGCCGCTTCGGCCGCGTCGAGATCGTCGACCTCGATCACCGGCAGCGCCGCCGCGGTCTTTTCCGCCGGATCGGCCTGGCAGCCGATATCGGTGTCGCCGCTCGTCGTCGCTGCATAGGTCGGCCCGAAATCGGCGAAGGTCCAGCCGAACGCGGCGGCGTAGAAGGTCTTGGCGCGCGCGATGTCGGTGACGGGAAGCTCGAGATAATTGAGGCGGGCGGTCATGCCGGTCTCCTGCATAATGTTCTTGGTATGTTCTTAACGCCGCGCTATGGTCTGTCAATGGCGATCAAGCAACGCGCCGTGCGCGGCGCCACCCTCAACCGCGAGAGCACGCGCTTCAACCTGCCGCAGACGCAGGCCGACGGCGATTGGCTCGACGCGCGCGAGACGCTCGATGGCGCCCCGCCGCCGCTGCGCACCACGGTGACGGTCGAAAAGCCGAAGACGATCCTGACGTTCAACGGCTCGCCCGACATCGGCTTCGATCGTTCGGTGAACCCGTATCGCGGCTGCGAGCACGGCTGCATCTATTGCTTCGCGCGGCCGACGCACGCCTATCACGATCTGTCGCCGGGTCTCGATTTCGAAAGCCGCCTGTTCGCCAAGCCCGACGCCCCTGCCCTGCTGCGCGAGGCGCTGGCGAAGCGCGGCTATGTCGTCCGCCCGATCGCCTTCGGCACCAACACCGATCCCTATCAGCCGATCGAAGGCAATTGGAAGATCACGCGCGGCTGCATCGAGATTCTCGCCGAAACGCGCCATCCGTTGACGATCACCACCAAGTCCGATCGCGTGGTACGCGATCTCGACCTGCTCGAACCGATGGCGCGCCGGGGGCTCGCCGCGGTTGCGGTGTCGGTGACGTCGCTCGATCCGCGGATCGCGATGACGCTGGAGCCGCGCGCGCCCGCGCCCGAGCGGCGGCTGACGGCGGTGCGACGGCTCGCTGATGCGGGCGTCCCCGCCTATGTCTCGATCGCACCGGTGGTGCCCGCGATCACCGACCACGAGATCGAGCATATCATCGAGCGCGCGGTCGAATCGGGCGCGCGCGGCGCCTTCTTCCTGCCGGTGCGGCTGCCGCACGAAGTGGCGCCCTTGTTCCGCGCCTGGCTCGAAACCCATTTCCCCGATCGCGTAGGCAAGGTGATGGCGATCATCCGCTCGATCCGCGGCGGGCGTGACAACGATCCCGATTTTCACACCCGGATGCGCGGGCAAGGGCCGTGGGCCGAGTTGATCCGCACGCGCTTCGCGATCGCGTGCAGACGCTACGGCCTCGCCAACGAACGGATAGTGCTGCGCACCGACCTGTTCCGCCCGCCGGCGGGGGCGCAGGGGGAATTGTTTTGAGGTTCAGACGAGCCCCGCGCCATCGATCCTGATCGCGGGCACGAACGCCTCCTGTTCGGGTGGGGGAAGCACGATGCGGAGTCCTTGTTCGTTGCGCTCGACCTCCACCGCGCCGCCGCCGACGAGACTCACCCGCTCGATCCGGGCGCCGGGCAGCGCGTGAGTGCCGAGCGCGGCGATCGTCACCGGCTCGGTCGGCCAGGCGAGCAGGATCGCGTAGAGCGTGCCGTTCTTCGTCGTGAAGCGTACGTCCTGCGCGGTGAAGGGTTTGGCCTCGCCTTCGTTCATGACGCCGGTCGGCACCGTGGTCGGGCCTTCGCCGAAGACGCGCCACGGCCGCGAGCCGTAGATCGCCTCGCCGTTGCGCGCCATCCAGCGCGTGATGCCCGCGACGATCTTCTCTTCCTCGCTGTCGATCGTGCCGTCGCCGCGCACGGGGATCGAGAGCAGCAGATTGCCGTTCTTCGAGACGACGTCGCACAGCCGCTGGATCACCTGCTCGGCGGGAACGTAGCTCTTCTGTTCGAAGCGCGCGCGATTGTAATGCCAGTCGCCGATGCAGGTGCAGGTCTGCCACGGCTCGGGCCGCAGCCGATCCGAAAAGCCGCGCTCGACGTCCTCGACCAGCGCACCGCGCTGGTAATCGGTCAGCTTCTTCGCCGTCAGCACCACGTCGAGCGCGCCGCCATCGCCACGGCCCTGCGCGTAATAATGCGCGAGCGCCTCGATACCGTAGCTGCCGAACGGCAATCCGGTATCGTCGAGATAGACCATGTCGGGCCGGTATTTCTCGACCATGTCCTTCTGCCGCGCGAGCCAATTGGCGGCGAAGGCCGGGTTCTGCGGCGGGACGAATTCCATCCAGCGGCCATCATGGACATCGTGCCACGCGTTCATCGCGTCGATCGAGCGGATGCCGTCGGGCGGCACGAAGCTGGGGCCGCAATAGAGCTCCTGCGGGTCGAGGCCGTCCCACCACCTGCCCTTGCCGTCGGCCCTGGTCAGCTTGAACGCGTCGTAGCGCTCGCCCGCGCGCGGCCCTTCGGCGTCATAGCCATAGGCGGTCTGCCACCAATGCCATGCGTGCGAGCTGTGGTTGCTGATCCCGAAGCGCAGCCCGGCGCGCCGCACCGCCTTCTCCCACGTGCCGACGATGTCGCGCTTGGGCCCGATGCGCGTGGCGTTCCACGCATGATGCGCGCTGTCGAACGTGTCGAGATTGTCGTGATGGCAGCCCAGCGCCATGAAATATTTGGCGCCTGCACGCTTGTAGAGGTCGACCAGCGCCTCGGGCTGCCAGTTCCCCGCCTTCCACTTGTTCTCGATCTCGATGAAACCGGTGTCCGCCGGATGGCCGTAATGCGCGAGGTGATGCGCGTACATCGGGTGGCCCTGAACATACATCAGGCGGCCGTACCAATCGCCCGCCTCGGGCACGCATTGCGCGCTCCAATGCGCCCAGATGCCGAACTTGGCGTCGCGGAACCAGTCGGGCACCGAAAACGCCGCGCGCAGGCTCGACCAGTTCGGCGAAACGGGCGCCGCGGCAGCCGCGACGCCCGATGCCGCCATGCCACCCAGCATGGCGCGTCTCGTTAGCGATACCATGCCGCACTCGATCATGCGGCACGGCCGATGTCAACGCGCGCGATTATTGCGCCGCGAAGACCCCGCAGGCGATGCGATCGCCGCTGTTGCCCGACGGATCGCTCTTGAGATCGTCGGCCTTGGCGTGAACGACGAACGCCGCGCCGTCGCTGTCGAGCAGGCTCGCCATCGTCGCGCCCGGGATCGTCGCGGTCAGCGTGCCGGCGCCGTCCGCGCCGATCTCCATGTTCGGCAGGTCGCCTTCGTGCGGCTTGGGCGATTCGGGGTTGTTGATGCCATGGTGCGCATCGGTCGGGTTCCAGTGGCCGCCGGCGCTCTCGAACTTGGGCGCGTCGCACTTGCCGGTGGTGTGGATGTGGACGCCGTGGGTGCCTTCGGGCCAGTTCGCCGCAGTTACCGACACCTGCAATCCGCCGTTCGCCTCGGTGACGGTGGCGCTACCGGCGTCCTTGCCGTCCGCCGTCTTGAGCATCGCGACCGCGGTGCCGCCGGCGGCCATCATGTTCGTGTCGGCCATGTTGTCCATGCCCATCGACAGGTCGTTCGCAATGGCGGCGTCGTTCATCGCCGCGTCGTTGGTGGTTCCGGTGCCGCCCGAGCACGCCGCCAGCGCCAGTGCCAGCGCGGTCGCGCCCGTCATCGCCATGAATCGCATCACTCGTCTCCCGTGGTTGTTGTCGTTCCGGGGGTGAACCCATCGGCGCACGGCAGGGTTCCGCATTAGTTTTCGTCGCCCATGCGCAGCGCGGCGATGAATGCTTCCTGCGGAATGCTCACCGAGCCATATTCGCGCATCCGCTTCTTGCCCTCTTTCTGCTTCTCCAGAAGCTTGCGTTTGCGCGTGATGTCGCCGCCATAGCATTTGGCCGTGACGTCCTTGCGCAGGGCCGCGATCGTCTCGCGCGCGATCACCTTGCCGCCTATCGCGGCCTGGATCGGGATCTTGAACAGGTGCCGCGGGATCAGATCCTTCAGCCGCTCGCACATGCCCCTGCCCCGGCTTTCGGCGGTCGAGCGGTGGACGATCATGCTGAGCGCATCGACCGGCTCGGCGTTGACGAGGATCGACATCTTGACGAGATCGCCGTCGCGATAGCCGATCTGGTGGTAGTCGAAGCTCGCATAGCCGCGGCTGATCGATTTGAGCCGATCGTAGAAATCGAACACGACTTCATTGAGCGGCAATTCATACGTCACCTGCGCGCGGCCGCCGACATAGGTGAGGTTCTTCTGGATGCCGCGGCGATCCTGACAAAGCTTGAGGATCGCGCCGAGATACTCGTCGGGGCAATAGATCACCGCCTCGATCCACGGTTCGGCGATCGTCTCGATCTTGTTGGGATCGGGCATGTCGGCGGGGTTGTGGAGCTCGATATGCCCCCCGCCATGCGTCAGCTCGATCTGATAGACCACCGAAGGCGCGGTGGTGATCAGGTCGAGATCGTATTCGCGCGTCAGCCGCTCCTGGATGATCTCGAGGTGGAGCAGCCCCAAAAAGCCGCAGCGGAAACCGAAGCCGAGCGCCGCCGAGGTCTCCATCTCGAAGCTGAAGCTCGCGTCATTGAGGCGCAGCTTGCCGATCGATTCGCGCAATTTCTCGAAATCGGCGGCATCGACCGGGAACAGCCCGCAGAACACCACCGGCTGGACTTCCTTGAACCCCGGCAGCGGCGCGTCGGCGGGCTTTCTGGCGTCGGTGATCGTATCGCCCACCGCGGTCTGCGCGACTTCCTTGATCTGCGCGGTGATGAAGCCGATCTCGCCCGCTTGCAGTTCGCTCAGCTGCTCGATCTTGGGGCGCATGCAGCCGACGCGATCGACGAGGTGCGTCGTGCCCGTCTGCATGAACTTGATCTGCTGGCCCTTCCTGAGCGTGCCTTCCATCACGCGCACCAGGATGACGACGCCGAGATACGGATCGTACCAGCTATCGACGAGCATCGCCTTCAGCGGCGCGTCGCGATCGCCCTTGGGCGGCGGGATACGCTTGACGATCGCTTCCAGAACCTCAGTGATGCCGATCCCGGACTTGGCGCTGGTCAGCACCGCATCCGACGCGTCGAGCCCAATGATGTCCTCGATCTCGGTCTTGACCTTGTCGGGTTCGGCCGCGGGCAGATCGATCTTGTTGATGACGGGCACGATCTCGTGGTCGTGCTCGATCGACTGGTAGACGTTTGCGAGCGTCTGCGCCTCGACCCCCTGCGCGGCATCGACCACCAGCAGCGCGCCCTCGCACGCGGCGAGGCTGCGGCTCACCTCATAGGCGAAATCGACATGGCCCGGCGTGTCCATCAGATTGAGTTCGTAAGCCTGCCCGTCGGACGCGGTATAGGCGAGCCGCACGGTCTGCGCCTTGATGGTGATCCCGCGCTCTTTCTCGATCTCCATCGTATCGAGCACCTGCGCGGACATCTCGCGCTCGCTGAGCCCGCCCGTCACCTGGATCAGGCGATCGGCCAGTGTCGACTTGCCATGGTCGATATGCGCGATGATGCTGAAGTTACGGATGTTTTCGAGCGGGGTTGCCACGGATCGATTCTTGTCTGGAGGAGGAATCCCGCGCCGATAGCAGGCGCGCGATACTTTGCCAAAGCATCAAGGCGACGGCGATGCCTGCGCAATCGCCGCCAGCGCGTTGCGCCAGCGGGCCTCGCCTTCTCCACGCACCCACGCCCAGCGAACGCCGCGCCGCTCGAGGATAGCGACCGCGAGGTCGCGAAAGCGCCGGCGTTCCTCGGCGGTCCCGAACATCCGCGTACCGTCCGCCACCCAGGGCAGGTCGATGTCGAACATCAGATACAGGTCGGCGGTGTGGCGCCAGTCGTCGAACCAGCGATCGTGGTGGCCATAGAGCATCTCCGCCCATGCTTCGGTCATCAGCGGATCGGTATCGAGGATCACCGGCAGCGGCCCCTCGGTGAGAGCTGCGCGCGCTTCGGCGTCATGGCCTTGTGCGATCGCCACGAGGTCGGCCATCGTCCAGCCGATTCCGTTCGCTTCGGTATAGGTGCGTCCGAACTCGGCGACATATCGCCCGCCGAAATGGCGCGCGAGCCTGGGGCCGATCGTCGACTTTCCCGTGCTTTCGGGCCCGTGCAGGCAGATCGTGCGAAAAGTCATGCGACCGCCGGGCCTTGCGTGCGCCGCGCGCGGTGCCAATCGATCAGCCCCCAGATCGCGAGTGCCAGATAGATCACGTACAGCCCCATCGTCAGGCTGAGCGCCTTCGCAGCGTAGAGCGGGATCGACGCCACATCGACCGCGATCCACAACCACCAGTTTTCGAGCTTGCGCTGCGCCATCAGTATCTGTGCGGCGACGCTGACGATGGCGATGGCGGCGTCCGCCCAGGGATAGGACGCATCGGTGAAGCGGTGCATCAGGCCGCCCCAAACCAACGCCGCGACGAAGCACCCCGCCGCCCAGCGCCCTCGAGACGCCGGGCTCATTGTCTCGACGATCACGACGCCCCGGTCCTCGCGTGATAGCTGCCAGTTCCACCAGCCATAGGCGTTGACGACGATGTAGAAGAGCTGGAGCAGCGCGTCCGAATAGAGCTTCGTCTCGAAGAACACGACGCTGTAGAGTGCGACCGAGGCAATCCCGAACGGAAACGTCCACACCCGCCGCAGCGCCGCGAGCGTGACGCACAGGATGCCGAGCACGCAGGCGATAGCTTCGAGCGAGGTCACACGCGCCGCGATAGCCGCGCTTGCCCTGCTGCGCCAAGCGATTACGGTGCCGCTCCAACGGCAAGGGAGAGCGGAATGCGTCATGTCGCGGTGATCGGATCGGGGCCGGCGGGCTATTATACCGCCGAGGCTTGCCAGAAGACGTTCGGCGACAATGTGCGGGTGGACATCATCGACCGCTTGCCGGTGCCCTTCGGCCTGATCCGCTCGGGCGTCGCGCCCGACCACCAGTCGATCAAGGCGGTCTCGCGGCGGTACGAGGGGGTGGCGCTGACCGACAATGTGCGCTTCGTCGGCAACGTCACCGTCGGCAAGGACGTGAGCATCGAGGAATTGCGCGGGCTCTACGACGCGGTCGTGCTCGCGACCGGCGCGCCCGCGGATCGCCCGCTCGACATTCCGGGCGCGGACCTGCCGGGCGTGGTCGGATCGGCGGCGTTCGTCGGCTGGTACAACGGTCATCCCGATTTCGTCGACCTCGCCCCTGCCCTCCACGGGCCCGGCGCGGTGGTGGTCGGCAACGGCAACGTCGCGCTCGACGTCGCGCGCATCCTGGCCAAGACCGAAGCGGAGTTCGCAGGATCGGACATCGTCACCCACGCGCTCGACGGGCTGGGCCTGCACACCATCGACACGGTGACGATCCTCGGCCGCCGCGGCCCGCATCAGATCGCGATGACCCCCAAGGAGCTGGGCGAGCTCGGCCATCTGCAGCGCGCGAGCCCGCGTGTCGATGCGGCGGATTTTCCTCCCGTGGAGGCCGACGACGCGCTCGATCCCGGCCAACGAAAGTCGGTGACGCTGCTGCGCGAGTTCGCCGCGCACCCGCAAGACAAGCCGATCGGGATCGTGTTCGATTTTCTGGCGCGGCCCGTCCGAATCGAAGGCGAGGGTTCGGTCGAGCGCGTCATCGTCGAACGCACCCGGCTCGACGACGAGGGACGTGCCGTGGGAACGGGCGACACCTATGCAGTGCCCGCCGCACTGGTGGTGAGCTGTATCGGCTATCGCACCCCGCCGATCGAGGGCGTGCCCTATGACGCCAGGCTCGGCCGCTTCGCCAATGACGACGGCCGGATCGCGCCCGGCCTCTATGCGGTGGGCTGGGCGCGGCGCGGGCCGACCGGCACCATCGGCACCAACCGCCCGGACGGCTTCGCGCTCGCCGAGCACCTCGCCGAGGATCTGCCCGAGGACGGCGGCAAACAGGGCCGCCCCGGGCTCGACGCCCTGCTGGCGGACCGCGGCGTCGACGTCGTCACCTTCCGCGACTGGCAGCGCATCGAACAGGCCGAGATCGAGCGCGCGCGCGAAGGCGCCCCGCGCGAGAAGTTCACCAGCATCGACGCCATGCTGAGTGCCCGCGGCGCGGAGTGAACGACAGCGCTACCTACCCGCTTGCGTGCCTGCCTGCTCCTCGGTATAGGCGCGCCTCCAAGCTAATCGCCGGCCCCGTCCTGGGGCACGAGCGCATACTCCGTCGGGGAGTAGCTCAGCCTGGTAGAGCACTGCCTTCGGGAGGCAGGGGCCGGAGGTTCGAATCCTCTCTCCCCGACCATGGACGCGGCCGAATTTTGTCGGTCGAAGGTTTGCTCCATATTTTGTCGGGTCGTTTCGTGCGCTAAAAGGCCTCGTGGTCCGCATCGACACCATCCTCGCAGGCACGATCGCGCCGCTCGGCCCGCGTGCGGCGCCCAGCGGGATCGACAAGCATCCGATCGTCGGTCGTGCCTGGCTGGGCGGTGAGGGCATCGTCGGCGACGCGCAGGGCGATCGCCGGAACCATGGCGGGCCCGAAAAGGCAGTGCATCATTATGCGTTCGAGCATTACGATCGCTGGCGCGGCGAGCTCGGGAATCACAATCTGCTCGACCAGCCCGGCGCCTTCGGCGAGAATTTATCGACGACGGGACTGACCGAGGCGGACGTTGCAGTCGGCGACACGTTCCGGCTGGGCAGCGCCATCATCCAGGTGAGCCAGGGCCGCCAGCCCTGCTGGAAGCTCAGCGCGCGCTTCGGCAGCGCGGACATGGCGCTCAAGGTCCAGCAGACCGGCCGGACCGGGTGGTATTATCGCGTGATCGAGCAAGGCCATGTCGAAGCGGGCGACGTGCTCGATCTCGTCGATCGCCTCTCGCCCGACTGGACGATCGAGCGGCTGTGGCGCACGCTCTACGTCGATACGCTCAATCGCGCCGAGCTTGCCGCGATGGCCGAGCTCGCTCCTCTGGCGGAAGGGTGGCGCCGGTACGCGGCGAAGCGTCTCGCCACGGCGACGGTTGAGGATTGGTCGGCGCGCCTGACAGGCCAGCCGCGCAGCTGAACGATCGCGGCGGTCATCGCGGTCTACGTTTTTTCGAATCGAAAAGAGCCGTCATTTCGGTTGCCAGCCCGTGCGCTCGATACTAGAAAGCACATTGATCATACAAATCGGGGAGGTTTTTGATGTTTCGCGTTTCGACACTGCTGCTCGGCGCCGCATTGGTCCTGGGCAACAGCGCCATCGCCGTGCACGCGCAAACCGCGGCGCCGCCGCCCAAGAAGCCCGCCAATTCCACCACCGACACCGCCGGCTTCACCAGGCCCGGGTCGACCGAGGGCGGCGCCGCTTATGTCGGCCCGATCATGACCAAATGGGGCAAGGCGGTGACGCCGCAGAATGCGTGGCGCAGCTATCCCCGCCCGCAGATGAAACGCGATACCTGGCTGAACCTCAACGGCGAATGGGATTATGCGATCACGCCCGCTGCCGCCGCGCAGCCAACGGCGATGGACGGCAAGATTCTCGTCCCCTTCGCGGTCGAATCGAAGCTGTCGGGCGTCGCGCGCAAGCTGATGCCAGACGACCGGTTGTGGTATAAGCGCAGCTTCACCCTGCCCGCCAACTGGCCCGGCCAGCGCACGCTGCTCCATTTCGGCGCGGTCGATTTCGAATCGACGGTGCTGGTGAACGGCGCGGTGGTGGGCAGCCACAAGGGCGGCTCCGATCCGTTCAGCTTCGACGTCACCGACTATCTGCGCCCCGGCGCCAACGAGCTGGTCGTGCAAGTCACCGATCCGACCTCGACCGGCGACCAGCCGCGCGGCAAGCAGACGCTCGAACCACGCGGCATCTGGTACACCGCGGTAAGCGGCATCTGGCAGACGGTGTGGCTCGAGCCGGTCTCCGACCTCTATATCGAAGACCTGCGGACGACGCCCGACATCGACAAGGGCGTGCTGAACGTCGCGGTCACGCTCAGCAACACCGCCTCACCCGACGACGCCGTGCGCCTCACCGCGCGCGACAAGGGCAAGGTGGTGGCAAGCACGATCGTGCGCGGCAACCGCAAGACCAGCCTGAAAATCCCCAATGCACACCTGTGGTCGCCCGACGATCCCTATCTCTACGATCTGACGGCGGAACTGGTGAAGGTGACGCCGCCCAAGGGCGCGGGCAACGATCGCAAGGGCCTGCCGCCGATGACCGATCGGGAGGTGCAGGCCTATGCCGCCGCGCAGGTGGTCGGCAGCCCGAGCGATACCGTCCAGAGCTATTTCGGGATGCGCAAGATCTCGACCGGGATCGATCCCAAGACCGGCAAGATGGCGCTGCTGCTCAACAACAAGCCGCTCTTCCACAACGGCGTGCTCGATCAGGGCTGGTGGCCCGATGGGCTGTTGACGCCGCCGTCCGAGGAAGCAGCGCGCAGCGACATCGAGTTCCTGAAGAAGGCCGGCTTCAACATGCTGCGCAAGCATATCAAGGTCGAGCCGGCGCAATATTATGCCGACGCCGATCGGCTCGGCATCCTGATCTGGCAGGACATGCCCTCGGGCGCGTTCGGCGATCAGGCGGTGCGCCGGCCCAGCACGCAGGAAGCGACGATGTCGTCCGAGGCGATGGCCGAATATCAGAGCGAGCTGTCGCGGATGATCGGCGCGCTCCGCAACTTCCCGTCGATCGTGATGTGGGTCACCAACAACGAAGGCTGGGGCCAGTACGACGCCAAGACGGTGGGCGGCATCGCCAAGGACATGGACCCGAGCCGGCTGGTCAACACCGCGACCGGCTGGATGGACGTGCCCGACAGCGGGTCGGACGTCTACGACATCCACACCTATGACGAGGTGCCGGTCGAGCCCGCGCCGCATCCCGACCGCGCGATCGTGATCGGGGAATATGGCGGCGTGGGCCTGCCGATCGAGGGGCATCTGTGGTTCACCGATCGCGATGCGCGCATCTATCAGTTCGCGAGCGACAAGGCGGATTATCGCAAGCGCTATAAGGTGAAGTTCGACGAGATCGTGCGCCAGGCCAAAACCATCGGGCTCGCGGCTGCGGTCTATACCCAGACGAGCGACGTCGAGGGCGAGGTCAACGGCCTGCTGACCTACGATCGCGCGGTCTCGAAATTGCCGGCGGAGGACTTCGCCAAGATGGCCGAGCCGCTGTTCGAGGACGGCAAATAATGGACGCAGGAGGCATGAAGCGCCGCGAATTGCTGCTGTCGCTCCTCGCCTCCACCGTGCCGTTGGGGGCGGCTGATGCGCTCGCGCAGGCCGCCCCCCGCCCGACCGGCAAGGCGGACAGCGGCACACCCAACGTCATCCTCGTCGTCTCGGATCAGCATCGCGCGGGGATGACGAAGGATACCGGCTATCCGCTCGACACCAGCCCCGGCCTCGACGCGCTGGCGCGGCGCGGCGTGCGCTTTCCCAACGCCTATTGCACCGCGCCGCTGTGCGTCCCCAGCCGCATCTCGATGCTCACCGGGCGCTGGCCCGAGGCGCATCGCGTACGGATGAACCTCGCGGCGCGCGATGCCTTCTATACGCAGGACCTCTACGACGTCGCCAAGGCAAGCGGCTATCGCACCGGGCTCGCGGGCAAGAACCACACCTATCGCCGGGCCAAGTCGCTCGATTTCTGGCGCGAATATTCGCACGTCTCGGGCCATAAGGAGCCGAACGCCGATCCGCGCTACGCGGCGTTCGACCAGTGGATGAAGAAGCTCGGCGCGGGCAGCCTGTCGCTCGAGCCGACGCCCTTCCCCACCGAAGTGCAATATCCCTATCGCATCGTCTCCGACGCGATCGACTTCATCGACGCATCGGGCGACCGGCCCTTCCTGCTTCAGGTCGGCTTCCCCGAGCCGCACACGCCGCAGCAGGTGCCTAAGCCCTATTGGGACATGTTCCCGCCGGACAAGGTGCCGCCGCGCGCCGCGGGTCCCGAAGCGCTGGAGAAGCTGGGCGTCCGTGCGCGCTGGCTGTTCGCGCTCGAGCAACGCGCCGACGCGCCCGATGAAGCGTATTGGCAGCGCTACGTCTCCAACTATCTCGGCGCGCTGCGCATGATCGACGACCAGCTCGTGCGGCTCGTGGAGCATCTCGAGGCGCGCGGGCTGATGGACAACACCGTGATCGTCTATGTCGCCGATCACGGCGATTACGTGATGGACTACGGGCTCGGCCGCAAAGGCGTGGGGCTGTCCGAGGCGCTGACGCGAATTCCGATGGTCTTCGCGGGCGCGGGCGTCAAAGCGAACGCCTTCGACGGCGTCTTCACCTCGAACGCGGACCTCATGCCGACCTTGTGCGAGGCGATGGGCGCCGAGATCCCGCTCGGCGTGCAGGGGCGCAGCCTGTGGCCGCTGCTCAGGGGCGAATCCTATCCGGCCGACGAGTTCCGCAGTATCTACGCCGGGGTCGGGCTCGGCGGGCTCTATTATGACGAGCGCGATGATATCGCCCTACCCCCCAAGGGAGCTCCCGCCGCGAATGGCGGCGAGGACGACCGCAACCGCCTGAGCGGCGACACGCTCAACAAGGTGACGCAGAGCGGCAACGCCAAGATGGTGCGGATGGGCGAGTGGAAGCTCATCTACGACATGATGGGTTATGGCCAGCTCTATCATCTGCCGACAGACCCGCACGAACTTGCCAACCTGTTCGGCCGGCCCGAGCACTCCAAGATTCAGGCTGAGTTGATGGCGGAACTGGCGATGTGGACGATCCGATCGCAAGACAGCCTGTCGACCGGCCCGCAGAACAAGAAATACCAGACCAAATGGGCACGGCCCCACAATTGGTACGCGCCCTATCGGCGCGCGCCCGTGGGGTCGGCGTTCATTCCGTAGAGCAAAGGGGAGAGAGACAATGGCACGACACGGGAGGGCCGCCCGCTGGGCATCGACGACCATGCTCGCGGCGATCATGGGATTGGCGGCGCCGGCGGCGCTCGCACGATCGGCTCCTGCCCCCGCTTCTGCCGCGCCGGCGCCCGACGCGCAGCGGCCCAACATCCTGTTCGTGCTGATCGACGACATGGGGTACGGCGATCTTTCGATCATGGGCGACACCAAGATCCAGACGCCCAATCTCGATCGGCTGGCGCGCGAAGGCGTGCTGATGACCAAATTCTACGATGCGGCGCCGATCTGCTCGTCCTCGCGCGCGGGCTTCATGACCGGGCGCTTCCCGGCCGAGGTCGGGTTCATCAACTACGTGAGCGATCGCAAGTTCAACGCTGACACCGGCCAGGCCGATTGGCTCGACCCCAAGTTGCCGACCGTCGCGCGGCTGCTTCAAAATGCCGGCTACTCGACGGCGCACATCGGCAAGTGGCATCTGGGCGGCGGGCGCGATATCGGCGACGCCCCCTGGCCGACCGCCTACGGCTTCGACCAGAGCTTCACGACCTTCGAAGGCCTCGGCCCGCGCGTGCTGGTGTCGGATTGGGAGCGCGATCTCGCC
>DATLJH010000010.1:0-69798 GCA_035538935.1 Sphingomonas sp.
GGAGCGCGATCTCGCCAAGGCGTCGGACAAGCTCGGGCAAGGCCCACGCTTCTGGGAGATCAAGACCAACCTGACCCAGCTCTATTGCAACATGACGGTCGATTTCGTCGCGCAGCACGCCGACAAGCCGTGGTTCGTGAACATGTGGCTCAACGACGTCCACGATCCCTGGGCGCCCGATGACGATTCCTTGTCCGAAGTGATGGGCAAAGGCGCCGACAGCGACGACGACCGGTATCTCGCGACGATCGTCAAGATGGACCACACGCTCGGCAAGCTCTTCGACCGGCTCAAGCAGATGGGCGAGATGGACAATACGCTCGTCATCGTCACCAGCGACAACGGCCCGTCGTCGCTCCAGCGTTACTATGAGAAGGGCCATACCGCGCCCGGCAGCACCGAGCATCTGCGCGGCCGCAAGTTCAGCCTCTACGAAGGCGGCATCCGCCAACCGCTGATCCTGTACTGGAAGGGTCATGCCAGCGGCTATCGCGACGAGCAGACGGTCGGCCAGGGTGTCGATCTGTTGCCCACCCTCGCCCATATCGCCGGCGCCAAGGTGCCGGCGGGCGGCGACGGGGTCGATCTGTCGCGCGTGCTCGACGGCCAGCCGGTCACCGCACGCCCGCCGCTCTTCTGGGCGTACGGCAAGCAGGGCGCGCCCAAGCAGCCGGGGGTGCCGTCACAGCCGCACGACGTCTCCCCGCGCTACGCGGTCCGCGACGGCGACTGGAAATTGCTGGCGAATGCGGGCGCGACCGACGTCCAGCTCTACAACCTCGCAAGCGATCCACGGGAGACCAAGGACGTTGCCACCCAGAATACACCGGTGCGCGAGCGCTTGCTCGGCAAGCTCAAGGCCTGGATGGCGAAATTGCCGAAATATCAGGCCGGCAAATAGCGCCAAGGGAAGCGGCGCGCCGAGGAGGCGCGTCGCCTCCAGCGCTCTCGCTTACAAACAAAAAAGGGCGCCCGATGGGCGCCCTTTTCGTAACACAATCGGGCCGAAGCCCGATCGGCTTACTGCATGTTGTCGGCAACCGCTTCGGCATTGTCGACGACATTGTCCGCAGCCGCGTTCAGGTTGTCGGCGGCGTTCTCGAGGGCGCCGGCAGCAGCCGCATTCGCCGTGTCGTCAGCCATCGCGTCCATGTTGTCGGCCGTCGCTTCGAGGTTGTCGGCGACAGCTTCCGCATTGTTCTCGACCGCGTCGGCGGCCGGGTTGCTGTTGCACGCGGCCAGGGTCATCAGGCCGGCGGCAGCGACGACAAAGGCAATCTTCTTCATCCGAATGCTCCCAAGCATAAATAACGTTTCGCATCCGGCCTGCGCCGTCGCGAAGGTTCCGCACATAGCGCGCTTCCCCTTCGCGTCAATCGCAAATTCATCTGGCCGCAATGTTTCCGCCACCGCTTCGCCTCAATTCCGCGGCGTCACCTCCCCGATTTCCTCGGGTGCTTCGGCGACGACGGCGAGCATCGCGGTCCATGCTGCGACGTTCTGGCGAAGCTGCTCGGGATCGACGCGATCGAGCGTGTCTTCGGGCGTATGATGCCAGTCGAAATAGCGCAGGCCGGACTGGTTGAGGTCGATCGCGGCGACGCCCTTGGCCATCATCGGGGCGACGTCGCTCCCGTCGCCCGCGACACCTGTGCCCCGCACGATTCCCAGCGGCGCGAGCGCGGCCTGGAGCCGGTCGCCCACTGCCTTGACGCCATCCGGAAGGTTGGTCTCGAAGCGCCAGATGCGATCGGCGCCGAAATCCGATTCGGCCGCTGCGGCGTGCTTCTCGCTGCCATGCGCCTTCGCATAAGCTTCGCCGCCGAAACCGCCGACTTCCTCCGCGCCGAACCAGACGACGCGGATCGTGCGCCGGGGCTGGCCAGCATCCATGATCCGTTTGGCCGCCGCCGCGGTGATCGCGACGCCGGCGGCGTCGTCGATCGCGCCGGTGCCGAGATCCCAGCTGTCGAGATGCCCGCCGACCAGCACGATTCCCGCGTCGGGATCGCTTCCGGGCACCTCGGCGACGACATTGCCCGATTCGTGCGTGCCGGTCTGGCGCGGGGTGAGGACGAGCTTGAGCCTGACCGGCTTGCCGCGCTTCACCATGCGTTCGAGATTCTCGGCATCGGCGACCGACAGCGCCGCAGCCGGAATCGGATCGACGCCTTCGGGAAAATTGGTGACGCCGGCGTGCGGACCACGCCCGTGGTCGGTGCCGATCGAGCGGATCACGATCGCTGCCGCGCCCTTCTTCGCCGCAAGCGCGGGCCCCACGAAGCGCGCGACGCCATAGGCGCCGTAGCCGCTGCCGTCCTGCGTCGGTTCCATCGCATTGGAGACGAACGCGATCTTCCCTTCGAGGCTGCCGTCAGGCGCACGCACCAGGTCGCCGAACGTCGGGAAGTAGGCGATATCGGCGGTGAGCCCCGTGGCCGGGGTCGCCCCCGAATTGCCGAGTGCGGTGAGCCTCAGCGGCTGCGGAAACGGCGATACGACCTCCGCCCGCTCCTCGCCGCGCACCCAGACCGGCATCTGATAGGTTTCGATGCGGACGTTCTTGAAGCCCAGCGCGGTAAGCTTCTTCACTGCCCAGGCACGCGCTCGCGCCTCGGCCTCGGTCCCGGCGAGCCGCGGGCCGACCTCGGTGGTGAGACCCTCGACGATGTCGTAGGCGACGTCATCCTTCAGCGCGGCGTCGCGCAGGGCGGCGACCTGATCGGCGACGGGGGTGGTCAGGCCGGCGGGCAGGCTTTGCGCGGCGGCAGGCGAAGCGATCGCGGCGGCGATCGCGATGAGAACGGTTCTGGTCATGATTCGAAGGCGTAACGAGGCCTTGCGGGTTTGCCAACGCCCACGCCAACCGTTATGTGCGCGGCGACATTACGACCCCACGAAAACGCAACGAGGTTCCCCGGCCATGGCCGTCCAATACACCTATGTGATGAAGGGTCTGACGAAGACCTTTCCGGGCGCGAACAAGCCCGTTCTCAACAACATCCATCTCCAGTTCCTGCCGTCGGCCAAGATCGCGATCATCGGCCCGAACGGCGCGGGCAAGTCGACGCTGATGAAGGTGATGGCGGGGATCGACACCGAATTTTCGGGCGAAGCCTGGCCTGCCGAGGGCATCAAGGTGGGTTATCTGCCCCAGGAGCCGCAGCTCGATCCGTCGAAGGACGTGAAGGGCAACGTCATGGACGGCGTGCGCCCCGTCGCGGACCTGGTCGATCGCTTCAACGAGATTTCGAACCTGATGGCCGATCCGCCCGAGGACGCCGATTTCGACGCGCTGATGGCGGAGATGGGCGAGCTGCAGGAGAAGATCGACGCCGTTGACGGCTGGACGCTCGACAACCAGCTGGAAATCGCGATGGAGGCGCTGCGCTGCCCGCCGGGCGACGCGGACGTGTCCCGCCTCTCGGGCGGCGAGAAACGCCGCGTGGCGCTCTGCAAGCTGCTGCTCGAAAAGCCCGACATCCTGTTGCTCGACGAGCCGACCAACCATCTCGACGCCGAAAGCGTCCAGTGGCTGGAGAATTTCCTCAAGGAATATACGGGCAACGTCATCCTCGTTACCCACGATCGCTACTTCCTCGACAATGTTGTGAACTGGGTGCTCGAGCTCGATCGCGGCCGTTATTACACGTACGAATCGAACTATTCGGGTTATCTCGAAAAGAAGGCCAAGCGGCTCGAACAGGAGGAGCGCGAGGAGGCCGGGCGCCAGAAGGCCATCAAGGACGAACTCGAATGGATGCGCCAGACGCCCAAGGCACGCCAGACCAAGTCCAAGGCCCGCATCCGCGCGTTCGACGAACTGGTCGAGCGTCAGGAGAACCGCGCGGTCGGCAAGGCGCAAATCCTCATCCAGATCCCCGAGCGCCTCGGCGGCAAGGTGATAGAGGCCAAGGGATTGTCCAAGGCCTATGGCGACAAATTGCTGTTCGAGGATCTCGACTTCAACCTGCCGCCGGGCGGGATCGTCGGCGTGATCGGCCCTAACGGCGCCGGCAAGTCGACTCTGTTCAAGCTGATCACCGGCCAGGAGCAACCCGATTCGGGCTCGATCGAGATCGGCCAGACGGTCAAACTTTCCTACGTCGACCAGTCGCGCGACGACCTCAACCCTAAGAACAACGTCTGGCAGGAGATTTCCGACGGGCTCGACATCTTCCGCTTCGGCAAGCAGGAACTGGCGACGCGCGCCTATGTCGGTGCATTCAACTTCAAGGGCCAGGACCAGCAGAAGAACGTCGGCCAGCTCTCGGGTGGCGAGCGCAACCGCGTCCACATCGCCAAGATGCTGAAAGAAGGCGGCAACGTCCTGCTGCTCGACGAGCCGACCAACGACCTCGACGTCGAGACGCTGCGCGCGCTCGAAGAGGCGCTGGAGAGCTTCGCCGGCTGCGCGGTGGTGATCAGCCACGATCGCTTTTTCCTCGACCGCCTATGCACGCACATTCTCGCGTTCGAGGGCGACAGCCATGTCGAGTGGTTCGAGGGCAATTTCGAAGCCTATGAGGAAGACAAGCGTCGCCGCCTGGGCGATGCGGCGGATCGCCCGACACGGCTGCAATACAAGAAGCTGACGCGGTAAGGATCAGGACTGCACGGCGGCGTGTGGATCGCGCCGCCGCCAGTCATCCTCCGAAGCGCTTGGTGAAGCCCTTCCAGCCCCCATCCTCGGCGGGCTGGACGTCGACGTGATCGACCTGCGCCAGCCGCGGCCCCTGGTGACAGGCCTCGATGAGGACCGCCATCGCCTCTTCATGGCCTGTAGCGTGAATCTCCACCGCGCTGCCGTTCACGTTGCGCACCCACCCGCGCAATCCGAGATCGCGCGCCGCGCACAACATCCAGTTGCGGAATCCCACGCCCTGAACGCGCCCCGATACCACGATACGCTGCGTTACCGTCATCTACTCTCTGTTCCACGAAAATACGGCCGGTGACCCGCTCGCCCGCGGAAACCCTAGCGTTTCGGCCGAAGCGCGGCAGATGGTAAATGCACCGTTCGTCGCGATTCCGGGGGCGTTCGGCGTCAGCCGAGCCCTGACGACGACGAGCCGTTACGACTTCAGCGCACGCGCTTCACGAACGTCTGGCCATCGCGCCGCTCGGCCTGGAAATTGGGCACCGCCTCGATCAGCTCCGACAGCCGCGAGAACCCATAGTTGCGCGCGTCGAAGCTCGATCGGTTGCCCGCGCGCCGGCCTAGTTCGGAAAGGCTGACGAATCCGCGCTCGTCGCGTTTGGCGGCGTTGTAGGCGTCGATCAGCAAGCGGACGAGGTCGGCATCGATCGGCTCGTGCTTCCCGCGCGGTTCGCTTTCCTTGATCGCGGCGGGCGCAGTTTCGGGCGCATCGTCACCCCCGCCCACCTTGCCCAGGGCCGCGACGTCGATGAAGCGCGTGCATGCCTCCTTGAACGCCTCGGGCGTCTTGCTCGTCCCGAAGCCGTAGACGGGAATGCCGTCCTGCCGAATGCGCATCGCGAGCGGCATGAAATCGCTGTCCGACGACATGATCCCGAAGCCGTCGACGCGCCGCGTGTAGAGCAGGTCCATCGCGTCGATCGTCATCTTCATGTCGGTGGCGTTCTTGCCCTTGGTGAGATCGAACTGCTGTTGCGGCTCGATACCGTGCTTGAGCGTCAGGTCTGCCCAGGTCTTGAGCGCCTGCTTGCGCCAGTTGCCGTAGACGCGACGGATGTTCACCGTGCCCAGCTCGGCGAGCACGGTCAGCACCGGATCAAGCGCATGCGGCGAGGCATTGTCCGCGTCGATCAGCAGCGCGATGTTGCCGGCCTTTGTGTCGTTCGCCATGGGTTCCTCAGTCGTTGGGATAGGAGATCGCCATCACCTCGTAATCGCGCTCGCCTGCGGGCAGCGTCACCCGGCGCACGTCGCCCACCACGGCGCCGCGCAGCGCCCGCGCGATCGGAGCGTTCCAGCCGACGCGGCCCGCACCGGCATCCGCGTCGTCGTCGCCCACCAGGGTCAGCGTTCGATGATTGTCATCCTCGTCGGCGATGGTGACGGTCGCGCCGAAGAAGACCCGGCTCTTGTCGGGCTGCCGCGCCGGATCGACCACCTTCGCGGCCTTCATCCGTTTCGACAGCCAGCCCAGCCGCCGATCGATCTCGCGCAGCCGCTTGCGGCCATAGATGTAATCGCCGTTTTCGGACCGGTCGCCATTGCCGGCGGCCCAGGCGATCGTCTCGACGAGCTGCGGCCGTTCAGTCGCGAACAACGCGTCATATTCGGCGCGCAATGCGATGAGGCCGGCGGGGGTGATGTAATTGGGTGGAACCATGCAGGACGGCTAACCGGCGAACGCCGTCCTGTCACGGTATCCGTTGCGTCAACCGGAGCTGCAGGGATGGCCGCCGCCGTGCCACCAGCCGCCGCCGTGACCATGACCGTGGCCTCCACCATGGTTGCCGCCGTGGCCACCACCGTGATTGTGGCCGTGTCCCCAGCCATGGCCGTTACCGTGTCCGCCATGACCGTTGCCGCCGCCGTTATTCCAGCCACCGCCGCGTCCGCCATGGCCTTCGCCGGAGTCGCCGAAATGGGCGTAACGGAAGAAGCCTGCGCGACTCAGGGCGCTGCTCTGCGCGCGGGCGTCGCCCGACCGCGTCGGCGGCCCGTCGCGTGCGAATGCAGGTGTCGCGCCGAGGATGATCGTCGCAGCGGCAAGTGCTGCAAATTTGCTGTATAGATGTTGAGTTTTCATGAAAAATTCCCGCTATTGGAGTAGCGATATTGCTCTATCCAGTGCCGGTTCTCTTCGAGGTTGACGCACGCAAAGTACCGTGCCCCAAAACAGGGGGTGCATGGAGGCGACAATTCTTTGCGTTGCTTGCTGGCAGCGCTCTATTGCTGCCCGTCCAGAATGATTGAACGCCCGATGTGTTCAACCAGGTCTCGACGGACGTGCCAAAACACGGGGTAGGTCGTTTCGCGATGCAGCTGGCCTCAGCCCGGCCTCGCCTTGCCGAGATACCAGCTCAGCCGCGCCGGCCCGCGCGAGCGCGCCTTGTCCGGCTGGAGCAGGTCGTAGACCACCGCATTCTCGAGCACGCGCTGGACGTAGTTACGCGTTTCGGTAAAGGGAATCGCCTCGATCCAGTCGACCATGTCGACCGCGCCGGTGCGTGGATCGCCGTTCGCCGCGAGCCATTTGTTCACGTTGCCGGGCCCGGCATTATAGGCGGCTATCGCCAGCGGGTAGCTGCCGTAGCGATCGAACATCCGCTTGAAATAGCTCGATCCCAGCTGGATGTTGTAATCGGTATCGACCGTCAGCGACGACGGCTGGTAATCGAGCCCGATCCGGTTCGCCACTTCGCGCGCGGTGCCCGGCATCAGCTGCATCAGCCCACGCGCGCCGGCATGGCTCACGGCGGCGCGATCGAACTGGCTTTCCTGCCGCGCGATCGCGTGGACGATCGTGAAGTCGTCCTGATGCGCGGCGGGCAGCTTGACGCTGGGGTAGCCGACCACGGTGAAGTCGTTCGATCCGTCCGCGAGCGTGTTGCGACCGACCATCACCGCCAGATCGGGGCGGCCCAACGTGCGCGACAGCTCGTCCGCAAGGCGGTGATCGTCGCGCGTCGCCGCATCGGCGGCGATCTGGCGGACGAAAGCGGTCTGGTCTTCGTGATCACTGGCCTGGCCCAGGAACTGCGCCGCACGGACGATCTCGCGATTGTAGAAGCTGGCCCGCTCGGTCATGGGCACCGTCACTGCCGACAATTGCACGGGCGCCGCCAATGGCTTGCCGAGCCGCTCGGTCGCAAGCTGGCCATAGAATGCGTCGCCGAAGCCGCTCGCGCGCGTGTAAAAGGCGTTCGCTGCCTGGGTATCGCCCGCCGCCTCGGCCGAGCGGCCCGCCCAATAGAGCCCTTTCGACCGCGTATGCGCGGTCGGGAACGGCTTGGCGTAGCGATCGAACATCGCCTGCGCATCGACATAGCGGCGAAGCCTGTCGAAGGCGACCCGGCCCGCCAGCCAGACGAGATCGGTGTACCGGTCCTTCTCGGCATAGGATTGCGCCTCGAGATCGACGCCATCGGGATAAGCGTCGTCCACCTGGCTCGCGATCTGATAGGCGAGCGCATATTGCCCATCCGCCGCCGCCGCGCGCGCGTTGGTGAGCAGCACCTTGTACCATGACGCCACCGACGCCGGGCGTTTGCTCAGCCGGTGCGGCTGCGCAAGCAGCGCGCGTGCCGCCGGGCTCTGCGCATTGTCGCGCAGCCACGAGGCGCGGTCGGCGATGAAGCCCGGATCGTTGCGCTGGGCGTCCGAGACCGAGCTCGCCAGCACGGCTGCGTTGCTCGCGTTGGTCTGGAAGGCGAGCCGTGCCGAGAACAAGGCGCGGTTGGCGGGCGACACGAAGGCGAGTTGGCGCTGCGCGGCGCTGGTGGCGCCCTGCCACAACAGCATGTCCATCCGCGCGTCATGGTCGGCCGGCGTCAGCGCGTTGGCAAAGCCGCCGATCACCTTCGCCTCGTCGATCGTCGAGAGCGAGCCCGAGGTCCAGGCGTCCCGCGCCGCCGCCAGTGCCCCCGCGCGATCGCCCGTCGCCATCAGCGCCTCGGCATAGCGCACCTTGCCCGCGCTGGTGAGCGGCGGGAATTTCTTGAAGAAGGCGGCCGCTGTCGTCGGCGACCAGCCGCCGGCCGGATCAAGCGCCTTTTCCGCCGCCTTGCGCAGCCCTGTCTCGCCCGGCCAACCGGGATGCTGCGTCAGGAACGCGGCGTAGCTTTCGAACGGATAATTGTCCGATTGCTGGAATCGCTTCCATTGGAGCACCGCCTCGGCGAGCGGATCGGCCGGGATATTGGCGGGCGCCGATTGCGGCATGATACTGTTGAGCTGGGTCGCGTACCAGCGCATCTGCTCGGGCGTGAGTTGGGAGGAAAGCGCGGCGCCGGACAGTGCGGCGGCGAGCAGGCTGATCTTCAACGCGGCTACCATGTGGACAGGCTATGCCATCCGCTCCTATTTGTCTCCCCCCATCTTCACCGAAAAGCGCCGAATCGCGAGCGATTCCGCAGCCAGGAGTTGCCATGTTCTCCGGATCGATCCCCGCCCTCGTCACCCCCTTTGACGCATCGGGCGATTTCGCGGAGAAAGCCTTTCGCAACCTGATCGAGTGGCAGATCGCCGAGGGATCGTCGGCGCTGGTGCCGTGCGGTACCACGGGCGAGGCGGCGACGATGCCCAAGGACGAGCATTTCCGCGTCGTGCGCACCTGCGTCGAGCAGGCGAAGGGCCGCGTGCCCGTGATCGCGGGTGCGGGATCGAACGACACCCGCGTCGCGATCGACAACATCAAGGCCGCGAAGGACGCGGGCGCCGACGCCGCGCTGATGGTGCCGCCTTATTACAACCGGCCGAACCAGGACGGCATCTTTCGCCATTTCGAGGCGATCGTGGAGGCGTGCGACTTGCCGATCGTGCTCTACAACGTCCCCGGCCGCACCGTGACCGACATCGCGGTCGAGACGATCGGCAAGCTGGTGCAGGCGTTTCCGAGCATTGTCGGAATCAAGGATGCGACCGGCCTTATCCAGCGCGTCTCGGCCCAGCGAACGGCGGCAGGACCCGATTTCTGCCAGCTCTCGGGCAATGATGACACCGCACTCGGCTTCATGGCGACGGGCGGCCGGGGATGTATCTCAGTGACGGCGAACGTAGCCCCACGCTTGTGCGCCGATTTTCAGGCCGCCTGTCTCGCGGGCGATTTCGCCAAGGCGCTCGTGTTGCAGGACAAGCTCTTTCCGCTTCACAACGCGATGTTCACCGACGCCTCGCCGGGCCCGGTGAAGTACGCAATGACCAAGGTTCGCCCGGGCTTCCCGGAAACATTGCGTCTGCCGATGACATGGCCGAACGAGGCAAGCCGAAAAGCGGTGGACGCGGCACTGGTGCACGCGGGGCTCGCCTGATCGTTGCCGTCATGCCAGCGGAAGCTGGCATTTCGTTATGGCGCAGAGACTCCAGCTTTCGCTGGAGTGACGTGCTTCATCTCCGCCCTTCCCTATCGTCCTCCCGGCCTCTACATCCCGCCTCCCATGTCCCGCCCGAAACCCGCCACCTTCGAGAAAGTGAAGACCGTCGCCGAGAACCGGCGCGCGCGGTTCGATTATGCGATCGAGACCGTCTACGAGGCGGGGATTGCGCTCACCGGCACCGAGGTGAAGAGCTTGCGCTTCGGCGAGGGCTCGATCGCCGAGAGCTATGCCGAGGTGAAGGGCGAGGAGGTGTGGCTCGTCAACTCGAACATCCCCGAATTCAGCCACGGCAACCGCTTCAACCACGAGCCCAAGCGGCCGCGCAAGCTGCTGCTCCACGAGCGCGAGATCAACAAGCTGCACGGCGCGGTCGCGCGCGAGGGCATGACGCTGGTGCCGCTATCGATCTATTTCAACGCGCGCGGCCGCGCCAAGGTCGAGCTCGCGCTCGCCAAGGGCAAGAAGGCGCACGACAAGCGCGAGACGATCAAGGAACGCGACTGGAAGCGCGAGCAGGGCCGGCTCTTGCGCGATCGCGGCTGAATGGGCGCGGTCGCGGCGATCGGCGCTTGGGCGCGCCGGCACGTTCCCACACGCGAGCATATCGAGCGCAACCGCTTCCTGAAGCCGGTCGCGCACCGCATCCTCGCGCCCTCGCTGTGGCGCTTCACCCGCCGTTCGGTGCCGCGCGGCGTCGCGCTCGGCATCCTGACCGGCACGCTGTTCCCGATCGCCCACATGCCGCTGGCGGCGGTGTTCGCCTTTCCGACGCGCGCCAATGTGCCGACCGCGGTGATGGTAACGCTGCTCAACAACCCGTTCACGGTGCCGCCGCTCTGGTACGAGGCTTATCATATCGGCCGCTTCGTGCTGCGCTGGGATGCGACCGTTCCGGGCCAGCCTATCGCGCATCAGGTGGCGCAGGCGGGATGGCTGCACTGGCTGATCGCGCAAGGCGGGCCGGCGACGATGGTCGGGCTGACGATCATCGCGACCGTGCTCGCATTGATCGGCTATGCCGGCGCCGCGCTCGGCTGGCGCTGGTGGATCGTGCGCAAATGGCAGACGCGCCGACGGGCGTGAGGTGATTTCATCTGTTACCGGTTTGACTGCGCGTGTCGTCCGGCTAAGACACGTCATCTTTTGCTTCAACGGGGACCAATATGCGCAAGCCGCTGATCTTTTCCGCCCTGCTCGCCTCCGCCGCGCTCGCCGGCGCCGCTCTCGCGCAGGACGATGCCCAGACCGTCAATCCGCTCGCCAAGGCGGCAGTCGGCCCGGTCCATCCGGCCTCGTCCGGTCACGCCCAACTCGGCGATTTCGGGATCGACCGGGGCGGCATGGACACGAAGGTGACGCCCGGCGACGATTTCTACCGCTACGTCAACGGCACCTGGCAGGACAAGACGACGATCCCCGCCGATCGATCGAGCTACGGCATGTTTCACGCGCTCCAGGATCTCTCGCTGGAGCGTACCCGCGGCATCCTCGAGGCGGCCGAGCAGCAGCCCGGTGCCAAGATCGGCGATTTCTATGCGAGCTTCATGGACGAAGCGACCGTGAACGCGAAGGGCGCCGAACCGGTCGAGCCGTGGCTCGCCGCGATCGCGGCCGCGAACGACAAGAATGCGCTTGCCGCCGAGATGGGCAAGCTGTCGCGGATCGGCGTCGGTGATCTGTTCAGCGTGCGCGTCGGCCAGGACGACAAGCACCCCGATCGTTACATCGTCACGATGTACCAATCGGGTCTCGGCATGCCCGACCGCGATTATTATCTGAAGGCCGATCCCAAGCTCGATCAGACGCGCACCGCCTACAAGGCGTATCTCGCCAAGATGCTGACACTCGTCGGCCAGAGCAATGCCGAAGCGCGCTCCAATGCCGTCTATGATTTCGAGAAGGCGATCGCGACCGCACACTGGGACAATGTGAAGACCCGCGACGCGGACCTCAATTACAACATCTGGAAGCTCGCCGATTTTACCGGCCAAGCGGGCGACTTCCCCTGGGCCGCCTATCTCGGTGCCGCGGGCGTCGCGGGCCAGGCCGAGTATCTGGTGGGCCAGCCCAGCGCCTTCGCGGGCGAGGCCAAGGCATTCGCCGACGCGCCGCTCGCCGTGCTCAAGGATTACGCGACGCTCAAGGTGCTGAGCGCCTACGCCTCCTATCTGTCCAAGCCCTTCGACGAGACCGATTTCGCCTTTTACGGCACAGCGCTGCGGGGCACGCCCGAGCAGCAGGCGCGCTGGAAGCGCGGCGTCTCCGCCGTCAGCGAGAATATGGGCGAGGAAATCGGCAAGGTCTACGTCGCCAAATATTTCCCGCCCGAGGCCAAGGCGGCGGCCGATCAGCTCGTCAAGAACATCATCGCCGCGATGGGCGCGCGGATCGACAAGCTCGACTGGATGGCGCCCGAAACCAAGGCTAAGGCTCACGAAAAGCTCGCCGCCTTCACGCCCAAGATCGGCTATCCCGACAAATGGCGCGATTATTCGGCGCTTCAGATCAAGCGTGACGACCTCGTCGGCAACATCGCGCGGTCGAACGCCTTCGAATATCAGCGCAAGCTCAACCAGCTCGGCGGGCCGATCGATCGCGGCGAATGGTTCATGACGCCGATGACGATCAACGCCTACGCCAATCCGACGATGAACGAGATCGTCTTCCCGGCCGCGATCCTTCAGCCGCCCTTCTTCGACCCCCAGGCCGATCCGGCGGTGAATTACGGCGGCATCGGCGCGGTGATCGGGCATGAGCTCAGCCATCATTTCGACGACCAGGGCCGCAAATACGACAAGAACGGCGCACTCACCGACTGGTGGACGCCGCAGGACGTGACGCGCTTCAAGGCGTTCACCGACAAGCTCGTCGCGCAATATGACGCATACGAGCCGCTGCCGGGGCTGCATATCAAGGGCGGCCTGACGCTGGGCGAGAACATCGCCGATCTCGCGGGCCTCACCGTCTCGCTCGACGCCTATCACCGCTCACTCGGCGGCAAGCCGGCGCCGGTAATCGACGGCACCACGGGCGACCAGCGCTTCTACGAGGGCTGGGCGCAGGTGTGGCGGACCAAGTATCGCGAGCCGGCGCTGCGCTCGCAGCTCCTTGCCAACCCGCACTCGCCCGGCGAGCAGCGCGCGGCGACGGTGCGCAACCTCGATCCCTGGTACAAGGCGTTCGACGTCAAGCCCGGCGAGAAGATGTACCTGACGCCCGAGCAGCGCGTGCGGATCTGGTGAGGTCCGGCCATTTCCATAGCCGTCATGCCGGACTTGTTCCGGCATCCACCGTGAGGCAGGCGCCGCGACTGGCCAGTTTGCGGTACGGTGGACCCCGGAACAAGTCCGGGGGGACGGCTTGATTGTTGTCGTTGGTCGGCGGCTTATCCGGACCGTAGCAACCCGACCCCCGCATCGCGCTCGAACAGATAGAGCGCGATGCGGGCTGCCTGCCCGCGCTCCCCGGCAAGCCCGCCATCGCGATCGATCAGCAGCCGCGCGTCATCGGTCGCAATCGGGAGAAACGCACCCAGCAGCTCCGCGCTCGCGAGCCGGAACGCCGCCTCCCCCGACTGGCGCGTGCCGAGCAGTTCGCCTGCACCGCGGAGCCGCAAATCCTCTTCGGCGATGCGGAAGCCGTCATTGGTCTCGCGCATCAGCGCGAGCCGCGCGCGCGCGGTCTCGCTTAGATTGTTCCCGCGGATCAGCAAGCAGTTCGAGGCCCCGCTCCCCCGCCCCACACGCCCGCGCAACTGATGGAGCTGCGCAAGCCCGAAGCGGTCGGCATGCTCGATCACGATCAGCGTGGCGTTCGGTACGTCGACCCCGACCTCGATCACGGTAGTCGCGACGAGCACGCCGGTGCGGCTACTCGCGAACGCCTCCATCACGGCGTCCTTCTCGGGCCCCTTCATCCGCCCGTGGACCAACCCGACCTTGTCGCCGAAACGCGCGCGCAGGGTCGCCGCACGATCCTCGGCAGCGGCAAGGTCCGATTTCTCGCTCTCCTCGACCAGCGGGCACACCCAATAGGCCTGCCCGCCCGCATCGAGATGCCGGCCCAGCGCCTCGACCACGTCGCCGAGTCGATCCTCGGAGATCACCCGCGTCTCGACCGGCTGCCGCCCCGGCGGCATTTCGTCCAGCCGGCTCTGGTCCATCTCTCCATATTGCGCGAGGGTGAGCGTGCGCGGGATCGGCGTCGCGGTCATCGCGAGCAGATGCGGCGGGCGTTCCGCCTTCTGAGTGAGCAGCATCCGCTGCGCGACGCCGAAACGGTGCTGCTCGTCCACCACCACCAGCCCGAGATCGCGATAGCTGACCGCCTGCTGGAAGATCGCGTGCGTGCCGACGAGGATGTCGATCGACCCGTCGGCGAGCCCCATCAGCGTGGCCTCCCGGCTGCGTCCCTTGTCGCGCCCGGTGAGGATCGCGAGATTGATCGGCAATCCCGCGAGCAGCTTGCGCAGCGTCTCGAAATGCTGGCGCGCGAGGATTTCGGTCGGTGCGAGGAACGCCGCCTGCGCCCCCGCCTCGACCGCGATCAGCATCGCCATCGCGGCAACCAGCGTCTTGCCCGATCCCACGTCGCCCTGAAGCAGCCGCAGCATCGGCTGGGTCTGCGCCAGATCGCCCTCGATTTCGGCGATCGACCGCGCCTGCGCGCCCGTCGGTGCATAAGGCAGGTCGAGCATCGCGCGTAGTCTGCCGTCACCGGCGAGCGCCCTGCCCTTTCGCCCGCGCGACGCGGCGCGCACCAGCATCAGCGCGAGCTGGTTGGCGAAAATCTCGTCATAGGCGAGCCGCTCACGTGCCTTGGCGTCTGACGGATCGGCATGGATACGCGCCAGCGCCGCGCGCCAATCGGGCCAACCGTGTCGCGCCTTCAACCCCGGCTCGATCCATTCGGGCAGATCAGGCGCGCGCTCGACCGCGGCGCGCGCGAGCTGTCCCATCCGCTTCGCCGTCAGCCCTTCGGACAGCGGATAGATCGCCTCGCGCTCGGGCTGGTCGGCGGCTTCTTCAGGCGCCAACACATAGTCCGGATGAACGATCTGGAGCTCCTGCCCATATTGCTCGAGCCGTCCCGACACGCGCCGCGCCTCCCCGAGCGGCAGCAGCTTCTTCACCCAGCCCGCGCTGCCGCCGAAATAGACGAGACTGACATAATTGCCCCTGGCGTCGGTCGCATGGACCCGCGTCGGTCCGCGGCCGGCGCTCTGGCGGTAATCGACCGGGGTCAGCGTGATCGCGATCGTGCGCCCGACATCGGCCTGATCGAGCCCGTCGCGCGGCAACCTGTCGATGAACCCGGTCGGCAGGTGAAACGCCGCATCGACCACGCGCGCGATGCCCAGCCGGTCGAGCGGCTTGGCAAGTCCGGGCCCCACGCCCTTCAGCGCGGTGATCTCGGTAAACAGCGGATTGAGGATTTCGGGCCGCATGACTATCTCCACGCTCTACCCTGAGCCGACGGTCGCCGCCAGCGCCCGCCGGCCAATCGCCTATGGAACGGACATGAACCGAGAACACCGGCTCAAACGCCTGCGCTTCCGCGCCTGGCACCGCGGCACCAAGGAGGCCGATCTGCTGATCGGCGGCTTCTTCGACGCGCACGCGGCGGATTGGTCCGACGACCAGATCGCATGGTTTGAGACGCTGCTCGAAGAACAGGACGTCGACATCATGGCCTGGGCGATCGGCACCGCACCCGTTCCAACCCGCTTTGAAGGCCCGATCATGGCGGCGCTTCAGACCGTTTCCTACGTGCCGGTGGCAGAATGAGCCCCATTATCACCCCTCCCTTTCAAGGGAGGGGCAAGGGGTGGGTGCAGCGTCATGGCGGGCTCGATGCCCGACGTGACGCTCTGATTCGCAACAATGCGTACGGCGCGCTGCCGTATGTGCCTATCCCCAACCCCTCCCTTTCAAGGAGGGGAAAAGAGTAATCATGCCCGGCCTTTCCCGTATCCTTTCCGCCAAACAACCGTTGACCCTGTCGGGCGTGCCCGCGGGTTTTTTGCCCTGGCTGCTCGCCGATCTCTCGCGCGCCGCCAACAAGCGCGCGGTGTTCATCGCCGCCGATGAAGCGGAGATGCGCGCCGTCGCCGCGACTGCCAGCTATTTCGCGCCGGAACTCGAGGTCTTCTCCTTCCCCGCCTGGGATTGCCTGCCTTACGACCGCGCTTCGCCGACGCTGCGCGTGATGGCGGAGCGGCTTGCTGCGCTCCATCGGCTCCAGCAGCCAGCCAAGACTCCTCAGTTGATGGTCACCACGGCGAATGCGGTCAGCCAACGCACGCTGACGCCGTTTCGCATCCGCCAGTTGGTGGCGACGCTCGCGTCCGGCGAGCGGATCGGGCGCGACCGTCTCGCGGAATTGTTGCAGGCCAACGGCTATGTCCGCGTCGAGACCGTCGCCGATTCGGGCGAATTCGCGGTGCGCGGCGGGCTGGTCGATCTCTTCCCATCGGGCGAGGAGCAGGCGCTTCGGCTCGATTTCTTCGGCGACGAGATCGAGAGCGTGCGCACCTTCGATCCCGGCGACCAGCGCACCACGGGCCGCGTCGACGGCTTCACCCTGCTTCCAGCCTCCGAAGCGCTGCTCGACGAGGAGAGCATCAAGCGCTTCCGCAGCCGCTATCGCGAGCGCTTCGGCGCCACCGCGACCGGCGATCCACTGTATCAGGCGATTTCCGATGGCCGCCGGCTCGCGGGGATGGAGCATTGGCTGCCGCTGTTCGAGGACAGGCTGGCGACCTTGTTCGACCATCTCGACGACGACACAATCGTCGTTCGCGACAACGGCGTCGCGGCCGCCAACGATGCCCGCTTCGAGGCGATCGCCGATTATCACGCCAACCGCCTGCGCGCGCAGTCGAACGATCCGGGCAGCTATCGCCCCCTTCCCGCCGATACGCTCTACCTCACCGCCGACGAGGTAGCGGAACACATCGAACGCGCCCCGATCCACCTCGCCACGCCGTTCCACGAGCCCGAAAGCGCCACCGTACTTGATTTCACGGTGGACGGCGCCCGGGATTTCGGCCCCGAGCGCGCGAGTGGTGTGAATATCTACGAAGCCGTGGTCAAGCATGTCGGAAACCTGCGGAAAGACGGCCGGAAGGTCGTTCTCGCCAGCTATTCGATCGGCGCCCGCGAGCGGCTCTCGGGGCTGCTCGCCGATCACGGCCTCAAGAACCTTCGCCAGGCCGATACCTGGCAGGAAGCGCTCGGCAAGGCCGACACGCACGTCACGCTGATCGTCCTCCCGCTCGATCACGGCTTCACCGCGCCCGACGTGGCGCTGCTCACCGAGCAGGACATGCTCGGCGACCGCCTCGTTCGCCGCGCCAAGCGCCGCAAGTCCGCCGATGCCTTCCTGGCCGAGCTCGCGACGCTCTCGCCCGGCGATCTCGTCGTCCATGTCGATCACGGCATCGGTCGCTATGAAGGGTTGACCTCGATCCCCGTCGGCCAGAGCCCGCACGATTGCGTCGCGCTCGAATATGCAGGCGGCGACAAGCTCTACGTCCCGGTCGAGAATATCGACGTGCTCTCGCGCTACGGATCGAGCGAGGAAGGCGCGAGCCTCGACCGGCTGGGCGGCGAGGCCTGGCAGCGGCGCAAGAGCCGCATGAAGGAACGCATCCGCGAGATTGCGGGCGAGTTGATCGCGATCGCCGCCGAGCGCGCGTTGCGCTCCGGCGACGTGGCGGAGCCGGACGCGCAAGGCTATGCGACCTTCGTCGATCGCTTCCCTTTCGCCGAGACCGACGACCAGGATCGCGCGATCGCCGACGTGCTCGGCGATCTGGGCGCAGGCAAGCCGATGGATCGGCTGATCGTCGGCGACGTGGGATTCGGCAAGACCGAGGTCGCGCTGCGCGCCGCGTTCGTTGCCGCGATGGCGGGCATGCAGGTCGCGATCGTCTGCCCGACGACATTGCTCGCACGCCAGCATTATCAGAACTTTACGGCGCGGTTCGAAGGTTTCCCGCTAAAGATCGGCCGCCTTTCGCGGCTCGTCTCCGCCAACGAGGCGAAGGCGACGCGCGAGGGCCTTGCCGACGGCACGATCGACGTGGTGGTCGGTACGCACGCGGTGCTAGCCAAGTCGGTCGAGTTCAAACGGCTCGGCCTCGTCGTCGTGGACGAAGAGCAACGCTTCGGTGTCACCCACAAAGAACGGCTCAAAGCGCTCAAGAACGACGTCCACGTCCTCACGCTCACCGCCACCCCCATCCCACGCACGCTCCAGATGGCGATGTCGGGCCTGCGCGAGCTGTCGGTGATTCAGACACCCCCCGTCGATCGCCTCGCGGTGCGCACCTATGTCATGCCCTGGGATCCGGTCGTGATCCGCGAAGCCTTGCTGCGCGAGCATTATCGCGGCGGGCAGAGCTTCATCGTCACCCCGCGCATCGCCGATCTGCCCGACATCGAGGAGTTCCTGCGCGAAGCCGTACCCGAGGTTCGCTACGTCGTCGCCCACGGCCAGATGGCGCCGAGCCAGGTCGAAGAACGCATGTCCGCCTTCTACGACAAGCATTATGAAGTGCTCGTCTCGACCACGATCGTGGAAAGCGGGCTCGACATCCCGTCGGCCAACACGATGATCATCAATCGCGCCGACCGCTTCGGCATGGCGCAGCTCTATCAGCTCCGCGGCCGCGTCGGGCGCGCCAAGACGCGCGCTTACGCCTATCTGACGACGGCATCCGACCGACTGATGACCGAAGGCGCGGAAAAGCGCCTCAAGGTGTTGAGCGATCTCGACAGCCTCGGCGCAGGCTTCCAGCTCGCCAGCCACGATCTCGACATTCGCGGCGCGGGCAATTTGCTCGGCGACGAGCAATCGGGGCATATCAAGGAAGTCGGCTACGAGCTCTACCAGTCGATGCTGGAGGAGGCGATCCTCGAAGCCAAAGCCGGCGGCAGGCTGGAGCGGCCGCGTGATTTCTCGCCGCAGATCACCGTCGATGCGCCGATCCTCATCCCCGACGATTACGTTCCCGATCTCGACCTGCGCATGGGCCTGTATCGCCGCCTGAACGAGGTCGAGGACAAGGCCGGGCTCGAAGCCTTCGCCGCCGAGTTGATCGACCGCTTCGGCAAGCTGCCCGATCCGACCGAAAACCTGATCCGCCTCATCGAGATCAAGATGAATGCCAGGAAGGCATGCGTCGCCCGGATCGAACTCGGCCCACGTGGTGCGCTCGTCTCGTTCCATGACGATCGCCCGCCCAATATCGAAGGGCTGCTGCGCTACGTGGCGCGGCTGGAGGGCGTCGCCAAGCTGCGCCCCGACAGCAAGCTCGTCATCACCAAGGCGTGGAACGACCCCAAGAGCCGTCTCAACGGCGCGCTGCAATTATCGAAGGGCTTGGCGAAGGCGATGGGTTGAGCAAGTGCTCCTGCGAAAGCAGGAGTCCAGGATTACAGGCGCCTATGCCGCGTCGCCGGCCTTTTCCTTCTTGGCATAGACGCGGATCGGTTCCTTGCGGCCTTCGATCACGTCCTTGTCGATCATCACCTCGTCGACGCCGTCCATGCCCGGCAGGTCGAACATCGTGTCCAGCAGGATGCCTTCGAGGATCGAGCGCAGCCCGCGTGCGCCGGTCTTGCGATCGATCGCCTTCTTGGCAACCGTCACCAGCGCGTCGTCGGTGAAGCCGAGGCCCACCTCCTCCATGTCGAACAGCTTTTGATACTGTTTGACGAGCGCGTTCTTGGGCGCGGTCAGAATCTTGACCAGCGCGTCGATGTCGAGATCTTCGAGTGTCGCGATCACCGGCAGGCGACCGACGAACTCGGGGATCAACCCGAATTTCAGCAGATCCTCGGGCTCGACCTGGCGCAGCACCTCGCCGGTACGCTTCTCTTCGGGAGCCGCGACATAGGCGCCGAAGCCGATCGACTTGCCCTGCAACCGATCGCCGATGATCTTCTCGAGACCCGAGAATGCGCCGCCGCAGATGAACAGGATGTTGGTCGTGTCGACCTGGAGGAATTCCTGCTGGGGATGCTTGCGTCCGCCCTGCGGCGGGACCGAAGCAACCGTGCCCTCCATCATCTTGAGCAGCGCCTGCTGCACGCCCTCGCCCGAGACATCGCGCGTGATCGAGGGATTCTCGGCCTTGCGGCTGATCTTGTCGATCTCGTCGATATAGACGATGCCGCGCTGCGCCCGCTCGACGTTGTAATCCGACGCCTGGAGCAGCTTGAGGATGATGTTTTCGACATCCTCGCCGACGTAACCGGCTTCGGTGAGCGTCGTCGCGTCGGCCATGGTGAACGGCACGTCGAGGATGCGCGCCAGCGTCTGCGCGAGCAGCGTCTTGCCGCAGCCGGTGGGCCCGACGAGCAGGATGTTCGACTTGGCGAGCTCGACCTCGGCGCCCTTCGCGCCGTGGTTCAAGCGCTTGTAGTGGTTGTGCACCGCGACCGAGAGCACGCGCTTGGCCTGCTTCTGCCCGATCACGTAATCGTCGAGCACGTCGCAGATTTCCTGCGGCGTGGGCACGCCGCCGTCCTTCTTCGAGACCAGCGCCGACTTCGTCTCCTCGCGGATGATGTCGTTGCAGAGCTCGACGCACTCGTCGCAGATGAACACGGTCGGGCCCGCGATCAGCTTGCGCACCTCATGCTGGGACTTCCCGCAGAACGAGCAATAGAGCGTGCTCTTCGAGTCGCCGCCGCTGAGTTTCGTCATTCAAACCATCCTTGCGCCGCGCACATCGGGCGCATCCAAGCCGTCGCTATCCTAGCGACCGCATTCAATCCTGTAATCACCAAAATGTCGTTACGCCTTGTCGCCGGGCAGCTTCGCCGCATCGGAGGCATCATCCGTCGGCTGCGGACGCTTGTCGAACACCTCGTCGATCAGGCCGAACTCGCGCGCCTCGTCCGACGACATGAACTTGTCGCGATCCATCGCCTTCTCGATCACCTCGAGCGGCTGGCCGGTATATTTGGCGTAGAGCTCGTTCATCCGCTCGCGGATGCGCAGGATTTCCTTCGCCTGGATCTCGATGTCGCTGGCCATGCCCTGCGCCCCGCCCGAGGGCTGGTGGATCATGATCCGCGCATTGGTGAGCGCCACGCGCATCCCCGGCTCGCCCGCCGCGAGCAGGAAGCTGCCCATCGACGCTGCCTGCCCGATGCACACCGTGCCGACGCGCGGGCGGATGTACTGCATCGTATCATGGATCGCCATGCCCGCCGTGACGACGCCGCCCGGCGAGTTGATGTACATGTAGATGTCCTTCTTGGGGTTCTCGGACTCCAGGAAGAGCAATTGTGCGGTGACGAGCGCGGCCATATTGTCCTCGACCGGGCCGGTCAGGAACACGATCCGCTCACGTAGCAGCCGCGAAAAGATGTCGAAGCTGCGCTCGCCGCGATTCGATTGCTCGATCACGATCGGCACGAGCGCGTTGTTCAGCGGCGAGAGGAAATCACCGGTCTCGAACGGATTTTGCATGCAGGTTTCAGATCCTCGGCCTTGTGTGTGGAGCCTTACATCGGCGCTGGCGAGAACGAGTTCAAGCCCGGTTGATCGTTAATGGCGCGAGCGCGGTTTGCGACAGGAATCGGGGGCGAAGTGGACAAAATGGAGTGCGTCGGAGGCGTTTGTCGAGTCTTGCGCCGGCGAGGCGACGCCCCGGCGACCATGACGCGACACCGCGGCGCCACCCGAGCGACGCGATCGGGGCGGTTCGCGTCGCGCACGCGCCGGGATCGCGGCCCGCTTACGCCGATGATGCGCCGCCTGACGGCAGACGACCGGGTGCGGCTGCGGTTTCATCGCACAGAATAGATCAGAAATAATCCAACATTGGAAGGCCTTGGCGCGTTTGCATTCCCAGTCCCGTCAGGTGCCGGGCGCCTTGTGCGTGAGATAGGCGAGCCGGCGCACCTCGCGGCGGCCGCGCACAACGGTATCGAGGATCAGCCCCGCAAAGACATTCAGGAACGCGAGGATCATCAGGCCGGTAGCGAGGATCGCGGTCGGGAAGCGCGGCACCAGATGAGTGTGCGCGTAGGTGACGATCAGGGGAATCGCGAGGATCACCGCGAGCGCGGCGAACAGCGCGCCGATCCAGCAGAAGAACAGAAGCGGGCGCTCTATCCGATAGAGCGTCACGATCGTGCGCAGGATACGCAGGCCGTCGCCATAGGTGGAAAGTTTGGATTCGGAGCCTTCGGGCCGCGCGAAATAGGGTGTGTCCACTTCGGCCACCGGCATCTTGAGCTCGAGCGCGTGGACGCTGATCTCGGTCTCGATCTCGAACCCGGTCGAGAGCACCGGAAAACTCTTCACGAACCGTCGTGAAAATACGCGATATCCCGAGAGAATATCACGAAAACTCCGTCCGAACAGGCGTGCCAACATGCCGGTGAGCATCCGGTTGCCGAGCCGATGCCCACGCCGATATGCCTCAGCCGCCTCGCCCACCCGACTTCCCACGACCATATCGAGCTGTTCGTCAAGCAGGCGCGCGATCAGCGCGGGAGCGGAGGCCGCATCGTACGTCGCATCGCCATCCGCCATGACGTAGATGTCGGCGTCGACATCGGCGAACATCCGGCGGACGACATGGCCCTTGCCCTGCATCCGCTCGGTGCGGACGATCGCGCCGGCCGCGCGCGCCACTTCGGCGGTGCCGTCGCGGCTGTTGTTGTCGTAGACGTAGATCGCGGCGTCGGGCAGCGCGGCGCGGAAGCCCGCGATCGTCTGCGCGATCGCGGCTTCCTCGTTGTGGCAGGGCAGCAGGACTGCGATGGTCGGGTCCGTCACGTCGCCCCCTTCGTCACCCCGGACTTGTTCCAGGGTTCATCGGCCGCCAAGAGCCGCCGCCGCGACTCTTGGCCCACCGCGGATGCCGGAACAAGTCCGGCATGACGTTCCGTTACTTCTTCGCCGCGGGCTTCTTGGCCGGTGCCTTCTTCGCGGCGGGCTTCTTCGCGGGTTCGGCCTTGTCGCCGGCCTTGGCGGCAGCCTTTTTCGCGGTCGCCTTCTTCGGCGCCGCGTCCTTCACCGGTTCCTCGGCCTTCGCCTTGGCGGCCGGTTTCCTGGCGGGCTTGTCGTCCTTGGACGGCGCGGCCTTGGTCGCGGCCTTTTTGACCGGCTCCGTGGCCTTCTTGGCGGCCGATTTCTTCGCCGCGGACTTCTGGCCGGCCTTGTGGTTGTCGTGATCGTGGCTGTGCGTGCCGGTCGAGAAGCCCTCTTCCGACTCGATCGCGGCCTCGATCTCCTCGCGGGTCACGTCGCGATCGGTGACCTCGGCCTTCTCGAACAGGAAGTCGACGACCTTGTCCTCGTAGAGCGGCGCGCGCAGCTGGGCGGCGGCCATCGGCTCCTGCTGGACGTATTGGATGAAGCGCTCGCGATCCTCGGGGCCGTATTGCTGCGCGGCCTGCATGATCAGACGGCTCATTTCCTGCTGGCTCACCTCGACGCCGTTGGCCTGGCCGATCTCGGAGAGCAGCAGCCCGAGGCGCACGCGGCGCTCGGCGATCGCATGATATTCGTCGCGCTCTTCCTCCATCTCGGCGAGCGCGGCCTTGGGATCCTCCTCGTGGCTCGCCTCATGTTGGAGCTGCGCCCAGATCTGCTGGAACTCGGCCTCGACCATCGACGGCGGCACCGGAAAGTCGTGACCCGCTGCGAGCTGATCGAGCAGCTTGCGCTTCATGTGCGTGCGCGTGAGGTTGTTGTGTTCCTGCTCGATCTGCCCCTTGAGCAGGCCCTTGAGCTGATCGAGGCTCTCGAGCCCGAGCGACGTCGCCAGTTCCTCGTCGATCTTGGCGTCCTTCGCGGTGCGGATCGTCTTGATCGTCAGATCGAAGGTCGCCGGCTTCCCCTTGAGATGCTCGGCATTGTAATCTTCGGGGAAAGTGACCTCGATCGTCTTTTCGTCGCCCGCCTTGACGCCGACGAGCTGGTCCTCGAAGCCGGGGATCAGGCGCCCCGAGCCGATCTCGACCGACATGTCCTCGCCGGTGCCGCCGTCGAAGGGCGTGCCGTCCACCTTGCCGACGAAATCCATGACGACCATGTCGCCCTGCTTGGCCTTGTGGCTCTTGGCCGCATCGTCCCAGCGCTTCTGCTGGCTGGCGAACTTTTCGAGCTGCTCGTCCACCGCGGCATCATCGACCGGCACCGTCAGCCGCTCGAGCTTGAGATCGTCGATCGCGGGCGTCGGCACGTCGGGCAGCACTTCGAGTTCGATCTTGATCTCGGCGTCCTTGCCCGCCGCGTAGCCCTCGCCGAGCTCGACCGACGGCTGCATCGCCGGGCGCAGCTTGTGATCGGCGATCACCTTCTGCACGCCTTCCTGGATCGAGCTGTTGAGCGCATCCTGCTGCAAGGCCTCGCCGTGCATCTTGCGGATGAGGTTCCCGGGCACCTTGCCGGGGCGGAAGCCGGGCATGCGCACCTGCGGCGCCACCCGCTTGACCTCGGCGTCGACCTTCTTGTCGATGTCCTTGGCGGTGATGGTCAGCGTGTAGGCGCGCTTCAGGCCCTCGTTCAACGTCTCGACAGTCTGCATTCGTTCGAAGCCTTTTGCTTTCAGAAAACTCGGATGCGCGCCGTATCCGGGGAGCGGGTCTGGTGCGGGCGAAGGGACTCGAACCCCCACATCTTTCGATACTGGAACCTAAATCCAGCGCGTCTACCAGTTCCGCCACGCCCGCATCGCTCAGCGCGAGGTCGGCGGCGTCTATAGCAGCCATACGCGCGTGGTCCAGAGGCAACCGTGGTCCGCCTGTTTCGTTGAACCGAGGAGGAGAGACGACATGGCTACCCAGCCTCCGCAACCGACCCCGCCGGCCATCCCGCCCGCGCCGCCGCCCGAGATCAACCCGCCGCCGCCCGACATCGACGTTCCCGATCCGGCCCCGGCACCGCCGCCGCCTTCACAATAACCGCGCGGCACCTTTCGCGAGCGGCGGATACGCCATAGATTGGGGACATGATCCCCGATCCGGTGTCGCATCCGGCGCTCTACATCGTCCTTGCGATCGTCTTCATCGTTCTGCTCGCCGCACGGCGCGTGCGCGCGATCCGCGCCTTGGTCAACGTCACGATCACGGTATTGATGATCGGCATCCTGCTGCTCGTGCTCAATCAACGCAGCCGCTTCGACCCCTATTTCGCCCGGGTGGCCGAATTGCTCGACATCGGCGATCAGGAAGTGGTCGGCGACGAGGTACGCATCCGCATGGCGCCCGACGGGCATTTCTGGGCGCGCGCGACGATCAACGGCGTGCCGCGCCGGCTGCTGATCGACAGCGGCGCGACGATCACCGCGCTGTCGCCCGACACCGTGGCGGCGAGCGGCATCGAGGTCGAGGACGATATCTTCCCGATGGTGCTCAAGACCGCGAACGGCTCGATTCCGGCCAAAACGGCCACGGTCGAGGAACTGCGCTTCGGCACGATCGTCGCGCGCGACCTGCCGGTGGTGACATCTCCGGCGTTCGGGGACACCAACGTGCTGGGGATGAACTTTCTGTCGATGCTCGATTCGTGGCGCGTCGAAGGGCGCACGCTGATCCTGGTGCCGCATCATCCGCAGGCGGTGGACAAGGGCTGACGTTGGCGGCGTCACCGCCGCCCGAACAGCTTCTCGATATCGCCGTGCGCGAGCTTCACCCAGGTCGGACGGCCGTGGTTGCACTGGCCCGAATGCGGAGTCGCCTCCATCTCGCGGAGCAGCGCGTTCATCTCGGCGACCGAGAGCACGCGGCCGGCGCGGACCGAGCCGTGGCACGCCATCGTCGCGGCGACATGGTCGATCCGCTCCTTGAGGCTCAGCGCCTCGTCATAGGCGCCGAGCTCGTCGGCGAGGTCGGCGATCAGGCCGTGGACATCGCTCTGACCGAGCGGGCCCGGCACAGCACGCACCAGCATCGCCCGCGGGCCGAAACGTTCGAGCTGCAGCCCCATTTCGGCGAGCTCCCCGGCGCGCGCTTCGAGGCGGTCGCATCCCGCCTCGTCCACCTCGACCACCTCGGGGAGCAGCAGCGCCTGGCTCGGCACGCCCCTGCCCGTCATGCCGGCGCGCATCCGTTCGAGCACGAGGCGTTCGTGCGCGGCATGCTGATCCACGATGACGAGCCCGTCCTCGGCCTCGGCGACGATATAGGTCTTGGCCACCTGGCCGCGCGCGACGCCGAGGGGGAAGCTGGTCGAGGCAGGCGGCGGTTCGAGTGCGGCCTCGGCGCGGGCCTGGGGCGGCGGAGCGAAGAAGGCGGGACGGCGGTCGCGCACCATTAGCCCCTCCCCTTCAGGGGAGGAGTTGGGGTGGGGCGGTGCCGCAAACCAAGGTCTCGGTGAGACGTCCCCCACCCCCAACCCCTCCCCTGAAGGGGAGGGGCTTGTTTCCGTTCTCCACATCCCCAGCGCCGCTTCGCTCGGGCGCTGGACGCTGCGGAAGCCTTCGGCGTCGAGGGCGCGGCGCAAGCCGCTGACGATCAGCCCGCGCACCATGCCGGGATCGCGGAACCTCACTTCGGTCTTGGCGGGGTGGACGTTCACGTCCACCGCATCGGCGGGCACGTCGAGGAACAAGGCGACCACCGCATGCCGGTCGCGCGCGAGCAATTCGGCATAGGCGCCGCGCACCGCGCCCGCGAGCAACCGGTCCTTCACCGGCCGGCCGTTGACGAAGAGGTATTGGTGGTCGGCGACGCCGCGGTTGAAGGTCGGCAGGCTGGCGATCCCGCCGAGCTTGAGCCCCTCGCGGTCGAGATCGATGGCGACGCAATTATCGGCGAGCGCACTGTCTGTCAGCGCCGCCACCCGATCGGGCCGTCCCTCGACCGCGGCGACCGAGAAGACACGCCGCCCGTCATGCTCCAGGCTGAAGGCGATGTCGGGGCGCGTCATCGCCAGGCGGCGCAGCGCATCGAGGCAGGCGCCATATTCGCTGCGCGCGGTGCGCAGAAACTTGCGGCGCGCGGGCACGCGCTCGAACAGCCGCTCGACGCGCACGCGGGTGCCCGGAGGCAGCGCGGCAGGGCCTTCGCTGTCGATCCGGCCGTTGTCGATGACGAGCTGCCACCCTTCGTCGCCGCGCACGCGGCTTTCGAGCGTGACGTGGGCGACGCTGGCGATCGAGGGCAGCGCCTCGCCGCGAAAGCCGAGCGTCGTCACCCGATCGATCGCGTCGTCGGGCAGCTTGGAGGTTGCGTGGCGCTCGAGCGCGAGCCGCATTTCGGCGGGCGCCATGCCGCAGCCGTCGTCGACCACGTCGATCAGGTCGATCCCGCCCGAGGCCAGCGTCACGGCGATCCGAGTCGCCCCGGCGTCGATCGCGTTCTCGACCAGCTCCTTGAGCGCGCTCGCGGGCCGTTCGACCACTTCGCCGGCAGCGATGCGATTGACGAGATGTTCGGGCAGGCGACGTATTGACATGGGCCCGGGTCTAGCCCAAGCGGCGGCATCCCGCGAGCCGCATCGATCTGAAAAGCCAGAGCGTGGATTCCCAGGCTGGGGCGGCGGGCGTGAACACCTTGTGCGAACCGCCGGACTGACCCCGGCCAGTGACGGATCGACCGACCGATGTTTTTCTCCCGCTTCTTCAAGATGATGTCGCATGACATGGCGATCGACCTCGGCACCGCGAACACCGTGGTGTATTTGAGGGGGCGCGGCGTCGTGCTCAACGAACCGTCGGTCGTCGCGATCGAGACGCTGAACGGCGTCAAGAAGGTCAAGGCAGTCGGCGACGACGCCAAGCTGATGATGGGCAAGACACCCGATTCGATCCAGGCCATCCGGCCGCTGCGCGACGGCGTGATCGCCGACATCGACGTCGCCGAGCAGATGATCAAGCACTTCATCCACAAGGTGCATGGGCAGCGCCGCTTCATGCGCTGGCCGCAGATCGTGATCTGCGTGCCCTCGGGCTCGACCTCGGTCGAACGCCGCGCGATCCGCGACGCCGCGCAGAATGCGGGCGCCAGCCAGGTCTATCTGATCGAGGAGCCGATGGCCGCCGCGATCGGCGCCGACATGCCCGTCACCGAGCCGATCGGCAGCATGGTGGTCGATATCGGCGGCGGCACCACCGAGGTTGCCGTGCTCTCGCTGCGCGGCCTCGCCTATACGACCAGCGTGCGCGTCGGCGGGGACAAGATGGACGAGGCGATCGTCTCCTACGTCCGCCGCAACCACAACCTCCTGATCGGCGAAGCCACCGCCGAGCGGATCAAGCAGGAGGTCGGCGTCGCCAAGGCGCCCGACGACGGCATCGGCCAGACGATCCACATCAAGGGCCGCGACCTCGTCAATGGCGTGCCCAAGGAGATCCAGATCAACCAGGGGCAGATCGCCGAAGCGTTGAGCGAACCGGTCGGCACGATCGTCGAGGGCGTGCGCATCGCGCTCGAGAACACCGCGCCCGAGCTGGCCGCCGACATCGTCGATCAGGGAATCGTGCTCACCGGCGGCGGCGCGTTGCTCCACGGCATCGACGAAGTGCTGCGCGACGAAACGGGGCTTCCGGTCACGATCGCGGAGGAGCCGCTGACCTGCGTGGCGCTCGGCACCGGGCGAGCGCTTGAAGACCCGATCTATCGCGGCGTATTGCTGAACGCCTGACGGACCCGAGGGGATACGAGGCATGGCGCCGCCAAAGAACCGGCGCCCGGGATTTTCGCGGCGGGCGCAATACGGGCTCTTTCTCGGCTATGTGATCGCCGCGGCGGGGGCGCTCGTCGGCGCGATCCTGCTCGTCCTGTCTGCGATCGACCCTACCGGCTTCGCAGCGCTCAGGATGAGCGCCGCGGAAGCGACCGCGCCGGTTTCGACCGCCGCGGCCTCGCTGACGCGCGGCGTGGTGTCGATCCCGCACGCGATCGGCGATCATTTCGGCACGGTCGACGAAAATCGCCGGCTCAGAAAGCAGATCGAGGCCAATCGCGAGCTGCTGATGCGCGCGCGCACGCTTGCCTATGACAATCGCCGGCTGAAGGCGCTGCTCCGTCTGCGCGAGCGCAGCAGCGACACGATCGCCGTCGCACGGATCGTCAGCTCGTCAGGATCGAGCACCCGCCGGTTCGGCTTGCTGAACGCCGGCCGCGACCAGGGCGTGCGCGAGGGGCAGCCGGTGCGCGGGCCCGACGGCCTGATCGGGCGCATCCTCGAGGCCGGCCCGGATGTCGCCCGCGTCCTGTTCGTCACCGATCCTGACAGCGTCGTCCCTGTGCGCCGCACCCGCGACGGGCTTCCGGCGATCGCCACCGGCCGGGGGGACGGGCTGATCGAGGTGAAGCCGGTCAGCATCGGCGATCCCTTGCCGAAGCCGGGCGACGTGCTGATGTCCTCGGGCACGGGCGGCATCTATCCGCCCGACATTCCGGTTGCCCGCGTGTTGCGCGTCGGGCGCGACGCGGCGATCGCTCGCCCGCTTGCGCAGCCGGGGACGCTCGACGTCGCGCTCGTCCAGCGCGCCTTCTTCCCCTTGCCGCCTCCCCTGCCGCCGTCGCAGAACGCCCCCGCGCCGGGCGTGGCGCCGCCGACACCCGAGGCGGCGCCATGAGCACGCTGCTGCCGATGGGGGTCGAGACCGAGCGCGCGCCGTTGCGCACCTGGATGATCCCGGTGGTCTCGGTGATGCTGGGTTCGCTCGTCACGATCGTCCCCGTGATCTTTCCCGGCGGGCTGCTGCCGCCCTTCGGCCTGATGGTGCTGCTCTCCTGGCGGCTGCTGCGCCCCGAATCGCTGAAGATCTGGTCTCCCGTGCTGTTGGGGATGTTCGACGATCTGCTCAGCGGCCAGCCGCTCGGCAGCGCGATGCTGCTGTGGACGGTCTGCTTCTTCGTGATCGAGTTGATCGAGATACGCCTCGTCTTTCGCGATTTCTGGCAGGATTGGCTGATCGCGGCGGGCGGCATCGGCTTCGTCCTGCTCGCCGGACGCGCGCTGGCCTCGCCAATGGAGGCGCATGTCGATACCATCCTGGCCTTGCAGATTCTCGTCTCGATCCTCGTCTATCCGCTGATCGCGCGGCTCGTCGGCCGACTCGACCGGGTTCGCCTGAGCACATGAGCAAGCCGATCCGCACCGTCAGCCAGGCGCAACAGACCTACAGCTTCACGCGCCGGGCAATGGTGCTCGGGGGCGTGCAAGCCGCGATGGGAGTCGTGCTCGCGGGCCGTATGGGCTGGCTCGCGATCGCCGAGAACGAGCATTACCAGCTGCTGTCCGAGAGCAATCGGATCAACAACACGCTGATCACGCCGCGCCGCGGCTGGATCGTCGATCGCAACGGCCATCCGATCGCGGACAATCGCACCGATTTCCGCGTCGACATCATCCCCGACCGGCTGGAAGACGAAGAGCGCACGCTCGCGCTGCTCCAGGAGTTGCTCGCGCTCGCCCCCGAAGACGTGGCGCGGATTCGCGCCGACTTGAAGCACGCGGCGGGGTTCCAGCCGGTTCAGGTCGCCGAAAACCTGCCGTGGGAACGCTATGCCGCGGTCAGCGTGCGGATGCCCGAATTGCCGGGCGTCGCACGCACCCAAGGCTATGCGCGGCATTATCCGGCGGGCGCCGCCGTCGGCCACCTCACCGGTTATGTCGGCGCCGCCTCGGCCGAGCAATATGAGAAGAGCAAGGATCCCCTGCTCGTCGTGCCCGGGTTCAAGATCGGCAAGGACGGGCTCGAACGCTCGCTCGAAAGCCGGCTTCGCGGCAAGCCTGGGGCCAAGCGCGAGGAAGTGACCGCGCGCGGCAGGCTGGTCCGCCAGCTCGCGACCCGGCCCGACACGCCGGGCGAGACGGTGCGCCTCACGATCGACGCCGGATTGCAGGAATATACCGCGCGGCGGCTCGGCACCAATTCGGGTTCGGCCGTGGTGCTCGATTGCCTGACGGGCGACGTCCTCGCGATGTGCTCGATGCCGTCCTACGACCCCAACGCCTTTTCGGACGGGATCAGCCATCTCGAATGGAACATGCTGTCGGAAAACGACCATGTTCCGTTGATGAACAAGGTGCTCCAGGGGCTCTATCCGCCGGGCTCGACCGTCAAGCCGATGAACTCGCTTGCCTTGCTGCGGGCGGGGATCAAGCCCGAGCAGACGGTGTTCTGCAGCGGTGCCTTGCGCGTCGGCACCGGCAGGTTCCACTGCTGGAAGCGCGGCGGACACGGGCATATCAGCATGCGCCGCGCGGTTGCGCAGAGTTGCGACATCTATTTTTATCAGATGGCGCGCGACCTGGGCTATGATGCGTTCGCGCCAACCGCGCGCGCGCTCGGGATGGGGCAGGAATTCGACATCCCCTTCCCTTCGCAACGGTACGGCACTGTCCCGGATAGCGCGTGGAAGCTCAAGAAATACCATACCAAATGGACCGTCGCCGATTCACTCAACGCGTCGATCGGCCAGGGCTATGTACTCGCCAATCCGCTCCAGCTCGCGGTGATGGCGGCGCGGTTGGGATCGGGGCGCAATGTCGTACCGCGGCTGATCTTCGATCATGCTCATGGCGTGGCGCCCGAGCTGTCGTTCGACCCGGAGCATCTCGCGATCGTGCGCGACGCCATGTATGCCGCGGTCAACGACGGCGGCACCGCGGGCGCGGCGCGGCTCTATCTTCCCGGTATCGATATTTCCGCCAAGACCGGCACCGCCCAGGTTCGTCGTATCACGATGGCCGAGCGGCGAACGGGCGTGCTCAACAACGCCGCGCTCCCCTTCAAGCTGCGTGACCACGCGCTGTTCATCAGTTTCGCGCCGTCCGCCGATCCGCGATACGCGCTCGCGATCGTGCTGGAACACAATGCGCACCTGATACGCAATCTCGATGCGCCGGCGATTGCTCGGGACGTTCTGACGTACATCTATGATCGCCCGCGCGCGATGGCCGCGCTCGAAGCCGCGGAGAAGACCTGGGGCGGCGACATCAGGACGCGCATGGCGACGCAGGAACTCGCCTATCGTGCCGCGCATTCCGAGCTCATTCCCGCGGGCACCGAACTCAACGCGAGCGCGCCCACTCGCTCCGCATCGGTCGAAAAGGCCGCGGCGCAAGCCGACGCCACCGCGGAAGCCGTCGCCAACACCGCCGCCGCCGGTGCCTCACCCGCCGAAACGGGCTCGCCCGAAAGCGGCGGCGACGGAGGCGGGCCATGAGGCCGCACGACATCGTTCCAGAGCCGCTGGCGCAATTGCCCTGGAAGGTCATCCTGCTGACGCTCGCCATCGGCGGGTTCGGGCTGATGATGCTCTATTCGGCCGCCGGCGGCAGCGTGCGCCCCTGGGTGATCCCGCAAGGCGTGCGGCTGATCGTGTTCCTCGTCGGTGCCGTGATTATGTCGCGCATCCGCGAGCCCGTGTGGAGCATGGGCGCGTTGCCCGCCTATGTCGGGCTGGTCGTGCTGCTGATCCTGGTCGAGCTGCTCGGCGCGGTCCGCGGCGGCAGCCAGCGCTGGCTCGATCTCGGACCGGTGCGGCTCCAGCCTTCCGAGCTGATGAAGCCGTGCATCGTGCTCGCGATGGCGAAATTCTACGACATGCTGCCGCCCAACGAGACCCGCCGTTATGCCTCGCTGATCCCGGCCATCGTGATGATCGGCGTGCCGGCGGTCCTGGTGATGCTCCAGCCCGACCTCGGCACCGCGCTGATGATCTGCGCGAGCGGCGCCACCGTCATGTTCCTCGCCGGCGTTCCGCTCAGGCTCTTCATCGGCGGTGCGCTGGCGCTGGCGATCGCCGCGCCGCTCGCGGTCAATTTCGTGCTCCACGATTACCAACGCGACCGCGTGCTCATCTTCCTCGATCCCGAAAGCGATCCGCTGGGCGCAGGCTATCACATCAGCCAGTCCAAGATCGCGATCGGATCGGGCGGCCTCTTCGGCAAGGGTTATCTGAACGGCACCCAGAGCCACCTCGATTACCTGCCCGAAGGCCAGACCGATTTCGCCTTCGCGACCATGGCGGAGGAATGGGGGCTGGTCGGCGGATGCCTTTTGATCCTCGCCTTCTTCCTGCTGATCGGCTGGGGAATCGGCGTCGCGTTGCGCGCCCGCACGCGCTTCTCGCAGCTTGCCGCGGCGGGTCTCGCCTCGACGATCTTCTTCTACGTCGCGATCAACCTGGCGATGGTGATGGGCCTGGCACCCGTGGTCGGCATCCCGTTGCCGCTGTTCAGCTATGGCGGATCGGCGCAGATGACGGTGCTCTTGTGCCTCGGCATCCTGATGTCGATCGACCGCAACAACCGCAAGGCGCCCCGCTTCTGAAAAAGTGCGAGAAAGGGGTTTGCAACCGCGAAAAGCGATGCTAGTTGCCCGCCTCCATCGCGGCACGGCGCTCGCACGACGCGGCGCCACCCGAGACATGGACGCATAGCTCAGTTGGTAGAGCAGCTGACTCTTAATCAGCGGGTCCTAGGTTCGAGCCCTAGTGCGTCCACCATCCCTTTCGATTGCTTTCCGACGGCGCAGCAGCGACCGGTGACAGCCTGTGGCATACTGATATTCGTCGCGCAGTTGGACAGGTGATTGGGTTTCGCTATGAAACTCACATGAGCCTGCCTCCGATCCTCAGTTCGCTGCGCCTGCCGGTCATCGGTGCGCCGCTCTTCATCATTTCGGTGCCCGATCTCGTGATCGCCCAGTGCAAGGCCGGGATCGTCGGGTCGTTCCCGGCGCTCAACGCGCGACCGCAATCGTTGCTCGACGAATGGCTCCATCGGATCACCGGGGAGCTCGCCGCGTGGAACCGCGATCATCCCGAACGGCCCGCGGCGCCGTTTGCAGTCAACCAGATCGTCCATCGCTCGAACGACCGGCTCGACGCCGATCTCGCGACCTGCGCGAAATGGCAGGTGCCGATCGTGATCACCTCGCTGGGCGCGCGCGAGGATCTCAACCACGCCGTGCACGGCTGGGGCGGCATCACGCTGCACGACGTGATCGACGACCGCTATGCGCGCAAGGCGATCGAGAAAGGCGCGGACGGTTTGATCGCGGTCGCGGCAGGCGCCGGTGGCCATGCGGGTCGGCTTTCTCCTTTCGCGCTCGTCCAGGAAATTCGCCACTGGTTCGATGGACCGCTCGCCTTGTCGGGGGCGATCGCGACGGGTGACGCGATCCTCGCGGCGCAAGCAATGGGCGCCGATCTCGCCTATATCGGTTCGCCCTTCATCGCGACGCCCGAGGCCAATGCGATCGAGGCTTACAAGCAGGCGATCGTCGATGGCCATGCCAGCGACATCGTCTATTCGGACCTTTTCACCGGCGTCCACGGCAATTACCTGCGCGCGTCGATCACCGCGGCGGGGCTCGATCCGGACAATTTGCCGCAGGGCGATCTCGAGACGATGAACTTCGGCGGCGGCAATTCGAGCAAGGCCAAGGCGTGGCGCGACATCTGGGGATCGGGGCAAGGCATCGGCGCCGTCGATGCCATCGAGCCGGTCGCGGCCCGCGTCGACCGTCTCGAGGCGCAATACCACGCGGCGCGCGAACGGCTGGCGTTGCCCTAGAAGGCCGATTGCAGGCGGTCGAGCATCCGCCGGGCCGGGCTGGCGGCGATCGTCGGTTCGGTTTGCGAGGCATCGAGACGGGCGACACGGCGGTAGAGGTCCGCGCTCGATGCGACCAGTTGCTGCGCCGCTGCGGGCATCGTGGCGATCGCCGCTTCGTCCGAAACCGGCGCCGTGCCGAGCCGCCGCGACGGATGGAGCGCGTCACGCGGCGGCAATTCCCCGGCCGCGACCGCGCGCTGCGTGAGCAGCCAGGCGATGACGTGCATCAGCCGCGTCGTCACCTTGAGCGATTCGCACGAAAACGCGACGCGGGCGAGCGGATCGAGCGCCTCGCGATCGCTACGGCCGCCCTCGTCGAAATAGGCGCGCGCTTCGTCTGCCAGCAGCATCGCCTCAACATAAAGCGAGTCGATCAGCTTGCGGTGGATTCGCGAATCGCCCGTGCCGTCGTTCATCCGCGCACGGTGCCACATCCGCACGCGACAGGACACTATCGGCTCACGCACGCAGCGTCCCGATCCGATGCAGGTCAGGCGATGATGTCGGGGATCAGCCTGTCCTCGATCCGCGCGATCTCGTCGCGTAGCCTGAGCTTGCGCTTCTTGAGCCGTGCGAGCTGGAGCTGATCGGCCGAGCCGGCATCGCCGAGTGCCGCGATCGCATTGTCGAGATCGCGGTGCTCGATGCGCAGCATCTCGAGTTGGCGCCGCATCTCCGATTCGTTCGCTGCCTCGTCCACACCACGTCCTTGCTCACGCCGCACGCCGATATGTCGCGCGTCGATCATGCGTCAAATGCCACGCGCCGTCGAAATCAACCATTCTCGGTGGCGACATTTGCACGATTTGGTGGTTTACTCGGATTCCCGTCGGCAACCAGGAGGACTGCTTCCATGCAAAACGCGCATCTTTCGGCACTCGAAGCCAAGCATGCCGGGCTCGAGCGGCAGATCACCGCCGAGTCGCAGCGCCCCTTTCCGGACGCACACATGCTGGCCGACCTGAAGAAGCAGAAGCTGAAGCTGAAAGAGGAAATGGTCGCCACCGTTTGAGGCGACGAACGGACGGCGGCGGCCCGCGTCGCGGGCTCCCGCCGAACCGTATCAACCTAGATCTTCATCGTCCGGTTGCGCTGCGCGCCCACCGGTTTGCGCGCAAGCATCGGATCGATCGGCGCATCGAAGGCGACCCCGGCGCGACCTGCGGTATTCCAGGCGATTCTGCCGCTGACCCAACCGACCCCGCGTACTTCCACCTCGACCGGTGTATCGACCGCGACATCGCGCGGCAGTTCGATCATCAGCCCGCCAGCGGAAAGATTGCGGACGCGCACCTGATCCTCGCGCTGCTTTCCCAATTCGCGGAAACGCGCCGACAGCAACAGGCTGTCACGCGAGTCGTTGCGCCCGGTTCCGACGTCGATGCCGGTCTCGGCGGGAAAGTGATCGTCAGAAAGCCGGTCCATTTCAGTTCCGTGGGATTACGGTTGCCGCCCGCGCACCCGGTCTATCCCCCATTTGCTATGCAAGGGTTAAGATCAGGGTCGCCGACGTCAATCCTCGCGTGAGACCTTCTCCTGCCGCTCGTGGCGCTCCTGCGCCTCGACCGTCATCGTCGCGATCGGGCGCGCCTCGAGCCGGGCGAGCGAAATCGGCTCACCGGTTACTTCGCAATAGCCGTATTCGCCTTCGTCGATCCGCCGGATCGCGGCGTCGATCTTCGCGATCAGCTTGCGCTGGCGATCGCGCGTCCTGAGTTCGATCGACCAGTCGGTTTCGCTCGACGCCCGATCCGTCAGGTCGGCTTCGCGCAGCGAATCGCTCTGGAGCTGCGAGATCGTACCCTGCGCCTCGCGCAAAATCGCCTCTTTCCAGGCCTGGAGCTTGTCGCGGAAATAATCCTGTTGTCGCGGATTCATGAACGGCTCGTCGGGACTGGGCCGATAGCCGTCGCCGTCATTGGCGGGAGGCGGGACCAGTTTTGCGATATCATCGATGCTTTTCAAGACGCTAGCCATCCCCACTCTCCTTGTGGCGGCGCCTTGCGCGGGTTCCGCGTCTCGATGCCGCCTCACTCGTGGCGCGCCCTATACCCATGCCTGACACGCTCCACAAGCGACCGCGAACACGGCTCGTCGCTGAACGTCGCGGCAAGGATGACGGCCTGTCGTCGAGTCGTTCCGACCCCGCGCCCGACGGCATTGTCGTTAACGATTGTCCAGCACTGCTCGCGATCCTGTCCCGATGCGGGACGTTAAGCATGGCACCGTGCAGAAGCTGTCGGAAAATCCCGGGGCGGGACGCCGAAGCATGGTTAACGCGCTTGCGCTTAAGCCTTTGTTTCGCACTTTCGGGCATCAGATGGCGAGAGAGCCCGCCAGCAAGAAGAGAGACACGCTATGTCGGTGCGGATAGCTTTGGCGAAATTGTGTGCGTGTGCCGCGGGCGGCGCACTCGTCGGCGGCGGCGCGGTGCACCTTGCCGAGCAGCAGCATCCGATCGTGCGCCCGACCGACAAGGTCGTGCGGCACAGCGGCGGCGAGGCGGCGATCGACGCATCGGTCGCGGACGCGAACCCGAGCAAGCTCAAAGTCCGGCATCGCCCGACCAAGCAGGTTTCGAAGAACAAGGTCGTCCACCGTTCCAAGACGGTGCCCAGGCCGCCCGAGGTCGCCGAGTGCCCGCCGGCAACCGTCGTCGCGGCCGTGCCGCCGGCGCCCGTGCCGTTGCCTCCGCTGCCCGAAATGTCGGGCGGTAGCGACAGCCCGCCCGTGATCGTCGGCGGCAGCGGCGGCTTCGGTGGATTCGGTGGCGGCTTCTTCGGCGGATTCTTCGGCGGCAGCGGCGGCTCGAGCGGCAGCATCGTAATCTCATCCACATCGAGCGGCGGCTCGACCTCGACCTCATCGTCGACCGGTGGTGTGTCGAGCACGTCCTCCACGTCTTCGTCGGGCAACGTCTCGTCGTCGTCGTCCACCTCGTCATCGAGTTCGACCTCGTCGTCCACTTCGTCCTCCACGTCGTCGTCGTCGTCGTCGAGCACCAGCAGTTCAACCGGCGGGTGGAGCAGCAATGGCGGCTGGAGCACCAGCGGCGGCCATCACGGGTCGAGCGGCGGCCATCATGGCGGCTCGTCGAGCGGCGGACCCCACCCCGTCCCCGCGCCGCCGATGGTGTTGCTGTTCGGTGCGGCGGCATCGGCGCTCGTCGCCCGCAAGCGGCTGGCGAAGAAGAAGGAAACGGCCGCGCGGGACTGATCCCGCGCGACCATTTCGCGACTTCCCTTCGATTCAGGCGACGGCGAGCGCCTTCTCGATCTGGTCGACCGGGTGGCCGGTCAAATCCTTGTCGATCTCGCCGATCAGGCGGTCGGCGACTTCCTTGTGATAATGCTTGCGCAGTTCGCCCAGGGTGCGCGGCGGCGCGACCACGATCAGCTTCTCGTAATCGTTGGCGAAGGCGCGCTGCTTGAGCATCGCCGCGACTTCGGCGGCGAAACGATCCTCCTCGAGCTGATGGAAGTCGGTTTCCTGATACGAGCTCCTGCCCGAGCCGTTGCTGGAAAAGGCGGTGCCCGGCGCATCACTCGATTGATCGCGGTCGGGCGGGTTGTTCTGTACGCGTGCGTGCTCGACGACGAGGTTGGGGCGCGCGGCGTCGCCCTCGTTACGGAAGAACAGCATCTTGCGGCCGTCGGCGACCATGACGAAGGCGTCCTGCGGAAGCTGCATGTCGGATCTCCTTTTCGCGCTGGAACCCATGGCGATCCAACGCCCCGCGGCGGGCGGGGTTGCGCGGTTCGGCGGCCGCAGCCATAGCGTGCGTCCCATGCACGACATCCGCTTCATCCGAGACCATCCGGACGCCTTCGACGCCGCGCTCGCCCGCCGCGGACTGGAGCCGCGCGCCGCCGATCTGATCGCGCTCGACGAACGCCGCCGTTCGGTGATCACCGAGGTGCAAGCGGGCCAGGCGCGCCGCAACGAGGCGTCGAAGGCGATCGGCGCGGCCAAGGCGCAGAAGGACGAGGCGGCGGCGCAGGCGCTGATGGCCGAGGTCGGCGTGCTCAAGGAGCGCCTGCCCGCGCTCGAAGCCGAGGAAGCGCGGCTCGGCGACGAGCTCGACAATATCCTCGCCACGATCCCCAACCTGCCGCTGCCCGACGTGCCCGAGGGCGCAGACGAGGACGACAATGTCGAAGTCGCCGCGCACGGCGAGAAACCCAATTTCGCCTTTGCGCCGAAAGAGCATGACGAGATCGCCCCCGCGCTAGGCATGGATTTCGAGACCGGCGTCAAGCTCGCCGGCGCGCGCTTCACGCTGCTGCGCGGCCCCGTCGCGCAGCTCTATCGCGCGCTCGGCCAGTTCATGCTGACCAGCCTGGCGCGCGATCACGGCTACGAACAGGTCGTCCCCCCGCTGCTGGTGCGTGACGAAGTGGTCTACGGCACGGGCCAACTTCCGAAATTTTCCGAAGACCTGTTTCGAACCACCGATGGACGCTGGCTTATTCCTACCGCCGAAGTCAGCCTGACCAACATCGTGCGCGAGGAGATTCTGGCCGAGGAAGAACTCCCGCTGCGCGTCGCCGCGCTGACGCCCTGCTTCCGCTCCGAGGCCGGCGCCGCGGGCCGCGATACGCGCGGCTTCATCCGCCAGCACCAGTTCGACAAGGTCGAGATGGTCTCGATCACCACCCCCGACCAGTCCGAGGCCGAACATGAGCGCATGACCGCGTGCGCCGAGGATCTGCTGGCCAGGCTCGGGCTCGCCTTCCGCCGGGTGAAGCTGTGCACCGGCGACATGGGCTTTTCCGCCGCGCGCACCTACGATCTCGAAGTCTGGCTCCCCGGCCAGGCCCGCTACCGCGAGATTTCGAGCTGCTCGACCTGCACCGATTTTCAGGCGCGGCGGATGAACGCACGCTATCGCCCCGCAGGCGAGAAAGGAACGCGCTTCGTCCACACGCTCAACGGCTCGGGCCTCGCGGTCGGGCGCACGCTCGTGGCAGTGATCGAGAACTACCAGAGCGATGACGGATCGGTGACGATCCCCGAGGTGTTGAAACCTCATCTCGACGGACTCGACCGGATCGAGCCCGCGCGCTGATGCGCATTCTCCTCACCAACGACGACGGCTATCACGCGCCGGGCCTCAAGGTTCTCGAAGAAATCGCCGCGCGCTTTTCCGACGATGTCTGGGTGGTCGCGCCGACCGAAGAGCAGTCGGGGGCCGGGCATTCGCTCACCCTCACCCGCCCCCTGCGCATCCGCAAATTCGGCGAGCGGCGTTATGCCGTCAGCGGTACGCCGACCGACGCGGTGATGATGGCGCTCGCCAAGATCATGGAGGATTGCCCGCCCGACCTGGTCCTGTCGGGCGTCAACCGGGGCGCGAATTTGGCCGAGGACGTGACTTATTCGGGCACCGTCTCGGCCGCGATGGAAGGCGCACTGGCGGGCGTGCGCGCGATCGCGCTGAGCCAGGTCTACGCGCGCGAGGGCATGGGGGACACGGTTCCCTTCGCCGCTGCTGCCGCCTGGGGCGAGCGGGTGCTGCGCCCGCTGATCGAGGCCGAGCTTGCCCCGCGCACGCTCGTCAACGTCAATTTCCCTGCGCTGGCGCCCGACGCGGTGAAGGGCATCCGGGTCGTCGGCCAGGGGCTGCGCGATTACGGGCGCCTGCGCATCGTCACCAACACCGACCCGCGCGGCTATGATTATCACTGGTTCGCGCTCGGCCCTACGGTCGAGACGCCGGCGCATTCGACCGACCTCGAAGCGATCACCGACGGTTATATCGCGGTGACTCCCCTCCATCTGGACCTGACGCACCGCGAATCGCTTGCTATGCTGGATCGGGCGTATCGGTAAGACGGGGACGGGATGACGGTAGCGGGGGTTCGACGCAAGATCGGCGGCGTTGGGTCGCTCGCGGCGATGACTGCGCTGGCGGGGTGCATCCCCAGCGTCGCGCCGCCACCGTCCACCACTACGCCGCCGCCCCAGCAGACGCGCCCCTATCCCGAATACCGGCAGGACGTGTCGACGCCGCCCGCCGCGCCGCCCGCGTGGGAATCGAACCCCGTCGCGCCCGATGCGCGCATGATCGCGACGCGCACCTATCGGGTCGAGCCCGGCGACACGCTGCGCCGGATCGCGAGCAAGACCGGCGGCGGCGAGCTGGCCATTGCCAAGGCGAACGGTCTCGTCGAACCCTATGTCATCCGCGCCGGGCAGGTGCTGACGATCCCCGGCGGGCGCTATCACGAGATCGAGCGCGGGCAGACCGGCATCGCCATCGCGCGCGCTTATGGCGTCGAATGGTCGCGCATCGTCGCCGCGAACGGGCTCACCGAACCCTATCTGCTGCGCACCGGCTGGCGATTGCTGATCCCCGGCGGCGACGTGCCGGGCATGAGCAGTGCCGCGGAACGCGCCGCCGCCTTCACGCTCGACATCGACGATCTCGTGACCGGCAGCGAGCCCGCCATCGCCGAGAACAAGGCCCCTGCCCGAGCCACGACTTCGCCCTCGCACGTCCCCGCGCCGACCACCGCCGTCGCGGCGCCGGCCAAGCTCGTCGGCGGCTTCTCCTGGCCGGTGCAGGGCCGCGTCGTCGCGAAATTCGGCTCGATGGGCGATGGCAGGCGCAACGACGGCATCCAGATCGCCGCGCCCGTGGGAACGCCCGTGGCCGCCGCCGCGGACGGCGTCGTGGCCTATGCCGGCACGGGCATTCCGTCGCTCGGGGGGCTCGTCATCCTCAAGCATGGCGACGGCTGGGTGACGGTCTACGGCAATGCGAGCTCGCTGCTCGTGAAGCGCGGGCAATCGGTGAAGCGGGGGCAGCGGATCGCGCTTTCGGGCCAGACGGGCTCGGCGCCCGCGCCGGGCGTGCATTTCGAGGTCCGCAAGGGTCGCGATCCGGTCGATCCTTTGGGCAAGCTGCCGGACTAAACAGGTCGTCACTCCAGCGAAAGCTGGAGCCTGGTTGAGCAAGGGCCGACCGTCGGAGCGATCCCAGCTTTCGCTGGGATGACGGACCCGAAGCCGCGTGCTAAGCGCGCCGCGCCATGACCGAGTTCCGATCCGACCTGCTCCGCCTCCTCGACGAGCGCGGCTATATCCACCAGATCACCGATGCCGCCGCGCTCGATGCGCTCGCGGCGACGCAGGTCGTGCCCGGCTATATCGGCTTCGATCCCACCGCGCCGTCGCTCCATGTCGGCAGCCTCGTCCAGATCATGCTGCTGCGCCGGATGCAGCAGACCGGGCACAAGCCGATCGTGCTGATGGGCGGCGGCACCGGCAAGATCGGCGATCCGAGCTTCAAGGACGAGGCGCGCAAGCTGCTCGCCGAGGATGGGATCAAGGCCAACGTCGCCTCGATCAAGCGCATCTTCGAGCGCTTCCTGACGTTCGGCGACGGCCCGTCGGACGCGATCATGCTCGACAATGCCGAATGGCTCGACGCGCTCGAATACATTCCCTTCCTGCGTGAGGTCGGCCAGCATTTCTCGGTCAACCGGATGCTCAGCTTCGATTCGGTCAAGCTTCGGCTCGATCGCGAACAATCGCTGTCGTTCCTCGAATTCAACTACATGATCCTCCAGGCCTACGACTTCCGCGAACTCGCGCAGCGCGCCGGCTGCCGCCTCCAGATGGGCGGATCGGATCAGTGGGGGAACATCGTCAACGGGGTCGAGCTCGCGCGACGGATGGACGGCACCGAAGTGTTCGGCGTCACCACCCCGCTCATCACCACCGCCGACGGCGGCAAGATGGGCAAGACCATGGCGGGCGCCGTCTGGCTCCACGAGGACCAGCTGTCGAGCTACGATTACTGGCAGTTCTGGCGGAACACCGACGATCGCGACGTCGGGCGCTTCCTGCGCCTGTTCACCGACCTGCCGCTCGACGAGATCGCGCGGCTGGAGCGCCTCGAGGGTGCCGAGATCAACGACGCCAAAAAGGTGCTCGCCGATGCCGCGACGGCGATGTGTCGGGGCGAAACGGCCGCCACCGAGGCGTCGGAGACCGCGCGCAAGACTTTCGAGGAAGGCGCGGCGGGTGACGCGCTGCCGCATCATGCGGTCCCCGGCGGTGCGATCGGTGTCGTCGATGCTCTCGTCGCGCTCGGGCTCGTCGCCTCCAAGGGCGAGGCGCGCCGTCTGATCAAGGGCGGCGGGGCGCGAATCGATGGCGAGAAGATCGCCGACGAAACCGTATCGATTACTGTCGGCGAAGCGCCCGTGCGCGTTTCCGCCGGCAAGAAGCATCACGGCCTGCTCACGCGCTGACCGGCAGCAAGCATTCGGTAACCAGCTTCGTTGCCGGACGATTCATTCCCTCTGCCTAGCCTTGGTAGCGTTCCCGGGTGTTGGGGGGAGTAGGGATGGCGTTGGGCGCACTTGCCTGGAAAGACGACCGCGCGCTCGATCGCGACGAGGTGCATTATCGCGCGCGCGCCTTCGGGCCCGACGCGAGGCCTGTCAGCCTGTTGATCGTCAACATCTCCGCCATGGGGCTGATGGCGCGGTGTGACACCGGTTACGCCGTTGGCGACCGCCTCCACATCACGCTTCCCGTGATCGGGGTAGTGGTCGCCGAGATCCGCTGGTCCCTCGGCGGACGGCTCGGCTGCCAGCTCGATCGTCCCATTCCACTTTCGGATTATTACGATCTGCTCGCGGTGATGGCGCAATAACCTCACCCGGCCGCGCGAATCGCGCGCGCCGCTTGACGGGCCGAAGCGCGCTGCCATGAAGGACGCGATGGCCACGCGTCCCCTCTCCTCGCTGGATCGCCCCTCGCCGGCGCGCACCGCCTTGCTGATCGCAGGCGCGACCGGGATCGCGGCGGCGCTGCTGATCCTGTGGATCCTGGGCAACACCGCGATCGCCGCGGCTTTTTTCGCCGCCGCGATCGTCGTCGGCGGCCTGCTGGTCGCCGCGCGGCGTCTGCTACCCGCTGCTGCGACCGACGATGAAGCCGCGGTCGATTGGTCACTGGCACGGACGCTGGCGCAGGCAAGCCCCGATGCCGTCGCCGTCACCGACCGGGCCGGGCGACTGGTCTGCGCCAACGATCGCTACGAAGCATTGTTCGGCGGCCTGCCGACGCCACCCAGCCTGCCAGTCGGCGAAGAAGGCGTTTCGCAACTCGCCGCCGCCGGCCGCGCGGCGTGGCGCGACGGATCGGGCAAGGCGCCCCATCTCGTCTCCAACGGAACCCCACTCACAGCCGAGATCGCTCGCGCCGGTGCCTTCGAGGACATGCTGATCTGGCGCTTTCACGGCGCAGAGGGCCTCAATCTCGTCGGCACGATCTCGGACATCATCGCCGGGCCGACCGGCGATCGCCTTGCGGGCGCGGGCATCATGGCGGCACTCGTCTCGCCCGAAGGTCGCATCCGCGCCGCCAATCGCGTGTTCCGGACGCGCGCATTGGGGCATGAGGAAGGCGCCGTCACCGGGCGCGATTTCGCGCGCTTCCTGATCACCGACGCGCAAGGCGTCGTCCGCTTCGAGCGCGAGGGGCTGGCGGGCACGCCCGTGCGCGTCCTCCAGATCCCCTTCCTCCAGGGCGACAGCGTGCCGATGCTGGTGGCACTGGTCGACGAGGAAAATGCGACGCCCGCGCTCGGTGCGACCGCGGCCGCAACGCTCGGCAACCTGGTCGCGATGATGCCCTACGGCACCGCATTGGTCGATCGCGAAGGCCGGTTCCTGCAGATGAACAATGCCTTCGTGCGCGCCGCGCGCGTCGATGTCTCCGCGCCGCCCGTCTATCCCGGCGACCTCGTCGTGCGCGAGGACAAGACCGCGATCGCCGACGCCATTCGCCGCTTCGCCGGCGGCGCCGCGCGCGCGAGCGACCTCGCGGTGCGCCTGAAGGATCGCCCCGACGAGCCGGTGGTGCTCTCGATCGCGGGCGCGCGCGGGCTCGGCGAGGCGGCGGTCCTGCTCAGCCTCAAGGACAATAGCGAGGAGGACCGCCTCAAGCGCGAAGTGGCGCAGGCGACCAAGATGCAGGCGGTGGGGCAGCTCGCCGGCGGCGTCGCGCACGATTTCAACAACATCCTGACCGCGATCATCGGCCATTGCGACCTGATGCTGATGCGCCACGCGCCCGGCGACAGCGACTATGACGACATCCAGCAGGTCAAGGCCAATTCCAACCGCGCGGCGAGCCTGACGCGCCAGCTCCTCGCTTTCTCCCGCCAGCAGACGCTGCGCCCGCAAGTGCTCCAGCTACCGGACGTCATCTCCGAGGTATCCAACCTGCTGAAGCGGCTGCTCGGCGAAACCGTGACGCTAACGGTCACACACGGCCGCAATCTGGGGCCGGTGCGCGCCGATCCGGGGCAACTCGAGCAGGTGGTCGTCAATCTTGCGGTTAATGCGCGCGACGCGATGCTCGCCAGGAACCCGCTGGGCGGCGGCACCCTCACCATCCAGACGCTTTCGGTGCCCGCGGCGGAGGTGCGCCGGATGGAAAGCGACGTGCTGCCCGTCGCCGATTATACCGCGCTTAAGATCAGCGACACCGGCACCGGCATCGCGCCCGAGCATCTCGCCAAGATCTTCGAACCCTTCTTCACCACCAAGGAAACCGGCAAGGGCACCGGGCTCGGCCTGTCCACCGTCTACGGCATCGTCAAGCAATCGGGCGGTTACATCTTTGCGGAATCGGTTCTCGACAAGGGCACCACCTTCTCGGTCTACCTGCCCGTCCACGCCGCCGGCACCGCCCCCGCGGCGGCGCCGAAGAAGGAGAAGAAAGGCGATCTTTGGGGCACGGGCACCGTGCTCCTGGTCGAAGACGAGGACATGGTCCGCGCCGTCGCCGAGCGCGCGCTGACGCGGCAGGGATATACCGTCGTCACCGCGGAGAACGGCGAGGCCGCGCTCGACCTTTTGGCCGAGGGTGAGCGGCCCGACCTTCTGGTGTCGGACGTCGTCATGCCGCTCATGGACGGCCCGACGATGGTGCGCGAGGCGCGCAAGCGGTACCCCGACCTGCCGATCCTGTTCATGTCGGGCTATGCCGAGGAACAACTGCGCCGGTCGATCGACATCGACAATGTCGCCTTCATCGCCAAACCCTTCTCCGTTCAGCAACTTGCGGAAGCCGCGCGCGATGCGCTGGCCGATAGATAGCGCTGGCGAGCCGCCTCGCCCACCGCTAAGGCACCACCTATGACCGCAAGCCGCCATGTCCTGATCGTCGAAGACGAACCGCTGATCGCGATGATGCTCGAGGATTTCCTCGGCGCGCTCGATCACAAGGTGGTGGCGACGGTCGACAGCGTCGCGAGCGCCCTGCCGAAGGTCGCCGCGGGCGGAATCGACGCCGCCATCCTCGACGTCAACCTGCGCGGTGGCGAGCAATGCTGGCAGGTCGCCGACGCGCTCGCCGCGGCCAAGGTGCCGTTCGTGCTGGCGACGGGCGGCAGCAACGACACGATCGTCGAGGCCCACCGCGATCGCCCGTTGCTGAGCAAGCCCTTCACGATGGACGGCCTCTCCAGGCTCCTCGCCACGCTCTGACGCGCGGGTGGCGCGCGCGCCTCCGCGTTGATCGCAGTCGAAAACCCGTTATCGTACCCTGCGCTGGGGGAGGCGCGCGATGAATGGGGTCTTGGGACGAACGCTCAAAGGGCAAACGAAATCGATTGCGGTAGAGGATGATGCGGTAACTATCTCATATCGCGCGCTCTACCATGGATTCAAAGGCGATAAACGCATCCCCTTCTCCAGCATCACCGCAGTACAGTTTCGAGAGCCCGGCAGTTGGCTTGCGGGCTATATTCAGTTTTCTATCAAAGGCGGGTGCGAATGGGCTGGCCCTGTCAATCAAGATGAAAATGCCCTCCAATTTGATTCGAAGGACGCGGATGATTTTCGCGCTCTGCGTGATTTTGTGCAGGGAAAGATCGCTACCCTCGACCCGAACGCACGTCCAATTTCAATGGCGGACGAACTGGCCAAGCTCGCCGCCTTGCGTGATCAAGGCATATTAACGGACGACGAGTTTGCGCGGCAGAAGGCAAGGCTTCTGACGTGACTTTCGAGACGTCGGTCCAGAGCGGGGCCGTACAACGGTTGCGGCATAATATGGTCGGGGAGACAGGATTCGAACCTGCGACCCTCTGCTCCCAAAGCAGATGCGCTACCAGGCTGCGCCACTCCCCGACGCGGTTGCGCTTTGCCCGCTCCGATGTGGCGGCGCAACCGTGATGGTGGGCCCGGCAGGACTCGAACCCGCAACCTAGCCGTTATGAGCGGCCAGCTCTAACCAATTGAGCTACAGGCCCCACCGAGCGCCGGCGTTAGGCGGGCGCGGACGCGGAGGCAAGCGCGCGATCGCGTATCGCATCGGCCGCCGCGATCAGCGCGTCGGCGCCGATCGGCGCCACGCCCAACCGGTCCAGCAGATCGAGCACCTTATCCCACCAGGCATGGAAGTTCGCGAGATCGGCCTGGTCGCGCACATAGGGCGTATTGCCGGGGGCAAGCGACGGCGAATGGAACGCGAAATTGAGCACCCGCATGCCCTCCCCAATTGCAACGCGAACCGCTTCGAGCGCGTCGTCCACCGGCATGTCCTCGGGCGTCAACGCCACGCGCGCGAGCAGGCCGAGCCGCGCCGCGACCCCGCGTCCGCGCGGTACGCTGCCGAGCATGCGATAGACGCCTTCACCGCCGCGCCTGCCGAGACCGGTAAACACCGTCGTCAGCGGTAGTTCGAGCACCCGGCGATCCACATCCAACCAGAAAGCGCGGCTGTCGATCGCGCCGAAATCGGGGCCGCCGTCGCCGCGATAATCGTAGCGCGAACGAATGGAGCTATCGAGCCGATAGCCGCGCTCGGCGAGCAGCGCGGCAGTCGCCTTGCCGATGCCGTAACGGCCGGCACGATAGACCCGCGGGCGGACGCCGAACGCCGCCACGATCGCGTCGGTGAGTGCGTCCAGCTTGGCCGCCTCGATCGCATGCGGCAGGTTGCCGGGATAGCTGTTGGCGGGCACCAGTACTTCGTCGAACGGCGGGTTGACCCAGGGATGCAGCTGCGTCCCGATCGTCGAGCGCCCGTCATCCATCGCCTCGCGCAAGACCTCGACCGCCGCCGGGCTGGTCGCGATCGGATGATCGACGAGGTAGGTCACCGGAATGCCGCGCCCGGCGAAGCGGCGATGAGCGTTCGGAAGTGCCGCGATCGCCGTCGTCGCACGCGCATCACGCGACAGCGGCGCGCGCCAGTCGAACTCCTCCTCGGTATCGACGAACAGGGTGAAGCACGTGCCGAAATCGCCGGGCCACGCAATCCGCGCGCCGCGTTCGGGGGGCGGCACGCGCCAGCCCGCCCCGTCTCCGGCGTCACCGCCGCTCAATGCCCCGATGCCTGCCCCACTTCGCCGGTTCGAGCGCCCGGCAGCCGCAAAGTCAAGCGCTCGGCGCCGATGATCAGCGTACCGCCGAGTTCGGTCGCCAGATTGCGCGCCAGCCGCAGCGCGAAACCGGTGCCCAGCAACGGCGCGCCGTCGAGCGCGGCTTCCTGCTCGGCATCGATCGAGAGCAGCGCCTCGCCCGAATAACCCGCGAGCCCTTGCGGCCGATCGATCGTGACAACGACCTGATCGTCCTCCTGCCGCGCATCGATCGCGATCCGTTCGCCGCGCGCGCCGGCGGCGACCAGTGCCGCCATCAGCCGGCCGACCAGCCGCTCGAGCGCAAGCGCATCACCCGCCACCTCCAGATCGGGCAGGTCCGCGGCGATATCAAGCATGGTACCGCGCAGCTCGGCGAGCGGTGCGAGATCGGCTGTCACCGTCTCGATCAACGGTCGCAGCGAAACCGTGGCGGGCCGCAGGTCGAGCGCCTTGCTCTCGATCCGCGCAGCCGTGTCGAGATCCTCGATCGCGGTGAGCAGGTCTCGCGCTTGCTGGCGGATCGATCCGGCGCGCGCGCGATAGGGATCGGCGACCGGGCCCAGCATCTCGGTCTCGATCATCTCGGCGAAGCCGGCGATGGCATTGGTCGGCGTGCGCAGCTCATGGACGAGCTGGCGCAGCGAATCGGACATACCCCCGCGTCCGCCGCGCGGTTCGGCGGTTTCGTCGGCGCGCGGCCGACGCGCGGTGCCGCGATAGCCGGCGAACCGTCCGGTCAGCGGCTCGAAAATCGGGATCGCGGAGATGCGCCACGCCCCCGCCGCCCGCGACGAGCCTTCGATGACGAGACGGGCATCGCTGAACGATGCACGACGGCGGAAGGCGCCCGCCGCGACGCCGTCGACCTGCGAGCCGGCAATCGCGCCGTGGAGCAGCGACAGACCAATGATCGGCGCGCGCTCGTCGCCCGATACCCAGCAGACCACGCCATCTTCGTCGGCCTCGAAATCGAACGCAGCGAGCGGCAGCGACAGGGGCTGCTCGTCGCCGTCGTCGCCGGCATCGCGCGTCTGCTCCCGCCGCCGGTGATAGGCATCGATCCGCGCGACCAGCTCGGCGATCTGGAACGCCCCGTCGGCGTCTGCGACCGGCGCCGCACGCTCCTCGTCGCCGCGTTGCCGCATCGCCTCGGCCACTACGGGCAGCGCCATCGCCGCCCTGCCGAGCGACACGAACGACGACCCGGTCGACAGCTCGAGCGGCGCTGGCGCGGGGCCTGCACCCTCGTCGTCGGCAATCTCCTCCGCAGCGGGCAGCACGAAATCGACACTGCCGAAGCTTTCCAGCGCGCGCGCCACCACGGCGCCCAGATCGCGCCGGTGCCGCAATATCGAGCGCCCCGCAGGCGACAGCGTTGGCAGAATCTCGATCCATTCGTCGTCGGAGAGACGCGCCGAGCGCAACAGTGGCGCCGCGACCGAGACGTCATCCGCGGCGAAGAACCGTACCAGCGGCGCCGGCGGCGTGCCGTGAGTGATCACGCGCACGCTGGCGGCGCGAACGGCGACCGGCACCGCGTCCCGAATCGTCGTCAGTCGTGCCAACGTTTCATCGTCGGCCGGAACGCGCCGGCGGCCGACGAGATCGACGAGTTGCCGCCAGACCGATTCGACCCCGAAAGGAGTCGACATATCGGCGGAGATCACCGTCTCGAAGCTGTCGTCGAAGCGCAAAATCGATTCCCCGGAAACGACGCGCGGCAGCACGTCGTTTTCCCTTCCTACCGCGTCCGCGACGCCGCAGGAACCTCCCAAATTGACGCGTCGCATTGTGGGACAATTGCGTTCGCCCGCAATTATCTTATGCTGGCCGCGGCATTGCCGATCGGAATGATCGGTTCAAGAGGAGCATCACGCAATGGCTTTCGACCGGATCGACCGACAGATACTCGGACTGCTCCAGGACGACGGCCGCATGACCAACGTGGAGCTGGCTGAGCGCGTCGGCCTCACCGCGCCGCCCTGCCTGCGTCGGGTTCGCGCGCTCGAGGAAGCGGGCGCGATCCAAGGCTACCACGCCGAACTCGATCCGGCCACCTTGGGCTATCCGATCACGGTGTTCGCGATGGTCAGCCTGCGCAGCCAGGCGGAACGCGATCTCGCCGAGTTCGAGCAGCACATGGCAGAGATTCCCGAAGTCCGCGAGTGCCACATGCTCAACGGCGAGATCGATTTCGTCCTCAAGATCGTCGCGACCGATCTCAAGGCGTTCCAGGAAATCCTGACGACGCACCTCACCCCCGCCCCCAACGTGGCGAGCGTGAAGACGTCACTGACGATCCGAACCTCGAAGCTCAAGCCGGGCATCCCCGTGTCGCCGGCCTGACGACACGGGGATGGCCGATCACTGCGTCGCGGCAGGCGCCGCGGCAGTGGTGGGAGCGGCAGGCGCCGCGGCAGCAGCGCCTGCCGTGCCGGTCGCGAGCCAGGTCTTCCACAGCGCAGCGATTTCCGTGCGCGGCGCCACTTTGACGGCGTCGAACGCGGTGCCGGCGCCTGCCTTGTCGCCCGAAAGCGCCAATGCGATGCCCAGGTGCATGTTTACCGAATCGACATCGACACCGCCCTTTTCGAGCGCAAGCCGATACAGCGCGATCGCATTCTGATAGTCGCCAGCACCGAGATACGCGTCGCCCGTCTGCTGCGCGAGCTTGCCGTCGGGCCGGGCCTTAGCCTTGGTCGCGAGCGAGGTCAGCGATTCGTCGCGCGAGATCGCGTCCTGCGCTGCCTTGGCCAGCGCCGTGGCGTCGGCGCTGCTGCTGGCGATCTTGCCGGCGGACTTGCCCTCGGCGAGCACCGCCTTGGCCTCGCTCGGCAGACCGAGGTCGAACGTCAGCCCGGCATATTCCATGTAATCGCTCTGATCCGCGAGCGAGTGGGTCGCGCGCATCAGGCGGAACAGGTCGACGCGTTCGGGCTTGCCCATCCGCGCTGCGGTGGGGCCCTGGAAGCCGAAGACGATGATCGCGTCGCGCCAGTTCTTCGACGACGGATAGTCGGTCAACCAGCGCTGCACCCATTGCAGCGTCGTCGCGTGATCATTGGTCTTGTAGAGCTTGCCGATGGCATAGCGATACCAGCTTTCCGGCGCGGCCCGCCCAGCGGCCTTTTCCTGATCGACGAGCTGGCCGAGCTGCGAGACGCCGCCGGTGACGTCGCCGCTCTCGACCTTCGCCTTCACCATCTGGAGCGGAAGATCCTGGTTGGTGAAACCTGCCGCCTGCGCCTTCTGATAATAGGTCAGCGCATCGGCATATTTCTGCTGATTGAACGCGATCGAGCCGCGCATGTAAGCATAATTGCCAACCTCGGTGGGCGGCGTGCTCGGATTGGCGATCAGCGCGTCGAGCGGGGCGACCAGCGCCTGATCGTGGCGAGCGTTCGCGGCGGTGTCGCCGGCGCCCTCGACCTGGCTCTGCCCGGCGATGAGGCTGAGCTTGAGCGCCTGGCCGATATAGCGCTCGTCGTCGTTGGTCGCCGCCGCCAGCACCGCGTCGATATTGGTCTGCGCGGTCGCATAATCCTTGGCCTGAAGCGCGGTTTGCGCCGCGACCGCGGCCTTGCGCACCGCATCGCTCAGCTTGAGCTGCGGGCCTTGCTGTTCCTGCTTCTTGTCCTTGGCGAGTGCCGGCGTGGCGGCCACCAGCCCGCCAGCGCTCAACAGGGCCGCGGCCAGGGCGGCCTTCGAAATCATACGCATCCTGGAATCTCTCCTCGTCGGGGGCGCCGCACGCTCTAGTCGGCGCACGGCCGGCATTCAAGCCGACCCTAGCACGTGCCGACCTAGTGGTGGGGCGCTGAACCGGAATTGAACAGGACGACCCGTTCCCGCATCGCGCTCAGCCGCCGGCGCGCCGTACGATCTCGCACCCGATCGCCGCGTCGGGATAGATGTCGGGCTTGGTCGAGCGGACACGCACTGATCGCACGCGCGGGTCACGCAGGCATAAAGCGGCGACCGCCTCGCACAAGGTCTCCTGCAAGGCGAAATGGCGATTGGCGAACTCGTGGATGCCGAGCCGTATGAAGTCGTAATCGACCACCTCCGCAATCCGATCGGCGGGCGCGGACGGGCCGTAATCGACCTCCATCCACACGCTCAGCCGCACGCGTTGCGGCGTTGCGACCTCGTCGTCGTGGACGCCGAGCCGCATCGTGATCTCGAGCCCGTCGAGAATCGTGGTGAAGATCGCCGTCATGGCGCGTCTTCGCCTCGCGTCGCGAACATTACGTCACCAGTGCGGGGGAGAAAGCGCTGACCGTTGTCGACGAACAGGGTCTGTCCCGTGACGCTGGGCGCGTCGAGCAGATAGGCCACCGCGTCGCCGATCGCCTCGGCGCCGATCGGGCGGCGCAGCAGATTCTCGCGCGAAACCGCCGCGAATTCCTCCTTGGTCTGGTCGAGGCTCGGCAGCGTCAGGCCGGGCGCCACCGCATTCACCCGCACCCGTGGCGCCAGCGATTGCGCCAGCATCATCGTCGCCGTCTCGAGCGCGGCCTTGGTGAGTGTGTAGGAGAAGAAGTCCGGATTGAGATTGGCGAGCTTCTGATCGAGGATGTTGACGATCGCGCCGTCCTCCAGATCGTCCTGCCGCGCGAGCGCCGAGGCGAGCAGCACGGGCGCGGTGACGTTGACGCGCGCCAGGCGCTCGAACAGCGCGCCCGACGCGAGCGGTGGCGTGTCGAATTCGAACAGCGATGCGGAATTGACCAGACCGTCGATCGCCCCGCCCAGCGCGGCACGCGACGCCTCGATCAACGCTCCCAACCCGTCATGGTCCGCCAGGTCCGCCGCGATCGCTGCCGCGCCCGGCCCGATCGCATCGGCGAGCGCCGCCGCCTCGTCGGCCGACCGGTGATGATGGATGACGACGCGGTGCCCGCGCGCCGCCAGCCGGCGCACGATCGCTGCGCCCAGCCGGCGGCCGCCGCCGGTGACGATGACGTTGCGCGGCCTCGCCATCTCCGGCGTCAATAGCCCATCAGCGCCAGCACCTCGCGGCGGCTGCGCTCGTCGTCGCGGAACACTCCCATCATCCGGCTGGTGACCATGCCGACGCCGGGCGTGCGCACGCCGCGCGCGGTCATGCAGGCGTGGGTCGCCTCGATCACCACCGCGACGCCGAGCGGTTTCAGCCCCGTCCAGATACAATCCGCCACCTCGGCGGTGAGCCGCTCCTGCACCTGCAGCCGTCGGGCATAGGCATGGAGCACGCGCGCGAGCTTGGAAATCCCGACGACATGGTCGCGCGGCAGATAGGCGATATGCGCCTTGCCGTGGATCGGCGCCATGTGATGCTCGCAATGCGACTGGAACGGCACGTCCTTCAGCAGCACGATCTCGTCATAACCGCCCACTTCCTCGAACACGCGAGCAAGATGGTGCGCGGGCTCGTCGCCGTAGCCGGCGCAATATTCCTTCCAGGCGCGCGCGACGCGGCGCGGCGTATCGATCAATCCTTCGCGGCCGGGGTCGTCGCCCGCCCAGCGGATCAGCGTGCGCACCGCCTCCGCGACATCGTCGGGCACGTCGATCGCGGGTGGATCGCCGATCGTTTCGCCATCATCGGGGCTATCGTGAATCGAAGACATGCCTTTCCCTTAAGGCCGATTTGCGGTTGACGCTACGTCACACGCCGGATTGCACAACGTAGGTTCGATTTTGAAACTGTCTCATTTCGGCAACAGTCATGCAACCCCGCAGTTTTCCTAGAGGAATCAGATTGACGTGCGATTTTTTAGGTCGTTAGATTTGCATACCTGAATCACGAACACCGTCTAGCCGGCGTTCAAGAGCGGCAGTCGGTGCAGGAGGGGATGACTGCCATGACGAAGTTCGACCTGCTCGCGGCCTCGGCGATTGCGCTCCTGCCGGCGAGCCCTGCCCTCGCACAGACCGACCCCGCCGCGCCGCAGGATGCGGCCGCGACCGCCGCACCCGTGCAAGACGAAGCGAGCGGCATCCAGGACATCGTCGTCACCGCGCAGCGCACGTCCGAGCGGCTCCAGGACGTGCCGATCGCGGTCTCCGCCTTCACCGCCGAAAATCTCGAGCGCCAGCAGATCGTCAACTCGGCCGCGCTCCAGCAGTCGCTCCCCAACGTCAGCTACACGAAAACCAACTTCACGAGCTCGAGCTTCACGATCCGCGGCATCGGCGACCTGTGCACCGGCACCGCGTGCGATCAGGCGACCGCGATCCACGTCAACGACATGCCGCTGGTCTCGACCCGTCTGTTCGAAAGCGAGTTCTTCGATCTCGAGCGCGTCGAGGTGTTGCGCGGGCCGCAGGGCACTCTGTTCGGCCGCAACGCCACGTCGGGCGTGATCAACTTCATCACCGCCAAGCCCGACTTCTCGGGTTTCCATGCCTCGGGCGAATTCGAATACGGCAATTACGATTCGAAGAAGGTCAAGGGGATGATCAACCTGCCGATCGGCGACACGCTGGGCGTGCGCGTGGCAGGTATCTACCTGAATCGCAACGGCTATACCAAGAATCTCTACGACGACAGCCGCATCGACGGACGCAACCTCTATTCGCTGCGCGGCACGCTGTCATGGGAGCCGTCGAGCGATACCCGGCTCGACCTCATCGCCTATTATTTCCATGAAAAGGACGATCGCTCGCGCATCCAGAAGCAGCTCTGCCATCGCGATCCCACGGGTATCCTCGGCTGCCTGCCCGATCGCGTCGGTACCGACGTCACCAACGGCAATTCGACGCTGGCCGCGATCCAGAGCTCGAGCGAATTCCTGGCGATCGCCACCGGCAGCCCGGCGGCCGCCGCGTTCGGCCTTCAGAGCATCTATGGCGCGGACGTGTTCTCGGATGCGGTCAATCCGTCGGGCATGCGCACCGTCAACATCGACTACAATCCTACCTATTTCGCCGAGGAAGAGCATTATCAGGCGAAATTCTATCAGAATTTCGGGAACATCGCGCTCAACATCACCGGCGGCTACGCGCGCAACAACGTCGAATCGACCACGGACTACATCCAGTCGGTCGAGCGATCGCTTGTCGGCAATCCCGGCCTCACCCAGCTGCAGACGGTCGCCGGCCTTCCCGATCCCGTCTTCAACTTTCTGTTTCCCGGGGCCGGCGGCGTCAATCCTTTCACCGCGCTCGCCGGCACGCTCATGCCGAATGGCGCGGCGGGCCCATTCTGCCAGTCGGCGGCAAGCCCGAACGACGGTGGCGTTTATGCGAGCGCAAGCATCGGTTGTTATGACCAGAGCCTCGATTTCGATCTGTCCAACGCGCATTACAAACAATGGTCGGCCGAGGCGCACATCGACAGTTCGTTCGACGGCATGTTCAACTTCCTGCTCGGCGGCATCTATCTGGACGAGAAGGTCCGCGACAACAGCTATTACGTGAACTCGTTCGGGCTCGATTACGCGTCGGGCCTGTTGCCGGCATTGGCACATGCGGGCGGGCAAATTCCCGCGGCATATGGGCCGATCGTATTCGGCACGCCCTTCTATCGGAACGACGAGGATACCTTCCGCCTCAAGTCGTACGGTATTTTCGGCGAGGCCTATTTCGACTTCACCGACAAGCTCAAGCTGACGCTTGGCCTGCGCTACAATCATGACGACAAGTATCTGAAAGCGCGCACGACCTACCTGGTCGATTCGAACGGCGACAACCCGCTGTTGAACTATGGCGTCGAGGATCTCGAGGACGCGCTCAACTATGACGGGCTCGATTACGACGCCAGCACCGCCGGCGTTCAGCCTTATGCCGAGCACGACGTCGCCTTCAAGCGGCTCACCGGTCGCGCGGTGCTCGACTACAAGATCACACCCGACAACCTGCTCTACGCTTCGTATTCGCGCGGCTACAAATCGGGCGGCATCAACCCGCCGCTGTCGCCTGTCTTCGCGGTGCCGATCGCCTTCGAGCCCGAAAAGGTCGACGCCTTCGAGATTGGATCGAAGAACACGTTCCTCAACGGCACGCTCCAGCTCAACCTGACCGGCTTCTACTACAAGTACGACAATTTGCAGCTCGCCCGCATCGTCTCGCGAACGGCCGTCAATGACAACGTCAGCGCCGACATCTACGGCTTCGAGGCCGAAGCGGTGATGAGCCCGGCGCCGAATTTCGTCGTCAACGCCAATTTCAGCTACCTCCACAGCAAGGTCACCCAGGACAAGCTGCTCGCCAATCCGCGCGATCCCTCGGGCGGCCGCAGCGATGCGGTGATCATCAAGGACATCACCAACGCCGCCAATTGCGCGGTAGTGCCGCTCGCGGGCGGTGCCGCCGTCTCGAACGGGTTTGTCGCGCAGTTCAACCAGGCAGTCGGGCTGGCCGCGCCCGTCCCGATCCCCGGCACCACCACCACTGGCGCCTACAGCATCTGCGGGAGTCTGGCCGAATTCGCCGAGGCCAATGCTGTCCCCGTGGAGGTCATGGGCGGCGGCGTGCCGGTCAACATCCGCGGCAACCAGCTGCCGCTCGCGCCCGAGTTCAAGTTCGCGATCGGCGCGCAATATACGATCGATCTGGGCAACGGCATGACGCTCGTGCCGCGCGGCGACCTCAACTATACCGGCAACAGCTACGCGAGCATCTTCAACAGCGATATCGACCGTCTGAAGGGTTACGAGGTCGTCAATGCGCAGCTCCAGCTCAACGGCGCGAACGACGCGTGGTATGCCCGTGCCTTCGTCCAGAACCTGACCAAGAACAACGCGATCACCGGCCAGTACGTCACCGACCAGTCGTCGGGCCTGTTCACCAACGCCTTCACGATCGAACCGCGCCGCTACGGTCTCGCCGTCGGCTTCAAGTTCTGAACCAATAAGGGGGCAGGCTCCCGGCGCAGGCCGGGAGCCTATTTTTTGTCCAGCACGCTCAGGCCGCCGCCTCCAGATAGTCGGTCACCGCGTCGCGATTGGGCGCGATCCCCTTCTTCTGGAACAGGATGCCTGCATTGCCGCGGTGATACGTCCCGTGCAGGCAGACGTGCAGCAGGATCTCGCCGCGCGTCATCTGCATCGGATTGCCGTTGGTGTAGACGAAATCGACCGGTGCCTCGACATCCGCGGCCGACAGCCTGTCGATATAGGCAACATACCAATCGTCCACCGAACGCGCATCGTTCGCCAGGCGGGCGATGTCGGGCAGCACGTCCGATCGCGGCGCGGCAAACGAATGCGGCCGCCCCTGCAGGTGATGCTGGAAGATCCGGTCCACGACATGGATATGATCGAGGATGCGGATGACGATCGTGCGCTCCTCGGCGTCAAGGCGATCCAGATTGTCCTCGACCACCTGATAAAGCCCGCGATCCGCCCATTGCTTCAGGCGGATGAGATGCGAATAGGGCTGCGTCGTCACAAGAGCACTCCTTTCATGCAGGCCGCTTGATTGCCTGTCCACAATATGTGACGAATGATTCACATTTTCCATTCGCTTTCCGGCACGCCGGACGTCGAGGTCGTAAATGGATGTGAAGCCCAGAAAATCTCCGCGCCAGGCACGCGCGAAGGCCACCGCCGATGCGATTATCGACGCAAGCACTCAGCTTTTGCTCGATCAGGGCTATGATCGCTTCACCACCGCGCGCGTGGCCGAGCGCGCGGGCGTCAGCGTCGGCTCGCTCTATCAATATTTCCCCAACAAGGCCGCGCTCGCCGCGGCGGTGATCGACCGCTGCTGCGACGCCTTCGTCGCCGATCTCGAACGCGCGCTCGCCGGCCGGCCGCGCATCACGCTGGCCGAGTGCATTCGCGCGATCGTCGATGTGATTCTCATCTCGCATCATTTGACGCCCGATCTTCACCGGATCGTGATCGAACTCGCCCCGCGCATCGGCGTCGCGGAAAAGACGGAGCGGATGAATCGCAGGATGGCGGAGGGGATCGAGGCCGTGCTCCGCATGCATATCGACGAGATCGCACCCGCCATCGACCTCGCCACCGCCGCAACGATCATCGAGACACTGTTGGTCGCCCTCGCCCACCGTGCGGGAACGACCGACCCAGCACCCGATCGCACCGATGCGATCGCACGCGAAACCACCGCGATGATCACGCGCTATCTCGCTGCCCGGTGATCTTCGTCGGGGCGACCGCACGCTCGATGGCAAAGAGCCGCGTCCTATGTGCGTTTTCCCGGTAGCGCTCGCCCGCGGCGAAGCTATGGTGCGCCGCCGGCAGCCGATGGAGAGTGACGAATGACGGTTGAATGCGTCTGGGACTTGAACGCGACGCTCGGCGAGGGCCCGCTTTGGGTGCCCGACGACGCGGCCCTGTGGTTCGTCGACATCAAGCGCCGTCATATCCACCGCTTCGACCCCGCGAGCGGCAGCCGCGGCCGGTGGCGCGCGCCCGATCAGGTCGGCTGGGTGCAACCCACCGCGGACGGCCGCTGGCTCGCAGGCCTCAAAACCGGGCTGCACTGGTTCGATCCCGACGCCTCGACCTTCACTCCCTGGCTCGACCCCGAGCCCGACAGGCCCGACAATCGTCTCAACGACAGCGTCGTCGATGCGTCGGGCCGCCTGTGGTTCGGGACGATGGACGATCTTGAAGGCGCGCCCACCGGCCGCCTCTATCATCTGGAGGATGGGCCTCGCGCGGTGCCGACCGACGTGACGTGCTGCATCACCAATGGCCCCGCCGCCAGCCCCGACGGGCGGTTCCTCTATCCGGTCGATACGCTGGGCAAGACGATCCGGCGGCACGAGATCGGCGCGGACGGCGCGCTCTCAGCCGGCGAGGTGCTGATCACGATCGAGGACGGCGCCGGGCATCCCGACGGCGCGATCTGCGATTCGGCGGGCAATCTCTGGGTCGGGCTCTATGGCGGCTGGGGCGCGCGCTGCTACGCGCCCGACGGCACCTTGCAGCGTCACGTCGATTTTCCCGTGAGCAACGTCACCAAGATCGCACTCGGCGGGCCGGACCTCAAGACCGCCTACGCCACCACCGCCGCCAAGGGGCTGAGCGAGGAAGAGCGCGCCCGCCAGCCGCTCGCGGGCGGATTGTTCGCGTTCGAGGTCGAAACGGCTGGCGCGGCGATCACGCCGGTGCGGATCGGGCTCTGATCGTTCAGGCGGGACGCAGCATCGACCAGAAGCGCGGCCCGCCGTTCGGCACTTCCCAGTCACCGACAAGATCGAACCCCAATCCCCTGTAGAAACCGATATTCTTTTCGAGCGGCGTTTCGAGATAGACGGGCACATCGTCCGCATGTGCCTGCTCCAGCCCCGCGCGTACCGCCGCCGCACCGAAGCCCCGCCCCTGGTGCGCCGGATCGCACCCGGCGATGTGGAGATACCAATACCGCCCCTCGGGCTGGTGCGCCTCGATCGCATCGGCGACCCGCAAGGCCCTTCCGATCGCACCGCCCAGCGCGTGCAGCATCGGGATCGCTTCGCGCAGCATCGCGAGCGTGCCGGTATGCGCACGCCCCGGTGAACGCCACAAGGTCGCCGCCTCACCCCCCACCGTCACCCAACGTATCCCGACTGGGCCGTCGGCCTTGTAGAGCAATCGAAACAGCCGCGGCAGCCGGGCCGCGCGAACGACAGGATCGGGAAAGATGAAGCGCATCGCCGGATCGTCAGCAAAGGCGCGCGCGAGCATCGCCGCCACCGCGTCGCGGTCCGCGCCCTGCGCTTCCCTCGCCTCGTGCGTCATCGCAATTCCCTCCGGTCCAGCCTATCGCGGCAGTCGATTCAGTGGAAGCACCATCGCTGAGCACAAAGCCCCTTCTCGCCGGGCCCCATATTTATCATACATAAAGTACGTCGACACGAATCGACGGCTTTCAGGGAGGTTGCAGTGGCGAAGGTTTCGACACCCACCATCGGGCGCCGCGCGCTGCTTCAGGCGGCGGTGCCGCTCGCGGCCGGCGCAACCATCGCCGGGCGCGCACTCGCCGCCGCGCCGGACGATACAACGATAGATATTCGCCCCACGCCCAAATTCGATCTCTCCCCCTATCTCTACATGCAGTTCATGGAACCTTTGGGCACGACCGACGGCTCGGTCGAGGCGTCATGGGATCATCTGGTCCGAGGATGGCGACCTGATCTCGTCGAGGTCAGCAAGGCGCTCGCGCCGCCGATGATGCGCTGGGGCGGCCTGTTCAGCGCCTATTACCGCTGGCGCGAAGCCGTCGGCCCGCGCGATCGCCGCCGGCCGATGCACAACCTGATGTGGGGCGGGGTCGAAACCAACCAGATCGGCACCGACGAGTTTCTCGATTTCTGCGAGCTAGTCGGCGCGGAACCGCTGATGTGCGTTAATTTCGAAAGCGAGGGCGACCCCTCCTGGGCGGTGAATGCGCTCGGCGAGAAACGGGCCGGAAACGCCCAGGAAGCCGCCGACTGGGTCGCCTATTGCAACGCACCCGGCCACCCGGCGCCGCGCCCCATCCGCTATTGGCAGCTCGGCAACGAAACCTCCTACAGCCGCAAGCGCTTCGACAAGGCGGCCGCCATCGCCAAGACGATCGAGTTCGCGCGCGCGATGCGCGGCGTCGATCCGACGATCAAGCTCATCGCCTGGGGGCATAGCGGCTGGGCGTCGGACATGCTGCACGAGGCCGGCGATCTGGTCGACATGCTGGCATTCCACCACCTGTTCGACCCGGGCGAGGCATGCAGCGACGCCCATTTCCGGCGCGAGCCCGAGGCCGCCTGGGCGGCGCTGATGGCAGGCGTCGCGACCCACGACGGCAAGATCGTCGAGATGCGCCGCCAGACCGGCAAGACCCGCCTCGCGCTGACCGAGGCGCATTATCAGATCAAGGGCCCCAATCGCGGCATGCTCAATTCGACCTGGGCGGCGGGCGCCGCGTTCGCGCGGTTGCAAAACGTCCACCAGCGCCACGGCGACGTGCTCGAGATCGCCAATCTCGGCGATTACTGCGGCACGCGCTGGCAGACCAACGTGGTGATGCTGCCGACTCCGCGCGGCAAGGCGTATCTGATGCCCGTCGGCAAGGTCGCCGCATTGTATCGCGCGTTCACGGGCACCAGCGCAGTCGATGCCGCCGGCGCGCCTGCCGATCTGGACGTCGTCGCGAGCCGCGCCGGCGACCGCTTCTATCTCCACGTCGTGAACACCAGCCTCGACACCAGTCGATCAAGCGCACTCACGATCGGAGGGGCGTCACCGCGCCGCGTGCAAATCCATCAGATCGCCCCCTCCGATCCGTTCGCCGAGATCCTCTCGGCCGAGGAGGATCCGATGCCTGTCACATCGCAAGCAATACCGCCCAATACCGCGGTTCGTTTCCCCCCAGCTTCCGTCACCGCGGTCGAGATCGACATTTAGGACCGATCGACATTCAGTTCTGGCGGCCTGCAAATGGCTGCTTCCCGAGCTTCCGGTGCTCACGGACCTGTAGTCCGCTGCGCTCCGGGTCTCGAAAAGCCACCATTTTCGACTCGCCATCTCCTGAATGTCGATCGGCCCTAGATCCGTTTTCGATCACGTTGAGTCGTCATCCCGGACTTGGGCCGGAGCAAAGAAGAAGGAAGAAGCGGGATGCCGGATGCCCCGCTTTCGCGGGGCCAGGCAAGTCCGGCAAGGCGGGCAGAGGATAGGCAACGCTGATCGAATTTGAGTCTAGGCGCGGGCGGGAAGGAGCAGCGTGAAGCGCGTGCCGTCGCCCGGCGCGCTTTCGAGCGTGATGTCTCCGCCCATCGCGCGCGCGAGGCGGCGCGCGATGTAGAGGCCGAGCCCGCTGCCGCCCGGCTCGGCGGGATCGATGCGCTCGAATTTGTCGAACACGCGCGCATGATCGCCGGGCGCGATGCCCTTGCCCTGATCCGCCACCGTGACGGTGGCGGTGCCGCCTCGTCGTTCGACAGCCACCGACACCCGCGAACCCGGCGGCGCGTACCGGATGGCGTTGCCGATCAGGTTGACGAGAATCTGCAAGACGCGGCGGAACTCGCCGGTGGCGGCAAGCGCGGCTTCCTCGACCGGGCGTTCGATCGACACCTCGGCCGCGCTCGCCCGCACCGCGAGCAACCCCGCCGCGCGGCGGGCGAGGTCGGCGAGGTCGATCGGCTCGCGTGCGACCGCGAAACCAGGTCGCTCGATGGCCTCGAGATCGGCCAGATCGTCGACCAGCCCGAGCAGATGGCGCCCCGCGGTGGAGATGTCTGCCGCGTAGCCGACATAGGCGTCCTGGATCGGCCCGTCAGGCGCAGCGCCGATGCTGTCGGCATTGGCGATGATGTGCCCGAGCGGCGCGCGCAGCGCGGCCCCGAGCCGCGTCACGAACAGATCGATCGACGCCGATGCTCGCGGCGCGCCCGCGGCGACGTCGAACGCGGTGCCGACGAAGCCGGCGAATGCGCCCAGCCGGTCGCGGCGCGGAACCCCCGCGAGCACGACCCGCCGACCGGACGGGCGCACCGCCGCCTGCTGCCCCTCGAACGGCTGATTGATGGCGAGCGCGGCAAGCAGGGGAAGCCCCCCGTCCGCATCCTCGGCCAAGGCGAACAGGCCCGTCAGCGGCTGGCCGAGCACCGCCGCAGGATGAAAGCCGTCGCGCGGCCCCGCCTGGGATGAGAGCGCGATCAGGCGAAGCGCGGCATCGGTTTCCCAACGCCAGGCACCGTACGACGCGACGAGCGGCGGGCCCTGCCCTTCCTCGATCCGCGCCGCCGCCGTGCGCTCGCGCCACGCGCTCAAGGCCAGCCGAACGCCGCCGGAATCGGGCTCGGCGCGAACCCACAGCTCCAGATCGCCCTGCCCGTCAGCCATCACCAGCTTGCGCGACACAGTCACACCCAGCTTGCGGACGAGCCGCCCGACATCCGCGAGCCCGGGGATGGCGAGCGGCGCCCCCATCGCGCCGCCGGCCGCCTCGTTCAGGTCGGCGAGCCGGCTGTCGGCCTCGACGAGCCGCCCGGTTTCGTCGAGTCGCCCACGCACAGGCCTCAGGTCGCGGTCGACCGCGTTCACCGCGCGCTTTCCATCGCCTCGCGCGCTTGCCGATAGGCGGCGGGCAGCGATTGGATGGCGAGCATGGCCCGGGCCGCGTCGAGGTCGGTTGCGACTGCCACGTCGAGATCGCCGGCAAGGTCGTCGAGCGAACGATGGCGGTCGGCGGTCGCGAGCGCGAGGCCGATCCGGCCGATCGCCTCGCGGTCCATGCCCATGGCGCGCAGCATCAGCCACAGGCGCGCGCCGTCGCGATCGAGCACGGCATCGCGCGCGATGTCGTAGTCGAGACCGACGTCTTCCGCGACGAGCGCGATGAAGAGCGCGAGAAGGCGATCGCCGAGCGCTTCGATCGCCATCGCTCGCCCACCCCGCCCGGCCGAGCCGAGGGCCGAGGCAAGCTTCACCGCGCTCGGCTCCAGCCCGATGCCTTCGTCATGCGCGGCAAGGCTGCGTTCGGCCGCGGCGACGAGCGCGCGATCGAGCATGGCGGTGCGCGCATTCGCCAGTCGGCCGACGGCCTCGCGCAGATCGGCCGCGACGTGCCAGACGAAGCGATGGTGCGTTTCCGCAGAGAGGTCGGTTCGCGCGAGCGCCCCGCTCTCAAGCGGCGTTGCACGGCGGCCAAGCGCGAGCAGCATCGCCATCGCCGGCCCCGCGATCAGCGGATCGCGCTCGCCCGCCAGTCGCGGCAGCAAGCTCGGCTGATCGCTGTCATCCCGTTCGTGTGCCACCAGCGCGTCGGCGAGCAGATCCTGCCGCACCCGCCCGTCGAGCTCGCGCAGCACGCTATGATCGGCGAGCAGGATCGCGGCGAGCCGCTTGTCGTCGCGCTGCGTGGTCAGCAGCGCCTCGGCGATCATCTCGTGCCCGCCGGCGGCGAGCGTGCGGGCGGCATGCCCGGCAACCTCGCTGCGGATTGTCCCAAAAAGAGACTCGATCAGCGCCCCGAATGCGGCTCGGGTGCGGTCGTCGAGCCGGTCCTCGTCGGCCATGCGCAGATCGGACGCGACGCTCGCAAGCCGGCACCCGGCGCGCAAGCCACCGTTTTCCGCGCGCGCGAGGAACGCACCGGCGCGACGAGACAATTCCCGGCGAGGATCGGGTTCGACCGACATGGCAGTAAAATTACCGGATTTGCCCCTAAAGCGGCACTAAGATTCAGCGGTGAGCCGCTCGATCGCGGCAGCGAGCGACGCGCTCGCATAGGCGGCCGCCACCGCCAGTCCGATCAGCGGATGGCCGGCCGCGGTGAAGCAGAGCAGCACCAGCGGATAGACCAGCGCGCTCGCCCACCACAGGCTGCGGCGATGGCGTGCCGCGCGTTCGAGCAGCGTGCCCGCCACGACGAGACCGATCGCCAGCGTCCAGCCGGTCGCGGTCATCGCCTCGATGCTCGCCATCCGGCCCAACAGCAGCGCCGCCAGCGCCGATGCGCCGCCGATCGCCCAGCCTTGCACCTTGGCCAGCCGGCCTTCTCCACGCAACGCGCCGAGCACCGCGGCAAGCGCCATCGCCACGATCCCGCCCTCGACCAGCGCCAGCCCCGTTACCGGCAGATCGAGCACCAGTCCTACCAGCCCCGCCAGCGCGACGATCGCACCTGCGCCGGCGAGAACTGCGCTGGGAACCGCCCGCGACACGAGGCTGGGCAGCGTCCAGCGCGCGAGCGGTGCGAGCACGAGGCGATCGAACCAGCCGGGTCGCGACGTCACGATCGACGAGAGCACCGCGCGGCTGCGATCGGCGAGCGCGCGCGAATCTCGCTGGATGCCATGCCCCTCGCGTGCCGCCGACGCCGGCAATGCGATCCGCAGCGTGCGCCCTTGCGCGAGCACCCGGAGCAATGTCGACTGGAAATCGTAATCGGCGGGAAAGCGCGCGACGTCGTCGAGCCGCCGCGCGCCGATCCGCGCCAGCCCCGCCCAGGCGCTGTTCGCATCGACCCGCTCGAAACCGGGCAAGGCGTCGCCCTGGCTGGTGACGAGCAGCGCGTCGTCGCCCTCGTCCGCCAGCATGTCGACGATCGCATTGGTGCTGACCAGGCCGTCGGCGACGACGATGATCCGCGCGAGCGGGTGCGCCTTGTCCGCCGCCTCGGTCGCCGAGCGCACCACATCAACCGGCACACGTCCGCCGATGCGGTTGACCGCGCCGATCAATTCGGGGGTCAACCGCGTGACGGCGACCAGCAGTTGCGCAGCCCCCGCCGCGATCAGCAGCCGCGCCTGATATTCGAGCAGCGTCCCGCCGCCGAACGGCAGCGTCGCGGCGAGCTTGTCGGGCCGGTCGTCGGCGTCGTCGGTCGCAAAAATCAGCCCAGCCAGCATGACTGACGCTGTTAGGGGACGGCCACGCGATTGGCAAAGAAATCAGGCGCGATTCGGCGCCGGACTTCGCTTCAAAGCCGCGCCACCGCCTGCCGCACGCGCCGCAGATAGGCGAGGTCGTGCGGGGCTACCGTCGCGCCCTCCTCGGCGAGCGCCATCAACCGCACCGCACCGAAGCTCGCCGCGAGCCCCTTGATCCGCCAGGCAGCGGTCCGCCAGTCGTCGACGTCCATCGCCGATTCGAGCGCGGCGAGCTCGCGCTTGGCGCTGTCGAGGAACGCCTCACGCAGTTCCGCGATCAGCGCTGGCTCGTCCCCCACCGCCGCCGCGAGCGTCGCATCGATTGCACCCGGATCATATGCCATCGTCTGCGTTCTACCGTGACTTGTTTAAGGCAAGGTTTCCCGATTGGCTTTGACGCGGCTCGATTCGTGGTAAACAACGGCCCCATGACCGGGGGCACGCACACCGCCAGCCTGCATCAGGATGATGTCGAGGCAGAATCGATGGCCAGCGAAGCAGTGGAGGGCGAAGAAGCGCCGATCGTCGAGCCCGTGCTCGACGGCGACCCCGCCTATCTGGCCGAGGAAGAGGACGAGCCCGTCTCGGACGCGTCCCGACTGTGGGCCGTCGTCGCGATCATCGCCGTGCTCGCCTGGCTCGCGGGCATGCTGTGGATCGCGCGCGGCGTGTTCACCGCGCCGCCGGCACCGATCGAGCTGGTGGAATTCCTGGCGGCGCTCTGCGTGCCGCCGGCCCTGATCGGCATCCTGTGGCTGCTCGGCATGCGCACGAGCCGCGCCGAGGCGCGCCGCTTCGGCCATACCGCGCAGACGATGCGCGCCGAGGCCGCGAGCCTCGAACGCACGATCGCCATCCTGTCGCGACAGATCGAGGACAATCGCGTCGCGCTCGCGGGGCAGATCGATACGCTGATGGCGATGGGCGACGGCGTCGCGACCCGGCTCGGCGCGTTGCGGAACGATGTCGAGCAGGAGATCGCGAGCGTCAGCCTGCACAGCCGTCAGCTCGAAAGCTCGGCCGGCGCGGCGCAGAAGAGCCTCGAAGTGCTGTTCGCCTCGCTGCCGCGCGCGCATGACGAAACACGCGAGATGAAGGCGACGCTCGAAGGGCTCGGGCTCGCGGCGGGCGAGCAGGCGGCGGCGCTCGACGCGCAGCTGTCCGCGCTGGCCGAGCGCGGGCGCGAGGCGGACAATGTGGCGGGCGGCGCCGCGCAGAAACTCGCCGCGCATATCGCGCGGATGGAGGCGACCAGCGAAACCGCGGGCGCCCGGCTCGAAAGCGTGACCGGCGAAATGTCGAGCGCGGTCGACGGGCTGCTCGATCGCACCGCGGGCGCGGTCGACGAAGCGCGCAAGGGCATCGCCGCGCAGGGCGAGGCGATGCTCGCGATGCTCGAAACCAACCAGGCCGCGCTCGACCGCGCGACCCGCGACAGCGTCGAGGCGCTGTCGGGCCGGATCACCGACATCGAGACCATGATCGATCGCCTCGCCGCACGGCTGGGCGAGCAGCAGGCGACGAGCGAGACCCTGCTCGGCGGCCTCGGCGACGGGATCGGCGAGATCGAGACGCGGTTGGCGGCGCTCCATAGCGATGGTCTGGCGCGCAACCAGGCGCTTGCCGGCTCGATCAGCGCGCTCGGCAGCTCCGCCGATGCGATGGCCGCGTCGCTGCAGGCGGGCGAGGATACCGCGCGCCGGGTGATCGGCACCGCCGAAGACCTGCTGACCGCGCTCGACGCCTCCGCGCGCGAGATCGACGAGACCTTGCCGCAGGCGCTCGCCCGGCTCGACGCGCGGATCGGCGAGAGCCGCGGCGTCGTCTCGGGCGCCAAGCCCGAATTGCTCGCGCTCGTCACCGCCGCAGAGAGCACGCACGACGCGATCGAGGCGATCGCGCAGGTCATCCAGGGCCAGCGCACGACGGTCGATCAATTGTCCGCCAAGCTGGTCGAAACGCTCGAGGCTGGGCGGACCAAGGCCGACACGCTCGGCAAGATGTTCGACGAGACGATCGGCCGCACCAACGATTTCGCCGAAGAGGCCGCGCCCAAGCTGGTCGAGGCGCTGATCCGCGTGCGCGACACCGCCGGCGCCGCGGCAGAGCGCGCGCGAGAGACGCTGGCGACGGTGATCCCCGAGGCTGCACAGTCGCTCGAAACCGCGAGTGCGGAAGCGATGAAGCGCGCGACCGACGCCACGGTCCAACGCCATGTCGCGGGCATCGCCGATGCCGCCGACGCCGCCGTCGCAGCCGCCGGTCGCGCGTCGGAGCGGCTGAACGAGCAGATGACGGCGCTCGCCGAGGCGACCGCGCGGATCGACACGCAGATCGAAGGCGCCCGCGCCGAGCGCGAACATGCCGAGCAGAACAATTTCGCCCGCTGCGCCTCGCTGCTGATCGAGGCGCTCAACTCGAACTCGATCGACATCGCCAAGACCTTCTCGAACGAGGTCTCGGACAGCGCCTGGGCGGCGTATCTCAAGGGCGATCGCGGGGTGTTCACGCGGCGCGCGGTGCGCCTGCTCGACGCCACCGAAGCACGCGAGATTGCCTCGGTCTACGACGCCGACCCCGATTTCCGCGATCAGGTCAATCGCTACATCCACGATTTCGAAGCGATGCTGCGCGCGATCCTGAACGAGCGCGACGGCTCACCGCTGGGCGTCACCCTGCTGTCGTCGGACATGGGCAAGCTCTACGTTGCGCTGGCGCAGGCGATCGAGCGCCTGCGGACCTAGACTCATAATCGACCTGTTCGAGTCGTCGCCCTGCGTTGACGGATGCTCCTGTTGCGGGCGACATGAAGTGGAGAAACTGGAGCGCGTCGCAGGGTTTTTGCCCGGAATGCGACCGCAACGCCCCGGGATGGCGACCAGAGCGCGGCACCGACGCGACAGCGAGGCTACAGCGACGCACCATCCATGCGCCCGACGCGCGACGCCAGCGCGCCCTGATTGCGCCGCTGCCGGTATCGAGCAACGCGGCGGGCACGGCGGAGCAATCCTGTTCCATCCCGCAGGGTAGAACATAGAAAGAACGTGTAGGACAGAAATTTCAGGCTCGGATTCGAAATGCCGAATCTTCGACAACAGGATCCGTGTCCCGCGTCGGTGCGCTATTCCACCGGCGCCGTGCCGCCGAACAGATCGAGCATCTGGGGCGTCACCCAGCCATATTCGTAATTGGCGACGAACAGCGCGAAGACGATCGTCGCGACGATCGTGACGCGCAGCGCCGCTCGCCCGGCACGGAACTGGTGCGGCGCGCTGTCCGCCTGTCCCGGGATGCGCTCTTCCTCCGGCGTCGTGCCCTGGCGCGCCTCGAACGGCAGCACGAGGAAGACGGAGAACACCCAGATGATGAAGTAGATCGCGACGAACGAGGTCCAGCGCATCGCGGCTCAGCCCTCGATGATCATCACGTCGACGATCGGCTTCTTGCCGGTCCAGCGCGTCGCCGCGCGGCGCACGGCGAGGCGCACCTTCTCGCGCAAGTCCTCGCGATCGCGACCGCCGTCCGTCACCGCATCGGCTGCGGCATCGACAGCTTCGGCGAGGAAGGGCTCGCGCTCCTCCTCGACGGGCACGCCCTGGATGCGAATCTCGGGCGCGCCGATCAGGCGCCCGCCGGGCGCAATCGCGACGGCGACCGAGATGTGACCGTTGATCGCGAGCTTGCGGCGCTCGTTGATCGTGCCGCCGTCGGCGGGCAGGATCACGTCGCCGTCGAGCACCAGCCGGCCCACCGGCGCATGGCCCACCTTCTCCGGATCGCCGGGCGCGAGGCGCACGATATCGCCGTCGGTCTGCACGAGCGCGCGCGGAATGCCTTGCGACAGGCCATAGCGCGCCTGCTCCATCAGATGACGCATCTCGCCATGGACGGGCAGCAGCAAGTCGGGCCGGATCCATTTGTACATCGCCGCCAGCTCGGGCCGGCCGGGATGCCCGGACACATGGATATGCGCCTGGCGTTCGGTGATCATCTCGATCCCGCGCGCGGCGAGCCGGTTCATGATCCGGCCGATCGCGACCTCGTTGCCCGGAATCTGCTTGGACGAGAAGATCACGCGATCGCCCGCGTCGAGCTGGATCGGGTGCGTGCCTTCGGACACGCGCGACAGCGCCGCGCGCGGCTCGCCCTGCCCGCCGGTGGCGACGATCATCACCTGCTTGCGCGGCAGCCGCATCGCCGTGTCGAAATCGACCACGTCGGGAAAATCGCGCAGATAGCCGGTCTGGCGTGCGACGCGCAGGATACGATCGAGCGAGCGGCCGGCGACGCACAAGGTCCGCCCCGTCTCGCGCGCAACCTCGCCCAGCGTCTTCAGCCGCGCGGCGTTGGAGGCGAAGGTCGTCACCAGCACGCGCGCCGGGGCGCTGGCGACGCATTCGAGCAGCCCGGCACGAAGCGAGCTTTCGGAGCCCGATGCCTCGGCGTTGAACACGTTGGTCGAATCGCACACCAGCGCGAGCACGCCCTTGTCGCCGATCTCGGTGAGCGCCTCTGC
>DATLJH010000011.1:0-78923 GCA_035538935.1 Sphingomonas sp.
GCCAGCGCGTTGAGGAAATTGACCTGCGTATAGGCGTTGTCCTCGTTGCTGATGACGACGCCTGCTTTCGAGACGTTCTCGAAGCGCACGTCCTTGCCGAACAGCCAGTCGCCATAGCCCTTGTCGATCTCGATCCCGACCGGCGTGTCGCGCATCGTCACGTTGACCAGCGTCAGCCCCGCCTCATGCTCGCGGATCGCCGCGTCGCGCTGGCCGTCGAAGGTCGAATCCAGCAGCGTGAACTGCCACGCCGGCGACGGCTTCTCGGTGACGATGCCGTAGCGCCCGCCGTGGAAATGGAGATCCTCCATCTCGTTGCCGACCTGATAGACGCCCGCAAAGCCGGAGCCGATGTCGAAGTCGATATGGCTGAGATAGGCGTGTTGCGCAGCGTGAAAACGCACGCCGACCGCGGCTGCATTGCCCGCGCCGATCTCGACGTCGACGTTACTCATCGCCGAATAGAAAGTGCCCGGATTGGCGTCGGCGATATCAGCGTTGAACGGCACGCTATCGGGCGGCGGGAAGGGCACGTGAAACTTGCGGTCGGGCCCGCCGCCGGCGAAGATGATCATCGTCGCGATGCCCTTCTGGAATCCGGGCGTATTGTCGGCCAGCACGAACGCTGGGCGCGTCTCGCCGACGCCGAACAGGCGCACGCCGGGCCAGACGAACAGTGTCCGCGTCAGCCGGTAATGGCCGGAGGGCAGGAAGACGATGCCGCCGCCGCCTTTGGCATAAGCGGCATCGATGGCGGCCTGGATCGCGGCGGTGTCGTCGGTTCGGCCGTCGCCGCTGGCCTTGACCGTCACCGCGCGCGCATCCTGCGGCTGCGTGGCGAACACCGAATGCGACGGCTGCGCGAGCGCCGAGGTCGCCATCAGCATCGCGGCGCCGGCCACCAGCCACCGCGATCCGGTCCGTCCTGCGCGCCGTGCCTGCATCATCGCTCCCCATTTTTCCGGTTTTCCGCTGTAGCGGTACCTATAGGGGAGCCACTGCAGACGGCCACCCGCGACGATAGTCGTAAGCGTTCAAGGCATGAGGCGCTTGCGTCCTTGGGAAAGGTGCCAGTGCATCGCCAATGCAGCGCCATCGGGATCTTGGGCGCCGATCGCCTCAACGATCATCTCGTGCTCCGACAACATCGCTGCGATCGCCTCGGGCGGGCGCGAGCGCGAGATGTCGACGCCCGCGCGCATGATCCGGTCGATGTCGGCGAACAAATGGTCGAATGTCGAAACGAATGCCGGATTGGCCGTAGCCAATGCGATCGCGCGATGTAACGCCATATCCTCGCGATGCGCCGGCCCCGTCGACAACAACGCCTCGCGCAAGTCAGCCATCGCCTGCTCGATCACCTCCAGTTGCGCGGTTGATCGACGCAGTGCGGCAAGGCGGGCGGCCTCCGATTCGACGACGAAACGCACCTCGTAGCTGCCCATGGTCGTGGAAAGCTCCGACAGCGGCAGGTGCGCGCCCAGCCGCTCCGACGGGCGGCGCTTGACGAACGAGCCGGCGCCGCGCCGCGCCTCGGTGATGCCGTCGGCGGCGAGCCGCACCAGCGCCTCGCGCACCACGGTCCGCGAAATGCCCAGATCCTGGGCGAGCTTCGCTTCGGCCGGCAGACGGTCCCCCGGTGCAAGACTGTCAGCATTGATCAGTTCGACGATGCTCGAATAGGCCCGGTCGGCAAGGCGTCCCTCGCTCATCGATCCTCCCTTTCCCCCCTCGGTCGGATGCGGCGCATCAGAATAGCCGGCTCGCCAACAATACACAGACCAGCCCGACGACGGAAACCACGGTCTCCAGCACCGACCAGGTGCGGAACGTATCACCGGTGCTTGTGCCGACATAGCTTTTGACCAGCCAGAAGCCGGGATCGTTGACATGGCTGAAGAACACGGAGCCCGCACCGATCGCGAGCACCATCCATTCGGGCGACGCACCGGTCGTCGTCAGGACACCTGTCATGATCCCTGCCGCCGTGATCGTCGCGACCGTTGCCGAACCGGTTGCAAGCCGGATCGCTACCGCCACCAACCAGCCGAGCAAGATCGGCGACAACCCGTTCGCGGCCGCCAGACGCCCAAGTAAGTCTGACAGGCCTGCGCTAACCAGCACCTGCTTCAACGCACCGCCTGCGCCGATTGCGAGCAGGATCGCTCCGGCGGGCCTGAGCGTGTCGGACCAGATCGCCTCGTGCACGTCGGCGTCAGTGAGCCGACGGCCGAACAAGAGTGCCAACGCGAGGAGGTTGGTAACGAGCAACGCCAGCACCGGGTTCGACGCTGTGGCGAGCCAGGTGAAGCGCGGCGCGATATCGGGGGGCAGGACCTGCTGAATCTGTCCGGCAGCGATCAGCACCACCGGCATCAGCACAATCACCAGCGAAGTGCCCTTGGGCGGTGGCGCGTCGAGCAGCTCGGTCGGCTCGATCACCGGTGGCGCGAGCGGCACGCCGCGGGCGATCACCCGCGACAGCACTGGGCCGGCCAGGATCGCAGTAGGGATCGCGACGATCACACCATAGATGATCGTCCGCCCGAGATCGGCGCCGAGCGCGTCGACCGCGATCAACGGCCCGGGATGCGGTGGCACCAGCGCGTGAACCACCGAAAGCCCGGCGAGCGCAGGGAGCATCAGCCGCAGCTTCATATAATCACTGTCGTGCGCGCCGTTCATGCTCGCGGCCGCGGCGACGACGATCGGGAGGAGCAGCACGAGGCCCGTTTCGAAAAACAGCGGCAATCCGACAATCAGCGCGACCGCCAGGCTCGCCCACGGCGCGCCATTGGGGCCGGTGAGAGCGAGTCCAGCGCGTGCGAGCGAGGTCGCACCGCCCGACAATTGCAGCATCGCGCCAAGTGACAAGCCTAGCGCGACGATCAGCCCGGTGCCGCCGAGGATGTCACCCGCACCCTTTTCCACTGCCTTGGCAGTGTCGGTGGTCGACAGGCCGGCGCACAGCCCGACGACGAACGCGCCGCACAGCAGCGCAACGAACGGATGCAACCGGCCGCGAATGATGAGCACGACCGACACCCCGATGCCGAGCAGCGCCGCAACGAGGAGCTGGATGTCGCCCGCGCTCATTGCCGGGTTCCGCGCACAGCCGGATTCGATTGCCGTAACGGCGTGAAGCACGCGGATTTCATCTGCCCTCTCCCGTTGCACGTGCGCTTTCGTGCGCTCCGCAATCGCCGTAATCCAATTGCTGTATGACAGCTATTCCCGGATTTCCACGAAAAAGGTGAGTTGACCGACAGATTTGCCCGGATTATGGCAAAAGCTGTCTAACTGCTTTGCGATCCGGCGAGAGTTCGGGTGAGGCAGTCAGACCAATCTGGGAGACGGGCGCATACGCCCGCCTGACAAAGGAGGTCGACATGGATGCAGAGGCGGACCGGGCAAACAACGGAACAGATCAGGGAGCGGCCGCCGGCTTGGCCAAGCTGACACCGACGCAGCTCAAGGTTCTACAGGGCGTCCATTCGGGATTGCTCAACAAACAGATCGCCTACGACCTCGGCATCGCCGAAGCGACCGTGAAGGCGCACATGACCGCGCTGATGCGCAAGCTCAATGTTCATAACCGTACTCAGGTGGCAATCGCAGCGCAGACGCTCTATTGGGGGCGTGTGCCAACCGAGCCGGGCATCCATCGCGTGTACTGAGACAGCTCGTCGCCAGGCGGAATTTCCAGCCGATGATCGGCTAACGGGCTCCATGTGCGGACCATGCGAAACCGCCATTGGCTCGATTTTGAGGTCAGGTCTGTAAGATTTGGCAAGGATTCATATGAATTGATCGCTGGACGTCCCGGACGCCGGCCGTGCAACGTGCGAAGCTCGAAGCTTTGAGCCGGGGGACGAAGGAGAGCAGTGAACGACGACGCTCCGTCCGATTGTGTGGTGATCTCCATGCCGGCAGCAGACCTTATATGGCTGCGTTATATGGCTGCGTTGCGAAGGCAGGATCCAGGATTCTGCCATCAATAGTTCGACCAAGAGCGGCACCTTCGATGACAGCCGCGTTCCTATCCGCAGAGAACGCATGCCGTTCGCATCCCGGAGAGCCCCATGACCACGGACACGCCTTCTTCCCGTCGCCCGAACATCCTGCTGATCACGTGCGATCAGTACCGCTTTCCGCGCTTTTCCTATGGTCCGAACGGCGGCCTGGCTCAGGGCCTGAAGGCGATCCTCGGCTTCCAGAGCGAAGTGGATGGCACGAATCCCTACGCACGGTTCTTTCCCGGTCTATTGCGCTTGCGCAAAAATGCGGTCGTGCTGCGGAATCACACCATCGCATCAAGCGCCTGTATTCCCAGTCGTACGGCAATCTATACGGGGCAATACGGCACGCGGACGGGCGTCACACAAACCGACGGTCTTTTCAAAAGCGGCGATTCTCCAGCATTTCCATGGCTCGAGCCGGACGGCATCCCGACGCTTGGTTCCTGGATGCGCGAGGCAGGTTATACGACGCATTATTTCGGCAAATGGCACGTGAGCAATCCGCAGGATCACTCGCTCCAACGCTACGGCTTCGACGATTGGGAAACATCCTACCCCGAGCCGCACGGACCTCTGCCTAACGATCTCGGGACATATCGTGATGTCGGCTTCTCTGATCTGGCCTGCACCTTCATCCGTCGCAAGGCTCTGGGGCTCGACTATGATCGCCTCTACGCATCGGATGCGACGCGAGATCCAGGCGGCGACCGTCCGCAACCGGAGGATACGAAACCCTGGTTTGCCGTGGCGTCCTTTACCAATCCTCACGACATCGCGACCTATCCCGGCGTCGTCGCGCAAGCGCTGCCGGCGAGCGATGCGTCGCAATCAACCAAGCTTCCGGATAGCCGGACCGCCAAGCGGACGACGCAGCCCATCTTCGGTCCGCTGACGATACCGGGGCCGGAGGACGTGACTCCCCCGCCCGTCGCCGGCACGGCGCGGATTCCGCTCAATCCCCTGGGCTTTCCGCAGGATTGCGCAGTCGCGGCGCCGACCCAGAACGAATCGCTCGCCGACAAGCCCAGCTGCCAACATGAATATGCCTACAAGATGGGATTAGCGCTGGCGGCAAAAGCCGGTTTGAGTGTCGCCGAGAGGGCCGGAGGCGACCCGAAGGAAGTGACTGGCCTTGCGGTGAGAGCTGCCCTGCAAAGCTGCATTCCCTTTCGCCTGGCGGATAACCCGGATCTGAACTGCCAGTTATTCCTGCAGCTCTATGGCTGGCTGCACTCGGTGGTCGACACACATATCGAAGCCGTACTGAAAACACTCGAGGAGACCGGCCAGGCCGATAACACGGTCGTCATCTTTCTGACCGATCACGGCGAATATGGCGGTGCTCACGGCATGATGATGGAGAAATGGCATACAGCATATGCCGAGGCGCTGCATGTACCGGTCGTGATCCGCGATCCTCGATTGGCGGCTTCGGCCAGCGAGTCCGGGCAAGCCGACGGCGCCATTCTGCGCCAGGTCAACGCGGTAACAAGCCATATCGATATTCTGCCAACCGTCCTCGGACTTGCGGGTGTCGATCAGGCTGAACGAATGGCGATCCATGATCGACTGGCGGCACGACGCCCGATGCCGCCGCTGCCCGGCGTCGACCTCACCCCGCTCGTCATCGGGGAATGGCCGGACGACACAGTGATCGAGCCCGATGGGTGTGCGCGCGAAGGCGTTCTATTCATCACCGATGACGAGATCACCGCGCCTCTGCCGGCGACGCTCGACCCCCACCAACGTCACGCATATGAATCCTTCGACATTTACGTCGAGACGGTCGATGCCGTCCGCGAGGGCGCCCATGACAAAGGGCCGGTGTCGTTGATGCCCGGCGCGGTCAAGCAACCCAACCACATACGGTGCTTGCGTACTGCACATTACAAGCTGGCGCGATATTTCGACCCGGCGGGACAGGCCCCGCAGGAGTGGGAGCTTTATGATCTCCTCCACGATCCCAACGAGGCAACGAACCTCGTCGAAGTCGCAGTGACTCCCCCAAAGGTGCGCTCCGGTGTCGAGAATCAGCAAGCGGTGCAAGCTGAGGTGGATCGGCTGGTATCGTTACTGGAAAAGCTGGAGCGCCAAGTCCTTCAGTGACAGCGATCACATCGCTCCCTGGTCTCCCCGTTGCGAGGTCGCGTCGACTCACATTGCAAAAAAGAGGCTGAAGGGCACGTTTGATGTAGGCGATCTGCCTATTTCCGCTCCCACATCATCTTGCCGCCCACCCAGGTCTGCTCGACCTGCATGTTCCACAGATCGGCAGCGGTCGCGAGCAGCGGGTCGGCGTCGACGATGATGAAATCCGCCCACAGCCCCGGCGCGAGACGGCCGAACCGGTCTTCTGCAAAACCGGCATAGGCCCCGCCCATCGTGTAAGCGCGCCACGCCTGTTCGCGGCTGATGCGCTCCTGCGGCTGCCAGCCGCCGAACGGTTGACCGGTGCCGTCGGCGCGCGTGAAGCCCGCGACCCAGCCGTGGAAGGGATTGAAATCGTCGTTGGGATAATCCGACCCGAAGGCGAGCGGTACCTTGTTCTCCAGCATCGAATGCCAGGCATAGGCGCCCGCGAGCCGGCCCGGCCCCAGCCGCGCCTCGGCCATCGTCCGGTCCGACACCTGATGGATCGGCTGCATCGAGGCGATGATGCTGCCCTTGCCGAAGCGGGGCAGATCGGTGGGATCGACGATTTGCGCATGCTCGATCCGCCAGCGGCGGTCGCCCTTGTAGGTATCGGACACCGCCTCGATCGCGTCGAGCGCCTCGGCATTGGCACGGTCCCCGATCGCGTGGACCGCAACCTGGAAGCCGTCCATCGCGGCGCGGCTCATCAGGTTCTTGAGCTGCGCATCGGTGAGGAAGCATTGCCCGCTTTCCTTGGGCGCGTCGGCATAGGGCGCCTTGAGGCATGCCCCGCGCGAGCCGAGCGCGCCGTCCGCGAACAGCTTTACCCCGCCCATGCGTAGCTTGTCGTCATAGAGCCAGGGCGACGGCGCCCCGCCCGCCGCGCGATTGGCGGTCTGGATGCTGTCGGCGTAGCTCATGATGCGGATACGCAGCAGGTTCTTGTCGGCGATCCGGCGGAAGACGAGCCAGTCGTCGAGCGTCGTGCGCATGTCGGCGGTCGCAGTGATGCCCTTCGAGAGCAGCAATTGCTGTGCCTGGATGAAGGCGAGGTCGCGTTCGCGCGCGAGCGGCTGTGGCACCGCCTTCATGATCAGCTGCCGCGCCGCATCGGTGAGCACGCCGTTCTCGATCCGCCCACCCGCCGGCGCCTTGGTAGCGGGGGTGATTCCCGCCGCCTTGAGCGCGGCCGAATTGACCCACACCGCATGGCTGTCGATCCGCGTCAGCGCGACCGGGCGATCGCCGACCACCGCGTCAAGTTCGGCGGCGGTGGGGAAGCGGCCCAATCCCCATTTCTCCTGATCCCAGCCACCGCCCAGAATCCATGTCCGCTCGGGATTGGCCTGCGCATAAGCCGCGATCTTCGCCTGCGCCTCGGCGAGCGAATGCGTGTCCGACAAATCGAGTTCGAGCGAGCGGAAGCCCAGGTCCATGATGTGCCCGTGCGCGTCGACGAAGCCGGGCAGCATCACACGCCCATGCATGTCGGTGCGCCAGTCGAGCTTTTCGGGGCGCTTGTCCTTGCGGCCGAGCAGCTTGGTGATCCGCCCCTCGGGCGTCATCAGCAGCCCGGTGAAGTGGACGACCTTGCCGTCTTCGTCGAGCGTGATGCCGTTGACATTGTCGATCAGCGCGTCGGCCTGCGCCGGGACGGCCATGAGCAGCGCGGCGAGCGCGGCGATCGATCGCGAGAACAGGGATTTCACTCGGGCACTCTCCGTCGCGGCCGGCCGCCGCGCGACCTCATGGGAACGAGGCGCCCCGCATAAGGGGTGTTCCGCCCGGGCGCCAGATGGTCTAGGGCGGATCGACATTCAGTTCTGGCGGCCTGCAAATGGCGGCTTCCCGAGCTTCCGGTGCTCACGGGCCTGGTGTCCGCTGCGCTCCGGGTCTCGGAAAACCACCTTTTCGACTCGCCATCTTCTGAATGTCGATCCGCCCTGAGCGCCACGCAGCCTCCGTTCGTGCCGAGCTTGTCGAAGCACCGCCTCGTTTCGCGGCGGATCGGAGGGAAACACCGCCCGTCGACAAGCGCTGGGCGAACGGAAGAACCAGATGGCAACGCACGCAACCGCATCCGCTCCCGCCCTCCCCGTCTCGATCGAGGATGTCCGCGCGGCGCACATGCGAATTGCCGATGCCCTGGTGCGAACGCCGACGCTGGTCAGCAAGACGCTGTCGGACATGACCGGCGCCAGGATCTATCTCAAGTTCGAGAACCTGCAGTTCACCGCCGCCTACAAGGAGCGCGGCGCGCTTAACACGCTGCTCCAGCTCGACGAGGCGGCGCGCGCCAAGGGCGTGATCGCCGCCTCCGCGGGCAATCACGCGCAGGGGCTCGCCTATCACGCCACCCGGCTCGGCATTCCCTCGACCATCGTCATGCCGAAGAACACGCCGACGGTGAAGGTGACGCAGACCGAAGGCCACGGCGCGACCGTGATCCTCGAAGGCGACACGTTCGACGCGGCCTATGCGCACGCCCGCGAGCTCGAGGCCGAGCGCGGCTACACCTTCGTCCATCCGTTCGACGATCCGCGCATCATCGCCGGCCAGGGCACCGTCGCGCTCGAAATGCTCGCGGACGCGCCCGACATCGACACGTTCGTCACGCCGATCGGCGGCGGCGGGCTGATCTCGGGCATGGCGACGGTGGCGCGCGCCTCGGGCCGCGACATCGAGGTGATCGGCGTCGAGGCCGAGCTCTACCCGTCGATGTACAACCGCATCAACGGCACCGACATGACGTGCGCGGGCGACACGCTGGCCGAGGGCATCGCGGTCAAGGAGCCGGGAAAGATCACCGGGCAGATGGTCGAGGCGCTGGTCGACGATATCGTCCTCGTCAGCGAACGCAGCCTGGAAGAAGCGGTCAGCCTGCTGCTCCAGATCGAGAAGACCGTGGTCGAGGGCGCAGGCGCGGCGGGACTGGCGGCGCTGCTCGCCTACCCCGAGCGCTTCAAGGGCAAGACGTGCGGCGTCATCCTGTGCGGCGGCAATATCGACACGCGCCTGCTCGCCAACGTGCTGCTGCGCGATCTCGCGCGCTCGGGGCGGCTGGCGCGGCTGCGCATCCGCCTGCAGGACCAACCGGGCGCACTCTACAACGTCGCGCGCATCTTCGATCAGCAGCGCGCCAACATCATCGAAGTCTATCACCAGCGCGTCTTCACCACGCTCCCCGCCAAGGGGCTGATCACCGACATCGAGTGCGAAACGCGCGACCGTGCCCATCTCGACCGGCTGATCGAGGCGCTGCGCACCGCGAGCTACGAAGTGAGCCAGGTCGAGCTGGCGTGATTTTCGTATAGCGCGGCACCGGCCCGCTCCCCCACCCGACCTCCCAACAGGGTATTCTATGGGAGGTCGGGTGGGGGAGAGGGCCGGTGCCGCTATCGAATTCGACAAATACGTGACGAACGGAATCGTGCCTGCGGCGAAGCGAGTCGCGGGACTCTTTTCGCCGACTCCCGCGCGGGCGTAGGATACATCCTGCGGGGTTAGTCATTGTATCCGCATGCTGCGAAGTCCTCTTCGACAGCGGTTCGCGCGCGGCCCTGGAGACGCCATGGGTGTTTCGGGTCGCAACCCTTCGGGGTCGCGCGCGAGCTCCGCACCGGATCGCGCTGCTCGCTGTTTGACGGCAGAGCGCGCTGTGTCCCCGCCGCTTGCGCTGCCAAATGTCGCGTTAACCCTCTTTCATGGTAAAGCAGCTTTTCATCACGATTCATCCGATTCATACTGGCCCCGACGTCAACGCCTTCGTCGAGGACCAGAGGACCGCACGGTGACCGCTCCATTCCGATTTCCGCGGTTTTTCGTGACCAGCCCGTCGCCCTGCCCGTATCTGCCGGGCCGGCAGGAGCGGAAGGTGTTCACCGAACTGTCGGGGCCCCACGCCGCCGAGTTGAACGATGCGCTCGGCCGGATCGGATTCCGGCGCAGCCAGGCGGTCGCCTATCGCCCAAGCTGCGCGGGCTGCACCGCGTGCCAGTCGGTGCGCGTCGTCGCCGACGGCTTCCATCCCAACGCCACCCAGCGCAAGCTGCTGCGCCGTAACGCCGATCTCGACGTGCGCGCTTGCCGCCCATGGGCGACCGACGAGCAATTCGATCTGCTGCGCCGCTATCTCGCGGTGCGCCATCCCGGCGGCGGCATGGCGAACATGGACGAGGGCGATTATGCCGACATGGTCGAGCAGAGCCCCGTCACCTCGTTCGTGATCGAATATCGCGAGCCCGCGCCCGAAGGCAAGCAGGGTCGGCTCGTCGGCGCCTGCCTCACCGATCGGCAGGCGGACGGACTGTCGATGATCTACAGCTTCTTCGATCCCGACCATGCCGACCGCCCCGGGCTCGGCAATTTCATCATCATGGACCACATCCTGCGCGCCCGCGCGGTGGGCCTCGCCTATATCTATCTCGGCTATTGGGTGAAGGGATCGCGCAGCATGGCATACAAGACGCGCTATCGCCCGATCGAGGTGCTCGGCCCCCATGGCTGGCGACTGCTGCCCGAGGACGACGAGATACCGGCCGGGACGCCGCAGCCAAAGCGCCACGACGCGCTCGCCTGAGAGTCGGTTTCGAAACTCGCCGTTCCGGGGATTTTCGGGTTCCGGCACCAGCCCGCTCCCCCACCCGGCCACCCATAGGATACTGGCGTTGGGTGGCCGGGAGGGGGAGCGGGCCGGTGCCGCACTTCGAAACAGACTCTGAGAGCTACTCCACCAAGCCCGCCAGCATCCCCGGCGTCAGCACCTGCGGCAGCACCTTCGGTTCGGCGGCACCGGGCGCGTAATAGAGATAGAGCGGCACGCCGGCGCGGTTATGCGCCTCGATGAAGCGGCCGAGTACGGGATCGCCGTCGGTCCAGTCGCCGACCAGCATTGCGACATGGTGCCGCTCGAAGGCGTCGCGCACCGTATCGGTCTCGATCGCGACCTTCTCGTTGACCTTGCACGTCAGGCACCAATCGGCGGTGAAATAGGCGAAGACCGGGCGCCCCGCCTTGCGCAGATCGGCAAGCTTCGCCTCGCTGAACGGTTCGGCACCCGCGACCGGTGCGGCAGCCGCGTGCGGCAGCCGCGTCACCGCCGCCGCGCCTGCCGCGCCGACCCCGACCAGCGCCAGCGCAGCGATCGCGCCGCCGGCGAACCCCCGCGCCTGGCGTCGCCCGGCAAGCCACAACAAGGCGCCGAGCACCAACGCCGCGATGATTCCCAGCGCGATCCCCGCTTTACCCACCTGACGCGACAGCACCCAGAGCAACGCAAGCGCGGTCAGGAACATCGGCACGCTCAGTATGCGCTCGAAGGTCCGCATCCACGCACCCGGCCTCGGCAGCATCCGCCGCAGCGCCGGCACGAAGCCGAGCAGCAGGAAGGGCAAGGCGAGCCCCAGCCCCAGCCCGCCGAACACCGCGAGCGCGGCCGGCACCGGCAACACCAGTGCCGCACCCAGCGCCGCGCCCATGAAGGGGCCGGTACACGGCGTCGCCACGAACGCGGCGAGCACGCCCGTCAGGAACGCGCCCCCGCTCCCCGCCGCGCGATTGACGATTTGCGGCGTGGGAATCTGGAACAGCCCGGCAAGATTGAATGCGACCGCGAGCGCGAGGACGAACAGCAGCACGATCATCCGCGGGTCTTGCAGCTGGAACGCCCAGCCCACCGCCGATCCGCCTGCGCGCAAGGCGAGGATGATCCCGCCAAGCGCAAGGCAGGTCGCCACCACGCCGGCCGTGTAGGCGAGCCCCTCGCGCCGCGCGTGGCCTTCGTCGATCCCGGCGCGCGCAAGGCTCAATGCCTTGAGGCTCAGAATCGGAAACACGCACGGCATGACGTTGAGGATCAACCCGCCCAGCACCGCGCCGAGAAACGCCAGTAGCGCCGCCTGCCAGCCGGCTTCGACACGCGTCGCCGGCGCCACCACGCCCGGTGCCGCCGACACGATCAACCCGCGATCGGCGCCGATCCGCAACACGCCTTCGAGCGTGCCGCTATCCTTGCCCCTCGCCTCGGTCTCGATCACCACGCGGTCGCCGTCGCGCGTCACCGCCTGCGGTGCGGCATAGGCGGCCCGCCCGGTCGTGATCGGGAAGAAATAGGCATCCCCCAGCGGCGCGCCTGCCGGATAGGGCACCGAGATCCGCAGCCGGCCGCTCTCCAGCTGATAAACGGCGGGCGCGCCGATCGGCTTGGGAATCGCCTGCCGCCAGGCATCGAATTGCGCGCGCGTCGCGGGGGCGATCGCGCCGTCGCCGACGGTGAGATCGATCGCCAGATCGGCGGCCTCGGGTACGCAGATCTGATCGGTGCAGACCAGATAGCTCGTATGCAGCCGGACCGGCAGCTTCGTACCCGCTGCCAATCCCGCAGGCACGCGCAGCGTCACCAGCATCGCATAGGGCTTTTCGAACACATAGTTCATCAGCCCCGCGATCATCAGCGTCTGCGGCAGCGGATAGTCGGGCGCGCTCGCGGTCACGCCGTCGGGCAGCGTCCAGTCGAAGCTCGCGGGAAAACCGGCATCTCCCGGATTTTGCCAATAGCCATGCCAGCCCGACTGAGGCCGCGTGTCGATCGCGAGGGTCACCGCGCTTCCCGCGGCCGGCGTCACGCTTTCGGCGACGAGCCGCATCGCAAGGTGCGGCCCCGACGGATCGGGCGAGAGCTGCGCGCGCGCCGGCACGCTCGCCAGCACGAGCGCCGCCAATGTCATCAGCCAGAAATATGCCGCTCGCATGCCCTTGCCATTCATCGCCCGCTTTCCGATAGCGGGCCCGCGCCCGAAACCATAGGGGGAACCCGGTGAAGAAATCGCTCGTCTCGCTCGCCGCGCTCGCGCTCGGCACCGTCGCCACGCCCGGTCTAGCACAGGATGGGTCGCCCGCCGCGCCGACGCCCGCCGCATCGATCGCGACCGCGCCCAAATTGCTCGTCGTCATCTCGGTCGATCAGTTTTCAGCCGATCTCTTCGCCGAATATCGCAATCGCTTCACCGGCGGCTTCACGCGCCTGCTCGACGGCGCCGTCTTCCCCTCGGGCTATCAGAGCCACGCCTCGACCGTCACCTGCGTCGGCCATTCGACGATCCTCACCGGGATGCGGCCGATGCACACCGGCATCGTCGCCAACAGCTGGATCGAATATGCGTCGCCGCTCGAGGACAAGAAGATCTATTGTGTCGAGGATCAGAACGTCCCCGGCAGCACGAGCGACGATTATACCGTCAGCGCCGACAATCTGAAGGTGCCGACGCTGGGCGAGCGGATGAAGGCGGCCAACCCGGCGACGCGCGTGGTCTCGGTCGCGGGCAAGGATCGTTCGGCCGTGCTGATGGGCGGACACAAGGTCGACGAGATGTGGTGGTGGGACGGCAAGGGCTTCGTCACCTACGCCGGGCGCCCGACCCCGCCGGTGGTCGCGCGCGTCAACGCAGCCGTTGCGGCCGAGATCGCCGAGGCGCAGCCGCCGATGGAACTGCCCGATTATTGCCGGGCGAAGGATCGCGCGATCGACGTCGGCGGCGGCAAGAGCGTGGGCACCGGCCGCTTCGCGCGCGCGGCGGGGGATGTCGACGGTTTCTACAACTCGCCCGCCAAGGACGGCGCGACGCTGGCGCTTGCGGCCGGCCTCATCCAGTCGATGAAGCTGGGTCAGGGGCCGCAGACCGACATCATCGACATCGGCGCCTCGGTGACCGACCATATCGGCCACAAATACGGCACCGAAGGCACCGAGATGTGCCTCCAGCTCACCTCGCTCGACCGCGATCTGGGCGATTTCTTCAAACAGCTCGACGCGATGGGGACCGACTATGCCGTCGTCCTCACCGCCGATCACGGCGGCAACGACCTTCCCGAACGCGAGCGCCAGCAGGCCATGCCGATGGCCCAGCGCATCGACAAGAGCTTCAACCCCAAGGCGATCTCCGACGCCGTCGCGGCGAGGCTCGGCCTGTCGGGCAAGCTGCTCGCCTATAGCAGCGGCAATTTCTACGTGACGCCGGAAGTGCCGGCCGCGAAGCGGGCCGCGGTGATCGCCGAGACCAAGAAGGCGCTGCTGGCGATGCCGCAGGTCGCCGCCGCGTTCACCGCGGACGAGATCACGGCCTCGCCCGATCCCGCCGGTCCGCCCGACACCTGGCCGCTGATCATGCGCGCCAGGGCGAGCTACTACAAAGGCCGCTCGGGCGATCTCATTGTCGCGCTCAAGCCGCTGGTGACGCCGATCGGCGATCCGACGCACGGCTCGGTCGCGACCCACGGCAGCTTCTGGGACTACGACCGGCGCGTGCCGATCCTGTTCTGGCGCAAGGGCATGACCGGCTTCGAGCAGCCGCACGCGGTAGAGACGGTCGACATCGCGCCGACGCTCGCGGCGCTGGCGCATGTCGATCCGGGCGCGCCCAAAATGGACGGCCGCTGCCTCGATCTCGACCCGGGACCGGGGAGCACGTGTCGCTAACTCTTTCCCCTCCCTTGAAAGGGAGGGGCGTGTCCCATCTACCGCTCCTCGAACCGCCGCACGCCCGGCCCCAGCCGATTGTCGGCAACCGTGATCGCGTCGCCACTCAAATCCGCGACGAAGGCAGGGCTGCGCTCCACCCCCGGCGCCAGCCGCGCGTCGTTGTCGCGCACCGTCAGCCCGTCGGCGGAGAAATCGTGCGCCTCGGCGGCGACGACGATGAAGCCCGACCAATTCTCCTTGTCCTTGCCCTGGACGAAGGTGTTGCCCGCGATCGTGCCGGTCGCGCCGTTGGGCAGGTCGATCATGTAGTTGGTCTTGTGACCGCGGCTGTCGTCGAAGCTGTTGCCGGTGATCGTCACGCGGGGACTGCGCACCTTGACGTAATGCCCGCCCCGCCCGCGCTCGAACCGCGAATTGGTGATCGTCACCGAGCCGCGGTTCGACAGATAGATCGAATGCGCACAATCGGTCGCCGCGTCGCAGGTGCCGAGACCCGAAAAGGTCGAACGATCGATCACGATGCGCTGTCCGGTCGGCTCGCCGCCCAGAATGCCTTCCTGGCTGTCGAGGAACATCGAATTGCGCACCGTCAGGTCGCCCATCTCGGTGCGGATGCCCGCGCCGTTGCCGTCGCCCACCGCCATGTTGCGGAAAACCAGCCCGTCGACGGTCGCGCTTGCCCCGCGCAGCACGAACGCCGCCTTGCCTTCGCACGCGGTGCCGTCGAAGATCGCGGTGCCCGGTTGCACCGCCTTGAAGGTGATCCGCCCGCCCGCCTGAACGGTGCATTGGTGATAGATGCCCGGCGCGATCAGGATCGTCGCGGTGCCCATGCGGACGGACTGCACCGCGTCGTCGATGTCGCCGAAGGTCTGCCCGGTCTCGGCGATAGTGAAGGGGGCGCTATTCTGCGCAGCGGCAGGCGCGGCGAGCAGCAGCAGGGCGAAGGGCGCGAGGCGCATAGGCGGTTCCTTTCGCGCGCAGGCTTACGGTGCCCGCGCGCAGCAGGAAGGATGAATGAGGGTTAACGACGGCGAACGCGCGAAACGAACATTGACCGCTGGCGATCATGTCCCGGATTGGCACCCAATCCGTCACCCCGGACTTGTTCCGGGGTCCAACCCTCCGCAAAGGCTACGGTTTGAGGCTGGTTGGATGCCGGAACAAGTCCGGCATGACGGAGAAGATCAACTCAGATTCGGCCGTAGCCAGCGCTTGGCCTGTTCGATGCTGACCTCGCGCCGCGCCGCATAATCTTCGACCTGGTCCTCGCCGATCCGCGCCACGCCGAAATATTCGGCCTGGCCGTGCCCGATGTAGAAGCCCGAGACCGCCGCCGTCGGCACCATCGCGAAATGATCGGTGAGCTCGATCCCCGTCGCCGCCTCGGCGCCGAGCATGTCGAACAGCATCCTCTTCTCGCTGTGATCGGGGCAGGCGGGATAGCCCGGCGCGGGGCGGATGCCGCGATATTGCTCGCGGATCAGCGCCTCGTTGGTGAGCTGCTCGCCCTCGGCATAGCCCCACAAGGTGGTGCGGACATGCTCGTGCAGCGCTTCGGCCAGCGCCTCGGCGAAGCGATCCGCCAGCGCCTTCAACAGGATGCCCGAATAATCGTCATTGTCGGCGCGGAAACGATCGAGGTGCGGCTCGATGCCATGCCCCGCCGTCACCGCAAACCCGCCGATCCAATCGCCCGCGGGATCGATGAAATCGGCGAGGCACATATTGGGCCGTCCCTCGCGCTTGGCGATCTGCTGGCGCAGGAAAGGCATGCGAACGACGCCGTCCGCGGTCTCGATCAGCGCATCGTCGCCTTCGCGGCGGCACGGCCACAAAGCCGCAACCGCCTTCGCGGTCAGCCACTTCTCAGCGATGATCTGATCGAGCATCTTCTGCGCGTCGGCGAACAGGCTGCGCGCGCTCTCGCCCACCACCTTATCGTCGAGGATCGCGGGATAGACGCCGGCGAGCTCCCACGCGCGGAAGAACGGCGTCCAGTCGATATAATCGCGCAGGCGCGCCAGATCCCAATCGTCGAACACGTGGATGCCCGGCTGCTTCACCGGCGCCGCCTTGAGCGCCATGTCGGCGACGAAGCCGTTGGCGCGCGCTTGCGCGATCGGGACCAGCGGGTTCTGCCCCTTGCCCTCGCGCGCCTTACGCACCGCCTCATATTCCTCGGCGATCTTCGCGACATAGGGTGCAGCCTGCGTGTCGCTCACCAGCGTCGAGGCGACGCCGACCGCGCGGCTGGCGTCGAGCACATGCACCACCGGCCCGGTATAGGCCGGCGCGATCCGGAGCGCGGTGTGGACTTTCGATGTCGTCGCGCCGCCGATCAGCAGCGGCATCGTCATCTCCGCGCGCGTCATCTCCTCGGCGACCGTCACCATCTCGTCGAGCGACGGCGTGATGAGGCCGGAGAGCCCGATCATATCGGCATCATTCTCGTTCGCAGCCTTGAGGATGTCGGTCCACGGCACCATGACGCCCAGATCGACCACCTCGAAGCCGTTGCACTGGAGCACGACGCCGACGATGTTCTTGCCGATATCGTGGACGTCGCCCTTGACCGTCGCCATCACGATCTTGCCCTTGCCGCGCGCACCCGGCTCCTTCTCGGCCTCGATGAAGGGCAGCAGGTGCGCGACCGCCTTCTTCATCACGCGCGCCGATTTGACGACCTGCGGCAGGAACATCTTGCCCGATCCGAACAGGTCGCCGACGACGTTCATGCCGTCCATCAGCGGCCCCTCGATCACCTCGATCGGACGCCCCTTGCGATCGGCGACCGCGCGCCGCGCTTCCTCGGTATCCTCGACGATGTGCGCGTCGATGCCCTTGACCAGCGCATGCTCGAGCCGCTTCTCGACGCTCCAGCCGCGCCATTCCTGCGCCGCCTTCTCGGCTGCCGCATCGGTGCCGCGATATTTCTCCGCGAGCGCGACCAGCCGCTCGCCAGCCTCGGGATCGCGGTTGAGGATCACGTCCTCGCACGCCTGGCGCAGCTCGGGGTCGATATCGTCGTAGATGTCGAGTTGGCCGGCGTTGACGATCGCCATGTCGAGCCCGGCGGGGATGGCGTAATACAGGAACACCGAGTGCATCGCGCGGCGCACCGGCTCGTTGCCGCGGAAGCTGAAGCTCAGGTTCGATAACCCGCCCGAGAAATGGACGTGCGGGCAGCGCTGCCGGATTTCCTTCACCGCCTCGATGAAATCGACCGCATAATTGTTGTGCTCCTCGATGCCGGTCGCGACCGCGAAGACGTTGGCGTCGAAGATGATGTCCTCGGGCGGGAAACCGATGCCGGTGAGCAGCTTGTAGGCGCGCTCGCAGATCGCGACCTTGCGCTCCTTGGTGTCCGCTTGCCCGACCTCGTCGAACGCCATCACCACGACGGCTGCGCCATAAGCCATGCATTTGCGCGCTTCGGCCAGGAACTTGTCCTCGCCTTCCTTCATGCTGATCGAATTGACGATCGGCTTGCCCGAGACGCACTTGAGCCCCGCTTCGATCACGCTCCATTTCGAGCTGTCGATCATCACCGGCACGCGCGCGATGTCGGGCTCGGCGGCGATCAGCTTGAGGAAGGTCGTCATCGCCTCGACCGCGTCGAGCAGGCCCTCGTCCATGTTGACGTCGATCACCTGCGCGCCGTTCTCGACCTGGCTGCGCGCGACCTCGACGGCGGCGGCGTAGTCGCCCGCCATGATGAGCTTCTTGAAGCGCGCAGAACCCGTGACGTTGGTGCGCTCGCCGATATTGACGAAGGAGGAGGAGGCAGAGGTGGTGGTGGTCATCGTCTCTTCTTCTCCCCTCCCGCTTGCGGGAGGGGTCGGGGGAGGGCTTGTCGTTGCGCGGTCGGTGTGTGGGAGAGAACAGGCCCTCCCCTAACCCCTCCCGCAAGCGGGAGGGGGACTAAGCCGCCATCGTCATCGGCTCCAGTCCGGCCAGCCGCGTGCGCACCTCCGCCCGCGCGAGCGCGCGCGGCGGCAAGCCCTTCACCGCGTCCGCGATCGCCTTGATGTGCGCAGGCGTCGAGCCGCAGCACCCGCCGAGCACGTTGACCTGCCCCGCATCGGCCCAGCCTTTGACCAGCGCCGCGGTCTGATCGGGCGCCTCGTCATATTCGCCAAGCTCGTTGGGAAGCCCCGCGTTCGGATAGACCATGATCAGCGTGTCGGCGAGCTTGGCGAGCGTGCCGACGTGCGGGCGCAGCTGCTCGGCGCCGAACGAGCAGTTGAGCCCGATCGTCACCGGCCGCGCGTGGCGCACCGCGTGCCAGAACGCCTCGACCGTGTGGCCCGAAAGATTGCGCCCCGACAGATCGGTCAGCGTCATCGACAGCATGATCGGCACGTCGCGGCTCAATGCCTCGCCCGCCTCGATCGCGGCCATGATGCCCGCCTTGGCGTTCAAGGTATCGAACACCGTCTCGATCAGGATGAAATCCGCGCCGCCTTCGAGCAATGCGTCGGTCTGCTCGCGATAGACCTGTTTCAGGAAATCGAAGTCGATCTCGCGATAGCCCGGATCCTCGACGTCGGGGGAGAGCGACAGCGTCTTGTTGGTCGGCCCGATCGCGCCGGCGACGAAGCGCGGGCGGCCGTCCTTCGCGGCGAATTCGTCTGCGCACGCCCGCGCGATCCGCGCCGAGGCGATGTTGATCTCGGCAACCAGATGCTCGGCGCCGTAATCCGCCTGGCTGATGCGATTGGCGGAGAAGGTGTTGGTCGAGACGATATCCGATCCGGCCTCCAGATAGGCGCGCGTGATCGCTTCGGGCACCTCGGGCTTGGTCAGCGCGAGGATGTCGTTATTGCCCTTCTGATCCTTCGTAAGCCCCAGGTCGCCGGCATAATCGGCCTCGGCGAGCTTCCAGTTCTGGATTTCGGTGCCGAACGCCCCGTCGGTGATGAGGATGCGCCTGGCGGCTTCGGCATTGAGTTGGTCGCGTGCTGTCATGCTGAAATTCCGTTCGTGTCGAGCGAAGTCGAGACACCTTGCGTGTCGCTTGTCCCCGTTTCTCGACTTCGCTCGAAACGAACGGGGATTTTTGCGCTTCAGGCCGCTTCCGCCTTGGCCCCTTGCTTCGCCCTCAACCCCAGCAGGTGGCAGATCGCGAAGCTCAGCTCGGCGCGGTTGAGCGTGTAGAAATGGAAGCTGCGTACCCCGCCCGCGTAGAGCTTGCGGCACATCTCGGCCGCCACCGTCGCGGCGACGAGCTGGCGCGCGGCGGGATGATCGTCGAGCCCCTCGAACAATCGGTCCATCCAGGGCGGGATCGCCGCCCCGCACATGCCGGCGAACTTGCGCGTCTGCGCGACGTTGGACACCGGCAGGATGCCCGGCACCAGCTCGGCGGTGATCCCCGCCGCCGCCGCCTTGTCGCGGAAGCGGAAGAACGCCTCGGGCGCGAAGAAGAACTGCGTGATCGCGCGCGTCGCGCCGGCATCGATCTTGCGCTTGAGATTGTCGATATCGGCCTGGTCGTCGGCTGAATCGGGATGACATTCGGGATAAGCCGCGACCGAAATCTCGAACGGGTGCAGCTTCTTCAATCCCTCGACCAGCGCCGCCGCATTCTCGTATCCGCCCGGATGCGGCTCGAAGCGTGCGCCCTCGCGCGGCGGATCGCCGCGAAGCGCGACGATATGCCGCACGCCCGCGGCCCAATACTCCTCCGCGACCGCGTCGATCTCCTCGCGCGTGGCCTCCACGCACGTCAGGTGCGCGGCCGCCGCCAGCGGCGTCTCGCGCTGGATGCGCGCGACCGTGGCGTGCGTGCGCTCGCGCGTCGAGCCGCCCGCGCCATAGGTCACCGACACGAAACGCGGCCCCAGGGGGCTGAGCGTCTGGATCGATTCCCAGAGCGTCGCTTCCATCTTCTCGGTCTTGGGCGGGAAGAATTCGAACGATACCTGCGCGTCGCCGGCGAGGTCTGCGTAGAGCGGCGCGTCGAGCGCGCGGCGCGCCTCTTCGAGTTCGGACAGGGTGAGAGTCATGCCGCCTTCGCCTTCTCGATTCCCGCATCACCCTTGCGCGCGAGCCACAATTTCACGGTCAGTTCGCCCCCTTCCAGCGTCTCGGTCCGCATCGGTAACAGCCCCGCCGCCTCGAACCAGCCGAGCATCTGCTCGTCCGAAAAGCCCAGGCGCGCGTGCGCATCGCGCGTGCGCAATTCCTCCAGGTCGTGCGGCGCGAAATCGGCGATGAGCAGCCGCCCGCCCGGCATCAGCACGCGCGCCGCCTCGCGGATCGCCGCGCCCGGCTGCTGCGCGAAATGGAGCACATGATGCACGATGGCGGCGTCCGCAGCGGCATCGCCCAGCGGCAGCGCATAGAGATCGGCCTGGCGCAGCTCGGCGTGATTCAAGCCCTGCTCGGCGAGCTTGACGCGCGCCAGCCGCAGCATTTCCGAGCTGCGGTCGATCCCCAGCGCCTGCTCGGCCTGCCCGGCGAACAATTCGAGCATCCGCCCGGTGCCGGTGCCGATGTCGATCAGGCTGGCGATCGGCGCGTCGCCCAGCACCGCCTTCATCGCGTCTTCGACCTGGCTCTCGGCGACATGGAGCGAGCGGATCGCGTCCCATTCGCCGGCATGCGCCGCAAACCACGATTGCGCCGCCGCCGCGCGATCGGCGCGCACCGCGGCCAGCCGCGCCGCATCGGCCACCGCCCAATGATCGGGCTCGACCGTTTCCCATGCCGCCAGCGCGTTCGCGATCGGCTCGACAAGCTCGGGCCTGCCGGGTGCCACGAACACCCAGCTGCCTTCCTTGCGCCGCTCGGCGAGCCCCGCGTCGCACAGGATCTTCACGTGCCGGCTGACGCGCGGCTGGCTCTGCCCCAGCACCTGCGCAAGCTCGCCCACCGACAACTCCATCGAGCGCAGCAGCGCGAGAATGCGCAGCCGCGTCGAATCGGCCAGGGCCCGGAAGATATCGAGTGCGATCGGCATTGCAGGTATAGATATAAAGATATCTTTATATCAGGTCAACGAGCGACATGACCGACGGGCATTGCGCCGATCGTTACGCATCGGTAGTTTCCGCGCGCTGCTCGATCAGGGCTGCATATCAAGATTTATCATGAAGAGGGTTTTTCGCATGAAGAAGTCGATCATCGCGGCCGCGGCCGTGCTTGCCGCCGCCGGGGTCGCCGCGTGCAGCCAGAACGCCCAGAACGAAACCGCCGAGGCGTCCAACGCCATCGCCGCCGACGCCGATGCGACGCTCAACGCAGGCGTCAGCGACGTCGACGCCGCGACCGACAACGCGCTCGGCGCCGCCGAATCGACGATGGACGATGCCGGCGCTGCCGTTGCGAACGGTGCCGATGCCGCCGCCGACGCGACCGGCAACGCGCTCAGCGCCGCCGGCAACGCGATCGCCGACTGATCGCCAGCGGATCGTTTCGGGAAGGGCCGCGTTCCTCACGGGAATGCGGCCCTTTCGCATGTTTGGGGGATTTGAATGCGCGCTCTGCTGCTCCTGCCCTTGTGCCTCGTCGCGTGCGGGCCGTCGCCCGATGATCCGGGGCTCGGCGGCGTTACGCCCGATCAGGCGCGCGAGCTGAACGAGGCCGCCGCGATGCTCGACGCCAACAGCGTGTCGGCCGATGCGGTCGCCGCCAATCAGGAACAGGACGCCAATCGATGACCAGCCTCCGCCGCCTCGGCGCCACCGATCTCGAAACCCCGCCGCTGATGCTCGGCGGCAACGTCTTCGGCTGGACCGCGGACGAGGAGACGAGCTTCGCGATCCTCGACCGCTTCGTCGAGCGTGGCGGCCGGATGATCGACACCGCCGACGTCTATTCGGCCTGGGTCGAAGGCCATCAGGGCGGTGAATCCGAGCGCGTGATCGGCGCATGGCTGCGCCGCTCGGGCAAGCGCGAGCAGGTGCTGATCGCGACCAAGGTCGGCATGCTGCCCGGCGAGGGCGGCGACAAGCTCGCACCCGCGCGCATCGCGGCCGCGTGTGAGGCCTCGCTGAAACGCCTCGGCACCGACCGGATCGACGTCTATTTCGCGCATCAGGACGACGAAGACGTCCCGCAGGAGGCCGTTCTCGAGGCGTTCGGCAAGCTGATCGACGCGGGCAAGGTGCGCGTGCTCGGTGCCTCCAACTTCCACGCGATGCGGCTCAAGTCGGCGCTCGACCTCGCCCACGAGCGCGGCCTGCCGCATTATCACGTGCTCCAGCCCGAATATAATCTCGTCAGCCGCAAGAAATTCGAGGGCGAGCTCCAGGATCTGTGCGTCGAGCGCAATATCGCGGTGACGCCCTATTACGGCCTCGCCTCGGGCTTTCTCACGGGCAAGTACCGGTCGAAGAGTGATCTGGGCAAATCGGTGCGTGGCAACCGGCTGGGCGACCTGCTCGACACGAAGCAAGGCGTGCTCGACGCGATGGACGCCGTCGCAGCCGAAACCGGTGCCAGCCTCGCGCAGATCGCGCTTGCCTGGCTCGCCGCGCAGCCCGGCGTCACCGCCCCGATCGCCAGCGCGACCAGCGTCGCACAGCTCGACGAGCTGATGGGCTCGATCGATCTCGCGCTCACCGACGGCCAGCTCGCGCGCCTCACCGACGCCGGCGCCTAGGCTTCCTGAGCCTCAGCGCGGATCGAACCACCATTCCTGCTTCCAGCCCGCGAGGCTGGTAACCGCCCGGCCATCCGCGGCGCGCGCTGGGGTGTAACGAAAGCGCGCACGAGCAAGCCGACAAGTCGTTTCGTCGAGCACGGTGGTCCCGCTCGATCGGGCGATCGCGCAGCCAGTGACGCGGCCGTCGGCGCCGACCGAGAGCGTGACGATTACGACGCCCGTCAGCCCCGCCTTGCGCGCTTCCCTGGGATAATCCGCGCGCCCGATCGTGCCCGATACGTGCCGCGCGGAAACGGCGAGCCCCGCGCCCGTGCCGTCGCCGCTGCCGCCGGCGCCCAGCCCGGGCCCGACGCCGCCCGCGCCCGTTCCCGGCCCGTTGTCGGCGGCGCCCGCCATGGGATCGCGACCCGCAGCGGCGATCGGCGCGGCAATGACGGGAAGATCGACGCGCACGATCGGCGGCGGCGCCTCGATCGCCATCGGGCGCGCGGTGCGATGCGCGGGCGCTGCAGCACCGTTCGGCGTCGCGGAGGGCTGCTCGGGCACCGGCGGCGGCACCGGTGCGGGCGCGAGGTCGAAGGTCGCCAACGCCGCCTCGGGCAGCACGCGCTCGCGCACCGCCAGCCCGATCCACAAGGCCGCGACCAGCAGCGCCGTCGCCGCCAGCGCCCCGCCGGCACCCGCCAGCCGAGCGCCGGGCGTCTGCACATAGCCCGAGTCGATCATGCCGGCGCGTCCATCGGCGCCGAGGATGGCTCCGCCGCGGTTGATCGGCGCTGAATGGAGGGAACCTTGACGGGTGTCGCGGCATTGGCATCGACGATGACCATCCAATTGCCCCTCTCGCTTGCTGCCGTCGTCCTGCTCGCCGGCTGCAACCCCCAACCTGGTGCGGACAATGCGTCCGCCGACGCCGAGACGACGATACCGGCCAACGCCGCCGTCGCGAACGCGGCGGCCCCGGCCGATGATGCGGCCGCCAATGCGATCCACCTTACCGAAAAGACCGACGCGATCGACTTCGACTACAAGATCCCGTCCCGTGCGGCGGCGGCCCCGGCGCTGCGCGACCATCTGCTCGCCGATGCCGAGACCGGCAAGAAAGCCACGATCCGCGATCAGGCGCAATATGCGAAGGAACTGCCGCCCGATGCGCCCGCGCGGCCCTACGGCCTCGAAAAGAGCTGGTCGGTCGTGGGCGAGACCGGGCAGCTGCTCTCGCTGGTCGCCGCGGGCTATGTCTATACCGGCGGCGCGCATGGCAGCGACTCGTTCGAAACATTGGTGTGGGACAAGACGGCGAACCGCGCGGTCCCGTTCGACGCCCTTTTCACCGACAAGACCAAAGCGCTGGCGACGATCCGCAAACCCTTTTGCGACACGCTGAACAAGGAGCGCGCCAAGCGCCGCGGCGGAGAGCTCGGCACGGCCGACGACTGGTCGACCCGATGCCCCGAGTTCAAGGATCACATCACGCTGGCCTTCGCCAAGCCGGTGAACGGCACCTTCAGCCGGATCGGGGTCTACATCCCCGCCGACATCGCGGGCGCGCATGCCGAGGGCAGCTACACCTACGACCTCGCCATCCCGAAGGAGATGATCTCGCTGATCGCGCCCGAATGGCGCGCGTCCTTCCCGGGCGGCTGATTCAACGCGCGGGCGCGGCGAGCGGTGCGCCCGACGCCGCGGGCTCGGGAAAGACGGGCCAGCCCTCGGCCGTCCAGCCGATCTTCTGGATGCGTGGCGAACGCTTGCCGGTGCATTTCATGTCCGGCCCCGGATTGGCGTGATAGACGATCCACGTCTCGCGCCCGTCGGGCGAGGTGAAGAAGCCGTTATGCCCCGGCGCGTAGACGCTGTTGGCAGGCGATTTCTTCATCACCGGCCCCTCGACCTGCTGCCATGCCGCGGCGTCGAGCGGATCGCTGCCGGGCGCCGCGTGCAGCATCCCGATCGCATAATCGTCCGACCAGCAGGCGCTGCCTGAGAAGGTCAGGAACAGATCGCCCTCGGGGCCGGGCAGGAACTCCGGTCCTTCCAGAATCTGCCGCCCGCCCTGGCGCTGCCACGCGCGGGTCGGCCGCGCGATGATCGTCTCCGGGCCTTCGAGCGTCCACGGATTGGCCATGCGCACGATCGCCAGATCGCTGTCGGGGCCGACATAAGGCGAATAGACGAAATAGCGCGCGCCTCGATAGACGAAGGTCGTGCCGTCGATCCCGCTGTGCTGCGTCTCGAGCTGCCCGCGATCGATCCAGTCGCCCGTGGTCGGATCGTCGCTCGCATTCTCCAGCACGAAGATGCCGCGATGCGCATCGTCGCCGCGCCGGCTCGCGGCGGCGGTATAATAGATGTACCATTTGCCATGGATCCGATGCAGCTCGGGCGCCCAGATCGACTGCGCGTTCGGCCCCTCGGCGGGCGGCGTCCACACCGTCACTTCGGGCGCGTCGGCGAGGCGCGCGAGGTCGCGCGTCTTGCGGATCGTCAGCCGATCGCCACGCGTCGCCATGAAATAATAGATGCCGCCGGCTTGCGCGATCCACGGATCGGGCCCGCCCGGCAGCAGCGGATTGGTAAAGGTCGCGGCGGGCGCGCCCGTGCCGTCGATGGGTGCCGCAGCCCCTGGTACGCAGGCCGCCAGCACCGTCGCGCCAAGCAGCGCCAGCCCGATTGTCTTCACCTGTCACCTCGCCCGATACGATTTTCTTATCTCTATAATCGTATCATATGGCGCGGCGTCAATCGGCGAACAGCAGCACCGGGGTTTCGAGCAGCTTCTTGAGCGCCGCGACGAAGCTCGCCGCGTCCCAGCCGTCGACGACGCGATGATCGCAGCTGATCGAGAGATTCATGCATTTGGCGCGGACGATGTCGTCGCCCTGGAACACCGGCCGTTCGACGATCTTGTTGGGCCCGATGATCGCGACCTCGGGCCGGTTGATCACCGGCGTCGTCGCGATGCCGCCCAGCGGCCCGAGCGACGTGACGGTGAGCGTCGATCCCGACAGCTCCTCGCTCTTCGCCTTGCCCGACCGCGCCGCCTCGGCGAGCCGCGTAATCTCGGCCGCGAGCTGCCAGACGTTGCGATCCTGCGCGTCGCGGATCACGGGCACCATCAGCCCGGCATCGGTCTGCGTCGCCATGCCGAGATGCACCTGCCCGTGCCGCGTCACCACGCCCGCTTCGTCGTCGTAGCGGGCGTTGATCATGGGAAACGCGGGGATCGTGCGGCAGATCGCGGCGATCAGGAAGGGCAGCATGGTGAGCTTGGGCCGATTGCCGCGGTTGGCGTTGAGGTCGGCGCGCATCGCCTCGAGCGCGGTGACATCGATCTCGTCGACATAGGTGAAATGCGGGATCGCGCGCTTGGACGCCGCCATGTTCTCCGCGATGCGCCGCCGCATCCCGATGACCTTGACCGGCTCGTCCGCCCGCGCGCGGCCGGCGTGCGGCGGATGATAGCCCTCGCCCGCGCCGTAGCGCAGGAACGCGTCGAGATCGGCGTGCCGGATGCGGTCGCCGTCGGCGGGCCTAACCTGCGCCAGATCGATCCCGAGATCGCGCGCGCGAGCGCGGACGGCGGGGGAGGCGAGAACGCGCGTTTCTCCCCTCTCGCTTGCGGGAGGGGTCGGGGGAGGGCTTGTTTCTTCCCGGGTAGGCGCCTCGACAGGCCCTCCCCTAGCCCCTCCCGCAAGCGAGAGGGGAACTTCTGGCACAGACTTCGCTTCCGACGTTACTTCGAGCTTGACCGGGGCCTCCGCTTTCACCGCTTCCTCGGGCGCGGGTTCCGCCGTGCCCTCCCCCTCGGTCTCGATCACCACCAAGGCCGCGCCGATCGACACCTGGTCGCCGACCTCGCCCGCGAGATCGACCACCGTGCCCGCGACGGGGCTTTCCATCTCGACGGTCGCCTTGTCGGTCATCATGTCGGCGATCTGCTGGTCCTCCTCGACGCGGTCGCCTACTTGCACGTGCCACGCGACGATTTCCGCCTCGGAAATGCCTTCGCCGATGTCCGGCAGCTTGAACGTGAACCGCGCCATCAGAAAACTCCGTTCGTGTCGAGCGAAGTCGAGACACGCTGAGACAGGGATTTGCTTCCGTTTCTCGACTTCGCTCGAAACGAACGGAAGGGGACAGGCGCCGGCATCAGGCGTCCTTCATGATCTTCTTGAGCGCCTCGCCGATGCGGACGGGGCCCGGGAAATAGGCCCATTCGAGGCTGTGCGGATACGGCGTGTCGAACCCGGTGACGCGCTCGATCGGCGCTTCGAGGTGGTAGAAGCAGCGCTCCTGCACCAGCGCGGAGAGCTCGGCGCCGAAACCCGACGTGCGCGTCGCCTCGTGGACGATCATGCAGCGGCCGGTCTTGGCGACCGACTGTTCGATCGTATCGATGTCGAGCGGGACGAGCGTACGCAGGTCGATGATCTCGGCATCGACGCCGACTTCCTCGACCACCCCGCGGCACACATGCACCATCGTGCCGTAGGCGAGGATCGTCAGCGCCTCGCCCGCGCGGACCACGTTCGCCTTGCCGAGCGGGATGCGATAATAGCCCGCCGGCACCTCGCCCCCCGGATGCCCCGACCAGTTCTTCGCGGGCCGATCCCAATGGCCGTCGAACGGGCCGTTGTAGATGCGTTTGGGTTCGAAGAAGATGACGGGATCATTGTCCTCGATCGCCGCGATCAGCAGGCCCTTGGCGTCGTAGGGGGTGGACGGGATCACGGTCTTCAGCCCCGAAACGTGCGTGAAGATGCCCTCCGGGCTCTGGCTGTGCGTCTGCCCGCCGAAGATGCCGCCGCCGAAGGGCGAGCGCACCGTGAGCGGCGCCGTGAACTCGCCCGCCGAACGATAGCGCAGCCGCGCCGCCTCGCTTACCAACTGGTCGAGCGCGGGGTAGATGTAGTCCGCGAACTGGATTTCGGGCACGGGACGCAGGCCATAGGCGCCCATCCCCACCGCGACGCCGATGATGCCGCATTCGGTGATCGGCGTATCGAACACGCGCCGCTTGCCGTATTTCGCCTGCAGCCCCGCGGTCGCGCGGAAGACGCCGCCGAAATAGCCGACATCCTCGCCCATCACGACCACGTCCGCGTCGCGCGCCATCATCACGTCCATCGCGGAATTGATCGCCTGGATCATGTTCATCCGCACGGCCTCGCCCTCATGCTGGGGCGTGGGCGCGATGCGTTCCTCAACAAGGTCGGTCAAAACGCCCTCTCCACAATACCATCGTCGTCATGCCGGACTTGTTCCGGCATCCACCGGTCGGCTGGAGCCGCGATCGTCATGTTCGCGGCACGGCAGACCCCGGAACAAGTCCGGGGTGACGGCTGGAGTCGCATGCTCGTCACTTGCGCGCCCATGGCCGGCCGCTCGCTTCTTCCTCGTCCAGCATCTGTTGCTGCTGCTCCTTGAGGTGCCAGGGCATGTCCTCGTAGACCCCCTCGAACAAGGTATCGAGCGGCTGATGGAGGCCGTGGCCGAGGATGCCGTTCTTCTCGGCTTCCTTCTGCGTGGCGCGGACCTGCTCGGCGAGCTCCAGATCCATCGCGGCGTGCCGCTCCTCGTCCCATTCGCCGAGCGCGATCAGATGATCCTTGAGTCGCGCGATCGGATCGCCCAGCGGCCATGCGGTCGGCTCGCCCGCCGAGCGATATTGCGTCGGATCGTCCGAGGTCGAATGGCCTTCGGTGCGATAGGTGAAATGCTCGATCAACGTCGGGCCCTGGTTGGTGCGCGCGCGCTCGGCCGCCCAGGCGGTCGCCGCATAGACCGCGAGCGCATCGTTGCCGTCGACGCGCAGGCCCGCGATGCCGTAGCCGATCGCGCGCGCCGCGAAGGTGGTCGCCTCGGCGCCGGCAAAGCCCGAAAAGCTCGAAATCGCCCATTGGTTGTTGACGACGTTGAGGATCACCGGCGCGCGGTAGACGCTCGCGAAGGTGCAGGCGGAATGGAAATCGCCCTCGGCCGTGCTGCCCTCGCCGGTCCAGGTCGCCGCGATCCGCGTGTCGCCCTTCGCCGCCGACGCCATCGCCCAGCCCACCGCCTGCGGATATTGCGTCGCGAGGTTGCCCGAGATCGAGAAGAAGCTGCCCTCCTTCGTCGAATACATGATCGGCAATTGCTTGCCTTCGAGCCGGTCGCCCTTGTTCGAATAGACCTGGTTCATCATGTCGACCAAGTCCCAGTCGCGGGCGATGAGCAGGCCCTGCTGGCGATAGCTGGGGAAGCACATGTCGTCGCGGTCGAGCGCGAAGGCGGCGGCGACCGCCACCGCTTCCTCGCCGGTCGATTTCATGTAGAAGCTGGTCTTGCCCTGCCGTTGCGCGCGGAACATGCGCTCGTCATAGGCGCGCGTCAGCGCCATCGCGCGCAGCATCCGGCGCAGCGTATCGGGCGAAAGCTTCGGATCCCATGGGCCGACCGCTCGCCCGTTCTCGTCGAGCACGCGGACGAGGCCGTAGGCGAGTTCGGGAAACCGGGCCGCCTCCTCGGCGACGTCGGGCCGCCGCGCCGATCCCGCGGGCGGCACCTCGACATCGGCGAAATCCACCGTGTCGCCCGGCCGGAACCTGGGTTCGGGCACGTGCAGCGACAAAGGCTTCAGATTGGCGCGCGGATCGCTTGCCATGCTCTCTCCGAAAAACGTTCACGCATCGGCGAGCCCCGCCATCGCGTGGAATCGCCTTTCGACGCCTTGTTATAAAATTTCAACGGCCGTGGCGAGTCTCCGGCGGAAAAATATGTCAGTCTAGCTGGCCTAACCACCGCCCATGGCGCGAGCGGCGGCGGCCGAAGCCTCAGATCGCCTCGACCGTCTGCTCGATCGCGCCGAAGATCGAATGGCGATGGTCGTCCTCGGCCCAGATGCGCACGGTGTCGCCCGCCTTGAGGAACGGCGTGCTGGGCTTGCCGTCGCGAATCGTCTCGACGGTGCGGACCTCGGCGAGGCACGAATAGCCCACGCCGCCGTCGGCGATCGGCTTGCCCGGCCCGCCGTCCGCGTCGCGATTGGAGACGGTGCCCGATCCGATGATCGTGCCCGCGCCGAGCGCTCGCGTCCTGGCCGCATGCGCGACGAGCGTGCCGAAATCGAACGTCATGTCCTCGCCGGCCTCGGCGCGGCCGAAGGGGGCGCCGTTCAAGTCGACCATCAGCTTGCGGTGAAGCTTGCCGTCCTTCCACCAATCGCCGAGCGTATCGGGCGTCACGAACACCGGAGAAAAGGCGCTCGCCGGCTTGGACTGGAAGAAGCCGAAGCCCTTGGCGAGCTCGCCGGGAATGAGGCCGCGCAGGGACACGTCGTTGGTCAGGCCGACCAGCACGATGGCGTCGAGCGCCTGTTCGCGCGTCGCGCCCAGCGGCACGTCGCCGGTGACGACCACCACCTCGGCCTCGAGGTCGCAGCCCCAGCTTTCGTCCTTCAAGGGAATCGCGTCGCGCGGGCCCAGGAAGCCGTCCGACCCGCCCTGGTACATCAGCGGATCGTGCCAGAAGCTCTCGGGCATTTCCGCGCCCCGCGCCTGCCGCACCAGCGCGACATGGTTCACATAGGCCGAGCCGTCCGCCCATTGATACGCGCGCGGCAGCGGTGCCGCCGCCTCGTGCTCGTGGAACCGCTCGCGCGGGATCGCCTCATGCTCCAGATCGGTTGCGAGGTTCCTGAGGTCGGGCGCGACCCGCGCCCAATCGTCGAGCGCCGCCTGCAGCGTCGGCGCGATATGCCCCGCATCGGCATACCAGGCGAGATCGTTCGAGACGACGACGAGCCGGCCGTCGCGCCCCCGCTTCGGATCGGCGTGCTTCAAGCTGGCGAGTTTCATGCGTTCTCCTTTGCGTCCTTCTCCTACCCGTTCGCTTCGAGCGAAGTCGAGAAGCCTTTCCAATCCGTTTCTCGACTGCGCTCGAAACGAACGGACGAGGATTGACGGCGCTCCGAACGAGCCGCACCTTGCCCGAAAGGTTGCAGGAGAGGACTGATATGGCCCCCGACGACGTTCCCGGCCGCTCTGTCTATACGGCCGACCACGACGCTTTCCGACGCACCGTCCGCGCGTTCCTGCAAAAAGAAGGCGTCCCCAACGTCGCCCAATGGGAAGCCGACCGCCTCGTCCCCAAGGATTTCTGGCGCAAGGCCGGCGAAATCGGCATGCTCTGCCCCACGGTGCCCGAAGCCTATGGCGGGCTCGGCCTCGATTTCGGCTACAATGCGATCGTCGGCGAGGAACTGAGCTATGCCGGCGTCCCCGCGGGCTTCGGCCTCCAGTCGGATATCGTGTGCGATTATATCGTCGCCTACGGTTCCGAGGAGCAGAAGCAGGAGTGGCTTCCCCGCCTGGTCTCGGGCGAGACGATCACCGCGATCGCGATGACCGAGCCCGGCACCGGCTCCGACCTCCAGGCGATCCGCACGTCCGCGAGGAAGGACGGCAATCATTATGTCGTCAACGGTTCGAAGACCTACATTACCAACGGGCAGAATGCCGATCTGGTGCTGGTCGTCGCCAAGACCGATCCCCACGCGACCCCTGCGTGGAAGGGCATGTCGATCATCCTCGTCGAGGCCGACCGCGAGGATTTCCGCCGCGGCCGCAAGCTCGACAAGATCGGGCAGGACGCCGCCGACACGTCCGAGCTGTTCTTCGACGACGTGCGCGTGCCGATCACCAATTGCCTCGGCGAGGAGGGCAAGGGCTTCGTCTACCTGATGAGCCAGCTGCCGCAGGAGCGCCTGTCGATCGCGATCGGCGCGCAATCCAGTGCGCAGAAGGCGTTCGACGAGACGGTTGAGTTCACCAAATCGCGCAAGGCGTTTGCCGGCATGGTGTTCGATTTCCAGAACACGCGCTTCGTGCTCGCCGATCTCGCCGCCAAGCTTCAGGTCGGCTGGGCGCATCTCGACTGGGCCTTGAAACGCCATCTCGCCAAGGAGCTCACCGCCACCGAGGGCGCGGCCGCCAAATTGTGGCACACCGAGCTGCAATGGGAGGTGATGGACAAGTGCCTCCAGCTCCACGGCGGCGCGGGCTATATGAACGAATATCCGATCGCGCGAAGCTGGCGCGCGGCGCGGGTGACGCGCATCTACGGCGGCACGAACGAGATCATGAAGGAGCTGATCGGGAGGAGCTTGTGATCGACACGCCGCCCTCGCGCACCTTCGCCCTGGCGCTCGACGACGAGTTTACGATCGTCGTGCCGTTCGATCCGCGCGCGGTGTTCGGCAAGGCGCGGCCGCCCGTCGTCGTCACGATCAACGGCTACTCGTATCGCAGCACGATCGCGATCATGGGCGGCGTTACCTTCGTGCCGCTGCGCATGAGCAATCGCGAAGCGGCGGGGGTCGCGGCCGGCGATACGATCGAGGTGACGCTGACGCTCGACACCGCCCCGCGCACGGTGACGCCGCCCGGCGAGCTCGCTGCCGCCCTCCGCGAAGCGCGACTGGAGGCAGCGTGGGATGCGCTGAGCTACACCAACCAGCGCGAGGCTGCCGAAGCGGTCGAAAGCGCGAAGAAGCCAGAGACGCGAACGCGCCGGATCGCCGCGACGATCGAGAAATTGCGCGGCTAGGCCTGTTCGCGAACGCGGCGACTGGCTAGGCGGGCCGCACCCCTTCGCCGCCGGAGCCGTTCGTTGCGCCCTGCCCTCTCCACTCTGCCGCTGCTTGCCTTGGCTCTACCCGCGGCCGCACGCGCCCAGACTATCGACGCGCCCGACATCGTCGTCATCGGCGAGAGCCTGCCGCTGCCGCCCGGCACGCCCGCCTACGGCTCGGTGACGATCGATCGCGATCGGTTGACGGGCGACGCCAGCGGCCGGTTCGAGGACGTGCTCGCCGATGTCGCGGGCGTGCAGCAATTCCGTCGGTCGGACAGCCGCTCGGCCAATCCGACCGCGCAAGGGGTGACGCTGCGCGCGCTCGGCGGCAACGCCACCAGCCGCGCGCTCGTGCTGCTCGACGGCGTGCCGCAAGCCGATCCGTTCTTCGGCTACGTGCCCTTCAACGCACTGGTGCCCGATCGCCTGTCGCTGGTGCGGATCACCCGCGGCGGCGGGTCGGGACCGTTCGGCGCGGGTGCGGTGGCAGGCACGATCGAGCTCGCCAGCGCCACGCGCGACGAGCTGCCGCCCTACGAAGCGAGTCTGTTCACCGGCAGCCGCGATTCGCTGATGGCTTCGGCGAGCGTCTCACCCGATCTCGGCGACGGCTATGTCTCGATCGGCGCCAATTACGATCGCGGCGACGGCTTCTACACCACGCCCGCGGATCAGCGCGGCCCCGCCGACGTGCGGGCGCGCTACGAGGATTGGTCCGCCTCGCTCCGCGCGGTCGCGCCGATCGACGCCGAGACCGAGGTGCAGGCGCGCGCGATCGTCTATCGCGACGACCGTACCCTGCGCTTCGCCGGCGCCGACAGTTCCTCCGACGCCAGTGACGCCAGCATCCGCCTCGTCCATCGGGGGAACTGGCAGGTCGACGCACTCGCCTACGTCCAGACGCGCAACTTCACCAACAAGGTCATCAGCGCGTCGAGCCACAAGCTCGTGCTCGATCAGCGCAACACGCCCTCGACCGGGCTCGGCGGCAAGATCGAGCTGCGCCCGCCGGTGGGCGCCGATCACGTGCTGCGCATCGGCGCCGACATCCGCCGCGCCGCGGGCGAGCTCTACGAAGATCCATACAGCGCGATGACCGGCCTCGCGACCGCGCACCGCAACGCCGGCGGCAATGCCACTACTATCGGCGCCTTCGTCGAGGATGACTGGACCCTCGGCCGGGTCGTCCTCACCGGCGGCGCGCGGCTCGACCGGTGGACGATCCGCGACGGCTTCTACCACGAGATCGATTCCGCGACGGGCACGGTCACCGCCGACGATCGCTTCGCCGACCGCGACGGGGTCGAGGCGACGGGCCGTGTCGGCGCACTCTTCCATGCCAGCGAAGGCGTCGCGTTGCGCGCCGCGGGCTATACCGGCTTCCGCATGCCGACGCTCAACGAGCTGTATCGGCCCTATATGGTCTTTCCGGTGCTCACCCAGGCCAATGCCGCGCTCGATGTCGAGCGGCTCAAGGGGGTCGAGGCGGGCATGGACGTGACGCCGCTCGCGGGTGTGCGCCTCGGCGTCACCGCCTTCTGGAACCGCCTCGACAACGCCGTCGCCAACGTCACGATCGCCGAGAATCTGCGCCAGCGCCGCAACGTCGATGCGATCGTCGCCAAGGGCGTCGAGCTCACCGCATCTGCGCGGCTGGGCGCGTTCGATCTGTCCGCCGCCTATGCCTATAGCGATAGCAAGGTCCGCGCTTCGGGCGCCTCCGCCGCGCTCGACGGCTTCGATCCCGCGCAGAGCCCGCGCCACGCCGCCAGCGGTACGCTGGCCTGGGCGCCCGACGGCGGCCCGCGCCTCTCCGCAACGCTCCGCTATATCGGCAAGCAATATGAGGACGATCTGGAGACCGACGTGCTCCCCGACGCGCTGACGGTCGATGCGGTCGCCAGCCTCCCGCTCACCCGGCGCCTGCGCGTCGTCGCCCGCGCCGAGAATCTGTTCGACGAAACCGTCATTACCCGCAACGACGGCGGCTCGATCGATCTCGGCACGCCCCGGACGCTGTGGATTGGGTTGCGTTTCCCGGGCTAGGGAGATTTCTGATCACCCTCACCCTTCCGGCGCTTCGCGCCTCCCTCCCTCTCCCGCCGGGAGAGGGAAGGGGCCCGCGAGCTGAAGGCGAGTGGGAAGGGTGAGGGCGAACGAGTTCCGATCAGCGATCGTCCAATAAAATGCGGCATTTCGTGCAGCAAGCGGTTGCCATTGGTATCGCTCCCTTGTCATTGGGGCGCGAGACACCAGCTACTTGTCGGACAATAGGAACGAGGAGAACGACTCATGGACGGCAGCTTTCCGATCGGCGCGCGCGCGGTAACGCGTGAGGAAACCTTCCGCGCGATCGACCCCGCGACCAACGAGGCGCTCGACACCGATTTCGCGGTCTCCTCGCTCGACGACGTGGCCGAGGCCTGCCGCCTCGCCGATGAAGCGTTCGATACCTTCCGCGAACTCGATCCCGACGCCCGCGCCGCTTTCCTCGATACGATCGCCGACGAGATCGAGGCCGTCGACGGACTCGTCCAGCGCGCGATGGCCGAAAGCGGCCTTCCCGAGGCGCGCCTGACCGGCGAGCGCGGCCGCACCACCGGCCAGCTCCGCCTCTTCGCCAAGCTCCTGCGCCAGGGCCGCTGGGCCGATGTGGTGGTCGACAACGCGCTGCCCGACCGCAAGCCCTTGCCGCGCGCGGACCTGCGCCAGCGCCGCATCGCAGTGGGCCCGGTGGCGGTGTTCGGCGCGTCGAACTTCCCGCTCGCTTTCTCGGTCGCCGGCGGCGACACCGCCTCGGCGCTCGCCGCGGGCTGCCCGGTCGTCTGCAAGGGCCACCCCGCGCATCCGGGCACCTCGGTGCTGGTCGCCCGCGCGATCCAGGCGGCGGTGAAGAAGTGCGGCCTGCCCGAGGGCGTGTTCTCGCTCGTCCAGGGAACCTCGAACGAGCTCGGCGGCGCGCTGGTGCGCGATCCGCGGATCAAGGCGGTGGGCTTCACCGGCTCGCGCGGCGGCGGCCTCGCGCTGGTGCAGATCGCACAGAGCCGACCCGAGCCGATCCCGGTCTATGCCGAGATGTCGAGCATCAACCCGGTGCTGCTCATGCCCCACGCGCTCGCATCGCGCGGCGAGGCGCTCGCCAAGACCTATGTCGGCTCGCTGACGCTCGGCTCGGGCCAGTTCTGCACCAATCCCGGCATCGCGATCGGCCTCGACGGCCCCGATCTCGACGCCTTCGCGGCGACCGCCGCCGATGCGCTCGCCGAGGCGCAGCCGCAGGTCATGCTCACCGGCGGCATCCACGCCAATTACGACAAGGGCGTCGAGCTCCTCACCGGCCAGTCCGATGTCGAAACGCTCGCGCGCGGCGCCGAGGGCACCGGCTGCAACCGCGGCCGCGCCGCCCTGTTCGGCACCACCGGCGCGGCCTTCATCGCCAATCCCGATCTGGCGCATGAAGTATTCGGTGCCGCCTCCATCATCATCCGCTGCACCGACATGGACGAGGTTCGCCAGGTTCTGGAAGGTCTGGAAGGCCAGCTCACCGCCACGCTCCAGCTCGACGACGAGGATGTCGAGGACGCGCGCGTGCTGCTGCCGATCCTCGAGCGCAAGGCCGGCCGCATCCTCGCCAACGGCTGGCCGACGGGCGTCGAGGTCTCCTACGCGATGGTGCACGGCGGCCCCTTCCCCGCCACGTCCGATTCGCGCACGACCTCGGTCGGCACCGCGGCGATCGAGCGCTTCCTGCGCCCCGTCTGCTATCAGGATCTGCCCGACGCGCTGTTGCCCAGGGCGGTCAAGCACGGCAACCCGCTCGGCCTGCCGCGGCTGGTGGACGGGGAGCCCGAGCGGGGGTGATGTTTCCGTTCGCTTCGAGCGGAGTCGAGAAGCGCCAGCGCCGGGCTATCGTTTCTCGACTACGCTCGAAACGGACGGGAAGGCGTCACCGCTCGCTGCGCACCAGCAGCACCAGCGCGCCGCCGAGCAGCGTCAGCACCGCCAGCGTCAGCAGCGCAGGCGTGAAGCGCTCGGTCGTCGCCAGCGCCCAGGTGAGCGACGGGCCGAGAAAAGCGGGTAGCGTGTTGGTGAGGTTGAGAATGCCCAGATCGCGCCCGCGATGCGCGGGCGACGGCAGGATCTGCATCGCATAGGCCGAATGCAGCCCCAGAAAGATCGCGGTGCCGATCGCGTAGAGCGCATAGCCCAGCACCGCGCTCGTCCAGTCGGGCAGCAGCGCCATCACGACGAGGCCGATCGCGGTCACGGATGCGGCGAGCATCAGGAACGGCTTGCGCGCGCCGAGCCGGTCCGAGGCGCGGCCGATCGCCAGCGCGACGGGGATCGAGACGAGGAAGACGATCGTCGTCAGATGCCCGACGCGCGGCGCGAGCACGGCGGGGTCTTCCTGCGGCACGACGCTCTCGAAATAGAACAGCAGGTAGGTGAAGAGCACATTGCCCGCGAGCTGCACCAGCAGCCGCGAGCCCCAGGTGAGCGCGAGATCGCCGCGCCGGATCGCGCGCGCGGGCGCCGGCGGCGTGGTCGTATCGGCAGGGCGCGCGCGGACGAACAGGATCGGCATGACGCACGCGGCGACGAAGCCGCACAGCAGCACAAAGCGCCCGCCCTCGCCCAGCCTGGTCGCGACCAGCACCGCCGCCAGCGCCGATCCGATCGGGTTGCCGAGCGTCAGCAGACCGCCGGCAATCCCTTTCTGGCTGTCGGGCACCTCGTCCGCCATCATCGTATAGAGTGGCGCGAGCAACATGTTCACCGCCGCCTGGAAGGCAAGCACCGCCAGCACGATCTCGGCGGGCGTCGCCGCCCAGTGGAGCAACGGATAACTCGCGACCGTCGCCGCCAGTCCGCCAGCGATCCAGCCGCGGCGGTTGCGGCGCTTTGCGAAGCTGCGGTCGCTGAGCGCGCCGAACAGGATGTTGGAAAGGCTGGCCGCCACCGCGCCCGCGAGCGCACACAAGGTCAGCGTCGTCAGCCGGTCTTCCCCGGCGATCGCATGCACCTTGAGCGGCAACAGCAGTGTCAGCAGCGGCAGGAATGCGGTGACACCGCCCGCATTGGCGATCGCGTAGAGCGCGAGGAAGCGCCAGGAGCGCCGTCCCTCAGCCTCCGGGCGCGGCACTGGAGCGGCGGACGGCGAGCGCGAAGGGGATGACGTGGACGCCAGGTTCGCTCTCCTTGCCGCTCGCGGCGTCGATCAGCAGTTCGGCCGCCTTCGCCGTCATCGGCGCGATCGGCTGGGTGATAGCAGTCAGCGGCGGCACCGAGAAGCGCACCGCGGGGGTATCGTCGAAACTCACCAGCGACAGCTCGGCCGGCATGTCGACGCCGCGGTCGCGCGCGACGTGGAGCGCGCCCAGCGCCATCTGCTCACTGCTGGCGATCACCGCGGTGACGGGCTCGGGCAGCGCCAGATAGGCCCGCATCGCCGCTTCGCCCGATTCGAAGCTGAAATCGCCGGGCTGGACCAGGCCCTCGGCGACTGGCAGCCCCGCCGCCGCCATCGCCGCGCGATAGCCGTCGGTGCGCGCGCCGCTGAGCCGATATTCCTCGCTGCCGGCGATGAAACCGATCCGCCGGTGGCCGAGCCCGATCAGATGCTCGGTCGCCGCTTGCGCTGCGGCGCCGTCGTCCATGCGGATCGCGAAGCCGGCGCTGGCGTCGTCCGAACCGATCCGAGCAAACGGCATGTGCTGCTTGACGAGCAGGTCGATGATCGCGGGGTTATCCGAATGCGGCGGCGTCAGGATCACGCCGTCGGGACGCAGCGAGGAGAGCGCGGCGTTGACCTCGCGCTCGACATGCGCGGAATGCGTGTCGATCAGCTCGAAGATCATGCGATAGCCGCGCTCGGCGCACGCCAGCATGCCGCCGTAGAGCATCTGATCGATCCAGTCCGACCCCTGCCCCAATTGCCAGCCCTCGATCGTGCGATCACGATCGTTGAGGGCGAGGATCAGGTACGATCGCGACCCGCCCATCCGCCGCGCGGCGAGGCTGGGGACGTAGCCCAGCTTCTTCACTGCCTCCATCACGCGCTCGCGCACCTGCGGGCGCACGTTGGGCTCGTTGTTGACGACGCGCGACACCGTCTGGAGCGACACTCCGGCCTCGGCGGCGACATGGCGAATGGTGACGGACTGGCGGGACGAACGGGCCATCGAGGTTCCTGAATTACCCGCCGCCTATGGCGCGGGGGCGGGGCAATGCCTAGCGATAAACTCGGCATGATCAGGCAGCGTGCGCACCACATGCGCCAGCGCATCCGCCATCGCGCCGAGCTCGCGGCCGAGATCGTCCGTCGCGAGGCGATCGATCGCGGGATGATGCCGCCGCGGCCGCACCCCCATGCCGTCCATCACCGATTGCCAGCTCACCGGGCGGAACAGCTCGTCGACATGTTCCGGCATGGTGCCGTTGACGCGGAACAACGCGATCCTGCGCGCGAGCGATTCGGGCAGCTCCATCTCGCCACAGGCGCGCCAGAAGTCGGTGTCGCGCCGCTCGGTCAGGCAATAATGCAGGATGACGAAATCGCGGATCTCCTCGTAATCGGCGATCATCCGGCGGTTATATTCGCCAGCGAGCTCGGGCGCGCAATCGGCATCGGGCAGGAAGCGGAAGAAATAATCCATGCCGCGATAGACGAGGTGGATCGCGGTCGATTCGAGCGGCTCGATGAACCCCGAGGCGAGCCCCAGCGCCAGCACGTTCCTGTCCCACACCTTGTCGCGAACGCCGCTCGTGAACCTCAGCGGCAGCGGATCGGTCACGGTCTCGCCCACCACCTGATCGAGCAGCAAAGCGGTCGCCTCGTCCTCGCTCATGTGTGCGCTCGAATAGACATGGCCGTTGCCGGTGCGATGCTGGAGCGGGATGCGCCAGCGCCATCCCGCGGACTGCGCGGCCGCGAGCGTGTAGGGTGGCGGCGGCCCGACATTCTCGGTCTGCACCGCGACCGCGCGGTCGCACAGCAGCCAGTGCGACCAGTCGCGATAGCCGACGCCCAGCGTTTTGCCGATCAGCAGCGCGCGAAAGCCCGAGCAGTCGATGAAGAAATCGGCGGCGATCGAGCGCCCGTCCTTCAGGATGACGCGTTCGACGAAGCCGTCGGGCCGGGTCGCGACCTCGGTGACGATGCCTTCGGTGCGGGTCACGCCGCGTTCCTCGGCGAAGCCGCGCAGGAAGCGCGCGACGCGCTTGGCGTCGACGTGGAGCGCATAGGCGGCGCCCGCAATCGGCGTCTGCTGCGCCTTGAAGGGCAGCATGAACTTGCCCGCCTCCGCCATCACGCAGGCGGGCGCGAAGGCGAGCAGCGGCGGCACCTCTCCCTCGGCGCCGGCGCGCAACCATGCCTGGTAGAAATCGCGCGGGTCGGCGGTCTGGCCGATCGTGCCGAAGGGGTGGAAATAACGGTGACCGATCGTCCGCCAGTCCTCGAAGCCGATGCCCAGCTTGAAGCTCGCCTGCGTCGCCTGGACGAAATCGCTCTCGCTGATGCCCAACCCGTGGAGCATCTGCATGAAGGGCGGGATCGTGCTCTCGCCGACTCCCACCGTGCCGATATCGTCCGATTCGACGAGATCGACCGCGATCACGCCGCGATAGTGATGCGCGAGCAGCGCCGCCGCGATCCATCCCGCGGTGCCGCCGCCGACGACGCAGATCCGCCGGATCGGGCCGGGCGCGCTCATCGCGGGATCGCTGCGAGAAACTGGGCGTGGCTCGGCGTGCGCGCCACGGTATCGGCAACGCTCGCGCGCATTTTCGCCATCGCCTGGCGCACCGTCTCGGCATCGGCGCCATCGACCGCCGGGTTGATCGCGTCGGGAACCCGATCGAAGCCGGTATACATCGCCACCCAGCTCGCCGGGTGAAACATCTCCCAGCGATAGCGGATGAACTCGCCGCGCGCGTCCCACAGGTCGATCTTGCGCCGGAGCGTCGGCGGCACCTCCATCGTCGCGCAATGCCGCCAGAACGCCGTGTCGTCGCGCCTGGTGAGGTGATAGTGGAGGATGATGAAATCGCGCACGCGCTCCATCTCGCGCGCTGTGGCGTCGTTGAATTCTTCGGCGAGCGCGGGGTTGAGGCGCTTGTCGGGGAACAGCTCCTTCAACCGGTCGATCGCGGTCTCGATCACCGCGATGCTCGTCGATTCGAGCGGCTCGAGGAACCCCGCGGCGAGCCCCATCGCGACGCAATTGCCTTTCCACGCCTGCGTCCGCCGCCCCGACCGGAACGGGATGCGCCGCGGCTCGGTGACGGGCGCGCCGGGCAGGTCCGCCATCAGTACCGCCTGCGCTTCGTCGTCGGACCAATGTTCGGTCGAATAGACGATGCCGTTACCCGCGCGATGCCGGAGCGGAATGCGCCACTGCCAGCCCGCAGGCTTCGCGATCGCGCGCGTATAGGGCGGCGGGTCGCCCGCGGCGTTCTCGCTCTGCACCGCGATCGCCGCGTCGCACGGCAACCATTGCCGCCAGTCCTCGAAGCCGACGCCCAGCGCCTCGCCGATCAGCAGTGCGCGAAAGCCCGTGCAGTCGATGAAGAAATCGCCCGCGACCCGCCGCCCGTCGTCGAGCCGGATCGCGACGATCCGATCCTCCGCCGTCTCCACCTGCTCGACCTTGGCGTCGATCCGCGTCACGCCCGACGCCTCGGCATAGGTGCGCAGATATTGCGCGAACAATCCGGCATCGAGGTGAAGCGCCCAATCATAGACCGCGAGCGGCGTCGGCGGGTTGGGCTGGGGCAGCGCCATCCGCTCCCCGATCGCGAGCCGGGCACCGAGCGAATAATCGGAGATCGGCGTCTCGTCGCCCGCGGCGCGCGCCTTCAGCCACAGATGGTGGAAACCGACATCGCCGTAATCCTGGCCGTAGAGGCCGAAGGGATGGAGGAAGCGCTCGCCCTCGCGCTTCCAGTTCTCGAACATGATGCCGAGCTTGGCGGTCGCGTTGGTGACGCGCATCACCTCCATGTCGCTGATGCCGAGCTTGGCGTAGAAGCGCCTGAGCGTCGGGATCGTCGCCTCGCCGACGCCGATCGTGCCGATCGCGCTCGATTCGATCAGCGTGATCTGAAGCCCGCTCTTGTGGAAATGCTTGGCGAGCGCGGCCGCCGCCATCCAGCCGGCCGTACCCCCGCCGACGATGACGAGCGAACGAATGCGGTTGGGATCGTCGTGCATGGCCTTACCGAATGACTAGGGCCTGCGCCGGCGAACGGCAACGGCCCCAGGTTCCCGAAAAATCCGGCCGGCAGCGCGAGGGCGCCACCGGCCAGGAGTGGGAGCCGATCAGAACTTGACCCGCACGCCCGCCGAATAGCGCGGCTCGAATTCGTTGCGCGAGTGCAGCTGTCGGTGGTCCGAATCGAACTGGAAATAGTATTTCTCGATCTCGCCCAGCACGTTCGATCCGTTGGCATAAATCGCGAAATGATCGTTGACGTTGTACGTCACGTTCACGTCGACATATTGCGACGTCGCCTGATAGATTGGGATCCCGTTGAACACGCTTTGCAAGCGCGGTGTACGATAGTTCCAGGCAACGCGCGCCTGCAGATGGTTGTCCTGATACCACAGGGCCGCGTTGATCTGCTGCTTCGAATTGTCCGGGAACGGCAGCTTCTTGCCTTCCAGGTTCAACGCATTCTGCGAGCTGTCCGAATAGGTATAGTTCGCATCGATGCCGAAGTTGGACAGGAAGCCGCCCGCCGGCAGCAGGTCGCTGAACGCCAGCTTGGCGCCCGCCTCGAGCCCCTTCAACGATCCGCCCTCGCCCTGGACGGGGCGGGAATAGGGCACCGTGCGCCGGATCACGCCGTCGCCGTCGGGGAAACGACCGTCGTTGATCGTTTCGGTCTTGAAGAAGCTGCTGATGTCGAGCTTGAAGAGGCCGACGTTCAACATCGACGCGCGGCCGAAATAATATTCGAGCGCGAGATCGTAGTTGTCGGACCGCCACGGCTTGAGCTGTGGGTTGCCGCCGGAACTGGCACCCGTCACCTGCCGCACACCGCACGGCGCGTCGGTTTCGGTGCCCCCACCCGAGCAAGATGGCGAATCGGCGGTGCTGATGGTCAACCCGCCGCCATAGCTGCCCAGATCGAGCGGAATCATCGTCTTCGAATAAGACGCACGCACCTTCAGATTGTAGTTGAACTGATATTGGAGGTTCGCCGCAGGCAGGAAATCCCAGTAGGAATTGCCGTCGAAGAAATCACCCGCATCCTTGTTGGTGTCACCATAAGCCACCGTCTCGCCGGTCAGGTTCCCGCGCACACCGATCTTGGTGTAGATCGCCTTGACGCCGATATTGCCGCTGAAGTTTCCGGCCTCGACCGCGGCGTTCACATACGCGCTCTTTTCGTAGAAATTGACGTCGTAGGTGTTGCCCGGAACGATGAACGGGAAGGCGTTGCCGAACACGTCCTTCTGGAAATCGAGCTCGTTGTCGAACGCGCGCGGATCGACCACCCAGATACCGGGAAAGCCCTCCGTCACCGAGCCGAAATCGTCGAGGAAATAGACCGGGTTGTGCTCGTCGATCGCGGTCGGACGGTTGACGGTATAACCTTGGAAGATCGTCTCTGGATTCTCCGCGCTCACCGGCTTGGTCGGATCGAAGGCGGGGTTGGAGACCATCTCGCCCGCACTGCACTGCGGGTTGTTCATCACCACGTCGATCGCCTTCCACTGCGCGGCGCAGCCGTCCGGGCTGTCCGCGCCGTTGCCGGCGTAGAAGTTCGAGAACAGGTGATAGCTGACGATGCTGGTCTGGCGCTTGCTCGCACGCGCGCCGACGTCGATCCGTTTGAGGAACCCGCCCAACGCGCCGCCCGCCTTCTCGAAATCATAGGCGCCGTCCATGCGGAAAGCGGTGAGGTTCGAGTTGTTGTGCTGGTCGCCCTCGGACGAATAGGCCGCGATCGTGTAGCTGTCCTTGTTCGCCATATAATCGGCGAGGCCGTGGCCCGCGCCGAGCCCACCCGTAATCGGCGTGTCGAACCCGCTCCAGATGACGTTGCGACCCGAAATATCGATGTGGAGCTGCGGATCCTCGCCGTACCCATAGGGATTCGGATCGACGTAGCGCCCGCCGTTCGATCCGACCACGTCGTTGGTGTAGCGGCCCGGATACATTGCCGCGATGTCCGCCGGATAGAAGGTGCCGCGGGTGCGGTCGTTGGGGTCGCGAAACAGCGTGAAGTCGCGGTCGGCGCCGTAATGCCAGTTGCTGAGGTCCGCCTGCACCTGCCCGTTGACGCTGCGATAGTCGGCATCGGCGTGAACGCCGCGGAAGGTGAAGGTGAACGGCCCGCCGCGATCGACCGCGAGCTCCAGATTGACGTCGGTCGAGTGTGAATTGAGCGTGCGGTTGACGCTGAACGAATTCACCCACCAGGCGTCGAGATCATATTCGTCGACGGCGAGCCAGGGCATGCCGTTCGCCCCGACCACGCTGGTCTGCTCGAAGTCGGTCGGCGTCGTCCAGGTGACGCCGTTCCAGCGGTTCGAGATGTTCATGCCCGCGGCGCGGTTATGCTCCTCGAGCTTGGTGTAGAATACCTCGCCGGTCAGCGTGATGCCGGGATCCATCTCCCACTGCACCGCGCCCGAAATGCCCAGGCGGTCGCGCTCCACCTCGCGATGGAACGTGTCGTAGCCGTGCGGCGCGACCCAGTTGTTGTCGGTCCCGCCCCAATCGTTGTTGCCGATCACCGATTGCGAGATGCCGGCGTAATTGTTGCCGAGGTTGGCCTTGCTGTACGCGGCCGAGGCGAGCACGCCGAAATTGCCCTTGCGCCAGCTCGCCAGCCCGCTGAACAGATAATCGTTATGCTTGGTGTCGCGGCCGCGCTGATATTCGCCGGTGCCCGACAGCGTCAGGCCGTCCTTGAGATCGAAGGGGCGCCGGGTGCGCAGGTCGATCGTGCCCGAAATGCCCGACAGCGCATTGCGCAGGTCGGTCGACTTGTAGACGACGACCGCGTTCATCAGCTGCGCGGGGATGTCGTTGAGGTTGGGCTGCGCGCTGCCGAGGTTGGCCGGCGACAGATATTGCTCGCCGTTGAGCAAGGTGATGACCTGCGGCAGGCCGCGGATGTTGACCGTCGAGCCCTCGCCCGCGTCGCGCTTGATCTGCACGCCCGAAATGCGCTGAAGCGCATCGACCACGGTGACGTCGGGCAGCTTGCCGATATCCTCGGACGAGATCGCATCGACGATCGCCGCCGATTCGCGCTTGAGCTGGACCGATTTCTCCTGCGATCCGCGGATGCCGGTGACGACGATCGCATTGTCCTGGCTGTCGTCGATGCTCGCCGGCGCGCCCGCGGCGACGGGCGTTTCGGGCGCCGTCTGCGTGTCGGTGGCCTGCGCGAAGGCCGGGCTGGCGAACGCAGTGGTCGCCAAGAGCGTGGCGACGATCCCCTGTCGGTTGGTCATGTCTTCCTCCTCGAACCTGTCATTTTTCGTTGACTTATGGACGCATTTTACTGGGATTGAGCGTTGCGCTGGCGGCGAGCGCGCGGTCGGCGGCGTCGTGACCCACCGTCACGCGATAGGCGCCGCCGGCGATCCGCCAGCCGGGTAGTTCGATGTCGTATTCGGCGAGCACGCGCGGCTCCGCGACGAAGGTCACGCGTCGCGTCTCGCCGGCCGCGAGCGTCACGCGGCGGAAATCGGCGAGCCGCATCGGCGTGTCGCCATGGCCGACATAGAGCTGCGGCACGTCCGCGCCCGCGCGCTTGCCAGTGTTGGTGACGTCGACGCTGACGGTCAGCTGGTCGCCGCCCGTCACCTCGAGGTTTCGATAGGCAAAATCGGTGTAGCTGAGCCCGTAGCCGAACGGGAAAGCGGGCGTGCGCCCGGTTTTTTCGTACCAGCGATAGCCGACGTCGGAGCCTTCGACATAATCGACCGGAAAGCTGACCGCCTTGCCCTTGGTGTCGCTGTCGGCATTGGCGGCCGTGTCGCCCGCCGCCGCCAGCACGTCGCGCCCCACCGGCGCCGGGCGTGGCGCCTGTTCGGCGGCCTTCGGAAAGGTAATCGGCAGATGCCCCGACGGGTTCACCTTGCCGAACAGGATGTTCGCGATCGCCTCGCCGCCGCGCTGGCCCGGATACCAGGCTTCGATCACCGCGGGCACCCGGTCGAGCCACGGCATCAGCACCGGCCCGCCGGTCTCCAGCACGACGATGCTGTTGCGGTTGGCCTTCGCCACCGCCGCGATCAACGCGTCCTGATCGTGCGGCAGCGACAGGTTCTCGGCGTCCTCCGCCTCCGTGGTCCATTGCGTCGCGAACACGATCGCCACATCGGCGCCCGAGGCGGCTTTCGCGGCCGCTGCCGGGTCGGTGCCGTCGACATAGGCGACCTCGGCATCGGGCGCGAGCGCGCGGATTGCCTTCAACGGCGACGACGCGTGCCACGTCACGCGCGCGAACGACGCCGCCGCGCCCTCGGTCAACGGAATCTCGACCGGTGCGCCACCCACCGAGCGCACCTGGCTCGATCCGCCGCCCGAGAGCACGCCGACGTCGGCATGCCCGCCGATCAGCACGATCCGTTTCGCGGTCTGCGCCAACGGCAATACGTTGCCTTCGTTCTTGAGCAGCACGATCCCCGCCTCGGCATCGCGTTGCGCGACGTCGGCGTGGCGGTCGTAATCGATCGGCTGCGCCGTCTCGGGCATGGGCGCGTCGAGCACGCCGTTCTCGATCAGACCGGTCAGGATGCGCGTCACCATGTCGTCGAGCCGCGCCATCGGCACCGCGCCGCTCTTCACCGCTTTTTCGAGAGGCGCGCCGAAATACATCGCGTGATCGAGTTCCTGCCCCGATTGCTGGTCGAGCCCGGCGTTCGCCGCCTTCACGGTCGAATGCACCCCGCCCCAGTCGGACATCACCCAGCCCTGATACCCCCAATCTCCCTTGAGCACCCGATTGAGCAGGAAATCATTCTCGCACGCCCAGTCGCCATTGACCTTGTTGTAGGCGCACATCACCGAGCCCGGCCGTCCCCGTTCGATCGCGATCTCGAACGCGAGCAGATCGCTCTCGCGCAAGCTCGCCTCGTCGATCCGCGCGTCGAGCACCATCCGACCGGTTTCCTGCGAATTGAGCGCGAAATGCTTCACCGTCGAGACGATGCGGTTCGATTGCACCCCCGCGATCGATGCGCCCGCCATCCGCCCGGCAAGCAGAGGATCCTCGCCCAGATATTCGAAATTGCGCCCATTCCACGGATCGCGCGTCAGATTGACGCCGCCCGCGAGCAGCACGTTGAAGCGCTTGGTGCGCGCCTCGGCGCCGATCATCGCCCCGCCCGCGCGCGCGATCTCGGGATCGAAGGTGGCCGCGGTCGCGAGGCCGGAAGGCAGCGCCGTGGCGACATCGCCCTTCCTCTGCTCGACCTGGTTGGCGACGCCCAGGCTGGCGTCGCTCTCGCGCACGATCGGAATGCCGAGCCGCGCGATCGGCGGCAGATGCCCCGCCGACGGGATCAGCTCACCCTTGGGGTCGGCCTTGGTCTGGGGCGGGAACAGGCTGTGGACGAGCAGCAGTTTCTCGTCGAGCGTCATCTCGGCCACCAGCGCCATCGCGCGCGCCCGGGCATCGCTGACGACGCCGGCCGCAGGCGCGGGCCCCGACGCCTGCTGCGCGCCGAGCGGCACCGCCGCCCCCAGCAGCAACGTCGCGATGGCAATCCGGAATGGCCGAACTTTCAAACGCACCCCCTCGTCGCGGCCGCACATGCGCGCCGCGCCACCCGCCTCGGTCATGCCGGGCGGCTCTCATTTTTACGAAAATCTGTACCGTATCGGCGGCGCCTGCGCCGCTAGATCGGGAGCGCCTCGCTCCGTGTCCCCATCATCCACCTCCCTCGTGCACGCCGGATCGAGTCGCGGCGCGTTAGCCTAATGAAAGCAGAGATTGATAACGTTCACAACACATTTCTGCACAGGTATGGACCACAAGGCGCAATGCCTCGCCAATGTGTCGTCGGCGCAACAGACCAATCGGGTCAGCGGCGGCGTTTCGCGATCGCCGCATCGAGTGCCAGCACGCGCTCGGCCTCGATAAGGTGCAGCCGCTCGACCATGCGCCCGTCGAGCCGGATCGCGCCCCGGCCCGCATTCTCCGGCAGCGAGAACGCGGCGACGACGGCGCGTGCCTGCACCAGCTCGTCCGCATCGGGCGCGAAGGCCGCATTGGCGGCATCGATCTGTGCGGGGTGGATCAGGCTCTTGCCGTCGAAGCCGAGCGCCCTGCCCTGCGCGCATTCCGCCGCGACGCGATCGAGATCGCGAAAATCGTTGCACACCCCGTCGAGCACCGCGATCCCCGCCGCGCGCGCCGCCGCCACCGCAGCCGTGAGGAAGGGCAGCAGCGTTACCCGATCCGCCGCCGGCCGCGCGCGCATCTCGAGCGCGAGATCGTTGGTGCCGACCACGAACGCCGCCAGCCGCGTCGTCGCCGCCATGTCGGCGATTGCCTGCAACTCGGAAAAGGCGCGGCACGTCTCGATCATCGCCCACAGCCGCGTCTTGGCGTGCACGCCCGACAGTGCCTCGTCATACCGCGCGACATCCTCCACCCGCGCCACCTTGGGCACGAGTACCGCATCGACGCCGCTGCATCCGATCGCCGCCAGATCGTCCGCCCCCCAATCGGTGCCGAGCGCGTTGACGCGCACCACCAGCGCGCGATGCCCGAACCCGTCGCGCGCCGCCGCGACCGCCGCCTTCCGCGCCTCGGCCTTCGCCTCGGGCGCCACCGCGTCCTCCAGATCGAGGATCACCACGTCGCACGGCAGATCGCGGGCCTTGTCGATCGCGCGCGGGTTGGAGGCAGGGAGGAACAGCGCGCTACGGCGCGGGCGGATCGAGTCGGTCATGGCCCCGCTTGTGCCCCAAGCGCCGGGGGTGGACAAACGCCCCGCTTCGGCCCCATCGAACGCCACAAAGGAGAACTTCATGGCCGGCATGGCAGCCTTCGACTGGGCGGACCCCTTCTTCCTCGACGACCAGCTCACCGACGACGAACGCATGATCCGCGACACCGCGCGCGCCTATGCGACCGACAAGCTCGCCCCGCGCGTGATCGACGCGTTCAACGACGAGACCACCGACCCCGAGATCTTCCGCGAGATGGGCGAGCTCGGCCTGCTCGGCCCGACGATCCCGCCGGAATATGGCGGCGTCGGCGCGAGCTATGTCGCTTATGGCCTCGTCGCGCGCGAGGTCGAGCGGATCGATTCGGGCTATCGCTCGATGATGAGCGTGCAGTCGAGCCTCGTGATGTACCCGATCCATGCCTACGGCTCGGAAGCACAGAAGCAGAAATACCTGCCCAGGCTCGCGACCGGCGAGTGGATCGGCGCCTTCGGCCTCACCGAGCCCGATGCCGGATCGGACCCCGGGGGGATGAAGACCTGCGCGAAGAAGACCGCGACCGGCTATTCTCTGTCGGGCTCGAAGACCTGGATCAGCAATTCGCCGATCGCCGACGTCTTCATCATCTGGGCCAAATCGGACGAACATGGCGGCGGCATCCGCGGCTTCATCCTCGAAAAGGGAATGAAGGGGCTGTCGGCGCCCAAGATCGAGGGCAAGCTCTCGCTTCGCGCATCGATCACCGGCATGGTGATGATGGACGAGGTCGAGGTCGGCGAGGACGCGCTGCTGCCCGAGGTGCAGGGGCTCAAGGGCCCGTTCGGCTGCCTCAATCGCGCGCGCTACGGCATTTCGTGGGGCAGCCTGGGCGCCGCCGAATTCTGCTTTCACGCCGCGCGTCAATACGGGCTCGACCGCAAGCAGTTCGGCAAGCCGCTCGCGGCCAACCAGCTCTACCAGAAGAAGCTCGCCGACATGGAGACCGAGATCGCGCTCGGCCTCCAGGCCTCTTTACGCGTCGGTCGCCTGATGGACGAAGGCCGCTTCGCCCCCGAGATGATCTCGATCGTCAAGCGCAACAATGTCGGCAAGGCGCTCGACGTCGCCCGCGCCGCCCGCGACATGCACGGCGGCAACGGCATCTCCGCCGAATATCAGGTGATGCGCCACCTGATGAACCTCGAGACGGTCAACACCTACGAAGGCGCACACGATGTGCATGCCTTGATTTTGGGGCGGGCAATCACGGGGATTGCGGCCTTCTAATCGAGCACCTCCCCGGCGAAGGCCGGGGTCCAGCTATGGAGCAGATGTTGAAGCACGCTGCGGGCACTGACCACGGCCTTCCCAACTGGACCCCGGCCTTCGCCGGGGAGGTACAGCTTGGCTAAGCCCGCCCCCCTCGCCGGCCTCAAGGTGGTCGAGCTCGCGCGCATCCTCGCCGGCCCCTGGGCAGGCCAGACGCTCGCCGATCTCGGCGCCGAGGTGATCAAGGTCGAAAGTCCCAACGGCGACGACACCCGCAAATGGGGCCCGCCCTTCGTCGAGAATCCCGACGGCACCCAAGACGCCGCCTATTTCCACGCCGCCAACCGCGGCAAACACTCGGTCGTCGTCGATTTCCGCACCCCCGAGGGCCAGACCGAGGTCAAGCGCCTCATCGCCGACGCCGATGTCGTCATCGAAAACTTCAAGGTCGGCGGCCTCGCCAAATACGGCCTCGACTACGCCAGTCTCGCGGCCGAAAACCCGCGCCTCGTCTATTGCTCGATCACCGGCTTCGGGCAGGATGGCCCCTACGCGCACCGCGCCGGCTATGATTTCATCATCCAGGGCATGTCCGGCATCATGGACCTGACCGGCGACCCGGCAGGCGAACCGCAGAAGATCGGCGTCGCCTTTGCCGACATCTTCACCGGGCTCTACGCGGTGATCGCGATCCAGGCCGCACTGGCGATGCGCGAACGCACTGGCAAGGGCCAGCATATCGACATGGCGCTGCTCGACGTGATGACGGGCGTGCTCGCCAACCAGGCGATGAACTATCTGGTCTCGGGCATCTCCCCCACCCGCCTCGGCAACGCGCATCCCAATATCGCGCCCTATGCCGCTTTCCCCACCGCCGACGGCTGGTTCATCCTCGCGGTTGGCAATGACGCCCAGTTCCGCCGCTTCTGCGCCGTCGCCGGGCTCGACGACCTGGCGCAAGATCCGCGCTTCGCCACCAACCCCGCGCGCGTCGCCAACCGCGAGACGCTCACCGAACGCATCATCGAGGCCACGCAGCGGTTCGCCCGCGACGATCTTTTGGCGCGGCTGGAAGGAGAAGGCGTTCCGGCCGGCCCGATCAACACGGTCGCCGAGGCCTTCGCCGACCCGCAGGTGATCCACCGCAATATGGCCCTCGCGCTCGACCGCGACGGTGAGACGATCCCCGGCGTACGCACCCCGATCCGCTTCTCCGACGCCGATCTGGTGCTCGACCGCCCCGCGCCGCCGTTGAAACCAGTATAGCCTTCCCGTCACCCCGGACTTGTTCCGGGGGCCACCGTGCCGCACACTTACGGTTGGACGATTGCGAGGCGTCGTGGATGCCGGAACAAGTCCGGGATGACCAAGAAAGGCGATGCGGATGACGTCATTCCCCCTCACCGGCATCCGCATCATCGAGATCGCGGGCATCGGCCCTGCGCCGTTCTGCGGGATGATGCTCGCCGATCACGGCGCCGAGGTGATCCGCGTCGAGCGCCCCGACACCCCCGGCGATCCCCGCGATCCGCTGCTGCGCGCCCGCGCCGAGACGATCGCGCTCGATCTCAAGTCGCCCGAGGGCATCGCCGAGCTCCGCAGCCTCGCGCACAGCGCAGACGGCCTGATCGAGGGCTTCCGCCCCGGCGTGATGGAACGGCTCGGCCTCGGCCCTGACGTGCTCCACGCCGACACCCCCCGCCTCGTCTACGGCCGCATGACCGGCTGGGGCCAGACGGGGCCGCGCGCCCAAGACCCCGGCCACGACATCGACTATATCGCCGTCTCGGGCACGCTCCACGCGCTCGGCCCCGCAGGCGACAAGCCGGTGCCGCCCATCAACCTGGTCGGCGATTTCGGCGGCGGCGCGATGATGCTCGCCTTCGGGATGCTCGCGGGCCTCCTGCACGCGCGCGCCACCGGCGAAGGCCTGGTGGTCGATGCCGCGATGACCGAGGGCTCGGCGCTGTTGATGAGCATGATGTGGGGCTTCCGCGCCACCGGCCGGTGGCCGGGCGAACGCGGCACCAACATCATCGATGGCGGCGCGCCCTTCTACGACACCTATGAATGCGCCGACGGCAGGTTCATCGCGGTCGGCGCGATCGAGCCGCAATTCTACGCCGAGCTGCGCGCGGCGATGGGCCTCGACGGCGCCGAATGGGACGCGCAGTTCGACCGCGCGCTGTGGCCCGCGCGCAAGACCGCGCTCGCCGAGCGCTTCGCCACCCGGACCCGTGACCAATGGTGCGCCGCCTTCGCCGACCGCGAGGCCTGCGTCGTGCCTGTGCTCGACTGGACCGAAGCCCCCGGCGACCCGCACAACGTCGCCCGCGGCGCCTTCATCGAGCGCGACGGCGTGGTGCAGCCGGCGCCGGCACCGAGGTTCGCGCCGACCGCCAGGCCCCTCGACCGCTAACGGCGCGCGCCGAGCCGCACCCGCCATCATTGCCCGCCCCCGCGCGCCATGCGATACTCGCCGGCAAAGAACGACCCCGAGGAGAGTCCCGATGGCCACGGCAATCCGCAAGGCTCAGGCGAGCGACGCCGAATGGGAGGCGCGCCAGCAGCTCGCGGCGTGCTATCGCGTGTTCGACATGCTCGGCTGGTCCGAGATGATCTACAACCACATCACGCTGAAGGTGCCGGGCGAGGACGGCGCGTTCCTGATCAACCCGTTCGGGCTGCATTTCAGCGAAGTCACCGCCTCCAACCTCGTCAAGATCGACCTGGACGGCAACAAGCTCGACGACTCGCCCTTTCCGGTGAACCTCGCCGGCTTCACCCAGCATTCGGTGTTCCACCGCCACCTCGATGATGCACATTGCATCATGCACACGCACACCACTGCGGGCATGGCAGTCTCCTCGGTCGAAGGCGGCCTCAAGCCAGTCAATTTCTACGCCTGCAACTTCATCGGCCAGATTGCCTATCACGATTTCGAAGGCGTGACGGTGCGGGCCGAAGAAGGCGAGCGGCTGATCCGGAACCTCGGCGACAAGCGCGTGATGTTCCTAAAGAACCACGGCATCCTGGTGATGGGCCGCACGCTGCCCGAAGCGTTCATCAAGCATTGGTCGTTGCAGCGCGCGTGCGAGATCCAGATCGCGACCGGCTCGATGGGAACCCCGCTCGAGGTGCCGGACGCAGTCGTCGCCGTCCATCAGCGCGACCTTTCCAAGGTCCAGATCCCCGGCGGCGCCGGCAAGGCTGATTTCGACGCGATGGTCCGCCTCGTCGACCGCATCGACACGAGTTGGCGGAACTGACGTCTAACGCCTAACCGAAGCGGTAGGCGGAGACTTGCCAACCCAGCACCTCGCTGACGAAATCAAGCCGCGCAGGGTCGTCGAGTCCTGCACCCAGCGCCACCATCAGCGGCAGCAGATGCTCCTCGCGCGGATGCGCGAAGCGGGCGTGCGGCAGCGTGTCCCATGCAATCACGCGGCAAGTGCGCGCCTCGGGGTCGGGATCGGTGACGGCAGCGGTCAATGCCGCATCCCATTCGCGCGCCACCGGCGTCACCGCGGGGCCGCGAGCGCGCAAATTGTGAAAGCTCATCCCCGATCCGATGATCAACACGCCCTCGTCGCGCAGCGGCGCCAGCGCGCGGCCGATCGCGATATGCGCGGCGGGATCGAGATCGGCGCGCAGCGAGAGCTGGAGCAAGGGAATGTCCGCCTCGGGCAGCATCACCTTCATCGGCACGAACACGCCGTGGTCCCAGCCGCGTTCGCGCTCCTCCTCGGTCTCGATGCCCGCTGCGCCGAGCAGCTGCGTCACGCGCGCGCCGAGTTCGGGGGCGCCCGGCGCGTCCCAGCGCAGATGATAGGTATGTTCGGGAAAGCCGTAATAATCGTAGAGCAGGTCGGGCCGTGCGCCCAGATGGACCGTCGGCCGCTGCGCTTCCCAATGGCCCGAGACGAGCAGGATCGCGCGCGGCCGCTCGGGCAGACTCGCGATCAGCCCGGCAAGATAGGATTCCATCGGCCGCCACATCGGATCGGACGGGCCGCCCGCCGGATCCATGAAGAAGCAGGGGCCGCCGCCGTGCGGAATGAACAGGGTGGGAAGCGTCATGAAGGTCAGATCGTCACGCGCGCGTGGCGAAACAACGGCCGAATCGGAAACATGGCGTTTCCGCTTCGCGCGTCGTGTGCCAAGAAGAACGCATGACCCGCTTCACCGTCAACAACCAGCCGGTCGAATACCGCATGGCGCCCGAGACCCCGCTCCTGTGGGCGCTGCGCGACGGTTCCAACCTCACCGGCGCCAAATATGGCTGCGGCACCGGGCATTGCGGCGCATGCACGGTCGATATGGACGGGCAGGCGGTGCGCGCGTGCCAGGTCACGATCGGCGAGATCGAGGGCGCATTCGTCACCACGATCGAAGGGCTCTCGCGCGAGCGCGATCACCCGCTCCAGCTCGCCTTCATCGACGCCAACGTGCCGCAATGCGGCTTCTGCATCCCCGGCATCATCATGGCCGCATCGGTGCTGCTCGGGAAGAACGCCGCCCCTTCCGAAGACGAGATCAAGGCCGCGATCACCAACATCTGCCGCTGCGGCGTCTATCCGCGGCTGGTCGCGGCGATCCAGCGCGCGGGCCGCGTGCTGGCGGGCGACGAGACGATCACCGCCGGCGCGCGCCCGGGGATCGAACCCGCCGAGGCCGCGCGCAGCGTCCCCGCGCTCACCCCGCCGCGCTGACGCGCCGACCGCCCGATCCTTTCCCAAAGCTGACGCGCCAATTCAGCATCGGCTCACCGGTGCCGTGGCACGGTTGATCCATGATCGGGCGGGCATCGTGCCGGCCTGTGGAGAAAGTAACCATGCGTTTGTCCCTTCTTGCAGCCTTGCTCTCGACGGTGCTGATGCCGGTCGCCGCCAATGCGCAGCGGCACGACCGTGGCGACCACGACCGCGGCCATCGCAATGCCCGCGTCGAGCGTCCCGCGCGTCCTGCCGCAGCCCCGCGTCCGGCGCACCGTGCCGAGCACCGCGCGGCGCCCGCACGCGTCGCTCGGCCCGACCGCCAGCACCGCACCACGCGGCCGATCCAGCGCGTCGATCCCAACCGTTTTCGCCAGGATCACCGCACCACCGCCCAACACCGCCCCGATCGGGTGCGCACCGGCACGCATCAGCAGCGAACCGACCGCAACGACCGCGATCATCGCTGGAACCGTGGCGATCGCAACGATCGTGAGCACCAGTGGAATCGCAGGGATCGCAACGACCGCGACCATCAGTGGAACCGCGGGGATCGCAACGACCGCGACCGCTGGAATCGCGAACGTCGCGAGCGCCAGCATCGCTGGGATCGCAGCGGCGCAGACTGGAACGATCATTACCGCAACAGCGATCGCTTCCACGATCGCGTCGAGTTCAATCGCCGCTGGCGCGACGACCGCCGCTACAACTGGCGCGACTGGCGTACGCGCAACCGGTCGACCTATCACCTGCCGCGCTATTATGCGCCGCACGGCTGGAGCTACGGCTATCGCCGCTTCTCGATCGGCTTCCGGTTGAACTCGCTGCTGTTCGGCTCGGGCTATTGGATCAACGATCCCTATTACTACCGCCTGCCGCCGGCCTACGGCCCGTATCGCTGGGTGCGTTATTACGACGACGCGCTGCTCGTCGACATCCGCACCGGCGTTGTCGTCGACGTGGTCTACGACATCTTCTGGTGAAGTAGCACGAGGTAGGGCGCACGAGCTCCCGCGCCCGACCGGCCCGGCGGTTCCATGACGAACCGCCGGGCCTTGTTTTTCGAAAGCCACCACGCAAATGATGGCCGCCATGTTCGGATTGCCCAAAGCCAAGGTGCCGGTGCGCAAGCGCGTCGGCGAATACGTGTCGCAGCGCCTCGAAGCCAATCCCGCGATCAGGAAGGCCGCGGTCGACGACATCCAGTTCTACTTCCATCCGGATTTCCTGACGCCTGCGCAATGCGACGCGATGATCCGCATGATCGACGCCAACCGCCGCCCCTCGACGCTGCTCTCCGAGCGCGCGGACGAAGGCTTCCGCACGTCGGAAAGCTGCGACATGAACCGCTGGTCGCCCGATGTGCGCCCGATCGACGAGGCGATCGCCGACCTGCTCGGCATCGAGCACCGGAACGGCGAGACGATGCAGGGCCAGCGCTACGCCCCCGGCCAGCAGTTCCGCGCGCACCACGATTATTTCCACGAGAGCGAATATTACTGGCAGCGCATGAAGAAGGAGGGCGGCCAGCGCACCTGGACCGCGATGATCTATCTGAACGACGTCGAGGAAGGCGGCGCGACCTGGTTCCCCACCGCCGGCATCCGCGTCGCCCCGAAGCGCGGGCTGCTGCTCGCGTGGAACAACATGCAGCCCGACGGCAAGCCCAACCAGAACACGCTCCACGAAGGCATGCCCGTGGTGAAGGGCGTCAAATACATCATCACCAAATGGTTCCGCGAGGCGAGCTGGCTGGCGCAGGCGGGGATGTAAGGGCCAAAATTCCGGCACCCCGGACTTGTTCCGGGGTCCACCAACCTGCAGGAGCCACGGCCGCTTGGTGCGCGGCACGGTGGATACCGGAACGAGTCCGGCATGACGCTATGGGCAAATGGCCACCTTGAAGTCCCCCGCCAATCGGCTACCCACGGACGCGTGACCCCCGTCCTCAACATCGCCGCGTCGATCCTCGGCCAGCCGTGGCACTGGCGGTCGCTCGCGGCCGACGCGCGCGATCCCGGCTTCGCGCCCGACGATCTGGTGACGCAATTGCTGCTCGCGCGCGGGTGTCCGCGCGAGGCGATCGACGCGCACAAGACGCCGAGTATCCGCGCCTTCATGCCCGATCCGTCGATCTTCCGCGACATGGACCGCGCCGCCGAGCGCCTCGCCGATGCCGTCCAGGCGGGTGAGCAAATCGCCATCTTCGGCGATTACGACGTCGACGGCGCCACCTCGGCGGCGCTGATGATCCTGCTTTTGCGCGATCTCGGCGTCGAGGCGCGGCCCTACATCCCCGATCGCCTGATGGAAGGCTACGGCCCCTCAGGCGAGGCGCTGGTGCGGCTGGCGCAGGAAGGCGCGTCGCTGATCGTCACCGTCGATTGCGGCGCGCAGGCGTTCGAGGCGCTCGACATCGCGAAGGCCGCGGGCGTCGACGTGATCGTGGTCGACCACCACAAGTGTGCCGCCGCGCTCCCGGTCGCGCATGCGCTGGTCAACCCCAATCGGCTCGACGAGACCGAGGGCGCGGTGCATGGCCACCTCGCAGCAGTCGGCGTCGCTTTCCTGCTCGGTGCCGCGCTGCTCCGAACGCTGCGCGCCCGCGGCTTCTTCACCGGCATGGCCGAACCGCGCCTGATCGACCTGCTCGATATCGTCGCGCTCGGCACCGTCGCCGATGTCGCGCAATTGAAGGGCCTCAACCGCGCCTTCGTCGCCCAGGGCCTCAAGGTCATGGCGAAGCGCCGCAACATCGGCCTCGCCGCGCTGATCGAGGCCGCGCGCCTCACCCGCGCGCCCACCGCGAGCGATCTCGGCTTCGCGCTCGGCCCGCGCATCAACGCCGGCGGCCGCGTCGGGCGCTCGGACCTCGGCGTGCGCCTCCTCACGACGCGCGACGGGCAAGAAGCGCGCCGTATCGCCGCCGAGCTCGACCACCTCAACGAGGAACGCCGCGCGATCGAGGCCGGGGTGCAGGAAGCCGCCGAGGCGCTGTGCGCTTCCAAGGGCGATCGCGCGGTCGCGGTGGTCGCAGGCGCCGGCTGGCATCCCGGCGTGATCGGCATCGTCGCCGGGCGGCTGAAGGAGAAAACCGGTCGTCCCGCGATCGTGATCGCGCTCGACGAGGATGGTATCGGCAAGGGCTCGGGCCGCTCGATCCCCGGCGTCGATCTCGGTGCGGCGGTGCTTGCCGCCAAGGATTCCGGCCTGCTCGTCGCGGGCGGCGGGCACGCGATGGCCGCCGGGCTGACGGTCGCCGGCGACAGGATCGAGGCCTTTGCCGACTTCCTCGAGGAGCGGCTGGCCGACGCGGTGACGCGATCGCTCGGCGACCGCGCGCTCCTCGTCGATGCCTTGCTCACGCCGCGCGGCCTCACCCCCGATCTCGTCACTGCCTTCGACGGCGGCGGCCCCTACGGCATGGGCTGGCCCGCACCACGCGTCGCCGCCGGGCCGGTACGCATCATCAAAGCTGACATTGTCGGCAACGGCCACGTCCGCGCCATCGTGTCGGGCGACGACGGCGCCAGCCTAAAGGCAATGGCCTTCCGCCAGGCCGAGACCGCGCTCGGCCAGGCGCTGCTCGGCGCGCCCCCGCACCGCCGCCTGTGGCTCGCCGGCCGCGCGAAGATCGACGACTGGGGCTCGCGCCCCGCCTGCGAACTCCACCTCGACGACGCCGCCTGGGCGGATTGAGCTGGCGAGCGCGCGCCTCATCGTCGTCATGCCGGGACTTGTTCCGGCATCCGCCTATCGGATCGCGATGTCATTGCTTGTCGCGCGGCGGCCCCCGGAACAAGTCCGGGGTGACGAACGATTGCGCTTGAAGATCCTCCGCTTCCCTCGCACCCGATTCTCAGGCACCACGCACGCGATGGCCGAAAACCCTGCCCCGCCTGCCAAGGAATCGAACCTCGTTCTGTTCGTTGCCCTTGCCGCGAATCTCGGCATCGCGGTCGCCAAGTTTATCGCCGCCAGCATTTCGGGCTCGTCCTCGATGCTCACCGAGGGTGTCCATTCGGTGGTCGACAGCGGCAATCAGGTGCTACTGCTCTACGGCAAGCATCGTGCGAAGAAGCCCGCCGATCACGATCACCCCTTCGGCTATGGCCGCGAGCTCTATTTCTGGAGCTTCGTCGTCGCGATCCTGATCTTCGCGATCGGATCGGGCGTGTCGATCTACGAAGGCTGGCTCCACATCGCCGAGCCCGAGGAGATGACGAGCGCCACGCTCAACTACATCGTCCTCGGCGTCGCCTTTGCGATGGAGGGCACGTCCTGGTATCTCGCGTTGCGCGAGTTCGTCGAGGGCAAGGGGCGGATGGGCTGGTGGGCGGCGGTGCGCCATTCCAAGAATCCGGCCAATTTCATCGTCCTGTTCGAGGATTCGGCCGCGCTCGCCGGGCTGATCGTCGCCGGCATCGGCGTGTGGGCGAGCCACCATTTCGGCGATCCACGCCTCGACGGCATCGCCTCGATCGTGATCGGGCTGATCCTTGCCGCGGTTGCGGTCGTGCTCGCGCGCGAATCGAAGGGGCTGCTGATCGGCGAGCGCGCCGACAACGACGTGATCCGCGCGGTCCACCGCGTGGTCGATCGCCACCCCGCGGTTTCCTCGGTCAACCACGTCCGCACGATCCACACCGGTCCGCACGAGGTGTTCGTCGCGATCAGCGTCGATTTCGACGACGCGCTCGCCATGGGCGACGCCGAAACGCTGATCGAGGAGATCGAGACGCAGTTGAAGCGCGAACTGCCCGCGCTGTCGTCGATTTACATCCGCCCCGAAAAGGCGGCAGACGCCACGATCGTGCCGGCGCCGGAGATGCCGCGCGATTAGCGTGGCCGCGGCCCGACCCTCCCTCACGAGACGCCGTCATCCCGCGAACTCGAGGGCACCTTTGTTGGCGGTTCTGGCCGCCAGCCGCCTGTCGGTTCTCCGCCGCAAGAATGCACTGCGACGGTGCAGGTGCACCCCGCCATTCTCCCCGGCCTGGCGATCATTTTGAACGCTTCAGCTAGCGTTGAGTCGACGCAGCGGAACGATCGATGCGAAAAGCCGTAGTCTCCAGTGGCGGGCTGTTCGCCCTCGCCGTTGGAGAGAGAGAATGAAAAAGCTTCTGACAATTTTCGCAATTGGCGGGATGTTGGTTCTGTCTGCTTGCAACACAGTTGAAGGCGCAGGAAAAGACGTTAAGTCCGTTGGAGAATGTGCTGATGGAGTGGAAGGCAACTGCTAGACGGTGTTGACCAATTGACGTGAATCGCATTCGCGGAACACAATAATCGCCGTTAGCAGACAGCCCGGAAAAGTGGCTTTCAGAACCACAGTTCTGGATGGCGCACAGCGTCCAGTATTGCAGCCGTTTAGCAGCAAAGGGACAACATCCGCTTTCTGAGCTTGGTGGCTTTGGCTCTAATGACCGAGAACGGGGCCAAAACCGCCGCTCTTCGCCATCGGAAGACCTTCAAACGGCAGGTTCCAACGAATTATAACAAAGGGGAGCCCAGGAACGCGGGAATGGCGATCGGCTCCTCGCTCGGCCTTTCCCGCGCGGGAGGGGGCAACCTCAAGCCGCCGTCCAGCCCCCGTCCATCGACAGATTGGCCCCCGTAATCGACTTCGCTTCGTCGCGGCAGAGGTAAACCGCGAGCGCCGCCACCTGTTCGGAGGTCACGAATTCCTTGGTCGGCTGCGCGTCGAGCAGCACGTCGTTGAGCACCTGCTCGCGCGTCAGCCCGCGCGAGGCCATGGTGTCGGGGATCTGCTTCTCGACCAGCGGCGTCCACACATAGCCCGGCGAGATGCAATTGACGGTGATCCCGTCGGTCGCGACCTCGAGCGCGAGCGTCTTGGTGAGCCCGGCAATGCCGTGCTTGGCCATGACATAGGCGGTCTTGTTGGGGCTCGCGACCAGCGAATGCGCCGAGGCGGTGGAGATCACCCGCCCCCATTTCTTCGCCTTCATGAACGGCACCGCCGCGCGATACAGATACCAGGCCGAGGTCATGTTGATCTTGATGATCGCCTCGAACTTCTCCGGCGGAAAATCCTCGATTCTGGCGACGTGCTGGATGCCGGCATTGGCGATGACGATGTCGGGTCCGCCCAGCTCGTCATGGCAGCGCTTGACCATCGCCTCGATCTGATCGGGCCTGGTCATGTCGGCCGCGTCGTAAAGCGCCTTGCCGCTCGTCTTTTCGAGCGCGGCGCGCTCCTTCTCGATGTCCGCCGCGTCGCCGAAGCCGTTGATCATCACGTACGCGCCCTCGGCGGCCAGCGCCTGCGCATAAGCGAGCCCGATCCCCGAGGTGGAGCCGGTGACGATGGCGGTCTTGCCCTTGAGGAACATGGTTTCAGTCTCCTTGGCTATCGAACTATCCCGTTCGCCCTGAGCTTGTCGAAGGGCCGCTTTTTCTCCGCCGCGAAGAAGAACGGTGCTTCGACAAGCTCAGCACGAACGGTGGAAAGCAACCGGTCATCGCTTGGTGAGGTCGAAGGCGGCGGTGCGCCCGTCCAGAATATTCTCCGCCACCAACCGCGCATTCTCCATCGTCTCGCTGACGGCGGCATGACCGGCATCCCAATGCTCGCGCATCGTGCGCGCGGAGAATTCGAAATCGCGGCTCCCGCCTTCCCAGGCATTGGCGCGGTAGATCAGGTGGACGAGGCTGACCGGCTGCTCGGCCGATCGTTCGGCGAGCGCCATGACGTCGGGGTCGTCGCGCAGCGTGGCCGGCAGCTTGGCGAGCACCTTGCGCACCGCCTCGCGATCCTTGCGCAGGCGCATCAGCTCGTCGGTCACCTGCCGCGTCCGGCTCGAAAAGCGGATTTCCTTCTCGCGCGCGGCGACGTCCATGATCGTGCGCGGCGGCTCGGTCGCCGCGGCGAACAGGTCGACCTGGAATACCAGCAATTCCTGCGTCTGGTGGTCGAGCACATGCGCCAGCGGCGTGTTCGAGACGAGCCCGCCGTCCCACCACAGCCGCCCGTCGATCTCGATCGGCGGCAGTCCCGGCGGCAGCGCGCCCGAGGCCATGATGTGCCGCGCGTCGAGCCGCTCGACGGCGGTATCGAAATAGTGGAAATTCCCCGTCAGCACATCGACCGCGCCCACCGACAGCCGCACCGGGCCGTCATTGAGCAACTCCCAGTCGACCAGCTCGTCGAGCGTTTTTTCGAGCGGCGCCGAATCGTAGAAGCTCAGCGCCTCGGGCGTCCCCGGCACCGCAAAGGCGGGCGACACGGGGCGCGGCGTGAAGAACCCCGGCACCCCGGCCGCGAGCACGAACCCCGCCGACCATTCGTGCAGGAACTCGCGCAGCTGATCGTTGGGCTGGATCGGAAAGCTCGGCAGCGTGCTCGTCACCGTGTCCCAGAAGGCGTGCAACCGCTCGACACGGGCGGAGGGCGGGTTGCCCGCGACGATCGCGGCGTTGACCGCGCCGATCGAAATGCCCGCGACCCAGTCGATCTCGATTCCCGACTCGGCGAGCCCGTCGATCACGCCCGCCTGATAGCTGCCGAGCGCGCCGCCGCCCTGCAGCACCAGCGCCACCTGATCGGGCAGCGGCAGCGCCTTCGCCTGGCGGCGCGGGCGCGGATGTGGGGCATCGGCCATCGCCGTCCGGAATGCCGCTGCACTGCAACAAGATCAAGCATGGATTGCAACCGCGCGCGTCTCCGCGCATTCATTACGGCAGGCACAACGAGAGGGGCAGCCCGATGCGGCTCGACGATTTCGATCCCGACATCAATGTCGAGGACCAGCGCGGCCGGGGCGGCCTTGGCGGCGGATTCGGCGGTGGCGGTGGCGGGCTGCTGTTCAGCCTGCTTCCGCTGATCGGCAGCCGGTTCGGCTGCGGCGGGATCGCGGTGGTGCTGATCCTGTTCGCGGTGTTCGGCGGGCTCGGCAATCTGGGCAGCCTCGGCGGCCTGCTCGGCGGCGGCGGCCAGGCGCCCACGACGCAGACCGCGCAACCGGGCGGCGGGGCCGGCGGTAGCTCGGCACAGCAGGCCTGTTCGGTCGACGCCGCGAGCCGGGTCGCGTGCAACGCCTTCAGCTCGGCCGACAATACCTGGCAGGCGATCTTCCAAAAGGCAGGCGAGCGCTTCCAGGCGCCCAAGCTCGTCTTCTACGCGGGCAACGGCCAATCGGGCTGCGGCGCCGCGCAATCGGCGATGGGGCCCTTCTACTGCCCCAGCGATCAGGGCATCTATCTCGACACCAGCTTCTTCGACGAGCTCCAGAACCGCTTCGGCGCCAAGGGCGATTTCGCGCAGGATTACGTGATCGCGCACGAATTCGGCCACCATATCCAGAATCTGCTCGGCACGTCGGATCAGGTGCAGCGCCAGATGGCGCAGTCGAGCGAGGTCGAGGGCAATCGCCTCTCGGTGCGTCTCGAGCTCCAGGCCGATTGCTATGCGGGCGTGTGGGGCGCGGCGAACCGCGACCGGCTCGATCCCGGCGACATCGAGGAAGGCCTGACCGCTGCCAACGCCATCGGCGACGATACCCTCCAGCGCGAGGCGCAGGGCCGCGTCGTTCCCGACAGCTTCACCCACGGCAGCTCGGCCGAGCGCATGACCTGGCTCCGCCGCGGCCTGCAAACCGGCGACCCGGCGCAATGCGACACCTTCAGCGGCGCGATTTGAAGAATCCTCTCCCGCCAGGAGAGGATACGGAGACTTGCGGGCGTGCTCGCTAGAGCAACGGGCGTTTAATCTGACCCACCGCCGTTCGCCCTGAGCTTGTCGAAGGGTCGTTCTTCTTTCCCACGGCGGAAAAGGACGGTGCTTCGACAACCCCGGATCAAGTCCGGGGACGAACGGTCTGATTTAAGGCACGTTGCTCTAGTCGCCGTTGGTGAGGGCGAACCGATTGGAGCATGGCACCCTCACCAAGCTCCGCTAGCCGCTGGCGCGGCAACCTCCGCTCTCCTCTCCCAATGGGAGAGGAATGAGCGACTCACATCCCCGCTGCCGCCGCCCGCTCCGCCTCCGCGTGCAGCGCCCAGAAATCGGGCACCGGCTCGCCCTCGAGCCGCCGCGCCAGCACCGCGAGGTGCGCGCCCCAGCCGCCCGCGGTGCCGCGCCGCATCGCCGCGTCACCGATGCCAATATGCGTCAGCACCAGCCGCGTCCTCTCGCCCTCTGGCGTCAGCTCGAACCGCGCCACGCCGTGCGCGCCCTTGTCCCAGGTGAAGGCCAGCAGCCGCGGCGGATCGATCGCCACCACCGTCTCGGGCGAGGTGGCGCCCTTCCACTTTGCATAGGCCTCGGGATAGGGCACGTCGCCGTCGGACAGATTGTCGTGATCGAACACGAGTTCGACCGCGCCGCCCTCGCGCAAGTCCATCGGCCCGCCCGCAAACCAGCGCGCGCGCTTCTCCGGCTCGGTCAGCCACGCCCACACTGTCTCCACCGGCGCGTCGAGCAGCCGCTCGAAGCGCAGCATCCCGCCCTGATCGTCCGAGTTCAGGTCATCCATCGTCCGTCTCCACCACATCGGCGAGGCTGGCGAGGATCATCGTCCAGCCCTCGCGGGTCCGCGCTTCGTATTCGGCCCACGCGGGGTCCATCTCATGGGTCAAGGTGAGCACGCAGCCCGCGCCCGCCGCCGTGATCTCGATCGTCACTCGCGTCCATTCGCCCTCCGCCGCCGGATCGGCCGCAAACAGGAAGACCAGCCGATGCGGCGGCTCGATCGCCTCGTAGCGCAGCCGATGCCGCGCCTCGCCCGCCGGCCGCCGCTCGACGATCAGCGCCTCGCCGCCGACCCGCGCATCGATCTCCACCGCCGTCATGTCGCCATCGGGCGTCGCGAACAGGAAGCGCCGCGCCCGCGCAGGATCGAGCCACGCATCGAACACCCGCTCGGGCGATGCCGCAAACGCGCGCCGCACCGTCAGGACCGCCGGATCGGTCATTTGCCGTTCTCCTCGGCGAGCATCGCCTCGAGCCGGTCGAGGCTCGCCGTCCAGAACCGCTCCCATTGCCGGAGCCACCGATCCGCCTCGGCCAGCCGCTCGGGCTTGAGCCGGCACAGATGCTGCCGTCCCACCCGCCGCCGCTCGACCAGCCCGGCGCGTTCGAGCACGCCGACATGCTTCGACGCCCCAGCGAGGCTCATCGTATAGGGCGCCGCCAGCTCGCCGACGCTGCGTTCGCCCAGCGCAAGACGCGCCAGCATCCCCCGCCGCGTCGGATCGGCGAGGGCGGCGAAGGTGGCATCGAGTCGTTGTTCAACCATATGGTTGAATGTAGAGATACGGCGATATTAGTCAACCGAATGGTTGATAATTATTCCTCTCCCCGCGGGAGAGAACGAGCAAGCTCGCCAGGCACGCTTCGGGGGTGGGCCAAAGCCCACCCCGCGCGTGTCTCACAGACCGTCGAGGCCCTTGCTGACCAGGATATTCACCGCGACACGGCGATTCTGCGCCTTGCCGGCGGCGGTATCGTTGCTCGCCGCCGGGTCCGCTTCGGACATCCCGGTCGGGGTCAGCATGCGATAGGGCTTCCAGCCGCAGGCCTGCTGAAGATAATTGACGACGTTGCCGGCACGCTTTTCGCTCAGCCGCTGGTTGAGTTCCTGGCTTCCCGTGGAATCGGTATAGCCCACGACCAGCAGCAGCGCGTTATCCATCGCCTCGGCGGTGGTCGCCGTGGTGCAGAGGTCGTTCTTCGCCTCGGAAGAGAGCACCGCCTTGCCGGTGTCGAAATTCACGTTCGTCGTGCTTTTGACGTTATATTGATCGATATCGCCGACGCGACCGCGCAGCGCCTCCGTGGCCGCGGCATTCTGGGCAATGGCCGCACCCTGTTCGCCAAAGCGCTGCTCGGTGCCGTTGCGGATCATCGACGCGGTCTTGAGATCCTTGTTCTTGAGATCGATCTCGCTCGCCACGAGGCTGTCGCCCGATTGCAGGGTCTCGACCTCGACCGGTAGGCCGTTGAGCAGCGAATCGGCCGCCAGCTTGCTGCTGCTGAGCCCCAGGAACCCGCCGCTCGCCTTGATCTTGGTGGCGTCGTTGATGGCGATCGCCGTGCTGGCGCCGTCGGCGGTCGTGACCTGGATGCTGTCGCCGTTGCGCGCGGAGATGATGCCTTCGATCTCGGGCCCTTCGGTCATCTCGGCCGCTTCATACGGAGACGAACCATAGACGCTCACCGGGAGGGCGGTCTCGGATGGATCCTGCGCCTGTTGCGGATCCTGCGCCTGTTGCGCCAGGCCGGGGGCTGCCGTCCCGGCGAGCATGGCAAGCGCCAGCAGGCCTCTCGGGGTTTTGGAAATGACACTCATTGCGCGACTCCTTGAAAATTCGACCGGCCGGGCCTGCGTGATCGCAACTCGTGCCCAGCCGTCGCCCGATCGCGCATTTCCCACCTTTCGGGCACATGAACGCGACCAATGTCCCTGGGGATTGTCCGGTTGATTCGAGTGGATCGCGGGGCGAACCGAATGCAGGCGGCGGCGCTAAATCGAGCGGCACCCCTTTCGCGCCCGCTTGCCGGAGAGATGCGCGAACGGCGTCTCGACTCCGCTCCGTTGCCTTCGCGAGGAGCCATATCTGCTCGGGATCGAACCGTCGGGCCCTGAATCGTCAGAGACCAGAATCGAGGCGCAAACCGCCGCTCCCTAATCCCCTGCGAACCCGAACGCCGACAGGCCGCGCTCGCGCTCGTTGATCAGCAGCGCGCGTGTGGCGGGCGGGGCCGAGCGTTGCGGGCAATCGGCCCGCGTGCAGGCGCGACAGCCGAGGCCGATCGGGGTCGCCTCGCCCGTCAGGTCGATCCCGCGCGCGGCGGCAAGCGGTGCGGCGAGCCGCGCCTCCACCCCCAAGCCGATCGAGAATTCGGCCTCGACGCCGCCCACGCGCCGCCCCTGCGGCGTCACGGTGCGCGCGATCGTGAACCAGCGCTCGCCGCTCTCCAGCTCGACGAGCTGCACCGCCGGCCGCTCCGGCCGATCGAACGCATGGTGCAGCCGCCACAAGGGGCATCGCCCCGGCGCCTCGACCAGCGCCGCGCCGCTCGCGCCCGCATAGCGCTTCGAGACCTGCCCCGCTCGATCGACCCGGATCATGAAGAAAGGCAGCCCCCGCGCGCCGACACGGCTCAGCGTCGTGAGGCGATGCGCCACCTGCTCGAACCCCGCGCCGAAGCGCCGCTGGAGCAAGTCGAGATCGTACCCGCTCGCCTCGCACGCGCGCAGGAAGCGGGCATAGGGCATCATCACCGCGGCGGCGAAATAGCTCGCGAGATGTCGGCGATAGAGCCGCTCGGCGGCCGCGTTCGCGAATCCCGCCCCCTTCACCAGCGCATCGATCTCGCCACGCGCCTCGATCTGCCCGAGCTGGACCGCCGCGGCGAAGGCCCGCGCCGATGTGTCGAGCATTTCCGACAGCTGCAACTGCCGCGCGTGGAGATCGAGTCGCCTGAGCAGCCCCGGCATCACCTCGGCGGGCAGGATGCGGATCGAGAGCTGGTGCTTGACCCGCAGCCGCTCGGCAACCGCGCCATAGAGGTCGCCCGCACCCAGCCGCAGCTCGTCGGCCAGCGCCTCAGCCGCGGCGTCAAGATCGGCGAAATGGTTGCGCCAGCGCTCGATCTCGCGCCGCGCCAGCACGATCGCGTCGGGCGCATCGCCCACGGGCGCCGCCCCCTGCCCGATCCTGTCATAGGCGCGCGCGAACGCCTCGGCCCCGCCCGGCGCGCCCGCAAGCCATTCCTCCATCTCGCCGCGATCGACGTCGAGATCGGCGAACATCGGGTCGGCCAGCCGCCGCCGCAGTGCCTCGGCCCCGCCCCCCGGCTCGCCCGCCGCCAGCGCGCGCGGATCGAAATCGAACCGCTCGGCGAGCCGCAGCAGCAAGGTCGCCGATACCGGCCGCTGGTTGCGTTCGATCAGGTTGAGATAGCTCGGCGAGATGTCGAGCATCTCGGCCATCGCTGCCTGCGTCAGCCCCGTCTGCCGCCGCAACCGCCGCACCGCATGCCCGGCGAACAGTTTCCGATCCGCCATGTCCTACAGATCACGTTTCTGGTATGTTCTCACTGGCACTGGCCCTCCGCGAGGTAATTTAAATGTCAATACTTTACAACTTGACATCGCATAACAGCGAAAAGCCGACAGGGCGACCACAAACAAGGGAGAAATGAGTCGCGCGACACTCTCCACTTTCTCCACTTTACGGGCGAGCCGCAGTCAAGAACGCTACGTCTGTAAAGGATACGACAATGACCTTCGACGACCTCGTTCCCGCCCCGTCCGGCCGCTTCGCCGGCATCACCCGTCCCTATGCCCCCGCCGACGTGGCGGCGCTGCGCGGCTCGGTCGCGATCGAGCACACGCTCGCCCGGCGCGGCGCGCATCGGCTGTGGGAATTGCTGCATGAGGAGGCCTATGTCCCCGCGCTGGGCGCGCTCTCGGGCAACCAGGCAATGCAGATGGTCCGCGCAGGGCTGAAGGCGATCTACCTCTCGGGCTGGCAGGTCGCCGCGGACGCCAACACCAGCGCTATGTATCCCGATCAGTCGCTCTACCCCGCCAGCGCCGGACCCGACCTGTGCCGCCGCATCAACGCCACGCTCCAGCGCGCCGACCAGATCGAGCATCAGGAAGGCGGCGCGACCCGTGACTGGTTCGTGCCCGTGGTCGCCGATGCCGAGGCCGGCTTCGGCGGGCCGCTCAACTGCTTCGAGATCATGAAAGCCTATATCGCCGCGGGCGCTGCGGGCGTGCATTTCGAGGACCAGCTCGCCGCCGAGAAGAAGTGCGGCCATCTGGGCGGCAAGGTCTTGATCCCCACCCAGGCGCACATCCGCAACCTCGATGCCGCACGCTTGGCCGCCGACGTCTCGGGCGTGCCCACCCTCCTGATCGCGCGCACCGACGCCGAAAGCGCGAAGCTCATCACTTCAAACGTCGACCCGCGCGACCATGCGTTCCTCACCGGCGAGCGCACCGCCGAAGGTTTCTTCCGGCTGAAGCCGGGGACCGGCGTCGATCACTGTATCGCGCGCGGGCTCGCCTTCGCCCCCCATGCCGATTTGTTGTGGTGGGAAACCTCGAAGCCCAACCTCGCCGACGCCCGCCGCTTCGCCGAGGCGATCCGCAAGGAGCATCCCGACAAGCTCCTCGCCTATAATTGCTCGCCGAGCTTCAATTGGGAGGCCAATCTCGATCGCGACGACATCGCCCGCTTCCAGCGCGAGCTGGGTGCGATGGGCTACAAGTTCCAGTTCGTGACGCTCGCGGGCTTCCACCAGTTGAACCACGGCATGTTCGAGCTCGCTCGCGGCTATGCGGCGCGCGGCATGGCCGCCTATTCGGAGCTGCAACAGGCCGAATTCGCAAGCGAAGCCGCCGGCTACACCGCCACCCGCCACCAGCGCGAGGTCGGCACCGGCTATTTCGACCGCGTCGCCCAGACACTCACCGGCGGGCTGAGCACCACCACCGCGCTCGGTGAGTCGACCGAGGCCGCGCAGTTCAACAGGCAAGCCGCATGACGGACATCGAAACAGGAGACAGAGGAATGCACACCGACACCCAACGCCCCCGCGCCGTCTTCTCGAACGAGGATTTCGCGCTCCTCAAGGAAGCGCTCGCCGAGCACGTCAAGCGCGTCGCGGACGATCCGCGCTCGGCCAAGTTCAGCAATCTCTACCACCGGTTGGGGCGGCTGGCCTGACCCCGCGAGGCCGCGGGTGCGAGATCGTTTGACAACGCCCTCGCCCCGGCGAAAGCTGTGCGCGAGGCAATTGGGGACGGCAGCATGCCCACGGCGCTCGTCACCGGCGCATCGGCCGGGCTCGGCACGCATTTCGCGCTGGCGCTGGCGCAGCGCGGCTACCATCTTGTCCTCGTCGCGCGGCGCGGCGAGCGGCTCGATGCACTCGCCGAGCTGGTCGGCCGCCGCCACGGGGTTTCCGCGCACGTCATCGTCGCCGATCTCGCCAAGAAGAATGCCGTCACCCGCCTCGCCGCCGAGCTCGAGGCGCGCGACCTCGCGATCGATCTGCTCGTCAACAATGCGGGCTTCGGCGCGCGCGGCGAGTTCGCGAGCCTCGATCGGGCGATGCAGGCGCGGATGATCGATCTCAACTGCCGCGCGCTGGTCGAGCTGACCCATGCGGTGCTGCCCGGCATGATCGCCGTGCGCCGCGGCGCGATCCTAAACGTCGCCTCGACCGCCGCCCTCCAGCCGGGGCCGTGGATGGCGGTCTATTACGCGACCAAGGCCTTCGTCCTCTCCTTCTCCGAAGCGCTGCACGAGGAAATGAAGCCGCACGGCATCCGCGTCGCCGCGCTCTGCCCCGGCCCGACGCGGACCGAATTCGCCGAGCGCGCCGACATGACCGACAGCGACCTCTTCCGCCGTTTCGCCAGCAGCCCCGAGCGCGTGGTGCGCGACGGCCTCAAGGCGCTCGACGCCGGCCGCGCGGTCGCGGTGTCGGGCGCGACCAACAAGCTGATGGCGGCCTCGATCCGCTTCACCCCCCGCCCCCTCGCCCGCCGGATCGCCGGCGCGCTCCAGAAGAAACGGCAGGACGCCGGCTAGCGTCGCGCCAGCTCGTTGGCCGCATTGGCGAGTTCGATGAACGCCGATCCTTCGGGCACGACATATTCGTTCTCGCCCCAGAAGAAGGGCCAATCCTCGTGGTTCTCGGGGAAATCGGGCTTGACGACCAGCACCCCCGGCACGACCCCGCCGGCAATGAAGCTGAAGTCGGCGCGGTTGTTGCCATAGGCCACTTCCTTCGAGCGCGTGCCCACGCCCGAGACGAACGAGATGTCCGATCCCGGATGGTTGCCGAGCAGGAAAGCCAGGCTGCGGAACACCGGATCGGCATCGACGATCTCCGGGAACGCCTTGTGCAGCGCATAGGCCGTCAGCCCGTATTCCATCACCGTTCCGCTCCCCGCCCAGCCGCCGGTGGTGACGGGCACGCCATAGGGATTGGCAGAGGCGATCTTGGCCGATTGCGCCGCCCAGGTCCGCACCGCGGGTTCGAGCGCAGTGCGATAGCTCGCCGGCATGTCGGGAATCGCGCTCACCGCCGTCACGGCATTGCCCGCGAAATGCTCGGCGATCTTCGGCCACAGCGCCGTCACCGCCTCGGCGTAGCGTTGGTCGCCGGTCGCCTTGAGCAGTTCGACGGCCGCGGCGAATTGCTCGGCTTCGAGCGGCCCGCCGGTGGTGTTGCCGTGGCTGAAGCGATCGGGCGCGTGGCCCTGCTCCTCGGCCCAGGTCCGCGTGGCGATACCCAGCGCCTTCTGGGCCAGCGCATCATCGAACCCTTTCAGCGCCCGCGCCGCCGCCGCGAGCCCGGCGGCCGAGCCGTAGTCGAGCGCGGACGATTTGCTGGTGAACGCCCAGCGATCGTCGGGCGTCCCGCTGCGATCGCCTTTGACTTCATACGGCTGGAGCGCCGGATCGTAGATATGGCCGTCGGTCTTCGATGCGGCGTCGCCCAGGTGCGTATACTGGCCGACATCGGGCGCGACGATGCCGTTGATCGCATGGCCCACCGCGTCGAACTGCGCGACGAGCTGCAGCGTGCCGTGGCGGATCTGCTGGAGCAGGTCGGGCGCACCGTCGGGGACGTGCATCTCGGTGCGGCGCGTTGCCTCGTCGACGCTGGTGGTGTCGCGCTTCAGCCCGAACGCCTCCCAGCTACGCACCATCGAGCGGATGACGGCGTACTGGCTCTGCGTGCGGATGTCGAAATCGCCGGCGTCGAACCAGCCGCCGACGTTGAGCCCCGGAATATGCTCGCCGCCCTTGAACCGCGTATCGGTCGTCGGACCCTGCGCGTAGAGATCGAGATGCTCGTGGTTCACCGGCGCCTGGCGCGCGTCGTCGCGATGCGCCTCGCCATGCCACACGCGATACGCCTCGTTGACGAACATATGGTCCATCGCGACCGGAAAATAGACGTCGAGCGTCGGGTGCCAGGCATCGGCATAGAGGTCGTCGGCGATACGGAACGGCGCGGTGCGCGTGTCGCCATAAGCGAGCACATAGATGCCCGGATCGCGCACCTCGCTGAAATCGAAGCGCAAATAATGGTAGCGCAGGTAATCGCCCCAATCCGCGGCGGCGGCGCTCTTGACGACGTGCTCCGTGCCGTCCTCGCCGATCCTGAGCAGCCGCACCGGCGGACGCCGCGTGTCGTTGCCGTCGAGCTCGACCGTCGCGACCTTCGCCTGCCCCGGCACATAGCCGAGCTGCGAATGGCCGATCACTGGCGCGCGCAACCAGCCCGGCACGCTCGTCGCCGCGACCGTCCAGCGCAGCACCGTGCCGGTCTTGCCCACAGGCAACAGCGAGCGCAGCACGAACCAGCCGTTCTGCGCCTGGTTGCGCCCGTCATAGAGGGCGATCGGCGCGCCCTCGGAGCGCACGGTCACCCGGCGCGCGGGATCGTCGGGCGCGAGTACGAAGCGGTGGCCTTCGGCGATCGGCAAGGGCTCGGCACCGGGGCCGTCGCTGCGCCCGCTCGCCGCGTTGCGCTCGGGCGTCGCCGCCATCGCGCTCGCCGGATAGAGCGGAAAGCCGCCGGGCTCGCCGTCGGCCACAAAGGTCTTGTGAAAATAGGCGGCGGGCAGGAATTCGAGATTGAACCCCGCCTTGCCGACAAGCGCCTCGGGCAAGGCCTGCGGCAATTCGATGCTGATCTCCAGGGCGTTGCCGCGCGGCACGGTGCGAATGATGTAGCGGAAATCGGGATAAGCGAGCGTCGCGGTCACCGTGCCGGTGGCGGCATCAACCTTGCGATCGACGAGCCGGCCGGTCGCATCCCACTGGCCGGGCGTCGCCGACAGCCGCACGTCGCCGTTGGTCGCGATCCGCTCGTCCTGCTGGATCAGTTCCACGCCGCTGATCTTCGCGTCCGCAAACAGCCCGTCATACCAGTTGCTGAACACCAGCCAGTTGACCGCCGGGGCCTCGTAATAACCCGCGTCGCCCAGCGTGAGCGCGGGCTGGTTCATCGTCTGCGCATGCACCCCGGCGACCGCCAGCGCGATCGGCAGGGTCGCCGCCGTCAACAGGAACCGCATCATTCCCCTCCCCTTTCCCCGCGCCCTCACCGAAACGCGATGGTATGGAATACCAAATTGGTAACGCTATCCTAACAGTGCGAACGGCCAGGTAAAGAGCGATGGCATCGGTGAGCGATCCTGGAGGGCTATTCGGCCGCTTCGACCCGCGGCGCGGCGTCGAGAGCGCGATAGCGGTCCTCGGTCTCGTCCATGTAGCGGCGCGTCAGCGGCACCGCGTCGCGCTGCTTGGCGAGCTGGATCTGGAAGTTGCAATGGTCGCTGTGGCGGAATGCCGTGATCGCGCTCGCGAGATAGAAGCACCACATGCGATAGAAGCGCGCGTCGTAGATCGCCTCGATCTGCTCGCGCGCGGCGACAGTGCGGTCGTACCAGGCCTCGAGCGTATAGGCGTAATGCAGTCGCAGCACCTCGACATCGGTCGCCCACAGGCGGTTGTCCTCGACATGCGGCATGATCTCGGACAGCGCGGGCGAATAGCCGCCCGGGAAGATGTATTTGCGCGTCCACGAATCGGTCTCGCCAGGCCCGCCCGCGCGGCCGATCGAGTGGATCAGCGCGACCCCGTCGGGCGCCAGCCGATCGCCGACGACATCGAAGAAGCGCCGATAATTGGGGCGGCCCACATGCTCGAACATTCCCACCGAGACGATCCGGTCGAACGTGCCGTCGAGTTCGCGGTAATCGATCTTCTCGAAGCGCACCCGATCCGCGACGCCGGCTTCCTGCGCGCGCCGCCGCGCGACCGCGAGCTGTTCGTCGGACAGCGTGATGCCGAGCACATCGACGTCGGCGACGCGGTTCAGATAGAGCGCCATCCCGCCCCAGCCGCAGCCGATGTCGAGCACCCGCTGGCCCGGCCGAAGCAGCAGCTTGGCGGCGATGTGCGCCTTCTTGTCGAGCTGCGCCTGTTCGAGCGTCTCATGCCCGGGGTCGGTCCAATAGGCGCAGCTATATTGGCGGTCGGCATCGAGGAAGAGATCGTAGAGGCGATCGGACAGGTCGTAATGATGCGCGACGTTGCGTTCCGACCGGCCGAGGCCGTTGCGTTCGAGCATGGTCTTCAGCCAGGCGCGCTGGCGGCCGAGCAGGGTACGCGGTCCGCTGCCACGCTGCCAGGACGCATTCGAGAGAACGAGATCGAGCAGCTGGCGGATATCGCCTTCCTCGATCACGATGCGCCCGTCCATGAAACCCTCGCCCGCACCCAGCGACGGGTTGCGCAGGATCGCCCAGGCGGTGCTGCGATCGGTGATGCGGATCGCGCTGTGCCGGTCTCCGGGCTTGCTGCCCTGGTACACCGAGCGCTTGCCGTCCGGCCACGTCACTTCGAGCCGGCCGGACTGGATCAGCTTCCGGAACAAACTGTCGAGCAGCTTCAATCATCCCTCCAACGTCTGCGTTCCAGCGCGGCCGCCAGGGCCCGACGCGCTTCTATCGTTCGACGACATACAAGAAAACCCATCGGAAAGTTCCCCGGCCGTCACATATGCTCGAGCAACCGCTCGAGCATCGGCCGCATCCGCCGGAGCTCGGCACGGTGATGCGCGGCGAGCGAGGTGATCGCCGCCCGCCCCTGCCTGGTGATCGCAACGCTGACGTGGCGTCGATCTTCCTCGCTGCGGCAGCGCACGACGAGACCGATCTTTTCGAGCCGGTTGACGAGCTCGGTCGTGCTGTGCGGGCGCAACATCAGCCGGTCGGCGAGCGCGCCCACCAGCATCGCACCGTCGGGCGACGCACGCAGCGCGAGCAACACCTGATAATGCTGCGGCGTCAGCCCCGCCGCGACCGCCGCTTCCTCGCTGAAGCGCACGAAACGGCGCAACTCGTACCGGAAGGTCGCGAGCGTTTCGTAGTCCTTATCGCGCAACGGATCGCCGGCCATGCCCAGCGTGATGGCACGGAACGCGCTCGCTTGCCATAGTTCGTGTTAAGATATAAGTGCCCGCCATCCTTCACCGAACGACGAAAGAAGAGGCAATGGATCGATCGTCCATCGCGGCCGCACCCGTGGTTGCGCGTGCGCCGCGACTCGCCGATCACAGCGCGGACCGGCGCATGCTGCTGCTCGGCGGCATGGCGCTGGTGGTGGGCACCGGCGGCGCGGCGTCAGCGTGGCTGCTGCTTCATCTGATCGCCATCGTCATCAACCTCGCATGGTTCGGACGGCTGTCGGCCGAGCCGGCACTGATCCTCGACAACACGCTGGGCATCGCGGGCATCGCGATTCCCGTGATCGGCAGCGCGATCGTCGGGCTGATGGCGCGCTACGGCAGCGACAAGATCCGCGGTCACGGCATTCCCGAGGCGATCGAGGCGATCCTCTACGGGCAGAGCCGCCTCTCCCCCAAGGTCGCGATCCTCAAGCCGCTGTCGTCGGCGATCTCGATCGGCACCGGCGGACCATTCGGCGCCGAGGGCCCGATCATCATGACCGGCGGCGCGATCGGATCGATCTTCGCGCAGCGCTTCCGGCTTACGGCCGCCGAGCGCAAGACGTTGCTCGTCGCAGGCGCCGCGGCGGGCATGACCGGGATTTTCGGCACGCCGATCGCGGCGATCCTGCTCGCGATCGAAGTCATGCTGTTCGAATGGAAGCCGCGCAGCTTCGTGCCCGTCGTCGTCGCGGCGCTGACCGCGCTGGCGTGGCGCCCCTATCTCGTCGGCGAGGGGCCATTGTTCCCGTTCGAGGCCGCGATCACGATCGACACGACCATCCTCCTTATCGCCGCGTTGCTCGGCGTGCTGACGGGCTTCATCGCCGCCGGGCTGTCGAGCGCATTGTATCGCATCGAGGACGGCTTCCATGCGCTGCCCGTCCACTGGATGTGGTGGCCGGCACTCGGCGCGGTGGTGGTCGGGATCGGGGGCATCATCGAGCCGCGCGTGCTCGGTGCCGGATACAACAGCATCCAGGATCTGCTCGACGGGTCGCTCGCGCTCAAGGCGATGCTGCTGCTGCTCGTGGTCAAGGGTGTGGTGTGGCTGGTCGCGCTCGGATCGGGGACGTCGGGCGGCATCCTCGCGCCGTTGCTGATCCTGGGCGGCGCCGTTGGCGGAATCGTCGGACTGTGGCTGCCCGGCACGCCTGGAGCCTGGGCGATGATGGGCATGGCGGGCGTGATGGCCGCCGCGATGCGCGCACCGCTCACCGCCGCTTTGTTCGCGGTCGAACTGACCGGGCATTTCGATGCGCTCCCCGCCACCGCGGCGACCGCAGGCGCGGCCTATGCGGTGGCGGTGCTCGTGCTCAAGCGCTCGATCCTGACCGAGAAGATTTCACGCCGCGGCCGCCACGTCCTCCAGGAGTACAGCGTCGATCCGCTGGCGATCGCGCAAGCCGACCAGATCATGACGCGCGATCCCAGGACGCTCGCCGAAGACATGCCGATCGCCGAGGCGATCCGCTTCTTCGAGCAGGCCGAACATCGCAGCTATCCGGTGGTGGACAAGGAAGGACGCCCGATCGCGATCGCCTCGCGCGCCGATGCGCTGCGCTGGCGACAGGCGGAGCTCGCGCCCGATTTCACGCTCGGCGAGCAAATGTCCGACCGGTCGATGCCGGTCGTCCACCCCGCAACGCCGGCGACCGACATCGCCAATCTGATGATCGCGGAGGACATGGGCCGTATCTGCGTCGTCGACCCGGAATCGGGCGTGTTGATCGGCCTGATCGCGCGGCGCAATCTGCTCACGGCACGCGCGGGCACGGTCCGCGAGGAGCAGGAGCGCAGCGCACGCAAATGATGAACCGGCTGAGCGCGAGAGACGTGCTTCGCTGTCGGTCACGCGGTGCCGCTATTCGCGAGCGACGCGGTCGCTCCTTCTCGGTTGTCGGAGATGGTTAAGGATGCACCAAGCGTGACGCGCTCGTGATCTCGTTGATCCCCGCCCGCTCTTCTCCGCGGCGTCGCATCGTATCGGCGAGCCACAGCAACTCTTCCCGCTCCGAACTGGCGAGCATTCGGGTAGCGATTCCTTCGATGCGGTCGGCGCTCTCACGTAGCGCATGGAGCGCCGCATCGGAAATTGGGCCAATGCCTGGACTCATACTCATCCCTACAATTGCTGCGCGGGTACCACGTACCTGAAACACATCAGGCGTCTGCCTGATAGTTCGGCGTTGTTGCACCTGCATGTCGTCAGGTTGTGCCGCGCAAACGCCAGAACGGGACAATTGTTTCCTGACTCAGTGTAACTAGGTCAGGCTTTAATCGGCCGGAATGTCGCACACTTTCCTGATCCTTCGAGATCAGGATGGTCGTTGTGTCGCCTATCGATTAAGGACGCCAGATCGCAGTCAGGACGCGTCGCCCGTCTCGGAAATCGGGACGATCTGAACGTTGTCGATCCACCCCGTCTCCGTACCTTGCAGGCCAGTCGCCGCCTTCTGGATACCAACCGTCTGGATTGGGCATCCTTCCGAAGGAACCATAAAGTCCGTGGCGGCACGATTGTCAGCCATCGCCCCCGAATCCGGCTCGACCGCGCTTTTCGATCCAGCATCGGAGCAATAGACCAGAACCTTGATGCTCGTATCCGGACGACCGTTATCAAGCGCTGTCATCCACGACAGCTGATAAGTGCCGGGCCGTAATGCCATGATCTGACGCGCCGCGATCGTGCGTACCGTCATCGAGGACCTGATTTCGAGCGCGTTGCCGCTAAGCGGTTTGGGTCCGGGTCGGACGGCAACGTCGAGCCCCGCTTGGGATTGCAGCTGCCAAGTAAAGGGGCTGGCCGAAGCAGTTCCCGGATTTGCGTCGAAAGCACCGTTGAAGATCAGGCTGTTGTTGCTTCGATCACAAGCGCGCCGCCACAAATCCCGGGCGGCATCGGCATTATGCTTCCTGATCAAGGAATTCGCGGCGATGCCGACATCGTTGCAATCTATCGGCGCCCCGTTTGCGACGGCAAGATCGATGGCAGCCATCCTGCCGGCGAGATCGGCGCCTTCGAGCGCGCCGGTTCCCGTGACAAATTTCGCGCCCCAGGGAGGATTTTTGGTCAATAGCATTGCCAGCGCTTGCTGGCCGAGCGTCGAGCGCGCCAGAACGTGCAACGAGCTTTGAACCAACTCGTTGTCGATATCGAGACGAAGAAGCGCATCGAGCCGTTGCGCGAGAACGTCGACGTCTCCTACCGCCTCGGCCTGCGCCAGCCAGTAGAACTGCGTCGGGACATTGCGCCAGCCGAGACTGCCCGCGACAGAGAACGCTGCATAGGCATCATCAGCGCGACCTAACGTAAGCAGCGAACTGCCCAGCGCCGAAGTGCTCGACGGATCGATCGGCGCGGTCCGGACGGCCCGGCGCGCGGAAACCAGCGCGTTTTCCGGGTCGTTGGCGGCCAACTCCAGGAACGCCGTCTGCGCCGCGGCGGCGCCCCCGAAATAGCTCTTTTCGGGTTGAGTCGATGTCGCCGTAACCCGATCGCTTGCGCTCATCCAGCTGAGGATGGCCAACAGGGCGGCCGCGACCGTAACAACGAGCGCAGGCACGGTGCCCTGCCCTTTGGCGGCCATCATGCCCTCCACCGGATCGGTTGGCGGACCTTATTGCGGGCCGGCTCAGTCGACATACGCCTCCTCGGTTTGAGCGCTACCGGATAGCGAAACACGCCGATAGAAACAAATCATCGCTGATCGCGTAGCTTGTCATCGCGAACCATTTCCTGCCCGCAACCGCGGAATGACCACAGCCGTTATGCCATGAGGTGGTTGCATTTCCCGATGGGCAGCATGACCACCAGATTGACGCATTGGTTCAATTCCTGGAGTTCGTCCCTGCCGGGATCGACGGTTGACAATCGAATGGACGCTGGAGGCCAACGCCGGACATTGAGTATTATGACGGAGAAGCACCATCGAACGGGTCCCCTTGTGACGCCTTGGCAAACACACCCCTCAGAAGCCGAGAATCCTCTCGGTTTCGGCATCTTCGGCAGTTCGTTGGCGTTAGTGTTGCATTCGTTGGTTGATTATCCGATGCGGTCTGTATCGTTGGGAGTGGTATCTGGGTTGATGGTGGGGATGCTGTGGCGTAGCGGGGGGAATGGAGGCGGGTTGGAGCGCCGTTCATCGGAGGGAGTAGAG
>DATLJH010000012.1:0-109820 GCA_035538935.1 Sphingomonas sp.
CAACACCGCCAGGCTGAACCTGACCTACACGCCCCCCGCCCTGCCCCAATTGACGATCGGCGGCGCGGTGCAGGTTCAGAGCCGGATCAAGCGGTTGCAGGCTGTGGCCGCGACCGACGGCAGCCCGATCGTGACGCGGCAGGACGGCTATGCGCTGATCGACCTGCAGGCGCGCTGGCAATTCGATCCGCATTGGTACGTGTCCGGCAACCTGCGCAACCTGACCGACAAGAAATACCTCACCAGCCTCTATTGGGATCAGGCCTATTACGGCGCGCCGCGCACCGCGATGGTGACGCTGGGGTGGTCGCTGTGATCGAGATCGCGCTGCCCGGCATCGGCGCCGTGCTGGGCGTCGCGGCGCTGCGGCGCGGCTGGGGCGGGCCGCGCCCGTGGATCGTCGCCGGCTGGACATTGATCGCGCTCGCGCTGGTGATCCTGACGGCGACCGCTGGCGCCTGGGGGTTGGCGGTCGGGGCCTCGGCCGCGATGGCGGCGGCGATGCTGGTGCTCGCGCGCGCCGGGATCGCCGAGCCGGGGCGCGAGACGCGCAGCCCCCGCGCGATGCCCACGGTGACGCCGCCGCGCTGGCGCTGGCGCGGGCTGGCGCGCCGCATCGCGGTGTTTCTCTTGATCGTGCCGGTGGGGCTGGTCGCGAGTGCAATACTGGCGTTCGGCTGCGATGCGATCGCGCGCCGCGCGGGCTGGGTCGAGGCCGACAGCCTGGCGCTCGCCTTGTTCGTGCAGCCGGTGGTCTGGGCGATCCTCGCCACGGTGCAGAGCATGAAGGAGGGACCGGTGCGGATGATAAGCCCGGCGCTGATCTGCGCCGCGATCGGGCTGCTGCTGTGGTGGCCGCTGTGAGCGCGCCGCGCCGGGGCATCGCGCGGCTGGTCGATTCGGCGCTGGCGGGGCACGCCGCGATCGGGCTGATCGCGGGCGCGCTGATGTACGTGATCGCGCTCTCCGGCACGCTCGCGGTGGTGTTCGAGCATTGGCAGCGCTGGGAACAGCCGCTGGTCGCCGAGACGCCGGCGATCTCGCCGCAGGCAGTGCAGCACACGGTCGAATCGGCGCTCGCCGCCGATGCCGGCAAGCCCGCGTCCGAGCATCTCTTCGTCCACCTGCCGACCGACGACCTGCCGCGCACGGTCGTCACCACCGATCACGGCGCGCATTATGTCGATGCGGCGGGCAATATCGTCGCGCCCGAGGCGCACGGCTGGACCGAATTCCTGCTGGCGCTCCACATCAACCTCAACCTGCCGATCACGATCGGCATCCTGATCGTCGGCGCGCTGGGGAGCATGCTGGCGGCGCTCGCGATCACCGGCGTGATCGCGCACCCGCGCATCTTCCGCGACGCTTTCCGGATGCGCGTGCGCGGCGGGCGACAGCTCGCACAGGCCGACTGGCACAACCGGCTGGGAGTGTGGACCCTGCCCTTCACGCTGACGATTGCGATCACCGGCGCGGCGATCGGGCTGTCGTCGATCGGCGCGACGATGATCGCCAAGGCCTATCACGGCGGCGATCTGATCGAGACATACGGCGCGATCTTCGGCGGCGAGCCCGAGGCCGATCCCACGCCTGCGCCGGTGGCGAACGTCGCGGCGGCGCTGGAGGCGATGCAGGCGCGCTTTCCCGATGTGCGCCCGACCTATGTGACGATCGAGGAACCGGGCACCGCGGGGCAGCGCGTGCTGGTGCTCGCCGATCATGCGCGGCGGCTGATCTATGGCGAGACCTATCGGTTCGACGCGGCGGGCCATTATCTGGACAAGGTCGGGCTTTCGGACGGGCCGCTGGGGCGGCAGGCGGCGGCATCGACCTACAAGCTGCATTTCGGCAATTTCGGAGGGATTCCGGTAGAACTGGCTTACGTGCTGTTCGGGCTGGCGATGTGCGTGGTCAGCGCGACGGGCATGTCGCTGTGGTTGCAGAAGCGCGCGCGGCGCGGGCTGCCGAGCCCGCGGCTCGAGGGCTTCTGGAAAGCAGTGGTGTGGGGCGCGCCGATCCTGATCGTCGTCGCCTGCTGGATGCGCTTCGCGATCGGGCCCAAGGCGCCGTTCGCGGCATTGTTCTGGATCGGGCTGGCAGTGGCGATCGTCGGATGCATGGTGCGGCCCGAGGCGCTGTCGCCGGTGACGCTGCGCCGCGCGCTGGGGGCGATGATCGGAGCGACGGCGATCGTGCATCTGTTGTCCGCGCTGACGGCGCCGCTTGCGCTGATCGCGATCGACGTGGTGTTGCTGGCGGTTGCGGCGGTGCTGATCGGGGTCGATCGGGTGACGGGGCGCGCGAGCACGGGGTGATGAAACCTAGCGGCGCCCCACCGACGGCGGCGTGCTGCGGGTCAGGAGTTCGGCGAACCAGCGGCTGTGGTCGGATTGCTCGCACACGATGATGATCGCGGCGGTGAGCGGCACCGCGAGCAGCGCGCCGGCGATGCCCCACATCCAGCTCCAGAACGCCATGGCGAGCACGATCGCCAGCGGTGAGATCGCGAGTTGGCGCCCCTGGAGCAGCGGGTAGAGCACGTTGCTGATCACGAGCTGGAGCGCGACATAGGCGACGAAGATGACGATCGGCATCGTCCAGCCGTCGAACTGGAGGATCGCGTAGAGCGTCGGCGGGATGATGCCGACGATGTTGCCGATCACCGGGACGAAGTTGAGGACGAAGTTGAGCAGCCCCCAGACCAATGCGAGATCGAGGCCCGTCGCCCAGGCGATCGCCGCCGCCCCGAGCCCGGTGAGCACGCTGGTGAAGAGCGTTACCGCAAAATAGGCGCGCACCTGGTGCGAGGTTTCGGCGGCGGTCTCGATCAGCTCGCGCCGGATGCCGCGGCCGACGATCGACGACAGCCGATCGCGCAGGTGCGGCACTTCGGGCAGGCCGAAAACGACGAGGATGCCGATGAAGCCGATATAGGTGATGATGCCGTAGACGCTGCTCGCTACCGAGGTCGCGATACCGGCGACGTGATTGCTCAGCACCGCGCCGTCGAGCCGCGGCATCGGCAGGCCGAGATCGTGCGACAGCGCCGCCGCGCGCTGCTGCAGCGCGGGCCATTCGTCGGCGAGCACCTCGACCGTCTGCCGCCCGGCGACGATCATCGCCCAGCCGAACCCCGCGAGCAGGACCACGAGCGCGAGCATCGTCAGCGTCGAGGCGAGCCAGCCCGGCAGCCGGCGCGCGAGCAGCGCCCGGAGCGGCCAGGCACCGAGCACGATGACCAGCGCGAACAGCGCGGGCATCGATACCGCATAGCTCGCCTTGAGACCCGCGAGCACGAGGACGAGCGCGATCACGGCGAGCAGGCGGTCGCGAAGCGTCGTGGGCGGAGTCGGTGCGGTCATGCCGATCGTTTCGTTGGCGATGCGATGGCAAACCCATCGGCGCGGGCGGTGTTCCCGGGCGTCACGGAGTCGGTTCGGGGAAGCGTGATCTCAAAAACAGCGCCAGTCCACTTGTCACCCCAGCGCAGGCTGGGGTCCATGTCTGTTTCGATCAAGCGCTACGGTACGCTTTTCACTGACAGACATGGATGCCGGCCTGCGCCGGCATGACGAACGAGTCTCTTCCTACAGATCCCCCTCAATCGTAGCGGTAGAGCCGGACGCGCTGGATGGAGATGCGGTCGAGCGGCAGGCGGACGTGGCGGCCCTGGTGCGTCTCGTCGCCGTTGAGGCGGCGGTCGGCGACGAAGCGGCCGTTCTCGATATGGCCGTCATCGACCGCGGCGAGGCCCATGATGCCCTTACCCCTGGCGGGCGCGAAGGTGAAGGTGACCCCGCGGCCGACCATCAGATAGTCGTCGGCGCCGGTCTGGAGCACGATCGCGCCGTGGGTTTCGGGATGCTGCTCCTCTCGCGGGGTGAAGGGATCGACGAAGTGCGCGGTGATTCTGGCGTCGCCCATCATCAGCACCTGATCGGCGAGATCGGCCGTGCCGTCGAAGAGCACCGGCGCGCGCACGCCCGACAGGCGATCGCTGCCCTGCGCCGCCATGATCTGCGGCGCGAGCGATTGCAGCACGGCGTAGAGCGCGCCCAGGCGGTTGTCGTCGGACGGGTCCAGATTGTCGATCGAGAACGGGCTGTAGCCGAAGGCGTCGAGCTGCCCGATCGCGTAGAGCGCGTTGGCGGGTGCCTCGGGCGCGCCGGCGCGGTTGGCCTCGGGGATGAACCACGGATCGCCGAGCGCGGCATAAGCGCGCGTCCACTCGACGAAGCTGGGGAAGTAGATGTCGGGCGCGAGGAAATCGATCGAGGGCGCCGCCGTGCGCCAGATGTCGGCATATTTGGGCAAGGGACCGGCGGCGGGATAGCCGCTGCCGGGCAGCCGGCCCGGGCGCGGCAGCGCGGCGTTGACGTACATCGGCAGAGCGTAGGCGCGCTTGCCGGCGGCGGCGACCTGCTCGGTATAGCGGGCATAGGCGTTTGCCATGAACGCCTCGTCGGCGTCGGCGCCGTAGGCCGCAGTCCAGGACTTGCCCGCACCGGCGAGCCCCTGCGGCACCGGCCGGCCCCAGGCGACGCGGGCGAGCGGGGATTGATCGCGCGGCTCGGGGATCATGCCGATCTCATTCTCGACCTGGGCCATGATCACGGTGCGCTCGGTATCGGTCTCGGCGAGATGCGCCATCAGCGCGGCGAAGGCGTGGGCGTCGGCCTCGGCATTGGCGGGGGCGAAGGGCGAGAGCATCTCGATCGCGCTGCCGTCGGCGAGGCGCGCGCGGGGGAAGCGGGCGGTGTCACGCTTGACCCAGGCGGGGGCGTAGCTCGACATCGAGTTCTTCCAGCTGCCGAACCAGAGGATCACGATGCGCAGATCGCGCGCGCGGGCATCAGCGAGGAGGCCGTCGACGAGGGCGAAATCGAATTGGTCTTCTTGCGGTTCGATCAGCTCCCAACTCACGGGCATGAGCACGGTGTTGAGGTGGAGCGCCGCGAGCCGATCCCAGCGTTGCGCCATATAGGCGCGGCCCGACGCGCTCGAATTGGCGAGTTCGCCGCCCAGGAGCAGCCAGGGCTTGCCGTCAACGACGAGCTGGCGGCCCTCGATCCGGGGGATCGGCCGATCGGCAGCGGTCGCGACGGCGGCGCATGTTAACGCAATCAACGCCAGCAGCGTGCGGATCATCGGGCTCTCTCCTGTTGACGGGCGAGAGTGCGCAACCCGAGCCGGGTTCGTCAAGGGTTAGCGCTACCGCAAAGGCTGCGTGCGGCTTTCGATCCATTGGGGCACGATCGGGCCCGCGCGGTCGTGGGGAATCAATGCCGCCTCGCGCTCGACCAGCGCGATGCGATCCTCGAGGTCGAGATGCGTCGTGCCGGCGAGCAGGCCGCCGTCGCCCAGCCGCTCGCCATGCTCGCGCCACAGCCGCGCGGCAGCCATCGGATCGTAACCGGCATTGGCGAGCAGGACGACGCTCAGCCGGTCGGCCTCGATCTCGGTCTGGCGGATCAGGCGGGCGTTGCGGCCGAAGATGCTGAACATGCCGCGCGAGACGTGCGCGGCGGTCAGCCGCTCGGGGTGGCGCAGGACGATGTGCGCAAGCTCGTGCGCGACGAGCGCGGCAAGCTGGTCGTCCTCGCCGATCAGGTTGAGCATCGCCGAATCGACCTGGAGCACGAGGCCGTCGGTGGCGGCGTTGAGATCGGCGGTGACGCGCAGCTCGGCACGGCCGGCGCAGGCGGGGACGGTGGTGATCGTCGCGGTGCGGGTCGCGCCGGCGTGGAGCAGCGTCAGCGTCAGCGCGCCACCCGGCGGCACCGCCGCGAGCGCGGCACGGGCGCGATCGAGCGCTTTGTCGCCCGCGAGCGCGGTCGCGCCGATCGCGGGGACCGAATCGTTGGCGCGGATATCGGCCGCGGCGGCAGGGCTCTGCGGCACCACCGCCTCGACCGCGATCGGCGATTCGAAGCCGAAGGTGCGCCGCGCGGCGTCGCGGACGCCCGAATCGTACGAATCGAGCGCGTGGAGCACGAGGCCGGTCGCCCCGGCGCGGCGATCGCACAGGGCCAGGTTGGCGGTCATCAACCGATAAGCGATTGTCGCGAGACGCAAATCCGCCGCGCGCAGGCCCGCGAGCGCTGCGTCCTGGCTGGTGTCAGGCGGCGGCGCGGCGACCGAAGCGATGGACGGCACCACGAGCGCCAGCGCGGCGAGGCAGCGAAAAGCGCGGGTTTCTGGCAATCGCATCCGTGCGCGCTACCATCGCGATGGGGTGAACCGCAATGCGGCGACAGCACAATGAGCGATGTCACAGCGCGCGCACGGCGCGTGGCACCGAGGCCTCACTTCACCCCAAAATGGCCTGGAACCTAGAAAAAGCTCTTGCGTTTACCGATTCATCGAGTATTCCGCAGTGCAACTTATCCAACGGGAGACGACGATGACTCGGAGAAAGTACGCCGCCGGCCTTGGCGCGATTGCCTGCATGCTCGCCTCGACGGCGGCCTTCGCAGCCGACGCGACGCGGTCGAGCACCGCGCTTCCGACGGCTCAGACCACGATGGCGCCGGTTACGGCGCTGCGGACGGCGACGCCGCTGAAGAAGAAGAGCAACGCGATCAGCAAGGGCGCCGCGATCGGCGTCGGCCTGCTCGCCACCGCGGCGGTTGTCGGCGGCATCATCGTTGCGACCGACGACGACGACGAGGCCGACAGCGCCGGCTGATCGTACGTCAAACGAGTTTGAAAAGCCCCGCGATCTCAGGACCGCGGGGCTTTTTGCATGCATGCGGCGGGAGCAGCTCAGGCACGCATCCGCCTCAGAAGCCGATCGATTCGAGATCGGCGGCGATGCTGCCTGCATAGCTGCTGCCGAACAGGCGCAGGTGGACGAGCAGCGGCCACAATCGATAGACGGGCAATCGTGCGCGCCAGCCGGGATCGAGCGCGAGCGCGTCGAAGAAGCGCGGCGGCGGCGAATCGAACGGGGTGAGCATCGCGACGTCGACCTCGCGGTCGCCGATCGCGCAGGCGGGATCGATAAGGCCCGTGACCGCGCGATCGGCGACGAGGATGTTGCCGCCCCATAGATCGCCGTGCAGCAGCGCCGGCGGCGGCCGTTCGGGAAGCAATGCTTCGAGCGCGTCGGCGAGGCGCTCGACGCGGCGGGCCAGCGCGGGCGGCAGGTGCGGCAAATGGCAGCGCAGCCGATTGTCGGCCCAGAAATCGGGCCAGCGCACGCGGCGCGCGTTGAGGATCGCGACCGGGCCGAAAACATGGTCGCGATCCCAGCCATAGCTTTCGTCGCGCGGCGCATGAAGCAGCGTCAGCGCATCGGCGAGCGCCGGCCAGGCATCGGCGAGCCTGCCGCCGCGCGCGCATTCGGTGAGCACGAGCAGATCTTCCTCTGCCGCGACCACGCGCGGAGCGGGTGCGCCTGTCGCGGCGATCGCGCGGAGCATGTCCGCCTCGATCTCGGCCGGCGCGCCGATCTTGGCGATGCGGATGGCGCCGTCGGCGAGGCGGAGGCGCAGCACCGTCGAAAGATCGCCGCCCGAAAGCGGCGCCGCCTCCGCGACCGGCGTGCCGAGCAGCGCCGCGAGCCGGGCGACGGTCGCGCTCACCCGCCCAGGCGCGCCACCAGCCGCGCGGCGGCGGCGGTCACGTCGGCCCAGGTCGCCTCGAACCCGGCGGCGTCGCCATAATAGGGATCGTCGACCGCGCTGCCCTCGCGGCCGGGAACCATGTCCATCAGCAGGCCGAGCCCGGCGGTCGCGTCGCGCGGGCGGATCGCGGCGAGATCGGCGAGATTGACGGGATCGAGCGCGAAGATGTGGGTGAAGCGGCAGAAATCGTCCGCCGTCACCTGCCGGGCGCGCAGCCCCGAAATGTCCACGCCGTGCGCGCGCGCCACCGCCTGCGCGCGCGTGTCGGGCGGGGCCCCCACATGCCAGTCGCCGGTGCCTGCCGAATCGGCGGCGACGTCCAGCCCCGCCTTTTCCGCCGCCGCCCGAAACGCGCCCTCGGCAAGCGGCGAGCGGCAGATATTGCCGAGACAGACGAAGAGGATCGACGGCGTTCCGGGCATGATGGCTCCTGTCAATGATTGTCCCGAGACAACACACTGGCGCGTTAACCAATGAATCGACTGGCCCAAATCGTAAAGAAGGCGTTAACTGTTCGCCATGCAAACCCCGACCGCCGCCGCGCTCACCCCGTCCCGCCACCCCTTTCGCCGGAGCTTGGGGCTGGCGCAGCAGGAAGCGGCCGAGCGGCGCGAGGATCGCGATTTCAAGCTGTTCGTACTGAGCTTCACCGCCTTCTTCATCTGCATCTATAGCTTCATCTTCTGAGAAGATGGCGGTTGGCGGGGCTGAGGCTGATGGTCGCTATCGTAGCGTTGACGTGAAACCCGCGATCTCCCCTCCCTTCCAGGGAGGGGCTGGGGGTGGGTGCCGCCGAGGCACTCGGCGGCTTCCGCCAGAATATGCAAGACGGCACCGTCGAGATTGCCGAGCACCTCCGAGTTCCACAACCGGATGATTCGCCATCCTTTTCGATTCAGGAATGCTGTCCTGCGAGCGTCAGCCATTACCTGTTCGGCATGCTGGCTGCCGTCGAACTCGACGCCGAGCCTCGCCTTGCGACATGCCAGATCGATGATGAAGGGCGGCACGACGAGTTGCCTGGTGAAGGCTGGGCGGTAGTGCGCGATGCGCTGCCATACCGCCAACTCAGTCGGCGTAGGATTGTTGCGTAAATCGCGCGCGCGTCGCGTCAGCTCCGGATCGATGCGGTGGCGCATGGCGCGAGCGTAGAATGGCTCGCTTCGCTCGCCAACCCACCCCCTGCCCCCTCCCTTGCAGGGAGGGGATGTCGCGGGCACGTCCGCAATCGGAGCCGCCGTGGCTCGAGCCCGCCCATCATCTCCTCAATCGCACGCCAGATGCAGCTTCTGCGCGAGCCAGGCGGAGACGAGGCACATGGCGGCGACGAGAAAGAGCATGTTCTCGGGCGTGACCCCCGCCGCCGTCAGCGCGAGGACGGCGACCGAGCCGATCACCATCGCGCCCGAATTGACGACGTTGTTCGCCGCCACGGTGCGCGCCGTCTGGTCCTTGGTGACGGTGGTGGTGAGGAAGGCGTAGAGCGGCACCACGAACATGCCGCCGGTGATCGCGATGCCGACGAGGCTCGCCACGATCGGGATCGCGCGCGGCTCCGCGATGAAGGCGAGGACGCCGTAGAACTGCCCCTCCGGCGCGGGCGTCCAGGTGCGCACCAACAGCGAGAAGAGGACGACGAAGCCACCCATCGCGATCACCGAAGCAGGCGCGAACTTCGCCGAGATGCGGCCGCGCAACATGGTGTTGATGACCACCGACCCGATCGCGATGCCGACCGAGAAGATCGCGATCACCATGCTCGCGACGCGCTCGTCGGCGGTCAGGATGTTCTTCACCAGCGGCGGGAAGATGATGATCAGCACCGCGCCGATCGTCCAGAAGAAGCTGATCGCGCAGATCGCGAGGAACAGCCGCGGGATGTGCATCGTCGCGCTGATCAGCCGCCACGACGAGGTGAAGGGATTGTAGTTGAGCGCGAGCGGCGGGCCCTCGCGCGGCGCCGGCGGCACCTGTCGCCCGGCGATCCAGCCGATGGCGGCGACGATCAGCACACCTACCGCCGAGCCCTCCACCGTGAGCCAGCCCGCGAGCACGGTGCCGAGCAGGATCGCGAGATAGGTGCCCGCCTCGATCAGCCCGGTGCCGCCCAGCACGTGATCGCGATCGAGATGCTGCGGCAGGATCGCGTATTTGATCGGGCCGAAGAAGGTCGAGTGGATGCCGAGGCACAATACGGCGGCGAGCATCAACCCCATGCCGATCCGCGTATGCCCGGCCTGCGCGATCAACAGCCCCGCCGCGCCGCCCGCCATGATCAGGATCTCCGCAGTCTTGACCAGCCGGATGATCTTCGCCTTGTCCACCGTGTCCGCAAGCTGGCCCGACAGCGCCGAGAGCAGGAAGAACGGGAGCAGCGACAGGCCGGTCGCGAGCGCGTTGAAATTCGATTCGACCTCGGCATCGTTGAAGATGCGATAGGTGGCGAACAGCACCATCGCGGTCTTGAAGAAATTGTCGTTGAAGGCGCCGAGGAACTGCGTGACGAAAAGCGGCAGGAAACGGCGCTCCTTGAGCAACCCGAGCGCACTGATCATGGAAAACGACAGCCTTCGTCACGTGGCGGAACGGGCCCGGGCATAGCCGAGAGACGGCGGCGGCTGCAAATTATCATACACGCGCGAACGCACGACGCGCTCGACACGCCCCTTCCCCGCCCCGTCGCGCGGCGTTAGAGCGGAGACGATGCTGACGCTGCCGAACCTGCTGACCCTGTCGCGCATCCTCGCGGTGCCGCTGCTGGTCGCCTTTCTGTGGTGGCCGCGATGGGAGGCGGGCTACGGCATCGCCTTCGTGCTCTACTGCCTGATGGGCGTGACCGATTATTTCGACGGCTATCTGGCGCGCGCGCAGGGGACCGTCTCCAAGCTCGGCGTCTTCCTCGATCCGATCGCGGACAAGATCATGGTCGCCGCGGTGATCCTGATGCTGGTCGGCACGCACGACATCGGCGGTATCCACCTGATCGCGGCGCTCGTCATCCTGCTGCGCGAGATCGCGGTATCGGGGCTGCGCGAGTTTCTGGCGCAACTCCAGGTCTCGGTGCCGGTGTCACGGCTCGCCAAGTGGAAGACGACGCTGCAGCTCGTCGCGCTGGGCGCGCTGATCCTGGCGGGCGCGTTTCCGGGCGCCGCATGGATCGGGATTGCCGGACTGGCGGCGCTGTGGGGCGCGGCGGTGCTGACGCTGATCACCGGCTGGGATTATCTACGCGTCGGCCTGAAGCATATGGATTGAGCCGGCGTGGACCTGCTCTATTTCGCCTGGGTGCGCGACGCGGTGGGGACCGGGCACGAGCGGATCGCGCTGCCCGAGAACGTCGCGACGGTGGCCGACCTGCTCGACTGGCTGGCCGCGCGCGACGACCGCCACGCCGCCGCCTTTGCCGATCGGGATCGGCTGCGCGCGGCGGTGGATCAGCGATTCGCCGGGCTGGACGCGCGAATCGCGGGCGCGCGCGAGGTGGCGATCTTTCCGCCGGTGACGGGCGGGTGATCCGGGTCGCCGTCTCGCCCGAGCCGATCGACGTGGCGGCGGAGCTGGCGGCGATCGAGGCACTGGCGGCGGGCGCGGTCGCGACCTTCACCGGCATCGTGCGCGCCGACGACGGGGTGACCCTGCTCGAGCTCGAGCACTATCCCGACGCGACCGAAGCCGCGCTGGCGGCGCTGGCCGACGAGGCGGTCGCGCGGTGGAAGCTGGCGGGGGCGGTCGTGGTCCACCGCGTCGGCGCGATGCGGCCGGGCGAGCGGATCGTGCTGGTCGCGACCGCCGCGCCGCACCGCCGCGAAGCGCTCGACGCCTGCGCCTTCCTGATCGACCGGCTCAAGACCGACGCGCCCTTCTGGAAGCGCGAGACGCGGCAGGGCCAGGCGCAATGGGTGGAGGCGCGCGACGGCGACACCGCCGCGGCGGCGCGCTGGCGGCACGGCTGAACAGGGCGATATCGCCGGACGCTACGAGTCGATGATGTGAAGCGCCGCCTTGCCGCCCTTCACGGCCTTGACCGACAAGCGCCTGTCGAGCGTCGCCAGCCTGCCGCCGTGCGCGGCCGCCAGGGCCAGCAGATAGGTATCGGTGACCTGCGCCGAGGTCAGCACCTGGGCGGCATCGACATACCCCGCATCGACCAGGCTGATGTCGTCGGGCCAGAAGACATGACCCGCAAGCGCGCGAAGCTGGGCAACGATCGTGGCCACGATCGCCGTCGACCCCGGCGTGTTCGGATATTTGGGATGGCCGATGATACGGATCACGCCGTTCTCGGTGATCGGGCAGGTCGCCCAGGCAGCCTTGCCTTCGGCATCGAACCAGCGATGAGCGGCCTCGTGCCCGACATGCGCGGGGTCGATGAGGGCGATCAGGACATTGACGTCCAGCAGGAAGGTCACGGCAGCTCGTCACGTAGGACGTTGACCGTTTCCAGCGTGACGATGGCGCGCGCGTCGGTCACCGGCAGCAGCGGAACGCCGTTGCGCGATGCGCGCGCGCGCGGACGCCGCAACGCACGACGGGCAAGGTCCGAGACGACCTCGCCAACGCTCTTGCGCTGCTGCCGGGCGATCGCCTTCGCAGCGATCAGCACATCGTCATCGATGGCCAGTGTCGTGCGCAAATCCGAAATCCCCGATTAGGGCCGATCGACATTCAGTTCTGGCGGCCTGCAAATGGCGCCTTTCCGAGCTTCCGGTGCTCACGGACCTTTAGTCCGCTGCGCTCCGGGTCTCGGAAAACCACCATTTTCGACTCGCCATCTCCTGAATGTCGATCGGCCCTAACATCAAACATCACGCATCAATATAGCGACCAGCCCGGCTGATCACAACGATCCGACGGCGGCGATCGGCGCAACGAACATGGTGACAGGATTTTCATCGCCCCAACTGAGGCGTTGTGCCGGACGGCCAGCGAATACGCCGGTGTCCGCTTGCGATACCAGCGCGATACCACGATCTGCAGCTTCGCCCCGACGCGATCGCATCGCTTGACGAAAAATGTGCATATTTCAATGATTTGGAGAAGTGGTGGAGCCGAGGGGGATCGAACCCCTGACCTTCGCAATGCCATTGCGACGCTCTCCCAGCTGAGCTACGGCCCCACGAATCCGGGAAGGAGCGTCGCCTTTAGTCAGGCGGCACCCCCTTGGCAAGCATCAGTTCTCGTCGTCTTCGTCCGAGGTCTTGACCCCCAGATCGTCGTCACCGCCGAGATCGACCTCGTCGTCGGGCGAGGCTTCGTCGTCGTCCTCGTCGATGTCCAGATCGTCGTCATGATCGTCGTCGCCGCCGGACAGCGCCTTGTCTTCCTTCTTGCGCGCGTCCTCGTCCTTGGGCTGCTCGAACGGCAGCGGCTGCTTGGACTTGAGAATCGGCTCCGGCTCCCACGCCGTCCCGCATTCGATGCAGGTGACGGGATCGTCCTTCCCGAGATCGTAGAAGCGCGTTCCGCACTTCGGGCAGCTCCGCTTCGTGCCCCATTCCGGCTTGACCATGTGAAGCCTCGATACCTTTCAATAATGGTGGAATTGCGGGTGGCGCCCGCCAAATCGGGGGGCGCCTTGCCATAGCGGGGCCGCGCTGTCAAAAGCCGCGCGCGATGCCGCATCCCACCCCCCGCCCCTTCTCGATCGCCGCCCGTGGGCCGCTTGCCGGCCGGCTCACCGTTCCCGGCGACAAATCGATCAGCCACCGCGCGCTGATGCTCTCCGCGCTGGCGGTGGGCACCAGCCGAATCACCGGGCTGCTCGAAGGCGAGGACGTGCTGGCGACCGCCGCCGCGATGCGCGCGATGGGCGCGACGATCGTGCGCGAGGACGACGGCATTTGGGTGGTCGACGGCGTGGGCGTGGGCGGGCTGCTCCAGCCCGAGGCCGCGCTCGACATGGGCAATTCGGGCACCTCGACGCGATTGCTGATGGGGCTGGTCGCAAGCCATCCGATCACCGCGACCTTCACCGGCGACGCCTCGCTCTCCAAACGGCCGATGGGCCGCGTGATCGAGCCGCTGGCGCGGATGGGGGCGGATATCAGCGCGAGCCCGGGTGGGCGCTTGCCGCTGATGGTGCGGGGGATCACGCCTGCGGTGCCGATCGAATATCGGCTGCCGGTCGCGTCGGCGCAGGTGAAGTCGGCGGTGCTGCTGGCGGGGCTCAACACGCCGGGCATCACGCGCGTGATCGAGCCGGTGCCGACGCGCGACCATAGCGAGCGGATGCTGGCCGGATTCGGCGCCGAACTGAGCGTCGAGGAAGTGGACGGCGCGCGCGTCATCTCGATCACCGGAGAGGCCGAGCTTCGGCCGCAGCAGATCATCGTGCCGGGCGATCCTTCGTCGGCGGCATTCTGGGCAGTGGCGGCGTCGATCGTGCCGGGATCGGACGTGGTGATCGCCAACGTGGGCCTCAATCCGACGCGCGCCGGGCTGTTCGCCGTGCTGCGCGCGATGGGGGCGGACATCGAGGAGCTCGATGCACGCATCGTGGGCGGCGAGCCGGTTGCCGACCTGCGCGTGCGCCACGCGGCTCTTTCCGCGATCGACGTGCCGCCCGAGCTGACGCCGAGCATGATCGACGAATATCCGATCCTGTTCGTCGCCGCCGCGCTGGCCGGGGGTCGCACCGTCGCGCGCGGGGCGGAAGAATTGCGCGTCAAGGAATCGGACCGGATCGCGGTGATGGCGACCGCGCTGACCGCCGCGGGCGCGCGCGTCGAGGAATTCGAGGACGGGCTGGCGATCGAGGGACGCGGGGGCAATCCGCTGCCGGGCGGCGCGGAGGTCGCCTCGCATCTCGACCATCGCATCGCCATGGCGATGACGGTGGCCGGGCTCGCCGCGGCCAGACCGGTCACGATCGACGACATCGCGCCGGTGGCGACGAGCTATCCGGCATTCTTCGACACGTTAGATCAGCTCACGGGACAATCATGATCATCGCCGTCGACGGGCCGGCCGCATCGGGCAAAGGCACGATCGCGCGCGCGCTCGCGCATCATTACAAGCTGCCGCATCTCGACACCGGCCTGCTCTATCGCGCGGTGGCGGCGACGGTGCTGCAGCACGAGCTCGATCCCGAAATCGAAGCGGACGCGGTGGCGAGCTGCGATTTCGACGATCTGCTGCTCGGCGATCCCGAGCTGCGCACCGATCGGGTCGGGCAGATCGCCTCGATCGTGTCGGCGCATCCGCTGGTGCGCGCGGCCTTGCTTCAGCGCCAGCGCCGCTTCGCGCGGCAGCCGGGCGGCGCGGTGCTCGACGGGCGCGACATCGGCACCGTGATCGCGCCCGAGGCCGAGGTGAAGCTGTTCGTCAAGGCGACGCCGACCATCCGCGCGCGCCGCCGCCACGCCGAATTGCAGCGCCAGGGTGCGAATCTGAGCTTCGACCGCGTGCTCGCCGACATCCGCGCGCGCGACCAGCGCGACGCCCAACGCGCCGCCGCGCCGCTGGTTCAGGCGCCCGACGCGGTGCTGCTCGATACGAGCTTCCTCTCGATCGAGGCCGCGGTGCAGAAGGCGATCGATCTGGTGGAGGCGAAGCGGCGGGATAACGCGCTTTAGTCGAGCGGTTGACTGAGCCAGTTCTCACGGACATGGCGGATGCGAACGATCAGGATTTCCCCATCATTTTCAACGCGATAGATGATCACGTGAGATCCGCAGGGATGAACACGCACAGGTGTTCGAAAATGCCGGAGCTCGCGCGCCATGAAAGGATGACGTGACAGCAGTTCGAAAGTTGTTTTGAGGGCGGCGCTGTAGGAATCGGCCTTGGCTTCTCCAAATCGCTCAGCACCCCAAAGATAAAGATCGGCAAGGTCGCGATCAGCAGCCTCCGTCAGGCTATACGTCACGTGACCGCTCTCCCGCCGCAAACCGACGTCGAGCATCGGTCAGAATTTCATCGACCGATCGCTTCGATACACCGCTCTCCAGCCCCTCGTCGATCAGCCGCTGCATATGCGCGATCTTGTCGGCGCGGACCTGCTCGCGGCGGATGAGGTCGCGGACGACGTCGCTCGCATTGCTGTAGCGGCCGCTTGCGGCCTGTTCTTCGACCCAATGCTTCATGGCGTCGGGCAGCGAGACGTTCATCGTGGCCATGGCCTACCTCCGGCGATCAAGGTGTGGTTTTTGGCAAAGTTTGTCAAGCCGCGCAAAATCGGCGGCACCTTGCCTCACGCGCGCACAACCGCTATGTGCGCGCCCGTCCGGCGGGCGGTGCTCGCGGAGGAAGGCGCGACGGGAGGTTCCGATCGCGCCCTTTTCGCTTATCGGCGGTCCTTCGTCAGCCTCGCCTCATGGATGCCGTGCCCGCATGGGGCGTGCGCGGCAGTTCGGCCACAAGACCGCCGGAACCAACCGGCCGGCCGGAAAAACGTTAGTTCAGGAAACACATTTTTATGGCCACTACGGCAAACCCCACCCGCGACGATTTCGCCGCGCTGCTCGATCAGACGCTCGGCGGCCTCGACAGCTTCGAAGGCCATGTCGTCAAGGGCACCGTCACGGGAATCGAGAACGATCTCGCCGTCATCGACGTCGGGCTGAAGAGCGAAGGCCGCGTGCCGCTGCGCGAATTCGCCGCGCCGGGGCAGAAGGCCGACCTCAAGGTCGGCGACGAAGTCGAAGTCTATGTCGATCGCGTCGAGAACGTGAACGGCGAAGCGATGCTGAGCCGCGACCGCGCCCGCCGCGAAGCCGCGTGGGACAAGCTCGAAAGCGAATTCGCCGAGAGCAGCCGCGTCGAGGGCGTCATCTTCGGCCGCGTCAAGGGCGGCTTCACGGTCGACCTCAACGGCGCCGTCGCCTTCTTGCCCGGCAGCCAGGTCGACATTCGCCCGGTGCGCGACGTGACCCCGCTGATGGACATGCCGCAGCCGTTCCAGATCCTGAAGATGGACCGCAAGCGCGGCAACATCGTCGTGTCGCGCCGCGCCGTGCTCGAGGAAACCCGCGCCGAGCAGCGCTCGGGGCTGATCCAGTCGCTCCATGAGGGCCAGGTGATCGACGGCGTCGTCAAGAACATCACCGATTACGGCGCGTTCGTCGACCTGGGCGGCATCGACGGCCTGCTCCACGTCACCGATCTTTCGTACAAGCGCGTCGGCCATCCGTCCGAGATGCTCAACATCGGCGACACGGTGAAGGTGCAGATCATCCGCATCAACCGCGACACGCAGCGCATCTCGCTCGGCATGAAGCAGCTCGAGAGCGATCCGTGGGAGGGCGCGTCGGCCAAATATCCGGTCGGCATGAAGCTCAACGGCCGCGTGACCAATATCACCGAATATGGCGCGTTCGTCGAATTGGAGCCGGGGATCGAGGGCCTCGTCCACGTCTCCGAGATGAGCTGGACCAAGAAGAACGTCCATCCCGGCAAGATCGTCTCGACCAGCCAGGAAGTCGAAGTCGTCATCCTCGAGGTGGACGAAGAGAAGCGCCGCATCTCGCTCGGCCTCAAGCAGGCGCAGGCCAATCCGTGGGAGGCCTTCGCCGAGAAGCACCCGATCGGCTCGACCGTCGAGGGCGAGGTCAAGAACGCGACCGAGTTCGGCCTGTTCGTCGGGCTCGACGGCGATGTCGACGGCATGGTCCACATGTCGGACATCGCCTGGGGCATTTCGGGCGAGGACGCGCTCAACCTGCACCGCAAGGGCGAGACCGTGCAGGCGGTCGTGCTCGACATCGACGCCGAGAAGGAGCGCATCTCGCTCGGCATGAAGCAGCTCGAGCGTGGTGCCCCCGTGGTCGGCGGCGCGCCGGCGGCCGGCGGCAAGCTCAGCAAGGGCGCGGTCGTCACCGTCACCGTGCTCGAGGTTCGTGACGCGGGCCTCGAAGTGCAGGCGGCCGACGACGGCGCCACCGGCTTCATCAAGCGCACCGATCTCGGCCGCGACCGCGACGAGCAGCGCCCCGAGCGCTTCCAGGTCGGCCAGAAGCTCGACGCGATGGTCTCGGGCTTCGATCGCTCGAAGAAGCCGACCTTCTCGATCAAGGCGATGCAGATCGCCGAGGAGAAGCAGGCCGTGCAGCAATACGGCTCGTCCGATTCGGGTGCGTCGCTGGGCGACATCCTGGGCGAGGCGCTGAAGGCTCGCGAAACCAAGAAGTAAGCGTATTATTCACGGCGGGCGGCGTCGGCTCGCTCCGGCTTCGCCGGAAGGGCGGCTCCGCTCGCCGTGAAACGCTTTTCTCGTGTCGCAACAATCCTATCAGCCCGAACGAATCACGTGTAAGGGCTGATATCGATCAAGATCGATCGGTCCGGCGTCGGGAAGGATTTCGCGCACCGGTGATCAAGAAGGAGGGCGTCGATGATCCGATCCGAACTCGTTCAGTTGCTGGCCGACGAAAACCCGGACCTGGCGCTGCGCGACGTGGAAGCGATCGTCTCCACCTTCTTCGAGGAGATCACCGCCCGGCTCGCGGAGAACGGACGGATCGAACTGCGCGGTTTCGGCGCCTTTTCCACCCGCCCGCGTGATGCACGTATCGGGCGCAACCCGCGCACCGGCGAGACCGTGGAGGTCGCCGCCAAGCGTGTTCCCTATTTCAAGCCCGGCAAGGAAATGCGCGCGCGGCTCAACGTCTGAGCATCGCCCGCGGCCCCTCATCCAGTAAAGCCTCTTGCACTACACCCGCGATCGAGGGCATCGCGACGCGCGTGCGGACGTGGCGGAACCGGTAGACGCTGGAGACTTAAAATCTTCTGCCCGATAGGGCGTGCGGGTTCGAGTCCCGCCGTCCGCACCAACGTCGGCGTGAACCGGACTTCGGGCGCCGCCGGCCGACAGCACACCGGAAACGTCAGGGAATAAAGGCCACCGGCGCGGTTCCGTGCCGATATGGCGCGTACCAATTATGCGGACGCGCCCATTTGGTTCGATATTTATCGTTCTGCGGCCCCGTCGGCAGGCTGTCCTGGTTGCGGATCGTCCACATCGTGAGCTCGGCCATCAGCTTCGCCTGCTCGGCGGCATGCTGCGGCTGGCCGAACAGGTTGGTGAGCTCGCACGGATCGTCGGCGAGATTGTAGAGCTGGCCATAGCCCATCATGTCGTAGACCAGCTTCCAGTCGCCCATCCGCACCATGTGCGCGTTGCCGCTCTGGGTGACGCCGTTGAGCTCGTCCCAATGCTTGTCGCGGAGGCTGATCGAAACGGGGATGTCGTCCTTCTCGTCGTAATAGAGACCGCCGACGCCGGACTGCGCGGTGATGCTGCGGAATTCGTCGGCCGGGAAGGCCTCGCCGCGCAAGAGCGGCAGCAGGCTGCGGCCCTGCACGCCTTGGGGAATCGCGGCCCCCATCGCCTCGCACAGCGTGGGCATGACGTCCGCCATCGAGACGAAGGCCGATTGCTCGACCTCCGGGCGCGGCTTGATGCCCGGCCCGCTCCAGACCATCGGGATATGGGTGAGCGCCTCGGGCAGGCCCACGCCCTTCCGCCCGAGGCCGTATTCCATCAGATAATCGCCGTGATCGGAGACGCGGACGATGATCGTGTTGTCGAGCAACCCCTGCCCGTCCATGAACGCGAGCATCCGCGCGACCTGATCGTCGATCAGGCGCAGCATGCCGAGATAATTGGAAACGTAGCGCCGCCAGACCTGCTGGACCGCGGGAAAACCGGTGCGTTCCAGCCGGGCGAGCCAGTTGGTGCGATAGCCGAGCTTGGCCAGCGCCTCGGGGCCGGCGCAGCGATCGGGGATCGCGTCGGGCGGGAACATGTCCCAATAGGGATGCGGCACCTGCTCGGGATTGTGCGGCTCGGGCATCGAGACCTGCACGAAGAAGGGCTGATCGCCGCGCGTCTTCATGAAGTCGATCGCGTCGGAAACGATGCGATACGGAAGCTGCGTCTCGACGGGAAAGGGTGTCGGCTCGAGCGAGACGTTGGAGGCGAGCCCGGCCAGCCACGTCTCGAAGCGCTCGTCATCGGCCGGGGCGCCGGGGGCCTTGTAGCCCCTGGTGTGGCCGTAATCGCGCCAGAAATCCACGTCGCTCGAGGCCTTGTAGGTGTGGTTCTTGCCGCACAAAGCGGTGCGATAGCCTTGGTCGTGCGCGACCTGATACACGTCCTTCGAGAAGAAGGCGTCGCGCGCCTGAAGGTTCATCCGCACGCGATGCGCCTGCGGCCAGCGGCCGGTGAGCATCGACGTCCGGCTCGGCACGCAGGCGGGGATCGTGCAATAGGCGCGGCGGAAATCCATGCCGCCCGCCGCGAGGCGATCGAGCGTCGGCATGGTGTCGAACGGATAACCCGACCGCTTGGTGAGGCCCGGACGGTTCTGATCGGTGATCAGGAGGACGATGTTGGGGCGGTCGCCGCCGCTCGCGGCCGGCCGGGCACGCGACGCGGCCTGCGGGGCCGTCGCCTGCGCTACCCCTGCCTCGCCCGCCAGCATCGCCGCCAGCGCGCCGCCCGACGCCTGCCTCAGGAAATCGCGCCGCTTCATCGTCTATCTCCCCCCGCCAGCCCGAGGCATGGAACCCCCTACAACCGGACGCGCACGCCGATCGTATAGGTCGTCTCGTCGCCGAACACCTCGCCGTTGATGTAGGACTGGCCGATATAGGTCTTGGTCTCGTTCTTCAGGATGTTGGTACCGCCGACATCGATATGGAATTGCGGCGTGACGTCGTAACCGACGCTGAAATCGAGCCGGCCGGCGGACCGGGTATAAGTCAGCAGCGTCGGCAGATAGGCGTCGTCGACCGGGCGGCTCTGGTCGTAGGGTCGCACATTCGTGCTGCCCGTGACGTCGCCGTCATAATATTTCGAGCGGAAGGTGTAGACCAGCCGGGCGCTGAGCCCGCCCTTGTCGTAGATACCGCCCACCGTGTAATTGTATTTCGAGACGCCCTGGAGCGGATAGCCCGACAGCGGATCGTCTCCGCGGATCTCCGAATCCACATAGGTGAAGGCGCCCAGCACGCCGAGGCCGGAAAGATCGCCGGGCAGGAAATCGAAGAAATACTGGCCGCTGGTCTCGATGCCCTTCAGCTTGACGCTACCGACGTTGCGCGGCGTCGAAATGATGAAGTTCTCGCCGTCGATCTGCTGCTGCGACGCGGAGCTGACGACGCGATCCTTGATCGTGCGGTAGAAGCCCGTCACCGCGACGAACCCGTTGTGGAAATAATATTCCGCCGAGGCATCGAAGCTGTCGGATTTCTGCGGCTTCAGATCGGGATTGCCCTGGCTGCCGTTGTTGATCAGGATCGGGTTGCCGACATAGTGCAGCGTCCGCACCGGATTGAGCGAGCCGAACCCCGGCCGCCGCATCGTGCGCGAATAGCCGGCACGCAGCTGGAAACCGCCGGGGAACTTCAAGCGCGCCGTCGCGCTCGGCAGCACATCGACGTCGCTGGTCCTGGCCGTGACCTTGGTCAGATCGCCGTTCTCCTCCGCACGGAAGGAGCTGATCGTGCGGTCGGTCTTGATCACGCGGACGCCCACGGTGCCGTCGAGCGACATGTCCGACCCCAGCGGGACATCGTAATCGCCCATCGCATAGGTGGCGTAGCTGGTCTCGGTGGCGTCGAATTCGTGGGTGGGATCGTAATCGGGCTGGCTGAGCGGCAGACCGTAGAGCGCGCGCAGCTCGTTGCGCCCCTCCTCCGAGCGCAGATAGGCCGGGTTGGGCCCGACGAAATTAGTGCCGCCGTTGAGGCGCGGCGCATAGCCGATGGTGCCGATGAAATCGGGCGACAGGCCCAGCGACGAGACCAGGCACGCGTCGGCCTGCGACGCCTCCTGATTGGTGCAGCCGAGTTCTGCGATCTTGTTGGTCTGCTGCACGTTCTGACTGACCGCCTCGCGCCGGGCGAAGCGGAAGCCGGTCCTGATCTTGCTCAGGATGCCGTCGAAATCCTGCTCGCCGTCGAGCCTGGCCTGGATCAGCGATCCCGAATTCAGCGTGAAATTCTGGTTGAACGAATTGCGCAGATAAAGATCGGTATTCATCGGATACTGATCGCCGACGGTGAAGCTGGGGCCGCCGTCGACGTCGGTTTCCATGTCGACCCAGGGCACGCGCTGGCCGGCTTCGGCGTTGATGCCCTCGTTGAAGCTCTTCGAGGTCTCGTAGGCGAGATCGAAGGTCAGCTTGGTGCCGTCCTGATCGTAGCGCAGGCCGCCGCCGAGGAGCTTGTTGCGTTGAGTGAGGCGGATCGAGGACGAGTTCTGGTTGATGATGACGTCGTTGAAGCGCAGACTCTTGACGTTGCACACCGTCTGCACCGTGAAGGGCTGAAGCGACTGGGTGCCGTCCGCATTGTTGATGATGTTCGGGTTGGTCCCGTTTGCGGTGACGCGGGCGTCGAAGCAATCGTCGGTCGCGACCACGTCCGAGATGCTCGTGCCTTTGGTATATGGCGAGGGGTTGAAGCCCGCGAAGCCCGACGTCGTGCGGAAATAGGTGTAGAGGCCGTCGACATAGGCCTGGAGCGACGGGGTCGCCTGCCATTGGAGGGCAGCGTTGGCCTGCCAGCGCGTCACCGAGCCGACATTGGGCATGTTCCGGCTGACTTCGGGGATCAGGTAATTCCCCTGCTTGATCGGGTTGCCCGCCGAGCTGCGCCGATTGCCCATGTTGCTGTTGCTGCGTTCGTTGGCGGCATGCGACCAGGTGGCGTTCACCAGCACCCCGATCTCGCCGATGCCGGTATCGAACCGGTCGGTCGCCAGCGCGCCGAGCTGCGGATTGCCGCGGTTGAGCCGCGTCACGTAGTTTTCGCGCACATTGAGAACGAGCGTCGGCTTGTGGAAATCGAACGGCTTGTTGAGCCTAAGATCGATCGCACCCGCCACGCCGCCCTCGATCTGGTCGGCGGTCTGCGACTTGAACACGTCGACGCGCTTCAACGCCTGTGCCGGCAGATCCTTGAGATCGAAGGCGCGGCCGGTGGTGGTGAAGATCTCGCGGCCGTCGACCGTCGTCGAGATGTCCGACAGGCCGCGAATCTTGACGTTCGAGAGCTCGTTGTCGCGATCGTTGGAAACCTGCACGCCGGGGACGCGCTGCAACGCGGCGGCGGTGGTGGGATCGGGCAGCTTGCCGATATCCTCCGCGACGATCGAATCGACCACCTGAACCGCGTTCTGCTTGACCTCCGCCGCTTTCTCCAGCGACGAGCGGATGCCGGTGACGACGATGGCGCCCTGATCGGGCTCGCTCGCGACCTCGGACGGCACGTCCTGCGGCGGCGTCTGCGCCTGGGCGGCAGCCTGCGATGCCGCGAAAGTCGACGCGCTGATCAGCAGCGCGGAACGCCATACCTTCATCGATCCTCCCCTGGGTTCCGACGTGGAACGCGGCTCCCTACCAAGCCTCGCGGGAGATGCCAAGATATATATGATCAATAGGACGAGGCGGACGGCGAGCGGGTTGTGGATGGCCCGGAAAGGCGTGGGTGATCATTGGCCGGCCGTGGTCGCGGTCGTGCTCGCGCTTCCGTCATGCCGGGCTTGCCTGCCCCTGCGCAGGCAGGGGTTCCGGCATCCGCCGCTCGACAAGCGACGGTAGCGCGTATGGAGGCGCGGACCCCGGAACAAGTTCACGAACATTCAGACATCGCCGACACCCTGCCTGCTTGAACTCAACGTCGATCAGCGTTGCCCGTCCTCCCACCCGTCATGCCGGACTTGATCCGGCATGACGCTTCTTGCTTGCTCGAGCCCAAAGAAAGCTGGACCCCGGATCAAGTCCGGGGTGACGAGGAGTTCACGGGAGCGCGGCGCGATCGCATGCGCCCCCTTCCCCCGATTCCCGCAATCGCGAGTAAATTCGCGAGCAGGCCACGGCGGCGGTCTACACGCGCCCCGCTGTCCATCGGTTGTCCAAAAACGGGAAATGACCAACCGAAATTGATTGCGCTCAATGCGCAAAAAACGAGAATGTCGCGTGATTGGCAATGGTGCCGCCTACAGGACTCGAACCTGTGACCCCCGCATTACGAATGCGATGCTCTACCAGCTGAGCTAAGGCGGCTCGGCCCGCATGGGGGCCGCTGGAAGGCGGCGCGAGTATCAGGTCGCCACGGGGCTGGCAAGCGGGTTTCGCGCGCGCAACTGGCTTTACGCTTCGTTTACCACGCAAGGGGCACAACGGCATTCTGTAAGCGACGAGCAGCTCGTCGATTGGGGATGGCGCATGGACACGCTTCGCGGGTTGGACGAGGACCGGATCGAGACCGATCACGACGATGACGGCAACGTGTCGGTCAACGATGTCGGCCACGAGATCGGCACCGACGAACGCCGGATGCACGTGCGCGCGTACAACCATTGGGTGTCGCTGCTCGGCGGCCGCGCCTATCCCGCGATCGACGATCTCGACCCCGCCAACATCGCCGATTTCGGGCCCAATAGCGTGCTGCTCGATTTCTCCGCCGGCGTCGAGAATCCCGCGATCCGGTTCCTCGGCCGCGCGCTGCGCGACGAATGCGGGCTCGACGCGTCGACCGCCAGCATCGCCGAGGTGCCGAGCCGATCGTTGCTGTCGCGGCTGACCGACCATTATCTCCAGATCATCGCCAATCGCGCGCCGATCGGATTCGAGGCCGAGTTCGTCGGCACGCGCGGCAACCCCACGCTCTATCGCGGCATCCTGATGCCCTTCTCCTCCAACGAGGACACGATCGATTTCATCTACGGCGTCATCAACTGGAAGGAGCTGGTCGACGCCGAGACGCAGAAGAAGCTCACCGCCGAGGTCGATGCCTCGATGCGCGCCGCGCCGCGGGTGACGCCGACCGCGCCCGCCTGGGCCGACGGACCGAGCGCGCAGGTCGAGGACGACGACCAGGCGGACGAGGATGCGCCCGTCGCGACGAGCACGGGGCCGCTCGCCGACCAGCTGCTGCTCGCACAACAGACCGCCGCCGCGGTGCGCGCCGCCGACACGCGCAGCCGCGCCGCGCTCTATCGCGCGCTGGGCCGCGCGCACGATTTCGCGCTCGCCGCCGCCGGGGACGAGCATGGCTATGCCGCGCTCCTCGCCGAGGCCGGCATCAAGCCGCAGGCGCGCGCGCCGATGACGCCGATCGTCAAGCTCGTCTTCGGCAAGGACTACGACAAGACGCGGCTCACCGAATTCGCGACCGTGCTCGCGCATGCCGCGCGCCACGAGGTGGCCGCCGGCGCGCTGCCCGACCTGCTCGACCGGGCCGAGGGCGGCATCAAGGGCATCGTCCAGGCCGAGCGGGCGGCGCGCCGCCCCGCCGTGCGCCCCGACCCCACCGGCCGCGCCGTCGCCCGGCTGGCCGAGCGCGCGCCGATCGCCTCGATCGCGATCGAGACTCAGGCCGTGACGGGCGAGTACGTCCTCCTGCTCGCGCGCGCCGCCGGGCACGGCATGCTCGACATCGTCGCCAGCGTCGAAGGCGCGGACCGGTTGACCGAACGCGCGATCCGCCGCGCCGCGCACTGAAAATGTCGCTGTTAGCGGCAACAAGCGCCGCTTTGTTGCGAACCGCTGGAGCGGCCCCGAACGCCTCTTGAGATAGCGATTCGGGCGGCGCATACGAACGCGCATGACCAAGACAACGCTCTCGTCGCTGGCGGAAAAACTGACGCGGCACCTGACCGACGGCGCCCTCCCCGGCGAGCTCCACGATTTCGGCAAGGCACGGCAGAAGGAGGCGGCGGCGTTCGTCGCGGCGACCGCCGAGACGCGCAAGGCCGGCAAGCCCCGGCTCGCGCTGGAGACGATGCCGGGCGCGAGCGCGAGCGCACGGCGGATGCGGCTCGCGATCATCAATGACGACATGCCGTTCCTGGTCGATTCGATCGCGGCGACGGTGAACGCGCACGACATCGCGATCGACCGCATCATCCATCCCGTGGTGCCCGTCGAGCGCGACGCGGCCGGCAAGCTCCGCGCCGTCGGCACCAGCGGATCGCGCGAATCGATGATCTATATCGAGCTGGCGCGGGTGGACGCGCGGGGGCGCCGCAGCCTGATCGCCGCGATCGAGCGCGACCTTGCCGACGTGCGCGCGGCGGTGGGCGACTGGGATGCGCTCCAGAAGGCGATGCACGACGATGCCGTGCGGCTGGGGAAGGAAAAGGACGGCGCCGAGGGCGCGGCGCTGCTCAACTGGTTCCTCGATCGCAACTTCACGCTGCTCGGCCACGAGACGTGGATGGGCGGCAACGCGACGAGCGACCTGCTCGGCATCGCGCGCAACCCGCAGCCCGTGCCCATGCTCGCCGAGGCCTCGCGCCGGCTCGCGCTCGCCTGGTTCGAGAACGGGGGCGAGGCGCCGCTGCTGCTCAAGTCCAACCTCATCTCGGCGGTCCATCGCGCGGTGCCGCTCGATCTCGTCGTGGTGCCGGTGGTCGCGGACGGCAAGGTCGCGGGGCTTTCGATCCATGCGGGGCTGTGGACCAGCGCCGCGCTCAACACGCCGCCGCGCGACGTGCCGGTGCTGCGCGCGCGGCTTGCCGCGCTGGAGGCGAAGTTCGGCTTCGATCCCAAGGGCCATACCGGCAAGGCGCTGACCCACGCGCTGACCGCGCTGCCGCACGATCTCGTCACCGCGTTCACCCCGCAGGCGCTCGAAGCGCTGGCGCTGACCTCGATGTCGCTCGCCGATCGGCCGCGGCCGCGGCTGGTGGTGACACCCTCGACGCTGGGACGGCACCTGTTCGCGTTCGTCTGGCTGCCGCGCGACGATTTGTCGACCGCGCGCCGCATCGCCATCGGCGAGATGCTGTCGGAAGCGGCGAATGCGGCGCTTTTGAGCTGGTCGATCGCGATGGAGGACGGCGTCGTCGCGCTGATCCGCTACACGCTCGACATGCGCGGCGAAGGGCGGTTGCCCGACGCCGCCGCGCTCGACCGGCGGCTCGAGAAGATGGTGCGCGGCTGGGTGCCCGCGGTCGAGGCGGCGCTCGCGCGCCATGTCGAGCCGGCGCGCGCGGCACGGCTCGCGCTGCGCCACGCCGCGACCTTCCCCGCCGCCTATCGCGGCATGAACGACGCCGAGGAAGCCGCCGAGGACATCCTGCGGATCGCCGCCCTCGCCTCGCCCGAGGCGCGATCGGTGCGCGTCTATCGCAGCCAGGATGGCGCGCCGCGGCTCAAAATCTATCGCCTCGGCGGCCCGGTCGAACTCTCCGACGCGGTACCGGTGCTCGAAAATTTCGGGTTCCGCGTGATCGAGGAAGTGCCGACCGCGCTCACCGACGAGCATCGCGGCTTCGTCCACGATTTCCGCATCTCTTCGGCGAGCGTCGCCGATGCCGATCTGTGCGCCGGCGACACCAACGTGCTCGAAGGCGCGATGGCCGCGGTGCTCGAAGGCCATGCCGAGAACGACGCCTTCAACCGGCTGATCGTCGAGGTGGGGATGACGCCCGCCGCGGTGACGCTGTTCCGCGCCTGGTTCCGCTATCTGCGCCAGGCCGGGCTGAGCTACGGCCTCGCCACCGTGGTCGACGCGCTGCGCCGTGCGCCCAAGGTCGCGACCGCGCTGATCGAGCGGTTCGAGGCGGCGCACGATCCGGCGCGCAAGGGCGATCGCGCGGCGGCGATCGAGGCGGCGCGCAAGGCGATCGACCGCGGGCTCGACGCAGTGTCGGCGATCGACGACGACCGCATCCTGCGCGCGATCCGCGGCGTGATCGCGGCGACGCTCAGGACCAACGCCTTCGCGCCGTCGAGCAAGGAAGCGCTGGCGTTCAAGCTCGATTCGAAGCTGGTGCCGGGGCTGCCCGCGCCGGTGCCGTGGCGCGAGATCTTCGTCTACAGCCCCCGCGTCGAGGGCATCCACCTGCGCGCCGGCCCGGTCGCGCGCGGCGGGCTGCGCTGGTCCGACCGGCGCGACGATTTCCGCACCGAGATCCTGGGGCTGATGAAGGCGCAGCGCGTCAAGAACGCGGTGATCGTGCCGACCGGCGCCAAGGGCGGATTCTATCCCAAGCGCCTGCCCGCGCCCGCGAACCGCGACGCGTGGCTCGCCGAAGGCACCGAGAGCTATCGCATCTTCATCCGCGCCTTGCTGTCGCTCACCGACAATATCGTCGCGGGCAAGGTCGTCCACCCCGCCAAAATGGTGATCCACGACGGCGACGATCCCTATTTCGTCGTCGCCGCCGACAAGGGCACCGCGAGCTTCTCCGACGTCGCCAACGCGATCGCCGCCGAGCGCGACTTCTGGCTGGGCGATGCCTTCGCCAGCGGCGGCAGCCACGGCTACGACCACAAGGGCATGGGGATCACCGCGCGCGGCGGCTGGATCTCGGTGCAGCGGCATTTCGCCGAACGCGGAATCGACGTGCAGACGCAATCGATCGACGTGGTCGGCTGCGGCGACATGTCGGGCGACGTGTTCGGCAACGGCATGCTGCTCTCCAGGGCGATCCGCCTGCGCGCGGCGTTCGACCATCGCGACATCTTCCTCGATCCCGATCCCGATCCGGCGGCGAGCTGGAAAGAGCGCAAGCGGCTGTTCGATCTGCCGCGATCGAGCTGGCAGGATTACGACAAGAAGCTGATCTCGAAGGGCGGCGGCGTCTTTTCGCGCCAGGAAAAGACGATCAAGCTGTCGCCGCAGGTGCGCGAAATGCTTGGCGTCGAGGCGACCGAGCTGGAGCCGACCGCGCTCATCTCCGCGATTCTCAAGGCGCCGGTCGACCTGATCTGGTTCGGCGGCATCGGCACCTATGTGAAGGCGGCGGCCGAGGCGCATCTCGACGTCGGCGATCCCGCCAACGACCGGCTGCGCGTCAATGCCGAGCAGGTGCGCGCGGTGGCGATCGGCGAGGGAGCGAATCTGGGCGTCACGCAGGCGGCGCGCATCGCGTTCGCGCTCGGCGGCGGGCGGATCAACGCCGACTTCATCGACAATTCGGCGGGCGTCGATTGCTCGGACAACGAGGTCAACATCAAGATCGCGCTCAACCGCGAGGTGATGGAGGGCCGGCTCGCCGAAGCGAAGCGCAACACGCTGCTCACGAGCATGACCGACGACGTGGCGGGGCTGGTGCTCGAAGACAACCGGCTGCAGACGCTGGCGCTGTCGATGATGGAGAATGACGGCGCGCTGTCGATGCCGAGCTACGTCCGCGCGATCGAGATTTTCGAGGCCGCGGGCCGGCTCGACCGCGCCGTCGAGGGGCTGGCGCCCAACGACGACCTGCTGCGCCGCGCGCAGGAGGGGCAAGGGCTGACGCGACCCGAGCTCGCCGTGCTGCTCGCCACCGCCAAGCTCGCGTTGCAGGATGCGATCGAGCAGGGCGACCTCGCCCGATCGGACGAGATGCGCGCCGATCTCCATGCCGCTTTTCCCAGTGCGATGCGCAAGAAGTTCGCGACCGCGATCGACGAGCACCGGCTGCGCGCCGAGATCGTCGCGACCAAGCTCGCCAACCGCATCGTCAACCGGATGGGCGTGCTCCACCCGATCGAGCTCGCCGAGGAGGAAGGCGCCGCGGCGCTCGACATCGCGGCGATGTTCGTCGCCGCCGAACGGCTGTTCGACCTTCCCGCGCTGTGGGCCGAGATCGAAAGCGCCGACATCCCCGAGCGTGCGCGGATCGCCCTGTTCGACGAGGCCGCGGTCGCGGTGCGCTCGCAGATCGCGGACCTGTTGCGCATCTGCCCGCCGGGATCGCAGCCGCAGCCGGTGGTGACGCGCATCCAGCGCGGCATCGCGCAGCTCGACAAGCAGGCCAAATCGCTGCTGCTCGAGGAAGTGAAGGCGCAATCGGGCCGGATCGTCGAGAAGCTCGAGGCCGAGGGCGCGCCACGCAAGCTCGTGCTCAAGGTCGTGCGGCTCTACGAGCTCGACGGCGCGGTCGGGCTGGCCGATCTGGGCGAGCGGCTCGGCATCGACGAGATCGTGCTGACGCGCGCCTTCACCAGCCTGGGCAGCGAATTGGGGCTCGATTGGGCGCAGGCCAATGCCGCGCGGATCACATCGGGCGACCCGTGGGAACGGCTGCTGCTGGCGGGTCTCGCGCGCGACTTCCAGCAGTTGCGGCTCGAATTCCTCGGCCGCACGCAGGGCAAGGATCCGCAGAAGCTGGTCGACGGCTGGCTGGAGGCGAACCGCGCGCGCGTCGACCAGTTCAGGCGCCTCGTCGCCCGCGCGCGCCTCACGCCCACGCCCAACGCCGCGATGCTGGCACAGATCGCGGGGCAGGCGCGGGTGTTGCTGGGGCGGTAAGAGCCCGGTTCGTCATTGCGAGCCCCGAAGGGGCGCGGCAATCCAGCTATGGAGCCGCTGGATCGCCGCGGCGCTCGCGCGCCTCGCGATGACGGATTTCATTTACGCCACCGCTTTCCGCTTGGCCTTCACCTGCCCGCGCCAGCTCCGTGCGCGCCACCACATGACGACGCCGGTGATCGCGAGCCCGGCCGGCAGCAGGCCGCCCAGGAAGATGATCGCCTGCCAGATCGGCCCGGTGCCGTTGCCGTCATGGACGCGGCGCATCCAGCCGGCGATCCCGGTGCCGCCATGGGCGCGCGGGGTGGAGACCTTCGCCACCACGCCGCGCGCGTCGTCCACCGCGACCTCCTGACCGCCGATCGTCACCGTCCAGCGCGCGTCGCGGCCCGAGGGCCAGTCGATCTCGCGCACCGTGCCGGGCACGCGCGCGCCGGCGATCGCCATCGCCTGATCGGGGGTGCGCTGCGGCACGACCGGCGCGGCGGGCGCGCCGCGCGGCGGGCCGCTGCGGGGCGGCGCCCCGGTGAGCGCGCCGAAGAAGCCGGGGAAGGAAATCCACGCGCCCGTCAGCGACAGCACGAACAGCGGCAGCGCGATCCAGAAGCCCGCCATGTGATGCAGATTGGTGTCGAGATTGCGGTGACGGCGCCAGCGCAGCCCCTTGCTCCACTTGCCCACGGTCGGCCACCACAGCCACAGGCCGGTGAAGGCCGAGATCATCATCGCGACGCCCAGCCAGCCGACGATTTTGCGGCCGGCACCGGGCACCATCAGGCTGCCATGGAGGATGTGGAGCACGCGCAGCACGCCCTCGTTCGACGCCGCCTGATCGAGCACGCGCGCGGTCGGCGGATCGAGATAGACCATCGCGCGCACCGGCCGGCCCCGCGCCGGGCCGTTGCTCGTCTTGCTCGCGGTCACCACCACCGGGCCATCGCCTTCGGGGAGCGCGAGGCTGGTGACCCGCTCGCCCGGCGCCAGCACGGCCTCGGCCGCGGAGACGTAGCGCTCGGCGGGCAGGATCGTCGCGCCGCTGGTGGCGTAGCGCTGCGGATTGGCGACGCGGTCGGTCGCGGTTTTCCAGACCAGCGCCGAGCCGGTGAGGCACAGCGGGATGATCAGGATCGCGAGGATCAGGCCGATCCACTTGTGTACCTGAAACCAGGTGCGGCGCCATGCTTGCTTGGTCATCGGTCCTCTCAGCAATCCGCCCAGCGGCGGAGAAGGTTGTGGTAGACGCCGGTCAGGCGGATCACCGCCGGATCGCCCTGCCCCATCGCGGCGGCGGCGGCCTGCACGCCCTGGTCGAGCTCGAACAGGGTGCGGCGCGCGGCGGCGTCGCGGATCATCGACTGGACCCAGAAGAAGGACGCGGTGCGGCAGCCGCGCGTCACCGGCTCGACATGGTGGAGGCTGGAGGCGGGATAGAGCACCAGGTGCCCGGCGGGCAGCTTGACGCGCTGCTCGCCGAACTGGTCGTCGATCACGAGCTCCCCGCCGTCATAGGCGTGCGCGTCTTCGAGGAAGAGCGTCGCCGAGAGATCGCTGCGGATGCGGAAATCGCTGCCGCGCTTGATCCGCACCGCATTGTCGACATGCGCGCCGAACGCCTCGCCGCCTTCGTAGCGGTTGAAGAGCGGCGGAAAGACCTTGAGCGGCAGCGCGGCGGCGACGAACAGCGGCGTGGCCGCGAGCGCATCGAGAATGATCGCGCCCGCGCGCGTCGCCGCGTCGGACTCCTCGGGGAGTTGCCGGTTGCGCTTGGCGAGCGCCGATTGCGCGCCCGAGGTGACGTTGCCGTCGACCCAGTCGGCGCCGTCGATCAGCGCGCGCACCTCGCCGAGCCGCGCGTCATCGAGCACATCGGGGATCGCGATCAGCATGACGCTTTCCCTCGGCGCAGCATCGTGGGGCCGTGCTCGGCGAAACCGGGGACGTCGGAACGGCGGAGCCATGCCTCGGCCTTGTCGAGAAAGGGGGCGGTTGCCGTCTCGCCCGCGCGCGCGATCCAGACGAGTGCCTCGTCCACCTTGCCCGCCATGCCCAGCATCCGCGCATGGTTGAAGCAGCCACGGAAGTCGCCGCCTTCGGCCGCCTTCGCGTAGCATCGCGCGGCCTCGTCCATGTCGCGCGCGACCACCCAGCCATCCTCGTGGAAGCTGCCGACGAAGTTGATCGCCTTGGCGTTGCCCATCGCGGCGGCCTTTTCGAGCCAGCGAAGCGCCGCCGTCTTGTCCTCTTCGACGCCCTCACCCAGCGCGAGCAGAGTCGCGTAATTATACATGCCCCAGTCGAGCCCCATCTCCGCGGCGATGCGGAAGCATGCGGCGGCGCGGTCCTTCATCACCGCCGTGCCCCAGCCGAGATCGTAGCAGCGCCCGACCATGTTGATCGCCATGACGTGGTGCTGCGCCGCCGCCTTCATGAACCAGTCCAGCGCCGCGCGCTGATCCACGCTCACGCCGACGCCGTCGAGCAGCATCTGGCCATAGACCGCCTGCGCCTCGGCAAGCCCCGCCTCGGCCGCCGCGCGCACGAACGCCGCACGGCCCTCGGGCGAACCCGAGAGCCGGTCGGCGATTTCGGCGGGGGTGAGAGAATCCAATTCCTCCCCGGACCGGGGAGGGGGACCGCTCGCGAAGCGAGTGGTGGAGGGGTCGCCGTCGAAGACGGCGGACTGACGCCCGCCGCCCCTCCACCAGCCTGCCGCTGGTCCCCCTCCCCGTTCCGGGGAGGAATTTGCGGCCTCGCTCAAAAGCCGACCTCCAGTGTCGCGAAGGCCGAGCGGCCCGGCGCGATGCCGGCGTAATGCGAGGCGTAGACCTGGTTGAAATGGGTCTTGTCGGTGAGGTTCTGGACGTTGACGCTGAGCGTGATCGCCTTGTCGATCCTGTAGGCCGCGCGCGCATCGAAGCGGACATAGCCGGGGACCGAGCGGATCAGCGTCTTGGTGGGCGCGACGATCGAGACGTTGCCGTCGGCATCCTGCACCGCGCTGCGGTTGTCCTGATGGCCGCCATAGACCCGGCTCATGTAGAAGGCGCCGCCGCCGAGGCTGAGCCGGCCGATCTCGACGTTGGTCCAGAGCGTCGCGCTGTCCTTCGCCACCTGCGGCACCTGGCGGCCGGTGTTGACCGATGGCACCAGCACTTTCGTCGCCGCCTGATCGCCCACCGCGGCGACGTTGAGCGCGGTGAAGCCGCCGTCGATCACCTTGGGATCGAGATGGCTGTAGCCGCCGAACACCGTCCAGCCGGGCAGGATCTCGCCGTTGAGGCTGAGCTCGATGCCGCGGATGCGCTGCTTGCCGATGAACTCGATCGTGTTGTCGGGACCGGTGACGCGGGCGTTGTCGGTCTCGGTCTGGAAGCCGGCGAGGCCGAGCGAGAGCTTGCCGCCGAACAAGGTCGCCTTGGCGCCGACCTCGTACGATCTGGTCTTCTGCGGCTCGAGATCGTCGACGTCGAGCGAGGTCTGCCCGCGCCCCGGCGTGACGCCGTTATCCTCGCGCCCTTCGCCGAGCAGGCTGTTGGGCGGCGTCGAGGAGGTAGCGTAGGAGGCGTAAAGGCTGGTGTTGCCGGTCGGCTTGAAGACCAGCCCCGCCTGCCAGTTGAACAGATCGTCCGAACGCTCGATCGGCGACACCGCGACGCCCGGCCCGCTCGTCGCCGGCGTGACGGTCGTGTGGTAATGATCGTAGCGCACGCCGAGGTTGAGGATCAGCGGCTCCGCGAGCGTGATCGAATCGAAGGCGTAGACCGCCTGCGTCTCGGCCTCGTTCTGCGTCTGCTGGTAGGTCGCGCCCTTGGTGATCGGCACCACCTCATCCGAGGTGTCGCCGGCGTAGTTGACCCAGGGATCATAGGGGTTCGGGTCGAACAGGCTGGTGCAGTAGAAGCGTTCGATCGCGGTCTCGTTGCAGCGCGGGTTGAAGCTCGAGCCGCTGGCGATGTTCAGGCTGCCGCGGCGCGCCTTTTCCCATGACAGTTCGGCGCCCACGGCGAAGCTGTGGCGGATGGCGCCGGTCAGCGCCTCGCCGAACAGGTCGGTCTGGTTGGTGAGGCCCTCGGTATAGCCGTAGCGGGTGTTGGCGCGCCGCCAGACCATGCCGCCCGCGCGCGCCGGATCGGCGGCGTCGGTGCCGAACACGTTGCCCTGACTGTCGTCGGGCAACAGGAAGCTGTACGCCTGATCGGTGTGCGAAAAGCGCGCGGTGTTGCGCAGCGTCACGTTGCCGAAGTCGTGCTCGGCACGCAGCGTCGCCTGGTGCGTCCTGGTGTCGCGGAAATCGCGGTCGGCGAGGCCGTAGAAGGTGTCGCGGCTCACGTGGCCGGTCTCGCCGGAGATCGTGGTGATGTCGCCGAGCGCGGGCTCGTTCATCGTCACGCCGTCGGGCGCATTGGCGAGCGTGTAGAGATAGGGAATGCCGCTGTCGGGCAGTTCGTGGCCTTCGAGATAATAATAGCTCGCGGTGAGCCGGGTCGGCGTGCCGAGCCCGATCGTCACCGAGGGCGCGACGCCCCAGCGGCGCTGGTAGATCGCGTCGCGCCCGGCCACGTCCTGATCATGCCACAGCCCCGCGATCCGCACGCCGACATGCTCGGCGAGCAGCGCGTTCGCGTCCACGGTGACACGCTTGTAATCGTCGGTGCCGGCGCTCGCGGCGGCGCGCAGGAAATTGTCGTTCTGGGGCAGCTTGGAGATGATGTTGATCGTGCCGCCCGCCGAGCCGCGCCCGCCCAGCGTCGAATCCGATCCGCGCACCACCTGCACCGAATCGACCGCGAACACCTCGCGCGTCTGCGATCCGAAATCGCGCACGCCATCGACATAGACCGAGCCCTGGCTGTCGAAGCCGCGGATGAAGGGGCGGTCGCCGATCGGATTGCCGCCCTCGGCCGCGCCGAAGGTGATGCCGGGAACGGTGCGCAGCGCCTCCTGCAGCGTGGTCGAGCCGGTCTGCTCGATCACCTCACTCGGCAGGATCACCACCGAGCGCGGGGTGTTGACCAGCGGCGCGACATCCTTGGCGCCGCGCTGCCGCTCGCCGTTGACGAGGATGTCCTGCGCCTGATCGTCGCTGCGCACCTGCGGACCATCGTTGGCAGGTGCGGGATCGGCGGCGTATGCGGGGCCGCAGGCGAAAGCGCCGACGCAGCTCAAGGCCAGAAAAGTCGGCGCGGCGGTGGAGCGCGCGCGGGCAGCAGCGGACGACGACGTCACTTGAATCCCCTTTATCGATATCTGTGATCGAGGGGTCTGCTATTGCGAGTTGATCGCAGTGTCAACGCTATTGCGAATAATTCTCAACTCTAATCGCGAAAAGCCATGTCCGCAGCGCGCTGGCGAGATTGGGCGGCTCGTCCACGACGATCCGAAGCGCGTCGATTTCGGCGATCAGCGCGTTGAGCGGCAACGCGCGAGCGGCTGCTGCCTGCTCCAGCGCCTGCCAGAAGACGGGTTCGAGGCTGATCGAGGTCTGGTGCCCCGCGATCGTGACCGAGCGCTTGACGGGGCCGTGGAAGCCGGCGGAGGGTGGGGCGACCTTCAAAGCCCCTCCCCTTCAGGAGTTCCGGGTCGGTCGTTCCCCCGGAACGACCTGAAACTGCCGGGGGCAGTTTCACCCGGAGCTGGGTTGGGGGTGGGGACCGTTCGCGAGTTCAGTGCTTGCGGCTCTGCCCCACCCCAACCCCTCCCCTGAAGGGGAGGGGTTGATTTTTGCCGAGAGGCGCTCATTCCGTGTCGAACAGCGCGGCGAGCTGCTCGATGATGGTGCCGCCGAGTTGCTCGGCGTCCATGATCGTCACGGCGCGCTGGTAATAGCGGGTGACGTCGTGGCCGATGCCGATGGCAATCAGTTCGACCGGCGAGCGCGCCTCGATCCAGCCGATCACCTGGCGCAGATGCTTTTCGAGATAGCTTCCCGAATTGACGCTGAGCGTCGAATCGTCGACCGGCGCGCCGTCCGAGATCACCATCATGATCTTGCGCTCCTCGGGCCGCGCGATCAGGCGGCCGTGCGCCCAGAGCAGCGCCTCGCCGTCGATATTCTCCTTGAGCAGCCCCTCGCGCATCATCAGCCCGAGCGAGGCGCGCGCGCGGCGCCAGGGCTCGTCGGCCTGCTTGTAGACGATGTGGCGGATATCGTTGAGGCGACCGGGATGCGGCGGGCGGCCCGCCGCCAGCCACGCCTCGCGCGCCTGCCCGCCCTTCCACGCGCGCGTGGTGAAGCCGAGGATTTCGGTCTTCACGCCGCAGCGTTCGAGCGTGCGCGCGAGGATATCCGCCGAGATCGCCGCGATCCCGATCGGGCGCCCGCGCATCGATCCCGAATTGTCGATCAGCAGCGTCACCACCGTGTCGCGGAACTCGGTATCGCGCTCGATCTTGTAGGAAAGCGAGTGCGTGGGGTTGACGACGACGCGCGCCAGCCGCGCGGCATCGAGCAGCCCTTCCTCCTGGTCGAAATCCCACGAACGCGATTGCTGCGCCATTAGCCGGCGCTGGAGCCGGTTGGCGAGCTTCGACACCGCCGATTGCAGGTGGACGAGCTGCTGGTCGAGATAAGCGCGCAGCCGCTGCAATTCCTCGGCATCGCACAATTCGCTCGCGGCGATCACCTCGTCGAACTGGGTCGTCCAGACCTTGTAGTCGAAGCTGGGCGCGAGATCGGAGAAGGGCCGGTTGGGGCGCACCGGCAGCATGCCCTCGTCGCCGTCATCACCGGGTTCGCCGTCGGCATCATCGAGCGAATCCTCGTCGAATTCGCCCTCGCCGTCCTGGTCGTCGGAGTCCTGCTGCTCGCCGCGCGCCTCGACGTCGCCCTCGCCCTGCTCGCCCGATTCCTCGCCGTCCTCGCCCTCGTCGGCGCCTTCTTCCTCTTCGCCCTCGTCGTCGCTGCCGCCCTCGTCATCGTCGTCGGGCAGCATGTCGCCTTCGGTCAGTTCGAGATCGCGCAGCAGCTTCTTCGACAGGTCGGCGAACGCCGCCTGATCGTCGATCGCGAGGCCAAGCGCGTCGAGATCGGCACCGACCTTCTCCTCCAGCCATTCGTAGACGAGCGCCATGCCCGGCGCGGCCGCGGCGGGCGGCGCCTGCCCGGTGAGACGCTCGCGCACCATCAGCCCGAGCGCGGTCGACAGCGGCACCTCGTCCCTGCTGCGTGCGCGCGTGATCGGGTCCGAGCGGAGCCGGAGCGCGAGCGCGGTCTCCAGATTATCGGCGATGCCCTGATAGCCGCGCGAGCCCAGCGCCTCGACCCGCGCATTCTCGACCGCGTCGTAGACCGCGCGCGCCACCGCCTCGCTCGGTGCGCCCTTCAGGTGCAGCGCGGGGCTGTGGAGCCGCATCCGCAGCGCGAACTGATCGGCGAAGCCGCGCGCCTCGGCGACCTGATCGGGCGGCAGCTGGCGGGCGGGCATCGGCACCTTGACGTGCTTGCCGTGCTGCGACGGCGCGTCGGCGGTGAAGGCGAGCTCGAGTTCGTGCTCGTCGGACAGCGCGCGCGCGGCGCCACCGAGGACGTTCTTGAAGCGATCGAGGGGGGTTTCGGTGGCCATTACCAAAGCACCTTGCAGCCGAACGCCGCGATTTCGGGATCGCGCGTTACGACCGTCATGTCTTCCATCAAGGCCTGCGCGGCGATCAACCGATCGAACGGATCGCGATGCGCTCCCGCCAGCGATCCCGCACGCAATCCATGCGCTGCCGTTATCTCCAGCGTCTCGAAGCCATTGCGCGCCATCTGCCTGGGATATTCCACCGTTGGATCGCCGATATCATCCAGCTTGCCGATCCTGAATTTCGTCGCGACCTCCCAAGCGCTCGCCGCGCTGACATAAATGGACGCCTCGGGATCGGCGATCGCCTCGCGCGCGCCGGAGCCGAGCTTTCGCGAAGCGCCCCACCAGAACAGCGCGGCATGGGTGTCGAGCAGCAAGCGACTCACAAGCCGTACTTCTCCAGCCGCTTGCCTTCCCACAATTCGAGCTCGTCTTCCGGAAGCGGATCGAACCAGACCGAATCGGGGATGTTGGCAAGTTCGGGCCAACCGCCCGGCATGCGCTTCGGTTTCGGTTCCGCGGACTCGATCGGGACGAGCTTGGCATAGGGCTTGCCCGCCTTGGCGATGATGATCTCCTCACCCGCATGGGCGCGATCGATCAGCCGCGATAGATGAGTCTTCGCGTCGTGGACGTTGAACTTCTTCTGCGGATCGGCCTCGGCCATGTTGATCCCTCCGATCGGACTAAGTTAACTTAGTCCACTCGTCGCCCTATCTCAAGCCTTCCCGATCACGCTCTCGGGCAAGTCCTTGCCGAACACGCGCTGGTAATATTCAGCGACCAATGCCCGCTCCGCCTCGTCGCACTTGTTGAGGAACGACAGGCGGAAGGCGAAGCCGATGTCGCCGAAGATCAGCGCGTTCTGCGCCCAGGTGATCACCGTGCGCGGGCTCATCACCGTCGAGATGTCGCCGTTGATGAAGCCCTTGCGCGTCAGATCGGCGACGCGGACCATCTTCTCGACGGTCTCCTTGCCCTCGGGCTGATCGTATTCGCCCGACTTGGCGAGCACGATCTGCGCCTCGACCGCGGCCGGCAGATAGTTGAGCGTGACGACGATGTTCCAGCGGTCCATCTGCCCCTGGTTGATCTGCTGGGTGCCGTGATAGAGCCCGCTGGTGTCGCCCAGCCCCACGGTGTTGGCAGTGGCGAACAGCCGGAACCAGGGATTGGGGCGGATTACGCGGTTCTGGTCGAGCAACGTCAGCTTGCCCTCGGTCTCGAGCACGCGCTGAATGACGAACATCACGTCGGGGCGGCCGGCGTCATATTCGTCGAACACCAGCGCGGTCGGCGTCTGGAGCGCCCAGGGCAGCAGGCCCTCGCGGAATTCGGTGACCTGCTGGCCGTCCTTGAGGACGATCGCGTCGCGGCCGACCAGGTCGATGCGGCTGATATGCGCGTCGAGGTTGATGCGGATGCACGGCCAGTTGAGACGCGCGGCGACCTGCTCGATATGTGTCGACTTGCCGGTGCCGTGATAGCCCTGCACCATCACCCGGCGGTTGTGCGCGAAGCCCGCGCAGATCGCGAGCGTGGTGTCGGGATCGAAGACATAGGCCGGATCGAGATCGGGCACGCGCTCGTCCGCCTCGCTGAAGGCGGGGCATTCCATGTCGCTGTCGATCCCGAACGCATCGCGCACCTTGACCATCTTGTCGGGCGCGTCGAGCACGGTGGTCTCGCGGCTGTCGGGCTGGGTGTTGGGGATGTCGGTCATGCGTCTCGTCCTTTGCCGCGCCTCCCTAAGCCCTGATGCACCGCCAAGTCGAGACGCGTTTTGCACTGCAACGACAGCGCGGCGCTTTCGGTTTCAGTCGGCGACCTTCTCGGGCAGCGCGAACAAATCGACGAAGCGCGCCGCGGCCTCGCGATCGCCCTCCAGACTCAGAAGGCCCGCCGCCTCGCTGTCGGCGAAGGGTCGCTTGCCGTAGACGGTGGCGACGAATGTCGTCGTGTCGGTGGCGAAGGTCACGTCGGCGGCGTCGGTTTCGCCGCGACGGATGGCGAGCTCTCCGTCGGCCAGTTCGCCGACGAAGGCATCGGTGGGGAAGCGGAAGGCGAGCGTCATGCGGTCACCGCGCGCCTTTTCGGGGTCGATCATCGTCCTCAGCGACAGCATCGCCGAGGCCGGCGACAGGAACAAGGTCGGATCGTGGCGGCGCGAGCGCACGGCCCAGCGGCCCATTTCCTGGAAGATCGGCTCGGTCATCGCGCCCCAGGGGGTCAGCTCGTAGACCTGCACCGAGGTGTGCGAGGGCAGCTTGCGCTTGACGAGGATGCCCGCGCGCTCGAGCCCTTCGAGCCGTTGGGTCAGCACGTTGGCGCTGATCCCGGGCAGGTTCGCCTTGATCTCGCCGAAGCGCCGCGCGCCGAACATCAGCTCGCGCATGATGAGCATCGACCAGCGCTCGCCGAGGAATTCCAGCGCCAGCGCGGTACCGCAGGCATCGTCATACCAGCGCTTTTCCGTGGTTTTTCCGCTGTGAGTCACTTTTTCTAACTTCATAGTTGCTTTTTATAACTCCTACGTGCATCACCGTCAAACAGTGATTCGCCGACAGCGCGAACGCCCAAGGAGATCGACATGGCCGACACCGCCACCCTGCCGCCGCCCGAGCAGCTCAAATCGGCGCGCATTATGGCCGAGGCGCATCCGACGCGCTGGCCGGGCGAGAGTGCCGACTATCGCCGCGCGCGCACCGATCTGCTCGCCGAGGAGATCGAGCTGCGCCGCCAGATCCAGCGCGTCGCCGAGCATCGCCGCGCGCTGCCGCCGGGCCCCGAGGCGAAGGATTATCGCTTCCTCGACGCCGAGGGGCGCGAGCTCGGCCTCGCCGATCTCTTCGGCCGGCACCACACGTTGTTCACCTATTTCTGGATGTACGGCCCCGAGCGCGAGCGGCCCTGCCCGATGTGCACCTCGTTCGTCGGCTCGCTCGATCTGCCCGCGCCCGATATCGAACAGCGGCTGGCGCTGGCGATCGTGGGACGCTCGCCGGTCTCGCGCCAGCTTGCCTTCGCCCGCGAGCGCGGCTGGACGCATCTCGATTTCTACCAGACCGTCGGCGACGACTTCGGACGCGACATCGGCGCGCTGACCGATGACGGCGAAGGCGCGGCCGTCCTCATGTGGCGGCGCGACGGCGACAAGGTGCGACTGTTCTGGGCCGCGGAAGGCGGTCCCGAAACCGCCGACCCCGGCTTCGACCCCCACCTCGCCCCCGATCCGACGCCGCTCTGGAATGTCCTCGACATGACCCCCGAAGGCCGCGGCACCGACTGGTATCCGAGCCTCGATTACGGCGCCGACGCGCGCTGATCGTCTTCCCCCCAAGGAGAGAAAAGATGCCCAAGATGATCTTCGTCAACCTGCCCGTCACCAACGTCGCGAAGGCCACCGCCTTCTACGAAGCGATCGGCTTCGAGAAGAACCCGCAGTTCTCCGACGACAAGGCGTCGTGCATGGTGTGGTCGGACACGATCCACGTGATGCTGCTCGATCACGGCTTCTATTCGACCTTCACGACGAAGCCGATCGCCGACACGCACGCCGTGAGCGCCACGCTGATCTGCCTGTCGCGCGACAGCCGTGCCGAGGTCGATGCGATCACCGAGGCAGCGATCGCCGCCGGCGGGCGCGAGGCGCGCGACAAGCAGGACATGGGCTTCATGTACAGTCGCGCTTTCGACGATCTCGACGGCCATACGTTCGAGGTCATGCACATGGACATGGCAGCCGCCACCGCAGCGATGCAGCCGGAGGCGGCGGCATGAGCACGCCCGCCGTCACCGTGCTCGACTGGGTGCCCGACGCCGCCAAGGGGCTGGTTCGCGACCTGCGCGTGCGCTGGGCGCTGGAAGAGGTCGGCCAGCCCTATGACGTCGACCTGCTTCGCTTCGGCACGCAGAAGGAGCCCGCGCATCGCGCGCGCCAGCCGTTCGGCCAGGTGCCGGCCTATGAGGAGGACGGGCTCGCCCTGTTCGAATCGGGCGCGATCGTGCTCCACATCGCCGAGCGCCATCCCGGCCTGCTACCCGACGAGCCCGACGCGCGGGCGCGCGCGATCCAGTGGCTGTTCGCCGCGCTCAACTCGGTCGAGCTCGTCGTCTGGGAACATGCGACGGTGTCGATCTTCGAAGCCGATCAGCCCTGGGCCGAGGCGCGCAAGCCGGTGGTGGTCGAGCGGATCGACCAGCGGCTGGGCGAGCTCGCCGCCTATCTCGGCGACAAGCAATGGCTCGACGGCGATTTCAGCGTCGGCGACCTGATGATGGTGACCGTGCTCCGCATCCTGCGCGGCACGGACCTCGTCCAGCGGCACCCCAATCTCGCCGATTATGTCGCCCGCGCGCAGGCGCGGCCCGCATTCCAGCGCGCGCTCGACGCGCAGCTGGCGGATTTCACCGGCGCGCCGCCGGCGGGCTGGGCGGAGCCCAAGAGAGAGCCGGCGCAATGAGGCGCATTCTCCGCACATCCAGCAGCATCGCGCTTGCGTTCGCCGGGTTTGCGATCACCATCGCCGTGATCGTGCTGAGCCGGGGGGCACCCTTCGCCTGATCCTTCGAGGAGAGGAAAGATGACCTACGTTCAAGGCTTCGTGATCCCCGCCCACCAGGACAACCGGGAGGCCTTTCGAGACATGGCGGCCAAGGCGGCGCCGGTTTTCGGCGATTATGGCGCCGAGCGTATCGTCGAGACCTGGGGCGACGATATCCCGGACGGCAAGCAGACCGACATGAAACGCGCCGTCCAGGCCAGGCCCGACGAGCAGATCGCCTATTCGTGGGTGTTCTGGCCCGACAAGGCGGCCTGCGACTCGGCCGCGCAAAAGATGATGACGGATGAGCGGATGAAACCCGACGGCACGCCGGTCCCCTTCGACATGGAGCGGATGATCTACGCGGGCTTCGACACGATCATGGATACCGGTGACGGCGGCGCCTTCGGCTATGTCGACGGCATGGTCGCGCCGGTGCCCACCGCGGCGAAAGACGATTATCTCGCCCATGCCCGGATGGCGGCGAACCTCTTCAGGAAAGCCGGCGCGACGCGGCTGGTCGAGAATTGGGGCGTCGACGTGCCCGACGGCAAGGTCACCGACTTCAAGCGCGCGGTCGATGCCAAACCGGACGAGACCGTCGTTTTCTCGTGGATCGAATGGCCCGACAAACAGACCCGCGACGCCGGCATGGCCCGGATCATGGAAGACCCGGTGATGCGCGACACGCCGATGCCCTTCGACGGCAAGCGCATGATCTTCGGCGGCTTCGTGCCGGTCCTCGACACCGACGCCTAGGACAAGAATGGGTTTGTATCGGCCGACTCACCCTCACCCTTCCCACTCGGCTGCGCCGAGCGGGCCCCTTCCCTCTCCCAATGGGAGAGGGAGGGAGGCGCGAAGCGCCGGAAGGGTGAGGGTGACCGACAGGTTCGAACGACCACATCACAGACGGAGCAAGGCAATGACCAATCCCCATGGAACGCCGATCTGGTACGAGTTGATGACCGCCGATCCCGACGCTTCAAAGGCGTTCTACGACGACGTGATCGGCTGGGCGATCGACGCCGAACCCGCGATGCCCGGCATGGACTATCGCATGATCAACACCGCCGACGGCGGCATGGTCGGCGGCGTGATACGGCTGACCGACGACATGACCAAGGGCGGCGCCCGGCCCGGCTGGTTCTTCTATATCGGCGTCGACGATGTCGATGCGACGGTCGCGAAGGTGACGGCCGAGGGCGGCGGCGTGATCATGCCGCCCTGGACAATCGAGGGCGTCGGCCGGATGGCGCTCGTCCGCGATCCGCAGGGCAATCCCTTCTACGTCATGCGCGGCGCGAGCGACGAGAGCAGCACCGCGTTCAGCCGCGACGGCATGGGCAAGTGCAACTGGAACGAGCTGACGACGACCGATCAGGAAGGCGCGCATGCCTTTTACGCGGCGGTGTTCGGCTGGACCTATCCCGACAAGATGCCGATGGGCGAGATGGGCGATTACGTCTTCGTCCAGGCAGCCGACCAGACGATCGGCGCGACGATGACCGCCTCGCAGCCCGACCAGCCTACGGGCTGGCAATTCTATTTCCGCACCCCCGATATCGATGTCGCCGCCGACAAGGTCGGCAAGCGTGGCGGCACCGTCCATGCCGGCCCGATGGAAGTGCCCGGCGGCGACCGCATCATCGTCGCGGGTGACACCCACGGCGTGCGCTTCGGCGCAGTCGCCCCCGGCAAGTGAGGAGAGGAACGATGGCCAGGAACGCGATGACGACCTGCCTGTGGTTCGACAATGGAGAGGCGCGCAAGGCGGCCGAATTCTACGCGGCCACCTTTCCCGACAGCCATGTCGGAAAGGCCCACGCCTCGCCGAACGACAATCCTTCGGCCAAGGCGGGCGATGAGCTGACGGTGGAATTCACCTTGCTCGGCCAGTCCTTCGTCGGCCTCAACGGCGGCCCCCATTTCAAGCCCAACGAGGCGGTCAGCTTCATGATCCTGACCGACGATCAGGAGCAGACCGACCGCTATTGGAACGCGATCGTCGGCAATGGGGGCCAGGAAAGCATGTGCGGCTGGTGCAAGGATCGCTGGGGCTTTTCATGGCAGATCACCCCGCGCGCGCTGCTCGAGGCGACGACCGACTCCGATCGCGCCGCCGCCAAGCGTGCCATGGACGCGATGATGACGATGAAGAAGATCGACATCGCCGCGATCGAAGCCGCGCGAGCCGGGTGACGGCATGCTCGCGCTCTACGGCCATCCCTTCTCGTCCTACACCTGGAAGGCGCTGATCCCGCTCTATGCGAACGGGACGGACTTCGCGTTCCGCGAGGTCGGCCCCGATCATCCCGATCACGCGGCGTTCGTCGCAGCGGCGCATCCGGCGGGCAAGTTCCCCGTGCTCGACGATGACGGGACGGTCGTGATCGAGGCAACGGCGATCATCGAATACCTCGCGGTTCGACACCCCGGCCCCGCCCCGCTGATCTCCGCCGATCCGGCCGGGGCCGTTACGACGCGCATGCTCGACCGGGTGTTCGACAATTACGTGATGGCGAACATGCAGCGCGTCGTGAATGCGTATATCGCGAATCGGGACGCCCCCGATCCGGCCGAGGTCGCCGCGGGCAAGCATGGGTTGCTGCGCGTCTATCGCTGGCTCGAAAACTGGCTCGGCGAGCACGCGCTGCCGCCGCACGTCTCGCTCGTCACCTGCGCGGCCGCGCCGTCGCTCTTCTACGCCGATTGGGTGGAACGCATCCCCGCCGATTGCCCGCGCCTCGCCGCGCTGCGCGCCGAGCTGCTCGCGCTTCCCCCGGTCGCCCGCTGCGTCGACGAGGCGCGGCCCTATCGCCCCTGGTTCCCGCCCGGCGCCCCCGATCGGGACTGACAAGGAGAGGATACCGACATGGCAGACACCAAGGAACTGAGCGTCACCCGCTATATCGACGCCCCGCCCGAGACGGTGTGGGACGTGATGGTCAACCGCCAGGAGGAATGGTGGTGCCCCAAGCCGTGGCGTGCCGAGTTCGACGTCAACGAACGCCGCCCCGGCGGCCGCAACGAGGTCAGGATGCACGGCCCCGAAGGCGAAGTGCACACGCACAACGGCATGTACCTTGCCTTCGACGACGGGCGGCGGTTCGTCTCGACCGATGCCGTCCAGGGCGATTTCGAGCCCGCCGATCCGTTCATGATCGGCATCTGGGAGATCGAACCAGAAGGCAGCGGTACGCGCTACACCGCGACTGCGCGCCACTGGACCGACGACGCGAAGCAGCGGCACGAGGAGATGGGCTTCGCCGAAGGCTGGGGCGTGTGTGCCGATCAGCTCCAGGCGCTGTCCGAGGAGGCGGCGAAGGGATCAGGATCATGACCCGCAATTTCCTGCCCCTCGCCTTCCCCAACGAATCGTCGGAATATCGCTCGGCGCGCGCCGAGCTTCTCGACGCCGAGATCGGCCTGCGCCGCGAGATCGAACGCGTTGCCGAGATGCGCCGCGCGCTGCCGCCGGGCGGCGCCCCGCCCGAGGATTACGTGTTCGAGCGCACCGGCGCGCACGGCAGGCCGGAGAAGGTCAGGCTTTCGGAGCTGTTCGAAGATCACCCGTCGATCATCTTCTACAGCTACATGTACGGCCCCGAGCGCGACGTGCCCTGTGCCGGCTGCACGCACATCCTCGACGCGGTCGACGGCACCGCGCGGCACGCCAATCACGTGCTGCCCTTCTACATCGTCTCGCGCTCGCCGCTGGCGCGACTCGAGGCGTGGGGCCGCAAGCGGGGCTGGCGTTTCTTCAAGTTCCTCTCGGCCGAGGGCAACAGCTTCACCGAGGACTATTTCGCCAACACCGCCGGCGTCAGCGAGGCGAAGCGCGCCGATCAGGGCTACGAGCCCGGCGAGAACTGGGATCAGCCGGTGATCACCGTGTTCACGAAGCACGGCGGCGACGTGCGCCACTTCTGGAGCTCGGAGCTGGTCTACGTTCCCGAGGAGCCGGGACAGAACCATCGCGCCGTCGACATGATCGATCCGCTGTGGAACCTGCTCGACATGACGCCCGAGGGGCGCGGCACCGACTGGTTCCCGAAGGTCTGGTACGACTGACGCGGGCGGCGAGCGCCCTCAGCGCGTCAGATTGTATTTGAGCTGATCCTCGGTGAGCTGGAATCCCACCAGCGCCTCGAAGCTCGCGCGCAGCACGGCTTCGCGGACGTTGGGCTGCGATAGCGGATCGACCGCGGCATCGACGTCCCCAGGCTTGCGGCGGCGGGTGATCTCGTCGCGGATGTCCTCGGGCAGCGTCGCCGCCGCGCGGTTGACGATCGCGGTCGCCTGGCCCTGCGTCTGCGCGCGCGCCGCGCCGGCATCGAAATGGAGCGCGACATTGCCGAGCCGCTTGGCGACCACCGCGGTGCCGCCGTTCACGACGGTGATGAAATAGGGGAGCGTCACGTCGCGCGCGGCGCTGGTGTCGCGCCGCTGGGCATAGACATCGAAGGTGACCGTGGTGACGACGTCGTCGGTCGCGTCGGCGCAGGTCGAGCGCACGTTGGTCATCACCGCGGTCACGTCGAGCGCGCTTTCGTCGCGCGAGGTGGCGGGGTTGAACAAGGTGACGTCGCCGGTACCAGCCGGGATGCCGACGGTAGGGCATGCGGTCCTGACCGCGGTGATGCCGCCGGCGGTGATGTCGCCCGACCGGGCGCAGCCGGCGGCGAGCAGGATCAGGGCGGCGGGGGCGATCTGGCTCAGTTTCACGGGTACGCGGACCTTCTCAACAAGCGAAGGGCGGCCGTATCGCGTTGGCCCGCCCGGTGACGACGCTTCATAGGAAGCGGCTTTCGCGCGCGCAAGCAATCGCGTAGAGCCGAAGCGCCATGACCGATGCGACCAAACCCGTTCTCGAGCTGATGATCGCCGCGCCCCGCGGCTTCTGCGCGGGCGTCGACCGTGCGATCAAGATCGTCGAGCTGGCGATCGAAAAGCACGGGCCGCCCGTCTACGTCCGCCACGAGATCGTCCACAACAAGTTCGTCGTCGATCGGCTCAAGGCCAAGGGCGCGGTGTTCGTCGAGGAGCTGGACGAGGTGCCCGACGGCGCGCCGGTGGTGTTTTCGGCGCACGGCGTGCCCAAATCGGTGCCCGCCAACGCCCAGGCGCGCGGGCTCGACTATCTCGACGCGACCTGCCCGCTCGTCTCCAAGGTCCATCGCCAGGCCGAACGATTGGTCGCGAGCGGGCGGCACATCGTCTTCATCGGGCATCAGGGGCATCCCGAGGTGATCGGCACCTTCGGCCAGGTACCCGAAGGATCGATGACGCTGATCGAGACGGTCGCCGATGCCGAGGCGCTGGCGCCTGCCGATCCCGACAATCTGGCCTTCCTGACGCAGACGACGCTGTCGGTGGACGACACCGCGGAGATCGTCGCGACGCTCGAGCGCCGCTTCCCGACGATCGAGGCGCCGCACGCGGACGACATCTGCTATGCGACCTCGAACCGGCAGGCGGCGGTGAAGGCGGTCGCCGCGTCGTGCGACGCGATGCTGATCATCGGCGCGCCCAATTCGTCCAATTCGCTGCGCCTCGTCGAGGTCGCCGAGCGGCAGGGCATCCCCGCGAAACTGATCGAGCGCGCCGCCGATCTCGATTTCGCCTGGCTCGAAGGCGTCCGCGCGCTGGGCCTCAGCGCAGGCGCGTCGGCCCCCGAACTGCTGGTCCGCGAACTCGTCGACCGCCTCGCCGAGAAGTTCGAAGTCGTCGAACGCGAGGTGGAAACGACGCGCGAGAGCATCGCCTTCAAGCTGCCGCGCGGGCTGGCGGCCTGAGTCCCTTTTCACCGTTCGTGTCGAGCGAAGTCGAGACACGCGTCCGGGCGCCAGCCAACGGTTCTCGACTTCGCTCGAACCGAACGGAGGATTGGTGGCGGTCTACACCCAGGTTTCGGCCGAGGCGCTGGCGGCGTTCCTTGCGCGCTACGATGTCGGCGAGCTCGTCTCCGCCAAGGGCATCGCCGAGGGCGTCGAGAACAGCAATTATCTCGTCGACACCACCAGGGGCCGTTTCATCCTGACGCTCTACGAAAAGCGCGTCTCGGCCGACGACCTGCCCTTCTTCATGGCTTTGCTCGATCATCTCGCTGAGCGCGGCAACCCCGTGCCGCCGGCGATCCCCGATCGCGACGGGCGTGAGATTCAGGAACTGCAGGGGCGCCCGGCTTGCCTGATCAAATTCCTGCCTGGCGTTTCGGTGACGCACCCGACTCCGGCGCAGGCCCGCGCGGCCGGGGCGGCGATGGCGCAGATGCACAAGGCGGTTGCCGATTTTCCGCTGCGTCGTGACAATTCGATGGGGCAACCGACATGGGCGGCGCTCCACGCGCAATGCGGCCGCGCGCTCGATGAGATCGCCCCCGGCCTGCACGACGATCTCGCGGTCGCGATCTCCGATGTCGCGGCCACCTGGCCGACGACCGAACTCGATCGCTGCGCAATCCACGCCGATCTGTTTCCGGACAACGTCCTCATGCGCGGCGACCAGGTAGCGGGCCTGATCGATTTCTACTTCGCCTGCACCGATATCCGCCTGTTCGACTTGGCCATCACGCACGTGGCCTGGTCGTTCGACCCGACGGGCACCCGATACGATGTCGCGGTCGGTGACGCGCTGATCGACGGTTATACGAGCCATTTCCCGCTCAGCGACACGGAGCGGATGGCATGGAGCGATCTGGCGGTGGGCGCCTGCATCCGCTTCACGCTTTCGCGCGCCTGGGATTGGCTGAACACGCCGGCCGATGCGCTCGTGACGCGCAAGGATCCCATGGCCTTCTGGCGTCGTCTCAACATCTATGATCCGAATCTCGCCGGCCTTCTGAATACGCTGCGATGAAGGAGTTGACTCATGTCGAGATCGCCACCGACGGCGCGTGCAAGGGCAATCCCGGCCCGGGCGGCTGGGGTGCGGTGATTCGCGCGGGCACCCGCGAGAAGGAGATGTCCGGCGGCGAGGCCGGGACCACCAACAACCGCATGGAACTGACCGCCGTGATCGAGGCGCTGAACGCGCTCAAGCGGCCGTGCCGGATCACGCTCTCGACCGACAGCCGCTACGTGATGGACGGGCTCACGCGGTGGATCCACGGCTGGCGCAAGAACGGTTGGAAGACCGCGGCGAAAAAGCCGGTCAAGAACGCCGATCTGTGGCAGGCGCTGGTCGCCGCGGCGGAACGCCACCGGATCGAATGGGTGTGGGTGAAGGGCCATGCCGGCCACCCCGACAACGAACGCGCCGACGCCCTTGCGAGCGCCGCCGCGATCGCAGCGGGGCGGCGGTGACGGTCAGAGCCTGTCTGGAAATTCGCGCAAGAGCGAATTTCTAAGCGGCACCGCAAGGCGCATTTCAAAACAGACGATCAGCTATTGTCTTCGACGGGCGCGCCGGGGCCGTTTTCCTTGATCGAATCGATCGCGTTCTGCGCCGAGCTCTTGCTCGAATAGCCTTCGGTCGAGAACATGGTCTCGCTGTTGTACTTGAAGCGCACGCGGAACTCGCCGGCCTTGTCCTTATAAATCTCGAACTTGTGCGCCATTTGGCATCCTTCCTTGGTTGTCGATTAACCCAGGTTAGCAACGAAGCGTGCGGGTGCATAGACTCCGGGATCGACCCCGGGGACGTCAGGCACGCGGCCGAGCAGCAGCGCCGCGGCGAGCCGCGCGGCGGCAGGCGCGGTCTGGATGCCGAACCCGCCCTGCCCCGCGCACCAGAAGAAGCCGGGCGCATCGGCCGCGAAGCCGTAGACGGGCAACCGATCGGGCGCGAAGCTCCTGAGACCGGCCCATTCTCGCTCGAGCGCGGCGACACGCCAGTCGACGACATGCTCGAAGCGATCGATCGCGATCGCGACGTCGATCTCCTCGGGCTGCGCATCGCACGGATCGGTCGCGATCTCGTCGTGCGGGCTCAGCCACAGCCGCCCGCCTGCCTCGGGCTTGAAATAGAAGCTGCCGTCGATGCCCCAGACATGCGACAGCGCGGGTGGTGGCGGCGGATCGGTCGCGATCTGGAGCATCGTACGCCGATACGGCCGGATGCCGATCGGCGCGACGCCGGCGCGTGCGGCGACCTCGTCCGCCCAGGCGCCCGCGGCATCGACCAGCAGGTCGGCCTCATGAGCGCCGTTGCGCGTCTCGATCCGCCAATGGCCATCTTGCGTCGCCGATTCGAGCGCGGCGCCGGTCGCCAGCACCGCGCCGTGGCGCCGAGCGGTGGCGAGAAAGGCCGCATGGAGACCGGCGACGTCGATATAGGTGCAGCTCGGCTCCCACACCGAGCGGGTCCATTCGTCGCGCAGCCCGGGAATGATCGTCCGCGGATCGCGCGCTTCGAGTGCGACCCCGCTCCCTTCGAAGGCAGCGAGGAAGGCATCGAGCGTCGCGGCATCCTTTTCGCGCCCGAGCGCGAGCGAACCGAGCGGTTCGAGGAAGCCACCCGCGCGCAGCGAGGCGCCCGACGCAGTGGTGAGCGGCTGGATGTGCGGCCCGCCATAGGTCTCCGACCAGAACGCCGCCGAGCGCCCCGTGGCGTGATAGCCCGGCGCATCCTCGGCCTCGAGCAGCAGCACCGAGGCGTGCGGCGCAACCTCAGCCGCGAGGCTCGCGCCGGCGATCCCGGCGCCGACGATGGCGACGTCATAGCGCATCAGGCGGGCGTGCGATCGTCGAGGAAGCGGTCGATCGCCGCGAGCGCGCGATCCCGCACCGGATCGGCCTCGCGCAATATCTCGTGCGCCGATTCGGCGCCGAACTCGACGACCGTACAGTCAGGCAACCGCGCCGCTACCGCATGCGAGGTGCGCGGCTCGACCAGCTTGTCGGCATCGGCGATCAGCATCAGCATCGCAATGTCCAGCCGCGCGAGCCGGGGATCGGCGGCGAGCGCGGCGGTGGAGGCAAAGGCCTGGGCCAGCCATTGCCAGCTCGGCGGCCCGGTGACGAGATCGGGCTGCTGCCGCTTCCACCACATCTCGTCGTCATAGCGGCCGACATCGTGGGTGAGCAGCACCTGACGCGGCGAGGGCGAGATCGGCCGCTCGTTGGTCTTCCATGCCGCCCGCGCGGGGTTGCCGAGCCGCGTCATCAGCCGCGCGAGCCACCCGCCGCCGCGCGCGCCTAGCGGGCTGCCGAGCCCCAGCATCGGCGCAACGAGCACCGCCGCGTCAGGCTGCGCCGCGCCTTCGGCCATCGCGCGCAGCACGAGATGCCCGCCCATCGAATGCCCCATCAGCACGTGCGGGCCCGTCGCTTCAGCCGCCCAACCCGACCAGAAGGCGCGGAAATCGGCGATGAAGGTGCCGAAGTCGGCGACATGGCCGACATGCGGATCGGGCGAGAGCCGCCCCGATCCGCCCTGCCCCCGCCAATCGAACGACGTGATCGACCAGCCTTCGTCGTGCCAATGAACGAAGGCTTCGAGATACTTCTCGAAAATGTCGCCGCGTCCGCCCTGGAACAGGATGCTGCCGCGCGGCGCGGCCGAGTCGGCAGGCCAGTCGAACCGGCGCAGCGGCCAGCCGTCGGCGGCCTGCCAGCGATTGACGATCGCGCCGTCGGGAAGCCGACGCCGGAAATCCGCGGGAACGAGCATTTTCCCGTGGTTACTTTTTAGCAAGCCATCCCGTCTACACCCATGTGCGATGGGTTGGGGGATTTTACCTTTGCTGCTGCTCGGCGCGCTGGCGCTGCTGCTCGTGTCCGTGGGGCTCGAGGACGTGCGCACGCGCGAGATCGCCAATTGGAAGAACGCCGCGATCGCGATCGCCGCGCCCTTGTGGTGGGTGGCGACCGGAATCGCGCCCTGGCCCGACATGGCGATCCAGTTCGGCCTCGCGGCATTCGTGTTCGGCGTGTTCGCGTTGATCTTCGCCGCGGGCTGGATGGGCGGCGGCGACGTCAAGCTGATCGGCGCGCTCGCCTTGTGGTTCCCGCTCCAGCCGCTCCTGTGGGTGCTGGTGGTGATGTCGCTCGCGGGCGGCGGGATCACGCTGGCGCTTGCGATCGAGCATCGCCTGCGCCGCGCGGAAGCGCCGCTCGAAATTCCATACGGGGTCGCGATCGCGATCGCCGGGCTGCTCGCGCTTCGCGAACCGCTTCTTAACCAGTTCAATGCTTAATGCCGGCTCAACCGGCTCTCGTCCGAAAGGCCTGATGCGTCATGGATGGTAGGAAAGTCATTTTGTTGGTCGGCGCGCTGATCGTCGCGGCGGTCACAGCGTTCATGGCGCGGAGCCTGATCTTCGGCGCCGCCGCTCCCAAGGCATCGGCTGCGGTCGAGACGCCCAGGATCGACGGGCCCGAAGTGCTGGTCGCCACGCGTGCGCTGCCGGTCGGCACGATCCTGGACGCGAGCGCGATCAAATTCCAACCCTGGCCCAAGGAGTTGGTCGAGAATGCCTATTATTTGAAGGCGAACACCGACCTCAAATCGCTTCAGGGCACGGTGGTGCGCAACGCCATCACGGCCGGCCAGCCGGTGACTCAAGGCGCGCTGGTGAAGCCCGGCGATCGCGGCTTCCTGGCCGCCGCGCTCGGGCCGGGCATGCGCGCCGTCACCTTCCCGGTCTCCGCCAAGACGGCGGTCGCCGGCTTCGTCTTCCCGGGCGACCGGGTCGATCTGGTGCTGACGCAGGATGTCGCCGGCGGCGGTGACGGCCCGCCGCTCAAGGTGTCGGAGACGGTGATGCGCAACCTGCGCGTGCTCGCGACCGACCAGCGCACCGACAACACCACCGACGAGAACGGCAAGACGATCGTCAAGACCTTCTCCACGGTGACCGTCGAGGCGACGCCCAAGATCGCCGAAGAGATCGCCGTCGCGCAGAATGTCGGCGAGTTGTCGCTGTCGCTGCGCTCGATCGCCGACAACAAGACCCAGCTCGAAGAAGCGATCGCGGCCGGCGACGTGAACGTGCCGGACGGCGATCCGAAGGCCGAGCAGGCGATGCTGCTCAAGATCGCGAGCGAGCCGGTATCGGGCGAATCCACCTATTCCACCGGCGCCGACGTGTCGCGCTTCCAGCGCAGCTCGGTGCCCGGCAAGTCGGAAGGCGCGCCGCAATCCATGGGCGATGCCGCGGGCATTCCCGTCGGCAAGGCAGTCATCACGGGCCCGGTCGTCCGGGTCGCACGCGGAACCGCGGTCACCGAGGTTCCCGTTGGGGGGAAGAACTGAGATGCGGATCACGTCCAGGCCGATCGGCTGGCCGCTCGCCGTGGCGCTCGCCGCCGCGACGCTCGGCACGGCGCCGGCACCGTCTGCCGCGCAAACCGTGTCGGCGAGCCCGAATGCGGTCGTCCAGATCAACACCGGCCGCGGCCGGCTGGTGACGCTGCCAGCGCCGATGAGCGACCTCTTCGTCGCCGATCCCGCGGTCGCCGACGTCCAGGTACGCTCGCCGACGCAGCTCTACGTCTTCGGCAAGGCGCCAGGCGAAACCACGGTCTACGCCACCACCAAGGCGGGCAAGGTCGTCTATTCGTCGACCGTCCGCGTCGGCAACAACATCGATTCGGTGCAGCAGATGCTGACGCTGGCGATGCCTGAGGCGCACATTGTCGCGACGCCGATGAACGGCATGATGCTGCTCACCGGCACCGTGGCGGCGCCCAACGACGCCGCCGAGGCGGAACGCCTCGTCCAGGCATTCGTCGGCGACAAGACGCAGGTGCTGAGCCGACTGCGCACCGCGACGCCGCTCCAGGTCAATTTGCAGGTGCGCATCGCCGAGGTGACCAAGACCTTCGTCAAGAATTTCGGCGTCAACTTCGCCACGGGCGACAGCAGCAGCGGTTTCAAGTTCGGCATCGGCCAGGGCCGCGAATTCAGCCCGCAATATACGCCAGGTGGACCGCTGGGCGTCGGCGTCACGAAAGGCGATGACGGCACCACCGTGATCACGAAATCGAAATCGGGCACGACGCTGGGCCTCGCCGGAAGGCTGTTGGGGCTCGACGTGCTCTCCTCGCTCGATCTCGGCGAGACCAATGGCCAGGTGACGACACTCGCCAACCCGAACCTCACCGCGCTGTCGGGCGAAACCGCGACCTTCCTCGCGGGCGGCGAGATTCCGATCCCGCTGAGCCAGGGGCTGGGCACGACCTCGGTCGAATACAAGCAATATGGCGTCAGCCTGGCCTATACGCCGACGGTGCTGTCGGACGGCCGCATCTCGCTGCGCGTACGCCCCGAAGTTTCCGAGCTCGACTATGCTAATGCGGTCCAGGTGGGCGGCACGACCGTTCCCGGCCTGACCACGCGGCGCACCGAGACAACCGTCGAACTCGGCTCCGGCCAGAGTTTCGTCATCGCCGGGCTGTTGAGCAACAATCGCGCGAACACGATCGACAAGGCGCCGGGGCTCGGCGACGTGCCGGTGCTGGGCGCGCTGTTCCGCTCGAACGGGTGGAAGCACAACGAGACCGAACTCGTGATCGTCATCACCCCGTATCTGGTGAAGCCGGTCAACGCCAACGAGGTCGTCCTGCCGACCGACGGCTATCGCGAACCGACCGATCTCGAGCACATCCTGCTCGGCGAGGTGGGCGGCGGCGTGAGCGGTGCTGACCGGCCCAAGCCGACGATGGCCGCGCCCGGGGCCGCGCCGGCGATCGGTGCGACCGCGCCCGTGTCGCCCGGCCCGCGCCCGGCCACGCCCGACGATCGCAAGATCGCGCTGCCTGCCGCATCGAGCAAAAGCGAAGCCGCACCCGGCTTCAGCCTCAATTGACCGCGCCTGTGGAGACGATGATGTCGAAGCGTTCACTCACTTTCGCGCTGGCGCTGCCGGCGCTGCTGCTCGCTGGCTGCGGGGGCACGGTCAATCGCGGCCTCGAATCGGTCCATCAGCCGGTCGTCACCCGCGCCGATTATGCTTTCGATCTGGCCACGTCGAACGGGCATCTCGCCCCCGGCGAGGCGCAGCGGCTCGACGGCTGGCTCGCCTCGCTCAATGTCGGCTATGGCGACACCGTCGGCATCGACGATCCCTCGCCTTACGCCAGTCCCGCTCGCGACGAAGTGGCGCAGCGCGTGGCCCGATACGGCCTGCTGCTCGCCGACACCGCGCCGGTGACGCCGCAGCCGCTGACGCCGGGAACCATGCGCGTCGTCGTCACCCGGATGACGGCGGCGGTGCCGGGCTGCCCCGATTACAGCCGCAACGGCAGCCATGAGTTCGAAGGCAGCACCTCCTCGAATTTCGGTTGCGCCACCAACAGCAACCTCGCCGCGATGGTCGCACGACCGCAGGATCTGGTGCGCGGTCAGCCGGGGGCGCCGTCGGTCGATCCCGCCACGGCGAGCAAAGCGATCCAATCGTTCCGCGCCGCCAAGCCGACCGGCAATGGCGGCACCGCGGTGCAGGCCGAAAGCACGGGAGGCAAGTGATGAACGCACCCTGGAATCCCGCGCGCGCCGGCAATCGCGAGCCATTCATGGCCTTCGTCTGCGACGAGACCACCGCCGAGGCGATCCGCCCGATCGCGTCCGAGCTGGGCTGGGCGGCGGAGAAGGTCAACAAGGGCGGCCTGCGCAACGCGGTGCAATCGCTGTCGGTCTCGGCGAGCCCGCAGGTGCTGTTCGTCGATCTTTCCGAATCGGGCGATCCGCTCAACGATATCAACGCGCTAGCCGAAGTGTGCGAGCCGGGCACCGTCGTGATCGCCGCCGGGCAGGTCAACGACGTCCGCCTCTATCGCGACCTGGTCGCGAGCGGCATCCAGGATTACCTGCTCAAGCCGCTCAACCCCGACATGCTGCGCGAGGCGTTCGCGCACGCCCAGGTGATGCTCAACGCCCCCAAGACGGTCGAAGCGTCGGCCGAGCGCCCACATTGCGCGACCGCGGTGATCGGCGCACGCGGCGGCGTCGGCGCGTCGACGATCGCGACGTCGCTCGCATGGCTGCTCAGCGAGCGCGGCAAGCGCTCGACGGCGTTGCTCGACCTCGACGTGCATTTCGGCACCGGCGCGCTCGCACTCGACCTCGAGCCCGGCCGCGGCCTCACCGACGCGATCGAGAATCCGAGCCGCATCGACGGGCTGTTCATCGAGCGCGCGATGGTGAAAGCGAGCGAAAAGCTCGCCGTGCTCTCCGCCGAAGCGCCGATGAGCTCGCCGGTGATGACCGACGGCGCGGCCTTCTATCAGCTCCAGGAGGAGATGCGCACGGCGTTCGAATGCACCGTCGTCGATCTGCCTCGCGCGATGCTCGTCCAGCACGCGCACCTCACCAGCGACGTGCAGGTGGCAGTGGTCGTCACCGAGCTGACGCTGGCGGCGGCGCGCGACACGATCCGCATCCTTTCCTGGCTCAAGTCGAACGCGCCGCACATGCAGGTGATCGTCGTCGCCAATCGCGTCCAGCCGGCGGGCGTGCTCGAGATCAGCCGCAAGGATTTCGAAGGCTCGATCGAGCGCGCGGTCGATCACGTCGTCCCGTTCGACCCGAAAACCGCCGCGCAATCGGCGAAGCTGGGCAAGCCTCTCGCCGAAGCCGGCAAGGGCAGCAAGACGATCGCACCGATCGTCGATCTCGCCGATCGCCTGGCGGCCATGAGCGACGCCGGCGACGACGAAAGCAAGCAGGAAAAGCCCAAGACCTCGCTGATCGGCAAGTTCAGCGACCTGAAAGCGATGATGCCGAAGCGCGGCGAGAAGAAGTAAGGCGTCGCCTGCGGGCGGCGTGATCGGCGGACCGGAGGACGACACGACCATGGCGATGCTGCCGTTGATGATGATGGTCCTAGGGGCCTTCGCGGTGCTGGCGCTGGTCGCGTTCGCCTTTGCCGGCCCGTCGCCCGCGCGCGCGAGCGCGCGGCGGCTCCAGCTCGTGCGCGAACGGCATTCGGGATCGGCCGCGGCCGTCGTCGAAGCGCGGATGCGCAAGATCACCGCGAACCGCACGACGCGTGTGGACGAGGCGGCGATGCGCTTCCTGCCGCGCCCGGCGCTCCTCAAGAAGCGGTTGGCGATGACCGGCAAGAACTGGACGGTCGGCCAGTACGGCATGGCGTCGGCGGGCATTACGCTGGTCGTCGGGTTGCTACTGTGGCTGAAGGGAATGCCGCTGCTGCTCGGTCTGTTCCTCGGCCTGTTCCTCGGGCTCGGCCTGCCGCATTTTGTCGTCGGCTTCGTCATCAAGCGCCGGATCAACAAGTTCGTCGTCAAGTTTCCCGACGCGATCGAGCTGCTCGTGCGCGGCCTGCGCTCGGGCCTGCCGATTTCGGAGACGATGGCCGTCGTCGGCAACGAGGTCGAAGGCCCGGTTGGCGAGGAGTTCCGCGCCGTCGCCGACAAGATGAAGATCGGCCGCACGATGGACGTGGCGCTCCAGGAAACCGCCGACCGGCTGGACACGCCCGAATTCCAGTTCTTCGTGATCTCGATCGCGATCCAGCGCGAGACCGGCGGCAACCTCGCCGAAACGCTCGCCAATCTCGCCACCGTGCTGCGCCAGCGCGGGCAGATGAAGCTCAAGATCAAGGCGATGTCGTCCGAATCGAAGGCCTCGGCCTATATCGTCGGCTCGCTGCCGTTCATCGTCTTCATCCTCGTGTGGATGGTGAACAACGAATATATGCGCAACTTCTTCATCGACGAACGCCTCATGGTCGCCGGCATCGGCGGGCTGGTGTGGATGGGGATCGGCGCGCTCATCATGGCCAAGATGGTCAGCTTCGAGATCTGATGGGGGGCGACGCACATCATGGCTGAAACCGGCGGACCTACCCTTCTCGGAGTCGATGTCCTGTGGGTCGCGACGCTTCTGTCGGGCGTCGCCGCCTTCGCGGTGATGCTCGCCATCTACGCGGCGACCACCGTGCGCGATCCGATGGCGAAGCGCGTCAAAGCGCTCAACGACCGCCGCGAGCAATTGAAGGCGGGCATCACCGCCTCGACCTCGAAGCGGCGCGCCAAGCTGGTGCGCCACAACCAGACCACGGACCGCATCCGCACCTTCCTGTCGTCGATGAAGGTGCTGCAGGACAGCCAAGTCAAGGCCGCGCAGATCAAGCTGATGCAGGCCGGCATCCGCAAGAAGGAATATGCGGTCGCGGTGATCTTCGGCAGGCTGGTGCTGCCGATCGTGATCGGCGGCGGCATGGCCTTGTGGGTCTACGGCATGGGCGGGCTCGCCGACTGGAGCGGGGTCAAACGCTACGGCGTGGTCGCGGGCGCGTTCATCCTCGCCTACAAGGCACCCGACATCTTCCTGAAGAACAAGATCCAGAAGCGCACCGACGCGATCCGCAAGGGGTTGCCCGACGCGCTCGACCTGCTCGTGATCTGCGCCGAGGCTGGGCTGACGGTCGACGCCGCCTTTCACCGCGTCGCGAAAGAGCTTGGGCGCGGCTATCCCGAATTGGGCGACGAATTCACGCTGACCGCGATCGAACTCGGTTTCCTGTCGGACCGTCGGCAGGCATTCGAGAATCTCGCGCAGCGCGTCGATCTCGATGCGATCAAGGGCGTGGTGACGACGATGATCCAGACCGAGAAATACGGCACCCCGCTCGCCTCGGCGCTGCGCGTGCTCTCGGCCGAGTTCCGCAACGAACGCATGATGCGCGCCGAGGAAAAGGCCGCACGGCTGCCCGCGATCATGACGGTGCCGCTGATCCTGTTCATCCTGCCGACGTTGTTCGTCGTCATCCTCGGCCCGGCGGCGTGCTCGATCAAGGACGCGCTGCTGACGCATTGATTGTTTGCGGCACCGGCCCGCTCAAAACGCACCCCGGGAACGCGAGGCCCGTCAGCATCGTTGATGCCCCGTAACATCCCGGAGTATCGGACGATGCTGTTCACGACCCCTACCCAATATGCGGTCCTCGCGTTGCTGCTGATCGCAGGCTGGCTGTTCGGCCTGGCCAGCCATCCCGGCGGCAAGAAGTGGCGCGCGCGCTACGAGGCCGAGCGCGAGGCGCATGCGGCCTATCGGGCGGAGGCAGAGACGCGCATCGAGAAGCTCGAACGCGAGCGGGTCGCGGTGCCGGCGGCGGCGCGGCCCGACGACGCCCCGGCACGCGGCCCCTGGCTCGGCGCGCGCGCGACCGACGACCTGACGCGCATCCGCGGGATCGACGCGACGCTCGAGGATCGGCTGCGGGTCGCCGGCATCCGCACCTTCGCCGATGTCGAGGCGATTCCGCCCAACGCGGACACGTCGCTCGAACGCGAGGTCGGCGTGCCCGACGGCACGATCGCCGAACAGCGCTGGCGCGAGCTCGCGCGGATGCTCCGCGAGGGGCGCGAGGAGGCGTAGCAAAACCAGAGCACTGTCACCCCAGCGCAGGCTGGGGTCCATGTCTGTCTCGATCGAGCGCTACGACAGCGCCTTCTCACTGACAGATATGGATGCCAGCCTGCGCTGGCATGACGGCTAACGCCTATTTCCTCAACGCCGCCTGCGCCGCGGCCAGCCGCGCGATCGGCACGCGGTAGGGCGAGGCGCTGACGTAATCGAGGCCCACCTTCTCGCAGAACGCGATCGAGGCGGGATCGCCGCCATGTTCGCCGCAGATGCCGAGCTTGATGTCAGGACGTGTCGCCCTGCCCCGCTCGGCCGCGATCTCGATGAGCTGGCCGACGCCGTCGACGTCGAGACTGACGAACGGATCGGTCGCGTAGATGCCCTTGTCCACGTAAGTCGTCAGGAAGCGCCCGGCATCGTCGCGGCTGACGCCAAGGGTGGTTTGCGTCAAATCGTTGGTGCCGAACGAGAAGAAGGCGCCGACCTCGGCGATCTCGCCGGCCTTCAGCGCGGCGCGGGGCAGCTCGATCATCGTGCCGACGAGGTAATCGAGCGTGCGGCCCTTTTCGGCGAACACCGCCTGCGCCGCCGCATCGACCACCGCCTTCATCAGTTCCAGCTCGCGCCTGGTGGCGACCAGCGGGATCATCACCTCGGGCACCACCGCCTCGCCTGATTTGGTGGCGACGTCGCACGCGGCCTCGAAGATCGCGCGGGCCTGCATCTCGTAGATTTCGGGATAGGTGACGCCCAAACGGCAGCCACGATGGCCGAGCATCGGGTTGAACTCGTGGAGCTCGGCGGCACGGCGCTTCAAGGTCTCGACATCGACCCCGGCGGCCTCGGCCACCTCGGCGAACTCGGCCTCCTCGTGCGGCAGGAATTCGTGCAGCGGCGGATCGAGCAGGCGGATCGTGACGGGAAGCCCCGCCATCACCTCGAAAATCTCGGTGAAGTCTGCGCGCTGCTCGGGAAGCAGCTTGTCGAGCGCGGCCCGCCTGCCCTTCTCGTCCGACGCCAGGATCATCTGGCGGACCGCGGTGATGCGCGCGGCATCGAAGAACATATGCTCGGTGCGGCACAGGCCGACGCCTTCCGCGCCGAATTCGCGCGCGGTGCGGCAATCGAGCGGGGTTTCGGCATTGGCGCGGACCTTTAGCCGCCGCACCTTGTCCGCCCAGATCATCAGCGTGCCGAAATCACCCGCGAGTTCGGGCTGCACCGTCGGCACCGCGCCCGCCATCACCTCGCCGGTGGCGCCGTCGATCGTGATCGTCTCGCCCTCGCGGATCTCGCGGGCGCCGATGCGCATGACGCGCGCCTTCATGTCGATCGAGAGCATGCCTGCGCCCGATACGCACGGCCGCCCCATGCCGCGCGCCACCACCGCGGCGTGGCTGGTCATGCCGCCGCGTGCGGTGAGGATGCCCTTCGCCGCGTGCATCCCGTGGATATCCTCCGGGCTGGTCTCGACGCGCACCAGGATCACCGCGTCGCCGTCGTTCGCGCGGCGCTCGGCGGTGTCGCTGTCGAACACCGCCGCGCCCGAGGCCGCGCCGGGGCTGGCGGGCAGGCCCTTGGTCAGCACGTCACGCGCGGCACCGGGATCGAGCGTCGGATGGAGGAGCTGGTCGAGCGCCGCCGGATCGACGCGCGCCACCGCTTCCTGCTCGCTGATCAGCCCTTCGGTCGCCATGTCGACCGCGATCTTGAGCGCGGCCTTGGCGGTGCGCTTGCCGCTGCGCGTCTGGAGCATCCAGAGCTTGCCGCGCTCGACGGTGAACTCGATGTCCTGCATGTCGCGATAATGATCTTCGAGCAGGCGGAAGACGTGCGCGAGCTCGGCATAGGTCTCGGGCATCGCCTCTTCCATCGAGGCCGCCTTGGCGCCCGCCGCCTCGCGCGCGGCGCGGGTGAGATATTGGGGCGTGCGGATGCCCGCCACCACGTCCTCGCCCTGCGCGTTGATCAGGAACTCGCCGTAATGCGCGTTGTCGCCGGTCGAGGGATCGCGGGTGAAGGCGACGCCGGTAGCCGAGGTGTCACCCATGTTGCCGAACACCATCGCCTGGACGTTGACCGCGGTGCCCCAATCACCGGGAATGTGGTTGAGCCGACGATAGACCTTGGCGCGCTCCGACTGCCACGAGCCGAACACGGCGCCGATCGCGCCCCAGAGCTGATCGTTGACGTCCTGCGGGAAGGGCTTGCTCCATTCGCGCTCGACCACGGCCTTGTATTCGGCGACGAGGCCCTTCCAGTCCTCGGCAGTCATCTCGGTATCGAGATTGTAGCCGCGATCCTCCTTGGCGATCTCGAGCGCTTCCTCGAACGCGCCGTGATCGAGCCCGAGTACGACGTCCGAATACATCTGGATGAAGCGGCGGTAGCTGTCCCACGCGAAGCGCTCGTCGCCCGCCTTCGCCGCCAGCCCGGCGACCGTTTCGTCATTGAGGCCGAGATTGAGGACGGTGTCCATCATCCCCGGCATCGACACCCGCGCGCCCGAGCGGACCGAGACGAGCAGCGGGTCGGCCGCGTCGCCGAAATGCTTGCCGGTGATCCCTTCGATATGCGCGATGCCGGCGGCAACTTCGGCGCGAACGCTCTCGGGGAAGGTCTCGCCCTCGTCGTAATAGCGCGTACACATCTCGGTGGTGATGGTGAAGCCCGGCGGCACCGGCAGGCCGATCCCCGCCATCTCCGCCAGGTTCGCGCCCTTGCCGCCAAGCAGGTTGCGGTCTCCCGCGCCGCCATCGGAAACACCGCCGCCGAAGCGGTACACATATTGCGCCATTTTTTGCCTTCCCCAAGGTTATGCGCCGGCCGTTATGCTCGGTCCGTGCGCGTCTGATGGTCTCGTTCGAACTCCGGTGAAGTGGAGAAAGTGGAGAGCGTCGCGCGGGTCGCGCTCAGCCCTCGATTCGGGAGAAATCAGCGACCCCATGCACCGCGTCGCGCACCCGCGCCAGCAGCGCGAGGCGGGCGGCGCGCTTGTCGGGATCGGCGTCGTTCACGGTCACCTGCTCGAAGAATGCGTCGATCGGCGCACGCAAGGCAGCAAGGGCAGTCATGGCGGCTTCGAAATCCTCCCGTTCGACAGCGCCGGCCGCAGCGGGCGCGGCCGAATCCAACGCGGCGATCAGGGCAGTTTCGGCCTTTTCGGACGTGTAGGACAGCGAATTCCGCGCACCACCAGCGCTCGCCGCCCCAGCGGAAGCTGGGGCCTTTTGCGGCTCCTGTCTCCCACCGTCGCCAGAGACCCCAGCTTTCGCTGGGGTGACGGGCGCAGGTTCGTCGTCCCACCCTTCCTTCTTGAGGATGTTCGCCGCGCGTTTGTAGCCCGCGAGCAGGTTGGCGCCGTCCTCGGTGGTGATGAAGGCTTGCAACGCGTGGACGCGGGCGAGGAGGCGGACGAGATCGTCCTCATGGCCGTTCTGAAGCGTAAAAATCGCGTCGATCAGATCATGGCGAACGCCCGCCTCACGTTGCTGAACCTTCAAACGCTCAGCAAAAAAGGCTTTGAGCGCATTCACTGCCGGGCCGTGAGGCACATTGCAAGGTGTCGAAATGCCAAGCATATAGTCGCTGAGCAGCCCTCCGAGCCGGAAGCGCAGGCCATTTTCGATAATGAGCGCGATCGCCCCGATCGCCGCACGCCGGAGAGCAAACGGATCCTTGGAGCCGGTTGGCTGTTCGCCGATGATGTAGAAAGCAGACAGCGTATCCAGCTTGTCCGCCAAGCTCACCGCCACCGTTACCGGATCGGTCGGCACCTCGTCGCCCTGCCCCACCGGCTTGTAGTGGTCGCGGATCGCGGCGGCGACGCGGGGGTCTTCGCCCTGCGCGGCGGCGTAATAGCCGCCCATCAGGCCTTGCAATTCGGGGAACTCGCCGACCATGCCGGTGACGAGATCGGCCTTGGCCAGCCGCGCGGCGCGTTCGGCGAGGGCGGCGAGCTCTTCAAGCCCCTCCCCTTCAGGGGAGGGGTTGGGGTGGGGACTATCCACGGGAACCTGTGCCTGCGGCACTTCCCCACCCCCAACCCCTCCCCTGAAGGGGAGGGGCTTTTCTGTCACGATCCCCTCTTCGACCAGCCAGCGGGCCAGCTTGGCGACGCGCTCGACCTTGTCGGCCACGGTGCCGAGCTTTTCGTGGAAGACGATCTTCTCCAGCTTGGGGAGTTGGTCGTCGAGCGGGGTCTTGAGGTCGGTCTCGTAGAAGAACTTGGCGTCGCTCAATCGCGCGGCGAGCACCTTGCGGTTGCCCTCGACGATCTTCGCGCCGCCGTCCGCCGCGGCGATGTTGGCGACGCAGACGAAGGCGTTGGCAAGCGCGCCCTCGCCATCCCGGCAGACGAAATATTTCTGGTTCACGCGCGCGGTGAGCTGGATCACCTCGGGCGGCACATCGAGGAACGTCTCGTCGAAGCGGCCGAGCAGCGGGACCGGCCATTCGGTGAGGCCGGCGTTTTCTGCAACCAGGCCCTCGTCCTCGATCAGGTCGAGACCGGCGTCGGCGGCCAGTGTCACCGCGGCGTCGCGGATGATGCTCGCGCGTTCGTCCTGGTCGACGATGACGTGGCAGGCGCGAAGCTTCTCTACATAATCGGCCGCCGAGCCGATCGTGATCTCGCCCGGATGATGGAAACGGTGGCCGAGCGTGACCGCGCCGCTGGCGATGCCGGCGATCTCGAACGGCACCGCGTCTTCGCCGAGCAGCGCGACGATCCCTTGCAGCGGGCGGACCCAGCGCAGACTTTCGGTCGAGCGCGAGGCGTCGCCCCAGCGCATCGATTTGGGCCAGGGAAAGGCGCGGACGATCGCGGGAATCGCCTCGGCGAGCACATCCGCCGTCTTGCGGCCCGGCTTGTTCACCACCGCAAACCACACGCCGTCACGGTCTTCGAGCTGATCCTGCGTCAGGCCGGTCTTGCGCAGGAAGCCGTCGAGCGCCTGCGGCGGCGCGGAGGTGCGCGGGCCTTTGGTTTCTTCAGAAACAGCCGCGGTTTCGAGCGGCAGATCGCGCGCGATCAGCGCGAGGCGGCGCGGGGTGGCGTAGGTGACGATCTCGCTCGCCTCGAGGCCGGCCTGCGCGAGTTCGGCGGCGAACAACCGCGCGAGGTCGGCGCGCGCCTTCGCCTGCATGCGCGCGGGGATTTCCTCCGAGCGCAGTTCGAGGAGGAAATCGGTCACTGTCCCTCTCCCCGTGGGAGAGGGAAGGAGGCGCGAAGCGCCGGGAGGGTGAGGGTGAACAGCAGCGTGATGCCACCCTCACCCTTCCCACTCGGCTGCGCCGAGCGGGCCCCTTCCCTCTCCCATTGGGAGAGGGAATTGCTCATCGCATCGCCCATCACGCCGCCCACCCGTTCTTGTCCATCCACGCGGCGCAGCTGCCCTTCGCGAGGTCGCGGACGCGGCCGATATAGGCCTGGCGCTCGGCGACCGAGATCACGCCGCGCGCGTTCAAGAGGTTGAAGACGTGGCTCGCCTTGATCGCTTGCTCATAAGCGGGGATCGGCAGCTTGGCGTCGAGGCAATTCTCGCATTCGGCCGCGGCCTTGCGGAACAGGTCGAACAGCGCGTCGGTATCCGCCACCTCGAAATTCCACGTGCTCATCTCGCGCTCGTTTTCGAGGAAGACGTCGCCATAGGTGACGCCCGCATCGTTGAAGGCGAGATCGTACACATTGTCCTTGTTCTGGATGTACATCGCCAGCCGCTCGAGCCCGTAGGTCAGTTCGCCCGCCACCGGCTTGCAGTCGAAGCCGCCCATCTGCTGGAAATAGGTGAACTGCGTCACCTCCATGCCGTCGCACCAGACTTCCCAGCCGAGCCCCCAGGCGCCGAGCGTCGGCGATTCCCAATCGTCCTCGACGAAGCGGATGTCGTGGGTCATGAAATCGATGCCGATCGCGGCGAGGCTGCCGAGATAGAGATCCTGGATGTCGGGCGGGCTGGGTTTGAGCACCACCTGATATTGGTAATAATGCTGGAGCCGGTTGGGGTTTTCACCATAACGCCCGTCGGTCGGGCGGCGGCACGGCTGGACGAAGGCGGCATTCCACGCATCCGGCCCGAGCGCGCGCAAGGTGGTGGCGGGGTGAAAGGTGCCCGCGCCCATTTCCATGTCATAGGGCTGGAGGATCAGGCAGCCGGACGCGCTCCAATAATCATGGAGCGTCAGGATCATGCGCTGGAAGCTGAGCGGCTCGGTCACTCGGGGCCCTGTTGCAGTGCGATATGGTCGCGCGTGCCTTGCCGGAAGGGCGGGGCGGAATCAAGCGCGCGACTGGACCGCGAGCGCACCTGCCCCTAAGCGATCCTCAATATCCGATGGAGCCCTGCATGAAGCTGTTCCCCCTCGCCCTTACCGCCGCCCTGCTGGCGCTGCCGGCCGCCGCGTGCGGACAGACCGGCGACACGCCGGCTGCCGCCACCACCGCGACCGATGCCGATCCAGCTTTGTGGGTGGTCAAGGACGACGACACCACGATCTATCTGTTCGGCACGGTCCATGTGCTCAAGCCCGGGCTGTCCTGGTTCGACGAGGCGGTGAAGACCGCGTTCGACGCCTCGGACGAGGTGGTGATGGAGATCGTCCAGCCCGAGGATCCGTCGAGCGTGCAGGGCCTGATCCTGAGCAAGGGCATGACCGCGAGCGGCCCGACGCTGACCGAGCGGCTGCCCGCGGACAAGCGCGCCGCCTATGCCAAGGTGATGACCGAGAACGGCCTGCCGCCCGCGGCGTTCGACCGGATGGACCCGTGGCTCGCCGCGATGTCGCTGACGATGACCTCGCTGACGCGGCTCGGCTACCAGCCCGACAACGGCCCCGAGCAGGTGCTGACCGCCGCCGCCAAGGCCGCGAACAAGCCGGTCACGGGGCTGGAGACGATCGAGCAGCAGTTCGATTATCTCGACACCATGTCGGACGAGGCGCAGATGGCGCTGCTCGAGAGCACGGTCGACGAGACCGAGGAGGCGGGGCCGCTGTTCGCCGAAATGGTCGCCGACTGGTCCAGGGGCGACGACCAGGGCATCGCCGCGCTGATGAACGAGGGGCTCGACGAGGAGCCCGAGCTCTATCGCGTGATGCTCACCGATCGCAACGCGCGCTGGGCGGACTGGATCGCCGCGCGGATGCAGAAGCCGGGCACGGTGTTCCTCGCGGTCGGCGCGGGGCATCTGGCGGGCGACGCCAGCGTGCGCGCGGACCTCGCCAAGCATCATCTGACGGCGACGCGGGTGGATTATTGACGAAGCGGCACCGGCCCGCTCCCCCACCCCACCTCCCAGTCAGCATAATGTCTTTGGTGGTGGGGTGGGGGAGCGGGCCGGTGCCGTACTCTCACAAAAACTCCCCCGCTTGCCCTTGGCAGCGGCTTCGCCTATAGCGCCGCGCTTCCGGCCATGGTCATCCCTGGAGGCGTGGCGCGGGACGTTTATTCATCGTGTTCGGAGAATTAGCATGAGCGACCAGCTGACGCTCGCTGCCGAGACGCGTGAACAGGTTGGCAAGGGAGCCTCCCGTTCGCTTCGTCGCGAAGGCCGCGTGCCCGCCGTGATCTACGGCAACAATCAGGATCCCACGCCGATCCACGTCGAGGAAAAGGCGCTGGTGAAGCTCCTGATGACCGGCCATTTCATGAACTCGGTGATCATGGTCGATGTCGGCGGCAAGCCGCAGCGCACGCTGCCCAAGGACGTGACGCTCGACGTCGTCACCGATCGGCCGGTCCATGTCGATTTCCTGCGTATCTCCGCGCACGCCAAGGTCACGGTCAACGTGCCCGTCCACTTCGCCGACGAAGAGAAGGCACCCGGAATCAAGCGCGGCGGCGTGCTCAACGTGGTGCGCCACGAGCTCGAGCTGGTCTGCGACGCGGCGAGCATTCCCGATCAGATCGTGATCTCGCTCGACGGGCTCGAGGTCGGCGATTCGATCCACATCAGCCACGTCAAGCTGCCCGACGGCGCGGCGCCGACGATCGACGATCGCGACTTCACCATCGCCACCGTCGTGGCGCCCTCGGCGCTCAAGTCGAGCGAAGGCGACAACGAGACCGAAGCGGCCGCCGAAGACGAGGCTGAAGCCGCCGCCGAAGAGGCGACCGAGGAAGCGGGCGACGACGACGCCTGACAATAGGGCCGAAAAGCCTCTCCCCTTCAGGGGAGGGGCTGGGGTGGAGGCTGTAAGCCTCGCGCAGCGCTTGATCGACAGCCCCCACCCCCGGCCCCTCCCCTGAAGGGGAGGGGAGAAAAATGATGCAGCTCTGGGTTGGCCTCGGCAATCCCGGCCCCAAATATGCGATGAACCGGCACAATGTCGGCTTCATGGCGCTGGACGCCATCGCCGAGCTGCACGGGTTCGAGGCGCCCAAGAAGCGCTTCGCGGGCTGGGCGATCGAGGCGCGGCTGGGGAGTGAGAAGCTCCTACTGCTCAAGCCCGCGACCTTCATGAACGAAAGCGGCCAGGCGATCGGCGAGGCGATGCGCTTCTATCGGCTGGAACCGCAGGACGTCACCGTCTTCCACGACGAGCTCGATCTCGCGCCCTTCAAGGTCAAGGTGAAGCTGGGCGGCGGCACCGCCGGGCATAACGGCCTGCGCTCGACCGAGGCGCATATCGGCCCCGATTTCCGCCGCGTGCGGATCGGCATCGGCCACCCCGGCCACAAGGACCGCGTGCATAATTACGTGCTCGGCAATTATGCCAAGGCCGAGATCGACCCGCTATCCGACATGCTCGGCGCCATCGCCGCCGAGGCCGGGTGGCTGGCGCAGCGCGACGACGCGCGCTTCATGAACGACGTGGCGCTACGGCAGCAGGGGTGAGCGACGCTTCGCTGGGGGATGGACGCGGTCGTTCACGCCCCTTACGGATGCGGACGTGCTCTGATGTTTGATCACGCTGCGCAAGGCGGGTTGGGCTTGGGTTCGATGTCCGCTGCGTAAAAGTGCCGAGAGGGGATCTGAACATGTCCGACGACAAGGCAGCCGCGGAAACCGACGTCACCAAGGCCTGGCGGGCGACGCACGATCAGAAATCCGCCGCCAAGCGCCTCCGCATCTTCGCCGCGCTCGCGTGGATCGTCGCCATCGGCGGCGAGATCGCCGGGATCGTCCTGCTCTACCGGCACGTGTTCGACCACGGCAACCTCGCGCTGCTGATCGGCCTGCTGGTCGGGATCGCGGTCTTCGCGATCGCCGGCAGCCTGATGTGGAAGGCGGCCAACAAGCACGATCCGGCGAGCAAGGCCGAACCGTTCAAATTCTTCGTCCAGAACCAGCTCGGCGCGATCATCACGCTGATCGCCTTCCTGCCGCTGATCGCCCTGATCTTCCTCGACAAGGACATGGATCCGAAGAACAAGAAGATCGCCGGCGGCATCGGCGCGGTGCTGGCGGTGGGCGCGACGCTGATCGGGGTGAGCTACAACCCGCCCTCGGTCGAGCAATATACCCAGGACATGAACCAATGCGCGGACCAGATCAGGGGCGGCCAGCCGACCACCGCCTGCTCACCCGAGGTCGCCGCGCAGGCGCAGGACATCGCCCGGGATACCGCGACGGTGGCCGACGCGACCAAGGATGCCGCCAACCCGGCGGGCCGCGACGTCGTGTACTGGATCGCGCCGGAGAACGGGGCGAAGACGTCCGCGACGCCGCACGTCTTCCACATCTGCGAAGGGGTGAGCCCGCTGCGCGGCAAGACCGTCAATCGCGGCTCGGTGACGCAAGCCTATGCGGAGAACGCCACCCGCATCACCAAGCAGATCGCGATGGAACAGAAGCAGTGCGGGTTCGCAGGAGCCACGTCGTAAACGCGAGCCCGGAAGCCCCGTTCTAAAAGGGCCCGCCTCCTTCGAACGCCGCAATGATCGGGCAAGGGCCTTCGTCTGAGGCGGCGCAATCGCGGGCGAGCTTCTGCAGCGCCGATCGCGCCGCGGTCAGCTCGGCGATCTTCGCGTCGAGCGCAACGATCCGGTCGCGCGCCAGCGCTCGCGCCCGCGCGCGATCCTGGCCGGCGTCGAGCGCGATCAGCTCGGCGATCTCGTCTAACGAGAAGCCAGCCGCCTGCGCCTGCCTGATGAAACGCAGGCGCCGCACGTCGTCGGCACCGTAGCGGCGCACGCCGCCGGCACGCGGCGGCGCCTCCATCAGCCCGCGGCGCTGGTAATAACGCACCGTCTCCACCCCTACCCCGCCGGCTCTGGCCAGCCCGCCGATCGTCGTCATCGCAGCACCTCTTGAACCGTACCTTGGTACGGACCCTAGATAGGATGCGTCGCGCTGGCGACCAAGGCCCCGGAGACGCACGAATGACCGCAGAGAAGACCGCGACGCTCTATCGCATGGTGATGCCCGATCACGTCTGCCCCTATGGGCTCAAATCGAAGCATTTGCTCGAAAGCCACGGCTATGTGGTCGAGGATCATTGGCTGACGACGCGCGCGGAGACCGACGCTTTCAAGGCCGAGCACGGCGTCAAGACCACGCCGCAGACCTTCATCCAGGGCAAGCGCATCGGCGGCAACGATGATCTGCGCCGCTTCTTCGGCAAGCACGTCCCCGCCCCCGGCGACACCTCGTACACGCCCGTGATCGCCTTGTTCGCGATGACCGCGCTGATGGCGCTCGCGACCAGCGTCGCAACCTTCGGTACGCCGTTCACGATCCGCGCGGGCGAATGGTTCATCGCGTTCAGCATGTGTGCGCTGGCGATGCTCAAGCTCCAGGATGTCGAGCGTTTCTCCTCGATGTTCCTCAATTACGATCTGCTCGCGCGGCGCTGGGTGCCCTATGCCTACATCTACCCCTTCGCCGAAGCCGCGGCGGGCGTGCTGATGATCACGCACCGGCTGGTGTGGCTTTCGGTGCCGATCGCGCTCTTCATCGGCAGCATCGGCGCGGTATCCGTGTTCAAGGCGGTCTATATCGACAGGCGCGAGCTCAAATGCGCGTGCGTCGGCGGCAACAGCAACGTGCCGCTGGGCTTCGTGTCCTTGACCGAGAATCTAATGATGGTGGCGATGGCGGTGTGGATGCTGGTGCGCTAAGCCGCCGCCATGCCCACCCGATCGCTCTTCGCCACGCGCTTCTACGAAGGCGCTCTCGACGATGCCGCGTTGCTCGCCGAACTGGAGGAGGCGTGCCTCGATCTCGCGGAGGAAGACGCCGCGGGGCAAGGCTGGTCCGAAGCGCACGCCTATCGCGGCTATACGAGCTACGCCTCGTTGAACGATCTGCCGCAGCGCGATCCGCGGTTCGGCGACCTGGTGCGGCATCTGAACCGCCACGTCGCGGCGTTCGCGAAGGAGTGCGCGTTCGATTTGGGCGGCAAGCGGTTCAAGCTCGACAGCCTGTGGGTTAATGTGCTCGAGCCCGGCGGCACGCATTCGGGACATATCCACCCGCATAGCGTGGTTTCGGGCACGATCTACGTCGCGGTGCCCGGGGGCTCGGGCGCGCTCAAGCTCGAAGACCCGCGGCTGCCGATGCTGATGGCCGCCCCTTCGCGGCCGGACACCTTCGTCTATGCCGAACCCGCGCCGGGCACGATCTTCCTGTGGGAGAGCTGGTTGCGGCACGAGGTGATGCCCAATCTCGCCGACGAAGAACGGATCAGCATCAGCTTCAACTATCGCTGATAAGGCGCGGACTGGCATCGGGGCGCGAATCGCCCTATCCGCCCGGGCAACAGTTCAAAGGACGTATCAATGGGATTCCGCTGCGGCATCGTGGGCCTGCCCAATGTCGGCAAATCGACGCTCTTCAACGCGCTGACCGAGACCGCCGCGGCGCAGGCGGCGAACTATCCGTTCTGCACGATCGAGCCCAATGTCGGGAACGTCGCGGTGCCCGATCCGCGGCTCGACAAGCTCGCGGCCATTGCCGGCTCGGCCAAGGTGATCGAGACGCAGCTCGCCTTCGTCGACATCGCCGGGCTGGTGCGCGGCGCGAGCAAGGGCGAAGGCCTGGGCAACCAGTTCCTCGGCAACATTCGCGAGGTGGACGCGATCGTCCATGTGCTGCGCTGCTTCGAGAATGACGACATCCAGCATGTCGACAACCGCGTCGATCCGATCGCCGACGCCGAGACGGTCGAGACCGAACTGATGCTCGCCGATCTCGAAAGCCTCGAAAAGCGCGTGCCCAACCTCGTCAAGAAAGGCCAGCAGGGCGACAAGGAAGCCAAGGCTGCCGCCAGCGTGCTCGGCCAGGCGCTCGACCTGCTGCGTGACGGCAAGCCGGCGCGGCTCGTTACGCCCAAGGATCCCGAAGAGGAACGGCTGTTCGCACAGGCACAGCTCCTGACCGCCAAGCCCGTGCTCTACGTCTGCAACGTCAACGAGGAGGACGCGGCGCACGGCAATGATTTTTCGGCGCGCGTGTTCGACAAGGCGAAGACCGAAGGGGCCGAGGCGGTGGTCGTCTCCGCCGCGATCGAGGCCGAGATCGCGACCATGCCCGCCGACGAGCGCGGCGAATTCCTCGCCGAGCTGGGACTCGAGGAGACCGGCCTCGCACGCGTGATCCGCGCCGGCTACAAATTGCTCCACCTCCAGACCTTCTTCACCGTCGGCCCCAAGGAAGCGCGCGCCTGGACGGTCGAGACCGGCGCCAGGGCCCCGCAGGCGGCGGGCGAGATCCACACCGATTTCGAACGCGGCTTCATCCGCGCCGAGACGATCGCCTATGACGATTACGTCGCCTTGGGCGGCGAGGCCGGCGCGCGCGAGGCGGGCAAGCTGCGTCAGGAAGGCAAGGAATACGTCGTGCAGGACGGCGACGTGATGCTGTTCCGGTTCAACGTGTGACCGATCTGCATTAGGATCGCGCCCCGGGGAGCATCGGGTAAGAGGGGCATATGATCAACGCATTGATCTCGGCGGCAGTGCAGGTGGGGGCGGTGCTGGTCGTCGCCGCGCTGGTCTATGCCCTGTTCGGCAAACGCAGCGGCTTCCGCCGATACATCGGGCTGACGCCGGCCACCGCGGTTGCGGCGGGCGCGGGCGTGCTCTGGGGAATCGTGCCGGCGCTCGTGCTGATCGCCTCTCCCGGCATCCGCGCGATGGCCGGCGGCGACAACAGCGTGGTGGGCGAGATCGCCACGAGCGGCCTGACGCCGGCCATCGCGCTGGCGCTGGCGATCAAGGCGCTGCTGCAGACGTCGCTGTCGGAGGAATTGCTGTTCCGCGGGCTGATCGGCAAGCGGCTGATCGCCCGCTTCGGCTTCGCCGCCGGCAACGGCGCGCAAGCGGTGTTGTTCGGCCTGATGCACCTCTTGCTGCTGTTTATTCCCCAGGCGTCGCCGCCGCTGGTGCTGGCGATGGTGGCGATCACCGGCATCATGGGCTGGGTCAACGGCTGGCTCAACGAGCGGCTGGGCAACGGCTCGATCGTGCCGGGATGGATCGCGCACGGCCTCACCAATCTCATCGCCTATCTTTCGGTCGCGTATTTCGGCTGAGCATTTGTTTGGGAAATTCGCGCGAACGCGAATTTCCACGCGGCACCAGCCCGTTCCCCACCCGGCCACCCATAGGATACTCGCGCTGGGTGGTCGGATGGGGGAGTGGGCCGGTGCCGCCATGCGCCGTATGGCGTATTTTCAAACAGGGCTGAGCGGCGACGCGCGATTGCCGTTCGAGGCCCCAGGCCATACATTCGCGGGATGACGGCCGGCCGGTTGATCCTCGCTTTGTTGCTCGCGTGCCTTGCGCTGCCCGCGACCGCGACGATGCCGTGCCACGACGACGCCCCGGCGCCGATGGCGGGGATGACCCACCACGCGCCGGACGCTCCCGACGCTGCGATGCCCGCGCATCTCTGCATCGGCTGCGTGCCGCCGTCGAGCTGGCGCGTGGGCACGATCACGGCGCCGCTTCTGCCGGCGATGCCGCTCGCGGGTCGCCCGTTCCGGGCGTCCGTCGCGGGACCGCCGCTGACGCCCGAGCCGCCGCCGCCGCGCCTCGCCTGATCGCCTTGGGGCTGAGCCCCGCCGATCAGGACGAGATGTGGAGAATATGATGAGAACGCACTTGCTGGCGGCTGTTGCCGCCGCAGCGCTGTCGCCCGTGGCGGCGACGGCGCAGACGATGAGTCACGACCATGACATGGCGATGCCCGAGACGGGCGCCAATGCGCAGGCCGACGACTCGACGCCCGACATGAAGATGGCCGATCCCGGCTACACCCCCGGATCGGGCACCGCACGGCTGCCCGCCGAGGAAGGCATGATGCCCGGCCCGATGGTGCATTCGGGCGGCTGGATGCTGATGGCGCACGGCTATCTGTGGGGCGCCTATACCGACCAGAGCGGCCCGCGCGGCGATGACATGGCCTTCGTGCAATCGATGGCGATGCTGACGGGCGAACGCGAGCTGGGCGGTGGCGCGCGGCTGCAGCTGCGATCGATGCTGAGCCTCGATCCGCTGATGGGCGCGCGCGGCTATCCCAATCTGCTCGCGACCGGCGAAACGGCGGACGGCGTGCCGCTGGTCGATCGCCAACACCCGCACGATCTGTTCATGGAGCTGGCGGCGCGGGTGGACGTGCCGGTGGGGGAGGACGGCAGCCTGTTCGTCTATGGCGGCCCCGTCGCCGAGCCCGCGCTCGGCCCCTCGGCCTTCATGCACCGCCGCTCGGATCGCTACGCCCCGCTCGCGCCGATCACGCACCATTGGTTCGACAGCACGCACATCACCTACGGCGTGGTGACGGCGGGCTGGGCGAACCCGCACGTCCAGCTCGAAGCGTCGGCCTTTCGCGGCCGCGAGCCCGACGAGGAACGCTGGGGGATCGAGACGCCCAAGCTCGATTCGTGGAGCGTGCGCGCGAGCTGGACGCCCTCGCCCGATTGGGCCGTCCAGGTGAGCCACGGCCGCCTCGAAAGCCCCGAGGCGACGCACCCGGGCGAGGACGAGGCGCGCACCACCGCCTCGATCCATTATGCCAAGGGCGGGCTGGCGACGATGCTCGCCTTTTCCGCCAAGAACCGCCTGTCCGGCCGCACGCTGACCGCGTGGCTCGCCGAGGCCAATTGGGACATCGACCGGCATCACACAATGTTCGGCCGGATCGAGAATGTCGCCAACGACGAGCTGTTCGGCGAGGGAGACCCGCTTCACGGCCGCGCCTTCCGCGTGACCAAGGCCGAAGCGGGCTATGCCTATCGGCTGCCCGTCGGGCCGTTCGATCTGGCACTGGGCGGATCGCTTGCCGCTTATGCCAAGCCGGATGCGCTCGACGCGGCCTATGGCAATTCGCCGATCGGCTACACCTTGTTCGCCAGGCTGTCGCTGGGGCAGTAGGGCAAGGTAACGCTGCTTGAACCGATCACCCTCACCCTTCCCACTCGGCTACGCCGAGCACCGGGAAGGGTGAGGGCGGATGACAGAAGGAAACCGATGATCCCGCTTCGCCCGCTCCTCGCCGCCCTTCTCGCGATCGGCGTCTCCGCCTGCGCGGCCACGCCGCCGCCGGCGCCGACGATGCTGGCGTCGGCCGAAGCCGAGACGGCAACCAAACCGCCGGTGACGATCCTCGTCTCGATCGACGGCTTCCGTGCGGACTATCTGGCGCGCGGCGCGACGCCGCGGCTGAGCGCGCTCGCGGCCGACGGCGTCACCGCGCCGATGGCGCCGTCCTTCCCGTCCAAGACTTTCCCCAACCACTGGACGCTGGTGACGGGCGAGGTGCCCGACCGGCACGGCATCGTCGCCAACAAGATGGAAGACCCCGCGCGGCCCGACGAAGTCTTCACGATGGCATCGGACGATCCCTTCTGGTGGAACGCCGCCTCGCCGATCTGGGTCGATGCCGAGAAGGCGGGCATCCGCACCGCGACCATGTTCTGGCCAGGCGCCAACGTCGCCTGGGGCGGCACGCGCGCGGCGGACTGGCCGCACGCTATCACCGGCGGCACCCGGCCCGAGGACTGGCAGCAGTTCAACCAGGTCGTGACGGGGGAGCAGCGCGTCAACGCGGTGCTCGATTGGTTGCGGCGGCCGGCGGCGATCCGGCCCAAATTCGTGACGCTTTATTTCGACACGGTCGATACCGCGGGCCACATCTACGGCCCCGCCGACGCGCGCACCACCGCAGCGATCGCCGATGTCGATGCCAAGATCGGGATGCTGGTCGATGGGCTGAAGGCGCTGCGCCAGCCCGCCAATCTCGTCATCGTCGCCGATCACGGCATGGCCGCGACCTCGAGCGACCGCGTGATCGCGCTCGACAAGGTGGCCGATCCCAAGCTTTATCGCGTGGTGGAGAGTGGTCCCTACGCCTCGTTCGAACCGACCGAGGGGAATGACGCGGCGCTCGCCAAGGTGCTGCTCGCGCCCCACGATCACATGCAATGCTGGCGCAAGGCCGAGATTCCATCGCGCTTCCATTATGGCGCCAACCGCCGCGTGCCGCCCTTCCTCTGCCTCGCCGAGACCGGATGGCTGATCCAGCCGACAGCACCCACCGCGCCGTTCACCGGCGGCAATCACGGCTACGACAACGCCGCGCCCGAGATGGCGGCGCTGTTCGTCGCCAACGGCCCCGCCTTCGCACACGGGCGGACGCTGCCGGGCTTCCCCAATGTCGACATCGAGCCGTTGCTGCGCGATCTGCTCGGGATGCCGCTCGATCCCGAGGTGGACGGCACCGATGCGCCGTTCAAAAGCGTTCTGGCGGAGGGCCGGTAAGATGCAGTATTTCGAGGATATAGAGGTCGGCCACACAGCGCGCTTCGGCCGCTACGAGGTGACGCGCGAGGAAGTGTTGGCGTTCGCCGGGAAATTCGACCCGCAACCCTTTCATCTTTCCGACGAAGCAGCCGCCGCGACGCATTTCGGACGGCTGTCGGCGAGCGGCTGGCATACCTGCGCGATGACGATGGCGATGGTGGTCGAGAATCTGAAGGCCAACCGGCAGGCCGGGCTCGGATCGCCGGGGATCGACGACCTGCGCTGGCTCAAACCCGTCTATCCGGGCGACACGCTGACCTGCGAGACCGAGATCCTCGACAAGCGCCCGTCGAAGAGCCGCCCCGAAATGGGCAGCTATCGCAGCCGCATGACCGTGCTCAACCAGCATGGCGAGCGCGTGATGACCTTCATCTCGATCGGCCTGATCCGCACGCGACCGCAAGACCATCACGTAACACGCTGAAAAGAAACCCTCAGCCGACCGGCGGCAGCCCCAGCCGCGGGATCTCGATCGCAGGGCAACGGTCCATCACCACCTTGAGGCCCGCCGCTTCGGCACGCGCGGCGGCTTCCTCGTTGATCACGCCCAATTGCATCCACACCGCCTTGGCGCCCGCCGCGATCGCTTCGTCCACCGCCTCGCCCGCTGCCTGCGGCCGACGGAAGATGTCGACCAGATCGATCGGCTCGCCGATTTGCGAAAGCTCGCGCCACACGAACTCGCCGTGAACGTGCTCGCCGGTGATTTGCGGGTTGACCGGGATCACGCGATAGCCGTGCCGCTGGAGGAACGCCATGACATGGTTGGAGGGCCGATCGGGGCGATCCGAGGCGCCGATCATTGCGATCGTGCGCGTATTCTCCAACAACGCGCGGATATCCTCGTCGCGGGTCAGCGGCATCAGCGTGTCTCCTTCAACCAGCGCTCGACGGCGTCGGCTATCCCGTTGAACGCTGCCGCTTCCTCGCCGTTCCCGGCGACCGGCGGCGTGCCCGCGTCGGATGCGGTGCGGATCGCGAGATCGAGCGGCACGCGCCCCAGGAACGGCACGCCGAGATCGGCCGCCGCCTTCTCCGCGCCGCCGCACCCGAACGGATCGGAAACCTCCCCGCAATGCGGGCAGGCATAGCCCGCCATGTTCTCGACGATCCCGATGATCGGCACGCCCGCCTTGCCGAACAGGTCGATCGCGCGCCGCGCGTCGATCAGCGCCAGATCCTGCGGCGTGGAGACGATCACCGCGCCCGCGGGCTTGTGCTTCTGGACCATGGTGAGCTGCACGTCGCCGGTTCCGGGCGGCAGATCGAGCACCAATGTGTCCGTCTGCCCCCAATCGGCCTCGACGAGCTGGCCGAGCGCGCCGCCCGCCATCGGCCCGCGCCACGCGATCGCCTGATCGGGCGCGGCGAGCTGCCCCATCGACAGCAGCGGCACGCCATACGGCGTCTCGACCGGCAGCAGCGTCTTGCCGCGCGCCTGCGGGCGGCTGCCCTCGACCCCGAGCAATTTGGGCTGCGACGGCCCGTAGATGTCGGCATCGACCAGCCCCACCGCGCGGCCGGCCTTGTGGAGTGCGATCGCCAGATTGGCGGCAACGGTCGATTTGCCCACACCGCCCTTGCCGCTCGCCACCGCGATCAGGCGGCGCGCCGTGCGCTCGACGGTCAGCGCGACGCGCACCTCGATCACGCCGGGAACGGCGGCGGCGGCCGCGCGCACATCCTGCTCGAGCGCGTCGTGCGCCCCCGGCGGCAGGCCCGTCACGTCGAGAATGATGTTCGCCTTGCCGTCGAGCAGCCGCGCTGTCGCGCGGCCCGCCGCGACCGGCGCGAGCGCGGCAGTGAGAGTCTCGGTATCGGACATGGCGCCGAGATAGGAGCCTCATGCGCCCTTGGCACTGTTTTTCTCGATTTCGCCACCTATAAAGACCGGATGACGATCCTGACGCGGTGGTGGCGCCGCCTTCCCATCCTGACGAGCGAGAGCAAGGGCCCCTGGGGCGCGGGCGGCGGTGATGACGGCAATGAGGGCGGCTCCGGCGGCCCGCGCAATCCCTGGACGGTGCCGCCCGGGGCCCCACGCGGCCGCGGGCGCCCGACCGCGCTCGACGAATTCCTGAAGCGCGCGCGCGGCGGTGGCGGCGGATCGGGCGGCGGCGGAGGCGCCGGCTTTCCCGGCGGCGCCAACGGACGCAATTTGGCGGTTATCGGCATCGTCCTGTTGGTCGCGGTGTGGATCGTGTTCACGAGCTTTCACGTCATCGGCCCGCAACAGCGCGGCGTCGTGACCTTTTTCGGCCGCTACACCGGCACGCTCGATCCCGGCTATCGGATGACGCTGCCGGCGCCGATGGTCTCGGTGCAGAAGGTCGACGTCCAGGCGATCCGCACCGACGATTTCCCCGAGGGCGGCGACGCCGTCAACCTGATGCTGACCGGCGACCAGAACCTGATCGACCTCAGCTATCAGGTGCGCTGGAACGTCAAGAATCCGCAGAATTACGTGTTCGAGATCAAGGATCCCACCGCGACGCTGCGCGCGACCGCGGAAAGCGCGATGCGCGCGGTGATCGCCACTTCGACGCTCAACGACGCGATCGGCCCCGGCCAGGCGCGGATCGCGCAGCGCGTGCAGGATCTGATGCAGCAGGTGCTCGACAGCTACGGCTCGGGCCTCCAGGTGCAGGGTGTGGCGCTGCGCCGCGTCGATCCGCCGGCGCAGGTGATCGACGAGTTCAAGGCGGTCTCCGCCGCGCAGCAGGGCGCGCAATCCGATATCAACCAGGCGCACACCTATGCCGAACAGATTGTCGCGCGCGCGCAGGGCGAGGCCGCAGCGTTCGACAAGGTCTACGAGCAGTACAAGCTCGCACCCGAGGTGACGCGGCGGCGCATGTATTACGAGACGATGGAGCACGTGCTGAGCAACGCGCACAAGACCGTGGTCGAGGATTCGCGCGGCGTGGTGCCCTATCTGCCGCTCGCCAACGCCACCAGCCCGCGGCCGTCGCCGCAACCCTCGCCGGCGCAGGGAGCAGGCCAATGACCCGGATGCTCCGTAACCCCGTCGCCGCCGGGATCATCGCGCTGCTGGTGCTGATCGTGCTCGCGAGCACCTTCGCGATCGTGCCCGAGACGCGCCAGGCGGTGATCCTGCGACTCGAGAAGCCGGTCGCGCTCGTCAACGCGTGGAAACCGGGCCAGCAGTTCGGGAGCACCGGCGCGGGCCTGATCGCGCGCATCCCCTTCTTCGACAAGCTCGTCTGGGTCGACAAGCGCGTGCTCGACGTCGATCTCGACAACCAGCAGGTGCTCTCGACCGACCAGCTCCGGCTCGAGGTCGATGCCTATGCGCGCTTCCGCATCGTCGATCCGCTGAAGGCGGTGGTCGCGACCGGCAGCTCGTCGAGGACCGAGGAGCGCGTCGCCGAGCAGCTCCAGCCGATCCTCGGCTCGGCGCTCAGGAGCGAGCTCGGCAAGCGGCCCTTCGCAGCGTTGCTCAGCCCCGAGCGCGGCGAGGTGATGGACAATATCCAGGCCGGGCTCCAGCGCGTCGCCGACCAGTACGGCGTCGAGATCGTCGACGTGCGCATCCGCCACGCCGACCTGCCCGACGGCACGCCGCTTACCAGCGCGCTGCAACGCATGGCGACCGCGCGCCAGCAGGAAGCCGCGACGATCCGCGCTCAGGGCCAGAAGCAGGCGCAGATCATCCGCGCCGAAGCCGACGCGCAGGCCTCCCACGTCTATGCCGAGGCGTTCAGCCAGGATGCGCAATTCTACGATTTCTACCGTGCGATGCAGTCGTATGAGCGGACCTTCGTCGATGACGGCGATCCGAGCACGCCCAAGGACCAGACCGACGTGATCTTGTCGCCCGACAGCGAGTATCTCCGCCAGTTCTCGGGGAAGGGACGCTGACGATCCGTTCATATTCAATCGAGGTTCAGCAATAATCGGCGAAAAGCCGCGCATCGTCTGAACCGTCAGAAGAGAGGAATACCTTACGTGCGCTACGCCTATGCGATAACCGGTGCCCTGTTGCTCGGCGGCGCGGCCGCCACGATGACGCTCCAGCAGCCGCTTTCCGCGCAACAGGCCCAGAACGAGCCCGGCGCGATCAACGCGGTGGCGCCCAAGGTCGGCGCGCCGATGAGCTTCGCCGACATGGTGGCGAAGCTCCAGCCGGCGGTGGTCAACATCTCGACCACGCAGCACATCAAGATTCAGCAGCAGAACCCGTTCGCGGGCACGCCCTTCGAAGACTTTTTCGGGCAGTTCGGCGGTGGCGGCGGCCCCGTCACCCGCGAAGGCGAGTCGCTGGGCTCGGGCTTCCTGATCTCGCCCGACGGTTATGTCGTCACCAACAACCACGTAATCGCGCCGGGCGCGCAAGGCGCGACCGTCGACACGATCACCGTCACGCTCACCGACCGCAAGGAATACAAGGCCCGCGTCGTCGGGCGCGACGCCAAGTCGGACCTCGCGGTGCTCAAGATCGAGGCGACCGACCTGCCCTACGTCAAGTTCGGCGATTCGAGCAGCGCGCGCGTCGGCGACTGGGTGGTCGCGATCGGCAACCCGTTCGGCATCGGCTCGTCGGTGACGGCGGGCATCATCTCGGCGGTGCATCGCACCACCGAGCTCGGCGGCTACGATCACTTCATCCAGACCGACGCCTCGATCAACCGCGGCAATTCGGGCGGCCCGATGTTCGACATGCAGGGCAACGTGATCGGCATCAATTCGCAGATCCTGTCACCCTCGGGCGGCAATGTCGGCATCGGCTTCGCGATCCCCGCCGAGGAGGCCAAGCCGATCGTCAACACGCTGATGAAGGGCGGCAAGATCGAACGCGGCTATCTCGGCGTCGGCATCCAGCCGATCACCGACGACATCGCCGCGGCGCTCGGCCTGCCCAAGAATCGCGGCGAGATCGTCGCCCGCGTCGAGCCCGACGGCCCCGCCGCCAAGGCCGGGATCAAGCAGGGCGACGTGGTCGTCCGCGTCAACGGGCAGGAAGTCACGCCCGATCAGTCGCTGAGCTACCTCGTCGCGAACCTCGCGCCGGGCACGCGCGTGCCGTTCGAGCTGATCCGCAACGGCAAGCACATGACGGTCACCGCGACCATGGCGACGCGGCCGTCCGAGGAGGAACTCGCCGGGTTCGACAAGGATGCCAACCCGGGAATGCCCGACGAGGACGAAGGGCCGACCGACCAGTCGACCGCCGACGCGATCGGTCTTGCGACCACCCCGCTCACCCCGACGATCGCGCGGCAGGTGGGGGTCGACGCCTCGACCCGCGGGCTCGTCGTCACCGCGGTCGATCCGTCGAGCGATGCCGGGCAAAAGCTGCGCCGGGGCGACGTCATCGTCTCGGCCAACGGCGCGCAGGTCACGACGCCGCAGGATCTCTCGGGCGCCGTCGCCGCGGCCAAGCGCGACGGCCGCGATCAGGTGCTGCTCTTCGTCCAGCGCGGCGGTGGCCGCAGCGGGTTCATCCCGGTCAAGATCAAGCAGAACTGAGGCGCGCATCGCGCGACCGAGGCCGCCGCCGGACACCCGTTCGGCGGCGGCTTCTCGTTTGGGCTTTACGCCGCCCCGGATTGCCGCGGGCCCGCAGCAATCCGCAATGACGATCCTGCGCTACACCCGCCGCGGCAGCCACACCGCCATCGTGCCCGGCCCGCGGTTGTTCCAGGCGTAATAAGGGAGCATCGTCAGCCGCCCCGCGGCGCCGCCCCGCGTCGCGGGCATCTCGACGCGCAGGATACCGGCCAGCTTTCCCGTATCGAAGCGCCCGGTCGATACCGATGACCGCTCGGGAAGGGCATCGAACCTCCACGCCAGGGCATCGCCATTGTCCGCGCCCTCGGTGCACAGGACGAGCGGCCCGCGCGTCACCGCGACGCGCCCGCGATCGGCCTCGACCTCCGGCCGGGCGGTGGTGAAGCGCACCGGCATCGGCAGCGTCAGCGTCACGGTATCGCCGGGCCGCCAGTCGCGCTCGATCACCGCGAACCCCTTGTCCAGCGTTGCCGTGACCGGTTTGCCGTTGATCGCGATCGACCAGTCCGCGCCGGGCTCATCGACGAACCGATAGAGCGCCCCCGGCACGAACCCGGCGCCCCGCGCCCAGGTCGGCACGCGCAGCTTGAGCGCGAAGCGTTGCGCCCGCGCCGGCGTCAGCGTCACCGCGATCGTCCCGTCGAACGGATAGTTCGCGCGCTGCTCGACCGCGACCGTGCCGCCGTCGAGCGGCACTTCGGTGCTGCCGCTGCCGTAGAGGGTGACGAACAGCGTGTCCTTCTCATGCCCGTACATCAGCCCCGAGACCTGCGGGATCAGCCGCGCGAGGTTGGAGGGGCAGCACGCGGTGTTGAACCATTCGACGCGTTCGGGCTTGCCGCTGTTGAACCCGGTCTTGCCGTCGCTTTCGAGCGGGTTGACGTAGAAGAAGCGGTTGCCCTCCAGGTTGACGCCCGCGAGCGCGTTGTTGAACAGCGCGACCTCCGCCACGTCCGCGAATCGCGCGTCGCCCGTCATCCGGAACATTCGCATGTTGAACAGCACGTTGGCGACCGCCGCGCAGGTTTCGTCATAGGCTTGCGCATTGGGCAGGTCGTAGGCGGGGCCGAACCCTTCGATGCCGCGCACCGCGCCCAGCCCGCCGGTGATGTGCATCTTGGTATCGACGATGTCGTGCCAGATCGCGTCGAGCGCCGTGTCATAATCGTGGTGCCCGGTCAGCGCGCCCACCTCGGCCATGCCCGAATAGAGATAGCCTGCGCGCACCGCGTGCCCCACGGCGTGGCGCTGCTCGGCGACGGGTGCCTGCTGCTGGGCATAGGTCGGCGCCATCTCGGCCTCGCCGTGCGGCACATAAGTCACCCCGCGAATGTCGAGGAAGCGCTTGGCCATGTCGAGATAGAGGCGGTCGCCGGTGACGAGATAGAGCTTGGCGAGCGCCAGCTCGATCTCCTCGTGCCCCGGCGCCTGGTTGACCGGCTTGCCGCCGTTGTACGCGGGATCGCCGACGAAGAAGACGCGGTTGATGTGGCGCGCGCTCTTCTCCGCAACCCCCAGCCACCGGCGCTTTCCGGTCGCCTGGAAATAGGCGATCGCGGCCTCGTACATGTGCCCCATGCAATAGAGCTCATGGCTTTGGACGACCAGGCTGTAGGGCTTGTCGCCGACCCAATCGACGTCGTCCTCCAATCCCTTCGGCAGGCCGACGATATGATCCTCGAAGAGATAGCCGTCGGGCGATTGCGCGGCGGCGATCGTCTCGATGATGGCATCCATATGCGCCTCGAGCGCCGGATCGCGCCGCACCTTGAGCAGATACGCCGCGCCTTCCATCACTTTGTAGAGGTCCGACGACACGTAGCGCGCGAGCGGCAGCAGTTCGACCTTCTCGCCGCGCTGGAAAGCGGCAGTACGGCGCAGATTCTCGATCGCGGGCTCGACCTTGCCGAGCGCGAAGGGCACCAGCGTCCGCTGCTGCGTCACCATCCGCGGCGCCCAGAAGGTGTCATCGAGCGTCACCTCGCTGAACGGCACCGATCGGATCGCGAACCCGTCCCCCGCCACGCCCGCGGCCACCGCGTCGCCCGCCGCCGCGAGCAAGGGCACCAGCGCCGCGCGCAGCACCGGATGGAGCAAACCGCCCGCCGTCGCGGTGCCGGCCGCGGCCAAGACGTCCCTGCGGCTCTTCATCCTGCTCCTCCGTCTGTTGCCGTCGAGCTGATTTATCGTATCGAAGCGTGACGGTCGAGCGCGCCGCATGCGGGCGCGCATCAGGCCAGTCCGGCGATCGCCAGCGCCGCCATGCTCAGCGCACCCAGCCCGAGCAGCGACAGCACTACCGCGGCGGTGACGCGCGGGCCGGCAGCGCGGATATGGCGAACGTCGACCCCCAGCCCCAACCCGGCCATCGCCACCACCGTCAGCGGGGTCGTCAGCGCGGCGGCGTCGGCGATCAGGCGATCCGGCAACCAGCCCAGCGATCGCGACATGGCGAGCGCGAGGAAACCCAGGATGAACCACGGCACGAGATGATGGAGCGACGGCCGCGCCCGCCCTGCCCCTTCCCATCCGAGCCGCCGCCCCGCCAGCGCGAGCAGTGCGCAGACCGGGCCCAGCATCAGCACGCGCGTCAGCTTGACGAGCGCCCCCATCTGCACCGCCGCCGGCCCCAGCGGCGCCGCGGCGGCAAGCACCTGCGGCACCGCATAGGCGGTCAGCCCGGCAAATGCGCCCGCCGCTGCGCCGGCGAGCCCGAACGCACCGGTCAGCATCGGCATCGCCAGCACCACGACGACACCCAGCACCGCGGTGAAGCCGATCGCGGCAGCCACGTCGTCGGGCTCGGCATCGATCACCGGCGCCACCGCCGCGATCGCCGAATTGCCGCAGATCGCATTGCCGCACGCGACCAGCAGCGCCATCTTCGCGGGCAACCCCAGCGCGCGTCCGATCGCCACGCCCGCACCGATCGCCAGCGCCACAATTGCCGCGATCGCCGCGATGAGGATCGGCCCCGATGCGAGGATCTCACGCACGTCGAGCGACGCGCCGAGCAGCACGATCGCGACTTCGAGCACCGGCTTGGCGGCGATCTCGATCCCGCGATGCGCGTGCCCGGCCACCAGCCCCGCCGAGCGCACGCCCGCGCCGAGCACGATCGCGAGCACCAGCGCCTCGATCCACGCCTTGCCGAAAAGCGCGCGCTCGATGTCTTCGAGCGTGTAGGCCGCCAACGCGATCACGATTGCGATGCCGAGGCCGGGTCCGACGCCCGCAACGGCATCGGACAATCGCGAGGTCGGCCGCACGGCACGAAGGAAATTGCTCATGTCGACATGATGCACCCGCCCGACCAATCGATCGAATAGAACATTCTTGTCATTTCAATTAATATTACCGATCATTCGCGGATGACGCTCGACCAGCTCCGCATCTTCGTCGCCGTCGCCGAGCGCGAGCATGTCACGCGCGCGGCGCAGACGCTCCACCTCACCCAGTCGGCGGTGTCCGCCGCGATCGCCACGCTCGAGGAACGACATGGCACGAGGCTGTTCCACCGTGTCGGGCGCGGCATCGCGCTTACCGAGGCGGGGCGCGCCTTCCTGCCCGAAGCGCGCGCCGTGCTCGCACGCGCCGAGGCGGCGACGGCGGTGCTGGCGGACCTGTCGGGGCTCGCGCGCGGCAATTTGCGGATCGCGGCGAGCCAGACCGTCGGCGGCTATTGGCTTCCCGTACGACTCGCCCGTTTTCGCGCCGCACATCCGGGGATCGATCTCCAGGTCACGATCGCCAACACGCACGATGTCGCCACCGCGGTCGCCGAAGGCGCTGCCGATCTCGGCGTGGTCGAAGGCGCGGTCGACGATCCCGCGCTCGCCGCATGGCAGGTCGGCGAAGATCGGATGCGGATCGTCCAGGCGCCGCCCGCCGACACGCGGGCGCTTGCCGATGCCCGCTGGGTGATGCGCGAAGCGGGGTCGGGAACGCGCGCGGTGCTCGAAACGGCGTTACGCCAGCACGGCCTCGATCCGGCCATGCTCGAGATCACCCTCGAGCTGCCCTCGAACGAGGCGGTGCGCTCGGCAGTCGCGGCGGGCGCGGGCGTCACTGGACTGTCGTCGCTCGTCGTCGAGGCGATGATCGACGCCGGACGCCTCGTCGCACTCCCGATCGAACTGCCGCCGCGCCCCTTCCTCGCGCTGCGCCACAAGGAACGCTATCGCAGCCGCGCCGCCGACGCCTTCACCGCGATGCTCGACGAAGTGGCTATTTCCCGGCGAGCGTGAACCGCGCCGATTGCGTCGCGACCGCCGAATCGCCGCCGACCCAGAGCGTGTAGCCGCCCGGCTCGGTGCCCCACGTCATGTCGCGGCGGACGAAGGCGAGATCGTCGGGCGTCAGCGTGAAGGTCACGTCGCGCGCCTCGCCCGGTTTCAACACGACGCGCGCGAATCCCTTCAATTGCCGCATCGGCTGGCTGACGCTGGCGAGGTCGTCATGCACGTAAAGCTGCGGCACCGCCGCGCCTGCGCGCGCGCCCTCGTTACGCACCGTCACCGTCACCTTGAGCGCCCCGCCCGGCGTCAGCGTCGTATGGTCGAGCCGCGGCGCGCCATAGCTGAACCGGGTGTAGCTCAGCCCATAGCCGAACGGGAACAGCGGCGTGTTCTCCTCGTCGACATAGCGGCTGGTATAGACCCCCGCCTTGGGCCGCCCCGTCGGCAGCGCATCGTAGCTGATCGGCACCTGCCCCAGCGATCGCGGCACGGTGATCGGCAGATGCCCCGAAAAGTTCGCGTCGCCGAACAGCAGGTCGCCCAAGGCGTTGCCCGCCTGGTCGCCCGTCAGCCACGAAAACACCAGCGCATCGGCGTGCTCCGCCAGCCACGGCACCGCGAGCGGCCGCCCGCTCGCCACCACCGCGACCACCGGCTTGCCCGTCGCCGCCACCGCCTTGGCGAGATCGAGCTGGCGCCCCGGCAGGTCGATCGAGGCGCGGCTGTTGCCCTCGCCGATCATGTCGATCGAATCGCCGAGCACCAGCACCGCGACGTCGGCCGCCTTCGCCGCCGCGACCGCCTGCGCGATTCCCGCCTCGTCGCTTTCCGCGCCTTTCACGCTCACGCCCGGCGCGTAGCTGACCGCGGCCTTGTCGCCCGCGACGCCGCGAATGCCCGCGAGCATCGTCACCACTTCCTTGGGCTCGCCGAGCGCGGGCATCGGCCCTTGCAGATCGCGCTGGAGGTCGGCCATCGGCCCGATCACCGCGATCTTGCCCGCCTTCTTCAAGGGCAGCACGCCCTTGTTCTCGAGCAGCACCATCGCCTGCCGCGCCGCCTGTCGCGCCAGCGCGCGATGCGCGTCGAGCACGTCGGGCGCGAGCCCCGAGCGATCCCCATAACGATACGGATCGTCGAACAACCCCAGCTTGTATTTGGCCTCGAGCACGTGGCGCACCGCGGCATCCACCTCGGCCACCGGCACCTTGCCGCTGCGCACCAGCTTGGGGAGCTGCTCCAGATACGTCCCGCTGTGGAGATCGATGTCGATCCCGGCATGGAGCGCCATCGCCGCCGCCGCGCCCGCATCAGCCGCGACGCCGTGGACGGTCAATTCCTTCACCGCGTCGTAATCCGAGACGATCAGCCCGTCCCAATCCCACCCCTTGCGCAGCGTATCGGTGAGCAATTCCCGGCTCGACGTGGCGGGCACGCCGTCCAGCGTGTTGAACGCCGCCATCACCGAGCCGATGCCGGCATCCGCCACTGCCTTGAACGGCGGCAGATAGACGTCGCGGAACTGCCGCGGCGGGATATAGACCGAATTATAGTCGCGCCCCGCCAGCACCCCGCCGTAGCCCGCGAAATGCTTGGCGGTGGCGAGCATCGTGTCCTTGGCGGCGAGGTCGCTGCCCTGGAAGCCCCTCATCTGCGCCACCGCCATCGCGCTGCCCAGCACCGGGTCTTCCCCTGCCCCCTCGACCACGCGCCCCCAGCGCGGATCGCGCGCGATGTCGAGCATCGGGCTGAAGGTCCAGTCCACCCCGTCCGAGGTCGCCTCGATCGCGGCCGCGCGATGCACGCGCTCGACCAGATCGGTGTCCCACGTCGCCGCCAGCGCCAGCGGCACCGGCATGACGATGCGATAGCCGTGCGCGACGTCGCCCATGAACCACACCGGGATCTTGAGCCGCGACTGCATCGCCATGTCCTGGATGTGCCGCGTATAGGCCGCGACGTCGTGCCCCGGCATCACCCCGTTGGTGCCGCCCAGCAGCCCGCGCCGCGCGAGATCGTCCACATCGCCGTAATCGCCGCCGAGGATCGAAAGCTGCCCCGCTTTCTCCTCCAGCGTCATCCGCGCGATCAGCCGATCGACCGTCGCGCGCATGCCTGCGTCCGCCGACGCGGATTGGGCGACGGCCGACGCCTGGGCGAGCGGCAGCGACACGAACGACAAGGCGGCCACAGCCGCAAGCAGCATCCTCTTCATGAAGTAACCGGTTACATGGACGGCCGGACAATTTCCAGTGGCGCTCTCGCGCTGGCGGGTTAGGCTAGGCGCCCTCACTGCGGGCGGGGCAGGAGAGACGACATGATCGACTTCACGCGACGTGACATGATCGCAGCCGCCGGCGGGATCGCCGCGCTGACGCTGCCCGGGGCCACCGCCTGCGCCCAACAGCAACAGGGCCGCACGCTCGGCTATGCGGTCGTGGGCCTCGGCGGCTACGGCCTCGGCCGCATCATCCCGCAGTTCGAGAATTGCGCGCATAGCCGCCTCACCGGCCTCGTCAGCGGCGACCGCGCCAAGGCCGAGCGGGTCGCGTCCGAGCACGGCGTCCCCACGCGCAACATCTACGATTACGAGAATTTTGATTCGATAGCCGACAATCCGGACATCGACATCGTCTACATCTGCCTGCCCAATTCGATGCACGCCGAGTTCACGATCCGCGGCGCCAAGGCCGGCAAGCACGTGATGTGCGAAAAGCCGATGGCGATCTCGTCGGCCGAGTGCGAGGCGATGATCGCGGCGTGCACGGCGGCGAACCGCAAGCTGATGATCGGCTATCGCTGTCGTTTCGAGGCGCACAATCTGGAGGCGATCCGCCGCGCGCGCGCCGGCGACATCGGCACGCCGCGCTATTTCCGCTCCGAACACGGCTTCAACGCGGGCGATCCGAGCCAGTGGCGGCTCAAGAAGGCGCTTTCCGGCGGCGGCTCGCTGATGGACATCGGCATCTACGCGCTCAACGCCGCGCGCTACATGACGGGCGAGGAGCCGGTCGCGGTCTACGCCCACGGGCAGACCGACCGCAGCGACCCGCGCTTCCACGAGGTCGAGGACATGATCGCCTTCGAGCTCGAATTCCCCTCGGGCGTGATCGGATCGTGCATGTCGATGTACAGCGCGAACCAGAACCACATCCTGCTGATGGGCGACAAGGGCCGGATCGAGATGGAGCCCGCGACCGGCTACGACGGCCATCGCCTGTGGGTGGGCCGCGGCCGCGAGACCGAGGTCACCCCGCCCCCCGGCCCCGGCAAGACCCAATGGGCGGGCCAGCTCGATCACCTCGTCCAGTGCATCGTCGAGGACCGCGCGCCGATCGTCAGCGGCGAAGAAGGGTTGCGCGATTTGCGGATCATCGAGGCGATCTACCGCTCCGCGCGCGAACGTGCGCGCGTGGCCCTGGTGTGATCAGGACTTGCCGAGTGGATCGCAGGCGTCCGCCCGCGCGAGGAGGAAGGCCCGCTCGCGCGCATTGCGGGTGAGCGCGGCCGCCGCCTCGAATTGCGCACGCGCCTCGGCCGCCCGTCCGGCGCGGAACAGGAAGTCGCCTCGCGCCGCGGGCAGGGGCGCATAGCCACGTAGCGTTTCGGCGTCCGCGATCGCATCCACCAGCCGCAGGCCTGCGTCCGGCCCGAATGCCATGCCGTGCGCGATCGCGCGATTGAGCTCGACCACCGGCGAGGGCATCGCGACGCGCAGCCGGTCGTAGAGCGCGGCGATGCGCGGCCAGTCGGTCTCCTCCGCGCTGCGCGCCCGCGCATGGCAGGCCGCAAGCGCGGCTTGCAGCACATAAGGGCCGCCCCCGCCCAGCGCGTCCGCCCGCACCAGCGCATCGAGGCCCCGGCCGATCAGTAATTGATCCCAGCGCGCGCGATTCTGTTCGGTCAGCGGCACCAAGGCGCCGTCCGGGCCGATGCGGGCGGACAGCCGCGACGCCTGGATCTCCATCAGCGCGAGCAGCCCCAGCACCTCGGCGTCGGCGGGCATCAGTCCCGCCAGGATACGGCCCAGCCGCAATGCCTCCTGCGCCAGCCCCGGCCGCACGAGATCGTCGCCCGCCGTGGCGGCATAGCCTTCGTTGAAGACGAGGTAGAGCACTTCGAGCACCGAGGGCAGCCGCGCCGCCCGCTCGGCGCCCCGCGGCACCGCGAAGCCCAATCCGGCCTTCGCGATCGCTTTCTTGGCGCGGACGATGCGCTGCGCGATCGTCGCCTCGTTCGAGAGGAACGCGCGGGCGATCTCGTCGGTCGTCAGGCCGCCGACCACCTTCAGCGTGAGCGCCGCACGGGCGTCCGCCGACAGCATCGGATGGCAGGCCGTGAAGATCAGCCCCAGCAGCTCGTCGCCGAGATCGTCGTCGAGCGCCGCGATCGCCTGCGCCTCGCCCCCGACCTTCTCGTCCAGCTCGCGCGCCATCTCTTCATGCTTGCGCGTCCGCATCGTGTCGCGGCGGATCGCATCGATGGCGCGGCGCTTGGCGACGGCCATCAGCCACGCGCCCGGATTGGCGGGAACCCCGCTCCCCGGCCATTCGGCCAGCGCTGCGACCAGCGCGTCCTGCGCCAGTTCCTCCGCACGGTCGATGTCGCGCACCAGCCGCGCGAGGCCCGCGACGAGCCTCGCCCGCTCGATACGGAACGTCGCTTCGATCGTCCGGTGCGGTTCGCCTGCGGTCACACCGCCTTGTCGGCCAGCGCCTCTCGGGACGCAAGCAACTGCGAGCTGGTGGTCTAGGTTCAGGATCTAGGGTGCGTTGACCGCCAATTGCGCAGCGAACGCCCGCTGGTACGCGGGCCGCGCTTCGCCGCGGGCGACATAAGCGGCAAGGCGCGGATACTCGTCCAGAAGGCCCGACGGCCTCAGCCTCTTGAGCACCTCCACCATCATCAGGTCGCCCGCGCTGAAGGCGCCGTCGAGCCAGTCGGCATCTCCCAGCCGGGCCGAAAGCTGATCCAGCCGGGTGCGGATGCGATCCACGACCAGCGGCATGCGCTGCTCGCTCCAGGGCTTGTCGCGTTCGAATATCCTGACGGTGACGAGATCGAAAATCGGCGGCTCGACGGTGTTGAGCGCGGCGAACATCCAGGTGATCGCGCGCGTCCGCGCCTTGCTGTCTTCCGGCAGCAGACCCGCATGATTCTCGGCGATGTGGAAGACGATCGCGCCGGTTTCGAACACGACGAGATCGTCTTCCTCATAGGTGGGAATCTGGCCGAACGGATGGCGCGCCAGATGCGCCGGCTGCTTCATCGCGGCGAAGGAAAGCAGGCGAACGTCGTAGGGCAGCCCCACTTCCTCGAGCGCCCAGCGAACGCGGGTATCGCGCGCAAGGCCCTGGCCGCCGTCGGGCGATCGCTCGAACGCGGTGATGGTGACGGTCATCGTAGAACTCCAAAGTGAAATTGTGCCCTCGGCCTACGCCACGCCGAGCTTCCCACGCTCCCCGTCGCGCGGCGCCGCCAGCTCCTCGGGCGTCACGAAATCGGCGAGGTCCGCGACCTCGAAGAACGGCCGGATATCGATCTCGCTCTGGCCGCCCGTGGGATTGGGGCAGCGCTTGGCCCAGGCCAGCGCCTCGTCCATGTCCTTGACTTCCCAGATGCAAAAGCCTGCGACCAGCTCGCGCGCCTCGGCGAACGGCCCGTCGATCACGGTGCGGCTATCGCCGTCGAACCGCACGCGCTTGCCCTCGCGGCTCGGCTTGAGCCCGGCGGCAGCCACGAAGACCCCGGCCTTCACCAGTTCCTCGGTGAACCGGTCCATCGCCGCGAAGGCTTCCATCGCCTCGGGGGTCGGCGCCAGGCCGGCTTCGCTCTCCTCGGTCGCTTTCACGAACACCATCACACGCATCGTCTGTCTCCTTGTTCGAGCCGGCCCCTCTTGGCCTCTCACCGACACGACGAACGAGCTTGCCCCAAATCGACATCGGTCCGAAAAAAATTTTTCCGATGCAGTCGTGCGCTAGGAAGCGGCCACACAATGCTTGTCGAAGCCCCGCGCCAGTTCGGCGAGGCTGATTGCGTCCAGACGGTCGAGCAGCAGCGCCTCGGCCTCGTTCAGCGCCTCTGCCACCGCTTCGTTGACGGCCTTTTCGACCGCGCAATCGGGATTGGCGTGCTCGTTGCCGATCGCGAAGATGCGGGGGCCGCCCACTGCGCGATGGACGTCGAGAAGCGATACCTTATCCAGATCGGCCGCAAGCGCCCAGCCACCGCCATGCCCCTTTTCCGATCGTACGTAGCCAGCGTCGCGCAGCCCGGCCATCGTGCGGCGGACCACCACCGGGTTGGTTCCGAGCATCCGGGCGATCGCGTCGGACGTCATCGGGCCGTCGTGGCGCACCATGTGGAGCAGCACATGGAGCATTCGCGAAAGGCGGCTGTCGTTGCGCATGCATCATTCTTCGCATCCAGATCGGGATTGGCAACCATACTCTATCACGATACTTATCATGTTACATGATTCGTGGAGAACCGATGATGTCGCCGCATGAAGATCCCGAACACTGGAACACCGCCGCCGAGCATTACGAAAGGACCGCGCATCCGTTCACCAGGCACTATGCCGAGGCGGCGCTCGCGCGCGTCGCGTTGACGGCGGAAAGCCGGGTGCTCGATGTGGCGGCTGGCACCGGCGCGCTCGCGCTGGCAGCGGCGCGAACGGGCGCGCAGGTGCTCGCGACCGATTTCTCGCCCGGCATGGTTGCCCGCATCGCCGCGGCGGGCCTGCCCAATGTCGAGGCACGCGTGATGGACGGGCAGGCGCTCGCGCTACCGGATGCGAGTTTCGATGCGGTCTTCTCGATCTTCGGCGTGATCATGTTCCCCGAGTGGCGCAAGGGCCTCGCCGAGATGGCGCGGGTGACGCGCCCAGGAGGCGCCGGCGTCGTCGCGACGTGGCAAGACCGTGGCGCGGCAACCTTCCTGCTGCTCGGCCGGGTCCGCCGGACGCTGTTCCCGGAGCGCGAGGGCATGACCATGCCCGATGCCGTGCGGGCGCTGAGCGATCCCGGGGATTTCGCGCGCGCGCTGATCGCCGCCGGATATCGCGATCCGCAGATCGAGCGGGTGACCTACGATTACGAGCTCGACGTCGCGGCGCTCGCCGAGCCCGACACGCTGTTCGGCATGTCGCCCGATTGGACCGGCCTGAACGACGCGGAGAAAGCGGCGGTGATTGCCGAGGTGCGGCGCATCGCCGGCGATCGACCGATCCTCCCTATCCCCTCCACCGCGCTGATCGCCGTGGCGACGCGCTGAGGGTTTCGCCTCGACGGTCGATCTCTCGAACTTCCCGCTGTCCTACACCCCGTCCGTTGTGCCACAGTCGCGCGATGCATCTGCGCGCGCCTTCCTTTCGTCGCCCGTTCGCGGTCGCTGATTGGGTGACGGGAAAGCCGCGCGACACTCTCCACTTTCTCCACTTAAGGATGCCGGGATGACCGACAGCACCGCCCGTTCCCCGCACGCGCCCGCGCGTCCGCTCGCCGAGCTCACGCTGCGCGGGATCATTTTGGGCGGGATCATCACGCTCCTCTTCACCGCCGCGAACGTGTATCTGGGACTCAAGGTCGGGCTGACCTTCGCGACCTCGATCCCCGCCGCCGTGATCTCGATGGCGATCCTGCGCGGGTTCAAGGATTCGACCATCCTCGAAAACAACATCGTGCAGACGGTCGCCTCGGCCGCGGGCACGCTGGCGGCGATCATCTTCGTGCTGCCCGGCCTCGTCATGATCGGCTGGTGGCATGGCTTCCCTTATTGGACGACCGCCGCGATCACGGGCACCGGCGGCATCCTCGGCGTGCTCTTCTCGGTGCCGCTCAGGCGCGCGCTCGTCGTCGATACGCCGCTCCCCTATCCCGAGGGCCGCGCGGCGGCCGAGGTGCTGCGCGTCGGCTCCGAATCGCGCGAGGGCGCCGAGGAAAGCACCAAGGGCCTCTCGATCCTCATCTGGAACGGCATCGCCTCCACGCTCTTCGCGATCTTCACGCAGACGCGCCTGCTGGTTGGCGAAGCGTCGATATGGTTCCGCGCCGGGCCGGGCGCGACCGGCATCGCCGGCAGCCTGTCGCTCGCGCTGATGGGCGTCGGTCATCTGGTCGGCATCTCGGTCGGCGCGGCGATGTTCCTCGGCCTCGTCGTCGGCTGGTGGGTGCTGCTGCCGATCCTGACCGCCGCGCATCCGATCCCCGGCGGCGCGGAGACCTGGGCGGGCACGATATTTTCGTCCGACGTGCGCTTTTTCGGCGCGGGCGTGATCGGCGTCGCGGCGGTGTGGACGCTGATCAAGATCGCCGGCCCCGTCATCGGCGGCATCCGCTCGGCGATGGCCGCAAGCCGCGCCCGCGAGGCGGGCAAGGCGCTCGCGATCGAGGAACGCGACCTGCCAATCGGAATCGTGTTCGGCGGCGCGCTCGTCATGCTGCTCCCGATCGGCTGGCTGTTGTGGAGCGTCATCGCGGGCGGCGCGCTCGCAGGATCGGCCGCGATCCTGATCCTCGGCGCGCTGGTCTTCGTGCTCGTCATCGGCCTGCTGATCGCCGCGGTGTGCGGCTATATGGCCGGCCTGATCGGCGCCTCGAACAGCCCCGTATCGGGCATCGGCATCCTCTCCGTCGTCGGCGCCGCGATCCTGCTCGTCGCGCTGTTCGGCCGCGACAACGATGTGACGACGACCCAGGCGCTCGTCGCTTATGCGCTGATCGTCACCGGCGTGGTGTTCGGCGTCGCGACGATCTCGAACGACAACCTTCAAGACCTCAAGACCGGCCAGCTCGTCGGCGCGACGCCGTGGAAGCAGCAGGTCGCGCTCGTCATCGGCGTGGTGTTCGGCTCGCTCGTCATCCCGCCGGTGCTCGATCTGCTCAACACCGCGTTCGGCTTCGCGGGCGTGGAAGGCGCCGGGCCCAACGCGCTGCCCGCGCCCCAAGCCGCGCTGATCTCGGCGCTGGCCAAGGGCGTGCTCGGCGGCAGCCTCAACGCCGCGATGATCGGCTATGGCGCACTCGCGGGGGTCGGCTTCATCATCCTCGACGAGGTGCTCGGCGTCCTCAAGAAGCTCCGCCTGCCCCCGCTCGCGGTGGGCATGGGCATCTACCTGCCGATGAGCCTGATCCTGCCCACCGTGATCGGCACCGTCGTCGGCCTGTTCTACGAACGCTGGGCCGATCGCACCGCCAACCCCGATTTCGCGCGGCGCATGGGCGTGCTCACCGCGACCGGGCTGATCGTGGGCGAATCGCTCTGGGGCGTGGTGTTCGCCGGCATCGTCGCAGGCTCGGGCAGCGACGCGCCGCTCGCGCTGGTGGGCGACGGGTTCGCGCCGATCGCGCTCGTCGCCGGGGTGCTGATCTATTTCGGGCTCGCCGCTTTCCTCTACCGCCGCACCCGGCGCGAGGTCACATCGAGCTCAGCAACCCCTTGATCGGGCAGAAGGCGAACGCGATCGAGCTGTCGGCGACGCCATAGGGGATGAACAGATTGTCCCCCTGCCGCACCGCGCCGCAGCTGTAGACGACGTTGGGGACGTAGCCCTCGCGATCCTCGTCCGCCGCCGCGAGGATCGGCTCCTTCGTCCGGCCGATCACCTTCGCGGGATCGTGCTTGTCGAGCAGCACCGCGCCGATCGAATATTTGCGCATCGCGCCGACGCCGTGGGTGAGCAGCAGCCAGCCTTCGTCGAGCTCGATCGGCGGCCCGCAATTGCCGATCTGCACCAGCTCCCACGGATATTCGGGCTTTAGGAGCAGCTCCCCCTCGTCCCAATGCGTCAGCCGATCGGACGTGATCAGGAACAGATTCTCGCCGTCCTGCCGGCCGATCATCATGTATTTGCCGTTCACCTTGCGCGGGAACAGCCCCATCCCCTTGTTCCGCGCCGCCGCGCCCGTCATCGGCACGAGGTCGAACGCGCGGAAATCGCGCGTGCGCATCAGCTCGGACTGGATCACCGATCCGTTGTAGGCGGTGTACGTCCCCAGCCATTCGAAGCTGCCGTCGTCATGCTCGAAGCGCACGAGGCGGAGGTCCTCGAGCCCCTTCGATTGCGCATGCGTGATCGGGAAGATGACCGTGCCCGACAGCGTCGAGTCGCGGTGCCGATAGACGGTGACCGGTCCTTGCGGGATCTCGTCGTCATTGCCGTCGACATCGGTCGCGGTCGCGAACGGTGGCTCGGGCGCAAGCTTGAGCTTCCGGTCGTCGGTGATGATGCCTTCGCGGAAGGCGATCGACGAGATGTGCCCCTCCCCCACCGCGCGCATCGACATCAGGATGCGCATGCTCCCCGCCGGCATGCCCGACTGGTCGAAATGCGGCACCGCGCTGGGGTTCATGATCGCCGCGGCGGCATAGCTGTATTCGTGGCAGAAATAGGCGCCGATCAGCTGCCGTTTCTCGTCGCCGATCGCCGCCCCGTCGAGCTCGAGCAGCGCCTCGATCTCGTCATAGCGCGTCATGAACACGCGCCGCGTCTGCCAGTGCCGCGCCTCGAAATCCTTGAGCACCGCCTCCAGCTGCACGCGCGCTTCGTCGGGCCGCATCGCCAGCACCGCATCGACCATGCGCTCGACCCGTTTCGACGCCTGCCCGTTCGCGCCCCAGCCGATATGGAAGGGCCGCACCACCACGCGCGACGGATCGGCGTGCAGGCGCAGCGCGTGGTTGAACAGATCGAGCAAAGGAACGCCCCCGCGACTGGCTTCGGTACATGCGGCGACGCGAAGAGCTGCTACGCGACGGCGCGGTCCGGCTTTGCCACGGGATCGGCCGCTTTTGAAAGAGCCGAAATCGCGCATGAGGCGAGTTGCAGCGCCAGGACCGATTCGGCCCCCTGGTTGCGGTTCACCCCGCCGGGCATCAATCCGTCGAAGCAGCCGCCGTCGTGCGGCGAGGCCAGCGGCGCATCGAGATCGTTGGCGCCGAGGAACCAGCGATAGGCGCGCATCGCCTCGTCCACCCAGCGCGGATCGCTGGTCGCGGCGAACGCCGCCGCGCAGGCGTCGATCGTCGCTTGCGCTTCGAGCGGCTGCTGGTCGAACGGCATCGGATCGGCATATTCGCGGCCAAAGCTCTCGGTGCCGATCGCGCGGAAACAGCCGTCGGGCGAGGTCTGCCGCGCGATGATCCAGTCGAGCGTATCGAGCCCGCACGCGATCAGGTCGTCGCGGTCGAGCGCCACGCCGGCGCGCAGCAGCGCTTCGGGCAGCCGGGCATTGTCGTAGGCGAGCACGATCTCGAACCACTGCCATTCGGGCCGCCGCGCTTCGGAAAGCAGCGCGAGAAATTCGTCGCCGAACCGCGCCAGCGTGCGCCGCGCGAGCGCATGGTCCGGCCGCACGCCCAGCATCGCCGCCGCGCCCAGCATCGCGAACGCCTGCGCGCGCGGGCTGCCGAGGTCGAAGGCCAGTTCGGCGGTCTGATCGTAGAGCGCCCGCGCCCAGTCGCGATGCTTGGCCATTTGAGCGTCGCGCGCGGTGACGCCGAGCGCCCAGAGCGCGCGGCCGTTCGAATCCTCCGACCCCTTCTCCTCGCGCCAGCGGCGATCGAACCCCATGAAGTTGCGGAAGCGGCCCTCGTCCGGGTTCCACGCATGTTGCACGAACGCGGCAAACGCCGTCAGCCAATTGTCGCGCACGTCATCCGCGAGATCCTCGATCTGCGTCATCAGGATCAGCGCGCGCGCATTGTCGTCGATGCAATAACCGTGGTCCCGATCGGGCACCGAATAGATCGAATGCTGGAGAATCCCCGTCGAGTCGCTCATCCGCTCCATCGCCTCGATGCTCGGCGCGAGCGGCACCAGCGCGCGCGGGGCCGGAGTGAGGCGGCGCGGCCTCGCGGCGATCGCCGCCTCGATCTGCGCGAGCGCGGCCTCGGCGACGCGCGGCCAGATCATCGTCCGTCCGCGCGCATAAGCGCGCTCCGAAAGCTGCCTGCGATCGCCGTCGTTCGCGAGCAGGCGGACGATCTCCCGCGCGAAGCCCGCGCTGTCGCCGAAATCGACGAGCACGCCATGCCCGTCGGCGAGGATCTCGGTCGCATGGACATAGGGTGTCGCGATCACCGCCTTGCCGACGCCGACCGCATAGGAAAGCGTGCCCGACGTGACCTGCGCGGGGTTGGTGTAGGGCGTGACATAGAGATCGGCCGCCTGCAGATAATCGATCAGCGCAGCCTGCTCGATGAATGCATCGATGAAGGCGATGTTGCCGGCCACGCCCAGATCGTGGGCAAGTGCCTTCAGGCGATCGCGATACGCCTCGCCTTCGTGCGCGACGAGGTTGGGATGCGTCGCTCCCAGCACGACATAGAGCAGGTCGGGGGCCTCGGCGGTGGCGGCGGGCAGCGCCTCGATCACCGTCTCGATCCCCTTGCTGGGCGCGAGCAGGCCGAAGGTCAGCACGACCCGGCGTCCTTCCCAGCCGAAACGTGCCTTGAAGTCGGCCGGCTCGGCATAAGGGCGGTTGGGCACGCCGTGCGGGATCGTCGCAATCGTCTTGGGATCGGCATCGTACACGCGCCCCAGGATCTCGCGCCCGCGCTCGGCCATCACGATCACCCGCGAGGCGCGCCGCAGGAGCGCCTCCAGCACGCGCCGCTCGTCATCGCTGGGATGCTCGAGCACGGTGTGCAGCGTGACGATCAGCGGCAGCGAGACGCGATCGAGCAGCGCCAGCAGATAGTCGCCGGCAGTGCCGCCATAGATGCCGTACTCATGCTGGACCCAGAGCGCCTGCGCGCCGCTGTCCTCGATCGCGCGCGCGGCCTCCGAATAGGCAAGCCGATCGTCCTGCGCGATGGTGCGCGTGACCTCGGGTGGGAAATCGTAGGTGCCGAGATCGTCCATCGCATAAACGTCGATGCGGATGTCGGGAAAGCGCTCGCGCAGCGCGTTGTAGGTATCGGTGGTGAAGGTAGCGAGGCCGCATTTGCGCGGCAGGAAGTTACCGATCAGCGCGACATGCTCGATCTGCCGCCCGTCATTGGCACCCGCCGCCATCGTCTGTCCTTTCGCTTCCGCAACATCGCCGCTCAGCCCCCGATCCACCCCACGTCAAACGGTTCCACGCCCCTAGGGTTGCATGAATTGTGCATTGCAGCAAGAGATTCGTGCTGATCTGGATCAGCCGCGCGGCGGAGCGGGCCGGCGCCGCCTTTGAAATCGCTCTTCCGCGATTTCTCAAACGACCTTTCAGCCGCGGCCGCGATAGCCGGGCACGTCCTGCGCGGGAATCCACACGTCCGCGGGCGGCGCGCCGGTCTGCCAGAAGACGTCGATCGGCATACCGCCGCGGGGATACCAATAGCCGCCGATCCGAAGCCAGTGCGGCTTCATCTCTTCGGCCAGCCGTTCGGCGATCCCCACGGTGCAATCCTCGTGGAAGGCGGCATGGTTGCGGAAGCTGGCGAGGAACAACTTGAGCGACTTCGATTCGACGATCGTCGCGTCGGGCACATAGTCGATCACCAGATGCGCGAAATCGGGCTGCCCCGTCACCGGGCACAGCGACGTGAATTCGGGCGCGGTGAAGCGCACCAGATAGCGTTTGCCGGGTCGCGGGTTAGGGACGTAATCGAGCCGCGCCGCCTCGGGCGAGGCGGGCATCGCGCTGGGCTTGCCGAGATGGGTGGTTTCCATGCCCGCGCATATAGGCGCGCGACGGCCCGGTGGAAACGCCCTCGGCTCGACGCCCGCGCCGCGCCGCGATAGGAGAGACGCATGGACCCGCTCGTCTCCACCGATTGGCTCGAGGCCGAACTCGGCGCACCCGACCTGCGCGTGGTGGACGCAAGCTATTTCCTCACCGAGCACGGTCGCGACGCGCGCGCCGAATTCGAGGCCGCGCACATTCCCGGCGCGATGTTCCTCGATCTCGCCACGCTCGCCGATTCCGCGAGTCCCCTGCCCTCGACCGTGCCGCCTGCCGCGTTTTTCGCCGAGCGGATGCGCGCGATAGCGATCGGCGACGATACGCGCGTGGTGCTCTATGACGATTCGCCGCTGCGCAGCGCCGCGCGTGCCTGGTGGCTGATGCGGCTGTTCGGCAAGACGCCGGTGGCGATCCTCGATGGCGGGCTCGCCAAATGGCGCGCCGAGGCGCTGCCGCTCGAAGCAGGCGCGTCGCCGATGGGCGAGGCGCGCTTCGCGCCGCACGAGCACCCCGAAGAACTGCGCACGATGGCCGACATGCGCGCCAATCTCGATCATCCCGCCGAGCAGGTGATGGATGCGCGCTCTGCCCCTCGCTTCCGCGGCGACGAGCCCGAACATCGCGCAGGCGTCGAGCCCGGCCATATCCCGGGCTCGCGCAACCTGCCTTATGCCCGACTGTTCCACGACGACGGCACCTGGAAGCGCGGCCCTGAGCTTCAGGCAGAGTTCCGTGCGGCCGGAATCGACGTCGATCGCCCGATGGCTGCGACCTGCGGCTCGGGCATCACCGCCGCGGTGCTCGTGTTCGGCGCGCATCTGCTCGGGCGCAAGGCCGCGCTCTACGACGGATCGTGGACCGAATGGGGCGGCGACCCCGACACCCCCAAGGCGAAGGGAGACGCGTGAGTAGCAAGCGCGACGATATCGGGGCGGGCACGCGGCTCGTCTCGGCGGGGCGACGGCCGGAATGGACGCAGGGCATCGTCAATCCGCCGGTGTGGCGGGCCTCGACGATCCTCTACGACTCGATCGCCGACATGCGCGCGACCGCAGGCGACACGCACCACCGCCTCTATTACGGCCGCCGCGGCACGCCGACGCAATGGGCGCTCGCCGACGCGCTGACCGAGCTCGAACCCGGCGCGGAAGGCACTTTCCTCTATTGCTCGGGCGTCGCGGCGATCGCGGCCGCGCTGCTCTCAATATTGTCCCCCGGCGACGAATTGCTGCTGGTCGACAGCGCCTATGAACCGACGCGCGCGATGGCCGCCGGGCTGCTGAAGCGCTTCGGCATCGCGACGCGCTTCTACGATCCGCTGATCGGCGCCGGCATCGCCGAGCTGATCGGCGAGAAAACGCGCGCCATCTTCATGGAATCGCCCGGCAGCCTCACCTTCGAGGTGCAGGACGTGCCCGCGATCGTCGCCGCCGCCAGGGCCCGCGGGGTGACGACGCTGATCGACAATACCTGGGCGACGCCGCTGTTCTTCCCCGCGATCGCGGCCGGCGTCGATCTGTCGATCCTCGCCTGCACCAAATATGTCGTCGGCCATTCGGACGTGATGATGGGGTCGGTCACCGCCGGCCCCGGCCATTTCGCCAGGCTGCGCCAGACCAGCTTCGAGCTCGGCCAGGTCGCCTCGCCCGACGATTGCTGGCTGGGCTCGCGCGGGTTGCGTACGATGGGCGTGCGCCTCAAGCACCACGAGCGAAGCGCGCTCGAGATCGCGCGCTGGCTCGCCGCGCGCGACGAGGTGGGCGCCGTGCTCCATCCCGCGCTGCCCTCGTGCCCCGGCCACGAGCTTTTCGCGCGCGATTTCAAGGGCTCGTCGGGTCTGTTCGCCTTCGTGCTCGAAGGCGCCGACGAGGCCGGCCGCGCCGCCTTCATCGACGCGCTCGATCTGTTCGGTATCGGCTATAGCTGGGGCGGATATGAAAGCCTCGCCGTGCCTGCCGATCCGCACCGCGCGCTGGGCCAGCCCGATTGGGGCGGCGCGATCGTGCGCCTCCAGATCGGGCTCGAAGATACCGCCGATCTGATCGCCGATATCGAGCAGGCGCTGGGCGCGTTCAGGGCTGCCCGGGGATGAACGGGCTCGATCGCTGGCTCACCGCGAACGGCATCGTCCTGCCCACCGGCACGGTGTTGATCGAGGCCGCGATCGCGTTCGGCCTCGCGCTCGCCAGCCTTGCGCTCGGCTATGCCGCCGGGCGCACGATCGGCCCGCGCCTCGCGACCTTCTGGACGCAGCATGTCGGCGGCCATGCCGAAGGGCTCGGCCCGCGCATGGGCGTGATCCTTCGCTATCTCGTCGCGTTCGTGTTGCTCGCGATCGTCTTCCGCTCGCCGCATGTCTGGCACACCCCCGCGAGCATCGTGCTCGGGCTGGCGCTCGGAAGCACCGCGGCGCTCCTCGCGCGACAGATCCTGCGCGGGCTCAACCTGCCGCGCTGGATGGCGTGGCTGGTCGCGACCGTGCTCTTCGTCGCCTTGCTCAGCAACGCGGTGGGCGGGCTCGACCGCATCACCGGCACGCTCGACCTGGTGGGCTTCAACCTCGGCAAGCATCGCTTCTCGCTGATGGCGCTGGTGACGATCCTCGTCACGTTCGTCGCGCTGTTCGCGGGGTTCCGCCTCGCTAATCGCGTGCTGAGCCATTCGATCGGCCAGGCGCGGTCGCTCGATCCGACGCAGAAATTGCTCGCGCAGAAGCTCGCCGCGATCACCGTGATCGTCGTCGCCTTCTTCTTCGGGATCGACCTGCTGGGGATCGATCTCACCACCTTCGCGGTGTTCTCGGGCGCGTTCGGGCTCGCGGTGGGTTTCGGGCTGCAGAAGACGATCGGCAACCTGATCGCGGGGATCATCCTGCTGATGGACCGGTCAATCAAGCCGGGCGACGTGATCGTCGTCGGCGACAGCTTCGGCTGGGTCAACAAGATCGGGGTGCGCGCGGTCTCGGTGCTGACGCGCGACGGCAAGGAGCATCTGATCCCGAACGAGAATCTGATGACGCAGGAGGTCGAGAACTGGTCCTATTCGGATCGCAACGTTCGCGTGCGCATCCCTGCCCGCGTCTCGTACAAGTCCGACCTCAAGCGTGCGCAGGAACTGATGATGCGCGCCGCGGTGGAAAGCCCGCGCACGCTGGACAGCCCCAAGCCCAACGTGCGCCTCACCGCGTTCGGCGAGAGCGCCGTCGAGCACGAGATCCTGGTGTGGATCTCCGATCCCGAAGGCGGCGTCGGCAGCGTGCGCTCGGACGTGCTCAACCGGCTGTGGGTGCTCTTCAAGGACGAGGGCATCGAGATTCCGCTCGCGCAACAGGACGTCTACCTCCACCGCGACCAAGGCTGAGAGTTTGATTCGGAATTCGGCACTGACGCTGTTGCCCGCGCGCAACAGATGCGCGCGCATGGCCCGCGCCGCTCATTGCCGGTTGTGCGATGCAGCGAAATGAGGCACGTTCATGCTTCCTGTCGCCCAAGGCGCGCGATCAGACGACGCCGACGACAGGAGCAGGCGGGGACATCGGCTTTCTCCAGCAAGGAAAAGAGAACGATGCGCTTCACCACCTTCAGCCTCGGCGCGCTTGCGCTGCTCGGCGCCATGCCGGCCGCCGCGCAGGATACCGCGCCCCCCGCACCCGTCAGCGTCTCGGGCGGCGTCACGCTCGCCTCGGAATACCGCTTCCGCGGCCTGACCCAGTCGAACGAAAAGGGCGCGCTCCAGGCGACGCTCAACGTCAACACGACCTCGGGTTTCTATGTGGGCACATGGGCGTCGACGATCGACGACGACATATCGGTGCCCGGTTACGGCAACGCCGAGGTCGATCTCTACGGCGGTTATGCCAAGACGATGTCGAGCGGTCTCGGCTTCGACGTCGGGCTGCTCTATTATTACTATCCGGGCGGCCGTGACGGCCTGAACACCGATTTCTTCGAGCCCTACGCCTCGGTGAGCTACACGATCGGACCGGTCTCGGCGAAGGTCGGCGGCAATTATGCCTGGGGCGGTCAGAAGGGCCTCGATTTCACCGACGGCAACGACGACAATCTCCATCTCTACGGCCAGGCGTCGGTCGGGATTCCCTCGACGCCGGTTACGCTCACGGGGCAGGTCGGCCACACCAAGGGCGCGCTCGGGCTCTACAATCCGGTCGCGGGCGACGACAGCTATTGGGACTGGTCGTTGGGCGCGACCGCGACCGGCGGGCCGCTGACGGTCGGCGTCACCTATATCGATACCGACATTTCCAACGCCGGCGGCTTCGCGCAGCGCTGGGGCCGCGGGTCGGCCGTGGTCGGGTCGATCGGCGTCGCCTTCTGACGAAAAAGGGGAGCGGCAGGCCCGCTCCCCTCTTCAATTCTCGAACATGCGCGCCCGCGATCAGGGTGTGGTCGCGCGTGCCTGCTGGCCGTCGCCTTCGGGCGCGGCGACGATGTCGCGCGTCGTCGAACCCTTGTCGACCACATTGGCGTCGGCGTCGCCCACTGCCGAGCGGATGCCCGGATCGGCGGAATCGCGCCCCGCCTCGGCGAGCGTCGCGGTCTCGGACGCGCTGCGCGGCGCGGGGCCGCCGAACATCGCGTCGAGCGCCTGCTGGCTGGGGTTGTTGTCCTGCGGCCGCGGCGCGCCGGGCTGCGGCGGCACCAGCGAGAAGCTGGGCGGGATGACGAGCGGCGCCTGACGCGCCACCGCGAATTCGTTGGGCCCGCCGCCAAGACGGCGACTGCCGCCGCAGCCCGCGAGCAATCCGGCTATCGCGAGCCCCGCGGCAATCGGCACGATCTTACGCATTCACATTCTCCACAGAAGCTGGCGTCTTCTTCGGCTTGTCGCGGATGAGCAGCGCGCGCACCAGCAGGATCAGCACCCCTATCGTAATCCCCGCATCGGCGACATTGAAGACCAAAAACGGGCTCCAGCTTCCGAAGTGCAGATCGGCGAAATCGGTGACGTAGCCCAGCCGCGCGCGATCTAGGATGTTGCCCAGCGCGCCGCCCAGCACCATGCCGAGCGCGATCAGGTCCGCGCGGTGACGCTCGCGCAGCATCCAGATCGCGACCCCGATCGCGATCGCGACCGTCAGCACCACCAACGCCCAGCGCGACGCGTCGCTCCCGGCGGGCAGCAGCCCCAGCGACACCCCGACATTTTCGACATATTGCAGCCGGAAGATCGGCAGCAGTTCCATGACGTCGCCCGGCCGGTTCACGCCCAGGACCGCGGTGACGAGATATTTCACCGCCTGGTCGGCCACGAACACGATCGCGGCGACGATCGGCCCCCACCAGCGCACGCTCTTCATGACACCACCTCCGCGCAACGGCGACACAAGGCGCCATCCTCGGCGACCTCGGACAGCAGCCGCCAGCAGCGGCCGCATTTGTGATAGTCGGTGCGCGTCACCGCGACATGATCGCCCTTCGCAACTTTCGCGACGATGAACACCTCGGCGAGCATCTCGGGATCGAGCGGCAGATCGGGCACCGTCACCTCGGCCTCGAGGCTGGAGCGGATCACCTTCTCGCGCCGCAGCGGCTCGATCGCTTCGGTCACCTGTTCACGCAAGCGCCGCACGTCTTCCCAATTGGTGCCGATCGCATCGTCGCCGGGGAGCGCCGGCAAGTCCGGCCATTCGAGGAAATGGACCGACCCGTCCTCGCTCGGGAAACGCGCCTGCCACACTTCCTCGGCGGTGAAGCACAGAATCGGCGCGGCGTAGCGCACGAGGGCGTGGAACAGCGCGTCGAACACCGTCCGCGCGGCGCGGCGCTTCGTGTCGCCGGGCGCGTCGCAATAGAGCGAATCCTTGCGGATATCGAAATAGAACGCCGAGAGATCGTCCTGCGCGAAATCGGTGAGCAGGCGCAGGTAGCGGTTGAACTCGTACTTCTCCGCCGCTTCGCGCAGATCGGCATCGAGCCGGCCGAGCAGATCGAGCACGTAGCGCTCGAGCTCGGGCATCGCACGCACGTCGATCTTCTCGGCATCGGTGAAGCCGTCGAGCGCGCCCAAGAGGTAGCGGAAGGTGTTCCTGAGCTTGCGATAGGCGTCGGACGCGGTGCCGAGCACTTCCTTGCCGATCCGCACGTCCTCGAAATAGTCGGTCGAGGAAACCCACATGCGCAGGATGTCGGCGCCCGATTCGCCGATCACCTTTAACGGATCGACGACATTGCCGAGGCTCTTGGACATCTTGCGCCCCTGCCCGTCGAGCGCGAAGCCGTGGGTCAGCACCGCGTCATAGGGCGCGCGCCCGCGCGTGCCGCAGCTTTCGAGGAGTGACGACTGGAACCAGCCGCGATGCTGGTCCGAGCCTTCGAGATAGAGGTCTGCGCGCGCGCCCTCGCCATAGCGCGCCTCGATGACGAAGGCGTGGGTGCTGCCCGAATCGAACCACACGTCGAGGATGTCGGCCTGCGGCTCATAGTCAGCGAGGTCGTAGTCAGGGCCGAGCAGCGTCTGATGATCGGCGGTGAACCAGGCGTCGGCGCCGCCCTCGCGAAAGGCCGCGACGATGCGGGCGTTGACCGCCAAATCGTTGAGATACTCGCCCGTCGCGCGGTTGACGTAGAGCGCGATCGGTACCCCCCACGCCCGCTGGCGCGAGATCACCCAATCCGGCCGCCCCTCGACCATCGCCCGGATGCGGTTCTTGGAGCGTGAGGGCACCCAGCGGGTACGCTCGATGGAGTCGAGGGCGAGTTCGCGCAGAGTGGGGCCGTTACTTCCAAGCCCCTCCCCTTCAGGGGAGGGGTTGGGGTGGGGCAAAGCCTCATGCGCGCCGGCATCGGTGAGACGGCCAGGCCCCACCCCCGACCCCTCCCCTGAAGGGGAGGGGCGAACAGTGCCATCCATCGGGATGAACCATTGCGGGGTGCAGCGGAAGATCACCTTGGCCTTGGAGCGCCACGAATGCGGATAGCTGTGCGCGAAATCGTCCGACGCGGCGAGCAGCGCCCCGGCCGCGCGCAGGTCCGAACAGATCGGGCCGTCGGCAGCGACGAACTTCTTGTTGATGACGCTGCCCTGCCCGCCGAGCCACGCCCAATCCTCGCGGTAGAAGCCCGCCGCATCGACCGCGAACACCGGATCGATGCCGTACTCCTTGCACAGCAGGAAATCGTCCTCGCCATGATCGGGCGCCATGTGGACGAGCCCGGTGCCCGCATCGGTGGTGACGAAATCGCCGGGCAGAAACGGCCGCGGCTTGGCGAAGAACCCGCCGAGATGGTGCATCGGGTGACGAGCGGTGGCGCCAGCGAGATCGGAGCCCTTACCCTGCCAATATATCTCGTCCATTTCTGTTGTGAGAAAGCGTCCGTGAAGCGTCCCTGACTCAACCAAGGCCTTGGCAACAAGATATCTTGGACCTTTGTGCTCACCGATGAGAACGTACTCGATTTCTTCCCCATAGCTCAGCGCTTGGTTCACCGGGATCGTCCACGGCGTCGTCGTCCAGATCACCGCGTGCGCGCCGACCAGTTCCGGCGCGTTCGGCGCCTCGACGATCTCGAACGCGACGTCGATCTGGGTCGAGACGACGTCGTCATATTCGACCTCGGCCTCGGCCAGCGCGGTCTTTTCGACCGGGCTCCACATCACCGGCTTGGCGCCGCGATAGAGCTGGCCGCCCTCGGCGAATTTGAGCAGCTCGCCGACAATCGACGCTTCCGCCTCGAACTTCATCGTCAGATAGGGATCGTCCCAATCGCCCATCACGCCGAGCCGCTCGAACTGGGCGCGCTGCACCGCGACCCATTTCTCGGCATAGGCGCGGCATTCGGCGCGGAATTGGGCGACGGGCACCTGATCCTTGTCGAGCTTCTTGGCGCGATAGGCTTCCTCGACCTTCCACTCGATCGGCAGGCCGTGGCAATCCCAGCCGGGGACATAGGGCGCGTCCCTGCCCATCAGCGAGCGGCTGCGGACGATGATGTCCTTCAACACCTTGTTCATCGCATGGCCCATGTGGATGTCGCCATTGGCGTAGGGCGGGCCGTCGTGGAGGATGTAGCGTTCGCGTTTCGCGCGCTGCTCGCGCAGGCGATCGTAGACGCCGATCCGCTGCCAGCGCTCCAGAATCCCCGGCTCCTTGGCGGCGAGGCCGGCCTTCATGGGAAAATCGGTCTTCGGCAGGAAGACGGTGTCGCGCCAGTCGCGTTGGGTGGTGTCGGTCGTGTCGTTCATGGAGTTGCGGCGTTTAGCGTCGGTTTCCTTGTTCGTCATGCTGAACTTGTTTCAGCGTCCAATGAGCCTCGGGCGACATTGCTCGCGGTTGGATGGACCCTGAAACGAGTTCAGGGTGACGGAGGTTGGGTGAGGGCTCCGCGCGCCCGTTCGCAATCCTCCGCCATTTGGCGGGTCAGCGCATCGAGATCATCGAACTTCGCCTCGGGGCGGAGGAAGTCGATCAGCTCGACGTCGATCGCCTGACCGTAGAGATCTCCCGAAAAGTCGAAGAAGAACGGTTCGAGCAATTCCTTGGGCGGGTCGAAGCTCGGGCGCACGCCCAGATTGGCGGCGCCGCCCAGCACGCGACCATCGAGAAGGCGCCCGCGCACCGCGTAGATGCCGTAGCGGGGGCGCAGGTAATTGCCGAGCGACAGGTTCGCGGTGGGATAGCCGAGTTCGCGCCCGCGCTTGTCGCCATGCTCCACCGTGCCGCGCACCGTGAACGGCCGCGTCAGCAGCCGCGCCGCGCCGCGCGGATCGCCGGCCTGAAGGAAGGCGCGGATGCGGCTGGAGGAAACGATGTCGCCGTCCATCGTCACCGGCGCGACGGTATCGACCGAGAAACCATGGCGGCCACCCAGATCGGCGAGCTGCGCAACGCTGCCCGAACGGCCCTTGCCGAAGGTGAAATCTTCGCCGGTGACGACGCCGCCGACGCCGATCTCGCCGAGCAGTCGCCGGATCACGAAATCCTCGGCGCTGAGCCCTGCCAGCGCGGCATCGAAGGTGAAGACCAGCATCGCGTCGGCGCCTGCCGCGCGCACCAATTCCTCGCGCTGGTCGAGCGAGGTGAGGCGGAACCAGGGGCTCTGCGGGCGGAAGAAGCGCATCGGGTGCGGATCGAAGGTAGCGACCAGCGCAGGGCGGCCCTCGGCGCGGGCACGCTCGATCGCACGGCCCACCACCGCCTGATGGCCTGCATGAAATCCGTCGAAATTGCCGAGCGCGACGATCCCGCCGCGCAAGGATGCGGGCACCGTCGAGCCGCCGTCCAGCCGCTCCATGCGCCGCGCTATAAGGACACCGGTGCGGCCACGCTACCCTCGGGCGCGGGCGCGCTGCGTATCAGCGTGATGAAGCTGTAGGCGGGGCGGCCGTCCTGGGCGTCGTGGTCCTCGCGCATCATCTCGCGCCAACCCTCGAAAGGGGGAACGATGGTGTCGCCCTCGGGCGCGGCATGAATTTCGGTCAGCTCGACCTTCTCGGCGCGATCGCGGAACAGCGCGAACACCTCCGCGCCGCCGATCACCGACGCGTCGCCGCCCGACAGGTGCAGCGCCTGCCCCGGCGTGTGCGCCACCTCCGCCCCGTCGGCGTGCCAGCCCTCGTCGCGGGTCAGCACGATATGGCGGCGACCGGGAAGCGGGCTCGGGAAGCTCTCGAAGGTCTTGCGGCCCATGATCATCGGACGACCCATCGTCAGCATCTTGAAGCGTTTGAGATCGGCGGGCAGATGCCAGGGCAGCCCGCCGTCGCGGCCGATCACGCCATTGTCGGCGCGCGCGAGCACCAGCGTGATCATATGGCCACCGGCGCCTTGATGTGCGGCTGGGCTTCGTAATCGACGACGCGGAAATCCTCGTAATCATAGCCGTCGATCGCGTCCGGGCGGCGCAGGATGTCGAGCCGCGGGAGCGGACCGGGCGTGCGGGCGAGCTGCTCGCGGGCCTGATCGAGATGGTTCAGATAGAGGTGGCAATCGCCGCCGGTCCAGATGAAGTCGCCCGGCTCAAGATCGCATTGCTGGGCGAGCATGTGGGTGAGCAGCGCATAGCTGGCGATGTTGAAGGGCACGCCCAGGAAGATGTCGGCCGAGCGCTGGTAGAGCTGTAGCGACAATCTGCCGTTCGCGACGTGCGTCTGGAACAGGCAATGACACGGCGCGAGCGCCATCGCGTGGAGATCGCCGGGGTTCCACGCGGTGACGATCTGGCGGCGCGAGGCGGGATTGGTACGGATCTGCTGGATCAGCTCGGCGATCTGATCGAGGTGGCGGCCGTCCGCGGTCGCCCAGTCGCGCCACTGCTTGCCGTAGACGGGCCCGAGATCACCCGTCTCGTTCGCCCATTCGTCCCAGATGCTGACCTTGCGCTCCTGCAGCCAGCGGACGTTGGTGTCGCCGCGCAGGAACCAGAGCAATTCGACGATGATCGAGCGCAGGTGGAGTTTCTTGGT
>DATLJH010000013.1:0-47507 GCA_035538935.1 Sphingomonas sp.
CGCCCCCGCCGCCGCCTCCCCCGCCGCCTCCGCCGCCGCCTCCGCCCGAGGTCGTGTGCTCGCCGGGTCCGTTCATTGTCTTCTTCGAATGGGACAAGTCGAACATCACCCCCGAGGCTGCGTCGATCCTGGACAACGCGATCACCGCGTACCAGAGCTGTGGCAATGCGCAGGTCATGCTGGCCGGCCACGCCGACCGTTCGGGTCCGGCCACGTACAACGTGGGCCTGTCGCAGCGGCGCGCCGACTCCGTGAAGGAGTATATGGTGTCGCATGCGATCCCGGAGGGCGTGATCTCGACCGAAGCGTTCGGCGAAAGCCGCCCGCGCGTCGAGACGGCCGATGGTGTCCGCGAGGTGCAGAACCGCCGCGTGGAAATCACCTACGGGCCGGGATCGGGCATGTAAGCTCGCTTCTCAGCGAACCAAAAGAGGGAGGGCGGCAGATGCCGGCCTCCCTTTTTTCATGCGCAGCGCCATTGGAAGGCGGTTCGCCGGTAACCACCGCGCGGGGCGCCACGGCACGCGCAAGCGACTGGAAAAATCGGCACCGGGCGTTACATGAGGCGCGTCCGGGGCTGCGCCCCACCCATTTTTCCGGGACTATTGCCGCCTCATGCGCATCACGATGATCGGATCGGGCTATGTCGGGCTCGTGTCGGGGGCCTGCTTTTCAGATTTCGGCCACGAGGTTGTCTGCGTCGACAAGGATGCGGCGAAGATCGACGCGCTCAATGCGGGGCGGATGCCGATCTACGAGCCGGGGCTGGCGCAGCTCGTCGCGGCCAACGTGACGGCTGGGCGGCTGAGCTTCAGCACTGATCTGGCGCGCGCGGTAGCGGGCGCCGATGCGGTCTTCATCGCGGTCGGCACGCCCTCGCGCCGCGGCGACGGTCATGCCGACCTCACCTATGTGTTCGACGCGACGCGCGAGATCGGCGCGGCGATCACCGGCCCGACGGTGGTGGTGACCAAATCGACCGTGCCGGTGGGCACTGGCGACCGGGTCGAGGCGATCTTGCGCGAGGTGTGCCCCAACCAGCGGGTCGCGGTCGTCTCCAATCCCGAATTCCTGCGCGAAGGTGCCGCGATCGGCGATTTCAAGCGGCCCGACCGCATCGTCATCGGTACCGAGGACGAACGCGCGCGCCAGGTGATGCGTGACGTCTATCGACCGCTCTATCTCAACGAAAGCCCGCTGTTGTTCACCGGGCGGCGGACGGCGGAGCTCACCAAATACGCCGCCAACGCCTTCCTGGCGACCAAGATCACCTTCATCAACGAGATCGCGGACTTGTGCGAGGCGGTGGGCGCCGACGTGCAGGACGTGTCGCGCGGGATCGGGCTCGATAATCGGATCGGATCCAAGTTTCTGCACGCGGGGCCGGGCTATGGCGGCTCGTGCTTTCCCAAGGACACGCTGGCGCTGCTCAAGACCGCCGAGGACCATGACAGTCCCGTGCGGATCGTCGAGGCGGTGGTCAAGGTCAACGACAGCCGCAAACGCGCGATGGGGCGCAAGGTGATCCACGCGCTGGGCGGAGACGCGCGGGGCAAGACGGTCGCGCTGCTGGGGCTCACATTCAAACCCAATACCGACGACATGCGCGACGCGCCGAGCCTCGCCATCGTCCAGGCGCTCGAGGATTCGGGCGCGACCGTGCGCGCGTTCGACCCCGAGGGCATGGAGATCGCGAAGGGGCTAATGCCGGGGGTAACCTTCTGCGCCGACGCCTATGACGCGGCGACCGGCGCCGACGCGGTGGCGATCGTCACCGAATGGGACGTGTTTCGCGCGCTCGACCTCGATCGCCTCGCCGAGGTGATGACCGCCCCCATCCTCGTCGACCTGCGCAACATCTATTCGCCCGCCGAAATCGCACGCACGCGCTTCACCTACCATTCCATCGGGCGATGAGCGCGCCGCCGCCGATCGCGGGGCTGCTCGAAACCGCGCTCTATGTCGACGACATGACGCGATCGGCGGCGTTCTTCGAACGGATCATGGGATTGCGGGCGATGATCCGCACCGAGCGGCTGATCGCCTATGACGCGGGGCCGCAGGCGGTGCTCCTCATCTTCGCCCGCGGCGGCTCGATCGAGGACAGCGTCTCCGAGCGCGGCACCGTGCCGGGGCACGACGGCGCGGGCCCGCTGCACATGGCGTTCCGCATCGCCGCCGAGGCGTATGACGCCTGGCGTGCGCACCTGACGGCGTCAGGCGTCAGGATGCGCGGCGAGCGGACATGGCCGGCAGGCGGGCGCAGCCTCTATTTCGAAGATCCCGACGGCCATGTGCTCGAACTGGCGACGCCGGGGCTGTGGCCGAACTATCCCGCCGGCTGAGGGGCTGCGGCGGCCGATCCACGCCCGACCCAATCCGCGACTTGCGTCGCGACCTGGTTCGCCGCCTGGTTGATCGCGACGCCGACCGCGCCGGCCTCGATCGCGGCCACGGGCACACGCGCCTCGAACCGCTGCTTCTCGACCGCATTGCTGCCGTCGCGGATCAGCGCGCCGTCGAAGATCACGACCGCCTCCTGCGTCGCCGCATCGACCCCGAAATCGCGCAGCTCGCCGGCGAGCCGGCTGCCGGGATCGATCCGCGACTGTGCCGAGCTGAGCACGACGCGCCCGGTGCGCGCGGTGATCGCATCCGCCATCAGCCGCGCGAACAGCTCAGCGGGCGGCTCGACCCATTGCGCATCCTTGACATAGGCGATCGAGGTGTCGGTCGCCTGGACGGGCACGCGCATCACCGAGAGCTTCTGTGGCACCGCGGGCACCGTGACCAGGATCGTCGCGGCGTTGGCCGAGCTTTGCGGCTGGTTGGGCGCGACGTGCGCTTCGGTGGTCAGCGTCAGCAACGAGGGCGGCGGCTCGGCGCCGAAGCTGATGCACGCCGCGAGCGGGAGCGCCGCGAGCAGGAGGGCGGAGGTCTTGATGGCGTGGCGCATGGTCACTTCCTGGGCTTGTAATCGGGGAGCTTCTGCGGGCCGATCAGCGACCCGGCGCCGCCCTGATCGAGCTTCTGCGCGACCGACGACAGCGATTCGGACATGACGCGCAGATCGTGAACGAGCTGGCCGACCTCGGGGATGGTCTGCTTCGAGAAGCTTTGCAGCCCCGGCCGCGCATCGCCGATCGCGGCGTTGAGCGTGTCCGTGCTGGCCTTGGCCGATTTGATCGCCTCGTTGAGGTTCGCCATCGCCGGCCGCACGTCTTCCTGCAGGACGCCGTTGGTAGTCGCGGCGAGATCGCCGATCTTCTCCGCGGCGTCGCCCGCCTGCTGGATCGCGACGCGGGTCTGGGCGAGCGTCGCGGCGATCTCGGGACCGCGATCGGCGAGCGCTTCGGTCAGACGGTTGGTGTTTTCGAGAATGCCCGCGATCGATGCCTGGTTCTTGTCCGACAGCATCTGCGTCAGGCGCTCGGTGAGTGCCGACAGCCGTTCGAGCAGTTGCGGCGCCGAATTGAGCACTGCGCCGAGGCCGCCGATCCGCGTGGGGATGACGGGAACGCCGAACGGGCATTGCGTGACCGCATTCTCCTCGGGGCAAGTGATTTCGGGCTGCCCCTTCCCGCCCCCGTCGAGCGCGACCGTGCTGGTGCCGGTGAAGCTGCTCTGGATCGTGGCGGTGGTGCCGCGCAGGATCGGGATGTCGGGATCGATCGAGATGCGCACGCGCACGAGCTGCGGATCGGGCTTCCACAGCGCGATTTCCTTCACCTGGCCCGCCGGCACGCCCGAATAGGCAACCGACGATCCCTTGGCGAGGCCGTCGACCGACTGGCGGAAGAAGATGTCGTATTCCTTCTCTTCCGCGCCGCTCAGCCGCGCGAGCCAGACCGTGAAGAACGCAAGCACGAGCAGCAGGATGAGCACGACGGCGCCTACCAGGACATGGTTCGATCGCGTTTCCATCACTCAGCCTCTGCTTCCTGCTGCGCTTCGTTGCGCTCGACCGTCGCGGTCGCCTCGCGCCCGCGCGGCCCGTTGAAATATTCCTGAATCCACGGGTGATCCAACGCAAGCAGCTCGGGGATCGTGCCCACCGCGATGACCTTCCTGTCGGCGAGCACGGCGACGCGATCACAGATCGCGTAGAGCGTATCGAGATCGTGGGTGATCAGGAACACCGTGAGCCCCAGCGTCTTGTGCAGCGATTTGGTGAGCGCGTCGAACCCCGCCGCGCCGATCGGATCGAGCCCCGCGGTCGGCTCGTCGAGGAAGAGGAGCTGCGGATCGAGCGCCAGCGCGCGGGCCAGACCGGCGCGCTTCTTCATACCGCCCGACAGCTCGGACGGATATTTGGGGCCTGCATCGGGCGCGAGGCCGGTCATCACCACCTTGTAGGCGGCGATCTCGTCGAGCAGGCCCTGATCGAGCTGTGGGTAGAATTCGCGCAGCGGCACCTGGATGTTCTCGGCCACCGTCAGCGTCGAGAACAGGGCGCCCCCCTGGAACAGCACACCCCAGCGCTTGCGCATCGCGGTGGCTTCGGCTTCGTCCTGGCTGAGCGCATTCTCGCCGAACACGGTGATCTCGCCCTCGTCAGGCGGCTGGAGACCGACGATCGAGCGCATCAGCACCGATTTGCCGGTGCCCGAACCGCCGACCACGCCCAGGATCTCGCCGCGGCGCACGTCGAGATCGAGGTTTTCGTGCACCACCTGCTCGCCGAAGCTGTTGCGCAAGCCGCGCACGCAAATGATCGATTCCTCACGCCCCGCCATCAGATCCACCCGATCCAGGTGAAGAAGACCGCGAAGAAGGCATCGAGCACGATGACGAGGAAGATCGCCTGGACCACCGCGCTGGTGGTGCGCAGGCCCACCTGCTCGGCATCCGATTCGACGAGCATGCCTTGGAAGCAGCCGGCGATGGCGATGATCGCGCCGAACACCGGCGCCTTGACCAGCCCGACGTAGAGATCGGTGATCGGCACCACCTCGCGCAGCCGCTGGATGAAGGTGACGGGCGGGATGCCGAGCGACACCCAGCAGAGCACGCCGCCGCCGATGATCGCGATCAGCGACGAATAGAAGCCGAGCAGCGGCATCAGCACGATCGCGGAAATGGTGCGCGGCAACACCAGCGCCTCCATCGGCGAGACGCCGATCGTGCGCATCGCATCGATCTCCTCGGTCAGTTTCATCGTGCCGAGCTGCGCGGCGAAGGCCGAGCCCGAGCGCCCCGCGACCATGATCGCGGTCATCAGCACGCCGAGCTCGCGCAAGGTGATTCGGCCGATCAGATTGATCGTCAGCGCTTCCGCGCCGAACTGGCGAAGCTGCACTGCACCCTGCTGCGCGATCACGATCCCGATCAGGAAGCTCATCAGGCCGATGATGCCGAGTGCGGAGACGCCCACCACCTCGAACCGGTGGACGGTGGCGTTGAAGCGGAAGCGCTGTGGATGGCGGACGACGTTCCAGAAGGCGATCGTCGTCGCGCCGAGAAAGCCGAGCAGGCCGTAGAGCGTGTTGATGCTGATGACGACGGCATCGCCGATCTCGCCGAGCACGCGGGCGAAGGCACCGCACGGTTCCGGGCGCATCTGCACCGGCTTGTCCGCCGCGCTCACCTGTTCGAGCAGATATTTGCCGTCGGTGTCGAGCCCGTCGATCTCGGCGCCGTGACCGACTGCGAAGCGATGGATCACCCACGCCCCGACCGTGTCGATATGGTCGATCCCGCTCATGTCGAGCCGATCGACCGCCCCGTCATAGGCGTTGAGCCGATCGGGCAGGTCGCCGAGGCACGCAAGCGCGAGCGAACCGGAAAAACGCAACGTGCCGGTATGGTCGCCGGCAGGCGAGAAATCGGCCGGGGCAGTCATCGCCCGCATCCTTGGTGCAATCTTGCTGGATCGGCAAGCCGATAGCGGCCTATGGAAACGCCATGCACCGCCTCGCCATCTACGACATGGATCGCACGATCACCCATGCCCCCACCTGGACGCCGTTCCTGTGGGGGACGATGCGCCGCCATGCACCGTGGCGAATGATCCTGGTGCCCGCGGCGGTGGTCGCGGGCCTCGGCTATCTCGCAAAGCTCATCGATCGCGCGCGGCTGAAGCAGACGATGCAGCGGCTGCTGCTTGGCGGCTCGCTCGCGCCCGAAGCGGTCGAGGCCGCGGCCGAAGCGTTCGCCGAGCGCATCACCGCAACCGGCGTGTTCGCGGGCGCGCGCGAGCGAATCGCGGCGGACCGCGCGGCGGGATACCGGCTGGTGATGGCGACCGCCTCGTATCGCTTCTACGTCGATGCGATTGCCGAGCGGCTGGGCTTCGACGACGTGATCGCGACCGAGGCGCAGATCGACGAGACCGGGCGACTGTATGCGAAGATGGTCGGCGACAATGTCTACGGCCCCGCCAAGCTCGCGGCGATCCAGGCCTGGCTGGCGCGCGAAGGCATCGACCGCAAGGATTGCCACATCCGCTTCTATTCGGATCACGTTTCCGACGCGCCGGTGCTCGACTGGGCCGACGAGCCGTTCGCGGTCAACGCACACGACAGGCTGCGCGCGCTCGCCCGCAAGCGCGGCTGGCCGATCGTCGATTGGGAACGCTGACGCGATCACAAGGCGACGTCGACCGCGTGGATGACGAGGCCGACCAGCCCGCCCACCAGCGTGCCGTTGACGCGGATATATTGCAGGTCGCGCCCCACCGCATTCTCGAGCCGCCCGGTGATCGTGCGCGTATCCCAGCCGCGCACCGTTTCCGACACCAGCCGGACGATGCCGTCCCCATAATCGGCGGCGATCCCCACCGCGGCGCGGCGCAGGAAGCGATTGATGGTCGCGCGTAGCCTGTCGTCGTGCTGGAGCGTCTCGCCAAGCTGGCGCAGCGCCTCGCCGAACTGGCCGCCGAGCGCGTCGTTGGGATCGCGCACCATCGTGATCAGTCCGCGCCGCATCTGTTCCCACATGCTCATCCACCAGCGCTCGACCGCGGGATTGGCGAGCATCTCGTCCTTCAGCCGGAAAACGCGGTCGCGCATCGCCGGATCGTGCTGGAGATCGAAGGCGAGTTCGGCGAGGCTGTCCTCGATCTTGAGCCGCAGCGGATGCGCCGTATCGGCCGCCATCTCGCCGAGCAGCCGATCGAGCGCGTCGATGATCTTGTTGGCGATCGTCTCGTCGAGCCCGGTCCAGCGGAGGATCGAGCCCGACCGATCATGCACCATCGACCGGATCAGCCGTTCGTTGCGGTCGAGCAGCGCGCTGGCCCAGCGGATGCCCGCATCGACGAGCGGCACGTGCCGATCCTCACGCATCGCCGCCTTGAGCGCCTGACCTAGCGCCGGCGCGACGTTCATTTCGCGCAGCCGCTGCGCGAGCGCACCCTTCACCATGCCGCCGAGCCGTTCCTGATCGAGCGATTCGAGCACGTCGGCGATCAGCCGCGAGGCGCCGCGCCACAACCGGCCGCGCTCGGGTGGCGCGGCGAGGAACTTCCCGATCGCGGAGGCGATATCGACGCGCCGCATCCGCCGCGCGACCACCGCGGGGGTGAGGAAATTGGCGCGCAGGAACGAGGCGAGTGTGTCGCCGATCCGATCCTTGTTGCGCGGCACGATCGCGGTATGCGGGATCGGCAGGCCGAGCGGATGACGGAACAAAGCGGTGACCGCGAACCAGTCGGCGAGCCCGCCCACCATCGCCGCCTCGGCGAAGCTCCTGAGATAGCCGAAGCCGGGTTGCGCCGGCTCGAGCGCGCGCGCGACAAAGAACAGGGCCGCCATCAGCACGAGCAGCCCGGTCGCGATCACCCGCATCCGCACGAGCCCCGGGGGCGGCGCATCGGCGGACGAGGAGCGGGCAGCACGATTCATCACCGAAACAATCCCCGAAGCCGAGGATTGTTCAAGTGTTTCCTCACTCGGCCGGCTGCGGTTCCTCGTCATCGCCACGATAGCCGATCGCCCCGGGACGGCCGGGAAGCGCCGGACCGCCCTGGTGATCGATCGCCGGACCGTCGCCGTCGCCGGGGCGATAGGTGAGCAACCGGCGGCCGAGCTTGGGCCCGAGCCAGCGCTCGACGCCGACCGCAAGGCTGAAGGTCGCGGGCACGATCAACAGCGTGAGCACGGTCGACAGCGCGAGCCCGCCGATCACGGTGATGCCCATCGGCGCGCGCCAGCTGTTGTCGCCCGTCAGCGAGATCGCGGTCGGGATCATGCCCGCGATCATCGCCACCGTCGTCATCACGATCGGCTGCGCGCGCTTGTGGCCCGCGTCGATGACCGCCGTCAGGATGTCGACGCCCTTCTGCATCTCCTCGAGCGCGAAATCGATCAGCAGGATCGAGTTCTTGGCGACGATGCCGAGCAGCATCAGCAGCCCGATGAACACCGGCAGCGACAGCGCGTTGCCCGTCACCATCAGCGCGAGCAGGCCGCCGAGCGGGGCGAGCAGCAACGAACCCATGTTGACGAAGGGCGGTAGAAAACGGCGGTAGAGCAGCACCAGCACGGCGAAGACGAGGAAGGTGCCCGAGACCACCGCGATCGCGAAGTTCTTGAGCATCTCGGCCTGCCACTTGGCCTGGCCGACCTGGAGCTCGTGGACGCCGAGCGGCAGGTTCTTCATCAGCGGCAGGTTGTGGATGGCCTGCATCGCGACGCCGCTGACCACGCCCTGCGCCAGATCGGCGCCGATCGTGAGCTGACGCTGCTGGTTGAGGCGCTCGATCTTGGTCGGGCCCGCGCCGAAACCGATGTCGGCGACCACGCGCAGCGGCACCGATCCGCCCGATTGCGTGGTCACGGGCAGGTTCTGGATGGTCGACAGCCGCTCGCGCGCATTCTCGGACAGCGCGACGCGGATCGGAATCTGGCGATCCGAGAGCGAGAAGCGCGCGCTGTTCTGATCGATGTCGCCGAGCGTCGCGATGCGGATCGCGCTCGACATCGCCGCGGTCGTCACGCCCAGATCGGCGGCGAGGTCCATCCGCGGACGGATGACGATCTCGGGCCGCTGGAGATCGCCGGTGATGCGCGGGGCGATCACCGTCTTCAGCTTCGACATCTCGGCCACGAGCTTGATCGCGGTGTCGTTGAGCAACTTGGGATCCTCGCCGCCGAGCACGATCGTGAGATCGCGTCCGCTCGATCCCCAGCCGCCCTGCGACTGGAAGTTGACGCGCGCGTCGGGGATCGCCAGCAGCTTGGGCGCGAGGCTGCGCTCGAACTCGGTCGAGGTCATCTCGCGATCGTCCGAAAGCTGCGCGGTGACGCGGCCCGAGCCGATGAAGCTGCGCTGATAGACCGAGGTCACGATCTTCTGCTCGCTCAGCAGATGCGCGACGCGATCGACCACCGCCTTGGTCTGCTCGAGCGTGGTGCCGGGCACCATCTCGATACGCACCGTGCTCGAATCGTCATCCTGCACGGGCTGGAACTGCATCGGCAGCATCCCGAAGCAGACGAGCGTGAGCACGAACGACGCCACGCCCATACCGAGCACCCAGACGCGATGATCGCGGAACCGCGCGCGCACCCGGCCGAAGAAGCCGCGACCCGCCGCGCGCGCCTTGGCGACGCGCGAATCGAGCGTCCAGCGCAGGATCGCCATGTAGATGTCCATCAGCCGCCCTTCGCCATGCTTGGCGTGGCCGAACGATTTCAGGAAATAGGCCGCGATCATCGGCGTCACCAGGCGCGCGACCGCGAGGCTCATCAGCACCGAGATGACGACGGTGAGGCCGAAATTCTTGAAATACTGGCCCGCCACGCCCGGCATCAGCCCGACCGGCAGGAACACCGCGACGATCGACATGGTGGTGGCGAGCACCGCGAGCCCGATCTCGTCCGCCGCGTCGATCGAGGCCTGATAGGCAGTTTTTCCCATGCGCATGTGGCGCACGATGTTCTCGATCTCGACGATCGCGTCGTCGACCAGGACGCCCGCGACCAGACTGAGCGCGAGCAGCGTCATCTGGTTGAGGTTGAACCCCATCATCTCGATGAACCAGAAGCTGGGGATCGCCGACAAGGGAATGGCGAGTGCGGAAATCAGGGTCGCGCGCCAATCGCGCAGGAACAGGAAGACGACGACGACCGCGAGGAACGCACCCTCGATCATCGCGTCGATCGCGCTCCTGTATTGCTCCTCGGCATATTTGGCGTTGGTGTAGAGCTGGCGGAACTGAACCTTCGGATTGCGCGTCTCGAGCTGCTTCAGCTTCTCGACCGATTCGCGATAGACCGAGACGTCCGACGCGCCCTTGGCGCGCTGGATATCGAAGCTGATCACCGGCCGGCCGTTGATCGCCGAGGCGGATCGGGGCTCGGCATAGAGATCCTTGACCTGCGCGATGTCGGAGAGGCGCACGGTGCGGCCGCCGCCGACCGCGATCTGCGTCTGGCCGAGCGCATAGGCGGTCTCGGCATTGCCGAGCACGCGCACTGCCTGTTCGGAGCCCGCGATCTCGGCCTTGCCGCCCGCGGCGTTCAGATTGACCTGGCGGAGCTGCTGGTTGACCTCGCTCGCGGTCAGCCCCTGCGCCTGGAGCTTCGTGGGATCGAGGATGACGCGAATCTCGCGATCGACGCCACCGTTACGGTTGACCCCCGCCATGCCGGGCACCGCGAGCAGTTCCTTGGCGACGTCGTTGTCAATGTACCAGCTCAACTCCTCGACCGTCATGTCGGTGGCGATCGCCGAGAAGCTGGCGAGATCGTTGTTGGTGGTGTCGACGCGGCCGATCTGCGGCTCGAGAATGCCGTCGGGTAGTTCGCTCCTGATCTGCTGGACCGCGCTGCGCACGTCTTCCACCGCGCGATCGATCGGGGTGCCGATATCGAGCTGGATCACCGTTTCCGACTGCCCCTCGGTCACGGTCGAGTTGATCTCGTCGATGCCCGACAGGCTGCGCACCGCCGATTCGACGCGCTGCGTGATCTGCGTCTCCATTTCCGACGGCGCCGCGCCCGGCTGCGAGATCACCACCCAGACGATCGGAAAATCGATGTCGGGCTCGTTGTTGACGTCCATCCGCATGAAGCTGACGACCCCCGCCAGCGTCAGCGCGACGAACAGCACGATCGACGGCACCGGGTTCCGGATCGACCAGGCGGAGATGTTGCGGAAGTTCATGGGGTTGGGCCCTTAGCTCGCGCGCTTCTGGAGGACCGGCTTCACCTTGTCGCCGGGATTGAGGAAGGCGCCCGCCGAGACGACGACCCGTTCGCTGCCGTCGAGACCGGCAGCGATCGCGACACCGGCGTCGGAGACCTCGCCCGTCGTCACGTTGCGGCGCACGACCTTGTCGTCCTTGCCGACGATATAGACGTAATTGCGCCCGTTTTCGCTCTGCACTGCCGATTCGGGAAGCAGCGGCGCCTGGTTCGAGCCGGCGATGATCCGCGCCGAGGCGAAGCCGCCGGGGCGCAATTCGGGCGCGTAGGCGAGCGCGATCCGGGCGATGCCCTGCCGCGTGTCGGGGTCGATCACCGACGAGATCTGCCAGATCTGGCCCTTGAAATGCTTGTCGGTGCCCACCGGCGTCACCGTCGCCGGCACGCCAACCGAGAGGCGCTGGAGATCGGCCTCGGCGAGACGCGCCTGCATCTCCATCTGGCCGCCGAGCGCGACGCGGAACAGGACGGCGCTGCCCGCGCTGACGATCTGGCCGGGCTCGACGTCGCGCGTCAGCACCAGCCCCGCGGCCGGCGCACGGATATCGAGCCGGCCGTTGCGCGCCTGCGTCTCCGCGAGCGACGCCTTGGCGACGTTGACCCGCGCCACCGCGGCGTCGCGGGTCGCGGTTTTGTTGTCGATGTCGGCCTGCGAAATGAAGCCGCGCGACACCAGTTGCTTGGCGCGATCGAGATCGGCCTGGGCGAGACGCGCGTCGGCTTCGGCCACGCGAATCTGCGCGGCGAGCGACGCGGCCGTCTCGGTCTGGACCGAGCGATCGACCGTCGCGAGCACCTGCCCCGCCTTCACCCAGGTGCCGGCATCGACCAGCACGCGCGTGACGCGACCGCCCTCGCCCGCGACGCCGACCGGCATTTCGCGCCGCGCGGCGATTGTGCCGGTGGCCGAGATGTCGCGCACGATCGTCTCGTTGCCCGGCTGCATCACCGTGACGGTCGGAATCTGGCTGCTGGGATCAACCGCGCCGAACGGCTGATCGGACGATTTGGTATGGCCGAACGCGAGATACGACACCACCAGCACCACCGCCAGCGCGACGAGCGCATAGACGAGCCAGCGCCGGCGGCGCCCACCCCCGCTCATGTCCGGCAGCGCGTAGCGCTCCTCCTCGCCGATGGCCCCCGATTCGTAGTTCATGTGCTGCGTCACTTTCCCGTCCCGGCCGTCCTGCCGTTTCTGTCGAACGGTGTATTATAGAAATATATCACCGAGCTCAAGCAGGCACATGCGCTTTTTTTGACTCGCGTCGCGTGAACCTGAGCTTAGCGAAACCACGGTCGTTGCTGGCAAGAAACGGTTGCAATGCGCCGTGCTTGCCGCGAGGATATGCCCGCTGGAGGGGGACGGCAATACAGGAGCAGGATCGATGCCCGAGCGCTCGATGCTGGAATGGGTGCTGATCGGGCTCGTCGCGGGCACGATCATCCGCATGCTGATGCCCGGCCGCGATCCGGGTGGGTTCGTCGTCGCAATCCTGATCGCGATCGTCGGCGCGATGCTGGGCGGCATGATCGCCCAGATGCTCGGCTGGCCGATCGGCGAGGGCTGGGGCAACGACATCGCCGCCGGCCTGGGCGCCGTCGCGCTGATGCTGTGCTACCGACTGGTGTTGACACGCCGCACCCGGGGATAATTCCCCGTTCAGCGCAGGTTGTGCCCCGCGGCGCGATCATGCCCCCATCTTTAGATCAGGAGACGTTCATGCACCGTACCGCCATCGCTCTCGCCGCAGTGCCGCTCGCCGCCATGCCGGCGGCGGCGCAGACGCATCCTGCCGCGCCCGCCATCCTGCCCGACGGGACGTTGCTCGACGTCGCCGCGGAAGGCAAAAGCACGCGCGTGCCCGATCTCGCGACGATCCGCGCCGGCGTGGTGACGCAGGCGGCGACCGCGGCCGCAGCGCTTTCCGACAACGCCCAGCGGATGGATCGCGTCCTTTCCGCGCTCAAGGCAGCGGGCGTCGCGACACGCGACATCGCGACCGCCAACGTGCAACTGTCGCCGCAATATCGCTACGGCGAGAACCAGCCGCCCGCGATCACCGGCTATCAGGCGACCAATTCGGTCTCGATCCGCTTTCGCGACATCGCCAGGAGCGGCGCGATCCTCGACGCCCTGGTGAAGCAGGGCGCCAACCAGATCGACGGCCCCAATCTGTCGCTCGACAATCCCGACGCCGCGCTCGACGAGGCGCGCGCCGACGCGGTCAAGCGCGCGCGCGCGCGCGCCGAGCTCTACGCCAACGCCGCGGGCCTGCACGTCGACCGCATCATCTCGATCAGCGAAGAGGGCGACAATGCCGGCATGCCGCCGCCGCGGCCCGTGATGTACGCCGCACGCGCGGAGGCCGCGGCGGACACCGCGATCGTGCCGGGCGAGACCGACGTGACCGTGCGGCTGTCGGTGCGCTTCCTGCTAAAATGAGCAAAGGCCCCGCCCGGTGCGCACCGGGCGGGGCCTTGTTCACGCAGCGTGGGCCTTTGGTTTCAGCTTCGCTGAAACGGGTGCGGCACCGGCCCGCTCAAACAGCTAGCGTACCGTGCCGCGGCGGATCAGGTTGACGATCCCGAGGAGCACGATCGCGCCGACGAAGGACCAGAACAGCCCGACGACGCTGAACGTGCTCAGGGTTGCGCCCGACCCGAAGAACCCGCCGATCCAGTTGCCGACGAACGATCCGATCACACCCACGACGACGTTCAGCAGAATTCCCTGCTGCGCATCGGTCCGCATCACGATGCTGGCGAGCCAGCCGATGATGCCGCCGATGATGATGGCAATGATGATACCCATGGACGTCCCTCCGTTTATAGCCCGGCTCGAGGCCGGACTGTGGAGGAAAGACTCACGAGCGCGGCAAATTGTTCCGCAGGCGTTTTGGTTTTCGAAACGCGCGCTCAGTATTTCTGCTGGCGTTCGTAGAGCGACTTGTAGTGCTGGATGCGCGTCACGCGGAGCCCGGGCATGCCCGAGCGATCGATCGCGCGCTGCCAGCTCGCGAATTCTTCCGCCGTGAGGCCATAGCGATCGCAGACTTCATCGACCGTCAGCAACCCGCCGTTGACCGCCGCCACGACCTCGGCCTTGCGCCGGACGACCCAGCGGGTCGTGTCGGCGGGGGGCAGCGTCTCCAGGGTCAGCGGTTCGCCGAGCGGGCCGATTACCTTGGCGGGGCGAATCTTCTGGTTTTCGATCATCCATACCTCATCGGGGCGGGGGCCCCCGTTCTCACTCAACACAACACGTCCTATGCCGCAGGGGATTCAACATCGCCTGAAACGGCACGGTAAACGTCGGCTTCACTCCTTCCGCCAGCCCTTCAAGGCGACGGCCGCCGCCGCATTGAAGGCGCCGTGCGCCGGCGCGAGCAGGCTCGGCTCGAACGACATGCCCGCGGCCTGCGCGAAGGCCGTCGCCGTGGGGCTGGCCGCCTGGCGTGCCGAGATCGAGACCATCATCACCGCCAGATCGGGCGGCAGGACGGTCAACGCCTCGCTCTTCTCGAAACGGCTGAAACTGAGATCGACCAACGCCCGACGGACCCTTTTTCTGTTCAGGGAATCGCTCGTAGCGCGCGTGTCTGAAGGTCCGGTAAACCCGCGGGAAAGAGCTTGGAAACCGTCTCGCCTTTGCATCGCGCGCGCGCGTCGACTATGGGCCGCGGCGATGATCGAAGGCGATTTCCAGCTCGGGGACACGCTGTCCGGCCGCCGCATCGTCGTCGCCATGTCGGGCGGCGTCGACAGCTCGGTGGTGGCCGCACTCGCGCATGCGACGGGCGCGGAGACGATCGGCGTCACGCTCCAGCTCTATGATCACGGCGAAGCGGTGGGGCGTGCGGGGAGCTGCTGCGCCGGCCGCGACATTCGCGACGCGCGCGCGGTGTGCGACCGGCTCGGCATCGCGCATTACGTCTTCGACCACGAATCGAGCTTCCGCCAGACCGTGATCGACGATTTCGCCGACGAATATATGGCCGGCCGCACCCCGATCCCCTGCGTCAAGTGCAACATGGGGCCCAAGTTCACCGATCTGTTCGCGCTCGCGCGCGAGCTCGGCGCCGACGCGCTGGCGACCGGGCATTACGTCCGCCGCGTCGAAGGGCCGGCGGGGCCCGAACTCCACCGCGCGATCGATCCGGCGCGCGACCAGAGCTATTTCCTGTTCGCCACCACCGCCGGTCAGCTCGATTTCCTCCGCTTCCCGCTGGGCGGGCTGCCCAAGACGCGGGTGCGCGAGATCGCGGCCGAGCTGGGGCTGGGCATCGCCGGCAAGCCCGACAGCCAGGACATCTGTTTCGTTCCCGATGGCGATTATGCACGGCTGGTGAAGAAGCTGCGGCCGGAGGCGGATGCAGGCGGTGACATTGTCGACGAAGCCGGGCGCAAGCTCGGCGAGCACAAGGGGCTGATCCATTTCACCGTCGGTCAGCGCCGCGGCATCGAGATCGGCGGCCAGGCCGAGCCGCTCTACGTCGTCCGGCTCGAGCCCGAGACGCGCCGGCTGGTGGTGGGGCCGAAGGCGGCGCTCGCGGTGCGCGCGGCGCGGCTGACCGACGTCAACTGGATCGGCGCGCGCCATGCGGGGCCGGTGACGGCGAAGGTGCGCTCGCTCGCGCGGCCGGTGCCCGCCTGGATCAGCGACGATCGCCTGGTGTTCGACGCGCCCGAATTTGGCGTCGCGCCGGGCCAGGCGGCGGTGCTCTACGCTGGCGAACGCGTGCTCGGCGGCGGCTGGATCGCCGAGACCGAGCGGGCGGAGATAGCGCTCGCGGCGTAATGCCGGGCCGCTCCCCCCTCAACCAACCGATCGATCGCTGTCATCGAGACATTGCGTAAGGCGTCGCCGGACCCAATGTGGCACTCGAATCGTTACTGCAACGATCCACAATCAGCCAAGGGAGCATCCGCGATGGCCACCACCGACGCGCCGCTGAAGACGCCGACCGACATCAAATCGAACGCCGCCAAGACGGTCGCCGAGGCGCTGAACGGCATCCTCGCCGATTCGTTCGCGCTCTATTTCAAGACCAAGAATTTCCACTGGCACGTCTCGGGCCCGCACTTCCACGATTATCACCTGATGTTCGACGCGCAGGCCGCGCAGATCCTGGCGACCACCGACCAGATCGCCGAACGCGTGCGCAAGACCGGCAACACCACGCTGCGCTCGGTCGGCGACATCGGGCGGCACCAGTCGATCAAGGACAACGACAAGGATTTCGTGAAGCCCGAGGACATGCTCGCCGAGCTGCGCGACGACAACCTCAAGCTCGTCGAGACGCTGCGCGAGGCCAAGGAGATCGTCGACGAGGCCAAGGACAACGCGACCAGCGGCATCCTCGACGACTGGACCGATCAGGCCGAGGAGCGCGCATGGTTCCTGTTCGAGGCCAGCCGGAAATCCTGAGGCGGAACGCGCAGTCGCACCCGCCGTTGAACCGACGGCCAACGGAGAGGCATCATGCTCAAATGGGCCTTCGTCTTCCTGATCGTGGGGCTGGTGCTGGGCGTGCTCGGCTTCGGCGGGATCGGCGGCGCCTTCATCGGCATCGCCAAGATGCTGTTCTTCATCGCGATCGCGATCTTCGTGATCCTGCTCGTGCTCGGGCTGCTCGTCGGCAAAAGCGTGAAGGACGCGATCGACTGATCTGCACGGCCGCCTGCCCGTGAGCGCTGCAGTGACCGCCCGGCTGGCGCGCGGCGTCGCCGCGATCGACGCGGCCGATTGGGATGCGTGCGCGGGCGCGGGCAATCCGTTCGTCAGCCACGCTTTCCTAGCGCTGCTCGAACGATCGGGCAGCGCGACGGCGGCAACCGGCTGGCAGCCGATCCCGCTGGTGATCGACGGCGCTGACGGCCGGCCTGCGGCGATCGCGCCAGCCTACGCGAAGAGCCACAGCCAGGGCGAATATGTCTTCGATCATCCCTGGGCCGACGCCTGGGAGCGCGCGGGCGGCGCCTATTATCCCAAGCTCCAGGTCGCGGTGCCCTTCACGCCGGTGCCGGGGCCGCGGTTGCTGCTGCGCGATGCGGCGCTCGCGCCCGCGCTGATCGCCGCCATCGAGGCGGTGACGGATCAGCATGGCCTGTCGTCCGCCCATGCAACCTTCGTCGCGCCCGAACAGGCGGCGTGGTTCGAGGCGGCGGGCTGGCTGATCCGGCAAGGCATGCAGTTTCACTGGAAGAACCGAGGCTATCGCTCGTTCGACGATTTCCTCGGCGCGCTTTCCTCGCGCAAGCGCAAGGCAATCCGGCGGGAGCGCGCCGCGGCGGTGGACGGACTGACGATCCGGCATCTCACCGGCCGCGACATCACCGAGGCGCATTGGGACGCCTTCTGGGTGTTCTATCAGGAGACGGGCGCGCGCAAATGGGGGCGACCCTATCTGACGCGCGCCTTCTTCTCATTGCTCGGGCAGGAGATGGCGGACAAGGTGCTGCTCATCCTCGCCGAGCGCGACGGGCAACCGATCGCGGGCGCGCTCAACCTGATCGGCGGCGACGCGCTCTACGGCCGCTATTGGGGCGCGACCGAGCATGTGCCCTTCCTCCATTTCGAGCTGTGTTATTATCAGGCGATCGACGCCGCGATCGCGCGCGGGCTCTCGACCGTCGAGGCGGGCGCGCAGGGCGAGCATAAGATCGCGCGCGGCTACGAGCCGGTGCCGACCTGGTCCGCGCATTACCTGCCCGATCCCGGCTTCCGGCGCGCCGTCGCCGATTTCCTGACACGCGAGCGCGAGGCGATCGAGGACGACCGCGCCTTTCTCGGCGATATGCTGCCCTTCAGGAAGGACGGTTGACCGCGGGCCGGCGGCGATCGTCGACGCGGTAGAGCACGCTGGTGCCCGAGCGCCAGATCGGCGTCAGGCCCCGCGTCAGCGCCGGATCAAACGGCGGCGGCTGGACCAGCCAGACATAATCGAAGGCGTCGCGCGGAAATTCGGCGAGCGCTTCCGAGATCGGTCGCCAGAATTCGCGCGGGCATTGCGCGACGGTGACGATCTGCGACGGGTCGTGTGTGAAGCCGCGCCCGGCGCGATAGCGCACCGTGAGCAGTTGCGCGCCCGCCATCGACCATTGATCGTTGGAGAAGGCGCGCCGCCGCTCGAGCGCGAACCCCGGCAGATGCTCGAAGCGTGGCCCGTACCAGACGTTGCGGCACGCCGCACCGACGAAGCTCACCATCCGCGCCCCCTCCGGCACATGATCCAGCGCCGCCAGCTCGCGCTTCCAGCTCTGGTCGTAGAGGTAGAAGCTCACCGTGGTCGCGGCGATCCGCACGCCGAAGAAGACGAGTCCTGCCAGCGCGAGCACCGAGGCGCCGCGAATCGAAAGCCCCGGCTTGGGCCGGATTGCGATCACCGCGATCCCCGCCATGAACGGCGCGAGGCGCATGTCGGCGTAGGCCGAGCCGAACACGATGCGCGGCAACAGCAGATAGACCGCGAGCAGGAACAGCGCCGACAGCGTCAGGTTGCGCGAATATTGGATGTTGGGATCGCGGATGCCCTTGAACAGGATCAGGTGGAAGACCGCGACCGAGGCGATGTCGAACGCCATCCAGCGATCGCGCAGGATCATCGTGACCCAATTGACCTTGGCCCGCCAGTTGAACCAGTCGCCGGTATGGCCGGTCACATGGTCGCCGCTGCGCCACAGCGCCATCAGCACCATCGGCAGCGCGAGCACCAGGCAATGCGGGATCGCACGGAACCACGCCTTGACCCACGAATGGCCGAGATCGCGCTGGCGCACGAGTTCGCCCGAGAAGGCGAGCACGCCGAGCACGCCCCAGCCATAGGTGTGGCAGAGCCAGAGCAGGCACGACAGCGGCACGAAGATCGCGGCGCGCAACCCGATCCGATGCTGCCGCCCGAGCCGGATCCACAAGGCGAAGGCGTTGAGCGCGAGCGCCATCGACAGCACGAAGTTCGCGAAGCCGAAATGGAAGGGGTAGGAATAGGCGATCGGCAGCGCGAACAGGGCGGTCGCGGGCACCCGGCCATGCACTTCGCGCGCGATCCACAAGAGCCCGCTGACGGTGAGCGCGGGGATGGTCATCACGATCAGCTTGACCGCGAGCTCGACGCCCAGCAGCCGGCCGAGCGGCTCGACCAGCAGATCGACGCCGAGATTGCCGATCAGCGCCCATTTGAAGGCATACCAATCGTCGAGCCAGGGATGCGTGCCATATTCGAGCTGGACGCGATAGCGCGCCATGTGCCCCGGCAGATCGACCAGCGGCGGCACCGTGGGCCACAGCAAGGGCACGACCGCAAGCGCCACCAGGGCCGCCAGCAGCCAGCGCTCGTTCCACCAGTCGCCTCGACGCTCCATTCCCGCGCTTTAGGAGCGGATGCCCCGCGACGGCAACAGGCAAGCGCGGATCAGGCGACGGCAGGAACCGGGACGATCGCCTCGTTGCGCGCGGCGCGCTGACGAAACAGCGCGAGCAGCAAGCGGAAGCAACCGATCGTCGCCGCTGCGCCGACGATACCGTCGGCCGCATAATGCCAGCCCAATGCCATCGACAGCATGAAGATGAGCGCCGCGGCGATGGCGACCGGTATCATGATCCGGCGCTGGAAATGCCAGGTCGCGAGTACGATCCAGGTCGTGGTCGCGATGTGAAGCGACGGCATCGCGGAGATGCCGCTGCCGGGCCCGAACCGCGATCCCGTATAGACCGACCAGAGATAGTCGGCGACCTCGCGCGTTTCGGAAACGTGCGCCAGCGTCGCGAATCGATCGCCATAGCCGAGGCGCTCGTAAAAGATCGGTCCGGCTGCGGGGAGCAGGCTGTGGATCACCGGCCCTACGATCGACCATAAGGCGAAATAGGTCACCATCATCGCCGACTTGCGTGGCGACGCTGGCGCCGTCAGCACACCGAACAAGGTGATGATCATCAGGATGAACCAGACGCGATGGTAGAAGAGCGCCATCGGCAGGGTGTTGAGCCAGGTGAACAGGGTCCAGGGATCGTGCCCGAGGAACAAGGCGTGATCGATCGCCGCAAGCATCGGATCGGCGTGGAACGGCACGAGATAGTTGAGCAAGGGCTTGATCCACATGAATGTCGTCATGTTGAGCCCGGCGAGGAATATCCCGAAGACGAACATCAGGAGCCATCGCCAGTCGCGCGTCACCAGCTGACGAATGTGCGCGAGCGGGCGCGGCACGCGCGCCGCAATCATCGTCGCGAAGCCATAGATGCTCGCGAGAATCGCCGCTGCCGTCATCCAGAAGGGCAGGATGCCGATCGCGGGGAACACGCCCGAGAGATCGGGCATCAGCGGCAACGCCACCGCGCCCGTCGCTACGGTGAGCACGATGCTCGGCACCATCCAGTCGCGATCGCCCATGCTGCAAGCCCCCCGTTTTCGCGCGAGGCGTAGCGAGGGCTTGCCAATATTTGGTTAATGTCGCCGGAAAACGCAGCCTCACCCGCGGTCGCGCCGTCCCAACAGCCGCAGGCGAAGCGCGTTGAGCTTGATGAAGCCGGCCGCGTCGCGCTGGTCGTAGGCGCCCTGATCGTCCTCGAAAGTCACGACCTTTTCCGAATAGAGGCTGTTCGGCGATTTGCGGCCGATCACGTTGACGCTGCCCTTGTAAAGCTTGAGGCGCACCGTGCCCGCCACCTTTTCCTGGCTGTGGTCGATCGCGGCCTGGAGCATCTCGCGCTCGGGCGCGAACCAGAAGCCGTTGTAGACCAGCTCGGCATAGCGCACCGCCAGCTCGTCCTTGAGGTGTGCGGCGCCGCGATCCAGCGTCAGCTGCTCGATGCCGCGATGCGCGGCATGGTAGATCGTGCCGCCGGGCGTCTCGTACATGCCGCGGCTCTTCATGCCGACGAAGCGGTTCTCGACCAGATCGAGCCGGCCGATGCCGTGCTTGCGGCCGAGATCGTTGAGCGCCGCGAGCAGGGTGGCGGGGCTCATCGCCTCGCCGTTGAGCGCGACCCCGTCGCCGCGCTCGAAATCGATCGTGATGATCTCAGGCGCGTCGGGCGCGTCCTCGGGGTTCGCGGTGCGCGAATAGACGTAGTCGGGCACTTCCTCCCACGGATCCTCGAGCACCTTGCCCTCGGACGAGGTGTGGAGAAGGTTCGCGTCGGTCGAGAAGGGCGATTCGCCGCGCTTGTCCTTGGGCACCGAAATCTGGTGCTTCTCGGCGAAGTCGATCAGCGCGGTGCGGCTGTTGAGATCCCATTCGCGCCACGGCGCGATCACCTTGATGTCGGGCGCCAGCGCGTAATAACCGAGCTCGAAGCGGACCTGATCGTTGCCCTTGCCGGTCGCGCCGTGCGCCACTGCGTCGGCGCCGACCTGACGCGCGATCTCGATCTGCCTCTTGGCGATCAGCGGCCGCGCGATCGAGGTGCCGAGCAGGTACAGCCCCTCGTAGAGCGCGTTGGCGCGCATCATCGGGAAGACGTAATCCTTGACGAATTCCTCGCGCAGGTCATCGATGAAGATGTGCTCGGGGCGGACGCCCGCCGCCTCGGCCTTTTTGCGCGCGGGCTCGAGCTCCTCGCCCTGGCCCAGATCGGCGGTGAAGGTGACGACCTCGCAATTATAGGTCTGCTGGAGCCATTTGAGGATCACGCTCGTGTCCAGCCCGCCCGAATAGGCGAGGACGACTCGGTTGATCTTCTCGGACATGGCAGCGGCTCCGTGGGTGGGAATCGACGCGCGCTCTACGGCGCTGCCTTCGCGAGTGCAACAGAGCGCAGCAGCCCCGGCAGATGGGCGCCGAGGAACAGCGCGCGATAGATGTAGCTCAGCACCAACGCGGCCCATACGCCCCAGGCGCCCGCAGGACGCAGCAGCAGATCGGTCGCGACATAGGCAGCGGTGGCGAGGATCGCGGCGTTGCGGAGCGCGCGGCCGCGCGTCGCGCCGATGAAGATGCCGTCGAGCAGCCAGGCGGGCGCGCCGATCGCGGGCACGATCGCGGCGAAGGGGAGCAACGCGGCGGCGGTGGCGCGCACCTCGGGGTTGCTCGTCAGCAGCGCGATGAAAGGCCCCCCGGCCGCCCAGAACAGCAAGGCGAACGCCACGCCCGCGGCAAGGCAGAATTCGCCGGTGAGCCGGATCGCGCGGCGCATCGCCGCCGCCGAGCCGCCGCCGATCGCCTGGCCGATGCGCGATTCGGCGGTGAAGGCGAAGCCGTCGAGCACGAAGGCGGCGACGCTGACGAACTGCATCAATACCTGGTTCGCCGCCAGCGTCGTCTCGCCCAGTCGGGCGCCCGCGTTGGTGAACCAGGCGAAGAGCAGCAGCAGCGCGATCGTGCGGATCATGATGTCGGCATTGACCGCGAACAGCCGCCGCACCGCCGCGCGCGCGAACAAGCCGCGATCGCGCAAGCGGCCGAGGACGGCGATCCCCCCGGTATAGCGGCTCGCGATGAGCACGCCGACGACGAGCGCGGTCCATTCGGCGCACGCCGTGCCGAGCCCGACGCCGCGCGCGCCCATGCCGTAATGCCAGACGAACAGCACGTTGAGGCCGATATTGACGAGATTCATCACGATCTGGAGCGCGAGCGCGGCGCGGGTGCGCCCCAGGCCCAGCAGCCAGCCGTTGATCGCGAAGACGGCGAGCGAGGCCGGCGCGCCGAGGAAGCGCGCGGCGACATAGCCCTCAGCCGCCACGTCGAGCCGCGCGCCGCCCGCGAGCAGCGCGAAGGCCGCCGGGATCAGCACCACCTGAAGCGCGAACAGCGCGAGCCCGAGCCCGAAGCCGAGCGCGAGGCCGCGCAGCAGCATCGCCTCGACCTCGCTCGTGTCGCCCGCGCCTTCGGCCTGCGCGGTCATCCCCGTCATCCCCATGCGCAGGAAGCCGAACGACCAGAACAGGAAGTTGATGATCGTGGTGCCGAGCGCGACCCCCGCCAGCGCCGCGGCATCGCCGGTATGGCCGATCACCGCGGTATCGACGAGGCCGACGAGCGGCACCGTCGTCTGGCCGAGCATGATCGGCCAGGCCTGGGCGAAGATCGAACGGCGGGTGAGCATGGTGGTCACCCCTTCGCGCTGCCCGCGCGCCCGATCAAGAGGGGGTGAAGTGGAGAAAGTGGAGAGCGTCGCGCGGTTTCATATTCCACCCTCACGGCAGCCGATAATGATCGGCGAGGCGATCGAGCGCGAGGGTGAGGACGAGCTTGCCCGCGCGCGCCGGCCAGCCGAGGCCGCGCTCGGCCGCGGAAATTCCCTCGCCCGCGCAGACCACGCGCCAGAGGATGTCGGAAAGACCGCTGCCGACCTCGGCGATCGCGGCATCGAAGCGGCGCTTGGCGGCGATCTGGGCAGTGGTGGGGTCGCGCGCCACCGACGCGCCTGCGCCGCGCCCGCCGGGCGCCGCATCCCAGCACATCGTGACGCGTGGGGGGAGCGCGGCGCGCTCGTAATCGGCGCGCAGGCGTTCCCCCGCCTCGACCTGTCGCGGCGTGACCAGCTTGCGCGAGGCGAGCCACGACAGCGGGGATTCGGCGAGATTGACCGTGACGCTCCGCCCGGACCGGCGTTTGCCGCCGCGCACCACGCCGTGTTCATCGATGCTCCGTTCCGCCAGGTGTCGCATGGGCCCTCCCTCGTCGAGTCGCGGCAGGGCTTGCCATATCGGCCCCGTTGTAGGACAGAGATAAAACCAATTCGGTTAAAGGAGCGAGCGAATGATCACCGCGATCCGCGAAGTACGTCGCGCCAAGGGGCTGACGCTCGAGGACGTGGCGCGCCGCTGCGCGCCCCCGACCACGGCGCAGACGATCGGGCGGCTGGAAACGGGCACGCGCACCGTCTCGGTCGACTGGCTCAACCGCATTGCCGCCGCGCTGGGCGTGGCCGCGGCCGACCTCGTCAAGCTGCCCGAGCGCGCCACCTTGCCCGTCGCCGCGATCCTGTCGGCCGGCGGTGCTCATGCGCCGACGCGGCCCGAGACGGTGACGCCGCCGATGCCCGGCCCCGGCGCGGTCTCGGTGACGGTCGCCGACAGCGTGGGCGATTACCGCGCAGGCGACGAGATCTGGTGCGAACAGCTCGGCCCCGAGGCGTTCGCGCAGGCGCTCAATCGCGACGTGCTGGTGCCGCGCGCGGCGGGGCGCTTCCTGTTCGGCCGGCTGATCGGGCGCGAGGCGGGCGATCCGGGCAAGCTCCACCTGCTGCCGCCGGGCGCAGGCGCGCGCCAGCAGGTCGTCGCCGACCCACCCTGGATCGCGCGCGCGGTGCGGCTGGTGCGCGGATTGTGACGAGCAAGCCGCAGTGTCAGGTCGTTGCGCTGCAACCGCGAGCCAGTTTGCCGATCAACGACCGCACGTCGGCAGGCGTGTCGCCGGGCAGCACCTCGACATAGCCGATGCCGGCACGACGCAGCGCTTCCTTTTTGATCGCGTCGCGCGTTGCCGCCGGCCCCAGATGATGCCCCCTGCCCTGTAGCTCGAACGCCTGGAGGGGCTGGCCGCTTCGATCTACGAGCAGCAGGTCGACGCGTTTGGAGTTGATCGCGCGATAGGCATCTGCATTCGGACTCGTCAGGATCTCCCCGAGACTGACTTGCGCCATCACGCGCCACCCCGGTGCCGCGGCAGCGCAGGCGTCCTCGAGAACTGTGAGCAGCCTCTGCTCCCCGCGATTGAGGATACGGCGCGCGCGGAATTGGGCGCTCTCGACATGGTGGAGCTGGGTCGGCGGATCGAAGGGCTTATCATATTTCGCTTTGCCACCACCGCAGTCGTATCGTGCTTTCCAACGGCGCCGGGTGACGCGCGCAAGCGTCTTTTCGAGCTGCGCGCCGAGCAGCGTTGCGACCACCAGCGCGAAGAACCACGCCGCATTCGCCCCAACGAAGTTGAGATAGTCGACCACGTCGCGAAGGTACCCGCCGACTGGTTATCGTTTGGTTGCCATACGATAAGGGCGGTGGTGGGCGATGACGGGCTCGAACCGCCGACATCCTCGGTGTAAACGAGGCGCTCTACCAACTGAGCTAATCGCCCGTCCCGGCGGGAGGGCCGCGTCATAGCGGGGTTTTGCGTGCGCGCAAGCACAGACCGACGCGGCCAGCGCCTCCGTAATCGCGCGTTAGGGATTTGTTAACTCTTTCGGCGCAGCCTGCATCGCGGCTCTGGGGGACCTCGGCGCTCACTGGCGAGCGCCTTGTAGCGTGCTTTCGGAGGTCGTCATGTCCGCAGATCGCAAGATCCATCCACTGGGAGTCATCGGCCCCTTGGGTGAGGCGCTGACGCTTCGGACGCTGCCCCCGCGCGACACCAAGCGCTGGATCGTGCGCCGCAAGGCCGAGGTCGTCGCGGCAGTGCGCGGCGGGCTGCTCACCGCCGACGAGGCATGCGCGCGATACCGGCTGAGCCCCGAGGAACTCGCAAGCTGGCAACGCGCGGTCGAGATCGCCGGCATGCCCGGCCTGCGCGTGACGCGCGCCCAGCACTATCGTGATCTGTATGAGAGACGCGGCGCCGATTAGGGCTGGAGCTCGGCGGAATGCGCGCCCTTACAACTCCCTAGGCGATCGGCAATCCCTGGCGCTTGGCGGCGGTGCAGTAATCGAGGAGCGCCTGACGCGTCGGGGCAGCGAGCGTGACGAAGGCGCGGCGGCGGTCGTCGGGATCGGGGACGCGGCCGAGCATCTCCGCCTCGGTCATCCGGCCGATCCAGCGCAAGGCGGTGGTGGGCGCGACCGCGGCGGCGATGCACAGGCTCGATACCGCGACGCGGCTGCCTTCGAGATCGGCGGCGAGCAGATCGAGCAGCATGTCCCACGCCGGATCCTCGAACAGCCCGCCGGGGAGATACTGGTCGCGCATCCGGCGCGAACGGATCGCGGCGCGCAGGTCTCGCGCCTCGACGACCGCGCCGGGCACGACCTCCGCCGCGCGGTAGCCGAGGTTCCGGTCGCTGACGGCGTTGCCGCCGCCGCCCGTCGGCCCGCGCTGTGCGAGCCGGGCGAGCGCCTCGGCGATGCGCGCGACCTCCTCGTTCATCTGCCGCAGGCGCTCGGCCTCGCGGTTGTTGTCCCCGACATTGGCGAGCGCGGGCGCGCGGGTGAGCATCACCGCGAGCAGCCGCTGCGCGGCGTCGGGCTCGTAGAGCAGCTGGACGCGGCGGCCGAGCAGGTACTGCGAGACGTGATCGAGCTGCGCCGCGCCCAGGGCGACGATCACGTGGATGTCCGCATCCCGCGCGCGGGCGTCGATCCGGGGCAGCAGGGCGTCTAGCGTGGCGTCGTCGAGCGCCTCGGCCTCGATCATCACCAGATCGACCGGATCGCCGAGCGCGGCGGCGGCACCGGCGGGATCGACCATAACGACGCGCCGCGCGCCGGCCGCGTCGAGCGCTTCCCTCGCGCGCACGCCAGCCGCCGCGTCGGCGGCGATGACGAGCGCGCTCAGCGCGCGGCTGTCGTCCCGATCGTAATCGTCCCCCGTCATCGCCGCCTCAGCCGAGCGCCTTCACGATCTCCTCGACCATCTTCTTGGCGTCCGAGAGCAGCATCATCGTGTTGTCGCGGTAGAAAACCTCGTTGTCGACGCCGGCATAGCCGACGCCACCCATCGAGCGCTTGACGAACAAAACCGTCTTGGCCTTCTCCACGTCGAGCACGGGCATGCCGTAGATCGGCGAGGATTTGTCGGTCTTGGCCGCGGGGTTGGTGACGTCGTTGGCGCCAATCACAAAGGCGACGTCGGTCTGCGCGAATTCGCTGTTGATGTCCTCGAGCTCGAACACCTCGTCATAGGGCACGTTGGCCTCGGCGAGCAGCACGTTCATGTGGCCGGGCATGCGGCCCGCGACCGGGTGGATCGCGTATTTGACGCGCACGCCCTCTTCCTTGAGCTTGTCCGCCATCTCGCGCAGCACGTGCTGCGCCTGCGCCACCGCCATGCCGTAGCCGGGGACGATGATGACCTGTTCAGCCTGGCTCATGAGGAAGGCGGCATCCTCGGCCGAGCCGCGCTTCCACGGGCGGTCGATCGCAGCGGCGCCCTCGCCGCCTCCGCCGCTGTCGCCGCCGAAGCCGCCCGCGATCACGCTGATGAAGCTGCGGTTCATCGCGCGGCACATGATGTAGCTGAGGATCGCGCCGGAGCTGCCCACCAGCGCGCCGGTGATGATCATCGCGGTATTGTGGAGCGTGAACCCCATCGCGGCGGCCGCCCAGCCCGAATAGCTGTTGAGCATCGAGACCACGACCGGCATGTCCGCGCCGCCGATGGGCACGATCAGCAGGAAGCCGATCGCGAACGACAGCGCCGTGATCGTCCAGAAGATCCAGGGCGATTGATCCTGCGTGAAATAGGCGACCAGCCCGACGATCGCGGCGAGCACGGCGAGGTTGATGACGTGGCGCAGCGGCAGCAGGATCGGCTTGCCCGACATGTTGCCGTTGAGCTTCGCGAAAGCGATCACGCTGCCGGAGAAGGTGATCGCGCCGATCGCGACGCCGAGGCCCATCTCGATCCGGCTGACGGGGTGGATCGCCATGAAGGGATCGCCGATCATCGGCGTGACGAGATCGGCGATGCCGAACGCGCCGGGATTGAGATAGGCCGCGCAGCCGACGAGCACCGCGGCGAGCCCGACGAGGCTGTGGAAGGCCGCGACGAGCTGCGGCATCGCCGTCATCGCGATCCGCCGCGCGATGACGAGGCCGATGGTGCCGCCGATCGCGATGGCGGCGAAGATTTCGATAAATGCCGCGTGATCGAACATCATCAGCGGTTGTCCGGTCGACGAATCGCTGATCCAACTCACGGCATATTGCGGCACATGCGTCACCAGCGTCGTGACGACCGCGATCGCCATGCCTGCCATGCCGAAGCGGTTGCCGCGGCGGCTGCTCTCAGGGGAGGACAGGCCGCGCAGCGCGAGGATGAAGCACACGCCCGCGACCAGATAGGCCAACGCGACCCAGGGATTTACGGCGGTGCTGTGTTCCATTCTGCTCCCCTTACCCGTCATGCCAGCGCAGGCTGGCATCCATGTCTCTCAGTTCCGATCCCGCCGTTGCGTCCCTTCGCAACAGACATGGACCCCAGCCTTCGCTGGGGTGACGTTACTTGACCGGCGCCGCCGGCCGTTCCTTCTTCTTGTACATCGCGAGCATCCGCGCGGTGACGGCGAACCCGCCGAAGATGTTAACGCTCGCCAGCGCTACCGCGATCAGCCCGAGCCATTTCGACCCCGTCGAACCCGCCGCCGCGCTGGCGATCAGCGCGCCGACGATGATCACGCTCGAAATCGCGTTGGTGACCGCCATCAGCGGCGTGTGCAGCGCCGGCGTGACCGACCACACGACATAATAGCCGACGAACACCGCCAGCACGAAGATCGACAGGATCGAGATGAAGTCCATCGGTTTACTCCTGACGTTCGGTCGCCCATCCCCTTGCAGGGGAGGATTTCATGTGAGCAGTCTTTCGTTCACCACCTTGCCGCCCTGGGTCAGGCGGATGGCGGTGGCGATTTCGTCGTCATCCGGTAGCACCGGGCGCCCCGCCTCCTTGTCCCAGAAGGCGGAGAGGAAATTGTAGAGGTTGCGCGCGAACAGCGCCGAGGCGTCGGCGGCGAGACGGCTCGGCACGTTGCGGTGGCCGACGATTTTGACGCCGTGGCGTTCGACGATCTCGCCCGCGACCGCGCCCTCGACATTGCCGCCCTGTTCGACCGCGAGATCGACGATCACGCTACCGGGTTTCATCGTCGCCAGTTGCGCGTCTGAGATGAGGCGCGGCGCGGGGCGGCCCGGGATCAACGCGGTGGTGATGACCACGTCCTGCTTGGCGATGTGCGACGACACCAATTCGGCCTGCGCCTTCTTGTACTCGTCGGACATCTCGCCGGCGTAGCCGCCCGAACCTTCGCCCTCGATGCCCTTCACTTCCTCGACGAAGATCGGCTTGGCGCCGAGGCTCTGGATCTGCTCCTTGGTCGCCGAGCGCACGTCGGTCGCGGAGACCTGCGCGCCGAGCCGCCGCGCGGTGGCGATCGCCTGCAGCCCGGCGACGCCGACGCCCATCACGAAGACGCGCGCGGCGGAAACGGTGCCGGCCGCCGTCATCATCATCGGGAAGGCGCGGCCATACTCAGCGGCTGCGTCGAGCACCGCCTTGTAGCCCGACAGGTTCGATTGCGAGGACAGGATGTCCATCGATTGCGCGCGCGTGATGCGCGGCATGAATTCCATCGCCAACGCTTCGAGCCCGGCCTTGGCATAGGTGTCGACGCGCTCGCGCTCGCCGAAGGGATTGAGGCTCGCGACCAGCCAGGCGCCCTGTTTCGCCGACGCGATGCTCGCGGGATCGGGGCCCTGGACGCCGAGGATGATGTCGGCGCCGGCGAGCACCTCGTCGCGGCTGCCGAGCGTCGCGCCTGCCGCTTCGTAATCGGCGTCGGCGCACGACGCGGAGAGGCCCGCGCCGCGCTCGACCGCGACCTCGGCGCCGAGGCCCGCGAACTTCTTCGCGGTTTCCGGCGTGGCCGAGACGCGCCGCTCGCCCGCGGCGGCTTCCTTGAGGACCGCGATCTTCACGCGCGGGCCCGAATCACGAGATCAGGAAGATGACGAGGAACGCGATCAGGAAACAGCCCACCGCCCCCCATTTGAGGAGCGCCATGATGTTGGCGTAGGTCGCTTCGTGCGCCTGCATGTCACCGTTTCCGGCCATCGATCCCTTTTCCTCTCAGAAACCCCGTCGGCGCCGATCCTTAACCGGCGCACCCCGGCACCTCAAGCCCTTCGGCGGCCAGGCATGGGCCGCACGCTTAAGGCTGCCTTTACCGCCTGCGCTTATGGTCCGTCCCGAACCGGGACCAAGAGGGTGGCAATGACGCGCAACGGCCAGCGCATGCTGATGCTGATCGACGACGAACCCGCGCAGCGCCGGCTGGTATCGGCGCTCGCCGCGCGTGGCGGCTGGCGGACGCTGTTCGCCGCCGACGGCGAGATGGCGATCGCGACGTTGGGCACGCAGGACGGGATGCAGCTCGACGCGATCGTGCTCGACATCTGGTCGCCCGACGCCGACGCCGCGAGCCTGATCGCCGAATTGCGCGCGCGCCGCCCAGCCCTTCCCATCCTGATGCTGACCGCGCACGCCTCGGTCGCGCGCGCGGTGGACGCGATGCGCGCCGGCGCCACCGATTTCCTCGTCAAGCCGCTCGCGCCCGAACGCCTGCTCGGCGCGCTCGAGGCGGCGGTCGGCGGCAAGACCACGGGCGAGCTGCGCCCGCTCACCGAGAAGATCCCAGCCACGCTGGGGTTCGAGAACATCGTCGGCGCCGAGCCGCAATTCCGCGCCGCGCTGGCGATCGCGGCCAAGGCGGCGCGCGCGCGCATCCCCGTGCTGCTCGAAGGCGAGAGCGGTGTCGGCAAGGAAGTGGTGGCGGATGCGATCCATGCCGCCTCCCCGCGCGGCAAGAAGCCGATGATCGCGGTCAATTGCGGCGCGATCCCCGCGAACCTCGTCGAATCGGAGCTGTTCGGCCACGAAAAGGGCGCGTTCACCGGTGCGTTCGAGCGCAAGATCGGGCGCTTCCAGGAAGCCGACGGCAGCACGATCTTCCTCGACGAGATCGGCGAGATGCCGCTCGACGCGCAGGTCAAGCTGCTGCGCGTGCTGCAATCGGGCGAGGTGCAGGCGCTGGGCGCGCGCCACGTGCGCGAGGTGGACGTGCGCGTGATCGCGGCGACCAACAAGCGCCTGCTCGACGAGGTCGAGGCCGGGCGCTTCCGCGAAGACCTCTATTACCGGCTCAATGTCGTCCAGGTGACGATCCCGCCGCTCAGGGAGCGCGCGGGCGACATCCCCTCGCTGACGCGCCACCTGCTCGCGCGGATCGCCGAACAGCCGGGGCTGCGACCGATCGGCATCACCGACGAGGCGATCCGGCTGCTGATGCGCTACGACTGGCCGGGCAACGTCCGCCAGTTGCAGAACGCGCTGTTTCGTGCGGCGGTGCTGTGCGACGACGCCGCGTTGACGGCGGACGATTTCCCGCAGATCGCCGCGCTCGGCACCGAACGCACGGTCACCCCCGTCACGCCGGCGATGGCGTCGAACGGCGGGGTCACGCTCTATCATCCCGACGGCAATCTGCGCGCGCTGGAGGAGATCGAGGCCGACGTGATTCGGCTGGCGATCGGCCATTATCGCGGCCGCATGACCGAAGTCGCGCGGCGGCTGGGGATCGGCCGCTCGACGCTCTACCGCAAGCTCGGCGAGCTCGGGATCGACAACGCGGCGTAGTTTGCCGTCAGCGCCCCACCAGCGCCTGATCCCGCAGACCCCGCCAGACGCGCATCGCCTGCATCGTCTCCGCCACGTCGTGGACGCGCAGCAACTGGACGCCGGCGTCCATGCCCTTCATCGCCAGCGCGAGCGAGCCGCCGAGGCGGGCGTCCACGGGCGCCTCGTTCGAGAGCGCGCCGATCATGCGCTTGCGGCTGGCGCCGAGCATGATCGGACAGCCGAGGCCGTGGAAGAGCGGGAGGCCGTTGAGGAGCGCGAGATTGTCGGCGAGCGACTTGCCGAAGCCGATGCCGGGATCGGCGATGATCTTCGTGCGATCGACGCCCGCCGCGACGACCGCGTCGATCCGCGCCTCAAGCCAGTCGAACACCTCGGTCAACACGTCGACGTAACCGCTGCCGCCGTGCGGGCCCTTCTCAGGCTCGGGCGAGTGCATGAGGATGACGGGACAGCCGGCGTGGATGACAATCTCGAGCGCGCGATCGTCCCACAACAGCGCGGAGACATCGTTGACGACGTGCGCGCCCGCGGCGAGCGCGGCGTCCATCACGCTCGCCTTGCGGGTGTCGATCGAGATCGGCGTACCCGCTGCCCGGAGACGTTCGATCACGGGGACGACGCGCTTGGCCTCGTCGCCTTCCCAGACGGGCTTGGCGCCGGGGCGGGTCGATTCGCCGCCGACGTCGATCAGCGCGGCGCCGGCTGCGGCCATGTCGACGCCCGCCGCGGCGGCGGTGGCGGGGTCGTCCTGATGCCCGCCGCCGTCGGAGAAGCTGTCGGGGGTGACGTTGAGGATGCCCGCGACGAGCGGCTGATCGAAGCGCAGCGTGCGCTCGCCGAGCGTCAGCGGCGCGCGGGGAGCGGTGATGCGCTGGTGGAGCGTGACGGCGCGGTCGTTGCCGCCCAGCTCGCGCTCGAAATCGGCGATGGCGACGGTACGGCGCGCGCCGTTGTCGATCACGTCATAAGCGGCGAACCACAGCATCCCGCCCGCGAGCCGCGCCACCGCGCCGTCGCGACCGATCGGCGAATCGACGAACTGGGTGGGGCGGAGGTGGAGGGTCACAAATCACCCTCACCCTTCCCACGACGCTTCGCGTCGCGGGCCCCTTCCCCCTCCCAACGGGAGAGGGAGGGAGCGGCGAAGCCGCGGAAGGGTGAGGGCAACCGAGAAAGCGTTCGTCGCATCAAGGCTGCGTCGCCAGGATATAGGTCTGCCGCAGCGCGTCGATCGGTTTCAGGCCGTCGGCGGCTTCGTAATGCCAGAAGGTCCAGCCGTTGCACGCGGGCGCGCCTTGCAACATCGCGCCGAGCTTGTGGATCGAGCCGGCCTGCCCGCAGTCGCTCAGGAGCGAGCCGTCGGCGCGGACGGTGGCGCGCCAGCGGCGCTTGGTATCGGTGAGCACCGCGCCAGGCTTCAGATAGGCGTTCTCGACCAACACGCCGAACGCGACCTTGGGCTGGCTCCTGGGGCTCTGCATCGTCGCCAGCGCCGATTCGTCGAGCGGGAGCGCGGCGGCGATCCGGTCTTCGGCGGCGGCGATGTAATCGCCCTCGCGCTCGATCCCGATCCAGCGGCGACCGAGCCTTTTCGCCACCGCGCCTGTGGTGCCGGTGCCGAAGAACGGATCGACCACCACGTCGCCCGGCTGGGTGCAGGCGAGGAGGATGCGGTAGAGCAGCGCCTCAGGCTTTTGCGTCGGGTGGACCTTGTGGCCGTTCTTCTTGAGCCGCTCCTGCCCGCCGCAGATCGGGAATTCCCAATCGCTGCGCATCTGCAGCTCGTCGTTGAGCGTCTTCATCGCGCGGTAGTTGAAGGTGTATTTCGCCTTCTCGCCCTTCGACGCCCAGATCAGCGTCTCGTGCGCGTTGGTGAAGCGCGTGCCCCGGAAATTGGGCATCGGGTTGGCCTTGCGCCAGACGATGTCGTTGAGGATCCAATAGCCGAGATCCTGCACCGCGGCGCCGACGCGGAAGATGTTGTGATAGCTGCCGATCACCCAGATCGTGCCGTCATCCTTGAGGATGCGGTGCGCCTCGGCCAGCCAGGCGCGGGTGAAGGCGTCGTAGGCGGCGAAGGTATCGAACTTGTCCCAATCGTCGGTGACGGCGTCGACATGGCTGCCGTCGGGGCGGTGGAGATCGCCGCCGAGCTGGAGATTGTAGGGCGGATCGGCGAAGATCATGTCGACCGATTTCGCCGGCAGCTTCTTCATTTCCGCGATGCAATCGCCGCGCAGGATCGAATCGAGCGGCAGCGCCGACGTCGCTTCGGGCGTCCGCGCCCGGACCTTTTCGAGTACCGCCATCTTCAAAAACCCCTGTCTTGGACGGGCAAAAGGGCGAGCCGGCGCCGAAGCGTCAAGCAGAGTTTAGTTAACGAGCAGGGTTACGAAATCGTTAACGACGCGGAACATTTCGTGGCCGCCCACAGATGTTGAGTCCGCCTCGGGCGGCCAGACGCAAGGTCTGGTGGTGTGACTCGAAAGACTCACTTTTTGGCGCATGCGCGGCGGCGGCACCGGCCAGCTCCCCCACCCGGCCACCCAACGCCAGTATCCTATGGGTGGCCGGGTGGGGGAGCTGGCCGGTGCGGCAACCCAATCTAAAACATCAGCTCCGCTTGCGCGACGGGCGCGAAGCTGCGGCGGTGGAGGGGCGAGGGGCCGTGCTCGCGCAGCGCGCGCAGGTGGGCGGGCGCGGCATAGCCCTTGTTCGAATGCCAGTCGTAATGCGGATAGGCTTCGGCGTGGCGAATCATGATCGTGTCGCGGGTGTGCTTGGCGACGATCGAGGCGGCGGCGATGCACGCGGCCTGCGCGTCGCCGCCGACGATCGGGGTGGCGGTGTAGCCCCAGCGCGGCAAGCGGTTGCCGTCGACGAGGACGTGACCGGGCAGATGGCCGAGCGCGGCCGTGACCGCGTCGACCGCGAGCGTCATCGCCTTCATCGTCGCCCAATAGATGTTGAGCGTATCGATCTCGTCCGATTCGACGATCCCGACGCCGACCATTGCGCAAGCCATCAGGCGATCGTGGAGACGATGGCGTTCGGCGGCGGTGAGCTTCTTCGAATCGTCGAGCCCGCGCGGGCACCCGCGTTCGGGCAGGATGACGGCGGCGGCGACCACCGGGCCCGCGAGCGGCCCCCTGCCCGCCTCGTCGACGCCGCAGACGGGGGCGGCAAACAGTTTCTCGTGACGCCGGCTCGGCATCAGTCTTCGAGCTCCGCATAGGGGTTGTAGCCGAGCGTGTGCCCGATCGGGCCGTGACCTTCGCCCAAACCCGGGGCGTTGATCAAGGCGATCCGGGTGAACCGGACGGCATCGACGAACGCCTCGTCGATCGGCCGGCCGCGCCCGAGTTCGGTGGCGAGCGCGCTGGCGAAGGTGCAGCCGGTGCCATGCGTGTCATCGGTATCGAAGCGCTTGCCGTCGAGCTCGCGCAATTGCTGGCCGGTCGGCGAAAGCAGGCTGTCGATCACGCGCGGGCCGCTGCCATGACCACCCTTGAGGACGAGATGGCAATCATGCGCCAGCACGGCATCGATTCCGCCGAGCGCCTCGAGTTCGGGAGCGTTGGGGGTGACGACACTCGCCACGTCCATCAGCCGGCCGAACGCGGCGATCGTCGCCGGATCGGCGAGCGGCGAGCCGCTCGTAGCGATCATCACGGGATCGAAGACGATGGGAAGCCTGTCCTTGTCACCCCCGCGGAAGCCGGCGCCCATCTCGGGCGCTTGCTCGTGCGATTCGGGTTGGGAGATGGGTTCCCGCTTTCGCGGGAATGACGGGGAAGAGAGGTAATCCGCCACGGCATTCGCGACCTCGGCCGAGCCGATCATGCCGATCTTGATCGCGTCGACGCCGATGTCGGTGACGCACGAATCGATCTGGGCGACGACCATATCGGCGGGCACGGGCATCACGCGCTGGACGCCTGTCGTGTTCTGCGCGGTGAGTGCGGTGATCGCCGTCATCGCATAACCGCCCAGCATCGTTACGGTTTTGATGTCGGCCTGGATGCCGGCGCCACCGCCCGAATCGGAGCCGGCGATGATCAGGATGCGCGCCGGGATCGTCACCGCCGGGTTCCCGAAGTGGAGAAAGTGGAGAGCCTCGCAGAGGTAGCGACGCGGGCCGGACAGGGCCGGCAAAAGCGATACGAGGAGGAGGTCGGGACGATCATGGCGAGCATTGTGCCATAGCCGTGGGGTTGTAGGACAGAGGCCATCAACCCGATCCGAAAGGGAAAGCAGCATGACGACCATTTCTCGACGCGGCGCGATCGGCATGGGCGCGGGCGCGCTCGCGGCGGCGAGCGCAGCGCGGGCGGCCGGGCCCGAGGACGATCCGATCGCGGTGGTCTCCACCTGGGATTTCGGCAAGGCGGCGAATGTGGCGGCGCTCGAAAAGCTCAGGACCGGCGGTACGCCGCTCGATGCGGTCGAGGCGGGCGCGCGGGTGCCGGAGGCCGATCCGGAGAACCATTCGGTGGGCTATGGCGGCTATCCCGATCGCGACGGGCACGTCACGCTCGACGCCATCATCATGGACGAGGACGGGCGCGTCGGCGCGGTCGCGGCGCTGGAGGACGTGGTCCACGCGATCAGCGTCGCGCGGGCGGTGATGGAGAAGACGCCGCACACGATGCTGGTGGGCGACGGCGCGACGCGCTTCGCGCTCGACCAGGGAATGGAGCGCACCGACCTGCTGACGCCCGAGGCCGAGACAGCATGGCGCGAGTGGCTCAAGACCGCCGACTACAAGCCGGTCGCCAATATCGAGAACCAGCTGCCCGGCCCGCCCGGATCGGCGCTGAACCACGATACGATCGGGATCATCGCACGCGGCGAAGACGGGCATGTGGCGGCGGCGTGCACCACCTCGGGCATGGCGTTCAAGATGCGCGGGCGCGTGGGCGATTCGCCGCAGGCCGGGTGCGGGCTGTTCGTCGAAAGGGGCGTTGGCGCGGCGGTCTCGACCGGGGTCGGCGAGGAAGTGATCCGCATCGCCGGTACCGCGCGGGTGATCGCCTCGATGCGGGGCGGGATGGCGCCCGAGGCAGCGTGCCGCGAGGCGTGCGAACATATCGCGCGGCTGCGTGGCGATGCGATCAAGGGGCTGCAGGTGGGATTCCTCGCGCTGGGCAAGGATGGTGCGGTCGGGGCGTATGCGTTGATGCCGGGGTTTACCTATGCGGTGACGCGGGCGTCGGGGGCCGCAGAGGTGCTGCCGGCGGAGAGTTTGTTTCTCGCTGAGGGCTGATCATGCACTGATCGCCCTCACCCTTCCCACTCGGCTGCGCCGAGCGGGCCCCTTCCCTCTCCCGGCGGGAGAGGGAGGGAGGCGCGTAGCGCCGGAAGGGTGAGGGCGCATTACGCCGCAGCCATCTCCACTGCCGCGCAGATGCGGTTGACCACGGCCTCGACCTGCGCCGAATCGTCGCCTTCGGCCATGACGCGGATGACGGGCTCGGTGCCCGAGGGGCGGATGACGAGGCGGCCCGCCCCGTTCAATTCGGCCTCTGCGGCAGCGATCGCATCCTGCACGCGGGCGTCGTCGAGCGGCTTGCCGCCCTTGAAGCGGACGTTCTTGAGGAGCTGCGGCACCGGATCGAAGCGGTGGAGCACATGGCTCGCGGGGGCGCCGGCCTGGACGAGTTCGCCGAGGATCTGGAGCGCGGCCACCAGCCCGTCGCCGGTGGTGGCGTAATCCGAGAGAATGATGTGTCCCGATTGCTCGCCGCCGACATTGTAGTCGTCGCGGCGCATCGCCTCGAGCACGTGGCGGTCGCCGACCCGGGTGCGGAGCAGCCCCAGCCCCTGCGCCGCCAGATGGCGTTCGAGGCCGAGGTTGGACATCACCGTCGCCACCAGCCCGCCGCCGCGCAGCAGCCCGCGCCTGGCCCAGCTGGTCGCGATCGTCGCCATCAGCTGATCGCCGTCGACGATGCGGCCGGCCTCGTCGCACACGATCAGGCGGTCGGCGTCGCCGTCGAGCGCGATGCCGAGATGCGCGCCCGATGCCGCGACCGTCTCGCACATCGTCTGGGGCGCGGTCGAGCCGACGCCTTTGTTGATGTTCTTGCCGTTGGGCTCGATTCCGATCGCGACGACCTGCGCGCCCAATTCCCACAAGGCCGAGGGCGCGACCTGATAGGCCGCGCCGTTGGCGCAATCGACGACGATCTTGAGGCCTTCGAGCGTCAGCGCCTGCGGAAAGGTCATTTTGGCGGCGTGGATGTAGCGGCCGCGCGCATCCTCGACGCGGCGCGCACGGCCGATGTCGGCCGCGGGCGCGAGCGGGACCTCTCCATCGATCAGCGCCTCGATCGCGGCTTCGTCCTCATCCGACAATTTATAGCCGTCCGGCCCGAACAGCTTGATGCCGTTGTCGGCGAAGGGATTGTGGCTGGCCGAGATCATCACGCCCAGATCGGCGCGCATCGAATGCGTCAGCATCGCCACCGCGGGCGTCGGCATCGGCCCGACCAGCACCACGTCCATCCCCACCGCGGTGAAGCCCGCGACCATCGCGTTTTCGAGCATATAGCCCGAAAGGCGCGTGTCCTTGCCGATCACCACGCGGTGCTTGTGCTCGCCGCGCACGAAATGCGCACCCGCGGCCATGCCGACCTTCATCGCCATCTCGGCCGTCATCGGCGCGGCATTGGTGAGGCCCCGGATGCCGTCGGTGCCGAAATATTTTCTTGCCATTGCGCGCCGTCCGATCCGCTATGTCCGCTTTTGCGCCCTGATAGCGACTAAGAGGAGCAAGCGCGAGCATGTCCAAGACCACCCGTATCCTGCTTGCGCTCGCCGTCGGGCTGGCGATCGGCATCCTGATCGCCGCGGCCCGGCCCGATTGGGTGCCGCGGGTCACGGGAGTCGCACAGCCGATCGGCACGGCGTGGCTCAACGGATTGCAGATGACGATCATCCCGCTGGTGGTCGCCCTGCTCGTGAACGGCGTCGCGCAGGGCGCGGAGGCGGCGCGCGCGGGGCGGCTGACGGCGCGCGCGCTCGTCACGTTCGTCGTCCTGCTGTGGGCGGCCTCCGCGCTGGCGGCGATCGTGACGCCGCTGCTGCTCGACCTGTTCCCGATTCCCGGCGGTGCGGCAGCCGGACTCCAGGATGCGATCGCGCATGCGGGGCCGGTGGGCGAGATTGCGCCGTTCTCGCAGTTCATCGAAACTTTGGTGCCCTCCAACGTCGTCACCGCGGCGGCCAACGACGCCTTCCTGCCGCTGATCGTGTTCGCGCTCGTCTTCGGCTTCGCGCTCACCCGGTTGCCCGCCGAACAGCGCGAGCGGATGACCGGCTTCTTCCAGATCATCGCCGACGCCATGGTGGTGGTGATCAACTGGGTGCTGTGGCTGGGGCCGATCGGGGTGTTCGCGCTGGCGCTGGTGTTCGGGGCGAAGGCGGGGACGTCGGCGATCGGCGTGCTGCTCCATTATGTCGCGATCGTCTCCGCGGTGGGCGTTGTGGTGTGGCTGCTCGCCTTTCCGTTCGGCGCGATCGGCGGGCGGATTCCGTTCGGCCGCTTCGTGCGCGCGACGGGGCCGAGCCATGCGGTCGCGATCAGCACGCAGAGCTCGCTCGCCTCGCTGCCTGCGATGCTGCGCGCGACCGAGGAGCTGGGCGTGCCGGTGGCCAAGAGCGGGATCGTGCTGCCGCTGGCGGTCGCGATCTTCCGCGTGACCGGGCCGCCGATGAACCTCGCGGTCGCGATCTACGTCGCCCACCTCTACGGCGTGCATCTGGGCCCTGCGCAGATCGCCGCGGGGATCGCGGTGGCGGCGGTGACGACGATGGGCGCGGTGGGATTGCCGGGGGCGGTGAGCTACATCAGCTCGATCGCGCCGATCTGCATCGCGATGGGCAGCCCGATTACCGCGCTGGGGCTACTGGTCGCGGTCGAGACGCTGCCCGACCTGGTGCGCACCGTGGGCAACATCGCGATGGACATCGCCGTGACCGCGACCGTGGGGCGGCGGCACCCGGACGACCCGGCGCCGGGCGAAGCGGATGCGCTGCTGGAGGGAGATGTGCGGTAGGGGGCCGCTGCGATTGCCCTCTGAAGACAGCCGAGCCGAGGCATCGAGCCTCGGCTCACCCACCCCTTGATCCCCTCCCTTGAAAGGGAGGGGAGAGAAATCGGTCAATCCGCCTGGAAATCCCGTCCGTAGACGTCGGGGCGGAAAGAGACGCCCTTCTTCGTGTCCTCGGCGGTGATGTAGGTGAGGTAGACGGGGACCGAGACGGGGAGCGGGATCGCGTCCTCGGGTTTCTTGTCCTTCGTCGGCACGGGGCGCTGGAGCAGCCAGCGGCCGAGCTCCATCGCCTTTTCGAGGCGAATGCAGCCGTTGCTGAAATGGCGGTCGCTCTTCCTGAGCAGGTCGCGCTCGGGGGTGTCGTGGAGGTAGATGCCCTCGTCATTGGGGAACAGGAACTTGACCTTGCCCATCGAATTATAAGGCCCGGGAAGCTGGCGCAGGCGGATGTCCTGCGCCCCCGAGACCACCGCGGGCCAGTTGATCTGGGAGGCCGGGACGACCTGCGCCTGCGGCGTCCAATCCGACAGCGCCTCGATGTGCATCGCCTTCAGCGAGCGGCCGGACGCGACCTTCTTCGCGATGCTGCCGCGCGCGAGATAGGTGGGGACGTTCCAGTACGGATTGACGATCGCCCAGGTGAGCGCGCCCACCAGCATCGGCGTCTGCGTTTCCTTGGCGCCGACCACGACGCGCATCGTGCCGACCTGCTTGCCCGCCTCATAATACCACAGCCGCCCCGACGAGGCGTCGACCTCGACATGGCGGACCCAGGGGCTGGGCAGGATGCGTGCGCGATCCATGTTGATGCGCAGCCGGGCGATCTCGGGCGCAGGCGCTCGCGCCGCCGCGGCACGGGCCATCAGGCCGCGGAGCATGACGTATTTCTCGCTCATCCACCCCATGTCGTCGACATAATTGGTGAAGGATTTGGGGAAGGAGGCGGCGATCAGCACCTGCTCGGTCTTGAGCTTGCCCGGTTTCAGCTTCTTGTCGGCATAGATGATGTCGACGTCGCGGCTTGGGCGGCGCTGGTCGCGGACATAATTGGCGAAGGTTTCGGAAAGCGCGAGCTCGGCCTCGGCGAGCGCCTTGGGATCGCCGTCCCGCGCCTTCCCGATCGCCTCGACCAGCTCGTCGGGATCGTAGGATTTGGGCTTGAGGCCATCGAGCCACGCGGTCGCGAGATAGCTGACCAACTTTTCGGCCTGCGGGCCGAGCCGGCGGCCCTCCACCCACAAGGGCCGGTAGCCGCGGTGGCGATAGAAGCGTTTGAGATCGCCGCCGGCCTCGTCCTTGATTGCCGCGGCGACCACCGCATCGGGCGCCGCGCTGGCGACGGCGCGCAAAGGTGCTGCCGCCGAGGCGGTGCCGGACGGCGCAAGCGACATGGCGAAGGCGGCGACGAGAAGATGGGGAGCGCGAAACCGCCGCGCTCCCCGAACCGGATTGCTCAGCCTCTCTCTCCCACACCGGTGGGGGCGGGCGGCGGCGGGGGCGGCGGCATGGGCACCGCATTGGCGTGATACATGCCGTCGGCGGTGTAATAGCCGTCGACGATGCCATCGCCGTCGCGATCGGCCGCGATGCTGCCGGCGACAGCGCCCGGCGGCGGCGGCGGGGGCGGCGCGGCGGCCACCTCTTCCTTCTTGGCGCAGGCGGTGAGCACTATCGCGCCCATTCCCGCCAGCAGAATCGTTCTCAAGCGCATAGCCGTTTCCTTTCAAACTGCCCGGCGCCGCAAGACCCCGGTGCGCGCGCCCAACCACCGGCTATGGTTGTAGTGCCGTAACGGTTCCCCGCTTAGCGCCAGACGGTGCATCCCAAGAGGCAAACCGCCGAGAGCGCGAAACGATCCGTGGGGGCTTTCGTGGAGAACGGCACCGCCCTCCAGCGCCATTCCAACGGTGCTGCGCATCGCCGGAACCTTGGACGCTTCCGCCCGCTCCCCCACCCGGCCTCCCAATGCGATTATCCCATGGGTGGTCGGGTGGGGGAGTGGGCCGGTGCCGCTACTGGAAATGCGCCTTCAGGCGCATTTCCCAAAGGAACCATCAAATCCAGCGCCAGATGCCCGCGGCCCAGCCGGCGATCGGCAGGTGCGCCCAGGTCGCGGCGAGCCACAGGATGAGGCCGCCGGCCCAATCGTGCGGGCGGAAACCGCCGAACCGCGCGCGGCCGGCGAGGATCGCGGCGAAGGGCCAGTAGCTCGTCTTGGCTTCCCACGCGCGCCAGATGTCGGGCTGGAGCCGCTCCTTCTTCCTGTCCTGCAACGCGGCGCCGACGAGCGCGAGCACCACGATCGCGCCGGCGAGGACGACGTTCGAGGGATCGGGAAAGACCGCGATGTGGGCGAGGCCCCACAGGCCGAAGCCCCACATCATCGGGTGGCGCGTCACCGCGAACACGCCGCGCGGCTCACCGGGCATGCGCGTCTGGTTGCGCGGATCGGGGAAGGCCGGGTTGCCGACGAGCGAGCCGACAAACAGGATGCTCGCGACCAGCATCACCGCCGAGACGATTGCCCACAGCGTGTCGCCCACCGGCCAGAGCGGCGCGCCCGCCGGCGTGGTGACATAGGCGTAAGCGAGCCAGCCGAGCGTCGCGAACGAGACGATCACGTAGACGCCTAGAAAGCCGCGCTGCCCCAGTGCGCGCACCAGCGGCGCGCGTAGCGGATGCGACATCAGGAAATGCGTGCCCACGAACGCGACCGCCGCCGCCAAGACCATGCCCGTTCCGTCCATCATGAGGCTCCCCGATTGGGTTTGCCGAGGAGGCTAACACAGGTTCGGCCGAGCCTAAATCGGCTTGCGCGGGTCACCCTCACCCTTCCCAGGCTACGCCGAGCGCGCCCCTTCCCTCTCCCAGCGGGAGAGGGAAGGGGCGCGCCCGCAAAAGCGGGTGCGCGGAAGGGTGAGGGCGAACCGCTTCGGCACGTTACTGCACGCCGTGCATCCACTTCTTGATGAGGGGCGAGAGCAGCAGCAGGAACAACCCGATGCCGACCGCGATCCAGCCGATCTTCACGAACACCGCGGTGTAGGTGTCGAGGCTGACCTGGAGGTTGGTGACCTGCCCGCCCACCGTCTCGACGCTCGCGACCTGCGCGACCACGCCGGCCACATACTGCGCGACCGAGATCGAGAGGAACCACACGCCCATCATCAGCCCGACGATGCGCGCGATCGAGAGCTTGGTGATCATCGACAGGCCCACCGGCGAGATGCACAGCTCCGCCAACGAGTGGATCAGGTAGAGCCCGGCGAGCCACCACAGGCCGACCTTGAAGTCGGGCCCGGCGAAGGTGGTGCCCCAGACGAGGAACAGGAAGCCCGCGCCCACGCCCATCAACGCGATCGCGAACTTGACGGGGATCGAGGGTTCGAGGTTGCGCCGCGCGAGCGCACCCCAGAGCAAGGTGAGCAGCGGCGCGAAAATGACGATCGAAAGCGGGTTGAAATTCTGCGTCTGCGGCGCGGAGAGGGTGAACAGCCCGAACACGCTCAACTCGGTGTTGCGATCCGCGAACAAGGTAAGCGACGACCCCGCCTGCTCGAACAGCGTCCAGAATACGACGTTGAAGGTGACGAGTACCATCGCCGCGACCATCATCTGGAACTCGGCCTTGCTGCCCTCGATCCACGACCAGATCAGGATCGCGGGCACGCCGATCAGGAACGAGCCGAACAGGAGCTTGCCCATCAACGGCAGCGTCAGGATGTAGCCGACGATGCCCGACCCCGGATGCGGCTCGGGCGCGTTCATCAGGTTGACGAACAGGAAGTAGAAAACCGGCACCGCGAGCACCGCGCACAGATAGATCAGCATCGTCCGATCGGGGCCGGTGCGCAGCGGCGGCTCGCCATAGCCGTCGAGCAGCCCGCGATCGAACTGGATCAGCGTCCACGAGATCAGCATGCCCACCCCGACGACGAGAAAGCCCGCCCACCAGCCGAACATGTCGGCGGCGATCGGGCAGATGAACTGGCCGCCGATCGAACCGCAGTTGATCCCCATGTAGAAGATGGTGAAGCCCGAATCGCGGCGTCGGTCGCCCTTGTCGTAGAGCTCGCCGACCATGGTCGAGATGTTGGGCTTGAAGAAGCCGTTGCCGATCGAGATGATCGACAGCGCCGCGAGCAGGATCGCGACGTAGAAGGGGCTGCGCTGGCCGCCCGATTCGAACGAGTCCTTGGCGACCGTGCGCGCGACCGAGCCGTCGGCGTTCATCAGCGCGACGCTGCCGTCGGCATTGCCCTGGATCGCGTAGCGCTGGCCGTTGTCGACGAGATAGCGGACTTCGTCGTCGCTGCTCGAGGGGCCGTCGGAGAAGTTGGAGACCTGCACTTCGTAGCGCTGGCCGTCGATCGTCGCATAAGGCTGCGCGGTGGGGCCGCCGAAGCAGAGGATGAAATAGCCGACCGCCATCATGATCGCGCCGAACTTCACCGAGCGTTTCGAGCCCAGATACTGGTCCGCCAGATAGCCGCCGACGAGCGGAGTCAGATAGACGAGCGCGGTATAGCCGCCGTAGAGCCCGGTCGCCTCGCGATCGCCGAAGATGAAATGCTTGGTGAGATAGAGCGTCAGCAGCGCCCGCATGCCGTAATAGCCGAAGCGCTCCCACGCCTCGGTCGAGAACAGGCGCGCGAGCTGGCGCGGATGCCCGAACCAGGTCTTCTCCTTCGCCGGATTGACGTGCGTGATATCCGGCTCTCGCGGATTGTCCGCGGTCGGCGTGTCCACCATCAGGAATCTCCCCGAAATCATGTGCGCCGTCGAATGCGGCGATATGACGAGGCAACCTAGCGGCGAATCGCGCGGTGTGAAGCCGGTTGTTGCCGACGCTTCCGATGCTTAGCTGTTGCGGCATGACGCTCAACGACCGCTCCTCCCCGCTCGCGCTCCTTTCCACCCGCCGATCGGGCAAGCCCCGCGATCTGATCGCGCCCGGCCCCGACGCGGCGCAGCTCAAGCGGATCCTGACGATCGCCGCGCGCACGCCCGATCACGGTAAGCTCGCGCCGTGGCGTTTCGTGGTGGTGCCGGACGAGCGGCGCGACGCCTTCGCCGCGTTGCTTCACGACGCCTATCTGGCCGAGCGGCCGGAAGCGAAGCGGCTCGAGCGCGAGGCGGTCGAACAGTTCGCGCGGCAGGCGCCGGTGCTGGTGGTGGCGCTGTCCTCGCCCAAGCCGGAGAGCCACATTCCGCTATGGGAGCAAGAATTGTCCGCAGGCGCGGCGTGCATGAATCTGCTCCACGCCGCGACCGCGACGGGCTTCGCCGGCGGCTGGCTGACCGGCTGGGCGGCCTATTCGGACCGGGTGCGCGATGCCTTCGGCGCCGCGCCCGAGCGGATCGCCGGCTTCCTGTTCCTCGGCACGCCTGGCAGGCCGCCCGAGGAGCGCCCACGTCCGGAAATGGACACGATCGTCCGCTATTGGACAGAATGATCTCTGGACGCGCCGGGCAATTGGTGTATTAAGGCAGCATGACGGCCCTGAAGAGCGACGATAGCCCGGTCTATCTCAAGCTGCGCGCGATCATCGCCAAGGCGATCCTGCGCGGGGATTATCGTGCGGGCGACCAGCTTCCCTCGGTGCGCGCCTTCGCCGCCGAGCACGGCGCCAATCCATTGACGGTCGCGAAAGCCTATCAGAGCTTCCAGGATGACGGTTACGTCGAGGTGCGCCGCGGCGTCGGCATGTTCGTGCTGCCGGGCGCGGTCGAGCGGCTCCGCGTCGCCGAGCGCGACGATTTCGTCTCCAACGTCTGGCCGCGGGTGCGCGCGCACATCGATTTGCTGGGGCTGAATACCGCCGACCTGCTCGACGCCGAACGCGCCTGACCGCACCGACCAACCGTTGCCGATCGGCAACGGCGCCGAGCCGGTCGTCCGGTTAACCATTTCGTCGATGGAACCCAACGATTCGTCGCCGGGTTGTCTCTTGTGGATTGCACAGGAGACGTATCATGTTTCGTCCCGACACGGCCCGCGGCTATCGCGCGGTGTTCCGCACCGACGAGGTCAACCACTGCCCGGGCTGCGGCGGCAGCCAGTGGATGGTGGGGCGGCTCACCGCCGAATGCGCCTTTTGCAGCACGGCAGTGCCGCTGATCAGCGCCGGGATGACGGGCACGGGCCTGTTCCGCGCGAGCCACGCGACGCCCGACAGCCTCGCCGCCTGAGCGCGCATAGAGTCGTTTTCAGCTTCGCTGATCGGCCGGTGCCGCTACCGTTTCAGCGAAGCTGAACCAGAGCCTACGCCGCGACCTCGATCGACGCGCGCGCCAGTCGCGGGCTGAGCAGGTGGATGACGAGCAGCGCGATCAGATAGACGCTGCCCGCGACGAAGAAGATCAGCCGATAGGTGCCCACGGTTTCGAGCACATAGCCCGCGAACTTGGCCATCAGCATACCGCCGAGCGCGCCCGCGGTGCCGCCGATCCCGATCACCGATCCCACCGCCTTGCGCGGGAACATGTCCGAGACGAGCGTGAACAGATTGGCGGACCACGCCTGGTGCGCGGCGGTCGCCAGGCCGATGATCAGCACCGCGATCCACAAATGACTCACCCATTGCGCGAAGAAAATCGGCGTGACGGCGAGCGCGCACACCAGCATCGTCAGTTTGCGCGCGCGATTGACGCTGTAGCCGCGCGCGATCAGTTTCGATGAGGCCCAGCCCCCTGCAATGCTGCCGACGTCCGATAACAGGTAGATCGCGATCAGCGGCGGGCCGAAGCTCATCAGATCGAGATGATAGCGCTTGGCGAGGAAATCGGGCAGCCAGAACAGGAACATCCACCAGATCGGATCGGTGAGGAACTTGCCCAGCGCGAACGCCCAGGTCTCGCGATGGCGCAGCAGCCTGAGCCACGCCACCTTGCCGGGCGCGTCGGCCTCGTCGCTCTCGATCAGCGCGAGCTCGGCGGCGCCGAGCCCCTTCGCCTCGCGCGGGTTGCGATAGAAAGCGAGCCAGGCGGCGAGCCAGACGAGGCTGACCAGCCCGGTGATGACGAACGCCGCGCGCCAGCCATAGGCGACCGTGATGATGGGGACGATCAGCGGGGTGACGATCGCGCCGACATTGCTGCCGGCGTTGAAGATGCCGGTCGCGAGCGCGCGCTCGCGCGCCGGGAACCAGGTCGCGACCGCCTTGAGCCCGGCCGGGAAGCTGCCCGATTCGCCGATGCCGAGCGCGAAGCGGACCGCGGCGAACCCGAACGTCGTGCGCACCGCACCGTGCAGGATATGCGCCACCGTCCAGAGCGTGAAGGCGACGGCATAGCCCATGCGCGCGCCGACCTTGTCGACGAACCGGCCAAAGCCGAGATAGCCGATCGCGTACGCCGCCTGGAACCACAGCACGATGTTGGCATAATCGGTTTCGGACCAGCCGAGATCGGCCTGCAGCGTCGGCTTGAGGATACCGATCATCTGACGATCGACGTAATTGATCGCCGTCGCGGCGAAGAGCAGCCCGCAAATCAGCCAGCGATAACGACCGACACGCTCGGCCGCATCGGCGACCCGCCGATCAGTGGCATCAGACATCCTCTTCTCCCCGCTCGTTGCATGGCGCCGTCACGATAGCGCTCACCTGCTGCCCGTTCGACGAACGGCGGTCAACAGGCGGCCATTGCCTGGCGTCACCCCGACGGGCGAGTGGTGAATTTACGGACTGGCACAAGCCGCGCCCAGATGGAGCGCCTGCAGATCGCGTATTCACGAGCGTCCATTGGATCAGCCGGCGTGCAGGCGAAGTGCCCGGACGGGCTGGGACACGGGACAGGGCAGAGCGTCATCGCGCATGGCGCCGCGGGCGCCTACGTCGTCGGCACGGGGCGCGCCGCCGATCGCCAGGCAGCGCTCGACTTTGGCGCGAACGAATTCGTCGACCTCGACAACGACGCTCTGGAGGATGTCGGCGTCGTCGACCTGGTGTTCGATGTCATCGGCGGCGACATCCAGAAGCGCTCCGCGGCGCTGGTGCGGCCC
>DATLJH010000014.1:0-42244 GCA_035538935.1 Sphingomonas sp.
CCATTTCGACTGGCTCGACCGCGCGATCGCCACCGCCGCCCGCCACGGCATGATGGTCGTGCTCGGCACGCCGACCGCCGCGCCGCCCGCCTGGCTCACGCAGAAGTACCCGGATGTGCTGCGCGTCGATGAAGACGGCGCGCGCGCAGGGCACGGCGGGCGCCGCCAATTCTCGTTCGGCAGCGCGCGTTACCGCACATTCGCGCGCGATATCGCGACCCGGATGGCCGAGCGCTACGGCGACAATCCCAACGTCGTCGGCTGGCAGATCGACAACGAGATCGGCCCGCCCTCGTTCGACAAGGAATCGGTCGCGCTGTGGCACGCCTTCCTGAAGCGCCGCTACGGCGACATCGCCACGCTCAACCATCGCTGGGCGACCGAATATTGGAGCCAGCATTATAACGATTTCGATCAGGTGCCGCTCCACGCGACCGGGCAGCAGAACCCGGCCTTGCTGCTCGATTTCAAGCATTTCACCACCGCGACCTGGACCAGCTATGTGATGAACCAGGCCGAGGCGATCCGCGCGCACGCCGACCCACGTCAGTTCATCACCACCAACACGATGTTCTGGAACGCCGGCTTCGATCATTTCGCGCTGCACCGCGGGCTCGATATCGCCTCGTGGGACAATTACATCCAGGACGCCGATCCCGACTGGGTCGCCAACGGCGCCAATCACGATCTGGTACGCGGTTACAAGCAGCGCAATTTCTGGCTGATGGAAACGCAGGCGGGCCGCGTCGACTGGGTGCCGATCAACCGCGCGCTCAAACCGGGGCAGACGCGCGAGATGGGCTGGCAGGCGATCCAGCACGGCGCCGACGCGATCCTCTATTGGGAATTGCGCCCCGCGCGCAACGGGCAGGAAACCTATTACGGCACGCTGCTCGGCCAGGACGGACGGCCCAATCCGGTTTTCGGCGAGATCGCCGATCTGGGCCGCCAGATCCACGCCGCGACCGACGCGCTGGCGGGCACCACCCCCGTCGCCAAGCTTGCCTTCCTGTTCTCCTACGACAGCCGCTGGGCGATCGACCTGCAGCGGCTCCACAAGGATTTCGATCCGATCCGCGAGTTCACCGATTTCTATCGCCCGTTCCGCGTCCAGGCGCAGGGCGTCGCGGTCGTGTCACCGCAGGCGGACCTGTCACGCTTCCCGCTGGTGGTCGCGCCCGCGCTCAACGTGATGACTGAGGACGAGGCCGATCGCCTCGCCGCCTATGTCCGCGCCGGCGGGCATCTGGTGCTGGGGCCGCGATCGGGGATGAAGGACGACGCCAACGCGCTGTGGCCCCAACGCCAGCCCGGCCCGCTCGAGCCGCTGCTCGGCGCCGAGGTCGAGCAATTCTACGCGCTCGACGAGCCCGTCGGCCTCACCGGCGAGTTCGGCACCGGCAAGGCCAGCATCTGGGCCGAATGGCTCGCGCCGCAAGCCAAGGACGTCCGCGTGCGCGCCCGCTACAGCGATCCCGGCGGCTGGCTCGACGGCAAGCCCGCGATCGTCACCCGCAAGGTCGGCAAGGGCAGCATCACTTATATCGGCGCGTGGCTCGATCCCGAACTGCTGGCGGCGACGGCAAAGGCGCTGCTCGCCGACTCAGGCGTCGCCCCGATCGTCCCCAACGCGGCCCCTGATCTGGAAATCGGCGAGCGGGCGGGCGACGGCAAGCGCGTGCTGATCGCCATCAATCACGGCGATGTTGCGCACCCGATCGCGCTTCCCGAGGGCGCGACGCTGATCACCGGCGCGCTGGAGGACGGCCGCATCCCGGCGCACAGCGTCGCGGTGCTGCGGCTCGATCAGACCGGCGCGACGAAGCGGTAGCGGCCGGGCGCGACCACCAGATCGAGGCCGCCCGCGACCGGCGTCGCCGTGTGTACGCCCGGCGCGCCCGCCACCGCCGCGCCACCCACGCGAACGCGAGCGGCGGCGGAGGTCGGCACCCGCACCGTCGCCCGTGTGCCCATCGGCACCGTGACGTCGAGCGCGAGCGCGCCGCCACGCCGCGTCCAGCGGCTTTCGACCTCGCCGAACGGCGACCGCGCGGTCACCTGCGCCCACGGCACCGCGCCGACGGGTTTCGGCGCGATGGTGACGATCCGGTCGGCGGGCCGCAGGAAATCGATCGTGATCCCGCCGAGCCGCCCGAACAGCCAGCCCTCGGCATGGCCCATCATGAAATGGTTGAGCGACCCGCTGGGGTCGGCCTCCCAGCTTTCGGCGAGCGCGGTCGCGCCGTGCGCGAGCTGGTAGCCGTAGCCGGGTCGATCGGTGACGAGCAGCATGTCGAGCATCACGTCGTCGCGGTCGTACCGGCTGAGCGCCTCGACGACGTAATGGAAGCCGACATCGCCCGCGGTGACGCCGTTGCCGTTCGCGCGAACGTCGGCGACCAGCGCCGCGAGCACGTCGCGCTCGCGCCCCGCCGGCACGAGCCCGAGCGCGAGCGGCATAGCGTTAGCGGTCTGGCTGCCCGTGTCGTAGCTGCCCTTGGCGGCGTCGAAGAAGCGCGCGTTGAACGCCGCTGCGATCTGCTTCGCCTCCGCGGTGAACCGCGCCGCGTCGCGCGCTTTCCCCAACAGCTTCGCCCAGCCGGCCAACGCGACCAGCGACTGATACCAGGTCGCCGTCCCCGTCAGCGCGCGGCTGGTGAGCTGCGACGGCCCGCGCTTGCCGGGGCCGAGATCGTCCCAGTCGCCCATGCCGAAATCGACGATTCCCTCGGCCGCACGGCTCTCGAGATAGTCGGCGTAGCGGCACGCGACCGGATAGGCCTGCTCGATCAGCCGCCGGTCGCCATAGCGGCGATAGGCCGCCCATGGGCTCAGGATCGCCGCCGCGCCCCATTCGGGCGAGTTGCGCCAGATCGCGTCGCTGCCGTCGGCTTCGAGGAATTGCGTATATTCGGGGGCGTGGCCGGGCACCATGCCGTCGGGCGCCTGCGCGTCGGCCACGTCGCGCGTCAGCTTTTCATAGAGCGTCACCGCCTCGCGATTGTAGAAGACGGTCGCTGCGTTGAGATGCGTCTGCTCGAGCCAGCCCAGCTTCTCGCGATGCGGGCAATCGGTGAGCACGCTCACCGCATTGGAGAGCACCGCCTGCCGGATCAGCTTGTGGATGCGTGTCAGCAGCGGCGTGCCGCAATCGAAATCGCCCGCCTTGGGCATCGCCGCGAACACGAACTGCCCCGTAAGCGAGACGATCGCGGGCAGTTCCCGCCCGCCCTCCGCCGCCACGCGCTCGACCTGGAGGTAGCGGAAGCCCTGATAGGTGAACATCGGCACGAACACCTCGTCACCGCGGCCCGACAGCGTGTAGTCGAACCAGATCTCATAACCCTTGCGCACGCCGTAGCTGCGCTGACTCACCTGCCCATCCGGGCCGAGCGATTCGCTCGGGATCAACCGCACGCGGCTGCCCGCCGGCCCGCGTACGACCAGCCGCGGCACGCCGGAGAAGTTGATCCCGAAATCGTGGACCACGACGCCCGGCTTCGGCGCGCGCCGTGCCACCGCCGTGATCTCGCGATCGACGGCGACCGGCACCGCGCCCTGTGCGCGCAATTTACCGCCGGGCGCGGTCGCCACCAGCGGCTGCCGCCAGCCGGCGGCGTCGAACCCCGGCTTGTCCCAGCCGGCGGGTTCGAGGCGCGCGTCCACATCTTCGCCGCTGTAGATCGACGACCAGCGCACCGGCCCCTCGACGACGCGCCAGCTCGAATCGCTGGCGACCCGCTCGACCGAGCCGTCGTGGTGGAGCAACGTCATCACCAGGATGAACTCGGGTGCGCCGAAGCTCTCGACCAGCTTGGTATAGCGCCCGGCTCGCTTTTCCACGTTGAAGAAGCCGTTGCCGAGCAGCACGCCGAGCGCGTTCGCGCCTGCGCCGATCAGGTCGGTGACGTCGTAGCTGTTGGTGAGGACGGTCTTGCGATAATCGGTCCAGCCGGGGTTGAACAATGTGTCGGTGACCGGTCGGCCGTTGATGCGCAGCACATATTGGCCGAGCCCCGCGACCGAGACGATCGCGCGGACCGGTTTCTCCCTTGCCATGAACTCCCGGCGGAAGATCGGCATCGCCGCATCGTCGGGCGCGATGCGCTTGCTCCAGCCGCGCACATGCGGCGTATCCACGGGATCGGGCCGCGCGGCGAGCCATTGCGCGGGCCAGGGCGCGTCCTGCGCCATTCCCGTGGCGAAGGTCGCGGAGGCGCTCCACGTCGCCGCGCCGCTGCCCGATCGCGTGGCGACCGCCCACCAATAGCGGCGATGCGGCTCGAGCGCGAGCGGCTGGTCGGGCGCGAGCGAGGGCCGCTCGACCCGCCGCCAGCCGCTGTCCCATACGTCGCCATGCCCGGCGAGCGCGGCCGCACGGCTCGCGGCGACGATCACCCGCGCCTCGTCTGCCTCGCCGTCGAATTCCCAGGTGAAGCGCGGGCGCAGCGTATCGATCCCGACCGGATCGACGCGCCATTCGGTGCGTAGATAGCCGACATTGCGCGAGGCAGGCGCCGCGCGCGCGATCGACGGCAGCGCCGCTCCGCACAAACCGCCGCCGAGCGCGGCTATTGCATCGCGCCGGTGAAATCCGCCATCAATAGCCATTCTTCGCCTCCCCGTTTCTGTTGATATTTTCAATATCATATGATTATTTTTATGCGGGAGACGCAACCGAAAAGGGGACGATCATGCGCACGATACCGGCATTGCTCGCGACAGCGATCGCATTCGGGCTGGCGGGCGCCGCACCGGCCGCGCCGCAGGATCGCTGGATCGCCGCCTGGACCGCCCCACCGATCGGCTACGAGCCTACGATCCGCGACGCGCTCGGCCGCCCCTTCCAGAACGAGACCACACGGCAGACGGTGCGCGCGGGCGTCGCCGGCGCCCAGCTTCGGGTGCGGCTGACCAACGAGCTGTCGGATACGCCGCTGACGATCGGCGCGGCCTCGATCGCGACGCTCGACGCGAGCGGCGCGGTCGTACCCGGCTCGATCCGCCCGCTCACCTTCGGCGGCGCGAAGGGCGTGACGATCCCCGCGCACGCGCCCTATCTGAGCGACCCGGTGGCGATGCCGGTCGCGGCGGGCGAAACGCTCGCGGTCAGTATCCACTATCCCGGCGAGGCCGCGCCGCCCGCGCACGCGCAGATGCTCGACGTCGCCCCCGGCGACGCAACCGCCGTGGCAGCCTGGGCGGACGCGAAGCACGTCCGCGCGCCCGGCCTCGTCTCCGGCCTCCAGGTCTCGGGCGCCGCTCAGCCGCGCGTGCTCGTCGCGTTCGGCGATTCGATCACTGAGGGCGCGGGCGCGACGCCGGGCAAGGCGATGAGCTGGCCGTCACAGCTCGGCCGCATGCTCGCTGCACGGCCCGAGGGCGAATGCTGGTCGGTGGTCAATGCCGGGATCAGCGGCAACCGCCTGCTCCATGACGGGCGCGGTCCCGACGCCCTGTCGCGCTTCGATCGCGACGTGCTGTCGGTGCCCGGCGTCACGCATGTGGTGCTGCTCGAAGGCATCAACGACATGGGCAAGATCAGCGATCCGGCCCGGGCCGATCAGGCGGTCACCGCCGACCAGGTCATCGGCGCGTACCGCCAGCTCATCGCCCGCGCCCATGCCCGCGGCGTGAAGGTCATCGTCGGCACGCTGCTGCCCTATCAGGGCGCGGGCTATTATAGCGAGGAAGGCGAGCAGAAGCGGCTTGCGGCCAACGCCTGGATCCGCGCCAACGCATCGCATTTCGACGGGCTGATCGACTTCGACAAGGCAATGCAGGAACCCGGCAAGCCCCTCGTCATGCGCCTCGCCGAGCAGATCGGGGATCATCTCCACCCCAACGACGCCGGCTATACCCGCATGGCGCAGACCGCGCTGCCCGAGGTGCTGAAAGACCGCTGCCCGGCGCGCTGACGCCGGGCAGTCGCCTCACCACGGCCGCGATCGGGCGACCGAGATGCCGCGCAGCTCGTTGGGCCACGGGCCGCTGACCGCGCAGTAGAAATGATAGAGATCGCCGCGATCGAAGACGAGCGCGGGCTTGTGCGCGTAGCGATCGTCGACCGAACCGGGCTTGCCGACGTCGATCAGTACCTCGTCCACTTTGTCGAAGTGCAAGGGATCGTCGCCGAGCGCGAGCAGGTCGCGCGCCTTGCCGTCGTTCGACAGCCCGAAATAGTACATCGCCCACTGCCCGCGATGCTGCACTACGAAGGGATCGCTCGCGAACCGCGCGTCGGGCGAGTCCGGGCCGCCGTTGCGCAGGATCGGGTTGCCCGGATGCCGCGTCCACGTCTTGAGGTCGGGCGAGGTCGCCACGCCCGTCTGCTCGTGCCAGCGCTTCTCGGCGGTCTTGGCGTTGTAATAGAGGTGATAGGTGTCGCCGATCTTCACCAGATAGGGCTTGTAGAGCCCGCCCCGCTCCCAGTCGGCGCCGTTCTGCGGGAACAGGATCGGCTTGTCGCGCTGCCAGTGGATCAGATCCTCGCTCCACGCGAGCCCGATCACCGCCGCGCCCTCCTCGTAGCCCGGATTGGGATAAGCGTGCCACGCGCAGACGTAGCGCCCGCCCACCTTGAGCAGCCGCCCCGGCGATTCGAGCATTGTGTCGCGCAGGATCGACGCCGACGCGATGTTGTAACGCGTATAGGGATCGTCCGGGTCGCGCGGCAGGATCAGGTGCGTGCGCTTCCAGTCGACCAGATTGTCGCTTTCGGCGAGCCCGGTCTGGTAGCCCGTGCCGTCGAAGCCGACATACATCAGATGGTATTTGCCCTGATGCGTGAACACGAACGGGCAATCGACCGCCTTTTCGTCGAAGCTGCCGGCCACGCGCGAGGGGCCGAGCACCAGCTTCCCGTATTTGTACGGCGTGCGATAGGGCGCGACCGGGTCGCCGCCGCCCGCCGCCATCGGGGTCGCGGCGCACCCGGCGAGCGCCATTCCGCCGCCCGCCAGGAACGCGCGCCGCGACGCGCCGGTCTTGATCCAGTCCATGTCAGCCTCCCGCCTGTCGCGCGGGCCAGGGGCTGGACCGGGCAACGGTGATTCCACGCGTCTCGTCAGGCCAGATGCCGCTTACCGCGCAGTAGAAATGATAGAGCGCGCCGTCGTGATGGATGACCGCCGGCTTGTGCGCGTGTTTCTCGTCGATTGATCCGGGCGGGCCGACGTCGATCATCGCCTCCTCGACCTTCTCGAACCGGGTGAGATCGTCGCCGCGTGCTAGCAATTCCCGCGAATGGCCGTCCTTGGCGATACCGAAATAGTACATCGCCCATTGGTCGCCGTGCCTGAGCACGAAGGGATTGCTCGCGAAGCGCGAATCGAGCGATTGGCCGGGCACACCGTTGCGGATGATCGGGTTACCCGGATGGCGATGCCACGTCTTCAGATCGCGCGACATCGCCACGCCGATTTGCTCGTGCCACGGCGTGCCGGCATCCTTGGCGTTGTAGAACAGGTAATAGACGCCGTCGTGGCGCAGCAGGTATGATTTGTAGAGCCCGCCGCGCTCCCAGTCGGCACCGTCCTCGGGACGCAGGATCGGCGCGCCGCGCTCCCAATGGATCAGATCGCGGCTGGTCGCGAGGCCGATGACGGCGGGGCCCTCTTCATAGCCTGGTGCGGGATAGGCGTTCCACGAGCAGACGTAGCGCCCGTCCACCTTGATCAGCTCGCCGGTGGACTGGAGCGCGGAATCGCGCAGGATCGACGAGGAGGAAACATTGTAGCGCGTCACCGGATCGGCCGGATCGCGCGCCAGGATCACGCCCTTGCGCCGCCAGGTGACGAGATCGTCGGATTCGGCGAGGCCGGTCTGATAGCCGATCCCGTCCCAGCCGACATAGGTCATGCCGAAGCGGCCCTCGTGGCGAAACACGAACGGGCCATCGACCTTCTTCTCGTCGAAGCTGCCCGCCACGCCCGAGGGCGCGAGCACGAAGCGATCGAGCTTGTACGGCGTGCGATAGGGCGCAAGCGACGGCGGTGCCGCGATCGCCGCGCGGGGCAGCGCGGCCGCGCCCGCGGCGACGCCCGCGAGCCGGATCAGGTCGCGTCGTGACAGGTCGTCGAATGCGGTCATTGCCTTCCCTCCTTCACCTTTGGGCCGCTGGCCCCGGCGCGAAGGTCGGGCGCCGGCGTCAGGTCGCTTTGGTGCGCAACTTGCTGATGCGATCGAGCCCATGGCCGATCGTGCGACGCATCGCTTCGTGCGCGGCATCGCCGTCGTGCGCCTCGATCGCATCGACGATCGCCTCGTGCAGCGCCACGCTCTCCTTGTGCGCCTTCGGGTTGTCGACCGGCGAGGCGAGCGTGAACGAGGCCACGAGCGCGGTTTCGATCACGCCCGAAATCGCGCGCATCAAGGTGTTGCCGGAGGCCGCGCCGATCATCTGGTGAAAGGCGAGATCGGCCTCGGCATAAGCGAGCCGCGTCCCGGTCGCACTGCGCATCGCCTCCACGCGCGCGCGCAATTCGGCGATCTGCTCCGGCGTCGCGCGCTCCGCGGCAAGGGCGGCCGCCTCGGGCTCGATCACCAGCCTGATTTCCGCGAGATCGCGCCGGAATCCCTCGTCGAAGCCGCGGCTGACCTTCCACGACAGCACGTCGGCGTCGAACATGTTCCAGTGCGCCGGATCGCGCACCTTGGTGCCCACCCGCGTCTTGGAGACGATCAACCCCTTGGCGGTCAGCGTCTTGAGCACCTCGCGCAGCACGGTGCGCGAGACGTCGAACCGCTCCAGGATCTCGGCTTCGGCCGGAATCTTGTCGCCGGGCGGATAGACGCCCGAGATGATGTCGGCCCCCAGGGCGCGGGCGACCTGATCGTGGCTGGAAAGCGCGCCTTCCGAATATTTCCGGAATTTGGATGACATATCGGCCCCTGTCCTCGTCCATCGGGAAATGCCGGCCCGAACTCAGTGGCGCGGTCAAGCGCCGGGCGATGCACCGGATTCCCCCAAATGTCGTTGGCGACATGCTAATCAGACGTGGCGCTTCGGCACAATCGACTTTGTTATCGTTATCGGTCGTCAGTAAATGGCGGGCGGCCGTTTCGCAACGCCGCCCGCCCAAATGGATCACAGCTTGAAACGAAGGCCGGCCATGATCTGCCGGTCGTCGATCGAGCGGTTGCTCGGCCGCGAAGTCGCGTCGAAATAGGTGAATTCGCGCCGCTGCAGCAAGTTGCTGCCCTCGAGCGTCACCGTCAGCCGCGGCGTGATGTCGTAGCCGATCGAGGCGTCGAGCCACCCGTAGCCGCGCGTATAGACCGGCAGCAATTGTGTGCTGCCGTCCGCCAGGCCCAGCCCGTAAAGGCTGCCCAGATATTTCGAGCGGTAATTATAGGCGACGCGCGCCGAAATCCCGCCCTTCTCGTATAGCCCCGCGATGTTGAAGCTGTGCTTCGACAAATTGGGCAGCGGCGTCAGTTCGGACTGGATGATCGCCGGCGTGGAGCTGTCGACGAAGGTGTAGTTCGCCTGGATGCCGAAGCCGTCGAACGGTCCGGGCAGGAAATCGAAGAAGGTCTGGCCGCCGACCTCGACGCCCTTGATCTCGCCGCTCCTGCCATTGGTCGGCTGCTGGATGACGTAATCGATGCCGTCGATCGTCTGGGTGTTGCCGTTGGTGAAGATGAAGCCCTTCACCTTGCGGTAGAAGCCCGCGAGATAGAGCGACCCGGTGCGCGAGAAATAATATTCGAGCGACGCATCGAGCGCATCCGCGCGCAGCGGTCTCAGATCCGGGTTGCCGCCCGACCCCTGGCCCTGCGCCGGCACCAGCGTCAGCGCCGGCGACAATTGGCTGAAGTTCGGCCGCGTCAGCGATTGCGACGCCGCGAGGCGAAGCTGGAGCCGATCGGTGAGGTGGAACCGGATGTTGGCGCTCGGCAAGGTGCTGACGTAGCTCGACCGCCAGAACGCAGGCTCGACCACGCCGTCGACCTTCTGGTTGCCGTTGATGCTCAGCTTGGTCTTGACCACGCGGACGCCGATATTGCCGTCGATCGGAATCGCGCCGTCCGTACCGAAGACGAGCTCGGCATAGCCGCCCAGCGTTTCCTCGGACATGTCGTAGACCGACTTGGGATCGACCGCGATGTCCTTGTCGAGTCCAATCGTCTCGCGCACCCGCTCCCAATCGTCGATATTCCCGAGATTGGAGGTGATCGCGGTCAGATAATCGTGCTCGAGCCGCGAGGTGCCGCCGAAATAATCGGTGAACGGCATCGGCTCGAACAGACCTGCGAACGCACCCGCCGAGGTCGTCGTCTCCGGCCCCTGATAGAAGCGGATCGGCACGAACGACGTGCTGAGCTTCTGATAGCGGAACCCGGTCTTGAACGCCCTGATGAACGAATTGTCGATCTTGAAGTCGCCGTCGATTTTACCCGCGTAGGAATCGCCCTTGTAATGGTTTTCGCTCCGCGTAAGCGGGCCGATATTGTAGCTGTCGATATCGGTCAGATCGACGCCTTCGAACAGCATCGAGGGCACCTTGCCGCTCGTATCGAGCGTCGCGCGCGGCGCGACCGTCGTCAGGTCGAGCTCCGAATAATAGAGCTCGTTGGTCGACTTCTGATAGGTGAACTCGCCCGAGACCGAAGATTCGCCGAAATATTGCTTGGCGCCGAGCGTGTATTGCTGGTTCTTGTCGTAGGTGTCGCGCTGCACGCCATAGGTCGTGATCGGCACGTCGAGGAAGGTCGCGCTCTTCAGGTCGTCGGTACCGTCATAGGTCACTACCGATCCGGGCTCGGCCTGGACGTCGTAAATCCGCTCACCCGTAACGGGATCTTTGTGATTGCCGTTGGTCGGGTTGTTCAGGCCGCGCTGCTCCTGGAGCGAGCGATATTCCTGATAGCCGGCTTCCGCATAGATTTCGAGATCGGGATTGGGCTTCCACTGGAACACGCCCTGCAAGCCGATACGCCGGCGCTTGCCGTTGATGAGCGGCTCGTAATCGCCATTGGGTGCGACGATCTCGCGCCCCGGGATCAGGTCGGGGCGCACGCTCGGCGCGCCGATCGAAATGACGTCCGAACGGAACGAGCGCTCCTGATAGGAACCGCTGAGCAGCAGCCCCATCTCGCCGCCGCCGACTTTCCAGCGGTCGCTCACCAGCGCCGACACCAGCGGATCGATCTTGTCCGCCAGCGTCTCGTAACGGCCGCGTACGCTGCCGCTGAGCTCGAAGCCGTCGAAATCGAGCGGCTTGCGCGTGCGCAGGTCGATCACGCCGCCGATACCGCCCTCGATCAGGTCGGCGGTCGGCGTCTTGTAGACGTCGACGCCCGCGAGCAGTTCGGAGGGGAAATCCTGAAGGTTGTAGCCGCGGCCGCCGCCGGCGGTGAAGATCTCGCGCCCGTTGAGCGTGGTCAGCACCTGCGTGAGGCCGCGGATCGCCACCGATCCGCCCTCGCCGCGGTCACGCGACACCTGGATGCCCGAGATGCGCTGCAACGCCTCGGTGGTGTTGCTGTCGGGCAGCTTGCCGATGTCGTCGGCGACGATCGAATCGACGATCGTGTCGGCCGTGCGCTTGCGCGTCTGCGCCGATTCGAGGCTCTGGCGAATGCCGGTGACGACGATCGCGCCGGACTGGTCGCCCGAGTCCTGTGCCGCTTCTGCCTGGCCCGCAGCCGGATCAGCCGCCAGCGCGGGGCTCGAAAATGCGGTTGCCAGGGCCGCCACGGCCGCGCCCGCCAGAAGATGCTTGCTCAACACGGAAAAGTCCTCCTCCTCAGGAAACTTGGTTATATTCTGCGACCTGAATAATCATATTTTATACAAATAGAGTCAAGTATGAAAACACGGTTTGTGACGAAAAAAAGAACGACCTGGCTCAAGCGCGCACGCGGCTGAAACGGACGGCGAGATAGGGCGCGCGCGGCAGGGCGATCGCCGGCCGATCGGGTGCATGGAATTGCTGCTCGTTGAGCGGCGCCGTGCGGAACACGCCGTCCACCGGCGTCACAGTCATGTTCCAGGTATCGATGATCTCGGCGCGGTAGGTGTTCGCCGGGCCGCTCTCGGTCCAGGGCGGGATTCGTCCGTGGCGCGTGCCGGATCCTCGCGGCAGCACCACCCGCCATTCGTCGGGGGTCTCTTTCCCGAAATAGCGCAGATAGGTCTCGAACGGCTTGCCCGCGAGGCGGTAGTTCCACCACGCCTGGATCGGCTCGAAGCCGGGAACTGGCCCGTCCTCCATGATCCGGCGCAGGAAGGCGAGGCGCGGCACGCTCGTGCCCGTCAGCTTGCCACCCTGCCCCAGCCACGAATAATTGGGATTGCCGCTGGGGTGCCACACCTCGCCGTGGCCGACATAAGTGCCGCCGACGAGCCCGAACCAGAAGCGCTCGACCAGTTCCTCGGGCGTCAGATTGCCCCAGGGCTGGCTGAAATTGCCCTCGTAGCCCACCTCGTCGAAGATCACCGGCTTGTCGGCGAAGGCGCGGTGTAGCTGCGCGCGGCCGTCGTCGAGCACCGCGAAATTGTTCTGGACGCTGGCGTGCGTGATCCAAGGTTTGCGCACGTCGTAATAGACGTCGAACTGGTGGATCGAGCGCAGTCGGTCGTGCGGGTCGGCGGCGTGCAGCACCGCACCCAGATGGTCCCAATCGTCCACGCTCTTGGCCTCGACCAGGTCGTACTCGTTGGCCATCGACCACCAGAGGTTGCGATACGCCCCGAACCGCGCGGCGATGTAGCGCAGATAACGCTCGTCGTCGGCGCGGCGCATGGTCGAATAGCCGCGCTTGTCGGGATCATAGGGGTGGTAGAGGATGACATCCGCCTCGACGCCGATCTCCCCCAGCCGCCGGATGCGATCCTCGAACCGCCGGAAATAGGCGGGGTCGAACCGCGTCGCGTCCCAGTCCTGAAACCCTTCCCCCGTGCGCGCGAAAGGATCGACCGCGACCGAGGGCACGCTCGGGAAGAACACCATACGCATCTTATTGAACGGCGCGGTCTTCAGCGTCTCGATCGTCTCGGCGCATTTGGCGTCGGCTTGCAGCGCCCAGGCATAAGCCGTCGTGCCCATCTGCCGATAGGGCGTGCCGTCCGCATAGGTGAAGTGGAAGCCGTCCGCGCTCACGCGCACCGGGCCGTGATTGCCCGGCCCCGGCGCCACCGCCTCGAACGCGCCGCTTTGCCCCGCGAGCGCCGGGGCGTTGCTTTCGCTCGTCCAACGCCAGCAGCCCATCTCGGGCGGGCTGAAACGGATGCGATACACCCCCTCGCCATCATAGAACCCCGGCACGCGCACGCGGCTGCCGTCACACTCGAAAACCGCCGCCAGCGTGACATCGACGAACGGATTGCCCTCCGCCGGCCCATGCAGCGCGGTCTCCCACAGCCCCCAGCGCTCGACGCGCGACGGTCCCTCCGCCGCAAACCCCTGCGTCGATGCCGCAACACCCGCCGCGAGCGACCCGCCGAGCACGCTCCGCCTGGTGACGCTCATCGCCTCTCCTCCCTCTTGTCGTCGACGGCCTCGCGATCGGCATTCGGGTGCGCACCGTGGTGCCGGTCGGGCTGCGTATCAGGGAGACGGAGCCCCCCTTACGTTGCAGGCGGCGCTAGAGACTGTCCGGTTCACATGGAACGTCATTGCGAGCCCCGAAGGGGCGCGGCAATCCAGCTCAACGGAACCACTGGACTGCCGCGTCGCTTCGCTCCTCGCAGTGACGATTCAACCGGGCGTCACCTTGCTCCCGCTCAGAACTTCATGCGTGCGCCGACATAGAAACGCCGCCCGATCGGATCCCAGATCGCGCCGGGGCTGCCGATCGGCGGGCCGATGTAGAGCGGCGGCTGCTTCACGTTCAGCAGGTTGCTCGCGCCGACGTAGAATTCGAAATGATCCATGCCCGTGAAGCGCAGCTGCGCGTCGGTGTAGATCTTCGATCCGACGGTGAAATACTTCTTGTCGGGCAGCGAGCCGTCGGCCAGCGTGAACCGCGTCTGGTAATTCTCGTAATCGAGGAATTGCGGCCCGACATACTGATTGTTGAGGGTCAGGCCGAAATCCTCGTTCTCCCAGTTCACCGTGACGTTCGCCGTGTCGCGCGGCGTGCCGATCTCGCCCATCGTGTTGTCGTAGGGGTCGCCGGTCAGCGGCACGAAACCGCTCCTGAGCAGGTGCGTCCAGCTTCCCGACAGGCTCGCCGAACCGCCGAACAGATCGTGGCTGTAGTTGAGCGTGAAATCGAGGCCGCGGGTGAACGAGCCGCCGCTGTTGATCAGGCCGCGCACGATCTGCTCGACCGAGCCCACGCTGAACGCGCCCGATGCCTGCGATCGCCGTGTGACGAACTGGCAGAAGTCGGACAATCCGTCGACATAGCATTTGTTGAGCACGGTCGACGACGAGATGCGGTTGATCGCGCCTTTGAGCTTGATGTCGAAATAATCGGCGGTCAGCGTCAGGTTGCGCAGCGCGTTGATCGAGCGCGGGTTGACGACCACGCCGAAGGTCAGCGTCTTGCCCGTTTCCTCGCGGATATTGGGGTTGCTCGCGGTGATGCCGCCCACGCCCTGCGTATCCGAGAAGGTCAGCGAGAACGATCCGTTCTGCTGGATGTTGGCGAGCACGCCCGGATCGGCGCGGCAGTTTTCCGCGGTCGAGCCGGTCTGCGTGAGCGTCACGCCCTGGCAGGGATCGGTGATGGTGATGATGCCCGCGGCCGAGGCGGCGAACAGCTCGCCGATATTGGGCGCGCGTACCGCATGGGCGTAGACGCCGCGGAAACGGATGTCCTCGACCGGCGACCATTCGGCGCCCAGGTTCCAGGCGTAGAAGGTGCCGACGGTCGAATAATCCGACATGCGGCCGGCGCCGCGCAGCGTCAGGTCATGGAAGAACGGCGTGTCGTGCAGCACCGGGATGACGATTTCGCCATAGGCTTCCTTGACGTCGAAGCTGCCCTTGGTGTCGAGCAGCTGGACGTAGCCGTTACGCGCGGCGTTGGTCAGCGGATCGAAATCCTCGTTGCTCGATTCCTTGCGATATTCCGCGCCCAGCGACACCTGCACCGGGCCTGCCGGCAGGTTGAACAGCGGGCCGCTGATGTTCGCCGCGGCGACGTGCATCTGCTGCTTGGACCGACGACTCATCGTGGTTTGCAGATAGGCGATCGCCTCGGGCGAGATCTTGCTCGATCCGTCGGGGTTGAGGCCATAGACATTGACCGGCACGCAACCCTCGGCGCGGGCGCCCGGATCGACGCAGATCGCCTCGCTGGTGTCGCCGTCGCTGTCATAGTCGAAGGCGTCGGGGATGACCTGCAACGCGTCGGCCAGCCGATAGAGATTGGCGAGCCCGGTCATCGACTGGTTCTGCTTGGTGAAGCCGTATTGGTAATAGCCGTCGAGCGTCCAGCCGCTGCCCAGATCGACGTCCGCGCCGGTCGCGATGCGGAAATTGTCGCGCTCGGTCGGCGTGCTGCGCGTTCCCGGCGGGAACATCGTGGTGCGGATCAGGAAGCTCATGTCCTTCGATCCGATCGCATCGTTGTTGCTGCGATCGTCGGCCGCGGCGAACACCACATCGGGGACCAGCGGGTTGTTCAGGATCACCGTCTGCCCGGTGTCCGGATCGCGCACCGCGAACTGGATCGGGTAATAGCCGCCGGTGCCGGTGAACGCGCCCAGCGCGCTGTCGGTCCGCATCGGCGAGGCTTCGCGCCGGCCGTTCGAGCGCACGTTCGAAAAGGTCGATTCGAAGAAGACGTTGACGTTGTCGGTCACGTCGTAATTGACCCGCGAGGCGACCGTAATCCGCTTGGTGGGCGCCGCGATCTGCCCGTATTGCGCGGCATTGAACCCGTCGAGATCGACATTGTAGCTGTGGAAGCTGCCGTCGGGATCGATGATGCGCCCGCCCGAACCGCCGAAGTTGAAGATGCCGCCCGGGCCAACGTTCGACGGCGCGTACAGGCGCTCGAACAGGTTCTGCGCGGCGATCAAATTGTCGTCGCTGTTGCCGCCCACGCGCTGCGAATTGCCGAGGCTGGCGTAAGAGGTGCGGGTGCGCTCGCGATTCTTGTTCTCGACCGAGCCCTCCTTGCTCCAGCCGGCATAGAGCATCACGTTGCCGCGATCGTCCGCGAAGTTCGATCCGAAGGTCGCATCGGCGGAGAAGGTCTGGTCGTCGCCATATTGCGAGATGCCCGACTGCGCGTTGAGCTGCAGGCCTTCGTATTTCTTCTTGTAGATGAAGTTGACCACGCCTGCGATGGCGTCCGACCCGTAGACCGCCGACGCGCCGCCGGTCAGCACGTCGACGCGCTCGACGAACGAGGTCGGGATCATCGACAGGTCGACCTGCGCGGTGCCGGGGATACCCGCCACCGTGCGGCGGCCGTCGATCAGCACCAGCGTCCGGTCCGACCCCAGATTGCGCAGGTTGACCGTCGCCAATCCGGGACTGGTGTCGTTACCATTGGTTGTCCGGCTCTGGCTGGGCACCCCCACCGCCGGAATCTGCTTGAGCACGTCCTGGACGTTGGTGGCGCCGCTGTTCTCGATGGTCTCGGCGGTGACGGCCTGTAGCGGCGACGGCGACGTCAACGTGGGGCTCTTGATGCGGCTGCCGGTGACGACGATCGCCTCGCCGGAGGCACTGTCGTTCTGCGACGGCTCGTCCTGCGCGATCTGATCGGCGGGTGCCTCCTGGGCCTGCGCCGCCGAGGCCAGCATCATCACGCTCGCGCCGGCAAGGAAAACTCCGCGCAGCCCGACGGCATTGCGTGGACGGATCGATCCTGAACACTTCACCTTTCGCTCTCCCTTGAATATATTATTATAACCGGATGAAATTATTGTCTTTTCCAGACAATTTATCGACATCTCATCCCGACAAATGCCGGCACGAAAATCCAGGCGTGCGCGCCGCATGCGTCGTCGGTCGATAGATGCGTCGGGGCCGGCCTCGTCGTTTCGAGGAGCCGGCACCGCTGCATCCACCTCGTCCGAACATCCACACTCCCCGCGGCGCGTGCAGTATTTCAGTGCCCGCGCCATCGATATCAGGGTCGCAACATGAGCGCAATGATTCGTATTATTATAATGTAATAGATTGGCGATTTCGGTTGGTTTTCTGGCGCTTGACGCGCGAGATTGGCAGGCGAGACGATCGCCCGATCCGGTGACCCGGCCTGACGACTCGTGCTGTGCTCGGATGATGATCTACGGCGCCGGCAAGCGGCCGACGGTCACTGCCAGTCTTTGAGGCGGCTGGTATGGCCGATGCCCGGATTGAGCGCATTGTGCGGATCGAGCGATCGGTAATGCGCCGCGAGCGCGGGCTTGGCGGCGTAGAGATGGCCGACGTTGTGCTCGGCCGGATATTCCGCGCCCCGCGCCTCGGCCAGGTCGAGCAGGCGGTGCTCGAGTTCCACCGGATCGCAGCCCTTGGCGACGAGATAGTCCTGATGGAAGACGTGGCAGAAGAAGTGGCCGTAATAGAGTTTGCCGACCAGTTGGTGCTCGATCTCGGGCGGCAGCACCTCGAGCCAGTCCTCGGCATTCCGCGGCAGTGCAATGTCGAGCGCCACGATGTCCTCGACATCACGCCCCCGCACCGCCCGGCACCGTACCGCCGCGCCCGCGGTGACGAAGCGATGCAGCATCGCCCGCTCGCCCTCGTCGGGCGTACATTCGAACATGGCACCGGACGCGCTGGGAAACATCTCAGACAGCAGGGCGCGGGCGTGGTCAATCCCCTCGTCGGCGACCTTCAGGATCAAATGGTGCGCATAGCGTTCGCGAAACGCACGCATGCGCCGGGGGAGCTGGTCGGGCAGGATCCGGCTCACCGCCTGGAGCAGAAGGTCGGACAGCGAGGCCGGAAAGAGGCGCAGCCGCGCGGCCAGCCGATCGACCCAGGCCTTGGCGCGAAACAGCCCTGGCAATCGGTCCGTTCCCAATGCCCTGATCGCGGCAATGGTGTCCTTGCCGTAGCGGTCGGCGAGATCGAACGCCTCGCGATGGAGGTATTCGCCCGATATCGGCAACACGGGCGCCTCCGCCAGCATCCGGCGCCGCAGCGTCCCGAGTTCCCGCGTGTCGTTCGTGCCGATGTAGAAGACCGCGCCCACGCCCGCACGCGGGAAGGTGTCGAGGCGCACCGCGAAAACCACGACCTTCCCGGCACTTCCGGATGCTTCGTAGAGGCGCGACGGATCGGCGTTGAACCGCGCGGGCGTGTCCGCATCGACGTCGCGGACGATCCGCCCGTAATCATCGGCGGCGGAGGCAGCGCGGTTATCTTCGGCGACATCGCTCTCGTCGAAGCGCCACTGGTCGAGCCTCTCCAGAATTTCCTCCGGCGTGTCGCCCAGCCGGATGCCGAGATGGTTGCGCAGATGCACGCTGCCGTCCGCTTCCACCTGCGCGAACAGCGCATATTCGGTATAGGCCGGCCCGCGCCGCACGAGCGCGCCGCCTGAATTGTTGCAGACACCGCCGACGACCGAGGCGCCGATGCACGACGAGCCGATGACCGAATGCGGCTCGCGCCCCAGCGGCGCCAATGCCTTTTCGAGATCGTACAGCGTCGATCCGGGCAGCGCGATGACTTGCTCGCCTTCGCGGATCGGGCGGATACCGGCGATCCGCCCGGTGCTGAGAACCACCACCGGTCGATCGTAAACCCCGTTGGGCGTTGACCCGCCCGTCAGACCGGTATTGGCGGCCTGCATGATCAAAATCCGATCCGCCGCGACACAGGCGTTGACCAGGTGCCACATCTCGACGAGCGAGCCCGGTCGCACCGCTGCCTCGACAGTGCCGCCGCCGAAGCGAAATCCGGTCGCGAACGGCGCTGCCGCCGCACCGGTGAGGACATGCGCCGCCCCGGCGATCGCCCGGAGCCGCGCGATGAAGTCGCCTGCGCCGACCGGTTCAGAAATCATGCTTCGGGTTCGAAGTTATCGACATAATATTCTGCTTTTACATCACTTTCTGTCGACGTGAGGGGGAAATCGTCGAGCGCGGGCTACTTCATCGGGGCTCCTCTGCCGGATCGCACCGGCTGGACGCAAGGCCCTCGTGCTTCCTATCACCTTCCGGCAGCGAACGTCGCCTCTCAACGCAACAAGCTACGGATCGATGGGCATCGACCGTTGCCGGTTTGACGATCGGCCCGCATCTCGATATGCGTCACTGAAATATCAATGGCAGCATTGTAATATCAAAGGGGAGCGATGATGATCAAGGCACGATGGCTGCTTCTGGCCGCCGCCGGCATCGCCGCATCAGCAGTGGCGGCCGCGCCCGAGGGCGTGACCTTCCATGTCTCACCGACGGGCGACGATAGCGCCTCGGGCGATGCGGCGCATCCCTTCCGAACGCTCACGCGCGCGCAGCAGGCGGTGCGCGAGGAAGCGGGCCGCAACGACGTCACCGTGCTGCTTGCGGACGGCGAATATGCACTCGCCGCCCCGCTCGCCTTCTCGCAGCCGGATGGCGGGCGAGGCGGGCACCTCGTCACCTGGGCGGCGGCACCGGGGGCGTCGCCCGTGCTCTCGGGCGGGACGCACGTGCGCGGCTGGCAACCGAGCGGCGTCGGGCACGGCATCTGGGAAGCCGACGTGCCCAAGGGCAGCGACACGCGCCAGCTCTGGGTCGACGGGCAGCTTGCAAAGATGGCCGAGGCGGAAGTCCCGCGCGATTCGGTGAGTTTCTCCGAAACCGGCATCACGCTGAAGGGCGACCGCTTCCCCGACATCGCCCAATGGCCCGACCGCGATCGGCTCGAGATCGAGGGCACGGGCTATTTCACCGATCGCTTCTCGCCCGTGGCGCGGGTCGAGGGGCGCACATTGGTGATGGAGCAGCCTGCCTGGGGGAACAACAATTGGGGCTATGACACGCTCGCCAGGCCCTATGGGCCTGAACATGCGAAGCTATACCTGCGCAACGCGCTCGCCTTGCTCGACGAGGCGGGCGAATGGGCGATCGATCCGGGCGCGGGCAAGCTCTATTACAAGCCCGCCGAGGGCGTCTCGATGGCAAGCGCCGACGTGGTGCTGCCCCGGCTCGATCACCTGATCTCGATCAGCGGCAATTATGCGCAGCCCGTGCGCGACATCACCTTCAAGGGCCTGCGCTTCTCCTACACGAGCTGGATGGGGCCCTCGACCGAGCAGGGCTATGCCAACCAGCAGAGCGGCGCTTTCCTTGCCGGGCCGCTGACGGCGCGCCCCGCCGACGCGCTCACCACCTGCTCATGGGGTTGCCCCGGCTTTGAAACGCGCCGCAACGAATGGTCGCAAATCCCTGCAGCGGTTCAAGTTTCCGCGGCGCAGCGCATCGCCTTCGAGGGTAACGTCTTCGCGCATCTGGGGCAGGTCGCGCTCGGCATCGGCAACAATGCCGACGCCAATGCGAGCGGGATCGGGCTCGGCACGCAGGCGATCGAGGTCAAGGCCAACCTCTTCACCGATCTCGCCGCCGGGGCCATCCTGATCGGCGGCGTGCGGCGCGACGCGCACCATCCGTCACAGCCGGGCCAGGCCAACCGCCAGGTGACGATCGCCAACAACCGGATCGCCGACGTCAGCCAGGATTACATGGACAACAGCGCGATCCTCAGCACCTACGTCGATCGCGCGCTGATCCTGCACAACGACATTTCCGGCGCGCCTTATGACGGAATCGACATCGGCTGGGGCTGGGGGATGAACGATCCGGGCGGCAACCCCACCTATCGCATCCGCGAGCGCGGCTATTACGATTACCCCGCGAACCTCGTCTACACCGAGCCGACCACGCATCGCGACGTCGTGGTCGCCTACAACCGCCTCCACGACATCAAGCGCCATTACGAAGACGGCGGCGCGATCTATAATCTGTCGGCAAGCCCCGGCACGGTGATCGCGGAGAACTATATCTACGATATCGGCGACCATATCGCGCTCTATCTCGACGAAGGCTCGCGCTACATCACGGTGCGGAACAACGTGGTGCAGGGCGCGGGACGGTGGCTCAACGCCAACACCGTCCATTCCTTCCTGCCGCAGCGGATCACGATCGACAACAAGGCGGTTGGCAATTGGCACGACACCACCGAAGTCGGCGGCATCTGGAACGATTATCTCAACAACCACATCCTCGACGACCACCTGGTGAAAGGCGGCGCCTGGCCCGATGCGGCGCAGCAGGTGATGGAGAATGCGGGGATCGAGAAATTGGTGACCCTGCCCGTCTACGCGCCCGGAAAAGCCCGGTGAGTGCGCGCGACCACCTTCTCGCCACCGCCGAGCTCAGCCGCCGCGCGGTGACCTTGGGGCTGGGCGGGGCGCTGCTCGCCTCCCCCGCCCTGGCCCGCGCGGCACGCGTCGTCGGCGACCTGCACGATGTCAGGGATTTCGGCGCGCGCGGCGACGGCGCGGCGATCGACAGCCCCGCGATCAACCGCGCGATCGAGGCGGCCGCGAAAGCGGGCGGCGGCACCGTCATCGTGCCGCCCGGCCGTTATCTGTGCTTCTCGATCCGGCTCAAGGACAACGTCACGATCGTGCTGTCGGCGGGCGCGGTGATCGAGGCGGCGAGCCCGGACGCGCATCGCGGCAGCTACGACGCGCCCGAAAACTATCTCGAGGAGCAGTTCCAGGATTTCGGCATCACCCACGTCCACAACAGCCTGATCTACGGCGACGGCGTCAGCAACGCCGCGATCGTCGGCCGGGGGATGCTCCACGGACTGGGGCTCGACCGCGCCGGCCCGGGGGCGCACTGGCACGGGGTGAAGGGATGGCAGTCGGCGAAGGCGCTCGGCATTTCTCCAAAGGAGTTGCTGCTGCGTGACCCCAAGGAGCAGGCCACGCTGGGCCGCGCCAACAAGACGATCGGGCTGATGAACTGCCACAACGTCCTGTTACGCGATTTCACGATCCTGCAAGCCGGCCATTTCGGCGTGATCGCGCATGGCGTCACCAACATGACGATCGACCATCTGACGATCGACACCGACCGCGACGGCATCGACATCGACTGCTGCCGCGACGTGCGCGTGACCAACTGCATCGTCAATGCGCCCAAGGACGATGCGATCGTCCTCAAGAGCAGCTACGCGCTCGGCCGCAAGGCGCTGTGCGAGAACATCACGATCCTCGGTTGCAAGACGAGCGGCTATGCGATGGGCAGCCTGCTCGACGGCACCTACCGTACGTCCGATTATGCAGCGCCGGACAAGATCGGCCCGCTCGGCCGGATCAAGATGGGAACCGAGACCAATGGCGGTTTCCGTAACATCCTGATCTCCGACTGCACCTGCGAGGCGAGCCGCGGCATCCTGATCGGCGTGGTCGATGGCGGGGTGATGGAGGATGTCGTGGTATCGGACATCGTGATGCGCGATCCGGTCAACCACCCGCTCTTCGTCCATCAATCGGGCCGCCTGCGTGCGCCCGAGGGAACGACGATCGGCAAATGCCGCCGCATCCGCTTCGACAACATCAACGTCTCCGGCGCCGACCCGCGCTTTCCGTGCGGGCTGACGGGGCAGAAGGGCTATCCCATCGAGGACGTGAGCTTCTCGAACATCTTCGTGCAGAGCGCCGGCGGCGGCACCGCAGCCGATGCCGCGCGCGTGCCCGAGGAGCGGCCGACCTCGAGCCTCGAGGTCACCTATCTTGGCACGTTGCCCGCGCAGGGGCTCTACGCGCGCCATGCCGAACGGCTGACGGTGCGCGATGTGGAGTTCACCGTGGAAAAATCCGATGCGCGGCCGGTCTTCGTCCTCGACGACGTTCAGGGCGCGACGATCGACGGCGTGACGTCGGCGCAGCCGCGCGGCAACATCGTGCTCCAGCGGGGCAGCAGCAACGTCGCGATCGGCGACGTGCGGACGATGGGGTGAAGGCGGACCAGTGCTCCTGCGAAAGCAGGAGCCCAGGATTATATAAGCGCTTTCGCTCGTGACTCTGGGCTCCTGCCTTCGCAGGAGCACAAGGACGTAAGTTCAAGGATAGTAGCCGAACGCCAATGCCCAAACCCCGCCTTCTCGTCACCCGCCGCCTGCCCGAGCCGGTCCACGCGCATCTCGCCGATGCCTATGACGTGACGCTCAATCCAAGCGACACGCCGTTGACGCCCGACCAGCTCGCCGCGGCGATGCGCGATTACGACGCGCTGATGCCGACGATCACCGACCGGCTCGGCGCCGATATCCTCGTGTCGGGCGTGCGCGTGAAAGCGATCGCCAATTACGGCGCGGGGTTCGAGCATATCGATCTCGACGCCGCACGCGCGGCGGGCATCGTCGTCACCAACACGCCCGACGTGCTCACCGAGGCGACCGCGGAGCTGGCGATCCTGCTGATGCTGATGGCCGCGCGCCGCGCCGGCGAGGGCGAGCGCGAGCTGCGCGCCGGCGGCTGGACGGGCTGGCGGCCGACGCACATGATCGGGCGCACCATCATCGGCAAGAAGCTGGGGCTGATCGGCTTCGGCCGGATCGCGCAGGCGACCGCACGGATCGCGCGCGACGGCTTCGGCATGGAGATTTTCTACACCAGCCGCCGCCGCGCCTCCGAGGAGGTCGAGCGCGCGCTCGGCGCGACGCACGTCGCCTCGGCCGGCGAGCTGGCGGCGACGGTCGACATCCTCTCGCTCCACACGCCGGGCGGGCCCGAAACCCGGCACCTCGTCGATGCCGCGCTGCTATCGCGGATGCAGCCGCATGCGATCCTGGTGAATACCGCGCGGGGATCGGTGATCGACGAAGCGGCGCTGGCCGAAGCGCTCGCGACCGGCCGGATCGCGGCCGCCGGGCTGGACGTGTTCGAGCGCGAGCCGGCGGTCCACGCCGCCCTGCGCGATCTCAACAATGCGGTGCTGCTCCCGCACCTCGGCAGCGCGACGATCGAGGCGCGCACCGCGATGGGCATGCGCGCCGCCGCCAATCTGGAGGCGTGCTTCGATGGCCGCGACCCGCCCGATCGCATCGCCTGACCCCGTCGCGCTCGACGCGCTCGTCGCATTGGTCGATGAAGGATTGGGCGCGGTTGCGCGCCGCCCGCTCGTGCTCGGGCTGTGTGGCGCACAGGGCAGCGGCAAGACGACGATCGCCCGCGCGCTGGCCGCACGCCTGCGCGAACGCGGTCTGCGCGCCGCCATCCTTTCGATCGACGATCTCTACGTGACCCATGCCGAGCGGCAGGCGCTCGCGCGTCGCGTTCACCCGCTCTTCGCCACGCGCGGACCGCCGGGGACGCACGATGTCGCACTGGGGCTGGAGGTGATCGCGAGGCTCGACGCGGGCGAGGCGGTGGCGCTGCCGCGCTTCGACAAGGCCCGCGACGATCGCGCGCCGCGCGAAACATGGCCAGTGATCGAAGGACCGCTCCATCTCCTCATCTTCGAAGGCTGGTGCGTCGGCGCCGGACCCGAGCCCGAGGCGGCACTCGCCGAGCCGATCAACGATCTCGAACGGCGTGAGGACGAGGGCGCAGCGTGGCGCAGCTACGCCAACGAGGCGCTTGCGCATTATCGGCCGCTGTTCGACCGGATCGACCGTCTCGTCCTCCTGGCCGCGCCGGGCTTCGAGGTGGTGCGTGCGTGGCGCGGACAGCAGGAAGAGGACCTGCGCACCGAACGACCCGAAGGCGAGGCGGTGATGGACGCCGCCGCGATCGACCGCTTCATCCAGCATTACGAGCGCCTGACGCGCCACATCCTCGCCGAAATGCCCGCGCGCGCGGACCTGACGCTGCGGCTGGATGCCGATCGGCATGTTGTGGCGGTGGAAAGAGGCTGATCCGTAAAGCCCAAAGGGCGACGATCGACCTAGCGGGCTAGAGCAACGTGCCTTATCAGAACCGTTCGTGCTGAGCTTGTCGAAGCACCGTCCTTTTCCCGCCGTGGAAAAGAAAAACGGCCCTTCGACAAGCTCAGGGCGAACGGTGTTGGGTCAGATTAAACGCACGTTGCTCTAGCCTTCGTTCCCCCGTGTTCCTGCGAAAGCAGGAAACCCGGAGTTTCGAGCGTCGTCGTCTGCGACTCTGTGCTCCTGCTTTCGCAGGAGCACATAACGGGCTGCCTTCTGATATATCTATTGCCGCAACTGATCTCCTTCGATAGGGTCGCGCCGAAGGAAAGGATCACATGGTGCAGCTCTACGGAGAGACGCTGAGCCGCCGCGACGTGGCGGCGCGATCGGGGATGCTCTCGCAATTCGCCGGCGTGCGGCTGATGACGCTGGGCGACGGGGTCGAGCGCGGCATCCGGATGCTCGAATTCCGCACCGGCACCGGCCTGCGCTTCACATTGCTCGTCGATCGCGCGCTCGACATCGCCGATTGCGAGCACAACGGCCGCGCGATCGGCTGGCACTCGCCCGCGGGATTTCGCCATCCGGGGCTGCACGAATACGAAGGCGAAGGCGGGCTCGCCTGGCTGCGCTCCTTTTCCGGCCTGATCGTCACCTGCGGGCTCGACCACACGCTGTTCATGGATGACGACGACGCGGGCCACTATTTCTACGGCCCGCGCGAGAAGGTGTCCTCGTCGCTCCACGGCCGCGTCGGCACGATTCCTGCCCGCCTCACCGGCTATGGCGAGCGCTGGGAAGGCGACCGCTGCTTCCTGTGGTGCGAAGGCATCGTCCAGCAATCGACCGTGTTCGGCGAGGACCTGCACCTCATCCGCCGGATCGAGGCCGAGGTCGGGACCGACGACATCCACCTTCACGATCGCGTGATGAACCACGGCTTCTACCGCACGCCGCACATGCTGGTGTACCACATCAACGTCGGGCACCCGGTGCTGGCGGAAGGATCGCGCTACGTCGCGCCGATCGCCGCGACGCCCTGGGCGGCGCATGCGGGCAAGCATTACCGTGCGCGCAATGGCTATCGCACGATGCCCGCGCCGCAGCGCGATTTCCACGAGCAGGTCTGGGAGCATCAGATGGCCGCCGATGGCGACGGCCGCGTGCCGGTCGCGCTGGTCAACGACGCGATTGGGCTGGGCTTCCAGGTCGAGACGATCAAGGAGCAATTCCCCTGCCAGTTCGAATGGCAGAATTTCCAGATGGGCCAGTATGCGCTGGGGATCGAGCCGTCGACCACCCATGTCCTCGGCAAGCCCTTCGCGAAGGAGCGCGGCGAGCTGATCTGGCTCGAGCACGGCGAGGAGCGGCGCTACGACACCATATTGTCGGTGCTCGACGGCGCGGACGCGATCGCCGCGGCCGAGCGGCGCATCGCCGGTATCGCGCAGCAGACCGACGACGAATTTCCCGAGCCGACCGGTCAATTCGCGCCCATTGCGGGCCGGGGAGCGGCCGCATGAGCATCGCGGGGCGGACGATCCTCTATACGGGTGCTGCGGGCGGGCTCGGGCTGCCGACTACCCTCGCCTTTCTGGATAAGGGCGCGCGCGTGGTCGCGGTGGACAACGATCCGGCCAAGGTCGCTGCACTTGAAGAAGCAGTGCCCGAGGAGGCGCGCGAGCGGCTGATCGTGTGCCGGGCCGATCTCTCCGATCTGACGGCGTTCCGCGCTCAACTCGATGAGTTGCTCGTGACGACAGGCGGGTTCGACGTGGTGATCAACAACGCCGCGATCTATCCCTCGAAACCGTTCGAGGACTATACGATCGCGGAGCACCAGGCGGTGCAGCGGGTCAATGTCGATGCCGGCATCGTCGCGGTGCAGACGGCGCTGCCGGGGATGCGCGCGCGGGGCTGGGGCCGGATCGTCAACATCGCCAGCGTCACCTTCTACGGCGGCTGGGCGCTGCTTTCCCCCTATGTCGCCTCGAAGGGCGCGCTGGTGGGGCTGACGCGGGCCTGGGCGCGCGAGTTCGGCGGCGACGGCATCACCGTCAACGCCGTCTCGCCCGGCGCCTTCCCCACCGATGCCGAGAAGATCCATCCCGATCCCGACGGCTATACGCGTTTCGTGCTCGATCATCAGGCGGTGAAGCGCCGCGGCACGCCCGCGGATATCGCCGCCGCGCTCGCCTTCCTCGCCTCGGAAGAGGCGGGCTTCATCACCGGCCAGACGCTCAACGTCGATGGCGGCTGGGTGATGCATTGATGGAAACGGCACCGGCCCGCTGCCTTCTTGTGTTCCCGCGAACGCGGGAACCCAGAGTCACGAGCGGAAACGCTTGCCTCCCTGGGCTCCTGCTTTCGCAGGAGCACTCATGTCTCCAACGGAAACTACACAGATGAACATCCTGAGCGGCTATCGCGTGCTCGACTGCTCGATCGCGATGGCAGGGCCGTTCGCGGCGCAGCGGCTGGGCGATCTCGGCGCGGACGTGGTGAAGGTCGAGCCCGTCGGCGGCGAGTGGCAGCGCTTCCGCGCGGCGGGCGGCGCGACGGGGAACGCGATCAACACCTCGTTCCTCTCGCTCAACCGCAACAAGCGCTCGCTCGCGATCGATCTCAAGTCGGACGAGGGCCGCAAGGTGCTGATCGAGCTGGTCAAAACCGCCGACGTGTTCCTCCAGAACTACCGCCCGGGCGTCGCGAAACGGCTGGGCGTCGATTACGAGACGCTCCGCGCGATCAACCCCAAGCTGATCTACGTCTCGATCTCGGGCTATGGCGAAGACGGGCCTTATGCGATGCTGCCGGGGCAGGATCTGCTGTTGCAGGCGATGTCGGGGGCGATGCTTTCGGCCGGACGCGAGGGCGATCCCCCCGCGCCCGCCGGCCAGTATCTGTCCGACGCCGTCACCGCCTATGCCGCATTCGAGGGCGCGCTCGCGGCGCTGCTCCACCGCGAACGCACCGGTGAAGGTCAGCTTGTCCAGATAAACATGCTCGACGCGGTGGTGACGTTCCAGATGCAGGAGCTGGCCGTCTTCACGCACGGGCACAAGCCGCAGACCCGCTCGGCCGAGCCGCACGCACATTGCTACATCCGCGCGCCTTACGGCGTGTTCGCGACCAGCGACGGCTATCTGGCGATGGCCTTCGCCGATCTGGAGACGCTGGGCGGTCTGATCGGCGAGCCGAGCTTCGCCGGGATGGACGGCGAGCGCGACGGCTGGGCGCATCGCGACGCGATCTTCGCCAAGGTGCGCGAGAAGCTGCCCGCCAAAATCACCGCCGAATGGCTCGAGCTGTTCCGCGCGCACGACATCTGGGCGGGGCCGGTCTACGGCTATGACGACGTGGTCGCCGATCCGCAGATCGCGCACAATGGCACGTTCGTCGAATACGAGCACCCGACCGAGGGGCATGTGAAGACGCCTGGCTTCCCGATCCGCTTTTCGAAAACGCCTTCCTCGGTCGCGCGGGGCGCGCCGCTGACGGGCGAGCACAGCCGCGAGGTGCTGCGCGAGGCGGGCTATGACGACGCGGCGATCGACGCGCTGATCGCCGGCGGCGCGGTGCGGCAGGAGTGAGGCGATGACCGATCACGTGCTGTTTGCGGTCGCGGGGCATGTCGCCACGATCACGCTCAACCGCCCCGAAAAGCTCAACGCGGCGACGCCCGAGATGTCGCGGGCGATCGTGGCCGCGGTCGAGCAATGCGACCGCAATCCCGACGTCCGCTGCGTGATCGTGACCGGCGCGGGCCCCAAGGCGTTCTGCGCCGGTTCCGACATTGCTGTGCTCGACAGCTATGAAACGCCGTGGGATTTCCGCAACCGCGACGATTATTGCGACGCGATCCACAAGCTCAGGAAACCCAGCATTGCCGCGGTGAACGGCTATGCGCTGGGCGGCGGGCTGGAGACGGCTTTGTCGTGCGATATCCGCATCGCCTCGGCCAACGCCCGATTCGCCGCGCCGGAGATCAAGCTCGGCTGGATTGGCGGCGGTGGGATGGCGGCGTATCTGGCGCATTCGATCGGCGCGTCGAATGCCGCGAAGATGATCCTGACGGGCGATCCGATCGATGCCGAGACGGCGCTCCAATGGGGACTGGTGAGCGAGGTCATCGCGCCCGAGGCGCTGATGGACACCGCCCGCGCGCTTGCCGAAACCATCGCGAGCCGCGCGCCGATCGCGGCCGAGACGGCCAAGCTCAACCTGCGCGCCGCCTTCTCGATGCCGCTCGACAAAGCGATGGAATATGAACGCGATCTCCAGACGATCTGCTTCGCGACCGAGGACGCCGCCGAGGGCCGCCGCGCCTTCGCCGAAAAGCGCGCCCCGGTATTCGGGCGGCGGTAGAGTTGTTTGCAGCTTCGCTGTTCGGCACCGCTGAAACAGAATCCTGGATTCGTCTTCGATCTGTTCGAAGCGCCGCCCCGGATTTGGGTTTTCATCGACGCCTGCGTTGACGGATTCCCTTGTTGCGGGCGGTGTGAAGTGGAGAAAGTGGAGCGCGTCGCAGGGTTTTTGCCCGGAATGCGACCGCAACGCCCCGGGATGGCGACTGGAACGCGACACCGACGCGACAGCGAGGCGACACCGACGCGACAGCATGGCGGCACGGGCGCGACACCCATGCGCCCGACACGCGCCGCCGGCGCGACGGCAGCGCGCCTCGATCGCGCCGCTGCCGGTATCGCGCAACGCGGCGGGCGCGGGGGAGCAGTCCTGTTCCATCCCGCAGGGTAGACCATAAAACGACCGTGTAGGACAGAGATGTCAGAACCCCGGAGCCGGGATCAAGTCAGGCATGACGGGTAGGGGGCAGGCAACGCTGATCGAATTTGAGTCGATCACTTCACCGATTTGATCGGCCAGACGAAGAACGATCCCGCGAAGACGAACACGATCGCCGAGACGAACAGCGCGCGATAATCCATGTCGAACACGCCGAGCAGCCACGCCGCCCAGACGGGGCTGAGGATCTGGGGGATGTTCACCGCGGTCGTCAGCAGACCGAGATCCTTGCCCGTGTCACCGCCGTCATCCTTGGGCAGCACCTGCGTCATCAGCGCCATGTCCACCGACATGAACGCGCCGTAGCCGAGCCCGATCAGCACCGCATAGCCGATCATCCCGTCGACCGTGGGTGAGACGAGCGGGATCACCATCGCCAGCCCCATGACGATGCTCGACAGGAACACGAGCGGCTTCCTGCGCCCGAGCTTGTCCGACGCGAAACCCGAAGCAAAGGCCGAGATCACCAGCGCGACGAAGGTGATCGACGACAGGGTCGCGATCGTGTCGTTCGACTGCGCCACCGACAAATGGATGTGATCCTGGAGAATATAGAGCAGGTAGGTGACGATCGCCTGATAGCCCATGTAGATCGTGAAGCGGCCGAGAAACGCCCAAGCGAAATCGGGATGCCGACGTGGGCTGACCCAGAAGCTCTTGGCGAATGCGCCGAGCCGGAACGGCTCGGGCGGGCCGAGCGCCACCTTCGGTTCGGGATTGAGCAGCACGAAAGCCAGGCAGGCCACCGCGATGCCCCCCGCGAACAACAGATAGCCGCCGGTGATGTTGGGCGCGATCAGCCCGGCGATGATGATGCCGACCGTGCAGCCCGCCGTCATGCCCGCCCCGACGAAGCCGGAGGCGACGCCGCGCTCTTCGGCGCGGAAGCGATCGGCGACGATCGTGGTGATCGCGGCCTGCATCGAATTGAGCGTGATCGTCGCCCCCACCCAGAACAAGGTGATCGCCCAGAGCGCCGTCATCTGCGACACCGCGGCGAGACACAACGCGCCCGCAACCGCGCCGGTGACGATCCAGGGCGTGCGCCGCCCGAAGCGCGTGCGCGTGCGATCCGAGAGCGCGCCCGCGATCGGCGTCGTCAGCGTGCTGAACACCGAGGTGATCGCGAACACGATTGCGAGGTCACGCGCCTTGTTGGCATGATCAAGCCGCTCGATCTGGTTGGGCAGCAACACCGAGAGCACGCCGCAATAGAGCGCGAGCAGGACGAAGAACACGATCGTCATCGACACGAGCAGCCGCCACTTGGCGGCGCCCGAAACATGGCCCGGATGCGCGAGATCCGGCGCGGCGGGGAGTGCGGAGAGATCGCCTAGCGGGTCTTCCATTTGGCTCCTGGCCCGAGGGTTGAGGAAAGTGCGTATAGTCGAAACCGGTTACCCTCACCCTTCCCACGCCGCTACGCGGCGCGGGCCCAGTGTTGGGCCGGCCATGCCCCCGGCATGGCCTGAACAGCGCGGGGCGCTGTTCCCCCAACACTCCTCTCCCGGCGGGAGAGGGAGGGAGCGGCCCCGCGTCAGCGGGGGCGCGGAAGGGTGAGGGTGAACCACGTCGATCAATATCAGCCCAGCCGCATCTGCGGCGGCGCGTTGCCCAGCGCATCGTCGGCGACGATATTCGGCCGGTGCCACGCGTGCCGCGCATCCTCGCTCAGCACGAGGCCATGGCCCGGCGCGTCGCTGCCGTGGATGAAGCCGTCGCGGATCGTGAACGGCGTTTCCACCAGATGATCGAAATTCTGGTAGCTGTATTCGACCCAATCGACCTCGGGCAGCGCCAGCGCCATGTTGACGCCGATTTCGAGGAAGCTGTTGCCCATCGTCACCGGCACGCCCAGCTCGGCGGCGAGCCAGCCGATCCGCATCACGTCGGTGACATGGCCATGGACGTTGAGCATGTCCGCCGCGCCCGCCTCGATCAGCGCGCGCTTGCCCGACACGTCGAGATATTCGCCGGTGTTGAGGAAGGTCGGCCCCGCCGTCTTGCGCAGCAGCTTCAATCCCTCGACATCGTGGCGCATGATCGGGTCTTCCATCCAGTAGATGGCATGGCCCGCGCGGCGGATCGCGTCGAGGTTGAGCAGCGTCTGTTTGGGGCACCACGCTTCGTTGGCGTCGATCATCACCGTCGCGCCCTCCCCCACCGCGCGTCGGAGCAGATCGAGCCGGTGGAGGTCACGATCGAAATCGGGGTGGCCGACCTTGATCTTGAACGCGGTGAAACCCTGCGCGGCCGCGGCGCCGAACAGCTCGGAGAAATCATGGTCGGAGAGGTGGAAATCGAGCCCGCTCGCATAAGCGCGCACGCTGCTGCGCCGCGCACCGAGCAATGTCCACAATGGCTGCCCGACCGACTTGGCGAACAGATCCCACACCGCCTGCTGGAGCGCCTCGCCGAACGCGATCGAAAAGCCGCGATTGTTGCCCCCGCGCGGGCGGGCGACGCGATGCGCGAGCGCGCCCGCGTTCCCGCCCTCGATTCCGGGCCACACTTCCTCGCGGAAGACGCGGACGATCTCGGCCTCGGCGGGGAGCGGATGGAACAGGCTCTGGACGAAGCCCAGACCCACGCGGCCGTCACCGTCGATCAGTTCGAGCGCGGCGACATGGACCTGATCCGCGCGGACCTGGCTGTCACCGATCACGCGATCGCGGCGAAACTGGAACCGCGTGATGCGGAAATCGACTATCTGCATTTTCCCCACTACAGTCTGGCCAGATCGCCGTATTTGAGATATCAGACAAACTTAGAGATATGGCAGAGAGACGGATGACGCAAGCAGCAACTTCACCCGCGCCCCGCACGCGAACGCCCGCGCCGGCGCCCGACAACGAGCGCCTGAGCGACGTCGCCTATCGCAAGGTGCTGGAAGGATTGTTCGACAAGACGGTGCCCGCGGGCGCGTTCGTATCGCAGAACGAGCTGGTCAACCTGCTCGGTATCCCGGTGCAGCCGCTACGCGATGCGCTGCGCGTGCTCGAGGCGGAAGGCGTGCTGACGATCCATCCGCGCTCGGGCATCCAGTTCCTGAAGCCCGACCTCGAGCTGGCGCGCAGCACCTACCAGTTCCGCACGATCATCGAGCGTGCGGCGGCGCGCAGCTACGCCGAATCGGGCGACGCCAAGGAGATCGCGGCGCTGATCGACGCGCATGAGAAGCTGATCGCCAGGATCGAGGGCGGCAGCTTCGGCCCCAAGGTGATCGATGAACTCGACACGCTGGAAGAGCGGCTCCACGGCGGGATGCTCGCCAGCCTGCGCAACCCGCTGGTGGAGACGACCGCGCGGCGGCTCAAGAATTACGTGCGGCTGATCCGCCTCGAACGACTGGTGACGCAGCCGCTCGCGCTGAGGACGCTGCGCGAGCATCTCGACATTCTGCGCGCGATCGCCGCGCGCGACGCCGATGCTGCCGAGGCGGCGCTCGCCACGCATTTCCAGGCGGCGCTGCAGCGCATCCTGGGAATGTTTTGAATCGAATGATGTCGTTTCCGGTGGTGACGATGCCTGACCTATGCGCCTGATCGACGCGCATCAGCATTTCTGGACGATCGGCGGGCCGGGGCAGCGCTGGCCCGACGCCGACTGGCCCGCGATCTACCGCGATTTCGGCGCCGATGACCTGCGCACCGCCGCCGGGGGGCTCGATCTCGTCGGCAGCGTGCTCGTGCAGTCGCAGCCCGACGATCGCGACACCGACTGGATGATCGAAACCGCCGACGACGATCCTCTGGTCAAGGCGATCGTCGGCTGGGTCGATCTGGACCGCACGGCCGCGCCCGACCGGATCGCAGCGCTCGCGCGGCAACCCAAGCTCGTCGGGCTCAGGCCGATGCTCCAAGCGATCGACGACAGCGAGTGGATTTTGCGTGATGCGCTCGCCCCCGCGATCGCGGCGATGCCGGCGCACGGCCTGCGCTTCGACGCGCTCGTACAGCCGCGCCATCTGCGGCCCCTCCACACCTTCGCGACGCGCTGGCCCGATCTGCCGATCGTCATCGATCATGGCGCGAAGCCGTTCGCCGCAAGCGGCACGCTCGATCCCTGGCGCGACGACATGGCCGCGCTCGCCCAATTGCCCAACGTCTGGTGCAAGCTGTCAGGGCTGCGCACCGAGCAGACTCCCGGCCAGCCCGCGGACGCGCTCGCGCCTTATGTCGCGCATATCCTGGCGTGTTTCGGCGATCGGACGATGTGGGGCAGCGACTGGCCGGTGCTGCTCCATGCCGGCGACAGCTATGCCGATTGGGTGCGCGACGCGCGGCGGCTCGCCGGGCCGCTCGACGAGGCGGCGCAGGCGCGGCTCTTTGTCGGCGCGGCGACCGAATTCTACGGCCTCGACGCTTGACGATGCTGCCGGCACCGATTTACCGCATATAATATTACGATAAGGAATCCCTGACCGATGGACATCAGCGCGCTCGGCAACCTGGGGTTCGGCGCCGGCTCGCTCGGCAACCTCTATCGCCCGATGAGCGACGCCAACGCCGCCGACACGATCCGCGCGGCGTGGGATGCGGGCATGCGCTATTTCGACACCGCGCCGCATTACGGCTTCGGCCTCAGCGAGAAGCGGCTGGGCGCGACCCTGCCCGCGCTCGATCCGCAGGAGACCGCGATCGTCTCGACCAAGGTCGGCCGCCGGCTCGATCCGGTGCCGGGCAAGGATCTGACGCAGCTCCGCCAGGCCTTCGTCTCGCCCGAGCCGGTCGAAAGCGTGTTCGATTATACCTACGACGCGGTGATGCGCTCCTGGGAGGCGAGCCGCGTGCGGCTGAGGCGCGAGCGGCTCGACATTCTCTACGCGCACGACATCGGCCGCTTCACGCACGGGGACGACCACCCTGCCCGCTTCCGCGAATTCATGGCCGGCGGCTACAAGGCGATGCGCGACCTGCGCGACGGCGGCGCGGTCGGCGCGATCGGGCTCGGCGTCAACGAATATCAGGTGTGCGAGGAAGTGCTCGCCGAGGCCGAACTCGACGTGGTGCTGCTCGCGGGACGCTATACCCTGCTCGAGCAGGAGAGCCTCGAGACCTTCCTGCCGCTGTGCGAACGGCGCGACGTGAAGATCGTGCTCGGCGGGCCCTATAATTCGGGCATCCTCGCCAAGGGCGTGAAGCATGGCGGCGAGGTCCATTACAATTACGCGCCGGCGCCCGCAGACATCGTCGCGCGCGTCGGTGCGATCGAGGACGTGTGCGCGGCGCATGGCGTGCCGATGGCGGCCGCCGCGCTCCAGTTTCCGCTCGCGCATCCGCAGGTCGTCTCGGTCATTCCGGGAATGAATTCGCCGCGCCAGGTGGCGGCTGCGGTCGCGCTGATGGCCACCGCCATTCCACCCGCGCTCTGGCGCGATCTCAAGCAACAGGGGCTGATCCGGGCCGATGCGCCGGTGCCCGAGGAGTGAAGGACAATATGGGACGCCTCGAAGGAAAGATCGCCATCGTCACCGCCGCCGCGCAGGGGATCGGCCGCGCCAGCGCGGAGCTGTTCGCCCGCGAAGGCGCACGCGTGATCGCCGCCGACATCAATGCCGACGCGCTCGCCGGGCTCGAAGGCTGCGAGACGCATGTGCTCGACCTGCTCGACGGCGGCGCGATCAAGGCCTTCGCCGAGAAGGTCGGCGGCGTCGACGTGCTGTTCAACTGCGCGGGCTTCGTCCACGCCGGCACGATCCTGACGACCGAGGAGAAGGATTACGATTTCTCCTTCGATCTCAACGTCAAATCCGCTTATCGGATGATCCGCGCCTTCCTGCCGGCCATGATCGCGCGCGGCGGCGGATCGATCGTCAACATGTCGTCGGTCGCGGGATCGGTGATCGCGGTGCCCAACCGCTTCGTCTACGGCGCGTCCAAGGCGGCGGTGATCGGGCTGACCAAGGCGGTCGCGCTCGACCATGTGGGCGACGGCATCCGCTGCAACGCGATCTGCCCGGGCACCGTGCAGTCGCCCTCGCTCGACGAACGGCTCGCGGCGACGGGTGATGCCGAGAAGGCGCGGCGCGAGTTCGTCGCACGCCAGCCGATGGGGCGGATCGGCACCGCCAACGAGATCGCCGAGCTGGCGCTCTACCTCGCCAGCGACGCGTCCGCCTATACGACGGGCACCGCCAACATCATCGACGGGGGCTGGGCCAACGCATGACACGCCGCATCTGCCTCGCGCTCGATCTGGTCGACGATGCGGACCTGATCGCCGAATACGAACGCTGGCATCAGGTGGGAAACACCTTTCCGCAAGTGACGCAATCGATCCGCGACGCGGGCATCGAGAACATGGAAATCTATCGCGCAGGCAACCGTCTGTTCATGGTGATCGACGCCAGCGAGGACTATTCGCCCGAGCGCAAGGCCGAGATGGACGCCGCCAATCCGGCGGTGGTCGATTGGGAGAAGCGGATGCGCCGGTTCCAGCAGCCCATCCCCGCGGCAGGGCCCGACGGCACCTGGATCGAGATGGAACGCATCTTCCGCCTGACCGATCATCCGGGCACCGACGGCAGCACGCGATGATCATTTCCTCGACGCTCGATTTTCGGGAGGCGGCGCGGCGGCGGCTGCCGCGCTTCCTGTTCGATTACGCCGATGGCGGCGCCTATGCCGAGCGCACGCTGGCGCGCAACGTCGCCGATCTCGCCGATGTCGCGCTGCGCCAGCGCGTGCTGGCGGGCGTCGCCGCGCCCGACCTCTCGACCACCTGGTTCGGCCGCAAGCAGCCGCTGCCGGTAGGGCTCGGGCCGATCGGGATCGGCGGCATGTATCGCCGACGCGGCGAAACGCAGGCCGCGCGCGCGGCCTCGGCGGCGGGCGTTCCCTTCTGCCTCTCCACCGTCGGCCTGTGCTCGCTCGAGGAAGTGACGGCGGCGGCCCCCTCCCCCATCTGGTTCCAGCTCTACGTCATCCGCGACCGCGCGTTCATGCGCGACCTGCTCGCCACCGCGCGCGAGCTCGGCGCCGAAGCATTGGTCTTCACGGTCGACATGCCGGTGCCCGGCGCGCGCTATCGCGACGCGCATTCGGGCATGTCCGGGCCCAACGCCCCGCTGCGCCGCGTATTGCAGGCGATGGGCAAGCCCGGCTGGGCGTGGGACGTCGGAGTCCGGGGCCGGCCGCACCGGCTCGGCAATCTCGAGCCCGTGCTCGGCGCCGCGAGCGGCATGAACGATTACATGGGCTGGCTGGGCGCCAATTTCGATCCGTCGATCGCGTGGAAGGATCTCGACTGGATCCGCTCCGAATGGAACGGCCCGCTGATCATCAAGGGCATCCTCGATCCCGAGGATGCGCGCGAGGCCGCCGCGATCGGCGCGGAAGGCATCGTCGTCTCCAACCATGGCGGGCGCCAGCTCGACGGCGTGCTCTCCTCGGCGCGGGCGCTGCCGGCGGTCGCCGACGCCGTGGGCGACCAATTGACCATCCTCGCCGATTCGGGCGTGCGCTCGGGGCTCGACGTGGTGCGGATGCTGGCGCTGGGCGCACAGGGCGTCCTGCTGGGCCGCGCCTGGCTGTTCGCGCTCGCCGCCAGGGGCGAGGCGGGCGTCGCCCAACTCCTCGACCTCATCCGCCGCGAGATGATCGTCGCGATGACGCTCACCGGCGCGCATTCAATTCAAGAAATCGACCGCTCGCTGCTGGCCTGAGACTCGCAGCCGGACTTACCCCACGCAAAAATAAGGGCGCGGGGGAGGAGGCCCCGCGCCCTCAGTGGGGGATGTGCCGAAGGGGGACTTCGGCACGGGTTGGCTCAGAAGCGGAAGCGCACGCCCGCCGAGTAACGGCGGCCCACGGTCCGGTATTCCTTGGTGCGATCGCGCGTGGTCGAGTAGATGAACTCGTCCTCGTCGGTCAGGTTGAGGGCATCGACCATCACCGTGATGTTGTCGGTGATCGCATACGAGATGCTGGCGTCGAGCTGCCCGTAGGAATCGAAATATTCGGGATCGCCGTTGCGCCCGCTCGCGACCTGCAAGAAACCGCCGCGCCACGTATAGGCCGCGCGCGCCTGGAGCGGGCCCTTCTCGTAGAAGCCGACCAGCGTGTACGAATTCTTCGACAGCCCTTCGAGGCCGTAGCTCACGCCCGTCACGTCGTTGACGTAATGCGCGTTGCTCTTGGCGTAGGTGTAGCTCGCCTCCGCGCCCAGGCCGTCGAACGGGCCGGGCAGGAAATCGAACACCTGGTGGTAGCCGATCTCGAAGCCCTTGACGCTGGCGCCCTTGCCGTTGGTCGGCTCGGTCACCTGGAAGGTCACCTCGTCCACCTTCTGCGGCGTCGTCTGCAGCGAGACGAACGATTCGATGTCCTTGTAGAAGGCGGTCGCCGACAGCAGCCCCAGCGAGTTGAAATACCATTCGAGGCCGACCTCGGCCTGCTTGGCGCGGAACGGCAGCAGATTGGGGTTGCCGCGACGGATCGTCTCGTTGCCCGGATTGGTCTGGATGCTCTGCGCCGGCGACAGGTCGTCGAGCGTCGGGCGCGTCATCACCTTCGACGCCGCCGCGCGCAAGATCAGCTTGTCGGTCAGGTTGAGCCTCAGGTTCGCCGACGGCAGCCAGTCGGTATAATGGCCCGAGAAGCTGATCGGCACGACATCCGACACCTCGATGATGTTCTGCCCCAGCCCGTTGGGCTTGGCGCTGAGGATCGTCCGCGCCGCGCCCGACGAGGTGAACTTGGTATCCTCCATCCTCAGCCCGACGTTGATCGCGAGCGGCATGCCGCCGATCTCGGTCTTCCAATCGGCCATGGCGTAGCCGAGCCACACGTCCTCGGTGACGAGCGAGCTCTGCGCCGGATCGTATTTGGGCCGCTCGTAGAGCGAACGCCCGTCGGCGGTGCGATAATCCTCGAGCAGGTGGATCAGGTCGAACGGATCGTAGCCGACCCAGTTGCGGACGATGTTGTCGCTCTTGTATTTCGAGAAGAAGTCGAGATCGGTCGCGTGGAAGATGCCCGACGGCAACGGATAATAAGTCGTGCCGCCGCAGAAGGCGCATTGCCCGCCGAACGATTGCGCCCAGGCGTTCTGCTCCTTGTCGCGCGATTGCCGCGCGCCGCCGAAGAAGAGCTTGAGCCCGTCGGCGGCCTCGTAGCTGCCGTCGAGGCGGAATTCGCGCGTCTTGTCCGTACGGATGTTGCCGCCGTCGATGAAGTAATGCGCGCCGATATGCTCGAGATCGGTGGGCGCATTGGGATAGGCCGGGCTGGAGAAATCGTAATCGTAGATCGGATTGCCCGAGCGCCGATCCCATTCCATCGTCATGCCGGTGCGGCGGATCGTCGTGAAGAAATTGCCCGTCCGCCCGTCGTGCCGCGCCTTCGACACCGACGCGTCGAACGCCAGTTCGAACGGCCCGCTCTTCCAGTCCGCATTGAAGCCGAGCATCGTGGTATCGGCCTTGCGCGGCGTGCGCTGGACGATCTCGTCGACGAAGCCGCCCTCGATCTTCTGATAGACCGCCTTGTCGCCCTCGATCACCTGATCGACGATCGAGCCGCCGCTGAAATCATAGGCCAGACCGGTATAATTATCGAGCTGGTCGAGATGCGAATAGAGCCCGTCGACCGTGAGCGTGAGGTTGGACGTCGGCTTGACCTGCACCGTCCCCGACAGGCCCAGCCGCTCCTTGTCCGACAGGACGAAGAAGGGCGAGAGGTTCGACGGCATGTCGATATTCTCGAACTCGGCCACGCCGGGGCCGGTGCGCCCCGCGAAATAGCCGCCCGGGGTGCTCGACCGCTTCACATGGCCCGCGCCGATCGTGAACTCGTCGTCGCGGCTGTAGCGCTTGACGTAGGAGGCCGCGAGCGCGACGCCGAACGTCCCCTCGTCGTTGCGCAGGCTGACGAGCGCCGAAAGCTCGGGACTGATCTTGCCGCGCAGGTCCGAATATTCGCCGCGTGCGGTCGCCGCGACCCGCGCGGTCTCGCTCTGGTCGAGCGGGCGGATCGTCTTGACGTTGACGGTGGCGCCGATGCTGGCGCCGTTGATCGCGGCGGTGGGGCTCTTGTAGACGTCGGCGCCCGCGATCAGCTCGGACGGCAGCACGTCGAAGCTGAACTTGCGGCCGACATTGTCGGTCGCGATCGTGCGGCCGTTGACCGTGACCGCGTTGAAATCCGGGCCGAGCCCGCGCACCGAAATGAACTGGCCGTCGCCGCGATTGCGCTCGATCGTGACGCCGGGAATGCGCTGCAGCGATTCCGCGACGTTCGAATCCGGGAGCTTGCCGAGATCCTCGGTCGTGATCGAATCGACGACGTTGAGCGACGTGCGCTTGATCTCGAGCGCGCGCGAGATCGAACCGCGGATGCCGGTGACGACGATTCCATCACTCTGGCCGTCATCAGGCGCCGCGACGTCGGTCGCGTCCTGATCGGCATCCTGCGCCGCCGCGGGGGCCGCCAGCACCAGCGGCAGCGCCGAAAGCGCAACGCCGCACAAAAGAGGGGTCAAGGCCTTCATTCTGCTCTCCTTCCCTGAACCGCCTGCGCGACATTTAAAAATGTCATCTCGCGGTATTGAGATATCAGAATAGCAGGAATGAAATTCTATTCAAGCGTTTTCGACCGAAAACGCCCGCTCCTGCGCGACCTGTTGAGAGTGCTGAAAAATTCCGAGGCGACGACTGAATCGCGCCGATCGTTCAACGGATCGGCGTCACGTCGATCGCGGAAACCAGGGCGTCGCCGTGCGTCGCCGCGAAGTCGAGCGTCAGCTCGCCGTCCTTCGCGACGCCCGGGAGCGATACGGTTGCGGCCTTGAGCGCACCGCCCGCCAGCGCCACCGGGTCTACCCCATCGCGCACCGCGCCGCCCGATGCCGCGATCGTGAAGACGCGCGCGCCGGGCGCCAGCCCCTCGGGCTCGAACAGATGCACGGTGACGCGATAGCGCCCATCGGGCAACGGCAGCGCGTAGGAGAAGCGCTGCCCCGCGCGCCAGCTCGCGTAGAGCTCGGGCGTGTCGGTGCCGGTGACGGCCTTGGCCGGCGCGGTGTTGCCGCTGCCCTCGGCATAAAGCTCGCGCCGATAGGGATTGAGCGTGTGCCCGGTGCCGCCGCTGAAGTAATTGTCCGAGCCGTAGCGCGTGCCGTTCGCCAGCGTGACGCCGGTCAGCGTGCCCGTGCGAACGTGGAGCGCATCGCGCGGACCATCATAGATCCACGAAATCGTGTCGCTGACGGGAACGCCATTGCGGGTCGCGGTGGCGGTGAGCACGTTCCATCCCTGATCGAGCGCCACGCGCGGCCAAGTGCAGACATAATTGCGGCAGTCGGCCGCCCCGATGGCGCGCCCATTGACGGTGAGCGACGCCCGCGGCGCATTGCTGTAGGCGCGCACATCGACGACGGGGTAGGGGCGGTTGACATAGTGACGTTCAGCGAGGCGCAGGATCGGGGCGTCCTTGCGCCATGCGGCCTGGTAGAACCAATAGGCATCCTTGCGCGTCTTGCGGTCGAACGTGACGAGGCCCTTGGTGTTGACGTCGATCGCGTCGCCTTCCTGGCGCAGGTCGCTGGTCGAATCGAACATCTGCCAGACGAAGCTGCCCCAGAGGAAATCGAGCGGCTCGAGCGCGGCCCAGGAGCGTTCGTGGATCGCGGCCTCGGCTTCCTCCGGCTGGGGGCGGAAGATGCTTTCGAGCTTGCCGCCCTCGACATTGTCGGTGTGCTGGGTGACCGCGCCGCCGCCGCCATATTCGCCGACCGCGATCGGCAGCGTCGGATGCTCCTCGTGCAGCCCGCGCATCACCGCGCCCAGCCGCGACGCATCCTCGACATGACCGGTCGAATACCAGCCCAGATAGAGATTGTAGGCAACCGTATCCGCGGTGCCCGAGGTGCGCTCCTGCCCTTCGTCCGGCTCGCCCGGCAGCGGCTCGCAGCACACCGCGATCGTGGTGGGGCGCGTCGGATCCTCGGCCTTGGCGAGCGCGTCCAATTTGTCCAGCAGCGGCCGCGCGGCGCCCTTGGGGGTGAGCCCCTTCGAGCTCCAGTTGGTCACTTCGTTGCCGATCGACCAGAGCGCGACCGAGGGATGGTTGTAATTCTGGCGGATCAGCTCGACGAGCTGCTGTTTCGCGCTCGCTACCATTTCGGGCGGGGTTTCCGTCATGCCCTTGGGCGCGGCGAGATTGACCAGCCCCAATTCGGCCCAGAGCACCATGCCGTTGCGGTCGGCGAGATCGTAGAAGGCGGGCGCCTGGTTGTAATGCGACAGGCGGATCGTGTTCGCGCCCAGCTCCTCGATCAGCCGCATGTCCTCGGCGCGATCGGCGTCGGAGATCGCCCAGCCCTTGTCCTGACGGTCCTGATGACGGGTGACGCCGTGGAGCTTCACATGGCGGCCGTTGAGGAAGAAGCCCTTGTCCGGATCGATGCGGATCGTGCGCAGCCCGAGCGGCTGCTCGACGCGATCGAGGACGCGCGCCCCGTCGCGAACCTCGACGATCATGCGGTAGAGATAGGGATCGCGGCGGCCGTCCCAGCGGTGCGGATCGACGATCGCGAGCGCGGCGGTGACGGGCGCGCTCTTACCGGCGGCGAGCGTCAGCGGGCGGCGATCGGTCGCGACGATCTTCCCTTGCGCGTCGGCGATGCGCGTCTCGATCGTGAGCGCC
>DATLJH010000015.1:0-51345 GCA_035538935.1 Sphingomonas sp.
ATCCAGAGGGTTCCGCCTTCCTTGATCGAGGTATTGCCGCCCGCGCCCTGAACGAGATCCGGATCGGCGCCGACACGCGCCGACAGATCGAGAAGCGCTTCGAATTCGGAGCTTCGCAACATCAATTCTTCCTGCTCACGCCGCAGCCTGCTGGCCCTCGAACCAGCCGCTGAAGGCCCGCTTCTCGGCGTCGCTCATATGCAGGCCGTGTTTCGTGCGCCGTTCCATCAGGTCTTCCGCCGTTCGCGCCCATTCATTCTCTATGAGGAAGCGGGCTTCCCGCTCCCGGAAGAGCTGCGTGAACGCCGTCCCGAGCTCGTCGAGGCAGGTGGCGCTGCCGATCAGATCATGCGCCCGCGTGCCGTAAAGCCGGGCGTAGTGCTTGGCGAGGTCCGACGGCAGCCACCGGTAGCGCGCGCGCAGGTCGCCGAGGAACTGGTCGAAATCCGCATCCGCCATGTCGCCGCCCGGCAGATGCGCACGCGCCGTCCAGGCCGGGGCCATCTTCGGAAAGAAAGGCTTCAACCGTTCGAGCGCGTGCTCGGAAAGCTTGCGGAAGGTCGTGATCTTGCCGCCGAACACCGAGAGCAGCACGGGTTCCCCGTCACCGCCGTCGAGTTCGAGTCGATAGCCGCGCGTCGCCGCCTCGGGCTTGCCGGAGCCGTCATCGACCAGCGGGCGCACGCCGGTATAGCTCCACACCACGTCGCCGGGACCGATCGATCGGGTGAAATACTGGTTGGCGCCCTCGCAGAGGTAGCGAATCTCCTCATCGCTCGCGGTGGGCGGGCGCTCGGGGCTGTCCTGATCGCGATCGGTGGTGCCGATCAGGGTGAAATCGCGCTCATAGGGCACCGCGAAGAAGATGCGGCCGTCGGGGAGCTGGAAGAAATAGGCGAACCCGTGATCGAACAATTTGGGCACGACGATGTGCGAGCCGCGGACGAAGCGCATGCGGCGCTCGGTCGGCTGGTGCGCGTCGTGGAGCAGGTCGAGCACGAACGGGCCGGCGGCGTTGACCACCGCGCGGGCGCGGAAGGTGCGATCGTGCGCGGTGATCAGCCAGCCGCGGTCCTCGCGGGTCAAGCGCGTCACTTCGGTGTGCGTCTCGATCGTCGCGCCGCGTTCGGCGGCATCGAGGGCGTTGAGCGCGACGAGGCGTGCATCGTCGACCCAGCCGTCCGAATAGGCGTAGCCGTGGCGATAGCCGGGCTTGAGCGGCGCGCCGGCGGGGTGCTTGCGCAGGTCGAGTGTTGCGGTGCCGGGCAACGTGGTGCGGCCGCCGAGATGATCGTAGATGAAGAGGCCGAGCCGCAGCATCCAGCGCGGCCGTAGCCCCTTGCGATAGGGCAGGACGAAGCGCATCGGGTGGATGAGATGCGGCGCGATTCGCCACAGCCGCTCGCGTTCCTGCAAGGCCTCGCGCACCAGGGCGAATTCGTAATGTTCGAGATAACGCAGCCCGCCATGGATCAGCTTCGTCGAGGCCGAAGAGGTGCCGCACGCGAGGTCGCCGCGTTCGAGCAGCAGCACCTTCGCGCCGCGCCCGGCGGCGTCGCGCGCGAGGCCGCAGCCGTTGACGCCGCCCCCGATCACCGCGAGATCGTACATCGATTTCCTCCCCGGCAGGATGGCGCGCCCGGCTGGATTCGAACCAGCGACCACAAGCTTAGAAGGCTCGTGCTCTATCCAACTGAGCTACGGGCGCGTGGGCTTCCGCCTAGCGCGGATTGCGCGCTTGCGAAACCGCGATCATAGAAACGGCATGACCGAGGGGAAGACGCCGCAAGTCGTGGAGGCCGGAGCGCTGACCGCCACGCATTTCCGCTATTACGACTTCGTGATGGCCGCGTTCGTCGCGATCCTGCTGCTCTCGAACGTGCTCGGAGCCGGAAAGGTGGCGGTGATCGACCTGCCATGGCTGGGCGAGCGACCGTTCGGCGCGGGCATTCTGTTCTTCCCCATTTCCTACGTGATCGGCGACGTGCTGACCGAGGTCTACGGCTATGCCCGCGCGCGGCGGGTGATCTGGGCGGGGTTCGTCGCGGTGCTGTTCATGGCGTTGATGTCTTGGGTGGTGGTGAAGCTGCCCGCGGCGCCGAGCTGGGGCAATCAGGCCGCCTATGAGGTGATCTTCGGGCAAGTGCCGCGGATCGTCTTCGCCTCGGTGCTCGCCTTCTGGGCGGGCGAGTTCGTCAATTCCTACGTGCTCGCGCGGATGAAATTGTGGACCGGCGGGCGGATGCTCTGGACGCGCACGATCGGCTCGACGATCGCGGGCGAGGGGGTCGACAGCCTGATCTTCTATCCCGCTGCGTTTCTGGGTGCCGTGGGCTTCACGCCGGGGCTGGTGGTGACGCTGATCGTCACCCAGTGGCTGCTCAAGGTGGGCTGGGAAGTGGTGCTGACGCCGGTGACCTATCTGGTCGTGGGCTGGCTCAAGCGGCGCGAGGGAATCGACGTGTTCGACCGCGGCACCGATTTCACGCCGTTCCGCGCGCGGGTATAGCCTTCAGGCGCCGACCGTCTCCAGCAGGCCCTCGAACAGGCGTCGGCCGTCGGTGCCGCCATGCGCGGCCTCGATGCGGCGCTCGGGGTGGGGCATCATGCCGAGGACATTGCCGGCCGGATTGAGCACGCCGGCAATGTTGCGCGCCGAACCGTTGATGTCGGCGGCATAGCGGAAGGCCACGCGGCCCTCGCCCTCGATCCGATCGAGCGTGTCGGCGTCGGCGAAGAAATTGCCGTCGTGATGCGCGACGGGGATGGTGATCGTCTCGCCCGCCTCGTAGCGGGAGGTGAAGGCCGATTGCGCGTTCTCGACCGTCAGCGGGGCATCGCGGCAGACGAAATCGAGCGCTTCGTTGCGCATCAGCGCGCCGGGGAGCAGCCCGGTTTCGGTGAGCACCTGGAAGCCGTTGCAGATGCCGAGCACCGGTGTGCCGCGCTCCGCCGCCTCGACCACTGCGCGGACGATCGGCGATCGCGCCGCGATCGCGCCGCAGCGCAGGTAATCGCCATAGGAGAAGCCGCCGGGGAGCGCGATCAGGCCGGTGCCGGAGGGCAGCTCGGTCTCGCCGTGCCAGATCATTTCCGGTTTGGTGCCGGTGACGCTTTCGAGCGCGACCGCGATGTCGCGATCGCAGTTCGATCCGGGAAAGACGATGACCGCGGTCTTCATGGCTTATGCCTTCTCCACCCGATAATTCTCGATGACGGTGTTGGCGAGCAGCTTGCGGCACATCTCGTCGATCGCCGCGTCGGTCGTGTCGTCGGCGACGTCGAGCTCGATCAGACGGCCGGCGCGCACGTCGTTGACACCGCCGAAGCCGAGCCCGACGAGCGCGTGATGAATGGCCTTGCCCTGCGGATCGAGCACGCCGTTCTTGAGCGTGACGACAATGCGAATTTTCATCGTGTTTTCCGTTACTTGCCGCGGCGCTTGCGGTGTTTTTCGAGGTCGAGCACGGCGCCCGCATCGGGGCCTTCGGGAAGCAGGCCGAGGCGGCGGGCGACCTCCTGATAGGCTTCGACCTCGCCGCCCAGGTCGCGGCGGAAGCGGTCCTTGTCGAGCTTCTCGTTCGATTCCATGTCCCACAGCCGGCAGCCGTCGGGGCTGATCTCGTCGGCGAGGATGATGCGGGCGTAATCATTGTCCCAGATGCGGCCGAATTCGAGCTTGAAGTCGACCAGCCGGATGCCGATGCCCGCGAACAGCCCGCACAGGAAATCGTTGGTGCGGATGGCGAGATCGGCGATGTCGTGCATCTCCTCCTGGCTCGCCCAGCCGAAGCAGGCGATGTGCTCGTCGGTGATCATCGGATCGCCGAGCGCATCGTCCTTGTAATAATATTCGATGATCGTGCGCGGAAGCTGCGTGCCTTCCTCGATGCCGAGGCGTTTCGACAGCGAGCCGGCGACGACGTTGCGCACCACCACCTCGATCGGCACGATCTCGACCTGGCGGATGAGCTGCTCGCGCATGTTGAGGCGGCGGATGAAGTGCGTGGGCACGCCGATCGCGCCGAGCAATGTGAAGATGTGCTCGGAAATGCGGTTGTTGAGCACGCCCTTGCCGCTGATCGTGCCCTTCTTCTGGGCGTTGAACGCGGTCGCGTCATCCTTGAAATACTGGATCAGCGTGCCGGGCTCGGGGCCTTCGTAGAGAATCTTGGCCTTGCCCTCGTAGATCTGGCGGCGGCGTGCCATCGCATACCCCTGAAAAAAAGCGGCCCCGGCGGCGCGGAATGCGAGGACTCGCGCGGGCCGGGGCGGGAATGCGCGCGGCTATATCCGAAGGGGGGCGAGGGCGCAATGCGGGGGCGATCTCCCAGTCGCTTTATGGCGTGCGATCCGGCTCACCGCCTTCGCCCGCGCCCGTCTGGAGGAACCAGCGCTCGTCGCCTTCGAGGCCGATCGCGGTGAGGACGCCGCCCATGAACGCGCCGGTGTCGATGCCGATGCGCTGGGGGCCGTGATCGACGTCGTCGGCCGGGGTGTGGCCGTGCACGATCATCCACGGATCGCGGCGGCGCGCGGAGAGGAAAGGCTCGCGAATCCAGCGCAGATCGGCGCCGGTCTGCTGGTCGAGCGGTTTGCCGGGGCGGATGCCGGCATGGACGAACAGATAATCGCCGATCAACGCCATGTCCTCGCCAGCGTCGAGCAGGTCGATCGCCTCGGCGGGGACGCGCTCGGCGATCAGCTTGCATAGATCGTCGAGCGTGCCGTGGTCGGCAGATTCGCGGTCGATGCCGAAGCTTTCGAGGGTTTCGTAGCCGCCCATTTCGAGCAGCCCGCGTGCGGCGCGTGGGCTGCCGCGCGCCGCCTTGACGAACACTTCCTCATGATTGCCCTTGATCAGGCGCACGCGGTCGCTCGCCGTCATCAGGCGGCTGACGAGGCGGACCACGCCCGCCGAATCGGGGCCGCGATCGATGAGGTCGCCGAGCAGAATGAGATGCGTCGTCGCAGGGCCGCGTGCGGCATCGTCTTGGTCGATACGGGCGAGCAAGTCTTCGAGCAGGTCGCGACAGCCGTGGACGTCGCCGATCGCGTAAGCGCGCTCGCCGGGAGGCAATGCGAAACTCTCCGCGCGGGGGCGCGCAAATCTGCCGAACACCGTCACTCCATGCGGCGCGGTTAACTCGATGGTCAAGGGTTGGCGATAGGGGAGGGGCCAGAAAGGGAGCGCATGAAGGGCATCATTCTGGCGGGCGGCAGCGGCACGCGGCTGTATCCCGCGACCTTGTCGATCTCGAAGCAGCTGCTGCCCGTGTTCGACAAGCCGATGATCTATTATCCGCTGTCGACGCTGATGCTGGGCGGCATTCGCGAGGTGCTGATCATCTCGACGCCGCGCGACCTCCCGATGTTCGAAGCGCTGCTGGGTGACGGATCGGCGTTCGGGCTGGAGATTTCCTACGCCGAGCAGGCGGCGCCCAATGGGCTGGCCGAAGCGTTTCTGATCGGCGCGGATTTCCTGGACGGCGGGCCGGCGGCGCTGATCCTGGGCGACAACATCTTCTACGGCGACGGCCTGTCGGGCAAGGTCCGCGAGGCGGCGGCCGAGGACGCGGGCGCGACGATCTTCGCGTATCGGGTCGAGGATCCCGAGCGCTATGGCGTGGTGGCTTTCGAGCCCGAGACGAAGCGTGTCACCAGCATCGAGGAGAAGCCCGCGGCACCGCAATCGGATTGGGCGATCACCGGCCTCTATTTCTTCGACAAGGACGTGACCGAGATCGCGCGCGGGGTGCGGCCCTCGGCGCGGGGCGAGCTGGAGATCACCGAGGTGATCAACGCCTATCTGGCGCGCGGCGATCTGCGTGTCAGCCGGCTGGGGCGCGGCTATGCCTGGCTCGACACGGGCACGCACGGCAGCCTCCACGATGCCGGGTCGTTCGTGCGCACGATCGAGCAGCGGCAGGGCTTCAAGATCGCCTGCCCCGAGGAAATCGCGTTCGACGCGGGCTATGTCGGCCCCGACCATCTGCTCGCGCGCGCGGCGGCGATGGGCAAGACCGATTACGCGGCCTATCTGCGCCGCTGCGTCGAGGGTGCGCGCTGATGCGGACGATCCTGGTCACGGGCGGCGCGGGCTTCATCGGATCGGCGGTGTGCCGCCACCTGATCGCACGCGGCGACACGCGGGTGATCAATCTCGACAAGCTGACCTATGCGGGCAATCCGGCGTCGCTGACCGTGATCGCGCGGTCGCCGCTCCATCATTTCGTCGAGGGCGATATCGGCGATGTGCGGCTCGTGCGCGACTTGCTGGGGGCGATGCGGCCCGATGCGATCATGCACCTGGCGGCCGAAAGCCATGTCGACCGCTCGATCGACGGGCCCGGCGCGTTCGTCGAGACCAATGTGGTGGGGACGTTCCGGCTGCTTTCGGCGGCGCTCGACTATTGGCGTGGGCTCGACGACGCGGCGAAGGCGGCGTTCCGGTTCCACCATGTCTCGACCGACGAGGTGTTCGGCGACCTGCCGTTCGATGCGGGCGTGTTCACCGAGGACACGCCTTACGATCCGTCCTCGCCTTATTCGGCGTCCAAGGCGGCGTCGGACCATTTCGTGCGCGCGTGGCATGCGACCTACGGGCTGCCCGTGGTGCTGTCGAACTGCTCGAACAATTACGGACCGTATCATTTCCCCGAGAAGTTGATTCCGCTCGTCATCCTCAACGCGCTCGAGGGGAAGGAACTGCCCGTCTACGGCCGCGGGGCGAACGTGCGCGACTGGCTGCACGTCGAGGATCATGCGCGGGCGCTCGATCTTGTGGTGAGCACGGGCAGGGTGGGCGAGAGCTACAATATCGGCGGGCGCGAGGAACGGACCAACCTGCAGGTGGTCGAAGCGATCTGCGACCTGCTAGACCAGCGCGCGCCGCTGGCGGACGGGCGCGTGCGGCGCGACCTGATTCGCTTCGTTGCCGACCGGCCGGGGCACGACCGGCGCTACGCGATCGACCCGGCCAAGATCGAACGCGACCTGGGATGGCGGGCGCAGGAAAGTTTCGCCAGCGGGCTGGCGAAGACGGTCGACTGGTATCTGGAAAACCGCTGGTGGTGGGCGCCGATCCGCGACGGGCGCTATGCCGGCGACCGGCTGGGCGTCGCGACGGCGGGGTGACGCCGTGCTCTTGTGGAAGCAGGAGCCCAGAGTCGCACGAGGAGGCGTTCGAGATTCCGGGTTCCTGCTTTCGCAGGAACACTGTTGGTCTAGCTGTGCATATAATCGCGATACCAGCGGACGAAGCGGGGGATGCCTTCCTCGATGCCGGTGGTAGGCAGAAACCCGAAGTCACGGGTGGTCGCGGTGATGTCGGCGCCGGTAGCGGGGACATCGCCCGCCTGCATCGGCTGATAGTCGCGCACCGCCGTGCGGCCGCAGGCCTCCTCGATCAGGTCAATGAAGCGGCCGAGCTCTTCGGGCTGGTTGTTGCCGATATTGTAGACCGCATGTGGCTTGACGCTGCCGCCTGGCTTGACCGCGCCATCGTCCGCGGGCGGGCGGTCGAGCGCGGCGAGCACGCCGGTCACGATATCGTCGATATAGGTGAAGTCGCGCCGCATCGCGCCGTTGTTGAAGACCGGGATGGGCTCGCCCTTCAGGATCTTCGAGGTGAAGATCCAGGCGGCCATGTCCGGCCGGCCCCAGGGGCCGTAGACGGTGAAGAAGCGCAGGCCCGTCAGCGGGATACGGTAGAGATGGGCGTAGCTCTCGCTCATCAACTCGTCGGCCTTCTTGGTCGCGGCGTAGAGCGAGACGGGATGATCGACGCGATCCTCGACGCGGAAGGGGAAGTCCGCGTTGCCGCCATAGACCGACGAGGACGAGGCATAGATCATATGGGCTACGCCGCGCGCCCGGGCGATCTCGAGCAGGTTCAGATGGCCTGCGAGGTTGGCGCGAGCATAAGCGTGCGGATTGACGAGCGAATAGCGCACGCCCGCTTGCGCGCCGAGATGAACGATGCGGTCGATCTCGCGCCCGCCGAGCGCGGCCTCTAGGCGTTCCCAATCGGCGAAATCCTGTTCGAGCAGCGTCAGGTCGCCGCCCGCGGCCGCGACGCGCGCGATGCGGGCGCGTTTCAGGCCGGGATCGTAATAATCGTTGAAATCATCGATCCCGATCACCGCCTCGCCGCGCGCGAGGAGGCGCTCGGCCACCGCCGCGCCAATGAATCCCGCCACGCCCGTCACCAGCACCGCCATCGATCGCGTCTCCATTTGCGTGTGCAGGCGTTATCAATCTCGCCGCGATCGGCAACCCCGGACGGACCGGGGCGTTGATGCGCTCGACCGATGCGGGAACGTGGCCATTTCGTGTCGATTCCGCTATGCACAACGCCTCTGATTGGCCTGCCGAGGGTGAATTTATGGCCAACGTATTGCAATTGCTCAGATGCCAGCTGGGCAAACACCAGCGCGATCGCCGGGCCGCATGGTTCGACGGCAGCGTGTGGCGCTCGACCTGCACCGGCTGCGGACGCCCGATGTATCGGGAGTTCGACGGCTGGCACATGTCCGATGAGGAGCCACCGCGGCGCTCAAATCACGGCTGAGCGGCGCGACCGCCTTCCCGATCATCGACGATTGCCATCCCTTCGGTGGCAAGAAACCAGCGCGATTTCCCTTCCAGGCCGAGCGCGGTCAGGCGACCGCTCTCGAAGGCGCCGGTATCGATGCCGATACGGTTGGGCAACTCCTGCGGTTCATCGGTGATCGTGTGGCCGTGGACGATCATCTTCCCGAAATCGTCCTCGTGACCGAGGAAGCGGTCGCGGATCCAGCGCAGATCTGTCGCGCGTTGATCGGCGAGTGAGACGCCGGGACGGATGCCGGCGTGGACGAAGGCGTAGTCACCGATTTCGATGACGTCTTCGGCCTGGCGCAGGAAGGCGACGTGATGGTCGGGCACCGCGGCGCGGATGCGTGCGGAGAGCGTATCCCAATCGAGGCGGTCATAATCGTCTTCGCCGATTCCATAGCTCAGGATCGTCTCGCGCCCGCCGATACGGGTGAACAGCTTGAGCGATTCGGGATCGCCGTCGAGCGCGCCGAGGAACACCTCCTCGTGATTGCCGATCAGCAGCCGGACGTTGGGATACTCGTTCGACAGGCGGATCACGCGATCGATCACCCCGGCCGAATCGGGACCGCGATCGACGAGGTCGCCGAGAAGCACCCAGTCGGTGTGCGCGCTGGGGCGGGCGGCGTCGTCGCGTTCGATTCGGGCGATCAGGTCATCGAGCAGATCGAGCCGACCGTGGACGTCGCCGATCGCGTAGACGCGACGGCCGGCAGGAACGGTTCGGGGAGCGGCGGGCTCAGGGATGACCCGCTTTCTAAAGAGATTGAGCATCGATGGGTTGGAACGCCTTACGCGCGGATAGGTCGCATCGCGGCTGCGCATGGCACAGCCGTACCGTCGATTCAACTCGCGAGGCGCACGTCATGCCGCGAAAGGGCGGCCGGCGGTTGATCGGGCCAGATGCCGCGCGTGTCGTAGACCTGCTTGTCCGCGCGCTCGTCGAGCGGGACCGACTTGAACAGCTCGTGATCGACCAGCACGACCATCAGCGGGCAGCTTTCGATCGCGTCGTCGAGATCGATCAGGCGCGCCGACGTGCCCGCGAAATCGGCAGGAAGGCCGTCCGCATAAGGCTCGACGACACGGACGCGATCGCCGAAACGGCGCGCGAGCGCAGCGGCGACCTTGACCGCGGGACTTTCGCGGAAATCGTCGATATTGGCCTTGAAGGCGAGGCCGAGGCACGCGACAGGCGCTCCCGGATGCGCCTCGATCAGTGTGGCGGCGGAGTCGATGACGTGCGCGACCTTGCCGTCGTTGACCTGGCGGGCGGTGCGGATGAGCGGGGTGTGCTCGGGCGCGGCGCTGACCAGGAACCAGGGGTCGACCGCGATGCAATGCCCGCCGACGCCGGGGCCCGGCGACAGGATGTTGACGCGCGGATGGCGGTTGGCGAGGCGGATCACTTCCCATACGTCGACGCCCATGCGGTCGGCGACGAGGCTCAGTTCGTTGGCGAAGGCGATGTTGACGTCGCGGAAGGCGTTTTCGGTGAGCTTGGTCATCTCGGCCGCGCGGCTCGAGGTGGTGATGCACGCGCCGCGCACGAAGCGACGATAGAAGGCGAGCGCCTTGCGGGCGCAGCGCGGGGTGATGCCGCCGATGACGCGGTCGTTGTCGATCAGTTCGACGAGGATGCGGCCCGGCAGCACGCGCTCGGGGCAATAGGCGATCGCGATGTCCGCCGTCTCGCCGGTGCGGCCGGGGATTTTCATGTCAGGCCGCAGCCCGGCGAGCAGATCGCGCACCTGCTCGGTGGTGCCGACGGGCGAGGTCGATTCGAGGATCACCGTGTCGCCCGGCTTGAGCACCGTCGCGATCGTGGTTGCGGCCTGGAGGACGTACCCGACATCGGGTGCGTGATCGTCCGCGAAGGGGGTGGGGACGGCGATGACGAACACGTCGGCCGGCTCGATCTGCGTGGCGGCGCGCAGCGTGCCGCGCGCGACGACGCCCGAGACGAGGCCGTCGAGATCGACCTCCTCGATATGCACCTTGCCCGAATTGACCGTTTCGACCACGCGTTCGGAGACGTCGATGCCGAGCACCCTGGCGCCGCTGCGTGCGATCACCGCGGCGGTGGGCAGGCCGATATAGCCGAGGCCGAGAACGGCGACCTTGAACTCAGTATCCGAAATCATTGGCGACGATCTCCGCAATCCGCTGTGCCGCGTGGCCGTCGCCGAACGGATTGTGGGCGCGGGCCATGGCGGTCCACGCGTGGTTGTCGTCGAGGAGGGTGAAGATTTCGGAAACGATGCGGTCGGTGTTTGATCCGATCAGCTTCGCGGTGCCCGCGGCGACGCCTTCGGGACGCTCGGTGGTGTCGCGCATGACGAGGACGGGCTTGCCGAGCGCGGGCGCTTCCTCCTGCACGCCGCCCGAGTCGGTGAGGACGATATGCGCGAGACCGAGCGCACGGATAAAATTTGGATAATCCAGCGGTTCTATACGAGCCACATTGGTTCGGTCGTCCAGGATGGCATCCATCACCGCGACGACGTTGGGATTCGGGTGCATCGGGAACAGGATCGCGACATCGGGCCGCTCGGCGATGCGGGCGATCGCGCGGGCGATCGATTCCATGCCATCGCCGAAATTCTCCCGGCGGTGCGTGGTGACGAGGATCAGCCGCTTGCCGGCGAAGCGCGCCGCGACCGGATCGAGCGCGGCGGCGAGCGTGGGATCGGCCTCGACCCGTGCGGCGGTGGCATGGAGCGCGTCGATCACGGTGTTGCCGGTGACGTGGATGCACGCGGGATCGACATTCTCGCGTCGCAGCGCCTCGGCGGCGGTTGCGGTGGGCGCGAAATGCTGGTCGGCGATCGGCGCGACGATGCGGCGGTTCACCTCCTCGGGCCAGGGCGCGTAGATGTCGCCCGAGCGCAATCCCGCCTCGACATGGCCCACGGGAATGCGCCGGTAATAGGCCGCGAGCGCGCCCGCCATCGCGGTGGCGGTGTCGCCCTGGACGAGCACGCGATCGGGCTTCTCGGCGTCGAGCGTCTCGCCGATGCCGGTCAGGAGCCGCGCGGTCAGCCGGTCGAGCGACTGGCCGGGCTCCATCAGATCGAGATCCACGTCAGGCGTCAGGCCGGCGATGGCGAGCACCTGGTCGAGCAACCCGCGATGTTGCGCAGTGACGCAGGCGCGCACGCGGATCCCCGGCATCGCCGCGAGCGCGTGCACCACGGGGAACAGCTTGATCGCCTCGGGCCGCGTGCCGAAGACGATCATGACCTTGCGGGAAGTAGGATCAGCCATCACTTGTCGCCCCTAGCGTGCTCTGCTTAAGGCGAGACTAATCGAGGAGAAGCCATGTCGATCAAGCCGCTGCGCAAGGCCGTCTTTCCTGTTGCGGGACTGGGCACGCGCTTCCTACCCGCGACCAAGGCGACGCCCAAGGAGATGCTGCCTGTCGTTGATCGGCCACTGATCCAATATGCGGTCGATGAGGCGATCGAGGCGGGGATCGAGCAGATGATCTTCGTGACGGGGCGCAACAAGACCGCGATCGAGGACCATTTCGACATCGCCTTCGAGCTCGAGACGGTGATGAAAGAGCGCGGGAAGTCGCTCGAGGTGTTGGAGGCGACGCGGCTCAAGCCCGGTGCGGTCGCCTATGTCCGCCAGCAGGACCCGCTGGGGCTGGGCCATGCCGTGTGGTGCGCGCGCGACATCGTGGGCGACGAGCCGTTCGCGATCTTCCTCGCTGACGAACTCATGATCGGCAAGCCCGGCTGCATGAAGGCGATGGTCGAGGCGTACAATCGGGTGGGCGGCAACGTGGTGTGCGGGCTCGAAGTCCCCGACAGCGAGACCGACAAATACGGCATCATCGATCCCGGCGCGCGCGACGGCGCGCTGGTGGAGGTGAAGGGGCTGGTCGAGAAGCCGAAGCAGGGGACCGCGCCGTCGAACATCATGATCCCCGGCCGCTACATCCTCCAGCCCGAAGTGATGCGCATCCTGCAGACGCAGGAAAAGGGCGCGGGCGGCGAAATCCAGCTCACCGATGCGATGGCGCAGATGATCGGCACGCAGCCGTTCCACGCCTTCACCTTCGCCGGCAAGCGCTACGATTGCGGCGACAAGGCCGGGTACATCCAGGCCAATCTGGCACTGGCACTGGGGCATCCCGAGATCGGGGACAAGGTGCGCGCGTTCGGAGAGGCGCTGTTCGCGAAGGGGTGAGCGAACCCGGTTCCGCCAGCATCTTCATCCGGACCGCTGGTAACGGATATCACAACGGGAAGGAATCGCCTCTCCCTATACGCGTGATCATCTCGCGCGCATGGGCGTTGGACGGATTCAGGGCAAGCGACCGGCGAAAGCTCGCGGTCGCCTTGCTCGCGAAGGCGGGGCCGGCCGCAGCGTAACCGTCGCCGAGGCTGTCATGAACGTTCCAGTCCTCCGGATATTCGCGCGCGTTGAATTCCCACAATGCGATCGCGTCCGCCACCCGGCCCTTGTGCAGCAGGGAATAGCCCAGGCGATTGAGCTCGTTGGCGTTGAAGATGTAGTTTGACGACGACTCCTTCTTCAACGCCTCGTACCGGGCGATCGCCGCCGGCACGCCTCCGTCGTGCAAAGGCCGAAGAATGGTCGCCGCGATGGAGCGCGGGATCGGGAGCCGCTTGCCCGTCTTCCATTCCATCCAGTCGGCAACCAGTTGGTTCGATACGTTCCAGCCGTTCGAGCCGTTGGTGAGGACGATCAGTCCATCGCGCTTGGCCCGACTGACCCAGAGAAAGCTCTGCCACCCGCGGTTGCCGCCGTCATGGCCGACACGTTCCACACCGTCCGGGAAGCCGTCGCCCGCCGGTTGGATCGCGTAGCCCAGGCCCCAATGTCCGTTGGTGCCGGGCGCAGGCGAGGTCATGAGATCGAGCATGCCCGGCTTCAACACGGCCGCGGATCGTGGGTCGTCGATCGAGGCAAGCGCATAGCAGGCCATATCGCCGACGGTCGCATACATGCCCGCCGCCGCGAGTTCGGCGAACCTCGGTGTGGGCGTCTCTTCACCCAGTTCATCATAGGCCCGCGCGGCGCGGCCAAGCACGTCGGCCGTCAGTGCGAAGCTGCTGTCGTTCATGCCCAGCGGGCGAAGCACGGCCTCGCGCATATAGTCCGCGAACGATCTGCCTGCGGTTTCCTCGACCAGCAGTTGCATCAGGGTATAGCCGCCGCCCGAATAGGACCAACGCGAGCCGGGGATCGCCTCCAGAACGACCGCACCTGCCCCATTTGCCTGACCGGATAAGGACTGTTCCAGCGTCGGTATCAGGTCGTCAGGCCCCCAGCCGCGATAGCCGGACACCGACAAGCCAGCCGTATGGCTGAGCAGCCGACGCAAGGTGACGCCCGATGCCGGATAGGGCGATGCGGGCAGGTGCCAACGTTTCAGCCGTGTGTCGACCGGATCGTCGAGCGATAGTTTGCCGTCGCTCACGAGGTGCATCGCGCCCCATGCCGCCACCGATTTGGAGGTCGATCCGATGTTGAACAGCGTTCCGGGGCCAACCGGCGCCGCGGTTGCCTTGTTCGCCACGCCGAAGCCACGGGCCAGAATGATCCTGCCGTTCTCGATCACGACCACCGCACCGCCCGGTACGCTGAAATCCTGAAGGTAGGCCGGCGTTCGGGTACTGACCTGATCTACGAAGGACGCCTCGCGTGCGGTCTTCGGTGCAGCGTTTTCAGTGCAACCGGCGGATGCCGGATCGGCGATCAGAGCGCCCGCGACCGCCAGCCAGATTGCGCATAGTGATCCGCGCCCCATCGTGCCCCCCGTTTAAACGCCGTCAGACAGCAAGAGCTTGTCGCGCTTCGACCGTCGATACAAGGCCGATCAGAGGGCCACGCGGTCACTCGTGCCGCAGCGCGTCGATCGGGTTGAGCGCGGCGGCGCGGCGCGCGGGGAAATAGCCGAACACCACGCCGATCAGCGCCGATATGGCGAAGGCGAGAAGGTTGATGCCAGGGGAGAACACCCACTCGACCTTCATCACCGGGGCGATCGCCATCACCGCGCCCTGCGCGATGACCAGCCCGATCAGCCCGCCGAGGCACGATAGCACGATCGATTCGACGAGGAATTGCAGCAGCACCTCGCGCGCGACCGCGCCGATCGCGAGCCGGATGCCGATCTCGCGCGTGCGTTCGGTGACAGACACCAGCATGATGTTCATGATGCCGATGCCGCCCACGATCAGGCTGATCGCCGCGACCGCGGTGACGATGCCGGTGAGCAGGTTGGTGGCGCCCGCCAGCGTCTCGGAAATCTGCTTTGGATCGACGAGGAAGAAATCGTCCTCCTCGCCCGGCTCCAGCCTGCGGCGCTCGCGTAGCAGGCTGGTCAGCGAGGCCTTGACCTGATCGGTATCGTAGGCGGCATCGACACCGATCAGCATCGCCTTGATGTCGGTCGTGCCCAGGAAGCGGCGCGCGACCGCCTTGATCGGCATGATGACCATGTCGTCCTGGTCGCCGTACTGGGCCATGCCCTTGCTGGTGAGCAGGCCGACCACCGTGCATGACACGGTGCCGGCGCGAAAGCGCTTGCCGATCGGGTCGATGCCGGGAAACAGGTTGCTGCGCACGGTGCTGCCGATGATGCAGACGGCCTTGCCCGCTTGCTCCTCGGCGGGGGTGAAGATACGGCCCGTTTCGAGCGGCCAGGGCTGCACCTCGAAATAGACGTCGTCCATGCCGAAGATCGTGGTCGACCAATTGTGACCGTCACGGATCACGGTAGCGCTGGTCTGCGCCTGCGGCGCGACGCCGGTGACGCCGGCGACCTGCTGCTCGATCGCGATCACATCGGCCGGTTTGAAATCGGGCGGGCGCGTGCCGCCGCCGCCGCGCCTGAACCCGCCGTCGGGGTGGAGGTGGAGGATGTTGGTGCCGAGATTGGCGATCTGCTGCTGCACCGCCGCCGTCGTGGCGTTGCCGAGCGTCACCATCGTCACCACCGCGGCGACGCCGATGACGATGCCGAGCACCGTGAGGAACGAGCGCAGCACATGCCGGCGGATCGAGCGGAAGGCGAGGACCAGCGTCGTTCCCAGCATGGCTATCCCCCCTTTCGCTCGCCGCGCGCTCGCCGTTGTCGCCTATGAGGCTGGCCCGTGTCCACAGGCCGGGCAGCCCGGATCCTTCGGCAGGCGCAATGTGCGGAACCGGAAGTCGAGCGTATCGGCCAGCAGCAGCGACCCGGCAGGATCGGTGCCGAAGGGGATGAGGGCGCGGATCGCTTCCAATGCGGCGAGGCTGCCCATCATGCCGGTCATCGCGCCCATCACGCCTTGTTCGGCGCAGCTCGCCTCGGCGCGGTCGGGGTCGGCGCCGACGAGGCAGCGGTAGCAGGGCTTGTCGGCCTCCCAGCCGCGGAAGACCGCGAGTTGCCCCTCGAACTGGCCGATCGCGGCGGAGACCAGGGGCAGGCGCGCGACGAGCGCGGCGTCGGCGGCGGCGAGGCGGGTGGCGAAATTGTCCGAGCCGTCGATGATCACGTCGGCGCCCGCGATCAGATCGGCGGCGTTGGCGGCGTCGAGGCGCCGGCGGCGCTCGATCACCGTCACGTCGCGGTTGAGTCGCGCGACCGCGGCGGCGGCGGCGGCAGTCTTGGGCGTGCCCTGATCGGCGGTGGCGTAGAGCGTCTGGCGCTGGAGATTGGAGAGATCGACGGCGTCGTCGTCGATCACGATCAGCGTGCCGGCCCCCGCGGCGGCGAGATACTGGATCGCGGGGCTGCCGATCCCGCCGGCTCCGATCAACGCGACGGTGGAGGCGAGCAGGCGCGTCTGGCCCGCGCCGCCGATCTCCTTCAGGACGATGTGGCGCGCGTAGCGGGACAGTTGCGCGTCGCTGAGCGTCACGGCTGGGGGAAGACGAAGGTGGCGCGGAACCAGCGGTCGTCGCGGCGGGTGCGCGGCAGCAGGTTCTCGCGCGCGAAGCTGAGCGCAAGGCCCGCGCCGAACTGTTCGACCGTCACGCAATCGATCGCGCGCGGGATGGTGCGCAGGATGCGGCCGTCGCCGTCGACGAGGACCGCGACGTCCACCGTGAGAGTGTAGCGCCCGGCGGCGTCGCGCAACGGCCGGCAGCGACCCGACGCCACCTCGCCATCGACGAAGCGGCGCATCGCGGGAGTCAGCGTCGGCTGGTTCCTGTAGCTGAGCGGCGGAAGCGTGTCCCAGTCGAACGATGTGGGATAGCGCGCCTCGTGATTCGTCTGCGGTGCCGTCGGGCCGACCTCCAGGTCGGGCGGCACGACGACCGCCTGGAGGGCGAGCAGGAAGAGCAGGCTCACCGGCCTGTCGATCCGAAGCCGCCGGCGCCGCGCGCGGTATCGTCGAGGCTGTCGACCTCGGCGAGGGTCGCGCGCTGGACGGGGGCGGGGACGAGTTGCGCGATGCGGTCGCCGCGTTGAATCGGAAACGGCTCCGCACCCAGATTGGCGAGGATCACCTTGACCTCGCCGCGATAATCGCTGTCGATCGTGCCTGGCGTGTTGAGGCAGGTGACGCCGTGCTTGAGTGCGAGCCCCGAGCGCGGGCGGACCTGCACTTCGTAGCCCGCAGGAATCGCCATCGCGAAGCCGGTCGCGACCGCATGGCGCGCGCCGGGGGCGATCACCGTCTCCTCGGCCGCCACCACGTCCATGCCGGCGGCGCCGTCGGTGGCGTAGGCGGGGAGCGGGAGATCGTGCCCGTGCGGCAGGCGCCGGATCGCGATGCGGATCGGGGTCATGCGGTCTCCTGAAGCGTATCGGCGATGCGTGTCGCAAGGCGATCGGCAACCTGCGACTTGGGAAGTTTCTCCCAGCTTTCAACGCCGTCGCCGCGAATGATGTGGACGGTGTTGGCGGTGCCGCCCATCACGTCTCCCGATACGTCATTGGCGACGATCCAGTCGGCGCCTTTCTTCGCGCGCTTGGCGGCGGCGTGCTCGACGACCTTCTCGGTTTCGGCGGCGAAACCGATCAGGAGGCGGGGGCGATGCGGGCTCGCGGCGAGCATGGCGAGGATGTCGGGGTTTTCGGTGAGCTGGAGCGTCGGCGTGGCGGCACCCTTCTTGATCTTCTGCGGTGCGGCCTCGGTGCGCCAGTCGGCGACGGCGGCGACGAGGACGGCGGCGTCGGCGGGCAGCGCCTGTGCGACCGCATTCGCCATTTCCTGCGCCGTCTCGACATCGATGCGATCGACGCCCGCGGGGGTTTCGAGCGTCACGGGCCCCGCGATCAGCGATACCGTCGCCCCTTGCTCGGCCAGCGCCCCGGCGATCGCGAAGCCCTGGCGGCCCGACGAGCGGTTGGCGAGATAGCGGACGGGATCGATCGGCTCGTGCGTTGGGCCGGCGGTGACGACGATGTGCTTGCCCGCCAATCTCCCGTTCGTGTCGAGCGACGTCGAGACACGTTCCTCGACGTCGCTCGGAACGAACGGAAGGCGCTGCTTGATCGCTGCGAGGATCGTCTCGGGCTCGGGCAGACGGCCGGGACCATATTCGCCGCATGCCATCGGGCCCTCGTCGGGCTCCAGCACGGTCACGCCATCGGCGCGGAGCTGCGCGATGTTGCGCCGGGTGGCGGGGTGTTGCCACATCCGCACGTTCATCGCGGGCGCGGCGAGCACAGGGGTGTCGGTCGCGAGCAGCAGGGTGGTGGCGAGATCGTCGGCGATGCCGGCGGCCATCTTCGCCATCAGGTCCGCCGTGGCGGGCGCGACCACGACCAGATCGGCCTCGCGGCTGAGCTGGATATGGCCCATCTCGGCCTCGTCCTTGAGATCCCACAGGCTGGTGAAGACCTGATTCTCGGAGAGCGCGGCGAGCGTCATCGGCGTCACGAACTGCGCGCCGCTTTTCGTGAGGACGCAGCGCACGCCGATCCCCGCCTTGCGCGCGAGGCGGATCAACTCGCACGCCTTGTAGGCCGCGATGCCGCCGCCGACGATCAGCAGGATGCGCTTCATCGTTCCAACCTCGTCACGGTGATGCGGCGCCGGTCGAACGCCGCGACGATGATGTCACGGATCGCGTCGGGCGCAAAGGCGATGCCGATCAGCGCGACCGGCGCGATCATCAGTCCCCAGTAGAAATTGTCGGCGCGCGCGAACAGCCCGATCAGCAGCGCGTAGGCGAGGATGGTCGCGAGCGTGCGCGCCGCCAGCGGATCGTCCCACCCCGCCCAGCCGATCAGCGCGATCATCAGCAACGCGGCCGACAGCCAGATCGGCAGCATCGCGAGCGCGGTCGAGACCGAGATCGATTCGAGCACGAAACCCAACCCCATCATGCCCTGCCAGCCGGGCGAGGTCAGATCGCCCGGCTGGACGACCAGGCCGACCGCGCGGGCGTGGAAAAGCACCACGATCGCGAAGACGACGACGGTCGCGGCCCAGCCGAGCGCCTCGCGCACCCGGCCTTCGAGCAGCGCCATCCCGCCCATGACCGCGACGTAGAGCAAGGCGGTCTCCCGCACGAGCATCGCGATCAACCCGAGCGCGACCGCGTCGAGCCAGCGCCCGGGTCGACGCAGCGCGAGCGACAGCGCGATCAGCAGCCCCGCCCAGATCTCATGGAAGACGGCGATCGGGGGCTGGACGAACGCGATCAGCCCGCCCGCGATCAGCACCATCGCCGCGGCGAGCGCGCCCGGGCGCGGCAGCGCGACCCGTAGCCGGGAAAGCCACGCCGCCGCCGTCCCGGCCGCCAGCACGAACAGGAGCAGGATACCGACGATGTGCGGCAGCGCGGCCTGCACCACCGCGAGCGTCGGCAGGCGGAAGGCGACGAAGGGGCGCAGCGGATAATGGCCCGCGCGCAGGGCGTCGGCGGCGACGTCGTAATAGCTGCCGCCGTTGCGGATGCCCTCGACGATCGACCGATAGAGCGCGGCGTCGGTCTGGCGGGGCTGGTCCGGAGCGATGGGCTCGGGCACGGGGAGCAGCGAGGCGGTCGACAGCGCGATCGCGATCGCGGCGAGGACGGCGACGATCGCGAGCAGCAGCCGGGCGTTCTGGCGATCGAGCCCGGCGAAGCGGCTCGACCGTGCGGTGAAGAGGGGAGGCCGCGCGCGCGCCAAGGATCAATGCACCACGAGCCAGGTGGCCGCGACGCTGAGCGCGGCGGTGGCGAGCGCGACCGCGGCGTAGCGCCAGCCGCCGCCGATGCGGACGACCTCGATGTCGCGGAGCGGCGGCGTCGGCGGGGCGCCGCCCGGCGGCGGATAGCGCGCCTCGATCGCGCGGACGAGATCGGGGAGCCGCGCCAGCGTCCTGAGATCGGTGACGATCCGGTCGGCGACCGCGGCTTCGGGGCCAAGCTCGGTCCTGATCCATTCACGCACGAAGGGAGCCGCGGTGTCCCACAGGTTGATGTCGGGATCGAGCGCGGTGGCGACGCCTTCGACCATCACCATCGTCTTTTGCAGCAGCAGCAGATGCGGCTGGGTCTGCATGTCGAAATCGCGGGTGATGTTGAACAGGCCGTCGAGCATCATGCCGATCGACATGTCCTTGACGGGCAGCCCGCGCATCGGCTCGCCCACCGCGCGCAAGGCGGTGGCGAACTCGGCGACATTGTGGTGCGGCGGCACATAGCCCGCCTCGAAATGGATTTCCGCCACGCGCTTGTAGTTGCCGGTGATCAGCCCGTAGAGAATCTCGGCGAGCCAGACGCGCGCGCGCCGGTCGATCCGGCCCATGATGCCGAAATCGATCGCGGCGATACGGTTACCGGGAAGCGCGAAGAGATTCCCCTGGTGCATGTCGGCGTGGAAGAAGCCTTCCGAGATCGCCTGGCGCAGGAAGGCGTGGACGAGCGTTTCGGCGAGCGCGTGCAGATCGTAGCCCGCCGCGACCAGCGTCTCGCGGTCGGCGATCTTGATGCCGTCGATCCATTCGAGCGTGAGCACGCGGCCCGCGGTGCGCGCCCAGTCGATCGCGGGCACGTGATAAAGTGGCTCGGCCTCCATCATCTGCGCGAGCTCGGAGGCCGAGGCGGCCTCGCGGCGCAGATCGAGCTCGCGCGCCGTCCAGCGCTTGAAGGTCTCGATGACGAGGCGGGGGCGCAGCCGCGCGATCTCGCCGCCCTGCGCCTCGAGCTGGGCGGCGGCCCATTCGTAGGTCTCGATCGCGCGCGCGAATTCCTTCTCGATCCCCGGGCGCAATACCTTGACCGCGACCTGGCGGCCGTCGGTGGTGACGGCGCGATGGACCTGCGCGATCGAAGCGGCGCCGATCGGCTCTTCCTCGATCTCGGTGAACAGCGCGTCGATCGGCCTGCCGAAGCTCGCGCGCATCGCCTCGCAGATCGCGGCGAAGGGGACGGGCGGGAGCGCATCCTGGAGGCGGAGCAGATCGGCCGCGGCTTCCTCGCCGACCAGATCGGGGCGGGTCGCGAGCGTCTGGCCGAGCTTGATCGCGGCGGGGCCGATCGCCTGGAAGGCATCGGCATAACGCGGCGTCTTCGGCACCCGCGCGCCGAACCGCGCGATCCGCGCCAGCCGCCGCACCGGCGCGGGCGTGTTGGGATCGCGCTCGATCCCGCGCAGCGCACCGTGCCGGGCCAGCGTGCGCCCCCATTTGAGCAGGCGCCAGAGATGGACGACGGGGGCGGTCATAGCCTCTTTCTCCCCTCCCCTTCAGGGGAGGGGTAGGGGGTGGGGGTGTGCCGCAGGCGTTTTCGCTCGACGATAAGCCCCACCCCAACCCCTCCCCTGAAGGGGAGGGGCTTTGATATCGCGCGGTGCATCAAATCCGCCATCCCGAATGGATCGCCACCAGCCCGCCGAGCATCGGCTCAACCTTGGTGTTCACGAAGCCCGCCTCACCGATCATCCGCTCGAACGTCGGCATGTCGGGAAAGCGGCGGATCGATTCGATGAGATAGCGATAGCTGTCCTCGTCGCTCGCCAGCAACTTGCCCACCTTGGGCACGATCTTGTGCGAATAGAAATCGTAGACGTCGGCGAATCCCGGCCACAGCGTGGTCGAGAATTCGAGGCAGAAGAAACGCCCGCCGCGCTTCAACACGCGATGTGCCTCGCGCAGTGCGGCGGGGATGTCGGTGACGTTGCGGATGCCGAACGCAATCGTATAGGCGTCGAAGAAGCGGTCGGGGAATTGCAGCGTCTCGGCGTTGGCTTCGGTCCAGACGAGGCCGTCGATCCCGCGCTGCTGCGCGCGCGCGATTCCGACCTCGAGCATCGCCGGGTTGATGTCCGCGACGGTGACGGCGGCGCCCGAACGCGCGAGGCGGAAGGCGATGTCGCCGGTGCCGCCCGCCATGTCGAGAATCTGCTCGCCGTCGCGCGGCTTCACCCGGCGCACGAAGCGATCCTTCCACAACCGGTGCATGCCCCCCGACATCGCGTCGTTCATCAGGTCGTAGCGGCTGGCGACGCTCGCAAAGACGCCGCCGACGCGGGCGGTCTTCTCCTCGGGGGCCACGTTCTCGTAGCCGAAGGACACGGTCTCGGTCATGCCACGGCCTGTAGCCAAGGCTTGTGGGGCGAGCAAACTGAACGTAGCGCTGCCGCGTCATGCCCGAGCTTCCCGAAGTCGAAACCACCGTGCGCGGCTTGCGAACCGTGCTCGAGGGCGCGCGGATCGCGCATGTGCATGTGCGCCGGCCGGACATGCGCAAGCCGATGCCGCCGGGGCTTGCCCAGCACCTCACGGGCGCGACCGTGACGGGGCTGGGGCGGCGCGGAAAATACGGGCTGATCGAGACGAATCGCGATCAGACGATGATCTTCCATCTCGGCATGTCGGGGCATTGGCGGATCGACGTGGGGGAACCGCGCCCCCACGATCACCTGATCGTCGAGACCGACGGCGGCCGCACGATCGCGCTCAACGACCCGCGGCGATTCGGCTTCGTCGATCTGACGGATACGGGCGACCTCGCGGCCTATCCCGCCTTCGCGGCGATGGGCCCCGAGCCGTTGGGCGAGGCGTTCACCGGCGCATATCTCGCGGAAACGCTCGACGGGCGCACCGCGTCGATCAAGGCGGCGCTGCTCGACCAGCATGTCGTGGCCGGCGTCGGCAACATCTATGCGTGCGAGGCGCTCTACGCCGCGCGGATCGCGCCGTCGCGCGACGCGGGGCGGATATCGCGGACGCGGCTCGACCGACTCGTCGCGGCGGTGCGCGGTGTGCTCGACGAGGCGATCGCGGCGGGCGGATCGAGCCTGCGCGATTACGTGCGGCCCGACGGCGAGCTCGGCTATTTCAAGAAGCAATGGCGCGTCTATGGCCGCGAGGGTGAACCCTGCGGCTGCGGCGGGCTGGTACGCCGGCGCACCGAGAACGGACGATCGACCTTCTGGTGCCCCGCCTGCCAGCGATAATCGTCATTCTGACGAAAGTCAGAATCTAGAGACGCTACGTTTGCTCGACATTCTCGCCGAGTGCATCTGGATGCTGATTTTCATCAGCATGACAGGAAGGTTTGGAGACCGACTGCCATTCGCTCGGGTTGACCGGGCGGCCCCAAATCGGTAAGGGGCCGGCTTTCCGAGGGCGGGGGAATGGTTCCTGACGCCCTTTTTCATTGAGCATAGTCGAGGACGAGCATGGCGAACACGCCGCAGGCGAAAAAGCGTATCCGGCGGAACAACCGTCGCGCGGAGATCAACACCAACCGCGTCGGGCGTATCCGTACCTTCGTGAAGAAGGTGGAAAGCGCGCTGGCGGCCGGCGACAAGGAGGCCGCGACGGCCGCCCTCGCGCAGGTTCAGCCGGAGCTGCAGCGCGGCGTCGCCAAGGGCGTGCTCCACAAGAACACCGCTGCGCGCAAGTTCTCGCGGCTGACCAAGCGGCTCGGCGCGCTCGCCTGACGCCAGCCTGCTTGCAGAAATGACGGCCCGTCGGTGGATGCACCGGCGGGCCTTTTTCGTTCGCACCGCCGCCGATCCGGTCTCTTGCAAGCAACCCTAGGTCTATCCGCGATTCGCGGCCCATGCTGCCCAGCCGATCCGAAGAAATATGAGAGAGATCAGGTGCTTATCATTTTTTCGACGCGTTTCCGAGGCTGGCGGCGAGTCAATCGGATTATTTCAGTTCCGAGACGGTTCTGGGTCTTGATCGACTCGCGCGGCTGTCCCTACACCATCGGTCTGCGGCGGCGATCGTCGCCGCGGGTCAATAGACAGCGTCGCGTATCCAGTCGGAGGGTGATTCCGGCTGCGGGCGGGCTGTTCCCTGCGGACCCGCGCTTTCTGGGGGAAGCGCCCCGGAACGGCAAAGAGAGGGCAGGACGTGAATCAGCGAGCGGGGGAGGGGCGCGACGAGATTGCCAGGGCATGGCAGACCGTCCGCAACCACCTTCGCGAATCGGCGGGCACGCGGTTGTTCGACCAGTGGCTCAAGCCGATGGCGCTGATCGAGTCGGGTGAGCCCGATGTCGTCCGCCTGGGGTTGCCGTCGGCGTTCATGACGAACTGGGTGCGCAGCCATTATGCCGAACGGCTGTTCCAGGAATTTCGCGCGCAGATGGCAAGCGTGCGCCAGGTGTCGATCGAGACGCTGAGCGCCGCCGCGCCCAGGCCGGAGGTGCTCGCCGCTCCCGCGCCCGTCACGCCGCAGCCGAGTCGGCCGGCGGTCGCGCCCGCGCTCGACCCGCGACTGACCTTCGGTCGCTTCGTCGTCGATACGTCGAACCGCGTCGCCTTCAACGCCGCCCGGGCGCTCGCCGCGCCGGGCGCGCCGCGTTTCAGCCCGTTGTTCCTCCACAGCGGCACGGGGCAGGGCAAGACGCACCTGATGCACGCGATCGGCCATGCCTATCTGGCCGCAGTGCCCGAGGCGACGGTGATCTGCATGTCGGCCGAACGCTTCATGTTCGAATTCGTGCAGGCGCTGCGCGCGAAGGACACGTTCGCGTTCAAGGCGCGGCTGCGCGCGGCCGACCTGCTGCTGATCGACGACTTGCAGTTCATCGCCGGCAAGGATTCGACGCAGGAAGAATTCTTCCACACGATCAACGAGATCATGGCCGCGGGGAAGCGCATCGTGATCACCGCCGATCGCTGCCCGCAGGCGCTCGACGGGGTCGAGGCGCGGATCCTGTCGCGGCTCGCGGGCGGGCTGGTGGCCGACATCAAGGCACCCGAGCCGGCGCTGCGACGCGCGATCCTCGACCGGCGCTGTGCCGAGCTCGGCGATCTGGTGGTGCCCGAGGACGTGCGGGCGCTGCTCGCCGGGCGGATCACGACCAACATCCGCGAGCTCGAAGGCGCGCTCAACCGGGTCGCCGCCTATGCGCAGTTGACGGGTGACGCGATCGATGTCGATTTCGCGGTGGCGACGCTGGGCGACGTGCTGCGCGGCAGCCAGCGGCGGATCACGATCGACGAGATCCAGCGCGCGGTATCGACGCATTTCGAGTTGAAGCCGCTCGAGCTGGTCTCGGCGCGTCGTGCGCGCGTGGTGGCGCGACCGCGCCAGATCGCGATGTATCTCGCCAAGCGGCTGACGACGCGCTCGCTGCCGGAGATCGGCCGCAAGTTCGGCGGGCGCGATCATTCGACCGTGATCCACGCGGTGCGCCGGATCGAGGAGCTGCGCGACAGCGATCGCGAGGTAGACGGCGCGGTGCGGCTGCTAATGCAGCAGCTCGAGGGCTGATCCGTCATTCTGACGAAAGTCAGAATCCAGCGTCGCTACGCTCGCCCCTTCTTCTGATCGAGCGCGTCTGGATGCTGACTTGCGTCAGCATGACGAAGAACGATTACCCCCGTTCGGGCGCGATCGTGATCTTGACCGTCTCGCCCGAATTGCCGGGGAAGCCGGTGAACATCGCCTCGATCAGATTGGGCACGATGCGCTGGAGCCGATCGGTGCGCGATTGCGCGCGGGCGGTGCCTTCGAACACGCGCTCGCCGGTCGCGGTGCGCTCGATGTCGAGATCGAGCTCGCTGGTATAGACTGTGTAGCTCGAGACGCTGTCGTCGTAGAACGGGTCGTAGAAGCCGTAATAGAAGGGCCGGCGATACCAGGGCCAGCCGAAGCCGTAGGGGCCGCCGAACGGATCGCTGACCACTTTCTCGCGCCCGGTATCGACATGATAACCCATGTTGACGACGAGATCGGCGCTCGCCGGATTGCCGGCGGGGCGATAGCCCTCGCGGACGAGGTTGGCCGACACCAGCCCCGCATATTGGCCGAACTCGATCCCGCCCTGGAGCCGTGGGTCGCGCGACTGGACGACGAAGGTCTGGCCGGCGGGCACGGAGAGCTGCGAGAAGCGCGAGACCCGGGCGTTGAAGGGCGTGGCGCACCCCGACAGCGCGAGCAGCGCGGCGCCGGCGGCGAGGAACAGCGATTTCTTCATCGGATCAAAACCTTCCGGCGTGCGGCCATGTGATTGTCATTCGCCGGCCACTGTAGCGGACACGCTATGAATAGCCGTTGAACGCGTCAATGGCACGCTTCGTCGGCGCTTTTGTTGGTTAAAGCGGCGCCGGCCCGCTCCCCCACCCGGCCACCCAACGCCAGTATCCTATGGGTGGCCGGGTGGGGGAGCGGGCCGGCACCGCTACAAACACATCAGACCTGCAAACCGACCGCCGCCTGCGCCTCGGCGAGGGTGGGCGCCGCGAGCGCGCGGGCTTGTTCCGCCCCGGCGGCGAGCGCGCGGCCGACTTCGGCGCGGTCGTCGAGCAGCCGCGTGAGGCGGTCGCGGATCGGGCCCAATACCGATACGGCAAGATCGGCGAGCGCGGGCTTGAACGCGCCGAAGCCCTGGCCGGCGAACTCTTCGATCACCGATTGCGGCGTGCGATCGGCGAGCGCGGCGTAGATCGTGACGAGGTTCATCGCCTCGGCGCGGCCTTCCAGCGCCTCGATGCTGTCGGGCAGCGGTTCGGGATCGGTGCGCGCCTTGCGCAATTTCTGCGCGATCTCGTCGTCGCTGTCGATCAGGTTGATCCGCGACATGGCCGACGGATCGGATTTGGACATCTTCGCCTTGCCGTCACGCAGGCTCATGATCCGCGGGGCCGCTTCGCTGATCAGCGGCTCGGGCAGCGGGAACAGGTCGACGTTGAAATCGGTGTTGAATTTGGTCGCGAGGTCGCGCGCCAGCTCCAGATGCTGCTTCTGGTCCTCGCCCACGGGGACGTGGCTCGCCTTGTAGACGAGCACGTCGGCGGCCATCAGCACCGGATAGGTGAACAGCCCGACCGATTGGCCCTCGCGGTTCTTGCCGGCCTTGTCCTTCCACTGCGTCATGCGGTTGAGCCAGCCGACGCGCGCGGTGCCCTCCAGAATCCATGACAATTCGGCATGCGCGGAAACGCGCGCCTGGTTGAACAGGATCGCGCGCGCCGGATCGATGCCCGCCGCGAGCAGGGTCGCGGCCATCTCGATCGTGGTGTCGGCGAGCACCTTGGGATCGATCGCGATCGTCAGCGCGTGCAGATCGGCGAGGAAGAACAGGCAGTCGTCGCCCGGCGCCAGCGCGTCCTGCATCCGCACCCACTGCCGGATCGCCCCCAGATAATTGCCGAGGTGAAGGTTGCCGGTGGTCTGGATGCCGGAGACGATACGCATTGATGGTCCTTCGAGGGGTCAGGCGGCGCGGCGGGAGAGCAGCGCCTTCACGTCCGCGAGGCGGAACGCGCCGGTGACGAAGCACGCGAGCGCGTAGATCGCAATACCCGCGGCGACGAAAACCGCGAGCGCGGGGAGCGTCCGCAACAGGCTGCCGTGGACGAACGGAGCGATCAGCTCCTGCCCGAAATAGAGCGCGACGCCCATCAGGATTGCGGCGAGCGCGAGCCGGGGCAGGCGGCGGCGAAGCTGGCGGTCGGCGGCGAAATGGCCGCGCGCGCCGAGCGTGCGATAGAGCATCGCGACGTTGATCGTCGAGGCGAGCGCGGTCGCGAGCGGCGGGCCGACCGTGCCGATCGTGGGGATCAGGATCAGATTGCCGACGATGTTCACCCCGATCGAGATCATCGCGTAGCGCACCGGCGTCTTCGTATCGGCTCGCGCGTAGAAGCCCGGCGTCAGCACTTTGACCAGCACATAGGAGGGCAGGCCGATCGAGAAGGCGGCGAGCGCCCAACTCGTCGTCACGGTATCGGCGGCGTCAAAATGGCCGCGCTCGAACAGGCCGGCGACGATCGGGCCGGCCGCGGCGATGAAGGCGGCGGTGGCGGGCAATGTGAGGAACAAGGCGAGCTCGATCCCGCGGTTCTGCGTCGCCATCGCCTCGTCGTCGCGGCCGCTGCTCAACAGGCGCGAGACGGTGGGGAGCAGGATGGTGCCGAGCCCGATCCCGATCAGCCCGAGCGGAAGCTGGTTGAGGCGATCGGCGTAATAGAGCGCCGAGATCGAGCCTTCGTCGAGCAGTCCGCCGGCAAGTGCGGTCGAGATGGCGAGGTTGATCTGCGCCGCGCCGGCGCCTGCCGCTGCGGGGAGGATGAGCGCCATCAATTGGCGAATCTCGGGGGTGAGCCGGGGGCGTCTGAGGCGCAGGCTGACGCCCGCGGCGCGACAGGCCAGCATCAACCAGCCGAGCTGCAGCGCGCCGCCCACCGACACCGAAATCGCCTGCGCGCGCGCGGTTTCGTACGGATTGTCGCCGTGGAAGAAGAGCAACGCGCCGATCATCGCGACGTTGAGGAGGATCGGGGCCGCGGCGTTGACCCAGAATTTCTCGAGCGAATTGAGGATGCCGCCGAGCAGCGAGGCGAGGCTGATCAGCAGTAGATAGGGAATGGTGAAGCGCGACAGCATCACCGCGAACGCGAATTGCGCGTGGCTGGGATGCTGCTCGGCGAACCCGCCCGAAAGCGCCGCCGTCACCGGCCAGGCGGCGGCGAGCATCAGCGCGGTGAACAGCACCAGTACGGGGAACAAGACCGCCAGCGCCGCTTCCGCGAAGCGCAGCCCCGCGGCCGTCTCTCCTCCCTCGGTCACCTTGCGGTTGAACATCGGGATGAAGGCGGCGGAAAAGGCACCCTCGGCGAAGAGCGCGCGGAACATGTTGGGCAGGCGAAAGGCGACGAAGAAGGCGTCCGACGCGAAACCCGCGCCGACATAGGTCGCCTGGAGCGTGTCGCGGCCGAGCGCCAGGACGCGGCTGACGAGCGTGAGCCCGCCGACCGATCCCAGCGATCGCAGGAGGTTCATCTCATGCTTCCCCGCGCGCCCCGGCCGGCAGCATCAGGCCTGGCCGGTTTCCTCGCCCGGGGCTTCGCCTTCGGCGGCCTGCTGGCGCTGCGCCTCGGCCTGCTGGAGGTAGAGCGCGCCGAAATCGATCGGTTCGAGCAGCAGCGGCTGGAACCCGCCGTCGCGCACCGCGTCCGCCAGCACGCGGCGGGCGAAGGGAAAGAGGATGCGCGGCGCTTCGCCGAGCAGGAAGGGCTGGATATGCTCCTGCGGCACATTCCTGAGCCCGAACAGGCCCGCATAGGTGAGGTCGACGACGAACGCGACTTGCCCCTCGGCCTCTGCGCGGACTTCCAGTTTCAGGAGGACTTCGTGAACTTCGTCGCCAACCTGGTTGGCGCCGATGTTGAACTGGACGTCGATCTGCGGCGCGGCGCCGCCGGGCGTCTGGAAGATACCGGGCGCGTTCGGATTTTCGAACGACAGATCCTTGACGTATTGCGAGATCATGCCCGCGGCCGGCGCGGTATCTGCGCCGTTCGCCTGCATGCCTTCTTCCGGAGCGCCCGTGATTTCGGCCATGGTGATACTTTCCTTTGTCTGGAGCGTTGGCTGCGGACGAGCCGCAGCGAAAACCGTCGCGTGCGCGCCTAGCAGCGCGGGTGACGCAGTTCAACGGCGCAGCGGCGGCGACATGATTTGAACCGGTGCGCGCTTGCGCCTATGTAGGAAGGGACGTCATGCCGGAGGCACAGTGTTCTACGTAGTTCTTCTTGCGATGGTCGCCGCGTTCCTGGCGCTCCAGCTCTACCGCGTGCTCGGCAAGCGCACGGGGCATGAGCAGCCGTTGCCGCGCCCCGCCGAGGAGCGTGTGCCGCAGCCGGTGATCCCGCGCACGATCGATGTGACGCCCGAGCCGCGCGATCATGTCGGACGAACGATCGAACCCGGCGCCGAGACCGGGCTGCGCGCGATTGTCTCTGCCGAGCCGGGCTTCGATGTGACCCAATTCCTCGAAGGCGCGCAATCGGCCTATCGGATGATCCTCGAAGCCTTTTGGAAGGGCGACCGCGACGCGCTCGGCTGGTTGACCGAAAGCGACGTAGCGAAAGCCTTTGGCGACGCGATCGACGCGCGCACGGCGGCGGGCCACACGCTCGACAACCGGCTCGTCTCGATCGAGCGCGCAGTGATCACCAGCGCCGTGCTCCAGGGCCGCGACGCCCAGATCACCGTGCGGTTCGATGCCGATATCGCGGCGGTGACGCGCGACGGCGACGGCAATGTCGTCGCGGGCTCGCTGAGCGACGCGGTCGAGACGCACGACGTCTGGACCTTCGCGCGCACGCTCAAGAGCGACGATCCCAATTGGAAACTGTCCGACACCGACGAGGCGTGACATGAAACGGGGGGCGGGGGTATTGGCGCTCGCCGCCCTGGTGGCGGCCTGCTCGGGCGGAATCGTGCCGCCCGGCGCCGGCCCGTCGAGCCCCGGATCGTCCGCCGCACCGCCGCGGATCGACTATAACGTCCCCGTTCGCCAGCCCACGCCCTCGACCCCGATCGCGCCGGTGCCCGCCACCACCGCGGCGGGTGCGACGACCGCGTTGACGGCGGGGCTCGCTGCCGCACCTGCCGTCACCGCGCTGCCGATCGATCGCGCGCAGGCCGAGCGCGCGCTGGCCGCGTTCCGCGTTTCGTGCCCGTCGCTCGTGCGCCGCGCCGACGCCAGCGGACTGACGACCGGCGCCGAGTGGCAGGCGGCGTGCGCCGCGGCGGCGTCGGTGCCCGGGGGCGGTGCCGCCGATTTCTTCGCGCGCTGGTTCTCGGGCGTCCAGGTCGGCGACGGTAAGGCGTTCGCGACCGGCTATTACATCCCAGAAATCCATGGATCGCGCGAACGCCGGCACGGCTATGAGGTGCCGATCTACGCGCGCCCAACCAACCTGATCGACGTCGATCTCGGGCAATTTTCCGACACGCTGAAGGGCAAGCGCGTGCGCGGGCGCGTCGATGGCGAGAACCTCGTGCCCTATTACGACCGCACCGCGATCGAGCAAGGCGCGCTTCGCAACGATGCGCCCGTGATCGCCTGGGGCGCGGATCCGGTCGAGGTGTTCTTCCTGCAAATCCAGGGCTCTGGCAATCTGCGGCTGCCCGACGGCGGGGTGATGCGGCTCGGCTATGACGACCAGAACGGGCGCGATTATACCGGCATCGGCAAGCTGATGCTCGATCGCGGACTGCTGGAACCCGGCCAGACGTCGATGCAGGGAATCATGGCCTGGCTGCGCGCGCACCCCGACGAGGGGCGCGACATCATGCGCGAAAACAAGAGCTTCGTGTTCTTCCGTGAGCTGCAGGGGCCGCCCGAGGGCGCGATGGGGCTGCCGGTGACGGGCGGGGCGACGGTGGCGGTCGATCCCAAGTTCGTGCCGATGGGTGCGCCGGTGCTGCTGTCGATGGACCGGGCGGACGCCAACGGCGTGTGGATCGCGCAGGATACCGGCGGCGCGATCAAGGGCACCAACCGGTTCGATACCTTCTGGGGCGCGGGCGACACGGCGCGGGCGATCGCGGGCGGCATGTCCGCACACGGCACGGCATTCGTGCTGCTGCCGCGCGAGACGGTAAAGCGCCTGACGGCGGAGGGACGCCTTGGAGCGCCGGCTCGACCCTGAGGAGCGCGCGCTGTGGGCGCGGGTGATGGCGAACGTGCGGCCGCTTGCGGGGCGTGATGCTGCGGCGGCGGCGGACGGTTCACCCTCATCCTTCCCACTCGGCTGCGCCGAGCGGGCCCCTTCCCTCTCCCAGCGAGAGAGGGAGGGAGCGGCGAAGCCGCGGAAGGGTGAGGGCGATTACCGCTCGAAAACCACATCTACGATTCATCCGGGCGAAACGCTCGACTCCGGTTGGGACCGCAAGCTCGCACGCGGGCTGGTCTCGCCCGATTCGACCGTCGATCTCCACGGCCTCGGGTTGCAGGCGGCGTATGATCTGCTCGATGCACGCCTGGGTGCGGCGATCGCGCGCGGGGATCGCGTGCTGCTGCTGGTGACGGGGCGGCCGCCGCGCGCCGGAAGCGAGCGCCCGCACGCGCGCGGCGCGATCCGCGCGGCGGTGGGCGACTGGATCGCCGCCTCGCGCCATGCCGGAAGGATCGCCGCGGTGCGGGCGGCGCACGTGCGCCACGGCGGGGCGGGTGCGCTCTATCTGGTGCTGCGCCGGGCCCGATCTTCATCCAATTCTTAACGAGTCCCCACCATAATGCGCGGGCGCCGGCGATCGGCGCGGGCGCATTTGGGGGACCGGCGATCACCAGGACCGAGGGCGTTTCGTTGAAGAGCCGCGCCGTCGTCTTCGCCTTGTCGGCGGGGGCGGTGGTGTTCATCCTCGCGCTCGCGGCGACCTCGCACGGCCGGATCGACGCCGAAAGCGCCGGTATCGCGCTGATTCCGGCGGTGATCTGCGCGGCGATGAGCTGGGCGTGCGTCGAGCGCGCGCTGGCGGGCGTCGCCTCGGCGGTCGATATCGCGATCGCGCGGCTGTCGCGCGCGGCCAACGGCGATCTCGAAGAAGGCGTGCCCGCCGAGATCGAACGCACGCTGCCCGAGCTCGCCGTCGCCATGGACGGGCTGTTCCGGCAATTGGGGGAGAATCTGGAGAGCGCGCAGCGGCTCGCCATGTTCGATCCGGTGACCACGCTGCCCAACCGCATCAATTTCCGGCGAAGCTGCGAACGCGCACTGGCGGGGCTGGCGCCGGGGACGGTCGCGGCACTGCTGTTCATCGACCTCGATCGCTTCAAGGCAGTGAACGATTCGCTGGGCCACGCGATCGGCGATTCGCTGCTGGGGATGGTCGCCAACCGCCTGCGCGCCGTCGCGGCGCGCGCAGGCGGGCCGGGCCGGGCGATCGTGGGGCGGCTTGCGGGCGACGAATTCACGATCTTCCTTCCCGATATCGGCTCGACCGCCGCCGCGGCGCAAATCGGGCGCGCGGTGCTGTTCGCGCTGAGCGAGCCCTTCGAGATCGCGGGGCAGGAGATCGAGATCGGCGCGTCGGTCGGGATCGCGCTGAGGCCGCGCCACGGCAATACGCTGACCGAGTTGATGCGCGCCGCCGACGCCGCGATGTACCAGGCCAAGGCGAGCGGGCGCGGGCGGATCGAACAGTTCAGTGAGGCGCTCGCGGGCCAGCTCGCCGAGCGCGCGCAGCTCGAGATCGACTTGAGGAGCGCGATCGCGCGCGATCAGTTCGCGCTCGTCTATCAGCCGCAGGTGCGGCTTACCGACGGCGCGATCGTCGCTGCCGAGGCGCTGCTGCGCTGGAACCATCCGCACGATGGCCTCAAGCTGCCGGGCAGCTTCATCGAGCGTGCCGAGGAGACGGGACTGATCGTCGAGATCGGGCAATGGGTGATCGATACCGTCGCCGGCACGATCGCGCGCTGGAGCCGGATGGGGATCGAACAGCGGCTGGCGATCAACATCAGCCGTCGCCAGCTCGACCATGCGAGCTTCTTCCGCGGGCTGCGCCAGGCGATGCACGCCGCGGGCGCGCCGGCGCGGCTGCTCGAGCTGGAGATCACCGAGACGCTGGCGATGCATTGCAGCGACGACGTGCTCGCCGCGATCGCCGAGCTGCGTGCGGACGGTGCGATGGTGGCGATCGACGATTTCGGCACCGGCTATTCCAACCTCGCGCGGCTCAAGACGCTGCCGATCGACCGGATCAAGCTCGATCGTTCGATCGTCGAGCATGTCGTCGATCATGCCGAGGCGCGCGCGGTGGCGCAGGCGGTGATCGGGCTGATCCACGGGCTCGGCTGCCAGGCGGTCGCCGAGGCGGTGGAGAGCGATGCGCAGATGAACCTGCTGCGCGTGCTCGGCTGCGATGTCGTCCAGGGCTATGCGGTCGCGCCGCCGATGGCGGAAGCGGCGTTCGTCGATTGGGCGCGCGGCGGCGAACGTGCGATCGGCGCGGGCTAGGGCCGTCTCCTGGATGCCGATCGGTCCTGGTACGATGGAATTGAAGTGCGTTGCGTAATGGCCGTCATGCTGAACTTGTTTCAGCATCCATTCTCCACAACCGACGCCATTACTTGCGGCACGATGGACCCTGGAACAAGTTCAGGGTGACGATTCCGGATTGTGGCGGCCTTCAGTTCCAGACGACTGGAGCGGATTGGGATCGCCGGCTCCAAGCAGCCGCATGGCGATATCGGCGTATATTGTCGTCAGGCGGCGGAGGTCGGCGACGGCGACGGCCTCGTCGAGCTTGTGCATCGTCGCGTTGAGCAGCCCGAATTCGGCCGTCGGGCAGAGCCTGGACAGGAAGCGCGCGTCCGACGTGCCGCCCGAGGTCGAAAGCTCCGGCCGCGCGCCGGTTTCTGCCTCGATCGCATCGCCGATCGCATCCGAAAGCGCGCCGGGTTGGGTGAGGAAGGCCTCGCCCGAGATAAGGGGCGTCACCACCGCCGTCGGCGCGTGCTTGTGCGCAATCGCCGCGATCCGGGCGGCGAGGTCGGCGCCGCGGTGCAGGTCGTTGAAGCGGATGCTGAGGCGGGCCTGCGCGCGGCCGGGGATGACGTTGTGCGCCGGATTGCCGACGTGGAGATCGGTCACCTCGATGTTCGAGGGTTGGAACCAGTCGGTGCCCTGGTCGAGCACGATGGCTTCGATCTCCGTGAGGATCGCGACCAACGGGGAAATCGGATTGTCGGCGAGGTGGGGGTAGGCGACGTGGCCTTGCTGCCCCGGCACGTCGATCCAGATGTTGACCGAGCCGCGACGGCCGATCTTGATCGTGTCGCCCAGCCGCGAGACCGAGGTGGGCTCGCCGACGAGGCAGAAATCGGGGCGGATGCCGCGTTCGTCCATCCGCTCGATCAGCGCGCGCGTGCCGTGGATCGCGGGGCCTTCCTCGTCGCCGGTAATGACGAAGCTGAGCGTCCCCGCCCCGGCCGGCACCTGCGCCGCTGCCGCCACGAAGGCGGCGACCGCGCCCTTCATGTCGACCGCGCCGCGGCCGTAGATCAGCCCGCCGCGCTCCTCGCCCGCGAACGGCTCGGCCGACCAGCCCGCGCCGGGCGGCACCACGTCGAGATGGCCGGCGAAGACGAGGTGCGCGCCGCCGCTGCCGCGGACCGCGAGCAGATTCTCGACCGGGCCGTCGGGGGCATCGCCCGCCGTGAAGCGCTCGATCGCGAACCCGAGCGGCAGGAGCGCGGCCTCGAGCACGTCGAACACGGCCCCGCGCGCGGGCGTCACGCTCTCGGCGGCGATGAGCGCCTTGGTGAGCGCGACCGGATCGGGCAGAGTGGCGGCAGACATGGGAGGTTCCATTGCCCAAGCTCGATCCCGACACAATCCCGTTCACCACTGGCAGCGGGTATCCGCCGCCGCTCGACGAACCCGTCGCGGGGCGCGTGGTGCGCAATCTTTCCACGGCGGGCGGCGCGAGGGACTGGGTGGCGAACCATGTGACGGTGCCGCCGGGCGGCTGGTCGTCGCAGCGCCACTGGCATGAGGGTGAGGACGAAATCGTCGTGATGCTGGCGGGCGAGGCGGTGCTGGTCGACGACGACGGTCGGCATCCGATGCGCGCGGGCGATGTAGCGATCTTCCCGAAGGGCGATCGCAACGGCCATCACCTCGTCAACGAATCGGCGGCGCCGTGCGTGTTCGTGGCGCTCGGCGTGCCCGAGGCGTCGCCATGCCATTATCCCGACGTCGATCTGCGCTGGGCGCCCGATACGGGCGACACCCACGCGGACGGATCGCCCTACTGACCGCGGCAATTGCCATGATTCGGTAATCGAACCGCAACCGGCCTGTCGCGAATCGTCGGCAGGGCGCCCCCGAGCCACAATATCCATCGGGGGCCAGCATCATGATTGTTTCAACGGTTCGTCGCGCACGCCTGCTCGTGGGCACGGCGCTTCTCCTCGCGCCTGCCGCCGCCTTTGCGGGCGACGTGACGGGGAGCGTCGCCGACGCCAGCGGCACGCGCATCCTGCAGGGCGCGCAGATCGAGCTGGTCGAGCTCGGCCGCACCGCGCAGGTCGACGGCAACGGCCAATATCGGATCGCCGACGTGCCCGCGGGCACCTACACGCTGCGCGCGACCTATGTCGGCGCGGCGCCGGTGGTGGAGACGATCACCGTTCCGGCGAGCGGCACGCTGACCGAGGACATCCTGCTCGGCAATGCGGGCAGCGACATCCTGGTGATGGGGCAGCGCGCCAATCTGCTGGGCGCGCTGTCGCGGCAGCGCTCCGCCGATGGAGTCGAAAGCGTACTGACGCGCGACGCGGTGGGGCAATTCCCCGACCAGAATGTCGCCGAATCGCTGCGCCGTCTGCCCGGCATCAACATCCTCAACGATCAGGGCGAGGGGCGGTTCGTTTCGGTGCGCGGGCTCGATCCGAACCTCAACGCGGCGTCGATCAACGGCGTGCGCGTGCCCGCACCCGAATCCGACGTTCGCTCGGTCGCGCTCGACGTGGTGTCGAGCGACCAGATCGAATCGATCGAGGTCAAGAAATCGCTGACCCCCGACATGGACGCCGACACGATCGGCGCCTCGATCGAGATCCACACGACCAGCGCGTTCGACCGCAAGAAGGATCTGCTGACGGGCAAGATCGAGGGTAGCTACAACGACAAGCGCGACAGCTTCACGCCCAAGGCGGACGTGGATTTTTCCACCAAGCTCGCCGATAATTTCGGTATCTCGGGCGGCTTCTCCTATTACAAGCGCGAATTCTCGACCGACGGGATCGAGGCGGGCGGGTGGAACAGCACCGAAGACGGCGTGGTCTATGTCGAGGAGCCCGAATATCGCGATTACGACGTCGATCGGAAGCGGATCAACGGCTCGCTCTCGTTCGACTACAAGCCCAGCGACACGACGACGCTCTATCTGCGCGGCATCTACAGCCAGTTCGACGACCAGGAAACGCGCAGCCGCCTCGCCTTCGTGTTCGACGGCGAGCCCAATGCGGCCGAGGGCGACACCGTCCATTTCTCCGATGCCGACGACCGGATCGAGGTGCGCCGCGATCTGAAGGACCGGTTCGAGCGCCAGCGCATCCGCTCGATCACGCTGGGCGGCGAGACCGACACCGGCGACTGGAAGCTCGATTATGCCGCCGCCTGGGCCAAATCGAGCGAATATGAGAACGGCTCGCTCGATCCCACCCGCTTCCGCGCCCGCTTCGAGGATCAGGGAGTCGAGCTCGATTATCATTACGACCCCCGCAAGCCGTTCTTCGACGTCACGAGCGGGGCGGACCTGTTCCTCGATCCCACCCAATACGAGTTCAACCGCATCGAGCGCACCGCGCTGTCGGATTCGGTCGACGAGGAATATTCGGTTCATGCCGACATCGGCCGCACCTTCGCCGCGACCGGGGGCGAGTTCACGATTCAGGGCGGCGTCAAGGCGCGCTGGCGCGACAAATCGTACGACTTCAACCTCGATTATTTCGGCGACTACAACGGCGATTTCACGCTGGCCGACGTGCTTGGGCATCAAAGCTACAGCTATTTCGACATCGAGCCGCTGCCCGATCGCGACGCGATCCGCGATTTTCTGGCCGCGAACGGCGGCAATTTCGAGCATGACCCGGCTGAGGAAGGCTATAATTCGGCGATCAGCGACTATGACGCGAAGGAGGATATCCTCGCGGGCTATCTGCTCGGCCGTTGGGACAGCCCGAGCCTGCGCGTGATCGGCGGCGTCCGCGTCGAGCGCACGCGCAACGAATTGAACGGCTTCCTCGTCTCGCAATATGACGAGCCCGAGGACGGCCCGTGCGGCGACATCACCTGCGTCGATCCCAACCGCTTCAAGCGCAGCTATACCGATTGGATGCCGAGCGTGAACGTGCGCTACGCCGCGGGCGAGGGGCTGGTGCTGCGCGCCGCCGCCTACAAGAGCCTGGTGCGCCCGAACCTGAAGGATCTCGCGCCGCGCTTCACGATCAACGAGGATCTGGAGGCGGAATTCGGCAACCCCTACCTCAAGCCCTATTCGGCGTGGAATTTCGACGCCTCGGCCGAATATTATTTCCAGCGCGACGGCGCGATTTCCGCCAATTTCTTCCACAAGCGGATCAAGGATTTCATCTTCACCAACACCTTCGACGGCGGGCCCAACGATCCCTATGGCGGCGTCTACAACGGCGTGACCTATACCGAGGCGGACATTCCGCAGAACGGCGACACCGCCAACGTGACGGGCGCCGAGTTCAGCTACAGCCAGGTGCTGTCGTTCCTGCCCGCGCCGCTCGACGGTTTGCTGGTCAATTTCAACTATACCTATACCGACGCCACCGGGCGCCTGCCCGACGGGCGCAAGATCGCGCTGCCTTCGTCGTCGAAGAACACCTTCAACGCGGTGCTGGGCTACGAGAAGGGGCCGCTCAGCCTGCGCGCGGCGGGCACGTTCCGCGACACCTATCTCGACGAGGTGGGGAGCCAGGCGGACGAAGACCGCTATGTCGACAACCACTTCCAGCTCGATCTCAGCGCCAAATTCCGGATCACCAAGGGCATTCAGCTCTTCGCCGACTGGATCAACGTCAACAACGCGCCCTATTTCGCCTATCAGAATTACGGCGGGGCGAAACGGCTGCTGCAATATGAGGAATATAGCTGGACCGCCAAGGGCGGCGTGAAGGTGACCTTCTGATGCGGCGCCTCGTTCTGATGACCGCAGCCGCGTCGCTGGCGGGGTGCGCCGCGACGGGAGGCAGCCCGGCCGTTTCGTCGGCACCGACGGCGGAGGTGCCCGCCGCCGGCGAGACGGCGGCGGTCGCCACCGCCAATGCCGATGCCGCCGACGACCCCGCGATCTGGGCGCGCGCCGACGGCACGCCGTTCCCGTTCTCGGGCAAGGAGGTGCCCGGCATCATCCTGGGCACCGACAAGAAGGCCGGGCTCTACGTCTTCGGGCTCGACGGCAACACGCTGCAATTCTTGCCCGACGGCCTGCTCAACAATGTCGACCTGCGCAGCGAGGGCGACGGGTTCGTCGCCGGGGCATCGGATCGCGGGCGGATGGGAGTCGCGCTCTATCGCTTCTCGGGGAGCGGCGCGCTGGCGCCGGCGGGGTTCATCACCTCCGATGTCGGCGAGCCCTACGGCTTCTGCATGGGCCGTCACGACGGCGCGCTGATCGCGGTGCTCGTCGCCAAGGACGGGGAGGTGCGCGTCTACCGCCTGAGCGCGGCGGGCGGGGAATGGACCGGCACCGAGGAGCGCCGCTTCTCGGTCGGCTCGCAATCCGAAGGCTGCGTCGTCGATGACGAGACCGGCACGCTCTACATCGGCGAGGAGACGGTCGGGGTGTGGCGCTATCCGCTCGACGCCGCGTCGGGCACGCGCACCGAGATCGCCGCGGTCGGCGACGGCAGGCTGGTGGCCGACGTCGAAGGCGTGACGCTGATCCGCGACGGCGCGGACAAGTTTCTGATCGTCTCGAGTCAGGGCGACAGCGCGTTCGCGGCGTGGACGCTCGACGGCGATGCCGCGACCTATGCCGGGCGCGTGCGGATCACGGCGGCGAAGGGTGTCGACGGCGTCAGCGGCACCGATGGCGTCGATGCGTGGTCGGGGGCGATCGGCCCCTACGCCAAGGGTCTGGTCGTGGTGCAGGACGACGACAACGACGGCGCGGCGCAGAATTTCAAGCTGGTCGACTGGTCGGCGATGCGCGCGGCGCTGGAGCGGTAAAGGGGGGAGCAGTCGTCGGCGGGGGTCACTCCGCCGGCGGCTGCTCGAATTGCTCGATCACCCATTCCTCTTCCTGCGCGGCGGCGATCCAGTCCTGCATGAAGGGGTGTTCGAGCACCGCGTGCATATAGGCGGGCGCGAAGCGCGGCACGGGAAGCTGATAGGTGACGATCCGCGTCACCACCGGCGCGAACATGATGTCGGCCGCGCCGAAATCGCCGAACAGGAAATCGCCGTCGCCGCCATAGCGCGCGCGGGCCTCCGCCCAGACCTGCATGATCCGCTGAAGATCGGCGAGCACGTCGTCGTCGGGGCGCTTGGCTTCGAAGACCTGGCGGATGTTCATCGGATGCTTGCGGCGCAGCGCGGTGAAGCTCGAATGCATTTCCGCCGCCATCGATCGCGCCATCGCGCGCGCGGCATTGTCTTCGGGCCAGAATTTGTCGCGGCCGGCCTTGTCGGCGAGATAGTCGACGATCGCCAGGCTGTCCCACACCACGGCGTCGTCGTCCCACAGGATCGGCACCTTGCCCGAGGACGGGCCGAACTCCGCGCCGCCGCGGCGCTGGTCCCAGTCCGCATCGTAGAGCGGGACGACCACTTCCTCGAACGCGAGGCCGGATTGCTTGCACGCGAGCCAGCCGCGCAGCGACCAGGACGAATAGGCCTTGTTGCCGATGATGAGCTTCATGCGATCTCCGTCATGCCAGCGGAGGCCGGCATCTCTCCAATATAGAGACCCCAGCGTTCCTTGGGGTGACGGCGTGGGGTAGGGGACCGCCGCGCGGCTGTCTAGGCTGCCTGCAGCGCGCCGTTTCCAACGAAGCCCCTAGCCGATCGCGTCGATCACCGCGGCGCGCAGGTCGGGAATGCCGAGGCCGGTTTCGCTCGAGGTGGCGATGATGTCGGGATGCGCGGCGGGGTGCTTGCGCGCTTCCTCGGCGGTGGCGGCGGCGACCTTGTCGAGCTCGGTCGGCTTGATCTTGTCGGCCTTGGTGAGGACGAGGCGATAGCTGACCGCGGCGTCGTCGAGCATCTTCATCACCTCGCGGTCCACGTCCTTGATGCCGTGGCGCGAATCGATGAGGACGAGCGTGCGCTTGAGCACCGCGCGGCCGCGCAGAAAATCGTTCACCAGGAAGCGCCATTTCTTGACGACGTCCTTGGGCGCCTTGGCGAAGCCGTAGCCGGGCATGTCGACCAGCCGGAAGGCGAGCGGCGTGCCCACGTCGAAGAAATTGAGCTCCTGCGTACGCCCCGGCGTCACCGAGGTGCGCGCGAGCGCCTTGCGGCCGGTGAGCGCGTTGAGCAGCGACGACTTGCCGACGTTCGAGCGGCCCGCGAAGGCGACCTCGGGCACCGCCGCGTCGGGCAGGAATTGCAGCGACGGCGCGGATTTGAGGAAGGCGATCGGGCCGGCGAAAATCTTGCGGGCGGATTCCAATTCCTCCCCGGCACGGGGAGGGGGACCAAGACGCGCAGCGGCTTGGTGGAGGGGCGGCGGCGCAGCCGCCGTTTCACGGCAGCCCCCTCCACCACTCGCCTCCGGCGAGCGGTCCCCCTCCCCGTGCCGGGGAGGAGTGCTCATTTCACCACTGCCTGTTTGAGCGCGGGGTGCTTCGAATAGAGCCATTGCTGCTGCGCGATCGTCAGCAGGTTCGAGGTGATCCAGTAGACCTGCAGGCCCACCGCGAACGGCGCCATCACGAACATCAGCACCCACGGCATCAGCGCGAAGATCTGCTTCTGCGCGGCGTCCATCGGCGCCGGGTTGAGCCTGAACTGGAAGTACATCGAGATGCCGAGCAGGATCGGAATCACGCCGATCGCGATGAAATGCGGCGGCGTGAAATCGAGCAGCCCGAACAGGTTGAGCGGCGTCAGCGGATCGGGGGCCGAGAGATCCTTGATCCACAGCACGAACGGCTGGTGGCGCATCTCGATCGTCAGCATCAGCACCTTGTACAGCGCGTACATGATCGGCACCTGGAGCAATGTCGGCAGGCAGCCCGCGACCGGATTGACCTTTTCGGTCTTGTAGAGCTGCATGATCTCCTGCTGCTGGCGCGGCTTGTCGTCCTTGTGGCGCTCCTGGATCGCCTTCATCTTGGGCTGGAGCGCGCGCATCGCCGCCATCGAGGCGAATTGCCGCTGCGCGATGGGGAACAGCAGGCCGCGGATCGTGACCGTCAGCAGGATGATCGCGACGCCGAAATTGCCGATCAGCTTGAACAGCCAGTCGAGATAATAGAAGATCGGCTTTTCGACGATGCGGAACCAGCCCCAGTCGATCGCGTAATCGAGTTGCTTAACGCCTTCCGCATCCGTGTAGTGATCGAGAAGTTCAACTTCTTTAGCCCCGGCGAAGAAGCGCGAGCTTTGGGTTACCATTTGGCCGGGCTGCACTATTTTGGTTGGTAGGGTGTAATCCGCTTGATAACCCTTATGCGGAGCTGGACGAAACTGACCGGTGAATGCTTGACCCTGATCGGGAACCAGCGCCGTCAACCAATACTTGTCGCTGAATCCCAGCCATCCACCATTGCCGGCAAAGCGGTTTACGCCTGCAACGGCCGACGTGCCGAATAGCTTGGCAAAGAAGCCAGGCTCTTCGCCGTCAAGGTTGGCGAATGTGATGTCGTAATTCGTGCTGTTACCGGAGGAGCCAACTGGTCCGGTGTGGATCGTCCACGTGTCGGAATCCTTCGAGGGGCCCTTGCGGTTGACGAGCGCATAGGTCGCGACCGGCACTGCCGCCGCGCCGGCATTGGCCACGGTCTGCTCGACCGTGAACATGAAATCCTGGTCGACCGAGATCTTGATCCGGAAACGCTGCCCTTGCGCGTTGGCGGCGCTCAGCGTCACCGGCGTGGCGGGGGTCAGCTTGTTGCCGTCGGCCTGCCAGATCGTATCCGGCCCCGGCGGATTGAGCCCCTGCGCCTGCCAGCCGAAGCTCGCGAAATAGGCGTCCGGCGCGCCCGAGGGCGAGAGCAGGCGGATCGGCGCGGAATCCTTCGCGACCGTCTGCTTGTAATCCTTGAGGATCAGGTCGTCGATCCGCGGGCCCTTGAGGTTGATCGAGCCCGAGAGCGCGGGCGTGTCGATCGCCACGCGCGGCGTTTCGGCGAGCACCTGCTGCCGGTTGCGCACCGCGGCGGGCGCATCGGCGGCGGGATCGGCCTGCGGTTGCGGCACGATTTTGGTCTTGCCGTCCTCGATCTTCGTCACCGGCGGGTTGGCGGCGGGGAAGAATTGATGCTGCACCACGGGCCAGCCGAATAGCAGCAGCACCGCGATGACCGCGAAGACGACGAGATTGCGATTGTCTTGGCTCACCAGGCGTGATCCTTACGTCTCAAATTCAAGGCACCGGATCAGGGCCGTATCCGCCCCACGGATGGCAGCGGGCGATCCGCCGCACGGCGAGCCATCCCCCCTTGAGTGCCCCATAGCGGCGAAGCGCCTCGATTGCATAGGCCGAACAGCTCGGCTGGTAGCGGCACGTCGGCGGCAGCACCGCCGACGGACCGAGCTGCCACGCGCGGCACAGCAGGATGAGGAGGCGGGCGATCATGCTACCGATCCGTCACCCCGGACCTGTTCCGGGGTCCGCTGCGCGGCCCCACGGTGGATGCCGGAACAAGTCCGGCATGACAGGGAGGGAAACATCACCGCGCCACCTTCGCCAGCGCCTTGACGAGTTCGGCGCGGAGCTGCCCGAAATCGCGTTCTACGCCGCCCATGCGGCCGATCAGGACGTGGTCGGCGCCCGCGAGCCCGTGCTCGGGCAGCACCTCGCGCGCAAGCGCACGGAAGCGGCGCTTCATCCGGTTGCGGACGACGGCATTGCCGATCTTCCTGGTGACGGTGATGCCGATCCGCATCAGCGGATCGCCGTCGCCGCGCGGCCGCGCCAGCAGCACGAAGCCGGGCATGGGCGCACGCTTCCCCGCATTCGCCGCGAGGAAATCACGGCGCGCCTTTATGGCTGCCACCGCACCAGCCCGCTCCCCCACCCGGTCTCCCACGATCCTACCCTGCTGGGAGGCCGGGTGGGGGAGCGGGCCGGAGCCGCCGCAAATGGCCTTTACGCCGACAGCTTCTTGCGGCCGCGCGCGCGGCGGGCGCGGATCACGTTGCGGCCGCCCGGGGTCGCCATCCGCGCGCGGAAGCCGTGACGGCGCGCACGCACCAGATTGCTCGGCTGAAAGGTCCGCTTCATCGATCATTCCTCGGAATTCAGAATTGAAAAGGGCCGCCACGGGGACGGCCTCACGGCCGCAGCCCATAGGCAAAGCCGGCGCCCAAGTCAACGCGAACGCTCCCGGCCGAGCCAGCGGTTGATGCGCGCGCGGAGCGGCGGGGTCGGCTCGCGCAGGCCGAGCTCGACGTCGCGCGCGCGGCGGCGGCGAAAGCTGCGGCGGCGCAGGCCGTGATCGGCCATCTCGCCCATCTTCGGCCAGCGACGCTTGAGCCGCGCGAAGCGGCGCCGCGCCCAGAGCGAATTGCGCAGCACCAGCGTCAACCCGCCGGCAAAGACGAAGATGCCGCCCGGCCCCGGCAAGGGGCCGACGATCGGGGTCGAGAGAATCAGCAGCGTGCCGATCGCCAGCAGGGCGATGCGGACGGCGGGATGGGAACGGCGCTTGGGGCGATCGGGCGTCACGGGGGTCATCTGGGGCCGGTGTGTTGCATCCGCAAGTCGGTTTGCGGCTTGCCCCGGAATGGAGCGGTCGCTTCCTGCCCCGGTTGGCGCGCGAGGAAAAGTGGTTATGGATAAGGCGTTGGGGGACGGGGGACACATGGTCGCGATCGTATCGACAGTGGCGTATCTCGGGCTCGAGGCGCGCGCGGTCGAGGTGCAGGTGCAGCTCATTCCGGGGCTGCCCGCCTTCCATGTCGTCGGGCTCGCCGACAAGGCGGTCGCCGAGAGCCGCGAGCGCGTGCGCGGCGCGGTTGCGGCGCTGGGGCTGGCGCTGCCGCCCAAGCGGATCGTCGTCAATTTGTCGCCCGCCGATCTGCCCAAGGAAGGATCGCATTTCGATCTGCCCATCGCGTTGGCGCTGCTCGGGGCGATGAGCGTGGTCGATGTCGAGACGCTCGCCGATTACGTCGTCGTCGGCGAGCTCGGGCTCGACGGGCGGGTCGCACCGTCGCCGGGGGTGCTGCTGGCCGCGCTCCATGCCTCGGCGGAGGGCAAGGGACTGGTCTGCCCCGCGAGCCAGGGCGCGGAGGCGGCGTGGGCCGGATCGATCGAGGTGATCGCCGCGCCCGACCTCCTGGCGCTGCTCAACCATTTCAAGGGTCACGGCCTGTTGTCGCCGCCGCAGCCGGGCGAGGCCGAGACGCCGGGGCTCGGCCCCGATCTCAAACAGGTCAAGGGCCAGGAAACCGCCAAGCGCGCGCTCGAGATCGCGGCGGCCGGGGGGCACAATCTGTTGATGGTCGGGCCGCCGGGCGCAGGCAAATCGCTGATGGCGAGCTGCCTGCCCGGTATCCTGCCGCCGCTCGACGCCGCCGAGGCGCTCGAAGTCTCGATGGTGCAATCGGTGGCGGGCACGCTCAACGGCGGGCGGCTGACACGTACGCGGCCCTATCGCAGCCCGCATCATTCGGCGTCGATGGCGGCGCTGGTGGGCGGCGGGCTCAAGGTCAGGCCGGGCGAGGTCAGCCTCGCGCATCTGGGCGTGCTGTTCCTCGACGAGCTTCCCGAATTTCAGCGCAGCGTGCTCGATTCGCTGCGCCAGCCGCTCGAAACCGGCGTCGTCAGCGTCGCGCGCGCCAACGCGCACGTCACCTTTCCCGCGCGGGTGCAGTTGGTCGCGGCGATGAACCCGTGCCGGTGCGGGCATCTGGGCGACGCGTCGCTTGCCTGCTCGCGGGCCCCGCGGTGCGCGGCCGATTACCAGGCGAAGGTCTCGGGCCCGCTGCTCGACCGCATCGACCTCCACGTCGAGGTGCAGGCGGTGACCGCCGCCGATCTCGTGCTGCCGCCGCCCGCCGAAGGCTCGGCCGAGGTCGCCACGCGGGTGGCCGAGGCGCGGCAGGTGCAGGCGCGGCGCTATGACGGCACCGAGACGCGCACCAATGCCGAGATCGACGGCGATTTGCTGGAGGCGGTCGCGACCCCCGACGAACCCGGTCGCAAGCTGCTGGCGCAGGCGGCGGAGGCGATGCGGCTCTCGGCGCGCGGCTATACCCGCGTGCTGCGCGTCGCGCGCACGATCGCCGATCTTGCAGGCGCCGAAGGGATAGGGCGCATCCACGTCGCCGAAGCGTTGAGCTATCGCCGGCAGGCGCCGCGCAGCTGAACCGTCCGGAGGTGCTTGCGGGGCGCGGCGGCATCGTCTAGCGAGCGGCGCGCTGCCCCTGTGGCGAAATTGGTAGACGCGCTCGACTCAAAATCGAGTGCCGCAAGGCATGCTGGTTCGAGTCCGGCCAGGGGCACCATCTTTCCCGCATGCGGGAAAGCGCAGAATTTTTCCTCAAACCATCGGCATCGCCCGCGCGAGGATCGCAGGTGCGTCGATCGCGCCCCGAAACGCGCCGTATGCGGCCCCGCGTTGCGTCAGCCGCAGGCGGCAGAAGGCGCCGGCGATCGGGCTGTTCCATGCGAGCAGCACCGCCGCCTGCGCCGCCAGCGCGAGCCGTTCCACCCGCCACCGGGCGTCGGCCTCGCCGTCCGACGGATCGTCGATCCCCGCGAGCCAGGCGTCGTAATCGCTGTCGGCGCCGCGCCCAGCGTTCAGGAAATCGCGCAGCGCGGCGACGCTTTCCGGCTCGCGCTCGATCGCGCGCAGCACGTCGAGCGCGATGACGTTGCCCGATCCTTCCCAGATCGCGTTGAGCGGCGACTGGCGGAACAGCCGCGGCATCGGCCCGGTTTCGATATAGCCCGCGCCGCCCAGGCATTCCATCGCCTCGGTGACGAGCCCGGGCGCGCGCTTGCACACCCAATATTTGGCGATCGGGGTGAGCAGCCGGGCGAGCGGCTCGTCGCGGTCGAAACATTGCGCGAGCCGCATCGCGAGCGCGGTCGCCGCCTCGCTCTCGATCGCGAGATCGGCGAGCACCGCCGCCATCATCGGCTGATCGATCAACCGCCGCTGAAACGCCGTGCGGTGCGCGGTATGCCACAGCGCCTGCGCCAGGGCGCCGCGCATCTGCTGCGCCGAGCCGATCACGCAATCGAGCCGCGTGTGCTGCACCATGCGGATGATCGTCGCGACGCCGCGCCCGGCCTCGCCGAGTTGCTGCGCCAGCGCCCCGCGATACTCGACCTCGGACGAGGCGTTGGAGCGATCCCCCAGCTTGTCCTTGAGCTGTATCACCTGAAACCCGGCGTTGCGCGCGCCGTCGGGCAGCCAGCGCGGCAGCAGGAAGCAGGTCAGCCCGTCCTGGGTATGAGCGAGCGTCAGGAAGGCATCGGACATCGGCGCCGAGCAGAACCATTTGTGCCCGGTGAGCCGCCACCAGCCGTCGCCTGCGGGCTCGGCGCGCGTGGTGTTGGCGCGCACGTCGGAGCCGCCCTGTTTCTCGGTCATCGCCATGCCGATCGTGACGCCCGCCTTGTCGGCAGCGGGCCGGCTGGCGGGATCGTAGCGTGCGGCGGTGACGCGAGGCCGCCACGCCGCCTCGATCGCGGGCGTCGCGCCGAGCGCGGGCACCGCCGCATAGGTCATCGTCATCGGGCAGCTCGTGCCGCTGTCGGCCTGCCCGGTGAGGAACAGCATCGCCGCATGCGCGACATGCCCCGCTGGCGTGCCGTCCCACGCCACGGCCGCGAGCCCGGCATCGAGCCCCATCGCCATCAGCGCGTGATAGGCGGGATGGAAGTGCACCTCGTCGATGCGCCGGCCGTAACGGTCGAACCGGTCGAGCACCGGCGGGTTGCGGTTCGCCTCGACACCCCAGCCGATCGCCTCGGCCGAACCTGCGCGCCGTCCGAGCATGCGGAGCCGTTCTTCGTGCCGCCCGCCGCCCGCGCACGCCACCGCATCGACCAATGCGCGATCGCTCGTGAAGAGGTCCACATCCTCGAACGGAGGCGGCTGGTTGGTGACCTCATGCGTCTCGAGATGCGCGATCGGTCGCAGCGGGGGCATCGTCAGGCTCCGCGAATGGAGGGGCGGAGACCATAGCATAGCCGCCGCCCGGCGGCGATCATCCCGGCTGATGCAGGCGTGCCAGCGCCGCACGGGCGCCGTCGCGTTCGAGGATCGTCAGCCACTCGGTCAGCGCCTGTGCGAAGGCCGCGTCGCGCGCCAGATCGACGGGAAAGATCGCGTCGAGCGCGAGCAGCGCGCCGACGCGCTCGGCAGCGTTTGCCGTGCCGTCGAGCGCTGCGGCGGTGCGCCCGGCCATCGGGTCGTCGACCGTGAAGGGGGCACCGGCATCGTCCACCGCGGCCTGCCAGCGCATCCAGGCGGCGACCGCGAGCGTCAGCGCGGGGGAGGGCGTGCCACGCCGCGCCGCGATCGTCGCGAGCAGGCGCTGGGGCAGCTTCTGCGATCCGTCCATCGCGATCTGGCGGGTGCGGTGCATCAATGCCGGATTGGCGAAGCGCGCCATCAGGTCGCGGCGATAGGCGGCGACGTCGAGCTCGGCGGGTGGGTTGAGCGTGGTTTCGGCTTCATCCCACAGCGTTTCGACGAAGCGGCTGCCCGCGTCGGTCGCGACGACCTCGTGAACGTAATCGATCCCCGCCAGCCCGCCGAGATAGGCGATCCCCGAATGCGCGCCGTTGAGCAGGCGCAGCTTGGCTTCCTCCCACGGCGCGACGTCGGCGGTGAGTTGGACGCCCAGCGCCGCGAAATCGGGGCGCGGGCCGGCGAAGCGATCCTCGATCACCCATTGGGTGAAGGGCTCGGTCTTGACCATGGCGCGGTCCTCGACGCCGAGGCGCTGGCCGAGCGTCGCCACATCGTCGGGCGTGGTCGCGGGCACGATGCGATCGATCATCGTCTGCGGGAAGGCGCCCTCGGCGGCGATCCAGTCGGCCAGATCGGAATCGTGCGCGCGCGCCAGCGTCAGCACCGCGGCTTCGAGGCGGCGCCCGTTGTGCGGCAGATTGTCGCAGCTGATCGCGGTGAAGGGCGGCAGCCCCGCCGCGCGGCGGCGCGCCAGCCCGGCGACGAGGAACCCGGGCGCGGTGCGCGGGGCGTCGAGGCTGGCGAGATCGGCGGCGATGTCGGCGTCGTCCTCGATCAACCGCCCCGTCGCGGGATCGAGCTTGTAGCCCTTCTCGGTGACGGTGAGGGTGACGATGCGCGTATCGGGGCTCGCCAGCGCCGCGACCACGGCCTCGGGGTCTTCGGGCGCGACCAGCACGGCGCCGACCGCGCCGACGATGCGCACCGTCTCCGCCGCGCCGTCGCGCACGACGAGGCTGTAGAGCCCGTCCTGCGGGTTCATCTGGTCGCGCACGCCCGCCGAGCGCAGCGAGACGCCGGTGATGCCCCAGCGCAGGTCGCCGGCCGCAAGCGCGGCGTCGAACACCGCCGCCTGATGCGCGCGGTGAAAGGCGCCGATGCCGAGATGCACTACCCCGGCCGTCACCGCGGCACGGTCGTAAGCGGGGCGGGCGATGTCGGCGCGAAGCGAGGGTAAAGCGGCGGTGTCGAGGCGTCGGCTCACAGGTGATAGGCTTTCTTGACGAGGTCGTAGGTGAGGGCGTGGGCGACCTCGTGCGCTTCGTCCTCGGGCAGGCGGTGCTCGGCGACGAGGCGGGCGAGGAAGGCGCAATCCATCCGCCGCGCCACATCGTGCCGCGCGGGGATCGAGAAGAAGGCGCGCGTGTCGTCGTTGAAGCCCACGGTGTTGTAGAAGCCTGCGGTCTCGGTCACGCGTTCGCGGAAGCGGCGCATGCCCTCGGGGCTGTCGTTGAACCACCAGGGCGGGCCGAGCCGCAGCGCCGGATAATGGCCCGCGAGCGGCGCCAGTTCGCGCGAATAGCTGTCCTCGTCGAGCGTGAAGAGGATGATCGTGAGGCCGGCCTCCGATCCGTAGCGCGACAGCAAGGGATGGAGCGCGTGGACGTAATCGGTCGGCGCGGGGATGTCGGCGCCCTTGTCGCGGCCGAACCGCTCCATGACCTGGACATTGTGGTTGCGGAACACGCCGGGATGGATTTGCAGCGTCATCCCGTCGTCGAGGCTCATCCGCGCCATTTCGGTGAGCATCTGCGCACGGAACAGCTCGGCCTCGTCCGGGGTGAAGGCGCCCGAGCGGATCTTGGCGTAGAGCCGCTCGGCGTCGGCGCGGTCGAGATCGGCGGTCGCGGCGCTGGGATGGCCGTGGTCGGTCGCGGTCGCGCCGCCCACCTCGCGGAAATATTGGCGGCGATTCTCGTGCGCCTTGAGGTAGCCTGCCCAGGTCGCGACGTCCTCGCCCGTGATCTCGCCCAGCCGATCGACATTCTCCGCGAACCCGCCGAAATCGGGGTCGAGCGCGGGATCGGGGCGATAGGTGGTGATGACGCGCCCGTTCCAGCCGCTGTCGCGGATCGCGCGATGATGGTCGAGCGGGTCGAGCGGGCCTTCGGTGGTGGCGAGCGCTTCGATGTTGAAGCGGTCGAACAGCGCGCGCGGGCGGAAGGCATCGGTCGCGAGCGCAGCGTTGATCGCGTCGAACGTCGCATCGGCATTCTCCGCCGACAGCACCTCGTCCATCCCGAACATCTCGACGAACACCCAGTCGAGCCACATGCGCGAGGGCGTGCCGCGGAAGAGATGGTAATTTTCCGCGAACCGCCGCCAGATCGCGCGCGCGTCGCCTTCGGTCGGCCCGCCGTCGGCACGCGGCACGCCGAGCTGCTCGAGCGGCACGCCCTGGCTGTAGAGCATGCGGAAGACGTAGTGATCGGGCACGATGAAAAGGCTCGCGGCGTCCTCGAACGGCGCGTCGGTCGCGAACCAGCCGGGATCGGTATGGCCGTGCGGCGAGATGATCGGCAGATCCTTGATCGCGTCATAGAGCCGGCGCGCGATGGTGCGCGTCGTCGCTTCGGCGGGAAAGAGGCGGTCGGGGTGGAGGGTGAGCTTGGTCATGGGGATCGATTCTGTCCGGCGTTGGGGGAGGGAGCGGCGCGGCCAATGCCGCCGATCAGGGGAAACGCGTCTTGCGTCGACGTAAGAGATATCTCATAGTCGATCTGATATAGCAGATGCGCGCAGCGCAGCAACCGCACGCGGTTGCCGGAAATCGGATCGAAAAGGAGGAACGATGCCCGTCGCAGGTCGGTCATGGATGATCATGCTGGGTCGGGCGCTCTGCGTCCTCGCGCTGTCGTTGCTCGCAATGCCTGCCATGGCAGAGTTATCAGACAACCAGTCCGGTCGTGTCGAGCGGAAATTGGCCGACGGATGGCATTTCCATCTCGGTGACGTCGCGAGCGCGGCCGAGCCGGGGTTCGACGACAGCGGCTGGAGCCGGGTGTCGGTGCCGCATACCTGGAACCGGCTGGGCAATTACGACGAGACGCGGCGCGCCGACGCGAACACGACGCGCGGCGTCGGCTGGTATCGACTGCACTTGCAGGCGCCCCGGCTCGCGGCCGGCGAGCGGGCCTATCTCCAGTTCGACGCGGCGAGCATCATCGCCGACGTCTGGCTCAACGGGCGCAAGCTCGGCCGCCACGAAGGCGCCTTTTCGCGCTTCCGCGTCGATGCCACCGATGCGCTGAAGGCGGGCGACAATGTGCTCGCGGTCAAGGTCGACAATTCGGCGCCCGAGCCGGGCAGCCCGACCGCGAACATCGTCCCTATTTCGGGTGACTTCTTCATGTATGGCGGTCTCTACCGCCCGGTGTCGCTGATCGTGGTCGGCGGCGCGCATGTCGATCTGCTCGATCACGGCAGCCCTGGCGTGTT
>DATLJH010000016.1:0-419922 GCA_035538935.1 Sphingomonas sp.
GGAGGCGGCGGGGGAGGCGGCGGCGCACCGAAGTTGTACGTCAGCCCACCCAGCACGCTGTGCGACCGGAACCGGCCCTCGAAATCGCGGTTCGTCACGTCGACATACTTGACGTTGTCGGCGTTGAAGAAGCGATACTTGAACGTCACGTCGAGGTGATCGCTGATCGGCGCGCGAACGCCGGCCAGGCCCTGCCACGCGAAGACGGTGTCCGAATCGTCGAGGAACGAACCACCCGTATTCAACGCGTAATTCGCCTTGACGCGCGCAACGCCGACACCACCGCCGACGAAGCCCTGGATGCCATCGTCATCGCCGAAGTCGAGCAAGCCGTTGAGCATGAAGCTCAGCGCCGAGGTCGAGCCGCCGGCATAATCGTAGTTCCCGGCAGGAACATCGGCGATACCGCCATCATAATAAGCCGGGGTCGGCACGGTCGACGAAATCCCGTCAACGGTCGCCCGGCGATAGCCGACTTCGGTTTCGACGCGGAACGCGCCGAAATCGTAACCGACGACGCCATCGACGTCGTAGCCGTAATTGCTGTCGACCGAGGTCGCGTTGCTGACCTCTCCGACGTCAAAATCGATGTCTTCGACGATCATCGCGCCACCTTCGACGCCGACGTACCACGACTTGTCGCGGGCCAGCGAAGGCGAGGCGAGAGCGGTCGAAGCGAGTGCCAGTGCGACGGCAAGCTTCCGCATCATAATCCCCTTTCTTGGTTGTCACTACGGACAGCCCCAACTCCCTACTCTCGGGTTGGTTTCCGCGCAAGCGAACAAATTTCGGGGCATGTTGCCAAAACGCAACAATTCCGAGGCGTTGGCCGGCGCCCTCTCGATCGCGCCTCAGGTCGCGATGATGCCGTGCGTCCGCAGCGCAGCGAGCACCGCACCGAGCGCCGCGCGGCATTCTGTATCCACCGTCGTGCCGCCGTCCGGGCCGGCGATCGCGGCGACTTGCGTGCCCAGCACCTGAACGTCGCCGATCACGACACGGGTCGCGGCGATGTCGCCGATCTGCCACGCGCCGTCCACGAAGCGGGCGCCCACGCCCGTCGCTTCTACCCAGGCGAAAAGGCCGTCGACCGGCGCCACGAAGCGCCATCCGCCTGCGGTCCACCCGGCGATCGCGTTCGTGTGGCCGGCCCAGACGCCCGTCGGCGCGCCGCCCACGATCCAGCAGTCGCCGATCGCGGGCGTCGCAGGCGGATCGTTCGCGACGGCGAGCACGCGCGCACCCACCACGAGGTCGAGCAGCGCCAGCGCCTCGTTGTGCGTCATTTCCTTCTGCGCCTGGCCGGGGTGCAGCAGGGGCAGCGCCAGCCGCGCGCTGGTGTCGTCGCTCATCGTCATTTCTCCTCGTAAGCCGGCAGCGTCAGGGTCGCGGCGGGTGAATGGCCGTGCGTGCCGATCTCGGCCGCCGTCGCTGTGGTCGCGACGGTAAGCCGCTCGCTCGCCGACAGTACGATCCCGGGCAGGTCGGTCTCGATCGCGCGGTCGCCGAGCGTCAGCCGATACGCCTCGCGTTCTTCGGCGAGCGGCACGTCGACGCCGTCGAGCCAGCGCCAGCCCGCCCGGCTCCGCCGGACCCAGGCGAGGCGCAGGTCGCCCCCCGTCATCGCATCGGCACGAAAATGGACGGGCGAGGGCGGCAGCACCGAACTGCCCGTCACCGGCGCCCTCACCTCGGCCGCACCCTCGACATCGCCCGCACCCGAAGCGAGCACGCGCACCGCGCTGCCGATCGTGGCGAGCGGCACGTCGATCGCTGCGATCGTTCCCGGCGTCAGCAGCACGAAGCGGTCGCCCGCCGTCTGCGTGCCGATCGCCGCCTCGGTGCCGCGCCGTCCGCGCCACAGCGCCGACAACCGCCAACGCGTCGCGTCGATCTGCTCGGCGCGGCCGAACTGGAGCAGTTCGTCGCCCGCCAATGCCAGGTTCGCGCCGCCGTCGAGCAGCGCGGCGTCGGCATTGCTCAGCGACATCTCCCCGTTGGCGAGCGTCACCTCGATGGCGTTGCACCGGTCAATCAACGTCGCCGTCGCCGCGCCGGGGGGCAATGCGATCGTCCCCAGCGTCGCCGGCACGCGGACGCTGCCCGCCGACAGCCACTGCGCGCCGTCGTCGATCGTGTATCGCAGCGCCGCGCCGCGCCATCCCGGCGCCCCGCTTGCTGCCGCGATCAGCACGCGCGGCGCGGCCAGCACGGCATCGTCGAGCGCTGGCAGCTCGAAAGCGTGGACGATCGTCGGTCCGTTGAGCAGATCGGGCGCGGGCAGGCCGGTGCCCGAATCGGCGCTGGCGGGAATCGGTGCGGCCGCGAGCCGGACCAGATCGAGCGTCAGCACCATTTGTTCCATCCGCCACCCGGCGATCCGCCAGCGCCCCGGCGCGTCCGCGAGCGTGACGACGTCGCCGGGCGCCAGATCAGCCACGTCCCATCCCGCCGCCAGCGTCCACCGGCGCCGCGCCGTCGCCGCGCGCGACAAGGCCGCCGCCGCCATCGTCTTGGCAGCGGATGCGGAAAGGACGGCGGGCATCTCGATCCGCTCCTCGCGCACGCCCGCTCCGGGGCGGCGCACGCGCTGCAGCCCGGTCTGATAGTCGCGCGCGGGGTCGTAATGCGCGAGCGTGATCGATCGCGGCGCAGTGTCGATCGGCGCGATCACGCGCACGCCCCGGTGCCCGCCCGTCGCCCCGGCGCCGTCGCCGCGATCCTCGATCGTGCGGACCGGCGCCCCGTCGGCGGCAAAGCGGATACCTGCGCCGGCGGGCGCGAACCAGCCGCCGCTCGCGGTCGCCAGCGTCTCCAGCACCCCGCGAATGCTGTCGCCATAGGCTGAGAAGCCGTCGAGCACCTGCATCGCGCCGTCGTCATCGACGATCCCATCGGAGACATCGGCGGCAATCGCGCCCACCCGCACAGCCTCGTCGTCGGCGACGACCTCGAACGTCAGCGAGGGGATGCGGTTGCCATAGTCGGCAAGCTCGAAATCCTCGAACACCGCATAGGCCGCGCCGCGATGCGTCGGCGTCTTGCCGAGGCCGATCGCCGCCGACATGCCGGGATCGGGCGCCTGATCCTCGTCGCCAGGATACAGGCGGAACCGCGTGGCGGTCTTGAAGTCGCCCGCCGCGCCGCGCAGCAGCTTGCCGTCGGCCCAGATCCGCTGCACTGCGTGGATGCGCCGCGCGGAAAGCAGCACCGCGAACGACACCGAATAGCTGTAGCTGGTCTGCGACGGCTGCCCCTTGCCGCCGCCGCCTTCATGTTCGCTCTCGACGAAGTCGGTCGACCAGATCACCGATCCCGCGACGCGCATCGTTCCGTAGAGCCGCGGGATCGGCGTGCCGTAGCTCGACGTCTGGACGGCGAGCTCGGTCAGCCGCGGCCCTTGCCGCCCTTTGGGCTTGAACAGCACATCACGGTCGATCGCCTGCCCGAACAATCCACCCAGCGCGCCGCCGATCGGCCCGCCGATCGCCGTTCCGACCGCGGTCAGCACCAGAGTCGCCATTATTCCTCCTCCAGTCGCCAGCGCCCGAGCACGGGCCAGGGCACCGCCCCCGGTCGCGCCACCACCCGCCGCAGCAGCGCGTCGGCATGAACCAGCCCGTCGGAAATCGAGATCGCCAGATGCACTTGCCGCGGCGCGCTCGCGCACAACAGCAGCTCGCCGGGGCCGCCGATCCCGGCGATCAGGCCCAATGTGTCGATCAAGGCACGCGCCTGTGCGCCGTTGCCATGTCGCAGCGCATAATCGTCGGGCACCGGTCCGGCATAGCCGCCCGCCCTCAGAGCGCACGCGGCGAGCCCGACGCAGTCGAGCCCGAAGCGCGGATCGCGCCCGTGGGGCCGGAACCGCACGCCCACCAGCGCCCCCGCCGCTTCTGCGACATGATCGCTTGCTGTGTGTCGCACCGGCCCGCTCCCCCACCCGGCCTCGCACAGCGTATTCTGAATGGGAGGCCGGGTGGGGGAGCGGGCCGGTGCGGCTCCAATCAAAAAGCCGCTCATCCGCCCGGGTACCGCGTCAGCAGGTCGATCCCCGGCAGGAAGGGCTCGCCGCGAAAGTTGAGCACATTGTCGAACCGGGTTCGGCAGGTCGCGACACTCTTGTCGCACCCCTCGATCAGTTCGACCGGCGTTCCCGCCTCGGGCACGAAGGGCGGCGGCGCCATCAACGTCACCGCGCTCCCGCTCGACGCGGCGACCGCGCTTTCGCACCCGCCGTTCACGCCGCCCAGCCAGCGCAGCACGCCATTGCCATAGGCGTCGGGCGTGGGCTCGGCGGCATCCACCACGATCGTCGTATCGTCGCCCGAAACCACGCGCACGATCCGCCGCCGCCCCGCCATCGCGACCCGGCATCGCCGGTCGCCCAGCTCGGCGCGGCATTCGGGCGAGGTCGCCTCGACCACTGGCCGGTCGAGCGCCGCGGCCGCCCCGCGCAGCTCGGCCGTGAAGCCGCCGTCCTGCGTCTCCACCGCGCCGATCGTGCCCTCGCCCAGCGCGACGGTGGCGTCCGGGTCGGTCCAGTCGACCGCGAACAGCGCCACCCGCGCGCCGTCCCAGCGCCCTGCGATCAGGTCGTCTTCCCGAATCGCGCCGCTGGTCAGCGCGCCCGCCACGTCCATCGTGTCGGGATCGAGCCCATCGCTGCGCTCGATCGCCGAGGGGGTGATGCCCGGCGCGGCGCGGTGGACGAGCCCGTCGATCACCAGGTTGCGGTCGTGCGTCGTCAGCCCGATCGCTACGCCGTCGCGCCGCTCGAGCCGCCAGCACAAGGCGATCGTGGTCAGATCTCCGTCGAGAAACACCGCCATCTCAATCCTCGCGCAGCTCGACGAGCGGCACCGACGGCGCCTCGCCCGCCTGGAAGGTCGCGCGCGTCACGCTCAGGCTGTCCTCCGCGAACCGCACCGGCACGTCGAACGCGAACCCCGCCGTCACCACCGCATCCTGCGTCGGCGCCTCGTCGAGCGCGATCCAGCCCCCCGGCTCGACTGCGAAGCCCTGCGTCGCCCCGCCATCCACCGCGACGCGCACGCTGCCTGGCACCGGCCGCGTGATCCGCCGCGCTTGCGCGCCGTAATGCTTGACGAGCGCGAACCGCGTCGTCGCGCCGTCGCCCACGCCGATCTGCTGGTCGATCGCGCTCCCCGCGCCCGAGCTGTCGTCGAAGGGATCGCGCAGCCGAAACCCGCGCGCCGGCCCCATCCGCGCTCGGAAGAAGCCGAGCAACGCCGCGATATCCTCCTCCGATCGCACCCCCGGCCCGACATCGTAGCGCGTCCGCGCCTCCGCCCAGCTCGCGTTGCGCCGCTCGTGCCCGCCCGCGCTGGTCACGATTGCGGTCGAAAATCCCGGCGCCACCTCGGCCTCGCGCCCCAGCGCTAGCGGGAACAGTATGTCGTCGAATGCCTGCACCTCGGCCTCCTCGTCGAAATGGGTGAATCCGTCGCGCATCACCTGCGGCAGCGCCCAGACGAAGGTCTCGGCGACCCGCCCGCGCGCGTCGGTGGCTGCCGCCTCGATCGCGCGCCATTGCCCCGCATCCTCCGCGTTGAGCACGAAGCCCGAAAGATAATGCTGCGCCGCCTCGGGATAGCCGAGCCGCGCGGTCGCTTCCGTCCGCGCCTCCGCGCTGGCGCCGCTATTGCCGCCCGTCACCCAGTCGTAATCCTCGAGCTGGAGCACGTCGAATGCCGGCGCCGCCCAGCCGATCGGCAGGTTGGCGCGCCGAATCTCGGGCGCCGCAGGATCGAGCACGCTCGGCAGATAGGCGAGCAGATGGGTCTCGACCTCGGTGAACGCCGCCGCCAGCGTAGCGCACAAGGCGGCGGTCGATTGCGCGAGCAACGCCCCCGCCGTGTCGAGCAACGCCGTCTGGTCCTCGTCGAGCGTCCCGCGCACGCTCACGATCTCCACCGGGTCGTCCCCGAACGCCGCTTTGGCCGCATCGTCATAGAGGCACGGCCGTCCGTCCGGCATCACCCACCACCACGGCTCGCCGATCTGGAACTTCGCCGGCATCCCGCTCTCGCGCGCCAGCGCGACGAACGCCGCCGCGACCGTTTGCAGATAGGCCATCGCCCCCGCGTGCGCCGGCGACAGCAACGTCGAGGGCGGCTCCCATCCGGTCAGCGCCGGGCTCCCGTCCCACGCGCGCTGCTTCCAGTCGTTCCAGCAAACCTCGTCGAACAGCTCGTACGACAGAGACCAGATCACGTCGTATCCCAGCGCCCGCGCGCGCACCGCGAAGTCGCGATGCCACGCCGCGCACGCCACGTTGAGCACGCCGCCCGCCAGGCTCACGTAAAGGCCGGGCCCGTTCGCCTCGAGCCGGAAATAGTGGCTCATGCCGACATAATGGTCGATCAGCCCGCGATAGCCGAGCTGGAAGGCGTTCCGCAGCAGCCGCGCGGGCGTCAGATTGTAGCTGTCGTCATAGCCGCTGGCGATGCGCAGGCCGTGCTCGGGCACCACCACGTCGCCGATCGCGAGCACCGATCCCGCGCCGCTGCACGCGATCTCGCTCAGTTCGCACCAGCCCTCGGCGGGTTCGTCGAGCAGCGCGTCGTCGCCCTCGGCATAATTCGGCGCGACCAGCGAGACGAACATCCGGTCGACATCGCCCGCCCAGACGGGGTCGGCCTCCTGCGGCAGGTCGAACCCGCCCACGAGGCTCGCGAAATCGAGCGTCACCCGCGCGTCGCGGGCGGAGCCCAGCGCATAGTTCCACAATCGTACGAACCACGATCGCGGCGTCCCGGTCGCGTCGCGCCCCTCGATCGTCAGCGTCGGTCCGTCGATCCCGGCAAGGTCGCGCACGCCGCTCGATCGCCAGCGGAATGAGAGCACGCAGTCGCGAAAGTCGCGCGCCGTCTCGTAGCCGAGCAGCGGGTGATCGATCCGGTCCTCGGCCTCCCAGATCAGCCCGGCGAGATCGCTCTTGCGATAGAAGACGGCATCGACGCGCAGCGCGTCGGGCGCGGTGGTGACGACGCTCGCCATCATCGGCCGTGGAAAATTGACCGTCCAGAACCGCGGATCGAAGCGCGAGATCGCGCTCTCCGCCTGCACCGTCCGCGCACGTGCGAGCCAATAGCCCATCGGACGAGTTCCTCATGCTGGGGGTGCCTTGGCAATTGCGGCGGTACGGCGCATGTTGCCAAGGCAAAGAAGGGGGATCTTATGAACCGCAAATCGACGATGATGATCCTCGGCCTCGGCGCCGTGGTCCTCGGTTGTCTCGTGGTGTTCGGGGTGATCTAGGGCCGCTGAATCGTGCCGGCACCGCTTCCACGCAAGTGGATCAAACCCTAGCCCGCCCGTTCGATCGCCGCCCGCACCGCGCGCGCCACCTGCCGGCTCGATTGCGTCAGCGCCCGCGGCGCATCGTTGCCGGGCGCGTTGATCGTGATCGCGACGCGCACCTCGCGCCCGCCGGGCTGCCCCGCCGCGACCACGCGCCCGCTCGACGTCGGCACGAACAATTCGGGCCCGCGCTCGCCCACGCGATAGGCTCGCCCCGGCGACACCGGCCCGCCGGTCGCCCGCCCCGGCGCGCCGAGCAGCCCCGCCAGCGCCGCGCCCAGCCCGCCGCCGGCGCCGCCCGCGATGCTGTCGATCCCGCCGCGCACCGCGCTCGCCGCAATCTGCGACAGCACGGTCATCGCCGTGCGTCCCAGATCCTCGAAACCGAGCTTGCCCGTGCGCACCGCGCGCACCAGCGCATTCTCGATTCCCCGCCCGGCGCGCTCGGCGCTGTCGGCGAGCGGCCCGTCGAGGCTCGCGCGCATCGTGTCCACATCGCGCGCGAACCCGGCGGTATCCGCACGCACGCGCACCACCAGGCTCTCGATTTCCTCATCCATCCGGAAAAGCCTCCATCAGCCGCGCGATCGTCGCGCGATCGGGCGGTGCGTTGCCGTCGGTGTCCCCACACAGCGCCCGCACCACGGTTTCGAGTTCGGCTGGCGTCGCCCGCCAGAATTCGTCCGGCGCCCACCCCAGCACCGCCCCCGCCATCCCGGCGAGCCGCACGGCGGAGGCTGAAAATTCCTCCCCGGAACGGGGAGGGGGACCATCGCGAAGCGATGGTGGAGGGGGCCCTCTCACCGCCCCGCCAATATCTGCCCGACCAGCACCTTGAGCGCCGGCGTGGCATTGACCAGCCCGCCCGCGACCACCGCCTCGCCGAACCGATCGCGCGTCATCCCCTCGGGCCGCGCGGCGAGGCAGTGCCAGAACAGCGCGACCATCTCGCCGAGCGAAAGCCGTCCCTCGGCCGCGCGCGCGACCAGATCGAACAGCGGCCCCGTCTCGGTCTCGGCCGCCACCAGCGCGGCGAAGCTCGGCCGCAGCACCAGCGTCTCGCCGCCCAGCCGTAACGCTGCCTCGCCGCGCGCCGGATTGGCCCCGCTCACGCCGCCGCCACCGGCCCGGAGCTTTCGAGGCTCAGCGTGTAGCTGCGCTCGCCATTGTAATCCCCCGCATAATCGAGCCGCGTGACGAGGAACCGCCCGGTCAAACTCTCGCCGCTCTCGAAGCTCAGCCGATAGTCGTCGAGCACCCCCGACAGCGCGTTGGTCTTCACCCGCGTCTCCGCTGCCGATCCGGTGAACACGCCAGCGCCCGACACGCTCACCGATCGCACCCCCGCGCCCGACAGCAGGTCGCGCCAGCCGTCCGAATCCTTCGACGTGATCGCCACCATCTCGCCGTTGATCGAAAGCTGCGTCGTCCGCAGCCCCGCCACCGTCGCGTAATTCACGGGCGATCCGCCGTCGCCCACCTTGAGCAGAAACGCGCTCCCCTTCTCCGCTGCCATGATATTCTCCTTTGTTCATCGCGGCACCAGCCCGCTCCCCCACCCGACCACCCATCAGAATACGCTCGTGGGTGGTCGGGTGGGGGAGCGGGCCGGCACCGTCCACCCGCGTAAGCGGATCAGAAAGCCCTCAACATCCGCACCCGAAACTCGATCGACACCGCCCAGCGGCCGGCCGCCTCGGGCAGCATCCGCGATCGCACGAAGACGTTGCTCGCAACCCGCCAGCCGTCGAGGTCGCGCGGCAGCCCCTCGACCGCCGCCGCCACCGCCTCGGCCAGCGCGTGGAGCCGCGCCGGCGTCTCGCCCGCGTCGCGCACTACCACCGCGGGTCTCAGCTCGCGCCCGGCGCCGTCCTTGGTGCCCCAGTCGATCGCGATCATCGGCTGCACCTCGGCGAAGGGTGGGCTGGCCTGCACCGCCGGCCCTTCGAACACGCCGTTGATCGCGCCGTCGAGGCCATCGGCCCCCCGCAACGCCGTCACCAGCGCCGCGTGCAGCACATGCTCCGCGCTCATCGCACCAGGCTCCCGATCCAGCGCAGCACCGGCTCGCTGAGCAGCCGCGCCCGCAGCCCGCGCCCAGTCAGCACGATGCCGTCCATGTCGACGCGCACCGCCACGCCCGGCACCTCGACGTCGACGCGCGCCGCGATGCGTTCGCGCGTCGACGTTGCCGCCTTCTCGGCCAAGGCCGCTCCCGCCTCTTCCAGCCGCTCCATCACGGCCGCACCGCCGCGTCGAGCCGCATCATGCGAAACGGCCGCCACAGCGCGGTCACCGCCGCCGGCGGCGGGGTCACCGCGTCGCGCTCGACGAACAGATGCGCGGCGAGCAGGATCGCACCCTGCCGCATCGGCGCGGGCAGGCTCGGCCAGTCGGCGGCGGTGCCCGCGTTCAGCGTCACCTGCGCCAGCGTGTCGCCGCCCGCATCGAGCACGCGCACCCAGCCGCGGCCGTCGGCATCGATGTCGATCCGATAGGCATCCGCGGCCAATGGCGCGCCGTCGGCGTCGCCCACCGCGCCGATGCTCGCCACCGGCATCGCGCCCAGCGCCTGCCATGCGGCCGTCGCCGGCACCGTCGCGGTCATCGTCCGGGCGATCGTCACTCGTCCGGTGAAGCGCTCGGCGAGCGCGAGCGCGGTCTCGACGAAGGCCGCGATCAACGCGTCCTCGTCGTCGGTCGCGATCCTCAGCAAGGCCTTGACGTCGGCGACGGCCGCGGCCCGGTCCTCGGTGCCGAGCGTGACGTCGCCCGGCCCGTTCGTTGCGATGGTCATCGCATTCTCCCCAGTTGAAAAGGATCAGCGGCGCTCGACGCGCCTGAGCCAGGATCGCGCGAGATCGGTCGGCACCGTCGTCGCGCCGTCGATCACCTCGGCCGTCGATTCCTGGACCGAGCCGTCGTCGAAGATGTAGCGCAGCCGGATGGGGCCGTCGGCCGCGCCCCAGCGCCGCCAATCGAGGCTGAGCACGTCCGCCGCGCGGTTCGCCGCTGCGGCATCGGTCGGGATGTAGCTGGTCGCGCCCGCCCCTTGCTCGGCCTGGAAGCCCCAGACCGTTACCGATCCGGTCGTGCCCGGCGCGTTCGACCAGCCGGGGCCTGCGCCCACCGCCGGATAGAGCGTGACGCGATCGCAAGTGGCGAACTGCAGCGCGATTCGCCAATAGGTGCCGTGGTCGCGCACCTCGCCGGCGAATGCCGCTCCGCTGATGCTCCAGCTGCCGGTCGCGGTATCGATGGCGAGATCGGACGTGCCGGCGCTCGCGCGCAGGATCGGGAATCGGCTCGCTCGCGACACATTGTCCTTGGCGACGAACACCGAAAGTGTCCGCGATGCGAGCTCGCCGAAGATCTGCGACACCGAATTGTACGCCTCGTTGGTATCGGCCACGACAGCCGCGACCGAGGCTCCGTCGGGCGCCGCGATCGCTCCGGCGGTGATCGCGATGCCTCCGCTTCTGGCCCAGGCGGCGCTGTCCGGCGCGGTGCTGCGTGTCACGTCATTGGTCCGCTGCGGCTCGATCAGCAGCCCGCGCAACGCGCCGGTCGCGGGATCGTGATCGAATCGCGGCACGTCAGCCGCCTCGATCCGCATCACGCCCGCCGTATCGAATCGGCTGCCGATCGAGGCGCGCGTCAGGCGCGCGCCCGGCGGCATCGTGCCCGCGGTGAAATCGAAGCCGGCGCGCGGTGACGCCCCACGGACCAGCGATGAGCCCAGCCCGATCGTAATCATCAGTAGAGCGCCAGGATGTCGGCCGCGGTCGTGCCCGTCGCTCGCACATAGCGCGCGCGGAACGGCAGCACGGTGCCGCTGGCGACGTTCTTCCACACGGTGTCGGCCGCGTCGGCCCCGCGCATCGTGATCGTGCCGCCACTGCCGACATAGAGCGCCTTGGGCACGTCGCCGATCGGGTTGCCGTCATGCGGCACCACCGCCACCGCGCGCGTCGCCGGCGCCGACACGCTGTCGGCGCTGTTCGAAAAGGAATCCGTCATGAATCTCTCCAAAATTCCTCCCCGAAACGGGGAGGGGGACCATCGCGCAGCGATGGTGGAGGGGTTGTTGTCTGGTCGCGGCACCGGCCCACGCCCCCACCCGACCACCCATCAGGATACACTCGTGGGTGGTCGGGTGGGGGAGTGGGCCGGTGCGGAAGCTCAGCGCAGCGTCATCAAGACGCCGCGAACTTCATCAATTTGATCGCCTCGCTGTTCGACACGCAGCCGCCGATCCGCTTGGTCGCGTAGAAATTGACGAACGGCTTGTTCGAATACGGATCGCGTAGGATCGCGGTCTCCTGGCGCTCGGCGATCAGATAGCCCGCCTTGAAATTGCCGAAGGCGATCGACAGCGAATTGGCGGCGATGTCGGGCATGTCTTCGGCCTCGACCACCGGATAACCGAGCAGCGTCGCCGGCTGCCCCGCCGCCAGGCTCGGCTGCCACAGGAACGCGCCGTCGGCGGTCTTGAACTTGCGGATGCGCGCTGCGGTCGCCGAATTCATCACGAACACCGCGCCCTGCCGATACGGGTTGCGCAAGCTCTGGACGAGATCGATCAGCCGCTCGTCGGGCTTGCTTCCGAAGTCGCCCGCGGCACCGCTCGCCAGATATTGCAGCGTCCCGAAGGCGCGCGTCGCATCACCCGCCGTTCCGGTCGGCGCGGCGAGGAAGCCCTTGGGCCGGTTGGTGCCGTTACCGCTCACGAACGCCGATCCCTCGGCCGCCGCGAATTCGCGCGCAATCTCGCCCGCCAGCCACTCCTCGACGTCAAACAGCGCATCGTCGAGCATCGCCTGGCTCGCGCTGGGGTTGGCGTAGAGATCGCCCATCGGCGGCGCGATCTCGACGAAGCTCGGCGTGTCGGTCTCGTCGCGGCTGCCGGTCTCGCTCGCCCAGCCCGAGGGCGTGCCGCCCGTCGTCACCAGCTTGCGATAGCCCGCCGATCCCACCTTCACGACATTGGCGATTGCGCGGATCGGCGACACGGCCTTGAGCGTCGCATCGATCGCCGCGTCGATCTCCTTGGGCACGGCATAGCCGCCGCTCTCGCCGCTCGTGCCGGCGAACGACTTCATCTCCACCGTCGCGCCCGACCGCAAATACCCCTCGAACGCCGCGCCCGAAGGCTCGCGCCCGCCGCTCAATACCGGCCGCGTCACCGGCGCCGCCATCGTCACGCTCTCGAAGCTCGCCTCGAGCGCATCCGCCTTGGTCTCGATCATCTCATTCTCCTCCAGCAAAAAAATCCTCCCCGAGCACGCTCGGGGAGGGGGACCATTCGCAAAGCGAATGGTGGAGGGGCCGCGCGAAGCGCGGAACCACCTCAAAAATGTCAATCGCTCTCCACCGCATGCACCCGCGCCAGCGGCTGCATCGGCTGCGCCACCAGGCTCACCTCGACGAGTTCGAGCGCGGTCAACTCGCGCACCCGCCCGGCGAAGGCGGCCTTCACCCGATACCCGAACGACAGCCCGCCCACCGCGCCCGCCTTGACGAGCCCCGCAAGCCGCGGCTCGTCCACCCGCCCGATCACCCGCAGCCCGCGCGCATCTTCGGCAACCTGCTCGATCACCCCCACCGGCGCCCCGCGATGCTGCCACAGCAGCGGCACGGTGGCGGGCACCGCCCCGAACGCCCCGCCGCGCACCACGTCGCCCCCGCGATCCACCCGATCGAACACGGCGGCATACCCGGCGAACCGAACACTCCCCCTCCCGCTCGCGGGAGGGGGTTGGGGGGAGGGCATGTCCGCATCCGCAACACTCACTTCAGCCACTCCCCAAACCCCAATTTCACCGCCAGCCCCGCCAGCACCAGCACGCTCGCCAGCCGCACCAGCCATCCCACCAGCGCCTTCCATGCCGATCGCTTCGCGTCGCGCCACGCGTCCAGCAGCTCGCGCAGCTCGGCGACATCGGCGGGCGCATCGTCGTCGCCCAGCCCCAGCCGCGCGAGCGCCCGCATCGCGCCCAGCTCGCCCGCTTCCTCGACGATCGCGCGCAGCGTCGCCAGGTCGCCCCGCGCGCCCTCGGCCTGCGCCAAGAGCTGCGCGAGGATCGTGCCCTCGGTCATGGCGCGATCCCCAGCATCGCCCGTTTCTCCTCGTCGGTGAGGAAATCCGCCGCCGTCACCCGCTTCCACAGCCGCTCGCGATCCTCGGACAGCGCCGGCACCTGGTCGAGGTCGACGCGCAGCGCCGCCTCGGGGAACCACCCCGCCAGCCCCTGCGCGATGCCGTTCAGGATCGTCCCCGCCAGCGGCAGCACCGAGAGCCGCCACAGCGCCCGGTTCGCCTCCCTGTAATTGGCGTAGGTATTGTCCCCCGGCAGCCCGAGCAGCATCGGCGGCACCCCGAAGGCGAGCGCGATCTCGCGCGCCGCCGCCGCCTTGGTGCCCGCGAAATCCATGTCGGCCGGGCTCAGCGACAGCGCCTGCCATTTGAGCCCGCCCTCGAGCAGCATCGGTCGCCCGGCGTTGCCCGCGCCCGCGAACCCCGCTTCCATCTCCTCGCGCAGCCGCTTGAACTGCGCCGGCGACAGGCTCGCCCCGTCCCCCGGATCATAGACCAGCGCCCCCGACGGCCGCGCCGCATTGTCGAGCAGCGCCTTGGCCCAGCGCGTCGCAGCATTGTGGATCGCGACCGCGCCCGCCGCCGCGCCCAGGCAGCCGAGCCCGTAATGGTCGTCCACCGGATTCACGGTCCTGAGATGGATCACCTCGGGCCGCGGCGCTTCCGCCGCCAACCGCGTCACCCGCTCGCCCACGCGATAGCGATACGCCGCCGGCCACCCGCTCGCGTCGGCCTCCACCGTCACCCGTTCGGGCCTGAGCGCGAACAGCGCCGCCACCGCGCCCTCGCCGTCGGTCAGCACCTGCACATAGGCATTGCCGTGGAGCAGCAGGTGCGTCGCGATCACCTCCATCAGCGCCGGCCCGCCGCTGCGCGCCGCCACCAGCCGCGCCAGCCCCGGCTCGGATGCGTCCACCGGCGCCGCCGCGACGCTCTCGCCCATCAGCCGCACCGCGCGCTGCGCCACCGCATTCTCGCAATAGCCCGCGCGCACCATCGCCTCGTAGCTGCGCGGCCACTCGCCCAGCATCGTCGCCCCGCCGCTCGCACGCGCCAGCGCCGGCCGCGCCGCCTCCCGCGCGGCCGCCTTCCAACCAAAGAATTTCAAAGGATGTCTCCCATCATTCCTCTCCCCTCGGGGGAGAGGCCATTCAAAAGCCCCTCCCCTTCAGGGGAGGGGTTGGGGTGGGGGCTGTCCGCGGACGACAAGGATGATCCTGCCCGCCGCCGCTCGACTCCCTAAAGCCCCCTGACCCGCACCACTCCCCGCCGCCCGAGCATCAGCGCGCTCGCCGCCCACACCAGCGCATCCGCCCGATCCGGAGATCGCCCCGGCCCCTCGTAGCCGCCCCCCACGATCAGCCCGCACAGCTCGTCCTCGAGCCGCGCGAACGCCCCCGCATGGTGCATTCTGCCCGCCTCGTAGAGCGTCGCCACCGGCTCCGCGCGCGCCACCTTGCCGCGGCTCGCATGCACCAGCCGCACCGGCAGCGCCGCATCCGCCGCCTCGAGCACCGATCGCACCATCGCGCCGCCCTGGTTGCCCTCGGCCACCACCCGGTCCGCGCCCACCCGCGCCGCGCAGGCCGCCACCGCCTGCGCCCAGCCTTCGGGGCTCGCGCCCGCCACGCTCGCATCCTCGATCACATAGCCGTGCCCCTCGCGCCCCAGCCCCACCGCTACGATCCCACACGCATCGCCCTCGGTCCCCGCGGGCGGGTCGACCCCCACCACCACGCGCACCAGCTCGGGCACGGCGCGCACCCGGCACCGCTCGATCAGCGCGCGCGTCCACAGCGCGCCGACCACGTCGTCGATCAGCTCGCCGTCGAGCTCCTGCCGCCCCAGCCGCGTGCCGCCGTAGGTTTCCTCCATCGCCGCGACGAAGCCCGCGGGCAGGTGCGGATTGTCCCGCGTGGCCCCGCGCGTCTCCACCGTCGCCCGATCGGCCATGATCCGCCGCAGCAGCGCCACCGGCCGCGGCGTCGTCGTCACCAGCGCGCGCGGATGATCGCCCAGCCTGAGCCCCATCATCAGATTGTCCCACGCCGCGTCGCCGTAGCGCCACTTGGCGAGCTCGTCGCACCAGGCGAGGTGGTGTTCGGGCCCGCGCAGCCCCTCGGGCGCCTCGGCCGAATAGACGTACGCGACCGCGCCCGAAGCAAACCGCACCTCGCTCGCCGATCGCCGCCACGTCACCGGCTCGTCGTCGCGCGCCACCGCGATCAGCCCGCTCGTCCCCTCGATCATCACGCGCCGCACGTCGTCGGCGGTCGCGCCGACCAGCGCGATCTTCGCGTCCTTGCGGTCGCGCGCGAAGGCGGTCACCCACTCGGCCCCCGCGCGCGTCTTGCCGAACCCGCGGCCCGCGCGGATCAGCCACACCCGCCAGTCGCCCGGCGGCGGCAGCTGACCCGCATGCGCCCAGCGTTCCCACCGCGCGCTCAACTCGCGATATTGCCCGCGCGTCAGCTTGCGCAGCACGCGCGCGCGCTCGGTGTCGGATAGCCTCGCGAGTTCCGCGATCGGATCGCGCGCCGCGCCCCTATGCGCCATGCTTCTTCAACTGCCGCGCCAGCGTATCGAGATGCTTGCACAGCGCGGCGTCGGTTTCCTCGGCGGTCGCGCGGTGCGTGCCCCGGGGGATGGCCGCGCGCCCTTCGGCGGCCGCGCGATGCCGATTGAGCAGCGACAGCGCGAAGCGCAGATCCTCCATCGAAACGGTGCGCCGGTCGAGCTTGCCGACGATGCTCCGCGCGATCGTCTCGGGGTCGGCGCGCTCGGGATCGATATCCTCGGCCTCGACCTGCGACAGCGCATAGGCGAGCAGCGCCTCCTCCAGCCGGTGGTATCCGATCGCGATCGCCTCCTGCCAGGCGTCGGCAAAGCCGGGTTCGCGCCGACGCAGGCGATAGAAGCTGGACGCCGCCGCGCCCGCGGCTTCGGCGGCCATGCCCACGTTGCACGTCGCCGCCAGCATATCCAGGAAGCGCTGCCGCTTCTCCTTGGTGATCCGATCGGAGGTGCGCCGCGCGCGCTGCAACACCCGATGGCTGCCCGCCCTGATATGTTCGCTCATTCCGCCCCCGCCCAAAAGAAAGAGCCGGCAGCGCTCGCGCGCCCCGGCCCCTGGATCGAGGCGACCGCCCCGACTCGCAATTTTGCAGTGTTCCTGTCATGTACCGAAAGAGCGTGACGATGTCAAGCAGAATTTACCGATTTGGTTATCTATCAGTCGCGCGGTGCGGACAGCCCGGCGAGAAGCGGCGCATAGCCGGCGAGCCTGCGGGAAATGAACTCGGTGAAGAGCCGCACGCGCTTCGTCTTGCGCGTCTCCCCCTGGGTGAGAAGCCAGAGCGTTCCGTACAGGTGCAGCTCGGTACCCGGCACGCGCACCAGTAGCGGATCGGCATCTCCGACGAAGCACGGCAGCGTTGTGATGCCGAGCCCTTGCCGTACCGCGGCGAGCTGCGCCTCGGCGTCGGTGACCCTGAAGGGACTCTCCGCGGTGCGAATCTCACCTTCGCTGGCCCAGTCCGGGACGCCATGAATGCTGATGACGATCCATCGGATGGGATCGGGCGCGCCCGCATGCCACGCGGCCAGGCGATCGCGGGCCATGTAGACGCCGCCGAACAGCTCCGGCCCCTTCAGGCCGTGAAGATTGAGCGGCAGGGTCTTGCGGTCGTAGACGACGCGGATGGCCACGTCGGCCTCCCGGTTGGTCAGGTTTGCCAGCCCGCTGGACGACAAGATTTCCATCTCGATCTCGGCATGCAGACGCGCGAAATCGGCGAAGTCCGGCATGAGCAGGTGTGTCGCGAGCGGGGGCGCCAGCGTCACCCGCAGCAACCCGCGCACGCTCTGGTCGCGCCCGAAGACGCGCGTCTCCAGCTTGTGCGACGACGCCTCCATCTCGTCCGCGAATTCGAGGATCTCCTCGCCGGCGGCCGTCAGGCGATAGCCCGAGGGCAGCTTCTCGAACATCTGCACCCCGAGGCGTTCCTCGAGCTGGGCGATGCGTCGCAGCACGGTCGCGTGGTTCACCCCCAGGCGCTCGCCGGCGGCCCGCACCGAGCCCCCGCGCGCGACGGCAAGAAAGTAGCGAACATCGTCCCAGTCGATCATGGTGCGATCCCGCACCGTACGGTGCGCCTTCTAAAGCCTGTATCCGCGAATAGCTGAAGCAAATAGCTTGTCCGGTGTGATTTTGCACCACCGATGTGCGAACTTCCGCACTGAACGCCTGACGCAGCCGGACCCATTTTCACCCTCGACGCACCCCCCGCACGAACGCTGGGGCAGCTGAAAGGAGAAAGTCATGGGAAAGCTCGATGGCAAGGTTGCCGTCATCACGGGCGGCGCTACCGGCATCGGCCGCGCCGCGGCAAAGCGCTTTATCGAGGAGGGCGCCCTCGTCTTCATCTTCGGCCGCCGGCAGGAAGCGCTCGACGTGGCTCTGGCCGAGCTCGGGCCCAATGCCCGCGCGGTGAAGGGCTCGGTCTCCGATCCGGCCGATCTCGATCGGCTTTACGCAGGCGTGAAGGCGGAGCGCGATACCCTCGACATCGTCTTCGCCAATGCCGGGGCGGGAAGCCTGCTTCCGCTCGGCAAGATCACCGCCGAGCAGATCGACGAAACCTTCGACACCAATGTGAAGGGCACGATCTTCACCGTCCAGAAGGCGCTGCCGCTGATGGGCGAGGGCGGGTCGATCATCCTGACCGGATCGAGCGCCGGCGCCACGGGCGCCCCGGCATTCAGTGTCTACAGCGCGAGCAAGGCGGCGGTGCGCAACCTCGCGCGGTCCTGGGCGGAAGACCTGAAAGGCAGCGGCATCCGGGTCAACGTGCTCTCGCCCGGACCGACGGCGACCGAACTCGCGAAGGAAGCGGTGGGCGAAGAGGGCATGAGGGCCTTCGCCTCGATGACTCCGCTCCAGCGCATGGCCGATCCGGCGGAGATCGGGGCGGCGGCTGCCTTTCTCGCGTCGTCGGACAGCAGCTTCATGACCGCCAGCGAAGTCGCCGTGGACGGCGGCCTGGCGCAAATCTGACGCGCTGCGCCCGGCCGGTCACCACAGTGATCCGATATGCACGTATCCAGGAAAGAAAATAATTATGGAAAAGCCTTTTGAGGGAAAAACCGCTCTCGTTACCGGGGCATCGCGGGGCATTGGCCGCGCCATCGCCGAACGCCTTGCAAAGGATGGCGCGACGGTCGCGCTGACCTACAACGCCAGCAAATCCGGCGCGGACGAGGTGGTCGCGGCCATCGAGGACGCTGGAGGCGCGGCGTTCGCGATCCATGCGGACCTTGTCGACCCCGCGACCGTCCCGACCTTGTTCGAGAGACTCGACGCCGAGTTCACCAGGCGGAACGGAAGCAAAGCCCTCGATATTCTGGTCAACAATGCCGGCAATTTCGGTTTTGTTGGCTTCAAGGACGCGACGCCGGAAAGTTGGGATGCGCTGATCGCGGTTTACGCCCGCGCGCCCTTCTTCATCGTTCAGGCCGCTCTCGATCGTCTCGCCGATGGCGGACGCATCATCAACATCTCTTCCGCTGCCGCCATCAAGCCCGTGACCGCCGCACCCGTCTATTCGATGGCCAAAGCGGCCATCAACAATCTGACCCATGCGCTCGCGGCCGAACTGGGGCCGCGCGGCATTACCGCGAACGCCGTGGCGCCGGGCTACACGCGAACCGACGGGAACGCCGCTCTCCGGGAGAATCCCGAACTCGTAAAGGCGGTCGAGGCCGAAATCGCGCTGGGACGCTTTGGCGAGCCTTCGGAAATCGCCGCCGTCGTGGCGTTCCTGGCTTCCGACGAGGGCCACTGGGTGACCGGCCAGACGATTGAAGCAAGCGGCGGCTACAAGCTCTGACCGCGCCGAAAAACCGAAGGAGAATATAATGAGCTACGCAATCATAGGCTTCGGCAAGATAGGCCAGGCCCTCGCCCACGCCTTCGCCCGCAAGGGCATCGACGTGACCGTCGCGAGCCGCCGTCCGCCCGAGGCGCTGGCGCCGCAGGCTCGAGCGATCGGGCCGACGGTCGTCGCCAAGGCGTTGCGCGATGCGCTCGAGGCGGACACGATCATCCTGGCGGTCCCGTTCGGGGAGCATGGCGAGGTCGCGAAGGCCCTGCCGAGCTGGGAAGGCAAGACGATCATCGACGCGACGAATACGTTTGGAATTGCCCCTGAAGAGCTGGACGGTCTCCCGTCCTCCGCCTTCGCCGCGAAGGCGTTCACTGGCGCCAGGCTCGTCAAGGGGTTCAATCACCTGATCGCCGCCACCCTGGCTGCCGATCCGATCGTCGAGGGCGGCCACCGGGTGGTCTTTCTGTCGAGCGACGACGAGGACGCGATCGTTCCCGTGGCGGCCCTGGCCAAGCAACTCGGGTTCGCCCCCGTCAACCTGGGAAAGCTCGACGAGGGTGGCGCGCTGGTGCACGCGCGCGGCCGCACCTGGGGCCGGCTCATCTTCCAGGACGTGTTCAAGAAGGAGCAGTGAACGATCCAGGCGATTATCCCCTTCGCATACGGCCCTTATTTGCCTTCCCGGCGAAGGCCGGGGCGGGGCATCGGGCGGCTCGCAACCGGGCCCGGCCGCCGGGAAGGTGATCCGGGCAGGGTGATCGGCGATCACGTGCCGAAGGGGATAACCGCGAACGAGCTACGATCGTGCGGGTTGGCCCGGGAGGTAAGGTGCTGCAGCGCCGCCCCCCATCGCTTCCAGATACGCGCAGAGCATGTCGGCAAGCGCGTCTGAATAGGCGTCGATCTCGGCGGGCGTGCGCGGCGTTTCGGAAAAGCTGCTGCCGCAGGCGCTCAGCGTCGTCTTGATCAGCCGGCCCGCGATCGATCGCGTCTCCTCCGCGACATGGGGAAGCGCCTCGCGCAGGAAATCGTGGAAGACGCGCGCGGTCGCCGCCCGGGCGTCGATGGCTTCGGGCGCGTCGCGATAGAGCGGGGCGGCGTCGTGGAGCGCGATGCGGATCGCCGCCTCCTCGCATTCCGATCGGATGAAGGCATGGACGAGCGTGCGCACCCGCTCCGGCGGCGGCGTCTCGCGATCCTCCAGGATCGTGCGCAGCAACGCCGCCGTCCTCCGCCACTCGTCGCTCTGCAGCCGAAACAGGATCGCCGCCTTGTTGGGGAAATATTGGTAGAGCGAGCCGACGCTCACCCCGGCGCGCGCCGCGACGCGCGCGGTGGTGAACCGGCGCGCGCCGTCGGTCGTCAAAACCTGAACAGCCGCGTCCAGAACCGCGGCGACGAGGTCGGTCGAGCGCGCCTGTTGGGGCTGTTTTCGCGAGGAAACGCGCGTCGTTTGCCGTGCGGGCATCAGGGGTTCTCGCCAATGCGAATAGAAAACCTGACGAACTAGTCGTATTTTCCGGTTCGAGCAAATCACCCGTTCGCTCGATCATCGGAGACCTGTAATGACCACCCTCGCAAGCGCCCCCGTGGCGCCCCTTCTCGATCGCCTTTTCGTCGAGGCCGAAGCAACGTCGCCTGCGACGAGCGCGGCCTTCGCGTCGCTGTCGGACGACGAGCGACGACGCCTCATGCGCAGCAAGACCGGTTATCGCGAGCTCTATGCGCAGCTGAAGGATTTCGCGCTTCCCGTGTCGCGGGAGGCGGGGGCGTTGCTCTACATGCTGGCCCGCGCGACGAACGCGCGGTCGATCGTCGAATTCGGCACCTCGTTCGGCCTCTCGACGCTGTATCTCGCCGCGGCGCTGCGCGACAATGGCGGCGGCCGGCTGATCACCAGCGAGTTCGAGCCCTCGAAGATCGCGCGGGCAAAGGAAAATCTCGCCGCGGGCGGGCTCGCCGATCTCGTCGAGGTCCGCGAAGGCGACGCCCTGCAGACGCTCGCCGTCGATCTGCCGGACACGATCGACATCCTGCTGCTCGACGGCGCCAAGGCGCTCTACCGCGACATCCTGGACCTGGTGGAACACCGGTTGCGCCCGGGCGCCGTCATCCTCGCCGACAATGTCGATCATGCCCCCGACTATCTTGAGCGGGTCGGCGCGCCCGCGAACGGCTATATGTCCCTGCCGTTCACCGACGACGTCGAGCTGTCGATCCGGCTCGGCTGAGCGGCGCGGCGATCGGGGCCGGTTGCCCCATGGTTCCTGCCGGCCGGGCATCCTCGCGATGCCGGCCGGCAGGATCGACTAGACGCCTACCGCAACACCGATTGCCATTCGTCGAACCGCCGCCGCGACCGCGCCTCCTCGCTCTCCTCGCGCGCCATCCGCCGGTATTGCCCCGGCCGCATCCCGAAGGTCTCGAGGAACGCCGCGCTCGCGACATTCTCGCCCGAAAAGCCCAGCGCCGACGCCAGCTCGGCCAGCGCGCGCCTGTCGGCGGGGTCTTGCAGCCGGTCGCGCAGCCGCTCCAGCCGCCGCTGCCGGATGTAATGCGCCGGCCCGCCCCAGCGCTCGAAATCGCGATAGAGCGTCGCGCGCGAGAGCGCGAAGCGGTCGATCAGCGCCGGCGGGGCGAACCCGGCGTCGGTCAGATGCTCCTCGATATAGGCGCGCATCCGGTCGACGCGCTCGGCGCGCGGGTCGTGCCGCACCATCTCCATGTCGTCGCGCTCGGCCAGCGCGATCCTGAGCAGGTCGATCGTGATGCGCGAGACCGGCATCAGCATCGCCGGTGTCAGCAACGCCCCGCGCAGCGCGATCGAGCGCATATGGTCGGCCAGCAGCACCCCGCGCTCCGCGTCGATCACAGCCCCGTGCAACCGCCGCGGCCGCGGCCGCGCCTGCGCCATCCGCTCGCGCGCCACGCTCAGCGTCACGACATGCGCCCCCCCCGCCCGATTCCGCATCGGCCGCGTCATGTCGAGAATCAGGATCTCGCCGGGGCATACCTGGCGGAAGCCGTCGCCCGCATCGGCGTGGAACTCGCCCGCCAGCACCAATGTCAGCGTGAAATGCTCCATCGCGGCCGTGCGCACCAGCCGCGCGTCGCGCTCGTGCGCGACGTCGTTGAGCCGCCGATCGTAGACGACCGCGCGGTCGAGCCGCCATCCGGTCATCCGCGCGGCGAAGGCGGGGCCGGTCTCGCGCACCTCGGCCCCCACCGAATAGAGCGCGCGATAGGCGTCGAACGCCTCGCCTGTGGCCAGTCCGGCGCTGTCGAACCCCAATCCCGGTCGCGTGATCGTCACGTCTCGCCTCCCGTCGCGCGCCGGCCGCGCCGTGTCGCCAGATGCGCACCGCCCGCGAGCAGCGCCGCGCTCCCCGTCGCCAGCGCCAGTGCGCGCGCCAGCCCGGTCGCGCTCGTGGGCGCGGTGTCGCTGATCGCGCCCACCACCAGCGGCCCGATGCCATAGCCCGTCACCGTGATCGCCGCAAAGAACAGCCCGGTTGCGCGCGCCCGTCCCGTGCCCCGGGTCTGCGCCTGCAACCCCGCGAGCGGCGCCAGCGCCGCGACGCCGAGCAGCAGGTCGACCACACCGAGCACCACCAGGCTCGCCGCCACCCCGGGCGTCAGGGTCAGCAGCGTCAGCGCGACGCACGCGATCGAAAGCGCGCCCGTCACCAGCCCCGTCGGCGCCGCGCGCAAGGCCGGCCGCGCGTCGATCAGCCGCCCGCCCAGCGCCTGCCCCGCCGGCGCGGCGATCAGCGTGACGACGCCCGTCGCGATCGCCGCGCCCTGCGGCGTCAGGCCGTAGCAGCGCACCATCAGCGTGGGGAACCACACGCCGATCGCCTGCAGCACCAGCACCGCCGCGCTCGCCGCGACGAACAGCCCCGCGATCGTCCGCGCGCCGGCGGTGCCGCCCTCGTCCTGCGCCGGCGTTGGGGCGGGAGCGGCAATGGCGTCGCGACCGCGCAGCGCGATCCAGCCGAGCAGCAGCACATTGGGGAGGGCGGTCAGCAGGAACACCGCCCGCCACGGCCGGTCGAGCCAGCCCGAGGCGCCCGTCGCCAGCCAACCGATCAGCAACCCGGCGACCAGCACGGAGCTTGCGCGCCCCAGCGTCGATCCCACCGTGAAGCTCGATGTCGATCGCCCGATCCGCCCCATGCCGCGCGCGCCCGCCAGCATCGTCACCGCGGCGGGCAGCACGCAGCCCTGGCCGATTCCGATTGCGATCTCTGCCGCGATGAAGCCCTCGAGCGAGGCCACGAACGCCAGCGCCGCCGATCCGACGGTCCACAGCGCCAGCCCCGCCGCGATCGTCCAGCGCCGCGCGCGCTGCGGCGCCAGCCCGGTCACCGCGCTGGTGGCGGCATAGGCGATCGCGAACATGGTCGTCGCCGCCAGCCCGAACGCCGCGTCGGAAAGCGCCAGCTCGCGCTTGATCAGCGTCGCGCCGGCGGCGGGCAGATAGCGGTCGAAATAGGCGAGGAACGCCGCGGCGCTCAACGCCGGGACGATCCATCGCGCGAGCGCGACCTCCGATTCTGCCGATGTTTCCCCCATCGCGCGATTCTAGACTCGTCTTCGATCTGTTCGAATCGCCGCCCCGGATTTGGGTTTCATCGACGCCTGCGTTGACGGATGCCCTTGTTGCGGGCGGTGTGAAGTGGAGAAAGTGGAGCGCGTCGCGAGGTTTTTGCCCGGAATGCGACCGCAATGCCCCTGGATGGCGACAGCGACGCGACACCGACGCGACAGCGAAGCGACACCGACGCGACACCAACGCGACAGCGAGGCGGCACGGACGCGACACCCATGCGTCCGACGTGCGCCGCCGGCGCGACGGCAGCGCGCCCCGATGGCGACACTACCGGTATCGAGCAATGCGGCGGGCGCGGAAGAGCAGTCCTGTTCCATCCCACAGGGTAGACCATAAAACGCCCGTGTAGGACAGGGATTTCAGACCCCCAGGGACGGCCCCGTCCGGATCAAGTTCGGCATGACGCGCAGGGATAGGCAAAGCTGATCGAATTTGAGTCCAGCGGCCGATCCACTTCCGTGGCAATCGGATTCGGTAACGCTGGATCCGAATCATAATATCATCCGCAGGGTCCGCTCTCCGGCCCGGCATGGAGGGTCGCAAGCCATGCCGTACCGAAGAGCGGTCACCGAAGCAGCTCTGGCAAGCGTCGGCGAAGCTGGTCGCCGTCATCGGGTCGGATGGCGGCGGACAGGCGGCGGCCGGTTGATTCGAAAAACGTGCCCGGATTGGCGCGGAACGGTCCGCCCCCATCACCCCCAGAAAGGCACGCGCCCGGCCGGCCGCCGTCGTGCTGCCGTCCTATTCCTCTTCCGAGGGCATCGAAATCCTGCTGCGTCTCACGAGTGAGACGTCCCGATATGGGACATCACATTTCCGTCGCGCGATCCGCCACCGCGGCCCACGCCGCGATCTCGTCATTATAGTGGCGGCTCACCTCAACCTCGCCCGCCACCCCGGCAACCGGGTCGACCTCGGCCGATCCTGCCCAGTCCCAGGTCGCGTTGCCCGAAAGTCGCACCATGCCGTCGGCCTCGGCCTGCCCGCGCACCAGCCCGCCGCGGTTGAGCACGGTCAGCTCGCGCCCGAACTCGGCGCGCCCCGTCAGGCACGCCGCGAACACCGACGCCGCCATCGCGCTCCCGCAGCTGTCGGTCAGCCCCACCCCGCGCTCGAAGGTGCGCACGAACAGTGTCTCGGGGCCCCGCACCTCGACGAAGCTGATATTGGCGCGCTCCGGCAACAACCCCGGCCCGCTCTCGGCAAACCGGCCGATCATGCTCAACTCATCCTCATCGATTTCGTCGACAAAGGCGATCAGATGCGGATTGGGCATCGCCACCGCGGTAAAGGCGCGCGCGCTCGGCAGACCGGGAATGGGCTGCTGCACATTCTGGTGATCGGTGCTCGTCAGCCACCGCCCAACGTCGAGGCCGGCCGGCCCCGCCACTTCGCGGATGGTCGCCACGCCCGGCGCGATCGCCACGTCGCGGGCCACCTCGGCGCTCGACGTCTTGAGCCGCACCGCCGCCCGGTCCAACCCCAGCGCCTCGAAGCCGGCGCGCGCCACGCAACGCAGGCCGTTGAGGCAGGTTTCGGCCTCCGATCCGTCCGAATTGAACATCCGCATCCCGAAGGCATGATGCGCATCGCCTCCAGTCAGCAGCAGCAGCCCGTCGCCACCTACCGGCCCGGCGCGATCCGCCAGCGCGCGCGCAACGCCCGCCCAGATCGCGTCGTCGAGGGCGATCCCGCGTGCGTCGATCAGCGGGAAATCGTTTCCCGATCCCTGACACACCACGAAAGAAAACCGCTGCCGCGTCTCAGATGCCGGCATACCAGTCATAATCGACCCAATCTTCCCAAAAGCCGCCTTTGCCCTGCCCGATTCCGGCGAGGCTCGCCACCGCCTCGATCCCCATCACATATTTGGCGTGCTTGTAGCCCAATTGCCGTTCCACCCGAAGCCGCACCGGTGCGCCGTGCGCCACGTCTAGCGGCGCGTCGTTCATGCCCCACGCCAGGATCGTCTGCGGATGAAATGCATCGATCAGATCGATCGATTCGTAATAGCGATGCCCGCCGATGCTATCCGCACAGCGGAACACGATGTAGCGCGCGTCGCGCCGGATATCGGCGAGCTTCAGTACATTGCCCAGCATCGGTCCGGTCCATTTGCCGATCGCGCTCCAGCCTTCGACGCAATCGTGGCGCGTGATCTGCGTGCGCGCAGGCATCGATCGCAGCTGCGCGAGGCTCAGCGACAGGGGCCGGTTGACCAGCCCCGTCACCGCCAGCCGCCAGCTTGCGAACCCGCCCGCGGCCATCGCCGCATAAGCCGGTGTGCCCGGATCGCGCGTCCCGTTCGATCGGAAGATCGGCGACACCTCCGCCGCGCTGAACTCGCGCGCCAGCGCGCCGCGATCGGTCAGCGCGCGATGCAACCCGCGCTGCATGTCCTCGCCCGTGAACAGGATCTTGCGCACCGCGGGCACCTCGATCGCCCGGTCGCACCCGGCGAGCAGCGCGCCCGCGCCCAGCGCACCGCCTGTCACCAGCCGCCTGCGCGTGAGGAGCACGCTCACGCCGCGTCCCCGGGCACGCGCCACCAGCCGGTGATCATCGATCTGAGCTCGTTCATCGGGCCTGCCAGGATCACCAGTGCCAAATGGACGATGACGAACCCGCTCAGCAGCGCCATGGCGATGAAGTGGATCGACCGCGCCGATTGCCGCCCGCCGAACAGCTCGGTCAGCCATGGCCAGGCCGCGTCCATGCCGGGCGACAGCGCGAGCCCCGTCAGGATCAGCAGCGGGATCAGCACGAAGATCGCCAAGACGTAAGACAGCTTCTGTAGCGTGTTGTATGCCCCCGGCCGTTCGGGATCGTGGAAACGGAACGTGAGATGCGCCTTCAGGTCGCCCCACAAGTGCCGCGGCGTTACATCCGCGCGGCGCACCCGCAGATCGCGCTGGAAATGCCGGTTGACGAGGCTCGCGATCATGAAGGCCAGCAGCGCAAAGGCCATCACCAGCGCGAAGAACAAATGCCATCGCCGCGACAGCGCCAGGTCGTAATGACCGGGAATCGTCAGCCATCCCGGCCAGCGCGGCAGCTCCAGCCACGCGGTGTCGAAATTCGCACCATATTGCCCCCAATAGAGGCGCGGGTGCGCGTTGGAGATGCCCAATCCCGATCCGATCATGATGAACACCGCGATGGCGTTCACCCAATGCCAGAGGCGCGTCGCCAGCCGATGGCGGTGCACGCTCCGCCCGGGCGGCGGCGCGTGCGTCGGTTCGGCAAGGCTGCTCATCGGCCGACTATAGGCGCATCACCCATAAGCGCGCCAGAAGAACACGATCGTCGTGGCGACGGCGACCAGCAGGGTCCAGGCGCGCACCAGCTCCGGCGACAGCCTTTTGCCGATGTCCGCGCCCGCCCAGCCGCCGACGATCGATCCGATCAGCATCGGGATCGCGACGGCCCATACGATCAGTCCCGTGCCCGCGAACACGATTGCTGCCGCACCGTTGGCGGTCGCCAGCATCAGCGTGCGGTGCGCGAACATCGCGCGCGGCTCGATGCCCGCCAGCAGGCCGTAGATCGCCGTCGTCATCAACCCCAGCCCGCCGCCGAAATAGCCGCCGTAAATGCCCAGCACGCCCTGCACGGCAATCAGCGTCCGCGTCCCGATCGTTACCCGGTCATGCAGCCACGCCGCCGCACGCCGGCCGAAGGCGAGCACCAGCGAGGCGAACAGCAGCAGCCAGGGGATGAGCACGTCGAACACGCTGGTCGGCGTCAGCACCAGCAGCGCGCTGCCGCCGAGCGCCGCGGCGAACGTCACGCCCGCGAGCAGCCACGGCGACACTCCGCCCACAGGTGCGATCTCGTCCCGAAACGCCCAGGCGCTGGTGCCCGCGCCCGGCAGCAGGGAGACGTTCGATGTCGCGTTGGCCGCATTGGCGGGCAAGCCCAGCGCGATCAGCGCGGGCAGCGTAGCGAAGGTGCCGCCGCCCGCGAGGGCGTTCATCGCGCCGCCGAGCACCCCGGCGCCGGCGGCGAGCGCAAGTTGCGCCACAGAGAAATCAGCCAAGGGCGGCGAGCTTCTCTTCGGCGAGCCGGTCGAGCTCGGCGCGGCTCTTCTTCTCCGCTGCCGTCTTGAGCTGGCCGCATGCCGCGTCGATGTCACGCCCGCGCGGGGTGCGCACCGGCGCCGAGATGCCCGCTTCGAACACGATATTCGAAAAGGCGCGGATGCGCTCGGGCGTCGAGCATTCGTAGGGCGCGCCGGGCCACGGATTGAACGGGATCAGGTTGACCTTGGCGGGCAATCGATATTTGCGGATCAGCCGCACCAGTTCGTGCGCGTCCGTGTCGCTGTCGTTCTTGTCCTTCAGCATGACATATTCGAAGGTGATCCGCCGCGCATTGTTCGCGCCGGGATAATCGGCGCACGCCTGGAGCAGTTCCTCGATGCCGTATTTGCGGTTCAGGGGCACGATCTCGTCGCGAATCTCCTTGGTGACGGCGTGGAGCGATACCGCGAGGTTGACTCCGATCTCCTCGCCGGCGCGCGCCATCATCGGCACCACGCCCGAGGTCGAGAGCGTGATCCGCCGCTTGGAAAGCGCGAGCCCGTCGCCGTCCATCACCACTTTCAACGCATCGCGCACCGCGTCGAAATTATAGAGCGGCTCGCCCATGCCCATCATCACGATGTTGGTGAGCAGGCGCCCGTCGGGTTGGCTCGGCCATTCGCCCAGCGCATCGCGCGCCAGCATCACCTGGCCCACGATCTCGCCCGGCGTCAGGTTGCGCACCAGCCGCATCGTGCCCGTATGGCAGAAGCGGCAGTTGAGCGTGCAGCCGACCTGGCTCGACACGCACAGCGTTCCCCGATCGGCATCGGGGATGAACACCATTTCGTAATCCTGCCCATCGTCGGAGCGCAGCAGCCATTTGCGCGTGCCGTCGGACGAGACCTGCGCCTCGATCACCTGCGGCCGGCCGACCACGAAGCGCTCGGCGAGCCAGGGATGCTGCGCCTTGGCGATGTCGGTCATCGCGGTGAAATCGGTCTGCCCGCGATTGTAGATCCAGTGCCACAGCTGCTTGGCGCGAAGCTTGGCCTGCTTCGGCTCCATGCCGGCATTCTGAAGCGCGTCACGAATCTGATCCCGGGACAGCCCAAGCAAGTCCACCCGGCCGTCCTCGCGCGGCGTCGTCTTCCGCGGAACGGGCACGGGGTCGATGTGCCCGGGAATGGGCATGGAAAGCGTCTCAGCCTGCTGCATGGCCGCGCATATAAGCGATTCGCGCCGCTTTCGCTACTCCGCCGCGAGCAATGTCTCCGCCCCGCCGAGATCGACCGATACCAGCCGGCTCACGCCCTGCTCCACCATCGTCACCCCGAACAACCGATCCATCCGGCTCATCGTCACCGCATTGTGCGTCACGATCAGGTAGCGCGTTTCGGTCTCGCGCGTCATCGCTTCGAGCAGCCCGCAGAAGCGTTCGATATTGGCGTCGTCGAGCGGCGCGTCGACCTCGTCGAGCACGCAGATCGGCGCGGGGTTGGTAAGGAACAGTCCGAAGATCAGCGCCACCGCGGTCAGTGCCTGCTCGCCGCCCGAAAGCAGGGTCAGCGATTGCAGCTTCTTGCCCGGCGGCTGCGCCATGATCTCGAGCCCTGCCTCGAGCGGATCGTCCGAATCGACGAGCTCCAGATGCGCCTGCCCGCCGTTGAACAGGGTCGTGAACAGCCGCTGGAAATGCACGTTCACCGCCTCGAACGCAGCGAGCAGCCGCTGGCGGCCCTCGCGGTTCAGATTGCCGATCGAACCGCGCAGCCGGTTGACCGCCAGCCCCAGTTCCTCGCGCTCGGCGGCGTTGGTGGTGCGCGCCTCGTCCAACTCGGCCAATTCGGCCTCGGCAACCAGATTGACCGGCCCGATCCGCTCGCGATCGAGCACCAACTTTTCGTGGCGGCCCGATTCGTCCTGCGGGCTGCCGACCTCCGCGCTTGCGAAGCCGATCTTCTCGGGCAGCACCGGCGGCGGGCATTCGAAGCGCTCGCCCGACAGCCGCCCCATCTCGATCCGGCGCTGCTCCTGGTTCTCGGCGCGCGCCACCGCACCCGCGCGCTCCTCGCGCGCCTGCGCCAGCGCTTCGCCTGCGATTCGCGCCTGATCCTCGGTCGCGCGCACCGCCTCGCCGGCCTTGGCTTCGGCCGCAAGCAACTCGTCGGCGCGCGCGCGCATCGTTTCATGCTCGGCTTCGAGCGCCTCGATCTCGGCGAGCAGCTTTTCCGGCCGCCCAGCGATTGCTTTAGCCTCCTCGGCGAGCGCGGCCTCGCGCTTGTCCATGTCGGCGATTCGTCGCGCGGCATCGCCGGCGCGCGCCTTCCAATCCTTCGCCTCACTCTCGGCGCGCATCAGCGTCTCGCGATCGCCGGCGAGCGTGCGGTCGAGCGTCGCGCGATCGGCCTGCGCCTGAACGACAGCGGTTCGGCGTGTCTCGGCGCTCGCCTGCAGCGTCGTGACCGCAGTTTGCGTCGCGATGCCGTCAGGCAATGCCGCCACCGCGTGTTCGGCCTCGGTAACCACGGTCCGCGCCGCTTCGCTCTCCTCCGCGAGCCGCGCGGCGCGGGCGTCGAGATCGGCGCTGAGCCCTTGCAGCCGCTCGATCGCTGCCGCTGCGCGATCTTCGGCGCGCGCGGCCTCGCGTTCGGCCGCTTCGGCTGCCGAAAGGTCGCTCCGCGCCTGCTGTGCTGCCCCACGCGCCGCCGCGATGGCGGCATCGATCGCGTCCAGCGCGGTCTCGGCGTCGACGACCGCCCGTTCGGCGGCAGGGCGCGCGCCGTTCAGCTCGGCGAGCCGGTTGACGCGCACCAGCCGCTCGGCCGCTGCCGCCCCGCCCGATTTCGCGACGAACCCGTCCCAGCGCCGCATCGCCCCCGCGCGCGTCACCAGCCGCTGCCCGATCGCCAGCATCTGGCCCTCGTCGGCATCCGTTACCGCGACCTGCGCAAGCCGCCGCGCCAACTCGCCGGGGGCCTTCACATGATCCGCGAGCGATTCGGTTTCGGCGGGCAAGGCGGGGTCGCTCGGCAGCGTGTCGGCCCCTCCCCAGAAGCGGTCGGCGTCGCGATCGAGCCCCGCCTCCAGTTCGTCCCCCAGCGCTGCCGCCAGCGCCCGTTCATAACCCGGATCGGCCTCGAGTCGGTCGAGCAGCCGATCGCGCGCATTGCGCTGGAGCGCCTTGTCGAGCGCCGCCGCCTCGCTCTCGATCGCCGCCAGCTCGGCGCGCGCTTGAGCCCGGGCGGCTTGCGCTGCGCCCTGCCGCTCGATCGTCGCCGCTTCCTCGGCCTGCGCCGTATCGCGCGCCGTCCGCGCGGTCTCCGCCGCCGTCACGGCCGCCGCGCGCTTCGCGGCGGCGTCGGCGCGCTCGGCCTCGATCGGCTCGATCCGCCCCAACCCTTCGCGCTCGCTCGCAAGCCGTGCGCCGTCCCGCGCGGTGCGGTCGAGCCGCTCGCGCGCGCTGGCGAGCGCCGCCTCGGCCACGCGCGCCTCGGCCGCTTCGCTTGCCTGCCGGCTCAGTGCCTGCGCCAGCTCCACTTCGGCGTCGCGCGCGGCGCGTTCGGCCTCGGCGAGCGCCGTGTCGAGCGCGGGCTGGCGCGCGGCGGTCTCGGCGATCCGCGCCTCGAGCCGTCGGGCATCATTGTCGAGCCGCTTGAGCGCGTCGGCCGCGTCTTGCGCCAGCGCGCCCTCACGCTCGCGATCGGCACCCAGCCGCGCCTTGATCTGGTCGAGCTCCTCGATCCGCCGATCCACCTGCGCGCGTTCCTGCCTCAGCGCCGCGAGCCGGTGCCCGGCCTCGCTCGCCGTGTCGCGCGCCGCCAGCGCCGCCGCGCGTGCCTCGGCCAGCGTCTCGGTCGCCTGCGCCTGATAGGCGGCCGCCGCGCGCTGCGCCTCGGCCGTGTCGCGCACCTTGGCCTCGGCCGCTTCCGCCTCGGCCTTGGCAGCATCGGCCGCCGCCGCCGCATCGCGCCAGCGCGCGTAGATCATGCGGCCCTCGGCAACGCGGATCTGGTCGGACAGCGCGCGATATTTCTCCGCCTGGCGTGCCTGCCGTCTCAATGCTCCAGCGCGCGCATCCTGATCGGCGATCACCTCGTCGAGCCGCGTCAGATTCGCCTCGGTGGCGCGCAATTTCTGCTCGGCGTCCTTGCGGCGCACGTGGAGTCCCGCGATCCCCGCCGCTTCCTCCAGCAGCGCGCGGCGTTCGACCGGCTTGGCGGCGATCACCGCACCGATCTTGCCCTGGCTGACGAGTGCGGGCGAATGGGCGCCGGTTGCGGCGTCGGCGAACAGCAGCGACACGTCCTTGGCGCGCACGTCGCGCCCGTCGAGCCGATAAGCCGATCCCGCGCCGCGCTCGATCCGGCGCACCACTTCGGTTTCGTCGCCTTGCGCGCCGTCGAGCAGGATCGAGACCTCGGCGAAGTCGCGCGCGGGCCGCCGCGCGGTGCCGGCGAAGATCACGTCCTCCATGCCCGCGCCGCGCATCGATTTGGCGCTGTTCTCGCCCATCGCCCAGCGCAGCGCTTCGAGCAGGTTCGATTTACCGCATCCGTTGGGTCCGACGATCCCGGTCAGCCCGCGCTCGATGCGCAGGTCGACCGGATCGACGAAGCTCTTGAATCCGGAAAGCCGAAGCCGCTTGATCTGCACGCGTTACCCCCGCCGGCGGCGGCGCCGGGAGATCAGGCCCCCGCCGCCTTCAGCCGCGCTTCAAGCTGCTCCCAGGTGATCGTGTTTTCAAGCAGCGTGCCGTTGAGGAAGAAGCTCGGCGTGCCCGTCACGCCGTCCTCGCTGCCCTTCTGCGCCATGTCGACCACCGCCTGCACGTTCTTCGGATCGGCAAGGCAGGCCTTGGCCTGCTGCTCGGTCACGCCGCGCTGCTTCACGAAATCGACATAGCCCAGATAGGTCGCCCAGGCGGTCGCGATCTCGGTCGGGCTCTTGCCCTGCAGGCTGGTCAGCAGTGCCTGCGCCTCGGGCGCGGTGAGCTTGTCCTCGATCTGCTGCTGATTGACGTAGGTCTGTTCGAGGATCGGGAAGAAGGCGCTCTCGCTCACGCAGCGGCCGAGCGTCGACAGGCCGAGATCGGGCGCGCCATGCACCGGAAAGTCCCGAAATTCGTAGCTGACCTTGCCGCTCTTCACATACTTGTCTTCCAGCGGCCCCATGCCTTCGCGGCCGAAGGCGCCGCAGGTGGGGCAGCTGCGCGATCCGTATTCGATCAGCTTGAGCGGCGCATCGGGGTTGCCCATCACGAAGCCGCCCTCGGGCGTCTTGCTCACGACCTGGGTCCATTCCTGGCCCGCCGGCGGCGTCGCGGCGGCAACCGGGACCGCGGGTGCATCGCTGTTGCCGTCACCGCCGCCGCAGGCGGCGAGCGCGAAGAGCGGCGCGGCCGCAAGCAGGACGGGAAGCTTGATCGTCATTGGGAATGCCTCTTCGATTCGGCTGGAGGAAAGGGTTCAGGCGCCCGCGGCCTTCAGTGCGGGCTGCAGCTCGGCCCAATGGGCCGTGGGTACGATCTTGCCGTTGACGAAGAAGGCGGGCGTGCCGTTGATCTTGCCGCCCCAGGCCTCTTTCGTCATCGCCAGAATCGGCGCCAGCGCCGCGGCGGAAAAGCAACCGTCGAGCGCGGCATCGCTCAGCCCGCGCGCCTTCATCATCGCGGTCAATCCCGCACCGTCGGCATAAGCGCGCAGCTTCGCGCTCTCGGGATAGAGGCCAAGCCGCCCGCTGTTGGTCTGGATGAACTGCGCGCCGCGCGGATACCAGTCGCGCTGGCTCGCGAAGATCGCGTCGCTCGCGGCGAAGAAGCCCTGCCTGCCCACGCACCGCGCGAGTGCGGCGGCCGTTAGGTCGAGCTTGTCGCGCACAGCGTTGCGCAACTCGAGGCTCACCTTGCCCGATTTGACCATCTGTCCGCGCAGCACCGGCGCCGATTCTTGCGAGAAGGCGGCACAATGCGGGCAGGTGTAGCTCAGATATTCGATCACCTTCACGCGTGCCGCAGGATTGCCCATCACGAAACTGCCCGAGGCCGTCTGCGTGACGACCGTCGTCCAATCCTTCTGCGCGGGGGCGGCGGCGCCTGCCAGCAGCGCGATGCCGAACAGCGCCAGCAATCGGGTCGCGAACACCATGTCAGTCCTTGTCGATCTTGGGGACGCCCTGCGTCGAGGCGACGCCGGCGGCGAGCGATTCGAGCACCGCCTTCAACTCGGGATCGGCGATCGAGCGCAGGCTGTCGCCGAGGTCGAGCGCGGCGGGCTCGAGCGAGGGCGGCGCGGTGCGCGGCTTGGCGACCGCCACCTCGCCCTGCCGGATGGTCACGCGCGCCACCGCGGTATAGCCGAAGAAGCGGTTCACTCGCTCCATGATCTCGGGAGTGATGTGCTGCATCATCGGCGCGTGCGCGCCGCGCACCACCAGGGTCAACGTGCCGCCCGACCGCTCGCCGTGCGGGAAGCGCAGCGATTCGGGCGCGGAGACGCCGGCGTAGCGCGGCCCCACGATCTCGGCCCAGCGGCTGACGATCGAGCTCTGCACGAATCCGAACTTGCGGAACGCCGCACGCCCGACATCGGGCAGCAGCTCGGCCACCGCGCGGCTGCGATTGCTGCGACGCGGTTCCTGGCTGGCGGGGCGGGGCGCTCGCACGCGCGTTTTGCTCATGGCGCTCCTCATGCCATAGGCGGCGCGTGCCCGCCAAGCGTTCATCGATCGCCGACAAGCTGCTCGCCTGGTACGACGTCAATGCGCGCGCGCTGCCGTGGCGTGCGCCGCCGGGCACGCCCGCGCCCGATCCGTATCGCGTCTGGCTTTCGGAGATCATGCTCCAGCAGACCACCGTCGCGACCGTGCGCCCCAAGTTCGAGGCCTTCACCGCGCGCTGGCCCGATTTCGCCAGCTTTGCCGCCGCCGACGAGGCCGAGGTGATGGCCGCCTGGGCGGGGCTCGGCTATTACGCCCGCGCCCGCAACCTGATCGCCTGCGCGCGCGCCGTGGTCGCCGAATACGGCGGGCGGCTGCCCGATACAGAGGCGGCGCTGCGCACGCTGCCGGGCATCGGCGATTACAGCGCGGCCGCGATCGCCTCGATCGCGTTCGGCCGCCGCGCGGTCGCGCTCGACGCCAATGTCGAGCGCGTCGTCGCCCGGCTCTTCGCGATCTCCGAACCGCTACCGGCAGGGCGCAAGGCGATTCGTCAGGCCGCCGAGTCGATCGCGCCCGACCCGCGATCGGGCGACCTCTGGCAGGCGATGATGGATCTCGGCCAGGCGATCTGCACCGCGAAGGCGCCCAAATGCCTGCTCTGTCCGCTGGCCGATGATTGCGCGGGCCGCGCGACCGGCGCGCCCGAGACGTATCCGGTCAAGGCCCCCAAACGCGCCAGGCCTCAGCGTTACGGCACGCTCTTCTGGCTCGAACATGACGGCCGCGTGCTTCTCGTCCGCAGGCCGTCCAACGGTCTGCTCGGCGGCATGCGCGCGCTGCCGACCGGCCCGTGGGGCGACGCGCCGCCCGGCCTTGCGGGCGCCCCGGCCGCCGCCGATTGGACGATGCGCAACACCACCATCACCCACGTCTTCACCCATTTCCGCCTGACATGCGCGCTTGCGGTCGCGCACGGCGAGGGGCATGCAGCCGCAGGAGAATGGTGGCCGATCGGTGATCTCGGCGCGGCAGGCTTGCCGACGATCTTTCTGAAGGCCGCGCGGGTATTGGGGAGAGAAGAATGCGGGGATTGAGGATGGGCGCGCTCGCCGGATCGGCGCTGGCGCTGCTCGCGACGGGAGCCATCGCGCATCAGGCGCAGCCGGCGCCGCAGCCGCAGTTCCTCCCCGATCCGGCCGCCTCGCCGCTGCCGGCCACACAGGCGCTGTTCGACGATTATGTCCGCAGCGGCAAGATGCCCGGCATCGTCGGCGCGTTCGGCGCCGGCGACCGGCCGACCGTGTTCGTTTCCGCCGGCCGCATCGCCGACGGTGCCGGCGCGCCCGCGGCGGGGCCGGACAGCCTGTGGCGCGTCTATTCGATGACCAAGCCGATCACCGCGATGGCGGCGATGATCCTGATCGAGGAAGGCAAGCTCGGCCTCGACCAGCCGATCAGTGATTTCTTCCCCGGCTTCAAGACTATGAAGGTGCTGGTCCATCCCGACACCAGCCTCGAGAGCCGTCCCGCGACGCGCCCGATCACGGTGCGCAACCTGCTCACCCATACCGCGGGCCTCGGCTATACGGTCGTGACGACGGGACCGCTGCTCAAGGAATATGAACGGCTCGGCATCGTCCCCGGCACGATCAACCGAGCGGTCGAGGCGCAGGCGCGCCCGACCCGCCCCAGGACGCTCGCCGAGTTCGCCGAGCGCGTGGCGACGCTGCCGCTGATCGCCGATCCCGGCACCAAATGGAGCTATTCGATCGGCCTCGACGTGATGGGCGCGGTGATCGAGAAGGCGAGCGGCATGCCCTTCGACCGCTTCGTCCAGACACGCATCTTCGATCCGCTCAAGATGACGTCCAGCTACTGGACGGTGCCGCAGAGCGAGGCCAGGCGCCTCGCGACCAACTACGTCTTCATGGGAGACGCGCGCACCCCGCTCGATCCGGGTGCGACCTCGGTGTGGCTCCAGCCGCCGAGCTTCCCTTATGGCGGCGCCGGGCTCGTCATGTCGGCGCGTGACTACGACCGATTCCTGCACATGCTGCAGGACGGCGGCACGCTCGACGGCGTTCGGATCATGAAGCCCGAGACGGTCGCGCTCGCGATGTCGAACCTGCTCCCGGACGGCGTCGCCTTCGAAGGCGTCGGCGGCACCACGGGCGGCGGTGCCACTGCCGCCGCCGTGCCGATGGGCTATGGCGCGGGCGGGTCGGTCTATCTCGCCGACAAGCCGGACGGGGCGTCCAAGGGCACCTATGGCTGGGGCGGGGCGGCGGGCACGGTCGCCTGGGTCGATCCGGTCAAGCACATGCGCGGCACCATCATGGTCAATTATTTCCCCGCGGACAAATGGCCGCTGCGCGAAGAAGTGCCGGCCGCGCTCATGAAGGATGTCGCGCGCTACCAATGATGTATCCCGGCTTCACCGGCGGGTTGCTCGACCGCGCCGATCACCTGCGGCAAGACGCCGACGCCTTTGCCCGCGCGCTTGCCGATCCGGCCGCCCGGCTGCTGCGGTTGAACGGCCTGATCCCCGAGATCGACCGCGACCGCCTCGGCTGGACATCGCTCGCGGACGCGCCCGACGGCGCGATACTCGTCCTGCTCGGGCTCGATGCCGGCGCGCCGCGCTTCGTCGCGGTCGATCCAGCCTTTTCGCCCGATGGCGCGCCGGCGATGCGCCATCCCGAACTGATGGCGGCGCTCGCCGCACTGGCGCCGGGCGAATCGGCGACCTATGCCGCCGCGCGCAGCCTGGTCGATTGGCACCTCCGGCACGGCTTCTGCGCGCGCTGCGGCAGCGCGACCGAGCCGTTCAGGGCGGGATGGGGGCGGCATTGCCCTGCTTGCGGCGCCGAGCATTTCCCGCGCGTCGATCCGGTGGTGATCATGATCGCCGAGCATGACGGCCGGGCGCTGCTCGCACGCGGGCCGGGCTGGCCGGAGGGGCGCTATTCGGCGCTCGCCGGCTTTCTCGAGCCGGGCGAATCGATCGAGGAAGCCGTCGCGCGCGAGATCGCGGAGGAATCGGGCGTGCGCGTGTCGAACGTGCGCTACGTCGCCAGCCAGCCCTGGCCCTTCCCGTCCTCGCTGATGATCGCCTGCGTGGCGGATGCTGAGGACGACACGATCGCGATCGACCCGCACGAGATCGACGATGCGATCTGGGTCTCGCGCGACGCGGTGCGCGCGGTGCTCGCCGGTGGGGAGGGGCCATTCCTCCCGCCGCCGCCCTATGCCATTGCCCACACGCTGCTGACCGCCTGGGTGGAAGGATAGCGATGTCACCCCAGCGAAGGCTGGGGTCCATCTCTGTCGCGGTCGGTCGCGACGTCAGCCTCCGCACCGCGAGACATGGATGCCAGCCTGCGCTGGCATGACGGAATATCTCAGGGCCGCGCCCGAGCCTGCGGATAGGTGCCCAGCAGCCGCATCCACTTGGTCTGGAAGCCGAGCTCCTCGAGCGCATTGTCCACTTGGGGATCGCCCGGCTTGCCCACGATGTCGGCGTAGAATTCGGTCGCCGCGAAGCTGCCGCCGCGCTGGTAGCTTTCGAGCTTGGTCATGTTGACGCCGTTGGTCGCGAACCCGCCCAGCGCCTTGTAGAGCGCGGCCGGAATGTTCTTCACCTCGAAGATGAAGGTCGTCATGAACGGCCCGTCGCCCGCCAGCGCCGCCGCCTCGCGCGCCAGCACCACGAATCGCGTCGTGTTGTGCTCGGCGTCCGCGATGTCTTGCGCCAGCAGGTCGAGCCCGTAGACCTCGGCCGCGCCCGGCGGCGCCAGCGCGGCGATGCGCGGATCGGCGAGATCGGCGACCACCGCCGCCGCGCCCGCCGTATCGGGGTAGGCGACCGGCTGGATGCCGTGCGTGCGCAGCCAGTGCCGGCACTGGCCCAGCGCCTGCGGATGGCTCATCGCTTCCTTCACGTCCTCGCGCCCGCCCAGCCCCATCAGCGCATAGCGGATCGGCAGGAAATGCTCGCCGACGATCACCAGCCCCGATTCGGGCAGCAGGAAGTGGATGTCGGCGACGCGGCCGTGCAGCGAATTCTCGATCGGGATCATCGCATATTGTGCGGTCCCGTCCTGCACCGCCTCGATCGCGTCGGCGAAATCGAAGCAGGGCAGCGGCAGCCCCTCGGGGAATGCCTGGAGCGCGGCGACGTGCGAATTGGCGCCCGGCGCGCCCTGAAACGCAACCGCGCGCTCGGGATGGCGGGCGGCGTCCTCGGTCATGCGCGCGACGATCGGCTGCGCAGGCGGTGCGAAATTCTCCATGGCGAGCGGCGCGTAACCGGCGCGGGGGCCCTGCGCAAGCGCGTCTTGCCTGCCCGGCGTCGCGACTCTAAAGGGAGGCGACTTTCCTTTGCCGGCCGCGTCTCGACGGGGGGCCGACGTCTCGAGAGGTTCGACGGAAACGATGGATGATCGCGCGAATACGATTGCGGGCTGGGTACTGGCGGGGTGCGGGGCAGCGCTCGGACTTTCGATCCTGAGCGGCATGGCCTTCCATTCGGAACGTCCGGAAAAGATGGGCTATCCGATCGAGGGCGTCGAAGCCGAAGGCGGCGAGGGTGGCGGCGAAGCGGTCGAGCCGATCGCGGCGCGGCTCGCCAAGGCGGACGCGGCGCACGGCGCCGACGTGTTCAAGAAGTGCGCGGCGTGCCACACCGACAATCAGGGCGGCCCCAACGGCATCGGCCCCAATCTGTGGGAAGTCGTCGGCGACAAGATCGCGACCGGCCGCGGCGGCTTCGCCTTCTCCGACGCGTTGAAGTCGGTCGGCGGCGCCTGGACCTTCGACGCGCTCGATTCGTGGCTCACCAGCCCCCGCAAGTTCGCCAACGGCACCAAGATGACCTTCGCCGGGCTTTCCAACCCGCAGGATCGCGCCGACATCATCCTCTATCTCAACCAGCAGGGCTCTAATCTCCCGCTTCCCGCCGCGCCCGCGGCCGACGAAGCGCAGCCCGCCGGCGAGCAGGCGGCAGAGGCCAACGCGACGGGCGCCGAGACGGGCGACCTCGCCAACCAGGCGACCCCGGCCGCCGGCGCGCCCTCGGTCGATCCCAACGCCGCGGTCGAGGCAAGCAAGCAGGAAGACTGATCGACTGCGCGGGCCCAGCCGGGCGTCGCGTGTCCTTACTTCTTCGCCGCCTCGTGCGCCTCGGCGAAGCCCTTGCGGTCCAGCGGGGGTTCGGGTTTCTCGCCCGCGGTGGGATTGGCGCGCTCTTCGCGTCGCTCGCGATAGAAATTCTGCACCACGTCCCAGCCTTCCTCCGCGGTCTCCACCATCGTGAAGATGTCGAGATCGCGTGGGGAAATCACGCCTTCCTCGCACAACGCCTCGAAATTGACGACGCGGTTCCAGAAATCCCTGCCGTAGAGCAGCACCGGGATCGGATCGATCTTGCCCGTCTGGATCAGCGTCAGCAGCTCGAACAATTCGTCGAACGTCCCGAATCCGCCCGGGAACGCCGCCAGCGCACGCGCGTGCAGCAGGAAATGCATCTTCCGCAGCGCGAAATAGTGGAATTGCATGCTCAGCGCCGGCGTCACATAGGGATTGGGCGCCTGCTCGTGCGGCAGCACGATGTTGAGCCCCACCGATTCCTCGCCGACGTCCGCCGCGCCGCGATTGGCCGCTTCCATGATCGACGGCCCGCCGCCCGAGCACACGACGAACTGCCGCATCCCGTTCTCGTCGCGCGGAAAGCTGCTCGCGATCCGCGCCAGCTCGCGCGCGACCTCGTAATATTTTGATTTCGCAACCAGGCTTTCGGCGATCTTCCTCGCTTCTTCGCCCTGGGCCGCGTCGAGCAGCGCCTGCGCCTTGTCCGGCGCCGGGATGCGCGCCGAGCCGTAGAAGACGAAGGTGGAGGCAATGTGCGCTTCGTCGAGCAGCAATTGCGGCTTGAGCAGCTCGAGCTGGAAGCGCACCGGGCGCAGATCCTCGCGCAACAGGAAGTCCATGTCCTGAAAGGCGAGGCGATAGGCGGGATGCTCGGTCTGCGGGGTGGAAACGCCGGTCTTGACCGTTTCCGCCTCCTGCTGTGCGGGGCGGAAGACGCGGGACGGAACTCGTGTGTCGCTCATTGGCAGGGCGTGTAGACCATTTCCATGACGGATCAAATCCGTCGCCTCAGCGGCAGAAATGCGCGCCGTCGTCCTCCAGATGGAAATGGTTGCGGTGCGCGCTGTTGTAGTTCGGGCTGAGCACGGTGCCGAAACGCTTGCACGCCGATCGGTGGATCACGTCCATGAATTGCCGCACGCGCGGATCGGGCGAATTCCAGTCGCCGAGTACGCTGATCCGTCGGCCGTCGGCGAGGTCGAACGCGGCGACGTCGACCGCGTTGGCGATCGCATGGCCCGACAGCCGGCTCGACGCCACGCCCACGACCGCGCGGCAGGCATAGGTGCCATAGGTCTCGATCTTGACGAGATCGCTGCCCAGAATCTGCCGCGCCGCGGGCGCCACCGCGTTGCGCGCCCAGGCCGAGAAGGTCCGCGCGAGCCCGCAGCGCATCGCCCCCAGATTGGTCACCGGTACCCCGATGTCGAGCAATTGCACCGTACCGACCGTCGAGCAGCCGCCGCCGCGATTGCGGTCGGGCAAGGCGTTGAAGGCGACCCCGATGCGCCGCAGATCGGCATGGCACATCCGCGTCTCGCGCGCGCTGGGCCCCGGCGCGGCGGCGTGGCGGGATTTTTCGGGCGGCGCATGCCCGCCGCCGAAGATGCAGCCGGTCAGCAGCAGGGCGGCGGCGAGGGGGATGAGACGCGTCACGTCCCTCGACGCTAGAGGCTCGTTCCGCGCCCGGCAACGCCGCGTCGACGGATGGTGTGCGAACACCTGTTATTCGGCTAGAACCGCAGACGATGACCAGCCGTATCGACAGCCTGCCGCACCGCCGCCAGATCATCGATCGCCGCGCGCTCGCCGACGCGCTCGCCGCGCTCGATCAGTCCGATCCGTCGGCGCTGCGCCGCCAGGCGGTCGTCCGACTCAAGGACGCACTCGACCAGGGGCGCGCCGAAATCCAGCGCCGCCTGGTCGAGCACCCGACGCGGGGGCTGGAAGCGGCGGCGGCGCAGGCCTTCCTCACCGATCAGCTGCTGCGCCTGCTCTACGATTTCGTCACCACGCGGCTTTATCCCAACACCAACCCGACCGCCGGCGAGCGGATCGCGCTCGTCGCGGTCGGTGGCTACGGCCGTGGCGAGATGGCGCCCTTCTCGGACATCGACATCGCCTTCATCACGCCGTGGAAACAGCCTGCCTGGGCCGAGCAGGTCATCGAATCGATGCTCTACTCGCTGTGGGACATGGGGCTGAAGGTCGGCCATTCGTCGCGCTCATTGGACGAGATGGTGCGGCAATCGCGCGCCGACATCACGGTGCGCACCGCGCTGCTGGAGGCGCGCTACATCTGGGGCGACACCGATCTCTACGACGAGGCGGCGCGGCGCTTCAAGGCGGAGGTCCAAGCCGATACCGTGCGCCAGTTCATCGCCGACAAGCTCGACGAACGCAACGCGCGCCACAAGAAGATGGGCGACAGCCGCTATGTCGTCGAACCCAACGTCAAGGAAGGCAAGGGCGGCTTGCGCGATCTGCACACGCTCTTCTGGATCGGCAAATATGCCTACAATGTCCGCACCGTCGCCGAGCTGGTCGAGGCCGGACTGCTCACCCGCGCCGAATATCGCCAGTTCCACCGCGCCGAGAATTTCCTCTGGGCGGTGCGCTGCCACCTCCATTCGATCGCGGGCCGCGCCGAGGAACGCCTGACGTTCGACACGCAGCGCGAGATCGCGGATCGGATGCGCTATGCCGATCGGCCGGGGAAGTCGCCGGTCGAGCGCTTCATGCAATTCTACTTCCTCCAGGCCAAGGCGGTGGGCGACCTTACGGGTCTGTTCCTCGCGCATCTCGACGAGAAGTTCGCCGCGCGCGGGCGCCGTTTCGGGCTGCCGCGCCTGCGCCGGCGCCCGAGCAAGCTCCACGGCTTCGTGCTCGATCGCGGCCGGCTCGCGATCCCCTCGGAGGATTTTTTCGAGGCTGATCCGGTGCGTCTCGTCGAGCTGTTCCAGCTCGCCGATCTCCATGGCCTCGAAATCCATCCGCTGGCGATGCGCGCCGCCGCGCGCGACGCCAAGCTGGTCGACGACATCCGCCGCACACCCCGCGCCAACGCGTTGTTCCTGGACGTGCTCACCTCGCCGCGCGATCCCGAAACCGTGCTGCGCTGGATGAACGAGGCGGGTGTGTTCGGCCGGCTCGTGCCCGATTTCGGCCGCGTCGTCGCGCAGATGCAGTTCGACATGTATCACCATTACACCGTCGACGAGCACACGATCCGCGCGATCGGACTGCTCTCGCAAATCGAGCACGGCGCGCTCAAGCCCGATCACCCGCTCTCGACCGGCATCCTCAAGCACATCGTCGAATCGTCGCGGCGCGTGCTCTACGTCGCGGTGCTGCTGCACGACATCGCCAAGGGCCGCGGCGGCGACCATTCGGTGCTGGGGGCGGAGGTCGCGCGGCGGTTGTGTCCGCGCTTCGGGCTCAACGCGGCGGAGACCGAGACGGTCGCCTGGCTGGTGCGCCACCATCTCCTGATGTCGGCGACCGCGTTCAAGCGCGATCTCGCCGATTTCAAGACGATCCTCGATTTTTGCGAGGTGGTGAAGAGCCCCGAGCGGCTGCGGCTGCTGCTGGTGCTGACCGTGGTGGACATCCGCGCGGTCGGCCCCGGCGTGTGGAACGGCTGGAAGAAGCAGCTCCTCACCGATCTCTACGACGGTGCGGAGGAAGTGCTGCGGCTCGGCCACAAGCACAAGGGGCGCGGCGAACGCATCGCCGCCAAGCAGCGCGCGCTCGCCGACGCACTCGGCTGGAGCGACGCCGCCTTCGCCGCGCACGTCAAGCGCCTGCCCGAGGCTTATTGGATCGCCGAGCCCGACGACGTGCTCGAACGCAACGCGCGCGTGGTGGCGGAGGCCGGTGATGCCTCGCTCTCGATCGCGGCGCAGGTCTATCCCGAGCGCGGCGCGACCCTGGTGACGATCTACGCCACCGACCATCCGGGGCTGTTCTATCGCGCGGCGGGCGCGATCCACGTCGCGGGCGGCAACATCATCGACGCGCGCATCCACACCACGCGCGACGGCATGGCGCTCGACAATTTCCTCGTTCAGGATCCGTTCGGGCGCCCCTTCGATCACGTCGATCAGCTTGATCGGCTCAAGACCGCGATCGAGGATGCGTTCGCCAACCGCACGCCGCTCGCCGCCCGGCTCGAGGCCAAGCCGCTGCCGCGCACGCGCGCCGAGGCGTTCGAGATCGCGCCCAACGTCATCATCGACAACAGCGCCTCGAATCGCTTCACCGTGATCGAGGTCAACGCCCGCGACGGGCCCGCGCTGCTGCACCGACTCGCCCACGCGCTGTTCCAGTCGAAGGTGACGCTGCATTCGGCGCACGTCGCCACCTATGGCGAGCGCGCGGTCGATACCTTCTACGTAACCGATCTGACGGGCGACAAGCTGGCGGGGGCGCAGCGGCTGAAGGCGCTCGAACGCCGCATGCTCGCTGCGGCGGCGGGGAGCACCTCGCAGGCCGAGGCCGCCTGATCCGACGCGCCGGCCACTATTTCGCGACCGGCTCCGCCCGCTTCGGCGCCGCCTTGGCCGGCGGCTCGGGCGGGTAGAAGGCGATCACGCTGTCGCCCGGATCGATCACGGGTCGCGCTTCGGTCGAAAACAGCAGCAGGGTCTTTTCCTCGTCCATCACCGCGACCGGCTCGGCGCCCTCGGGAAGCTGCTCGCGGAACTGATCGTAGCCGAACTTCTCGGTGATCTTCGTCCGGCTGAAGGACCAGCCCGCGGCGATCCGCGCCTGCAATTCGTCGATCGGCGCGCCGCTCGCCAGCAGCACGCGCGCGCGGGCGTGGCTGGGGCGTTCCTCGTCATGCCCGGTCTGCGACAGGCGTTCGCCGCCAAGCTCGGGGCCGAGATCGCTGCATACCAGCGCGTTGTACGAATCGTTCTCGGTCGCGGCGATCACCTGCTGGAACTGGCCGAGGTCGAGCTCGTCCTGCACCTCCTCGTCGAGCACGTCGCCACGATGGACGGTGAGGTCGCGCTTGCGCGCACCGCGCAGCGCGAACTTGCTGGTGTCGGCGACCGTCACCGCGAGCCCGTATTGCTGGAGCGCGGCGCCGAACGCGGTCGTCCAGCTGTTGGCGCCGACCAGCAGCACGCCTTGCCCCTTGCCCAGATCGATCCCCAGCCGCCGCGCCAGCCAGGAGGCGGAGAGGCTGTGGGCGAAGATCGTGACGATGACCACTGCAAAGCCCAGCGACTGCAGCTCGCGCGCGCCGATGAAGCCTTGATCGGCGAGCCGCAGCGAGAACAGCCCCGTGACCGCGACCGCGACGATGCCGCGCGGCGCGATCCACGCGACGAACAACCGCTCGCGCCACGGCACTTTGGAGAAGATCAGGCTTGCCAGCACCGTCACCGGCCGGATCACGAACAGCAGCAGCACGAGGAACAGCACGAAGCGCAGCCGGAAATGTTCGAGCACGTCGTAATCGAGCGTGGCCGACAGGATGATGAACACGCCGGAGATCAGCAGGACCGCGAGATCCTCCTTGAACCGCCGCAGCGCGACGGTCGAGAACATCGGTCGGTTCGCCATCACCACGCCCATCACGGTGACGGTGATCAGCCCGGTTTCGTGCTTGATCAGGTCGGCGAGCACGAAGCCGCCGATCACGACGACGAGCAGCACCGGCGCCTTGAGGAATTCGGGCACGTAGCCGCGCGGAAACAGGGTGGTGACGGCAAAGCCCAGCGCGACGCCGAGCCCCATCGCGAGCGCCGCCGCCGCGGCGATGTCGAAGCCGATCGCCAGCGCGTCGCGCGAGACGCCGGTATAGGTGATGTAGGCGTAGATCGCGGCGCCGAGCAGCGCGCCGATCGGATCGTTGACGATGCCTTCCCATTTCAGGATGTCGCGCGTGCGCGGCGGAATGCGCAGCGTGCGCAGCATCGGGCCGATCACGGTCGGGCCCGTCACCACCATGATCCCGCCGAACACCGCCGAGATGCCGAGCGGCAGCCCGGCGGCATAATGCGACGCCAGCGTGCCCAGCACCGCGCCCACCGGTACCCCGATGATCACCAGCCGCAGCACCGCCGGCCCGGCATGGCGCAGGTCGCGGAAGTTGAGGCTCAACCCGGCGGCGAACAGGATCACCGCGACCGCGAGCTTGATGATCGGTTCCTGCAGGTCGCCGAAATCGTGCTCTGGCACGATCCAGCCGAGCACCGGGCCGGCGATGATGCCTGCGAGCAGCATCAACGCGATCGCCGGTTTGCCGGTGCGCCACGCGATCCATTGCGCGCCGACGCCGAGCAACCCGATCAGCGCCATCTTCACCATCAACGCGTCGGCCATCGAGCCTCCCTGTTCATCGCATGGGAGAATGCAACCGCATGGCCGCATCGCCAGTTCCCGTGTCTGCTGCTAAGACTAGCGGCCTCGATCCTCTTTGGGGAGCAAGACGATGCCGGTGCAGGGAATAGGCGGACTATTTTTCCGGGCGCGCGATCCCGACGCGCTCGCCGATTGGTATCGCCGCCACCTCGGCATCGGCGCGGGCTGCGCCGCGGAAGGAACGGGCGACCCGGACGAATGGTTCTGGAAGACCGAGGGCGGTCCGGTCGTCTTCGCGCCGTTCAAGGCGGACACCGACTATTTCGCCGCCGACAGGCAATGGATGCTCAACCTGCGCGTCACCGATCTCGAAGGCCTGCTCGAGCAGCTCAACGCCAGGGGCATCGCGATCGAGACGCGCGCGGAATGGGACAGCCCGGAGACGGGCAGCTTCGCCCGCATCCACGACCCCGAAGGCAATGCGATCGAATTGTGGGAGCCGCCGGCGGGGGACGCGTGAGCGCGGCGCGGCTTCCGCCCCAGTTGCAGACAACCCGGTTGAGTGCGATGCCTATTCAATGAACATCGAACGCTTTGTCGCTGGTCAACGGAAGGCCGTGAACCTCTTTTTCACGATGTTTGTAGCTGCCCTCTCGGTCATGTGGGTCGCCACTGTCTGCGATTGGGCCTTCAATCTCGGGTGGGGCTGGGACAGACAGATAATTTGGTTCGCGCCACCGATGCTGCTTTTCGCGGCGCTTGTTCGCTTTTGCTGCATGGCATTTTCAGGTTTGTCGGTGGCAACTTCAACGGCAGTTAACCACCCAAAAACCGTACATCCCCAAGCAGGCACGTAACCGCTCGCTACCCTTTCACCGCTTCCACACCCGCACGTAATCGACCGCCATCGTCGAGGGGAACGCCGCGTCGTCGATGCCCTTCTCGCCGCCCCAGCCGCCGACCGCGACGTTGAGGATCAGATATTCGGACTTGTCGAACGGCCAGGTCGCGGCGTCGCCCTTGCCGTCGTTCTCGAAGCGCATGTAGGCGCGGCCGTCGACGCCGATCAGCAGGCGATCGTGCGTCCAATCGAGCTGATAGGTATGGAATGCGGTGCAGGCATCGGGCAGCGTCGTCTGCGCGCCGACCTGGGTGCCCGCGACGTGGTTGTACGCCTTGGTGTGGATCGTGCCGTGGACGACGCCTTCGTCCCAGCCGACATGCTCCATGATGTCGATCTCGCCCAGCGTGGGCCAGCCGGCCTTGTCGTCGGTGCCGAGCATCCAGATCGCCGGCCACACCCCGCGCCCGCACGCCAGCTTCGCGCGCACCTCAACGAAGGCGTGCGTCCATTGCGCATGACCGCGCGTCAGCAGCCGGGCGGACGTGTAGTGTTGGCCGCCGTAATCGGCCGTGCCGGTCAGCGCCTCGCGCCGCGCGGTGATGACGAGCTTGCCGTCCTCGACCCGCGCGTTTTCGGGCCGATTCGCGGCGTAATATTGCTTCTCGTCATTGAACCAGCCCTGCTTGTTGTGAGCCGTGTCGTACGCCCATTTCGCCGGATCGGGCAGGCCGGGTGCTTCGAACTCGTCGGCCCAGTCGGGCGTGCGGTCGGGCGGCGCCATCGGCAGATCGACCGCGGCGTTACGGGCGGCGAGAGATTTGGGCGCGTCCTGCGCCGGGGCGCTCGCGGCGAGGGCGATCCCCGCCGTCGCCGCGAGCAGCCGGATCACTTGGGCGCCAGCACCATCAGCATCTGGCGGCCTTCCATGCGCGGATGCGCCTCGACCTTGGCGATCTCGGCGGTCTCCTCGGCGACGCGCTGGAGCACGGCCATGCCGAGCTGCCCGCGCGACATCTCGCGGCCGCGGAAGCGCATGGTGACCTTCACCTTGTCGCCATCCTCGATGAACTCGTGGACCTTCTTCATCTTGGTCTCATAGTCGTGGTCATCGATGTTGGGACGCATCTTGATCTCTTTGATGTCCTGCGTCTTCTGCGTCTTGCGGGCCTGGTTGGCCTTCTTCTGCGCTTCGTACTTGAACTTGCCGACATCGAGGAACTTGGCGACCGGCGGATCGGCGTTGGGCGAGACCTCGACGAGGTCGAGCCCGACCTCGGCTGCCTGCTCGATCGCCTCGCGCGTGTACATCACGCCCAGATTCTCGCCCTCGTGATCGATCACGCGGACCTTCTGGCTCTGGATGAATTCGTTGTAGCGCGGGCCGTTCATCGGCGGGGGCGCCATCGGGCGCCGCATGGGGGGTCGTATAGTGCAATCTCCTGTGTCTACCGTAGATATCCAATGTAAGGGCGAGAAGGCTTCAAGGGAAGCTCAGTCGAGCGCGTCGAGCCGAATCGACACGTCGTGCAGCAGCAGCGCCGAAACCTCGTCGTGCGCCTCGAACTCCTCGACGTCGCGATAGATGCCGTCGGCGGGATCGCGATGGACGCGAATCGTCTTTCGGATGGCATCGACCACCCAATAGTCGCGGATGCCGTGCGTGGCGTAGAGCGGCGCCTTGACCTTGAGATCGTAGGACAGCGAGCTGTCGGCGACCTCGATCGTCAGCAGCAGGTCCGGGCCGCGCATCCGGCGCGTCATCGAGCCGCTCGGGAGCACGACGAGGTCGGGTTCCACCAAGGTGGTGTCGGACAGCGTGATCGACGGCTCGGGATACAACCAGGCCGACTCGGGAAGAACCCGCACGAGCGCCCGATTCAGCCGCGCCTTCATCATCTCGTGCCAATCCGCCTTCGCCGCCGCCATCGGCACGATCTCCCCCTCGATCAGCTCGATATTCTCGTTTTCGGCGAACACGCCCGCTTCCGTCAGCGCATAGACCTCATCGACGCTGAGACGCGCCGGAATCAGGCCTTTGCGAATGTTCTGGAACACGGTCATCCCCTATCCTAGCACAAATCCGGCGGTGTTGCCTCCCCCGCCAGCCGCGCCACCGCCTCGTCGAGCGACAGCACCTGCTGTCCCTGGCTGCCGAGCACGCGCCGCGCCACGGTGCCCTCGTCCGCCTCGCGCTTGCCGACGACGAGCAGGTTGGGCACCTTGGCGAGGCTGTGTTCGCGTACCTTGTAGTTGATCTTCTCGTTGCGAAGATCGGTCTCGACGCGGATTCCGGCGGCGTTGAGCTTCTCCGCCACCTTGCCCGCATAATCGTCCGCATCCGAGACGATCGTCGCCACCACCGCCTGCACCGGCGCCAGCCACAGCGGCAACTTGCCCGCGAAATGCTCGATCAGGATGCCGATGAAGCGTTCGTAGCTGCCGAAGATCGCGCGGTGAAGCATGATCGGGCGGTGCCGCTCGCCGTCCTCGCCCACGTAGCTGGCGTCGAGTCGTTCGGGCAGCACGCGGTCCGACTGGATCGTGCCGACCTGCCACGTCCGCCCGATCGCGTCGGTCAGATGCCATTCGAGCTTGGGCGCATAGAACGCGCCCTCGCCGGGCAGTTCTTCCCAGCCATATTGCTCGGTCGCGAAGCCTGCCTTCATCACCGCGTCGCGCAGCTCGGCCTCGGCCACGTCCCACACCTCGTCGCTGCCGAAGCGCTTGTCCGGGCGCAGCGCCAGCTTGATCGCATAGGTGAAGCCGAAATCCCTGTAGATGCGATCGGCGAGCTGGCAGAAGGCGCGGACCTCGTCGACGATCTGGTCCTCGCGGCAGAAGATATGTGCGTCGTCCTGCGTGAACTGGCGCACGCGCATCAGCCCGTGGAGCGCGCCGTGCGGCTCGTTCCGGTGGCAGCAGCCGTTCTCGTAGAGGCGCAGCGGCAGGTCGCGATAGCTCTTGATGCCCTGCTTGAAGATCAGGATGTGCGCCGGGCAGTTCATCGGCTTGAGCGCCATCCATTCGGCGGCGTCGGACACCAGCGGGCCTTCGTCCTCGACATTGGGCACTTCGTCGGGGATGACGAACATATTCTCGCGATACTTGCCCCAATGGCCGGATTGCTCCCATTGGCGCGCGTCCATCACCTGCGGGGTCTTGACCTCCTGATAGCCGGCGGCGTCGATCGCGCGGCGCATATAGGCTTCGAGCTCGCGCCAGATGACGTAGCCGTGCGGGTGCCAGAAGACGCTGCCGTGCGCCTCCTGCTGGAGGTGGAACAGGTCCATCTCGGCGCCCAGCTTGCGATGGTCGCGCTTGGCGGCTTCCTCCAGCCGATGGAGGTGCGCCTCGAGCTGCTTCCTGTTGAGCCAGCCGGTGCCGTAGATGCGGCTCAGCATCGCGTTCTTCTGGTCGCCGCGCCAATAGGCGCCCGACACGCGCGTCAGCTTGAAGGCATCGGGCGCGAGCTTGCCCGTCGAGGCGAGGTGCGGGCCGCGGCACATGTCGAGCCACGCGTCTTCGCCGGTGCCGGCGCGATAGACCGTCAGTTCCTCGTCGTCGGGAAGCTCGGCCGCCCATTCGGCCTTGAAGGTCTCGCCCTGCTTCTGCCAGCGCTCGATCAGTTGCGCGCGCGTCCACACCTCGCGGATCAGCGGCTCGTCGCGCGCGATGATGCGGCGCATCTCCTCCTCGATCCGCGGCAGATCCTCCTCGGTGAAGGGGCCGTGATCGGGGGCGGGGGCGAAATCGTAATAGAAGCCGTCCTCGGTCGCCGGGCCGAAGGTGATCTGCGTGCCGGGGAAGAGCGCCTGCACCGCTTCCGCCAGCACGTGCGCGTAATCGTGGCGCGCGAGCTCGAGCGCGTCGGCTTCGTCCTTCGCGGTGATCAGCGCAAGGCTGGTGTCGCCCTCGAACGCGCGGCCGATGTCGCGCACCTCGCCGTCGATCCGTGCCGCGATCGCTGCCTTGGCGAGCCCCGGGCCGATCGCCGCGGCGACGTCCGCCGGGGTAGTCCCCGGGGCTACCTCGCGGACGGAACCGTCGGGCAGCGTGATACGGAACATCTCGGACACGGGTGGGGCACTTTCGTTGGAAGGTGGAAAGAGCGCGGCTTATGCCGCCGCCATGGCTATTTAGGCAAGGGAATCGCGCAGTGCGAGGGGCGGGGGCTTGCCGCCCGGCCGCCAGCGGATAGGATCGATCCGAAGGAGACGTTCGATGACCCGTTACGCCCTGCTCGTCCCCGCGCTCGCGCTCGCCGGTTGCGCGACCATCGCCGGCACCGTCGGCGAAAGCTGGAACGCCGCGCTCGTCGGCGCGCAGGAAGTGCCCGGCCCGGGCGACCCGGACGGCACCGGCACGGTCAAGGTCACCGCCGATTCGGCGACCAATACGGTGTGCTACACGCTCGACGTGCGCGGCATCTCCGCGCCGACCGCGGCGCACATCCACAAGGGCGCGCTGGGTGTCGCGGGACCGGTGGTGCTGCCGCTCACGCCGCCGACGACGGGGCGGTCGAAGGAATGCCTGAGCGTCGACAAGGCGCTCGCGGCCGCGATCATCGCCGATCCCGCGGGCTATTACGTCAACGTCCACACCGCGGATTATCCCAAGGGCGCGATTCGCGGTCAGCTCGCCGCGCGCTGACCTGCGGCCTGACGGGTTGGAGCCGGTGGTAACGACGCCATGAAACCGTCACCCCAGCGAAGGCTGGGGTCTATCTCTCTATCGGGTGGCCCTTCAGCCAGACATGGACCCCAGCCTTCGCTGGGGTGACAGGATCGTCCTACTGCGGGTCACCGCGCGCCGCGCCACTCGCCTACGCGAAAAGAGGGGCCGACATCGCTGTCGACCCCTCCTCGTCGCCGGACCTCGCTCAGCCGGCCGGCCCCGAAGGGCAGCCGCACGATCGAGGTCGGCGGCATGCTCCATCCGCTCCCCGAAAGGCGCGGATATCGCAGGTCGGTCACCGGGGCCGGTCGTCGGCATGCCAGAAGGCATGACGCGGTTCCGGCCTCGGCGGCCAGCGTCACAATCGCGATCGAAACCGCGCCCGTGTCGCTTTGGTCGTGCCGGTTTCCGATCGCCCGCGCACCGCCCGGTGAAGGGGTTCGCAGATCATCGGCCCGTTCACGGCCGGTCCCGCATCTGCCCGAAGGCAGCCGCGAAACGCTGTCGGATGTGTCCTTCGCATTGCCGCGGACGATCGCTTGCGCGACGATCCGAAAAGGCGCCACGATGGCCCTCATCCTGATCGATCCGACCCACGGTTTCCTTGCGGCACCAGTGCGTCGCTTCGATCATAAGCTTCTGATCTCTTTCGCGATTTCTCGCGTCGATCTCGTCCGCTTACAAACAGGATGCTGTCATCGCCCGCCGAGTCGCGCCAGTGCGAAAACGCCTGTTCGGCCTGTGGATAACGTGGATATCGTGCATGGCGGGAAACGATCTGTCGCGGTAGGGACAGCATCTTCCAATCCTCGATTCCCCGCGTGGACGTGCAACCCGTTCGCGCGCAGAGCGTTTCGCTATCGTATCGAGCCGTGACGCGTTACGCTTCCCGCGAGAATCGCCGCCGGCAAACAGGAGGAACCGCCATGAAGCCCATCTGGATCGCGCTCGGCGCGGGATCGCTGCTGACGCTCGGCGCCTGCGCCGACCAATATGGCAACGACGGCTATTACGGCCCCGGTTATTACAACCAGGCGCCCGCCGGCAGCTACGACGCCTATCGCCATTATCGCAACGACCGGCGCTATCGCGAGCACCGCCTGAGCCGCGAGGATCGCATCTATCGCGGGTCGGACGGTCGCTATTATTGCAAGCGCGACGACGGCACGACGGGGCTGATCGTCGGCGCGCTCGGCGGCGGCGTGCTCGGCAACATCATCGCGCCGGGCGGGTCGGAACTGCTCGGCACCTTGCTGGGCGCGGGCGCGGGCGCGCTCGCGGGCCAGGCGATCGACAAGGGAGACGCCAAATGTCGATAACGCGCAGCGCCTCGGCGCGCTACGAGGGGCTGGGCAAGGACGGCAAGGGCCATGTGTCGACCGGATCGGGCGTGCTGTCGGATCAGCCTTATGGTTTCACGACCCGATTCGAGGACGCGCCCGGCACCAATCCCGAGGAACTGATCGCCGCCGCGCACGCCTCGTGCTTCACGATGGCGTTGAGCTTCGGGCTGGCGAAGGCGGGCTTTGCCGACGGCACGCTCGAGACGACCGCCAAGGTCGCGCTCGACAAGGACGGCGACGGCTTCAAGGTCACGCGTTCGGACCTGACGCTCAAGGCCAGCGTGCCGGGAATCGACGAGGCGCGCTTCGCCGAGATCGCGCACGGCGCGGAGAAGAACTGCCCGATCTCCAAGGTGCTCAACGCCGAAATATCGCTCGATTATCAGTTGAACGCCAGTTGAACGGCGGCAGGTTGCTGCTTTCGGCCTGGTGAACGACAGGTATTTCTTCGGTTCACACGCGATGGTTTAGGGTCTTCGTCTTGTTGTCGTGTAGAGACGAAGGAGTTGAATCATGCGTATCCCGATCCTCGCCGCGACCGCGCTCGCCGTCACGCTGTCGGCCGCGCCGGCCGCCGCCCAGCGGAGCCCGTACCAGATCGATCGCGAATACCGCCACGACGTGCGCGACGCCAATCACGACTATCGCCGCGATCTGCGCCGGGCCGATTCGTACAAGGACGTGCGCAAGGCGCAGCGCGACTATCGCAAGGACATGCGCAAGGCCCAGCACGAGCGGCGCAAGGACATCCGCAAGGCGCAGCGCGAACGTCGCAAGGACATGCGCGACTGGCGGCGCTATCGCAGCTACGACTGGAACCGCTACGAGCCCGGCTACGGCCATTATTATGCCGACCGCTATTATCGCGATGGGCGCTATTACCAGCCGCGCCGGCTGACGCGCGCCGACCGCATCTATCGCGGCCGTGACAGCCGCTATTACTGCCGCCGCTCGGACGGCACGACCGGGTTGATCATCGGCGGGCTCGCCGGCGGTGTGATCGGCAACCTCGTCACCGACGGTGGCTCGCAGCTGCTCGGCACGCTGATCGGCGCCGGCGCGGGCGCGCTGCTCGGCAACGAGATCGACCGCGGCCAGGTCGTCTGCCGCTAGGGCCAACCGCCATTCAGTTGTGGCGGCCTGCAAATGGCACCTTTCCGAGCTTCCGGTGCTCACGGACCTTTAGTCCGCTGCGCTCCGGGTCTCGAAAAGCCACCATTTTCGACTCGCCATCTCCTGAATGTCGATCGGCCCTAACCGGGCAGTAAATGAAAGGAATGGAGGCCCGGTTTCGGCCGGGCCTCCTTTTTCGTAAGAGTCTGTTTCGAAAGTGCCGGAACCCGAAAATCGCCGGAACGGCGAGTTTCGAAACGGACTCTCAGATGAAGCCGCCACCCAGGAACAGGCGGACGATGCACACCAGGATCACGATCAGGTTGAAGTTGCGCCCGCCGTTGCGCGACGACAAAGCGCCGAGCCCGAAGCCGACGACCGCGATCAGCAGCACGCCCCAGTTCATCCAGCCGAGCAGGGGCACGAACGCGGGCACCGCCAGCACCAGCGCGACGAGCCCGACGAGAAAGGAGAGGATGTTGAGCATGGCGCATCCTGCGTCGGCCGTCGCGCCGAGGCAAGCGAATCAACCGAGTCTCAACCTTTCTGCGGCATTCACCCTTTCTCGGAACTCAGGGACAGGCTGTGCCGCACGCGCCGATCAGGATTGTTTGCGCCGCCGTCGCGGCGTTGGCGCTCGCCGCGTGCGATGATGCCGCACCGCGCGACTCCGCCGAGCAGACGACATTGCCCGCGCTCGATCCGGCGCTGGCCGAGGCGCTCGCCGATCCGATCCTGACCGATCCCGATCTGGGGCAGCAAGCGAACGGCGATGCGCTGCGCCCGCCCGATCGGCCGCCGTCCGGCGGATTGCCGCCGGTGGACATCGCCCCGATCGCCCCGCCGGTCATGCCCGCACATCACGCACCCGCCCCCAAGGGGGCATGCGCGCAATGCGCGATCGCCCGCCGGTCGCTCACGCTCGGGGCGTTCGCTGCCGCCCAGCCCGATCCGGCCATCCGCGGCTGTGCCGCCGGCATCCGCTATTCGGCGCGCTGGGCGGCGCGGATGCCCGCCGCGATCCCGCTCCTCGCCGACGCGCGCGTGCTGGTGGCGGCGGGAAACGACGAGGGCGAATGCGCCCTGCGCGCGGTGCGCTTCGTCACCGGCGCGCCGGTGCAGGGGGCGATCGACTTCTACGACGATCGCGCCCGCGCCAAAGGATTCTCGGCCGAGCATCGCGCCGAAAGGGAGATGCATGCGCTCCACGGCGCCCGCAATCGCGACGGCGCCGCCTATGTCGTCGTCGCGCAGCCACGGGCGCAGGGCGGCAGCGTGATCGACCTCGTCGTTGCCACGGCGGGCTGAGCGTGCTTCTCACGACCGCCCGCCTGCGCTAACGCGCGTCGTGATGTTCGCACTTCTCCTCGTCATGATCGGCGGCGCGATCGGCGCCGGCGCGCGCCACCTGGTCGGCAAGTGGACGCTGCACGCCTTCGGGCCGGGCTATCCATGGGGTATCCTGACGGTGAACCTCGTCGGCGGCTTCGTCATGGGCCTGCTCGCGGGGTTCCTGATGCGCCAGTCGGTGGGCCACGAGAACCTGCGGTTGTTCGTCGCGGTGGGCGTGCTCGGCGGCTTCACCACCTTTTCGTCCTTCTCGCTCGACGTCGCGACGATGATCGAGCGCGGCGACTGGGGCGTGGCGCTGGGCTATGTGCTGGTGTCGGTGATCGGTTCGGTGCTCGCCTTGTTCGGCGGGCTCGCGCTGGCGCGGGTGGCGGCATGAGCGCCGACGAGGTCCGCCAGTTCACCGTGTCGTCGGACGACGACGGCATCCGGCTCGATCGCTGGTTCAAGCGTCACATGGCGGAGGCGACCTATACGATCGTGGCGAAATGGGCGCGCACCGGCCAGCTTCGGATCGACGGCAACCGCGCCACGCCCGGCGACCGGTTGCAGGCGGGCCAGACGCTTCGCGTGCCCCCGCTCGAGCCCGCCAGGGCGACCGCCAAGCCCAAGCGCGAGCGGCCGCCGCTCTCCGACGACCAGATCGAGTTCGCGCGAGGAATGGTCATCCACCGCGATCCCCAGGCGATCGTCATCAACAAGCCGCCGGGCCTCGCGACGCAGGGCGGCACCAAGACGCACGATCATGTCGACGGCCTGCTCGACGCGCTGCAATTCGATGCCGAAAGCCGCCCCAAGCTCGTCCACCGGCTCGACAAGGACACGAGCGGCGCCCTGCTGCTCGCGCGCACCTCGCGCGCCGCCGCCTTCTTCGCGAAGAGTTTCTCGGGGCGCACCGCGCGCAAGGTCTATTGGGCGCTCGTCGTCGGCGTGCCCTCGATCGACGACGGCATGATCGACCTGCCGCTCGGCAAGCAGCCGGGCACCGGCGGCGAGAAGATGCACGTTGACGAGGAGAACGGCCAGCCCTCGCGCAGCCGCTACCGCGTGATCGAGCGCGCGGGCAATCGCGCCGCCTGGGTCGAGCTTCAGCCCTTCACCGGGCGGACCCATCAGCTGCGCGTCCACATGGCGGCGATCGGCCACCCGATCGTCGGCGACGGCAAATATGGCGGGCAAGCGGCGTTCCTGACCGGCGGCGTCAGCCGCAAGATGCACCTCCATGCGCGGCGCATCCGCATCGATCACCCCGACGGCGGGCAGATCGACGTCACCGCCGAGTTGCCCGATCACTTCGCCGAGAGCATGGGCCTGCTCGGCTTCGAGGAAGCGGCGGGCAACGCGATGCCGCTCGCCGAGGATGCGCCGCCGCCGAGCCGCGCAGTCAGGAAGGCCAAGGCCAAGGCACACGCCAAGCAGGTGCGCAAGGAACGCCGCGGCGAACGCGGCCGCCGGCGCGGCTGATGCACCCGAGCCAGGCGTTCCGCTGGGAGGATCGCGCGGCGATGCGCGCCTTCGTCGAGGAGGTCGCGTTCGGCGCCTTGTTTGCGGCGACGCCCGATGGCCCCCGCGTCACGCACCTCCCGGCGACGTGGGATGGTGACGATCTGACCTTCCATGTGTCGCGCGGCAACGCGCTGGCCCGACATCTCGACGGTGCCACCGCGCTGTTCGTCGTCGACGGTCCCGACGCCTATGTCAGCCCCGATTGGTACGGGCTCGACGCCGATCAGGTGCCGACCTGGAATTATGTCGCGGTCGAGCTCGAAGGCGTGGTCACGGCGCTCGACCGGGACGAACTGATCGCGCAGCTTGATACGCTGGCCGCGGTCCACGAGGCGCACCTCGCCCCCAAGCCCGTTTGGACGCGCGACAAGATGGAACCGAGCGCGTTCGAGGCGCTGCTGCGCGGGATCAAGGGCTTCCGCCTCCGCATCCAGGCGTGGCGCAGCACCGCGAAGCTCAACCAGAACAAGCCCGAATCGGCGCGCCTTGCCGCCGCCGACGCGCTCGAGGCGCAGGGGCGGCGCGCGATCGCGCACTGGATGCGGCAAGCGTGAACCGGCTCGCGATCTTCGATTGCGACGGCACGCTCGTCGACAGCCAGGCCAACATCTGCCGCGCGATGGAGGAGGCGTTCGCCGCGCACCGCCTCGACGTGCCCCAACGCGCGGCGATCCGCCGCATCGTCGGGCTCAGCCTGGTCGAGGCGATGCGGGTGCTGCTGCCGGAGGCGGACGGCGGCGATCACGCACGGCTCGCCGAGACCTACAAGCAGACCTTCTTCACGCTGCGCGCCAACGGCGGGCTCGCTGACGAGCCGCTGTTCGACGGCGTCGCCGAGGCGATCGACGCGCTCGAGGCGGATGGCTGGTTGTTCGGCGTCGCCACCGGCAAGTCCGATCGCGGGCTCGCGCACATCCTCGCCGCGCACGGCCTGTCGGCGCGCTTCGTGACGCTGCAGACCGCCGATCGCCACCCCTCCAAGCCGCATCCGTCGATGATCGAGGCGGCGATCGCCGAGGCCGGCGCCGCGCCCGAGACGAGCGTGATGATCGGCGACACCAGCTACGACATGGCGATGGCGCGCGCCGCCGGCACCCGCGCGGTGGGCGTCGCCTGGGGCTATCACGCGGCCGACGAGCTGACCGCTGCGGGCGCGCACGCCATCGCCGCAACGCCCACGCACCTGCCGCAGTGCATGGAGGCCGCATGATCGATCCCGTCGATCCCAAGACCGCGCGCAACCGCTATTTCGCGATGACGGCGACGCGCATCGCGGGCGCGGCGGGCGCGGTGTTCGGCGTGGTGCTGCTCGCGCGCGCGCCCGATTGGTCCGGCAAGGCGATCGGCGTCGGCATCGTACTCGCCGCGCTCTACATGATCGCCACGGTGCCGCGCGCGCTCGCGCACCGCTGGCGCAGTCCGCCCGAAGAATGAAGCGTTTCTGGAAGGACGTGACCGTCGAGAACGGCGGCATTCGGCTCGACGGCCGCCCGGTGCGCACGCCCGGCCGCGCGCCGCTGGTGCTGCCAACGTTTGCGTTGGCGGAGGCGGTGGCCGAGGAATGGCGCGGCGTGGGCGAGACGATCGATCCACGCGCGATGCCGCTCACCGGCCTCGCCAACGCCGCGATCGACCGCATCGCGTCCGATCCCGCCGCCTTCGCCGAGGGGCTGGCGCGCTACGGCGAGAGCGACCTGCTCTATTACCGCGCCGATGGCCCTGCCGAACTGATCGCGCGGCAGGCAGCGGCGTGGGATCCGTTGCTCGATTGGGCGCGCGCGCGCTACGACGTCCACTTCGAGACCGCGACCGGCGTCATGCACCGCGCCCAGCCCGAGGCGACCGTCACGCGCCTAGCCGATGCCGTCGCGGTGCGCGATCCCTTCGAGCTCGCCGGTCTGTCGCCGATCGTCACCGTCACCGGCTCGCTCGTCGCCGCGCTCGCCTTGCTCGATGGCGCCGCCGATGCCGACACGATATGGACCGCCGCGCAGGTCGACGAAGCATGGCAGGCCGAGCAATGGGGCGAGGACACGCTCGCCGCGCGCACCCGCGCCGCCCACCGCGCCGATTTCGACGCCGGCGCGCGTTTCCTCGCGTTGCTGCGCTAGAGGACCGCCTGTTCTCCCGCGAAAGCGGGAGTCCAGGGCCACAATCACCACGCTCCCGCATCGCACGATGGCAGAAGGAGAGAAGAAGGTTCGCGCCATCGTGCCTTCGCGTGATCCCTCTTTGTTCTTTTTCGCTGTCCTACAGGGCTATATCCGTGCCATGCTCCGCACCGCTCTTTGATTCGGTCGATCTCACCCGCGTCGGCAAGCTTGCCGACCGCCCCGCCGTGCCCGGCGCGCACGAACCGCGGGGAAAGTCAAAACAGGGGGGACGTAGTGTCAACTTCGCCAACTTCCACGCCCTCAGCGGCGCGAACGTCAGCCTATCGGATCAGCTTGCGGATGAAGCCGATCAGCCCCGTCTGGCGCGAGCGCTTGAGGCGTTCGGCCTCCAGGATCGTGCGCACCCCGGTGAAGCATTCCTCCACGTCGTCGTTGACGAGCACGTAATCGTAGCCGTCCCAGTGGCTCACTTCGTTGGCGGCGCGCTGCATCCGGGCGTCGATCACCTCGATCGGATCGGTCGCGCGCTTGATCAGCCGCTGGTGCAGCTCCTCCATCGACGGCGGCAGGATGAAGGTGCGCACCACGTCGCCGCCCGCGATCTGGAACAGCTGCTGCGCGCCCTGCCAGTCGATGTCGAACAGCACGTCCTTGCCCTCGGCGAGCATCTTTTCCACGGGGCCGCGCGGCGTGCCGTAGCGATGGCCGAAGACGTGCGCCCATTCGAGGAACTCGCCGTCGGCGACCATGCGCCGGAATTCCTCGAGGTCGACGAAATGATAGTCCTTGCCGTCGACCTCGCCCGGGCGCATCGGCCGCGTCGTCGCCGATACCGAGACGCCGAGTTCCGGGTGCGATTCGAGCAGCTTGCGCGCGATCGTCGATTTGCCCGCGCCCGAGGGCGACGACAGGACGAACAGGACGCCACGACGCTTGAAGCCGTGTGGATCGGACGGAAGCGGGGGTGCCATGCGCGCAAGTGGCGCGGGCGATGGCGGTTCGTCAAGCGCCGCGCGCCGTTTCGCCCACATCTTTACCGGCGTTCAGGTGTTATATATAGATAATACGCTATCGTGAAGCCGCGTGCGATTCGAAGAGGAGTCCGAAGATGGGCAAGAAGGGCAAGGTCAAGCTGCCCAGGCAGGTCGCGGGGGTGAAAATCCCCAAGAAGCTGCGCAAGAAGGGCGGCAAGGTGCTCGCGATGCTCGATACGCCGGCGGGTCGCGAGCTCGCCGCCGCCGGGTTGATCGCCGCGGCTGCGGCGATCGCCAAGCGCCGGCACGCAACCACCGCGGCGCCTGCGCCGGACGAGGCTGCAACGGCCGCGGCGTCCGATTCTCGCGATGCGCCGCCGCATGATCCGCGCGCGGCGGGCGCGCAGTTCGCGACTGCCGCCGCCGGCGTCGCTGCGGCTGCGTTCGACCGCTGGCTCAAGACCAAGCGCGGCGGGCATGATGCGCCCCCCGAGCCGCCGACCGCGCCCGAAGCCCCGCCGCCGGGGAGCACCGCGCATTAGCGTTTGATCCACTCACGTGGAAGCGGCACCGGCCGTCTCCCCCACCCCACTTCCCAAGACATTATCCTGAATGGGAGGTGGGGTGGGGGAGAGGGCCGGTGCCGCGCCCGATTCAGCGGAGCTGAATCGATTCCCGGCGCTCCTTCGCTGCTTCACCTCGGATGAACGGCCGGGCCACGGCCGGTTCAGGCGCGATTTCCTATGGTTGCCCGATGATGAAGCAACCAGGAGAGCCGCGATGATCCGCAAGGCACGTCTCCAGGCGCAGATCGCCGGGGCGCTCGGCGCTGCACTGATGATCGCTGCGTGCAACCCGTCCGCGCGCGACGATAGCGCCACGCTGACGCCCGACCAGCAGGCCTTGTGGGCGAACGCGCTGCAAGACAGCGGGCTCGCCAGCTTGCCGCCGCTGCCCGAGGCGCAGCCGATGACGGTCGCCGCGGCGGCCCCGATCGCGACGGCGCCCGCGGCGCGCGCGCTGCCCGAAGCCTCGCCGCTGCCGCTCGCCGAGCCGTTCGCGGCCGACGATCGCTATGCGTGGATCGACCGCGCCGGCGCGCTCGACCAGGTCTTCGGCGCGGCCCCGCCCGATTATTATTTCGACGATGGCTACGGCATCGAGCCGTGGGCGTGGGAGACGGGCGACGGCTACGCCACCTATGTCGAGCCGATCGACGCCGGCTATCGCTATTATTATTACGAGCCGGGCGCCGCTTACCCCTATTACGTGCGCGATCCCTATTATGGCTATGGCTATTCGGGCAGCACGATCACCGTGATCTACGGCCCCGACGGGCGCGCGCTCGATCGCTCGCGCTGGGCCCGCCAGCGGTGGGCGGCGTCGCGCTATTATGCCCGCGCGCGCCATCTTCGCTCCGCCGCGCGCCATCGGCATCACCATGGCGTCAGCGCCTGGCAATGGGCGTCGCGGCGCGATGCGATCGAGCGTGCCCGCTACCGTGTCGATCGCGCCAATCGCGCGCGGGCGCGGTCGGCTGCGCTTCAGGCGCGACGCTGGCACGAGGAACGCCAGCGCCGCCAACACGCCGCGACCACCTTCGCGAGTTGGCAGCGCCGGGATTTCCGTGGCCATGCGCCGCGCTTCTACAATGCCGTCGCGCGTCGACATGCGCGCACCGAGGCGGCCCAGCGCGCGCAACGTCTGGTCAACCAACGCCGCCACGCGCAGCAGGTCGCGGCGCAACGCCAGTCCCGCGCGCAGGCGGTGCAGCATGAACGGCTGGCCGATGCCCGCCGCGCCGCCGAGCGCCGTCAGGTCGCGCAGGCGCGGCACCGGCAGACAGTGGCGCAGGCGCGCCATGATCGCGCGACGCAGCAGCGGGCCGCGCTGGTTCGCAAGGCACGCGCCGATCACACGCGCGCGGCCGCCACGCGACAGGCGCAGGATCGCGCGCGCGATCGTGTCCAGCGTGTCAACGCTCGCGCGGCGGCTACGCGCCGTACGCAAGCGCAAGATCGTGCGCGAGCGCAGGCTGCGCAGCATCGGGCGCAGCGCGCCAGCACGGCACGCGCCGATCGCGCCCGCGCCGCCACGCACCACGCCCAGGGGCAGAGTCGTACGCATCAGAAGGCGCGCGCCGAGGCGGCCCGGCGGTCGCAGGCGCGGACGCATCAGCAAGCACGGCAGGCGCGCGAGACCCATGCGCGTCGGCAGACGGCGCGCCAGGCGCGGGCGGCGATGCGAGCGAAGACGCGTGCCGCCGAACAACGGCGCACCATCGTCGCCCGATCGGCGCAGACCAGGGCCCGGGCCGCGACCGCGCGGCGCCAGCACGTGGCTGAAGCCCGCCGCGCGCAGGTGACGCAGCAGCGTGCCCGGGTCGATCGGGCCCGGCAGCAGCAGGCCCAACGCGCGCGTCATCAGCAAGCGAGCACGCGTCGCGTCGCGCAGCAGCGCGCCCGCCCGACGCAGACGCACCGGGCGCAGGCGCCGCGCAAGCCTGCGGTGCATCGCGCATCGACACATCGCCCCACGTCCCGCCGCAGCGTCGATCGCCACCGGCGCTGACGCTGCGAGCCGGCGCGCCGATTGCCCCGGTGCGCGGACGTGCTATCGAGCGGCAACGTCCCGATCCGGAGGAATCCCATGCGCTTGCCGCTCGCCGTCTTTCTCGCCTCGATCGCCAGCCCCGCGCTCGCCGCCACGCATTCTTACGGCGATCTGGCGATGTCGCCCGACGGCCGCACGCTGGCGACGATCGAGACGACGGCGGCGGCAGGCGCGGCGGTCGTGCTGCGCGACGCGCGCGACGGGCACATCCTCCGCACGATCGATCCGTGCGACACCTGCCGCTATTCGGATCCGACCTTCGGCCCCGACGGCATCGTTGCCTTCCTGATGCGCGACGGCGACGTGACGAAGCTCGAGACCGCCAGGGGCAATCAGGCGAATACGGTCGCGACGGTTGCCGGCATCGCGGGCACGCCGCGCTTCTCGCCCGACGGCAAGCGCATCGCGCTGCTGGTGACGATCGGCGCGCAGAAGGAAGCCGGCGCGACCCAGGCGGGCGTGCGCCAGATCGGCGAGATCGGCGAGCATTATGACGAGCGTCGGCTCGCGGTCTTCGATGTCGGCGCGAGCGTCGCGGCGGACGCGGTCAAGCCGCTGTCGCCGCCGGATCGCTACATCTACGAATATGATTGGACGCCCGACGGCCGCGGTTTCGTCGTCACCAGCGCACTGGGCAACGGCGATGCGAACTGGTGGGTGGCGACGCTCGACGCGGTCGACGCGCAGACGGGCGCGGTGCGCAACATCGCCAAGCCGGCGACGCAGATCAATCAGCCGCGCATGTCCCCAGACGGCACGTCGGTCGCCTATGTCGGCGGGTTGATGAGCGATTTCGGTTCGATCGGCGGCGACATCTACACCGTGCCGTTCGCGGGCGGCACGCCGACCGACATCACCCAGGGATCGAAGACCACCAACGTCTCGATGGACTGGTTACCGGGCGGCATCCGTACGGTCGCGCTCGCTGCCGACACGATGGAACTGCACATGCTGGATGCCGCGGGCAAGCCCAGCGTCGGCTGGCGCAAGCCGGCGAGCTTTTCGGCCGGCGACGGCAAGGTCGCCTACAGCGCCGACGGCAAAACCATCGCCACCGTGGTGCAGGATTTCACCCATGCACCCGCCATCTATGCAGGCAGCGCGTCCGCGCTTCGCCAGATCACCCACGACAATGACGATGTGGCGCCGGTGATAGCGGCGCGCAGCATCCGCTGGACGAACGAGGGGTACGACGTGCAGGGCTGGCTGCTTTCGCCGATCGGCGCCGATCCGGCGAAGAAGGCGCCCATGATCACGATCGTCCATGGCGGCCCCGCGGCGGCGAGCACGCCGCGCTTCGCCTCCGAAGGCACGACGATCGATCTCCTGCGCAAAGGCTATTGGCTGTTCCTGCCCAATCCGCGCGGCAGCTACGGCCAGGGCGCGGCATTCGTCGATGCCAACAAGCGCGATTTCGGCGGCGGCGATCTGCGCGACATCCTGGCGGGCATCGACGCAGTGGAAAAGCAGGCGCCGGTCGACGATGCGCGGCTGGGGCTGATGGGCGGCAGCTATGGCGGCTTCATGGCGATGTGGGCGAACACCCAGACCGACCGTTTCAAGGCGATCGTCGCGGGCGCCGGGCTTTCCAACTGGGTGAGCTATTACGGCACCAACGGCATCAACACCTGGATGCTGCCCTTCTTCGGCAAGCCGCTCTACGACGATTACGAGGCGTATCGGCGTGTCTCGGCGGTCAATTTCGTCAAGAACGCCAAGACCCCGACCTTCATCTATGTCGGCGAGCGCGATATCGAGGTGCCGCCCACGCAGTCGATCGAATGGTGGCATGCGCTGAAGGACATGGGGGTGCCGACCACACTGGTGATCTACGCAGGCGAAGGCCACGGCATCCGCGACCCCGACCATGCGCAGGACGTGCATGATCGTACGATCGCGTGGTTCGACAAATATCTGGCGGCCAAATAAGCGCGGTGCGGATTCAGCGAAGCTGAAAACGAATCCAGGCGGCGGGTCGGCTCAGCGTAGCGGCTTGCCCGAATCCTTCCAGCGATCGAGCACCTGGCTTTGGGGAAGGTTGTCGGTACCGGTCTCGCGGGCGGCAAGGGCACCACGCAGCGCGCCGCTGTCGGTATAAGCCGGCTGGATCATCGCGAGCGGCGTCGGGGCGGCCTTGGGCGCGATCGGCGCGGCGGGGCTGGCGGCCGTGGTGCGCGCGGCATCGGCGAGCATCGGCGCCGTCGGGGCTGGGATCGGCGTGACCGGCGGTGCGTGCGCGCCGGGCAACGGCTCACCGCCGACATAGTGTTGGCTGAACGCCGCCGGCGTTCCCCACCAGCCGCGCCAGCGATGGAAGAAATGCGCGCCGATTGCGTCGGTCATCACCAATTGGCGGTTCCAGGCGGGGGTGACAGCATAGGTGTGATAGTGCGTCGCCAGGCCGATCGGCGCGAAGACATAGCCGCCGAGCGCGGCGCCCGCGATCCGCAATGCCTTGGCCCAGGCGGCGCCCGCCGGCACCCGCGCCATCGCGCCGTCGCAGGCGAAGCTGAACTGGCAGCCGCTCGCGCGCTCCGAACCCTGGAACACCACGCCGCACACCGTCGCCGGGAAGGCCGGGTGACGCACGCGGTTGAGCACCACTTGCGCCACCGCGCGCTGCCCGGCGTCGCTTTCCGATGCGGCCTCGTAATAGACGGCATCGGCGAGGCAGGTGAGCGCGCGCGCGCGATCGAGCGGGGTGGCCGCGGCCATCGAGAAGGGGCGGGCTGGCAGCACCGAACCGTCGCCGAGCTCGGCATTGGCGGGGATCGGTAGATCGGGAAGCGCGGTGGTGCCGGTCGTACCCGGCGCGGGCGCGGCGCTGCCGCTGTCGACCGGCGTCGGCCGGGAAACGGGGACATGCACGGCCGTCGAATGCGCCTCGATCGCCCGGAAGGCGGCCTGTGCCGACATGCCGGCGCAGATCAGGAAGCCGACGCAGGCGATCGCCAGTTCACGAAAATGCCGGTGCTTGACGAGGCGCGTGATCACGCAAGCGCGCATAGCGCAGATCGCGGCCGCCGATCAGGCCCGTTTTCGGCGTGTCTCGCAGCGGGACGGGCAGCGGCCCGGTCAACCTTTCGGCGCGTTCATCGGCCGAGTGCGCGCAGCGCGATCGCGCCGGTCAGGTCGTGCCGCTCCAGCGCCTCGGCAAGAAAGCGGTCGATTGCGCTCCAGAGCGCCGGCGCAAAGGTGATGCCGCGATCGTCGGTCGCGTCGAAGCGCAGCAATCCGGCGGTATTCGCCGCGGCCAGCGTGCGGCGGACGTGCGCGCGAGAGACGGCGAAGCGCCGCGCCAATTCGGCAACAGGCACGCGCGCAATGCCGTCGGCGGCGCGCGCCGACGAATCGGCGAGTGCGGCGAGGATCAGAAACCCGGCCGCGCGTGACCCGAACAGCATGATCGCGGGATTGCTCACCAGGCTGCGCGCCGATCGCAGGATCGTGCCGATGCCGGCGCGGCGCTGCGCGCGCTGGAAATCGGGATCGCGGGCCAGCGGCAGATGATAGGCCGGATCGTCGGGAAACAGCAGCGCGAGCGGCGCATAATGCAGCACCAGCCAGGCGCGGTCGTGTTCGAGCATCGGCTCGCACGGAACGAGCAAACGCGACCGCCGGTCGCCGGGGGCTGCTTCGGTGCGCAAATACCCGACCTGTGTCAGGCGCGCTACCAGTGCCTCGACGCGGCGGGGGCTGCTCAACCCATAAGTCTGGAGCACGCGCTTGAGGTTCGCGAGCGTCGGCCAGGATGGGCGATCGTCCGGTCGGTAATCGACGTGGAGGCCGATGAGCAGCGTGAACAACACCGCGCGTGCCGCTTCGCCCATCATGTGGCTCAGAAAGGGCTTGCCGCTGTAGAGCGCCGACAAGCGCTCGGCATAAAGCCGGCGCGCGTCGGTGAAGCGAGGATGTTCGAGTATCAAATCCGCGGGCCGGAACGGCAAGCCGCTCACGGGGTCGCGCACGCGCCCGGTATGCATTCGGATTGTCCCCCCAGAGCAATCACTATGATGGCAATCGATAGGGATCATAGTTGATTTACGCAAAAATGACCATTCGCTGCCACGGATAGCCGCGTAAAATGACGGCCATCGGTGCAGAGCATCTAGGGGGAGTCTCTCTGCACGCCGCACCGTGCCGGCGCCGCCGTGGCGCGCAGGAGCCATTCTGCGCGACGCGTTGGGGGGAGCCCGGATCGCGTTGCGACCCTGCGATCTCGGCGCCGGCACAAGCTGAGCATCAATTTCCCAGCGATAGCGCGCCGGCAACGCGCATTGCGCGCCCGATTGCGTTGATCGTTGTGTGGTGCGGCGGCACGCCAGCCCGGTATCGCCAGCGCGCCGCTTCAGATCATTTCAACGCGGGCGAATCGAGATCGAGATCGCTTGCCGGAATCAGCTCGAGGGTCGGATAGGCCTTGCGCAGATCGCCGATGAATTGTTTCGAATCGCCCACCACCACGATGCTCGCATCCGACGGATCGAACAGTTTGGCGGCCGCCTGTACGGCCTGCGGGCTGACGCCGGTGATGTCGCTCGAATAGGTCTTGAGCTCGGCGAGCGGCACGCCTTCCTCGATGAAGTCGCCGAGGATGCCGGCGATCCCGCCGGTGGTTTCGACCGCGCGGCCGAAGCTGCCTACCAGCACCGCCTTGCGCGTATCGAGCTCGGCCGCCGGTGCGGGTGCGGCGCCCAGCTTCTTCATCTCGCCGACGATCAGCGAGACGACTTCGGCCGCGGACGGATTCTTGGTTTGCGTGCTCGCCTTGAACGGAGCGATCTCGCGCCGACCCGGCATCTGGCTCCCCGCGCCGTAGGAAAGCCCGCGCTTGATGCGGATTTCCTGGTTGAGCCGTGACGAGAAGCCAACGCCCAGCGTCGCGTTGGCGACCTGCGCGGCGTAGAAACGATCGTCGCTTCGTGCGATCGCGGGGCGCCCGACGACGATCCCGGCTTGCCCCGCGTCGGGGAGGTCGACCACGATCACCTTCGGCGCGGGTGCGGCCGTGGCGCGTGTCGCCGGCGCCGCGGGAGCATTGGCGGCCGTCCAGGTGCCGAATTGCCGCTCGGCGAGCGCCCTGGCCGCGTCGGGCGTGATGTCGCCGACCATCAGCAGCGTCGTCTCGTCGGGGCGCCAGCTTGCGGCATAGGCCGAGGTGACGTCGGCACGCGTGATCGCTTCGAGCGAATCGGGCGTGCCTTCGAGCACGTGGCCGTATGGCTGCGCGCCGAAGATCGCGCGGTTGGCGACCATCCCGGCGAGCGCCATCGGATCCTTCATCTCGACATTGGCGGCGTCGATCGCCTGGGCGCGGGCGCGCTCGATCTCCTCGGTCGCGAAGGCAGGGTTGCGCGTCACGTCGGCGAGGATGTCGAGCGCGGGCGCCACCTGATCCGACTTGATCGTGACCGATACCGACGCGCCGTCCCAATCGGCGCTGCTCGCAATCGAGCCGCCGAGCGATTCGATCTGGTTGGCGATATCGGTCGCCGAGCGCGTCGTCGTGCCCTTGGTCATTAGCCCGGCGGTGAGGCTCGCGAGCCCCGCGCGGCCCTGCGGATCGAGCGCGCCGCCGCCCTCGCTCACCACCGCGGCAGTGACGAGCGGCAGATCGCGCTTCTCGACCGTGATCAGGTGCATCCCGTTGGCGAGCGTCACCTCGACCGGGGTCGGTACGGTGACGGCGACGGGCGTGCCTGGAGCGGGCGGCAGCACGCGCTCACTCTCGGGTGCAGGCGTGACGATACGGATGTCGGTTGGTGCGGCGAGCGGCGCGGTGACGACCGTAGAGGACACGCCGACCGCATCGCCCTTGGCGCCGGCGGGCGCGCTTTCGGCCGGAAGGTATCGGATCGCCGCCGATTGCGCGTCGGTGAGATATTTTTTCGCCACGCGCTGCACATCGGCCGCGGTGACGGTCGCGATCGCGGCAAGCTGCTTGTCGGCGGCGCGCGGATCGCCGTCGATGATCACCGAGGCGGCGATCACATTGGCCTTGCCCGCGGCGGTTTCGCGATTCTCGATCGTCGAGGTGAGGATCTCGTTCTTGGCTTCGGAAAGCTCGGCCGCGGTGACGGGCGCGTCGCGCAGCCGCGCGATTTCCTTGCGCAGCGCCGCCTCGCCGTCGGCCGCGTCCTTGCCGCTCGCCATGATCGCATAGAGCGCCAGCGCGCCGCCCTGCTGCTTGGTGTCGAGGAAGGTGTCGGCCGATTGCGCGAGCTGATCGCGGTAGACGAGGTCGTGATAGAGCCGCGAGCTCTCGCCCTTCGACAGGATCGCGTCGAGCACGGTGAGCGCGGGCGTATCGGGGCTGTTGTCGGGCGGCAGCTTGTAGCTGATCAGCACCGCGGGCAGCGGCGTGTTGGGTTCGTAGACGGTGTAGCTCGCCGCCTTGGTGCGAGCCGGTTCGGTGACGGCGACGCGCGGGATCGGCCGGTCGGGCTTCGCGATCGGCGCGAAATATTGGTCGACCCATTTGTCCAGTTGCGCGGGATCGAAATTGCCCGCGACCACCAGGATCGCATTGTCGGGCCGGTAATAGGTCGCGTGGAAGGCGCGGACGTCCTCGATCGACGCGGCCTCCAGATCGGCGATGCTGCCGATGCCGGGGCGCGCATAGGGGTGCTTCGCATAGGAGATTTCGGGGAAATAGATGTAGAAGAGCTTGCCGTAGGGCTGGGCGAGGACGCGCAGGCGCAGTTCCTCCTTCACCACGTCGCGTTCGGAGGCGAAGCTCTTGGGCTCGACCACCAGGCTCGCCATGCGGTCGGCCTCGGCGAACAGCAGGCGCTGGAGGTGGTTGGCGGGGACGACCTCGAAATAATTGGTGTAGTCATCGGCCGTCGAGGCGTTGTTGTAGCCGCCGACATCCTCGGTCAGCCGGTCCATCTGTTCGGGCACCAGGTTGCGCGTCGCCTTGAACATCAGATGCTCGAACATGTGCGCGAAGCCCGAGCGACCCCTGGGATCGTCCTTCGAGCCGACATCGTACCAGACGTTGACCGAGACATTGGCGGTCGAGGTGTCGCGGATCGCATAGACGCGCAGGCCGTTGGCGAGCGTCCGTTCGGTGAAAGCGATCGGCTTGACCGCGGCACCGGCAGGCGCGGCGGCCTGCGTGTTGGTCTGGGCGACAGCGGGCAACGGCAGCACGGCGGCGCCGAGCAGCAGGGCGGCACGAAACAGCATCGGTGATTCCCCCCGAGGAAAGATGTGATGCCTCGTGGTGCGCTCCGCGATCCAGCTGTGTCAACCGGCTAGGACAGTCAGCTATTTCTTCTTGCCGCGATTCCGGTCGGCGTAGAGGACGGCGGCGCCGAGCGCGGCCGAGCCGAGGCCGATCCCGATCGACGCGATCGGCCAGCGGCGGCGCTTGCGGTGCGCTTCCTTGGAGGGCGCGGCTGCGGCGTCATGCTCGCGCGCGTCGCGCGCCGCGGCGGTGATCTCGTTGGGACAATCCTGATTGCTGTCGGTCAAGCTATGGGTCCGCTTTGGGGGTGATGGAAGGGGGTCAACGCCTCGGCCGGCGCCGATATCCGCGTCACCGGATCATCGCGTCTGGCGTGCATTGGCGATCAGCGTTTCGACATCGGCGGGCTTGGTGAGCGGTGCGCCGGGGCTCGCGTAGGTCTGCAGCACCCCATTCTCCCACAGGCCGACCTCGAGTTGGCGGGTCGCGGGATCGATCAGCAGATAGGCGGCGTCGATGCCACCTTGATGCGTCTTGTTGCCCGAGGTCCACAGCACGCCTTTCTCTTCCGCGAGCGGGCCCTGAACCTCCATGTCTTGCATGAAGGTGGCGAGCTTGTCGCCCAGCAGCGCCTTCAGGTCGCCCGCAATCACGCTCGACTCGAACAGGCCGGAGTCGCGCGGATACTGACCGATCAGATCGCGCAGGCCCGCCCAGGAGGACTCGGCGGCAGTCGCGTCGGCCTCGTTGGCAATAGGCGCAGGCGTCGTCGCGGCATTGTCTGCGGGCGCCGGCGATTGGTTGCAGCCGCCCAGCATGGCGAAAAAGGCGAGCGAGGTGGTCGTCATGATCCTGGTCATCGAGATGTCCTTTCGTCGCGGCCGGTCAGGGGGCGGCATGATAACGCGTGCGGAAATCGCGGGCAAAGCCCGTCAGCCTCCCGTCGGCGATCGCGGTGCGCAGATCGGCCATGAGCGCCTCGTAGAACCAGATATTGTGCTCGGTCATCAGCATCGCGCCGAGGATCTCGCCGGCGCGGACCAGGTGGTGCAGGTAGGCGCGGCTCCATGTCGCGCAGACCGGGCAGGCGCACGCCGGATCGAGCGGGCTCTTGTCCTCGCCGAAGCGGGCGTTGCGGATGTTGATCGGTCCGGCGCGCGTGAACGCCTGGCCGGTACGGCCCGAGCGGGTGGGGAGGACGCAATCGAACATGTCGATCCCGCGCTCGACCGCGCCGACGATGTCGTCGGGCTTGCCGACGCCCATCAGGTAGCGCGGGCGGTCGACGGGAAGCTGCTGCGGCGCGTAGTCGAGGCAGGCGAACATCGCCTCCTGCCCCTCGCCGACCGCGAGCCCGCCGACGGCATAGCCGTCGAAGCCGATATCGATCAGCGCGTCGGCGGACGCCTTGCGCAGCCCCTCGTCGAGCGCGCCCTGCTGGATGCCGAAGATCGCATTGTGCTCGGCATGATCGCCGCCGGCGTCGAACGCGGCGCGGCTGCGCTTGGCCCAGCGCATCGAGCGCTCCATCGCCGCCGCCTGCACCTCGCGCGTCGCGGTGGTGGGGACGAGTTCGTCGAACGCCATGACGATGTTCGAGCCGAGCAGCCGCTGAATCTCGATCGAGCGTTCGGGGCTGAGCAGGTGGCGCGCGCCGTCGAGGTGCGACTTGAACGCGACGCCTTCCTCCGATCGCTTGGTCAGGTCGGCGAGGCTCATCACCTGATAGCCGCCCGAATCGGTGAGGATCGGGCGATTCCAGCCCATGAAATCGTGCAGGCCGCCCAGCCGCGCCACGCGCTCGGCGCCGGGGCGCAGCATCAGGTGATAGGTGTTGCCGAGGATGATGTCGGCGCCCGCGGCAGCCACGTCGGCGGGCTTCATCGCCTTGACGGTGGCGGCGGTGCCCACCGGCATGAAGGCAGGCGTGCGGATGGTGCCGCGCTCCATCGCGATGGCGCCGGTGCGTGCGGCGCCGTCGGTGGCGTGGATGGTGAAGTCGAAACGGGGCATGGTCCGCGCGCTCTTGCCGTGGAACCCCGGCGCGCGCAACGGTGCGGCGATGGACGACGCGCCCGCCAACCTGCTCGTGGACCTGCCCTCGGCGGCGGCGGGGGAGGTGTTCACCGACTTGCTCGCCCGGCCCCGTGTGCGGCTCGAGCGGATCGTGTCCGCGGGCCAGACGACGCCCGACGACGCGCCGATGGTGCAGGCGGCCGACGAATGGGTGCTGCTGCTGGCGGGCGCGGCGGGATTGCGGCTGGAGGACGGGCGCGAGATCGCGCTGCGCCCGGGCGATCACGTCTTCATCCCGGCGGGGACGCGGCATTGGGTGACGCATACCAGCCGCAACCCGCCCGCGGTGTGGCTGGCGCTGCACCTCGACTGAGGGACGCAATTGGGTCGCGGAAGCGTACGAAGGCTATCCGTGTCGCGCTTGTTTGCCCCAGGAGCGGCGGACCGTCGTGCAATTCCTGGACTAAAATTCGATCGGCGTTGCCTATCCTCCTACCCGTCATGCCGGACTTGATCCGGCATCCCGCTTCTTCCTTCTTCTTTGCGCGGGCCGATCGAAAACGAATCTAATTGAGTACGGACCCTGGCCCGGGTCTGAAATTCCTGTCCTACATGTTCGTTTTATGTTCTACCCTGTGGGATGGAACAGGACGGTTCCCATATCGTGCTCGCCGCGTTGCTGGACACCGGCAGCGGCGCGACCGAGGCGCACTGCCGTCGCGCCGGCGGCGCGCGTCCGGCGCATGGATGGTGCGTCGGTGTCGCGTCGGTGTCGCCTCGCTGTCGCGCACCTGTCGCCATCCCGGGGCGTTGCGGGCGCATCCCGGGCAAAATCCCGCGACGCGCTCCACTTTCTCCACTTCGCACCGCCCGCAACAAGGGCGTCGGTCAAGGCAGCGCTCGATGAAAACCCAAATCCGGGGCGACGTTCCGAACAGATCGACTACGAGTCTAGCGCCGCCGCTTGCCGCGACCGAAATCGCCGCCGCCGGCGCGGATGGTGAGGCATTCGGCGCGAGTGAGGATGCCGTCCTTGTCGCGATCGAGCCGGTCGAAGATCGTGTCGAGCCTCGCGGTCAACTCGGCGGAGGTGATGCGATTGTCGTGGTCGGCGTCGGTCTCGAACGGGCTGGGCAGCGCATTGCGGTCGCCGAGGTAGCGCTCGGCCCAGTCCGAATAGGCGATGTAGCCGAGCGACCCCGCCTTGGCCGTATCGATCGCGGCGAAGCTTTTGGCGATGCAGGCGTGCGTTTCGTCGCGGGTGACGCGGGCGTCGCCATCGGCATCGCACGCGGCGAGCATCATCGCGACGGGTTCGACCACCATCGTCGAGATCGGCGGCTGCCCGAGCGGCCGCACATACGGAACGTCGGTGACGTCGGGCGTGGTCTGCGCCGCGACCGGCAGCGCGACGGCGAGCAACGGAAGCGCGAGCAGCAGGCGCATGTCAGCTCCTTTCAGGCAGCAGCAGCGAGGCATCGCCATAGCTGTAGAAGCGATAGCCGTTTCGGATGGCATGGGCATAGGCCGCCTGCATCCGCTCGCGCCCCATCAATGCCGAGACCAGCATGAACAGCGTCGAGCGCGGCAGGTGGAAATTGGTCATCAGCCCGTCCACGCCCCTGAAGCGATAGCCCGGCGTGATGAAGATCGCGGTGTCGCCCTCGAACGGCCGGATCGCGCCGTCCTCGCCCGCCGCGCTCTCGATCAGGCGCAGGCTGGTCGTGCCGACCGCGATCACGCGGTTGCCGGCGGCGCGGACGGCATTGAGCCGGTCGGCGGTCGCCTGGTCGATGCAGCCCCATTCGGCGTGCATCTTGTGATCGGCGGTGTCGTCGGCCTTGACCGGCAGGAAGGTGCCCGCGCCGACATGGAGCGTCAATGTCGCGTGCCCGATGCCCGCCGCGGCGAGCGCGTCCATCAGCGCCGGCGTGAAGTGGAGCGCCGCGGTGGGCGCGGCGACGGCGCCGGTTTCGCGCGCGAACATCGTCTGGTAATCCTCGGCGTCGCGCGCGTCGGTGGGGCGCTTGCCGGCGATATAGGGCGGCAGCGGCATCCGGCCGGCGCGCTCCAGCAGCAGTTCGACGGGCTCGTCGCCCGCGAAGGTGAGCGCGAAGCTGCCGTCCTCGGCGCGGTCGCTCGCGATCGCCGAAACGCCCTCGCCGAAATCGACCGCGTCGCCCTCGTGCAGCCGCTTGGCGTTGCGGATGAAGGCGCGCCAGCGGCGCGGGCCTTCGCGCTTGTGGAGCGTGGCGCCGATCGCCGCGTCGCCGCGCCTGCCCTCGAGCTGCGCGGGGATGACACGCGTGTCGTTGAAGACGAGGAGATCGCCGGGGCGGAGCATCGCCGGCAGGTCACGTACGCCCGCATCGCGCGTCTCGGCGCCGTCGAGCACCAGCATCCGCGCCGCATCACGCGGGGCGACGGGGCGCAGCGCGATACGCTCGGGCGGAAGCTCGAAATCGAAGAGGTCGACCTTCATTCGGCCGACGCCTCGCTACTGGCCGGCGGGTGCGGGCGCCGGGGCCGGCGTCGTACCGGGCAGCACCGTTGGCGCCGCCACGGGCGCGGCGGCCGGAGCCGGCTGGTAGGGCGGCGGGTTGTCCGCGGCGATATAGGCATGGAGGATGCGGCCCGGGTTCGCGGGCGGTTCGCCGCGCGGCAGCGCATCGACATATTGCATCCCGGCGATCACGCGCCCGAACACGGTGTAATCCTTGTCGAGCTGCAGTTTGGGCTGGAAGACGATGAAGAACTGGCTGTTGGCCGAATTCTCCGCCTTGATGCGCGTCTCGTCGTCGGCGTCCGGCGCCGAGCCCTGGCGCGCGGCGGCGACCGCGCCGCGCACGTGCGGCAGATAGTTGAACTCGGCCGGCACGTCGGGAAGGTCCGAATCGCCGGTGCCGTCACCCTTGGGGTCGCCGCCCTGCGCCATGAAGCCGTCGATCACGCGGTGAAAGGTGAGCCCGTCGTAGAAATGCCGCCGGGTGAGCGTCTTGATGCGCTCGACCATCTTGGGTGCGACATCGGGACGCAGCCAGATCTTGACGCGGCCGCCGGTCGACAGATCGAGCAGCCAGATGTTCTCCGGATCGTCGGGCGAGGCCGCCGGCGCGCGGCCGGGTACCTTGACGTCGAGCACCTGCGCCGTCGCCGGCAACGCGACGAGCGCGCCGACGAGCGCGATCAGGCTGAAGAGGAAACGCATGCACACCCCGTGGAAATTCCGATTTGCCGCCGCGCTTAGACCAAATCGGCGCTTGCGCCAACGTGAATGGGCTCAGCCGCCCTTGCGCCCGAGTTCATCGACCCGGGCGACCACCTCGGCCTTGACCGCCGGCGTCACGAACTTGCCGATTTCGCCGCCGAACAGGGCGATCTCCTTGACGAGCCGGCTGGCGATCGGCTGGAGCGCGACGTCGGCCATCAGGAAGACCGTCTCGATCCGGTTGTTGAGCGCCTGGTTCATGCCGGCCATCTGATATTCGTATTCGAAATCGGCGACGGCGCGCAGGCCGCGGATGATGATGCTCGCGCCCTCGCGCGTCGCGAAGTCCATCAGCAGCGAATCGAAGCTGACGACGTGGATCTCGCCCGCTATCCCTTCCACCTCGCGGCGGACCATCGCCATGCGTTCCTCGACCGAGAACATCGGGTTTTTCGACGGGTTGGTGGTGACGCCGATGACGAGCCGATCGACCAGCTTCGCGCCGCGCCGGATGATGTCCATATGGCCGAGCGTGATCGGATCGAAGGTGCCGGGATAGACGCCGGTGCGGGTGGTCATGGATTTTCCCCTTCGCCGTCATGCCAGCGGATGCTGGCATCTCCTGCGGCGCGAGACCCCAGCTTCCGCTGGGGTGACGAAAAGTATGTCTTCACCGGTCGCGCTCCAGCACGTAGCGCGCCACGTCGCGCAGCACGTCGGCCTCGGCGCCGTGACCGCGCAGGTGCGCGATCGCCTGGTCGATCAGCAGCGCCGCCTGCGCGCGGGCACGTTCGAGGCCGAGCAACGTCAGGAAGGTTTCCTTGCCGCGTGCGCCGTCCTTGCCCAGCTTCTTGCCGACCGCCGCCTCGTCGCCGGTGGCGTCGAGCACATCGTCGGCGATCTGGAAGGCGAGGCCGATGTCGCGGGCATAGCCGCGCAGGCCCGTGCGCGCCTCGGGCGGCACCCGGCCGAGAATCAGCCCCGATTCGACCGCCGCGCCGATCAGTGCGCCGGTCTTGAGCGCCTGCAGCCGGGTGACCGCAGCGAGATCGAAGCGCGCGCGTTCGGCCTCGAGGTCCATCATCTGGCCCCCGGCCATGCCGTCGGGCCCCGCGGCGCGGGCCAGCGCTAGCACCAGCTCGGCGCGCACGAACGGATCGGGATGCGTCTCGGGATCGGCGAGCACCTCGAAGGCGAGCGCATGCAGGCTGTCGCCCGCGAGCACCGCGGTCGCTTCGTCGAACGCCTTGTGGACGGTCGGCTTGCCGCGGCGCACGTCGTCATCGTCCATCGCCGGCAGGTCGTCGTGGATCAGCGAATAGACATGGATGCACTCGACCGCGAGGCCGACCCGCACCGCCACCGCGCGATCGACGCCATAGAGCGCGGCGGTGGCGGTGACGAGCAGCGGGCGCAGGCGCTTGCCGCCGCCGATCGTGGCGTGGCGCATCGCGCGATAGAGGCCCGCGCGCGGATCGTCGGGGATCGTCAGCAGCGCGTCGAACGCGGCGTCCATCTCGTCGTTGATGCGCGCCATCGCCGATCGCAGCGCAAGCGACGCCCCGGCCACCGCGCCGGCCTCAGCCGGCATCGAAGGGCTGGGTGCCCGTGGGCCTGCCCTCGGCATCGAGCCGGATCGCTTCGATCCGCGCCTGCGCCGCGTCGAGCCGGTCGGCGCAGCGGCGGCGCAGCTTGTTGCCGCGCTCGTAGAGGTCGATCGCGTCCTGCAACGGCGTCTCGCCGCTTTCGAGGCGCGAGACGATCGCCTCGAGCTCGCGCAGCGCTTCCTCGAAGCTCAATTCCTCGATCGGTCTGTCGGCGGTCATGGATCGTGCTATGCGGCAGCGGGGCGAGGGGGGTCAAGGATACGCGCGCGCCCGCGCCGCGTTGATCGCGTGATCGAGGAGACACTTATGCTGACGAGCATCAACCCGGCGACCGGCGAAACGATCGCCACCCATGACGAGCTCACCGACGACGGAATCGAGGAACGGATCGCGCGGGCGCACGCAGCGTTCGCCGAATGGCGCGTCACCGATTACGCGACGCGCACCGATCTGCTGGCGCGGATCGCCGATGCCTTCGAGGCCGACAAGCAGCGGCTCGGCGAGATCGCGACGCGCGAGATGGGGAAGACCTTGAAGAGCGCGATCGCCGAGGTCGGGAAATGCGCCACCGCCTTCCGGCATTATGCCGAGAACGGGCCGGCGATGCTTGCGGACCGGACGTTCGCGGTGGTGAGCGGCACCGCGACCGCGCGCTGGCTGCCGATGGGTCCAGTGCTGGCGGTGATGCCGTGGAATTTCCCCTATTGGCAGGTGGTGCGCTTTCTCGCGCCGACGATCATGGCGGGCAATGTCGGGCTGCTGAAGCATGCCTCCAACGTCCAGGGCGTCGCCGCCGCGATGGAGGAGACGGTGCGCGGGGCTGGCGCGCCCGCGGGGCTGTTTCAGAATCTCGCGATTCCCAGCGGCAAGGTGGCGGGTGTCATCGCCGACGATCGCGTCGTCGCGGTGACGCTGACGGGGAGCGAGGGCGCGGGCATGGCGGTCGCCGCCGAGGCGGGCAAGGCGCTCAAGAAGGTCGTGCTCGAACTCGGGGGATCGGACCCGTTCATCGTCATGCCCTCGGCCGATCTCGACAAGGCGGCGGCGACCGCGGTGACGGCGCGAATCCAGAATACCGGGCAATCGTGCATCTGCGCCAAGCGCATGATCGTCCATGCCGACGTCTACGATGCCTTCATGGAGCGGTTCACGGCGGGGATGAAGGCGGTGAAGGCCGGCGATCCGATGGACGAGGGCACCGACATGGGGCCGCTGTCGAGCGAGGAGCAGCGGCGGACGGTGGCCGGCCAGCTCGAGGAGCTGACCAAGGCCGGCGCGCGGCTCCTGTTCGGCGGCGAGGTGCTGCCGGGCAAGGGGGCCTATATGTCGGCCGGCGTGCTGGTCGACGTGCCGCTCGACGACAGGGTCGCGCATGAAGAATTGTTCGGGCCCGTGGCGATGGTGTTCAAGGTCGCCGATATCGACGCGGCGATCGCGCTGGCGAACGACGTGCCCTTCGGGCTCGGATCGAGCGTGTGGACCAACGACGATGCCGAGAAGCAGCGCTTTGTCCGCGATGTCGCGGCGGGGATGACCGCGATTAACCAGATGCTCGCCAGCGCGCCGGCAGCGCCCTTCGGCGGCGTCAAGCGCTCGGGCCACGGCCGCGAGCTGGGGCCGTACGGGCTGCACGAGTTCATGAACTTGAAGACGGTGATGGAATAGGGAGACGCTGATCTCTAGCATTCCTCCCCGGCCTTCGCCGGGGAGGGAAAAGGGAGAGCCGTCGTGCGCCTTGTTTCACCCTTCGGCCAGCACTTCGGCGATCAGATCCTTGCGGCTCAATTTGCCGACCATCGTCTTGGGGAGCGCGGTGCGGACGACGACCTCGTCGACGCGCTCGTGCTTGCCGAGCTGGGGGTTGAGCCAGGCGGCGAGCGCCTCGGGTGTGGCGTCGGCGCCGTCGTTGAGGGTGACGTAGGCGCGCGGGTGCTCGCCGCGGTACGAATCGGGCAGGCCGATCACCAGCGCTTCCTTCACCGCCGGATGCCTGTAGAGCACCGCCTCGATCTGGCTGGGGAAGACCTTGAAGCCGCCGACCGCGATCATGTCCTTGAGGCGATCGACGATGCGGATGAAGCCGTCGTCGTCGATCGTGCCGACATCGCCGGTGCGTAGCCAGCGCGTACCTTCGGCATCGGTGACGAACACCTTGGCGTCCGCATCGCGGCGGTTCCAATAGCCCTGCATGATCTGCGGGCCGGCGGCGACGATCTCGCCGGGCTCGCCTGCGGGCGCGGGCCGCGTAGGGTCTTCCTTGTCGACGAGGCGCACGCGCGTGCCGGGGATCGGCTGGCCGATCGTGCCCGACTTGCCCTCCGCCTCATAGGGGTTGGCGGAGACCACGCCCGAGCTTTCGGAAAGGCCGTATCCTTCCACCAGCCGCGCGCCCGTCGCGCCTTCGAACTTGGCCTTGAGCTCGGCGGGAAGCGGCGCGCCGCCGGAGACGCAGACGCGCAGGTGCGAAAAGTCGGTCGCGTCGAGCCCGGGTTCGTCGAGCAGTGCCTGATACATGGTCGGCACGCCCGGCAGCGCGGTCGCGTCGGTGCGGTCGAGCGTGGCGAGCACCTGACGCGCATGAAAGCGCGGCAGCATGACGATGCAGCCCCGGTTCGCCACCGTACGATTGAGCACGCAGGTATTGGCGAAGACGTGGAACAGCGGCAAGACACCGACGATCCGGTCTTCCGCCTCCGGCCGCGGATCGAGCCCCACGACCTGGCGCGCATTGGCGGACAGGTTCTGGTGGCTGAGCATCGCGCCCTTGGGCGTGCCCGTGGTGCCGCCGGTATATTGGATCAGCGCGATCGTGCGCTCGGGGTCGATCGCGGGCGGATCGATCGCGCCGTCATTGTGGATCAGCGCCGAAAAGGCGGTGATGCGATCGTCGTGCGGGCGTTTGGCGACTTCCTTGCCGCGGAACAGACGATAGAAAAGCGACTTGGTGGGCGGCAGCGCGCCCGCGACCGAGCCGACGACGAGCCGCTCGAGCGCGGAGGCGTCGAGCACTTCGAGCGCGGTCGGCAGCAACGCGGTCGCCGACAGGGTGAAGAGCAGCCGCGTCCCCGAATCGGCGACCTGATGCGCGAGCTCCTCCATCGTGTAGAGTGGCGAGAAGTTCACCACCGTCGCGCCCAGCTTCAGGATGCCGTAATAGGCCGCGACGTAATGCGGCACGTTGGGCAGGAACAGCCCGATCCGGTCGCCGGGGCCATAGCCCAGCGCTTTCAATCCGCAGGCGACCCGGTTCGCGCCGTCCAGCGTTTCGGCATAGCTGTAGGTGCGCCCCAGGAACTCGATCAGCGGCCGGTCCGCCGCCTCGGTTGCGGCCTGATCGAACAGGTCGACCATCGACAGGGGCGGGTAGCGTGTGTCCCACGGCGTGGGGTGGCGATAGGCGGTGCGCCAGACGCGCTCGGGGTCGCTCATTGACAAGGGTGTAAGCAAGCCGCCTGCGGCGTGCAAGTCAGCGGGCGTGCTCGAGATGATCGACCGTCCAGGTGAAGAGCAGCGCGCCGGCCTTGGTGCCGAGGTCGACCGCGGCCTGCACCTGCACGAGCCCGCCGTCCGATGGACCGCTGGTGCTGAGGCTGATCCGCGGCGCGTGCTGCATGCCTAGCACGAGCAGCAACGCGACGATCACCGCCAATCCGATCCTGCGCTGGCGCAATCGACCCTCCTTTGGTGGGAAGGGATATATGGGATCAGGGCGCCCATCACAAGCAGGCTGCGGGAAAATCAGGCGGCGAAGGCGATCGAATAGGCGGCGCGCGCGCGATCGCGGCCGTCGGATTTGGCGTCGAGCAGCGCGCGGTCGGCGGCGCGATAGAGCTGCTTCCAGTCGGGCTCGGTGGCAAGCGGGCCGACGCTGCCGCCGATGCTTGCGGTCACGGCGAGGTCGAACGGCATCCGCTCGGCGCGCAGCCGCGCCAGGATCGCCTCGGGCGCGGGGCCCATGCCTGTATCGCTGACGATCGCGAATTCCTCGCCGCCGATGCGCGCGACGAGCGCGCCCTCGGGCACCGCCTGACGCAGCACGCGCGCGAAGCGGCACAGTACCTCGTCGCCGCCGTCATGCCCGATCGTATCGTTGACGCGCTTGAAGTGATCGAGGTCGGCGAGCAGCAGCGTCTGATCGCCCGCGCGGCCGATCGCCTCGCGCAGGAAGGCGCGACGGTTGAGCAGCCCCGTCAAGGGGTCGGTGTCGGCAAGCGTGCATGCGGCGACTTCCCGGCGGATCGCGGCGTCGCGCTCGCGGCTGAGCAGGCGGATGCGATAGGCGATGGCGACGCTCGACAGCAGCGCCTCGACCGCCATCGACGCGATCGTCGAATTGTCGATCCAGAATTGCCAGGCGATCAGGTTGAGATTGTTGGCGACGCGCACGCCCGCGAGCGCGATCGGCATCGCCCAGGCCACCGCGAACAGCCACAGATAATTGCTCTTCGTCCGCCAGGCACGCCACATCACCGGCACGGTGAGCAGCAGCAGCCCGACGAAGGCGAGCACATAGAGCCGATCGAGCAAGGCGATGCGCCACGGCGCCAGCAGCGCGAACAGGGCGGCGGTACCGAGCAGCGCGGCGATCGTCGCGGTGCAGGCGCGCGCGAGCCAGGGCGTGAAGATGCGCTCCTCGAAGAAGCTCCGCGCGAAGGCGACCGCGGCCGAGGCGGATACCGCGACCAGCACGTAGTTGATCCGCAGCCGATCGTTGTTGAGGATGTCGGGAAAAGCCCAGGCGAGCGCGCCGGAGGACGAGAAGGCATAAGCGGTGAGCGCCCCCACCATCGCACAATAAGCGAGCTGGAAGCGATGCCGCAGCGCCCCCCACAAGGCGAGATTGTAGATCAGGAGCGCGACACAGAGCCCGGCGAATCCCGCATAGAGCGCCGCCATCGTCAGGTTCGCGCGCGCGGCCTGCCCGAGCCTGGCGATGCGCGCATCGACCAGGATGCCGCGCAGGTTCGCCGCGCCCTCGACATGCCAGAGCAGCCGCACGGCGGGAATGCCGGGGCGCACCGGCACGCGCTGCGCGATGATGGCGCCGAGCGCGAGGTTGCGGGTCGCGCCGCGGCCGTCGAGAGCGAAGGGGACGATCGTGCCGTCGGCATAGAGGACATGGAGCGTGACGCGCCGCTGCCACAGGCTCGCGATGCGAACCTGGAAGGCGCGCGTCGCATCGACGCGGATCGGCTGCGACAGCACCCAGAAATCGCCCGCGCCCCAATCGGTCTGGCGGCGGGTGCAATCGAAGCGCGTGGGCTCGCCGAACAGCGTGCGCGCCGTCATGCCGGGCGCGGCGCGAGTCACGCAAGTCGCGACCGGGCTGCCGACATTGCCCACCTGCGCCCACGCCTTGCCCGTGCCGAGCGTGAGGGCCAGCACCCCCGCCAGCACCAGCGTCAGCGCGCGATAGAGACGACCCCCCGTCATGCGGCGACCCTAGCGCAAGATCGCCAACAGATTGTAAATGCGGGTGCCGCTTCGCCCCTGTTTCGATCAGCAGATCTTGCCCTTGAGGAACCCGCCGAGGCTGGGCTTGCATTTCTTTTTCGCCGGTTCCGCCGCGGGGGTTTCGTCGCGGTCGTCGTCGCCCGTCATCGCGCCCATGCCGGGCATGCCGAGCATCAGGCTGGTATTGGACTTGTAGCGCACCCGCGCCGTCCAGTCGGGCGACCATGAGGCAGGTGCGTTCTTCGGCCGCGGCGGATAGGAGAAATCGGCCTCGGGCCCATAGGCGTAGAGCTGGGTCATCATCATCGCGCCGGCTGCGGCCTTCACCTCGGCGGGCACGGTGCAATCGGTCTGGCTGGGCGGCATCACCACCTTTTCGCCGATCAGCCGGCGGACGGTGGGGGGCGCGATCCAGTCGGTCAGCCCAGCGCCGAATTCCTGCCGCCCGGCCGAGGTCCACCACACCATGTCGCCACCGTCGCTGCCCATGCCCTGTGCGCCCATCACCCAGGCGTAATAGCCGGTTGCGGCATCGACCGGTTGCCAGCTGAGCGTCACCGATCCCTCGGCGCCGGGCGCGGAGGAGGCGCGGATCGCGGGCATGAAATCCTGCGTCAGCGCGAAATTGATCTCGGGGCTGTAGTTGCCCGCGATCCGATGGTCGCCGATCAGCGACGCGCCCGAAGGAACATTGGTCCGCTTCGTCTTGCTGTTGGGCCATTCGCCGAAGGTGCGGCTGGAGGCGGCGGTCGGCCCGGTTTCGACGGGCACGTTGGCCGAGAACAGGTGCGGCGGCATCTGCCCCTGGGCGAGTTTCGAGAAATCGATCACGACCGGTTGCCCCGCGCCGGCATGGACGCCGCAGCCCCAGAACAGCAGCAGCCGCCCTTTGGGGCGCTGGAAATTCTCCGGCATCTCGGTGGGGGTGCGATCGATCGTCCCGCGGGTCGGTTGCGGTGTGACGAGCGGCACCGAAGCGCCGAGCTCCATGCCCGCGGGCATGAAATGGTCCGCCGCCGGCGCGCCTGCGGCTGCTTGGGTCGATCCCAGCCGCAGCGTGAGTGTGCGCGCGGCGCTGCCGCCTCCGCCGCGCAACATCGCGAGCGGATTGCCGCCGCCGCCCATGAAGCCGCTCGTCGTCGAGACGTCCATCCAGTATCGCGCCTTGGGCCCCGGCGCCGCCGGTGCCGCCATCAACGCGACCGCGCCGATCGTGGTCGCCGTCAGCGCCATGGTCGCGATCATCCGTCCGCGAGTCGTCATGCCCCCTCTCCCGCTTGTAAAGCGGGAGGCTATCACGGTGCGGCGGCCGGGCATTGGACGAACGCGACATGCCCGAACGAAAAAGGGCCGACCTGAAGGTCGGCCCCGGTTCGGTCGTGCGCGACGACGCGGTTACTTCGCGTCGATCGTCTCGGCCTTCTTGCCGCCGCCTTTCTTGCGCGGCTTCTTGGGCGCGGCGGGGGTGAGCTGGAAGGCCAGCGCGCCATCCTTCACGCTCACGTCCACCTCGCCGCCATGGACGAGCTTGCCGAACAGCAATTCCTCGGCGAGCGGCTGCTTGATCTTCTCCTGGATCAGCCGTCCCATCGGGCGCGCACCGTAGAGCTTGTCGTAGCCGCGCTCGGTGAGCCACGCCTTCGACGTGTCGTCGAGATTGATGTGGACGTTGCGGTCGGCGAGCTGAAGCTCGAGCTGGAGGATGAACTTCTCCACCACGCGCGCCACCACTTCGGGCGGCAGATAGGCGAAGGGCACGATCGCATCGAGGCGGTTGCGGAACTCGGGGGTGAACATCTTCTTCACCGCCTCCTCGTCCTCGCCCTCGCGGCTCGACACGCCGAAGCCCAGCGCCTCGCGCGCCATGTCCGACGCCCCGGCATTGGTGGTCATGATCAGGATCGTGTTCCTGAAGTCGACCGTCTTGCCGTGGTGATCGGTGAGCTTGCCGTTGTCCATCACCTGCAACAGGATGTTGAACAGGTCGGGATGCGCCTTCTCGATCTCGTCGAGCAGCAGCACCGAATGCGGGTTCTGATCGACCGCATCGGTCAGCAGGCCGCCCTGATCGTAGCCGACATAGCCCGGAGGCGCGCCGATCAGCCGCGAGACGCTGTGCCGCTCCATATATTCGCTCATGTCGAAGCGCTGGAGCGGGATGCCCATGATGCTCGCAAGCTGACGCGCGACCTCGGTCTTGCCGACGCCGGTGGGGCCGGTGAACAGGTAATTGCCGATCGGCTTGTCGGGATCGCGCAGGCCGGCGCGGCTCAGCTTGATCGCCGAAGCGAGCTTCTCGATCGCATCGTTCTGGCCGAACACAACCCGTTTCAGATCGGTCTCGAGGCTTTCGAGCGCCTTCTTGTCGTCGGTCGAGACGCTCTTCGGCGGAATGCGTGCCATCGTCGCGATCACGGCCTCGATCTCCTTGGGCGTGATCGTCTTGCGGCGCTTGGACGGCGGCACCAGCATCTGCATCGCGCCGACCTCGTCGATCACGTCGATCGCCTTGTCGGGCAGCTTGCGGTCGTTGATGTAGCGCGCCGACAGCTCGACCGCGCTTTTGAGCGCATCGGGCGTGTATTTGACCGAATGGTGCTCCTCGAATGCACTGCGTAGGCCCGCCAAAATCTTGATCGTGTCCTCGACCGTCGGCTCGTTGACATCGATCTTCTGGAAGCGCCGGAGCAGCGCCCGGTCCTTCTCGAAATGGTTGCGGAACTCCTTGTAGGTGGTCGAGCCGATGCAGCGGATCGTGCCGCCCGACAAAGCCGGCTTGAGCAGGTTCGAGGCGTCCATCGCGCCGCCGCTCGTCGCACCGGCGCCGATCACGGTATGGATCTCGTCGATGAAGAGCACCGCATGCGGCAGCTTCTCCAATTCACCCACGACCGCCTTCAGCCGCTCCTCGAAATCGCCGCGATAGCGCGTGCCCGCGAGCAGCGCGCCCATGTCGAGCGAATAGATCACCGCTTCCTTGAGCACGTCGGGAACCTCGCCCTCGACGATCTTGCGCGCGAGGCCCTCGGCGATCGCGGTCTTGCCCACGCCCGGATCGCCCACATAGAGCGGGTTGTTCTTCGAGCGGCGGCACAGGATCTGGATCGTGCGATCGACCTCCGGCCCGCGCCCGATCAGCGGATCGACCTTGCCGTTCTCGGCCTTTTCGTTGAGGTTGACCGTGAATTGCTTGAGCGCGCTTTCGCTCTTGCCCTTCTCGCCCTTGGCGGGCTTCTCCTCGTCGGCGCCCTTGGGCGTCGCGGCTTCGGCGGGCGCGCCGCCCTTGCCGACGCCATGGCTGATGTAGCTCACCGCATCGAGCCGGCTCATGTCCTGCTGCTGGAGGAAATAGACCGCGTAGGATTCGCGCTCCGAGAACAAGGCGACGAGCACGTTGGCGCCCGTCACCTCGTCGCGGCCCGACGACTGGACGTGCAGGATCGCGCGCTGGACGACGCGCTGGAACCCGCTGGTGGGCGAAGGATCGGTCGCCTGGTCGACCTTCAACGCCTCGAGTTCGGTATCGAGATAGTGGGTGACGGTCGCCTGGAGGTCGCCGAGATCGACGTTGCACGCCCCCATCACCTTGGAGGCGTGCTCGTCATCGACCAGGGCGAGTAGCAGGTGCTCGAGCGTCGCATATTCGTGGCGGCGCGAGCTCGCGGCTTCAAGCGCCTTGTGTAGCGTGGTTTCGAGCGCAGGGGCGAAAGACGGCATTACCTTGGTACTCCTTGCGGGCCGCGATACGCGCGGCCCATTCCTCTAATGTCGGAAGGGAGGAGCCTCGCATCAAGCGCCGGCCGTCCGCACCTTGCGGTCGGCGTCGCCGCCGGCGCGAAGGTGCGGTTCGCGCTCATCGCTTGAATAGAGCGTCGGCGCTTGCGCGATGGTTAACGGCACGCGCGCGGTGATGGCGAATCCGCTCGATCTCGGCTTCGAGCGCCGCGACGCGCGCGTCGAGCTCCGCGACCGAGAGCGGATCGAGATCCTGGTGCGCGAGCATCGTCAGCGGATCGTCGCGCCGAAGCGGAAGATTCTCGTCGGAATCCATGCCGCCAAGCGTTGACCGGCAGGGCCGCGATGTCAATAACGCGCCGCGGGAAGAGGGGAACCCCGAGACCATGGCTGCACTGCCCGAAACGATGATCGCGATCGACCCCGAGACACCAGGTGGGCCCGAGGTTCTCGTGCCGGGCACGCGGCCGGTGCCGCGCCCGGGCTCGGGAGAGGTATTGGTCCGCGTCGCGGCCGCTGGCGTGAACCGGCCCGACGTGCTCCAGCGCAAGGGCGGCTATCCGCCGCCGCCCGGCGCGCCGTCGATCCTCGGGCTGGAGATTGCGGGCGAGGTGGTCGCGCTCGGCGCCGATGTCGACGGAGCGCTGCTCGGCCAGCCGGTCTGCGCGCTCGTTTCGGGTGGCGGCTATGCCGACTATGCGGTCGCGCCCGCGGGGCAGTGCCTGCCGGTGCCGGACGCGCTGACGATGGTCGAGGCGGCGGCGATGCCGGAGACGCTCTTCACCGTGTGGACCAATTTGTTCGAGCGCGCCTACGTGGCCGAAGGCGACACCGTGCTCGTCCATGGCGGGACGAGCGGGATCGGCACGATGGCGATCAAGCTATGCAACTTGTTCGGGCTGACGATCATCGTCACGGTGGGCTCGAACGCGAAATGCGCGAAAGCCCGTGCGCTGGGCGCCGATCACGCCATCAACTACAAGACCGAGGATTTCGTCGAGCGCGTGCAGCACATCACCGGCGGTGCGGGCGTGGCAGCCGTGCTCGACATGGTCGGCGGCGATTACGTGCCCCGCAACCTCCAATGCCTCGCCGAGGACGGCCGCCACGTCTCGATCGCCGTGCAGCGCGGGGCGCAAGCGACGATCCCGGTGTTCGACGTGATGCGCCGCCGCCTGACGCTCTCCGGCTCGACGCTGCGCCCGCGCGACGCCACGTTCAAGACGCTCGTCGCCGACGAACTCGCGCGCACCGTCTGGCCCTTCGTCGAGGCGGGAAAGCTCAAGCCCGAGATCGATGCGACCTTCCCGCTGACACACGCCGCCGACGCGCACCGCCGGATGGAATCGGGAGAGCACGTGGGGAAGATCGTGCTGACGATGGGGTGAGGTGCTGTGGGTTGCTTGCCGCTTGACTGAGTCTCGTGGGTGACCGGGGAGATGGGGAAGAAGTGCGGGGATGACCGAATGACCGACAGACTGATCCTTCACGAAGACCCGGTCTCGGGCAATTGCTACAAGATCCGGCTCACCGCGGCGTTGCTGGGGCTGCGGATGGAGCGAGTCGAGTACGACATCATGAAGGGCGAGACGCGCACGCCGCGGTTCCTGGCGCACATCAATCCGATGGGGCGTATCCCCGTGCTCCAGGTCGGACGGCGCTTCCTGCCCGAAAGCAACGCGGCGTGCTGTTATCTCGGCGAGGGCTCGGCGCTGGTGCCGGACGATCGCTTCGGCCGCGCGGACATGCTGCGCTGGATGTTCTTCGAACAATATCATCACGAGCCCAACATCGCGACGGTGCGCTACTGGACGACGATGGTGGGCATGGATGCGCTGAGCGAGTTTCAGCGCAGCCAGATACCGGGCAAAAGGCTGGCGGGCGAGGCGGCGTTGCAGCAGATGGAGGATCATCTGCTGCTCCACGACTGGTTCGTGGGCGACAAGGCGAGCCTCGCCGACATCGCACTGTTCGCCTACACGCACGTCGCGGACGAAGGCGGCTTCGACCTGGCGCTCTATCCGCAGGTCGGCGCGTGGATCGCGCGCATCCGTGCGTTGCCCCGCTTCGTGCCGATGCGCGGCTGAGCGTCACCGATCCGTCATCGTACGGGGATTCCAGTTGTAACATTGTGCGGCGAAAGACCGCGGGCAAGATCAACGCTGCCCCGGGGGCTGACGATGGACACGCGCCACCTGCGCGACGCGACGACGGCCGATTTCGTGAATTCGGCGCCGGTCGTTCCCGAACGCGCGATCGCCGAGCGCCGTCGATACCGGACGATCTGGATTTCGGACGTCCATCTCGGCACGCGCGGCTGCAACGCCGACCTGCTGATCGATTTCCTCGACCATGTCGACAGCGACACGATGTACCTGGTCGGCGACATCATCGACGGCTGGCGGCTCAAGAAGAAGTTCTTCTGGCCGCCCGCGCACAACGACGTGGTGTGGCGCATCCTCAAGCGCGCCCGGCGCGGCACGCGGATCGTCTACATTCCCGGCAATCACGACGAGATGTTCCGGCAGTTCTCCGGCCTCGATTTCGGCGGGGTCGAGATTCGCCGCAAGGCGATCCACGAGACCGTCGACGGGCGGCGCCTGCTGGTGCTCCACGGCGACGAGTTCGATGTGATCACGCTCGCGCACCGCTGGCTCGCGCATCTGGGGGACGCCGCCTACACCGCGCTGATGCGGGTGAGCCTGCTGGTCAACGCCGTGCGCCGCCGGTTCGGCATGCCCTATTGGTCGCTGTCCAAGCACGCCAAGGCCCGGGTCAAGAATGCGGTCGAGTTCATCTCGCGATACGAGGAGGTGGTGGCGCATGCGGCCGGATCGCGCGGCGTCGACGGCGTGGTCTGCGGCCATATCCACACCGCGGAGATGCGGACTATCGGCACGGTGGCCTATTATAATGACGGCGATTGGGTGGAGGGCTGCACCGCGCTGGTCGAGCATGACGACGGGCGGATGGAACTGCTGCACTGGGCCGACGAAATCGCCGCCCGCCCTCAGACAGCCGCGCCCCGGCTCGCGGCCTGAGCCATGCGGATCGCGATCGTCACCGACGCCTGGGCGCCGCAGGTCAATGGCGTGGTGCGCACGCTGCAGGCGGTGCGCGGCGCGCTTGAGGCGATGGGGCACGAGGTGCGCGTCGTCTCGCCCGATCTGTTCGCGTCGCTGCCGTGCCCGACCTATCCAGAGATCCGGCTCGCGGTCGCGTCGCGCGGGCGGGTGGGGCGGATGCTGCACGATTTCGCGCCCGACGCCATCCATCTCGCGACCGAAGGGCCGCTATGCCTCGTCGCGCGGCGCTGGTGCCTCGCGCACGGGCTGCCCTTCACTACCGCCTACCACACGCAATTCCCCGATTATGTCGCGGCGCGCACCGGGGTGAATCCCGAATGGGTGTGGCGCTACATCCGCTGGTTCCACGGGCCCGCACAGGCGATCCTCGCCTCGACCGGCTCGATCCGCCGCACCTTGGCTGAGCATGGGCTGGTGAATGTGCGCCATTGGGGGCGCGGCGTCGATCTCGACGCATTCCGGCCCGATGGGCCGCCGCATCCCGATCTCGGCCACCTGCCGCGGCCGATCCAGCTCTATGTCGGCCGGGTCGCGGTCGAGAAGAATATCGAGGCGTTCCTCGACGCGCGTCATCCCGGGACCAGGATCGTCGTCGGCGACGGCCCGGCGCGTGCGGCGCTGGAGGCAAGCCGGCGCGACGCCATCTTCATGGGCGCGCGCTTCGGCGCGGAGCTGGCGAGCATCTACGCCGCCGCCGACGTGTTCGTCTTTCCCAGCCGTACCGACACGTTCGGGCTGGTGATGATCGAGGCGCTCGCCTGCGGCACGCCGGTCGCGGCGTATCCGGTGACGGGCCCGGTCGACGTGCTGACGCCGGAGACGGGCGCGATGGCCGAAGGGCTGGACGCCGCCATCGCCGAGGCGCTGACGCGCGACCGCGCCGCGTGCGCGCGCTACGGCCGCGGCTTCACCTGGGAGGCGAGCGCGCGCCAGTTCCTCGATGCGCTCGCGCCCGTGCCCGAGGCGCTGCGCGACGCAGCGTGACGCGAAAACCTTGCCAGCCCGCGCGGCGCGCATTAGATCGGGCACATGGCACGGCCGCTCCGCGAGGGGCGGCCCTTATTGTTTGTGAGAAGGATTTCATCGTGGCCCAGCCGCTCATGCCGCATGCGACCGCTTCGTGGCTGGTCGACAACACCGCGCTCAGTTTCGAGCAGATCGCCGAATTCTGCGGTCTCCACATCCTCGAGGTGCAGGCGATCGCCGACGATACCGCCGCGACCAAGCTGACGGGCCGCGATCCCGTGCGCGCGCACGAGCTGACGATGGAGGAGATCGAGAAGGGCCAGGCCGATCCCGATTACCGCCTCCAGATGTCCAAGGGCCCCGAGCAGGTGCGCCGCACCAAGGGGCCGCGCTACACGCCGGTCTCCAAGCGGCAGGACAAGCCCGACGGCATTGCCTGGATCATCCGCAACCATCCCGAGATGTCGGACGGGCAGATCAGCACGCTGATCGGCACCACGCGCTCGACCATCCAGGCGATCCGCGAGCGCACCCACTGGAACATCGCCAACATCGTGCCCAAGGATCCGGTGACGCTCGGCCTCACCTCGCAGCGCGAGCTCGACGCGGCGGTCGCCAAGGCGGGCAAGGCGGCGGGGCTCGAAGCGCCGGTCGACAACCGCCTGGCGGGCGATCGCGAGGCGCTGATCAACGAGCTGCGTGCCGAGCGCGAGCAGGCCGCGCGCGAGGCAGAGGACGCAGCCTCGGGCGAGGGTGCGCCGGACAACGGGCTCGGCTTCGTCGATCCGTTTCAGCGCTGAGGCGCATTTCCGCATCCACGCTCCGTTCGTTTCGAGCGTAGTCGAGAAACCGTTGGCGCTCCGGCCAATCCGCTTCTCGACGTCGCTCGAAGCGAACGGGGAAAGAGATCGTGCTGATCGACACCATATTTGATGCGGATTAGGCTCGCGAAGCGCCGGGGGGCGATTCGGGAGCTGCACATGGCCGACCTCCGCCAGCGCGCGATCGCGATCTACGACGCCTATACGCATGACCATGGCGACCGGCGCACCCTGCTCAAGCAGATGGCGGCGCTCGCCGGATCGGCCGCTGCGGCGGAGACGCTGATCGCCGGGATCGCCGCGGCACCGGCGGCGGCGTCGATCACGACGGCAGACGATGCGCGGCTCGCGACCGAGCGGCATCGTTTCGCGCTCGCGGGCGACCGGCATCTCGACGCCTATGTCGCGCGGCCCGCCGCCGATGCCAGCGCGCGCCGGCCGGCAGTGATCGTGATCCACGAGAATCGCGGGCTCAACGCGCATATCGAGGATGTCGCGCGGCGCGTCGCGCTGGCGGGGTTCGTCGCGATCGCACCCGATCTGCTCAGCGCTCAGGGCGGCACGCCCGCCGATGAGGACAAGGCGCGCGACATGATCGGCCGCGCCGATCTCGCGGCGGTGACGGCGGATACGGTGGCGCTGGTGAAAGAGGCGCAGCTGCACCACGGCAAGGCGGGCGTGATCGGCTTCTGCTGGGGCGGGGCGATGGTTGATCGGGTGGCGGTCGCCGCAGGCCCCGCGCTGGCGGCGGCGGTCAGCTATTACGGACCCGCGCCCGATCCGGCCGAGGCGGCGAAGGTCTCCGCGCCCATGATGCTCCATTATGCCGGGCTCGACACGCGCGTCGCGGCGACGGGCGAGCCGTGGGTCGCGGCGCTGAAGGCGGCGGGGAAGGACGTGACCGCCTATACCTACGCGAACGTCAACCACGCCTTCAACAACGACACCTCGGCCGATCGCTACGACGCCGCGGCGGCCGCGCTTGCCTGGGGGCGTACGATCGATTTCCTGCATCGGCATCTTGACGCCGGGGCGTAATTCGTTCCCATTATGTTCCTTGATCGAATCGGGAGAGACACCATGGCGAACGACCTCGTCTTCTACACCAACCCGCAGTCGCGCGGGCGGATCGTGCGCTGGATGCTCGAGGAAGTCGGCGCGCCCTACGAGACCGAGGTGATGGATTACGCCTCGACGATGAAGGGCGCCGACTATCTCGCGATCAATCCGATGGGGAAAGTGCCCGCGATTCGCCACGGGGACCGGATCGTCACCGAATGCGCCGCGATCTGTGCCTATCTGGCGGATGCCTTTCCCGATGCGGGGCTCGCGCCGCCGGCGAGCGACCGCGCCGATTATTATCGCTGGATGTTCTTCGCCGCCGGGCCGGTCGAGCAGGCGGTGACCAACAAGGCGCTGGGCGTCGATGTCACGCCCGAGCGCAGCCGGATGGTCGGTTACGGCAGCTACGACCGGGTGGTCGACGTGCTCGAACAGGCGGTGTCGGGGCGCGACTATATCGCCGGCGACCGCTTCACCGCGGCGGACGTCTATGTCGGCTCGCAGATCGGTTGGGGCGTCCAGTTCGGCACGTTGCCCAGGCGCGACGCCTTCACCGCCTATGTCGGCCGGCTGATGGCGCGCGAGGCCTATGTCCGCGGCAACGAAAAGGACGACGCGCTCGCGAACGAAGCAGCGTAGGGCCGGTCCGACGCCCGTGCCGCTCGTGGCGCTGGGCTCCTGCTTGCGACTCCAAACCGCTTTCCTGCCCGGGCGGGCGCGGCTAGGGTCGGGCGCGAACCGAGGGGATGCCGTCCATGCTGCCGACCGAACCGAACACGCCGCCGTCGAGCACGGTCTGGAAGGTGATCCATTTCCCGCTGGTGCTGCTCGTCATCGGGATGGTCTTCATGTTCGTGGCGGCGAGCCTGACGGGCGTCGGCACCGGCCTGCTGCAGAAAGCCGGCCTGCCGTCGGTCGGCCCGGCGACGGTGGTGCCGGGTGCGCTGGGCGCGGCGCTCTTCACCGGCGCCTATCTCGCGTTCGTCAAGCTGGTCGAGCGGCGCACGCCGACCGCATTCGGGCTTGCCGGCTGGGCGAAGGAGCTGGGCGCGGGGCTACTGATCGGGTTCCTGATCTTCTCCGCGATTGTGGGCGTGATGGCGCTGTTCGGCGGCTATCGCGTCGTCGGCACGCGTGGACTGGAGGTGCTGTGGCCGGTGCTCGGCATCTCGCTGATCTCGGGCTTCCCCGAGGAGATCGTGCTGCGCGGCGTGGTCTTCCGCCTGCTCGAACGCTGGCTCGGCAGTTGGATTGCGCTCGCCATCTCGGCCCTGCTGTTCGGCGCGGGCCACCTCGCCAACCCCAATGCGAGCTGGTTTGCCGCGATCTGCATCGCCTTCGAGGCCGGGATCATGCTGGCTGCGGCCTATATGGTGACGCGCCGGCTGTGGGCGGCGATCGGCATCCACGCGGCGTGGAACTTCACGCAAGGGGGGATCTACGGCATCGCGATATCGGGGCTCGACACGCAGGGTGTGTTCGTGCCGCGCATCGCCGGATCGGACCTGCTGACCGGCGGCGCGTTCGGTGCCGAGGCCTCGCTCCCCGCGCTGATCCTCGCGACCGCGCTCGGCGTGGTGCTGCTGGTGATCGCGCACCGCAAAGGTAACTTTGTGGCGCCCTTCTGGATGCGGCGGCGCGCGGAGGCCTGAAAGCCGGGTGGCGCATCGGCGCGGACGTCGCCGCGCCGATCGCCTGCTTCATCCCACGGTCACCCCTGCCACCTTCCACCCGCCGTCCTCGCGCTCGAGCGTGACGGTTTCCACCACATTCGCCTTGTTGGCGAAGCTCGTGCGGAACTTGACCACTTCATAGCCATGAGGCGGGGCGGGCAGGTTCTGCTCGCTGATCAGCACGCGCGATTGCATCGCGCCGAGCGGCGGACGCACTTTTCCTGCCACTTCCGCCCATCGTTCGGCAGTATTGAGCTTCTGGAACCTTCTCCCGGTCATCCGATAGGCCTCGGTCCAGTTTCCCTGATCGCCCAGTTCGAGGAACCGGCGCGCGGTATCGATGATCGCGGGATCGTGTGTCTCGATCGTGGCGGTCTGGTCGCCGGCCGACGCCGTCTCCTGCTGCGGCAACGTGGCAAGCGCGATCAATCCCAATAGCAATGACATGGCGACACCTCCGATCGTGATCCAGCCGAGGCGGGACATCCGCCCGGCATCGCCATCCTGTTTCACGTCGGGCGCCGTCACGGCTTCCCCGATTTTCATGTCCCCCGAAGGATTTGGGGGCGCGCCTTCGGCATCGAACAGCAACCGCGCCGCTTCGCGGCTGCTCGACACCGCCAATTTGCGCCGCGCATCGCGCAGCCGTTCGTTGATCGTGTGGACCGAAAGATCGAAGCTGCGCGCGATCGACTTCGCGTCATGCCCGCGAACGATCAGGCGCAGCGTCTGCTTTTCCTTTTCGGTCAGCGCGTCGATGCCCTGGGTCGCCCGCATGGTCATGGAGTGCAGGCGTAAGTCACGCCGGTTGCCCGGGCCACCCCTAAAAAATCGTACTCTCCGGATGGTGAGGCGGTCTTTGCGCCGAGGTATCCGGTGGCTGCCCGTCATCCCCGGCCGGACGTTTCTCGCTATTGCGTGCCGCTCCCCGCCGGCGCGCAATGATAGACGAGCTTCTCGTTGGGCAGGTCGGGCAGCGTTGCACGGATCGCCGCCTGCTGCGCCGCGAGCGCCGCGCGCGCGGGTTCGTCGGTGGCGCAGGCCTTGGGCTCCTCGCCGCGGGCGGCGCGCGCGGCGGTCATCGCCTCGTTACCGAGCAGGTAGCGCGTGGCGGTATAGGTTTCTGTCGCAGGATCGAAGCCGAGCACCGACACCGTGTCCTCGATATCGGGCACCAGCACGCGCTGCCAGGTGGTGCCCGCCGGCAGATATTGGGTGCGCCCGTTGACGCAGCCGTTGGGGCGCCAGTCGATCGCCACGTCCTGGGTGCTGGAGACGGTCGCGCGGCTGCGCTCGGGCACCAAGCGGCACAGCAGGCGGCCGCTCGGCGCGGGCGGTGTCACGGTGCCGTCCGAGGTGCCGCCGGTGAGCCCGGCCGTCGCCAGCGAGACCGCGCCATCGGGTCGGCTGAAGAACACCGCGATCGCCGCGACGAAGAAGGCGGCGGCCGCGATCCCGGCCCAGGTCGCGTGCCGCTTCTCGCCGCGCGTCGTGAGCAAGGTGGCGCCGCCCACCGCGAGCGCACCCGTGACCAGCAGCACGGCGGCGAGCGCCATGAAATTCTCGGCGGTCCGTTCCTCGCGCGCGCGGGCGTCGGCGAGTGCCTGTTCGCGTTTCATCGCCTCGGCCTCGGCATTGGCGCGCTTGGCGGCCTCGGCGGCAGCGCGTTCCTGCTCGGCCGCCTCGGCGTCGGCGGCGAGGCGGTTCTCGATGCTGGTGCAGGGCGTGCCCACCGACTGATAGGATTGCCCCGCTTCGTGCAGGAACTGCGCGAGCTCGCTGTCGGCGATCGCGAAGGCGAAGCTCGAATCGCCGTCCTGCCCGCCGGTGATCGCCGAATTGACCCCGATCACGCGCCCGCACGGATCGAGCAGCGGCCCGCCCGAATTGCCGCGCGCGATGCCGGCGGTGTGGAGCAGCACGCGCACGCCCGACAGGCTGCGCGCGCCCGAGAACACGCCCTGCGAGCGCACCGGCGACAAGGGCGTGATGTAATCGAGCGCCGATTGCGCGGTCGCGAGATCGACATTGCCCGGATAGCCGAGCGCCACCACCTGCGCGCCGTCGCTCAGCGGCCCGTTGTAGAGCGTGACCGGCGGCAGCCGCGCGCCGTCGAACGCGATCTCGGCGAGGTCGCGCGCGGGATCGTAGGCGATCACGCGGCCGCGGAAGGTCTTGTCGCCCTGCGAGGGGACGATGCCGATCACGACATGCCCCGGATCGCGCGCGGCGAGTTCGACGACATGCGCGTTGGTGACGATCCGATCGGGCGCGATCGCGAACCCGCTGCCATGCCCGAAATCGCCCACCTGCTCGCCGTCGAACGCGATCGTCACTACGCGCACCACGCCGCGTGCCGTGGCCGAGATGTCGTCGGCGCGGGCAGGCGCGGCGATTGCGACGAGCGTTGCCAGAATCAGCAGAAAACGCGCCATCTCACTCCCCGCGATTGTCGCGCCCTCAATCGATCATCGCGTGCGCGCGTTCAAGGGGCGGGCAACCGCATCGCATCGATGAGCCCCAGATGCTCGACGAAAGACACGAAATCGCGATCGCTGAACAGCAGCGGGTATCCTTCCATGATGCAGCGCGTCGCGATCAGTGTATCGATCGTCTTGCGCACGGTGACGCCACGGGCGCGCAGCAGGCGATAATTGCGCGCGGCCTGGATCGCGACCTCGGCATCGACCATCGGGATCAGCGCGAGGCTGGCGGTCATGATTCGTCGCGTGCGTTCGAACGCGGTCTCGCTCGTGGAGCCCTGCAATACCTCGGCGAGCATCAGGTCGCCTGTAGCGAGCCGCTCCTGCGTGAAGAGCTGCGCAAGCATCGCGGTCTCGGCAGTATCGCGAGCGCGCAGGTAATCGATCCAGACACTCGAATCGACGAGAATCATTCAGTCGGTCCGCATGGCGTCGAGATCGCCCTCCCAGCCGATTCCGCGGAGCTGCCGGAGGAGCTTTTGCTGTTCGAGTTGCACGAAGCGGCGAAGCGCCATTTCGACGACTTCGCGTTTGGTTCTCGCGCGCGAGACGTGGAGCGCCTGCCGCATCAAGTCGTCATCGATCACGATGTTGGTGCGCATTATGTGTATCCTTTTGCAAAGTTATACACATAATGCATTCGAGCGCTCGTCACAAGAAGCTGTACGGATCGACGTCCACGGTGACGCGCACCTTGGCGGGCCAATCGCGCGCGCCGAGCCAGTCGCGGATCACGTCCTGCACGTCGAGCGCGCGGCGGGCGTGGACGAGCAGGCGGAAGCGGTGGCGGCCGCGCAGCATCGCGAGCGGGGCGGGGGCGGGGCCGTAGACGTGCATGCCCTCGATGCGGGGCGCGGTGCGGCCGATCTGCACCGCCGCCTCGTGCGCGGCGTCCTTGTCTTCGGAACTGACGACGATCGCGGCGTAGCGGCCGAAGGGCGGGGCGCCGGCCTCGCGGCGGGCCTCGGTTTCGGCGGCGTAGAACGAGTCGGCGTCGCCCGTCACCAGCGCCTGCATCACCGCCGCGCCGGGGCTGTGGGTCTGCAGGAAGACCTTGCCCGGCTTCTCGCCGCGCCCGGCACGTCCAGAGACCTGCATGATCTGGTGAAAAGTGCGTTCGGCCGCGCGCAGATCGCCGCCCTCGAGGCCAAGATCGGCGTCGATCACGCCCACCAGCGTCAGGTTGGGAAAGTGATAGCCCTTGGTCACCAATTGGGTGCCGACGACGATGTCGATGTCGCCCGCCTCCATGCGGTGAACGAATTCGGCAGCCTTGGCGGGGGACCAGATTGTGTCCGAGGTGACGATCGCGGCCTTCGCCTCGGGCCAGAGCGCCGAGACTTCGTCGGCGATGCGTTCGACGCCGGGGCCGCAGGCGACGAGGCTGTCTTCGTTATCGCACTCCGGGCAGGCGCGCGGCACCGGCTCGATATGCCCGCAATGGTGGCACGCCAGCCGCCGCGTCAGGCGGTGCTCGACCATCCAGGCGGTGCAATTGGGGCATTGGAAGCGATGCCCGCAGGTGCGGCACAAAGTCAGCGGCGCATAGCCGCGGCGGTTGAGGAAGAGGAGCACCTGCTCGCGGCGCGCCAGCGTCTCGTCGATCGCGATGACCAGCGGCGGCGCGATCCAGCGGCCGCGCTCGGGCGGGTGCGCGATCAGGTCGATCGCGGCGATCTCGGGCATTTCGGCGGCGCCGTAGCGACCGGGGAGCTTGAGTTCCTTGTAGCGCCCGATCTCTACCTGCTGGCGCGTCTCGATCGCGGGCGTCGCCGAGGCGAGCACCACCGGGCATTTCTCGAACAAGCCGCGCATCACCGCGACGTCGCGCGCGTGGTAATGGACGCCTTCCTCCTGCTTGAAGCTGGTCTCGTGCGCCTCGTCGACCACGATCAGCCCGAGATTGGCATAAGGCAGGAACAGCGCCGAGCGCGCGCCCACCGTCACCAGCGCCTGCCCCTCGGCGATCTGGCGCCAGGCGCGACGGCGCTGCGACTGGCGCAGCCCCGAATGCCACGCCACGGGCTCGCAGCCGAAACGCTGGGTGAAGCGCTTGAGGAAGGGCTCGGTCAGCGCGATCTCGGGCAGCAGGACGAGGCTCTGGCGACCGGCGGCGATGGCGGCGGCGATCGCCTCGAAATAGACCTCGGTCTTGCCCGATCCGGTGACGCCGTCGAGCAGATACGGTTCGAAATCGTCGGCGCGGACCGAGGCGACCAGCGCGTCCGCCGCCGCGCGCTGGTCGGGCGAGAGCTCGGGCGCCGCGTGGCCGGGATCGGGCAGCGGAAAGGGGCTGTCGATATCGACCTCGACCGGCTCGATCGCGCCGGTCTTGACCAGCCCGCGGATCACCCCGTCGGAGACGTCGGCGGCGGTCGCGAGCTCGCGGATCAGCCCCTGCCGGTCGCCGATCCGCTCGAGCGCCTGCGTGCGTTGCGGCGTCATGCGTGTCGGCTGCGTGCCGGTCGCGCGATATTCGGTGATCGTGCGCCCGCCCTCGAGCGCCGAGGTCGAGGCGAGCGTCATCCGCGCCACCGCCGCAGGCGGCGCCAGATAATAATCCGCGGTCCATTCGATCAGCCGACGCAAGGGCGCGCGCAGCGGCGGCGCGGGCAGCACGCCGACGAGGTTGCGCAGGCGGTTGTCGCCGACCTCCGCGTCCGACGGCATCCGCTCGGGCTCCCAGACGATCCCGACCAGCTGGCGCGGGCCCAGCGGGGCGACCACGATCGATCCCGGTACGACCTCCATCCCGTGCGGCACGCGATAATCGAGCGGGCCGAGCGCGGCATTCATCACGAGGACGCGGGCGCGGGAGGAGACCATGCCCCTCACATAGCGTGTCGGGGCGCGGAGTGAACCGCGTCGTCAGAACCCCAACGACAAGGCCACCGTCGCGGCGTGCGCCATCTTGTCGTGCGCGCCGTGGAAACCGAAATCATATTGGTTGAGATAGCCGAGCTCGACCGAGACAAGCTTGTTGAGCGGGGTCTTGACGCCGATCGCGTTGCGCATCCGCGCGTAGCCGCTGGCCTGCCCCCAATCGGTGTCGTTGACCTGGATGAAGCTTTCGTGGCTGAGCACCAGCGCGGTCTTGCTGCCGGTGCCGAGCGGGAGCGTGTATTTGATCTGCGGGCGCAGCCTGAGCCCCACATCGTCGCCGTCGCGGCGCAGCCGCTCCTCCAGCCGCACCCGGCCCGACAGTTTGCCGCCCGCGAACCCGCCGAGCGGGAAGCTCACCTGCTGGCGCGGGCGATCCTCCATCTTGGTGAGGTCGCCATGCGCATAGCCGGGCACGCGCACGTATCCGGTCGAGATCGTCACGCCGTCGCCCGCGTCGAAGCCCAGCCACCCGCCGAATTCCAGCTCGTACAGTCCGCCGGCGTCGTCGCCGAACCGCGCGATCGATTCGAGCGTCAGCTTCACGCCGTCGTCGAGTGCGGTCGATGCCTCCACCGTCGTCCACACCTGCGAATCGGTGTCGGTCTGGGCGTGGGCCGGCATGGCGAGCACCAACAGGGGTGCGGCAATCAGTACGGCGCGCATCGGGCGATCCTTCATGACGATGATGCGGCCCTTTAGATGCAGATCGATGACATCTGCGTGACAGCATCAGGTCACATTTGTTGCAACCGGCATCGGCTCTATCGACGGTGGCCGGGATGCGATAGAATGCGCGCCGTTGCGGATCGCTGGGGAAATCATGCTGTCGTTGCTGTTGCCATTGCTGGTCGCGCAAGCCGCGCCCGTTGCCGCGTGCGATCGGCCGGCCGAGCTGCCGCCGGCGCTCGCGGGGTGGCGGCAGCCGACAGCCGCGCCCGCCATCGGCAAGGCGTTCGCCGTCGAGGCGCGCGATCCCGCCACCGTGCGCGGCCTCGCCGCGACGAGCGTCGCCCGGCCCGGCCGCGCAGCGCTGGTGCCGATCGAGATCGCCGTCGCGGGCACCTATCGCGTCGCGCTCAGCGAAGCGGCCTGGGTCGACATGGTGCGTGACGGGGCGGTGCTGGCGTCGGTGAGCCATGCGCACGGCCCGGCATGCTCGGGTATCCGCAAGATCGTCGATTTCAAGCTGACGCCCGGCCGCTACGCGCTCCAGCTTTCGGGAATGAAGACCGATCGGGTGCGGATGATGATTATCCGCGCCTAGGCCGGTCGTCATTCAGTTCCGGCGGCTGCGCAAATGGCGGTTCCCCGAGCTTCCGGTGCTCACGGACCTTAGTCCGCTGCGCTCCGGGCCTCGGAAAACCACCACTTTCGACTCGCCATCTCCTGAATGTCGATCCGCCCATGACTCAAATTCGATCAGCTTTTCCCATCCTCCCACTCGTCACCCCGGGCTTGACCCGGGGTCCCGCTTCTTCCTTCTTCTTTGCTCGGGCCCAAATCGGGGTGCGACTCAACTTGATCGAAGACGGGTCTGGGATCTCGACGGGGCCGTCCCGGGGGTTCTGAACTCCCTGTCCTACACGGTCGTTTTATGGTCTACCCTGCGGGATGGAACAGCACTGCTCCTCTGCGCCCGCCGCGCTGCGCGATACCGGCAGCGTCGCGACCGAGGCGCGCTGCCGTCGCGCCGGCGGCGCGTGTCGGACGCATGGGTGTCGCGTCGGTGTCGCCATGCTGTCGCGTTGGGCACGCGTTGGTGTCGCGTCCCCGTCGCCATCCGGGGGCGTTGCGGTCGCATTCTGGGCAAAAACCCTGCGATGCGCTCCACTTTCTCCACTTCACACCGCCCGCAACAAGGGCATCCGCCAACGCAGGGCGTCGATGAAAACCCAGGTCCGGGACGACGAGTCGAACAGATCGACTACGAGTCTAGGATTCGGGCCGATCGGGCGCGATCACCGTTTCCTGCGCGGCGATCGCCTGCCAGCGTCCGTCGCGATGCACGAACAGGTCGGTGAAGCGCACGCGCCCGGCGAGCGTGCCGTCGGCGGCGGTCTGGGTGTTGACGCCGCGCACCGTGCCGACGGCGCCGTGGATCGCAACCTCCAGATCGCTGAGCGCGAGGCGGCCGTGATCGCGCGTCGGCAGCCGGGCGAGCACGGCGGCGCGCGGCACTCGGCGGCCACGCCAGTCGGCATCGGTGAACTCGACGGCGAGCCGGCAGCCGAGCCGGGCGACGTCGTGCGTCTCGATCGCCGCCACCCAATCGGCCTCGGCCGCGCGCAGCCCCGCTGTGGTCGCGGGATCGTGGGGGCATTGCGTCGTTGCAGCCAGGCCGAGCAGCAATCCGAGCATGATGGCTGTTTAGACGTTGATCCGCTTGCACGGAAGCGGCACCGGCCCGCTCCCCCACCTCACCACCCAAGACATTATGCTGACTGGGAGGTGGGGTGGGGAGCGGGCCGGTACCGTGAATTCAGAATCCTTCGCGATTCGGCGCTGTCCCCCGCCGCGCGAATTTGCCATGATGTGCGGCGAACCGGCCGCGCGTCGCCTGGCCGTCCACATCACCCAGCCAGACCCAGAGGCCCCAGCATGAAATTCTTCGTCGATACCGCCGACACCGCCGAAATCCGCGATCTCGCAGAATCGGGGCTGGTCGACGGCGTCACCACCAACCCCTCGCTGATCCACAAATCGGGCCGCCAGTTTCTCGAGGTGGTGAAGGAGATCTGCGGGATCACCCCCGGCCCCGTCTCCGCCGAGGTCGTCGCGCTCGACCACGCGACGATGATGAAGGAAGCGGAAATCCTGCGGAAGATCGCGGACAATGTCGCGATCAAGGTGCCGCTGACGATCGACGGCCTCAAGACGTGCAAGGCGCTGACCGACGACGGCACGATGGTCAACGTCACGCTCTGCTTCTCGGCCAATCAGGCATTGCTCGCGGCCAAGGCGGGGGCGAGCTTCATCTCGCCCTTCGTCGGTCGGCACGACGACAACGGCTTCGACGGGATGCAGCTGATCGCTGACATCCGTTTGATCTACGACAATTACGCCTTCGACACCGAGATCCTCGTCGCCAGCGTGCGCCACCCGATCCATGTGCTCGAATCGGCGAAGATCGGGGCGGACGTGATGACCGCGCCGCCCGCCGTGATCCGCCAGCTCGTCAAGCACCCGCTGACCGACAAGGGAATCGAGGGCTTCCTCGCCGACTGGGCGAAGACGGGGCAGACGATCGGCTGATCATGACGACGCTCGCGGGGGAATTCGGCCAACACCTCGCGCGCGATCGGCGGCGGTCGGCGCATACGGTGCGCGCCTATCAGGCGACCGCCGAGCGGCTGCTCGGCTTCCTGACGCAGCATTGGGGCGGGCCCGTCGATCGCGCGGCGCTCGCGAAGGTGTCGGCGGCGGACCTCAGGGCGTTCCTCGCGCATCGGCGCGGGCAGGGGCTGGGCAACGCCTCGGCGGCGCGCGAACTCTCGGCGGTGCGCGGATTCCTCGCCTTCGCGGTCGGCGAGGGCGCAGCTCCCCGCCTCAAGGGGCCGCGCGTCAAGAAGGGCGTGCCGCGCCCCGTCTCGCCCGACGAAGCGGTCGCGCTCGCCGAGGAGGTGGCGGAGAACGCCGCCAAGCCGTGGATCGCCGCGCGCGACTGGGCGGTACTGCTGCTGCTCTACGGCGCGGGCCTGCGCATCGGCGAGGCGGTGGGGCTGACGGGCGCGGTGCTGCCGTTCGGCGAGACGATCAGCGTCACCGGCAAACGCGACAAGACGCGGATCGTGCCGCTGCTGCCGCCGGTGCGCGAGGCGGTGGAGGCCTATGCGGCGCAATGCCCCTGGCCGATCGCGCGCGATGCGGCGCTGTTTCGCGGGGCCAAAGGCGGGCCGTTGTCGCCGGCGATCGTGCGCCGCGCGGTGCAGCGGGCGCGGGGCGCGCTGGGGCTGTCCGACCGCACCACGCCGCACGCGCTGCGCCACAGCTTCGCGACGCATCTGCTGGGGCGCGGGGCGGACCTGCGTGCGCTCCAGGAACTGCTCGGCCATGCGAGTTTGAGCTCGACGCAAATCTACACCGCCGTCGATGCCGCGCATTTGATGGACGTTTACCGCAATGCGCATCCGCGGGCGTAGGCGGCGATCCGTCGGGTGATCTTCTCTTCCGATTACCTCCCCAGCGAAGGCCGGGGTCCAGCTACGAAGCTGAAATTGATTGGCGTTGCGCCTCGTTACCTTCGCCTTCCCAACTGGGCCCCGGCCTCCGCCGGGGAGGCGAGAAACATGGGGAAAATCTCTATCGCCGCCGCTTCCACGTCACGACGCGATAGAGATACCAGCCGACCGCGAGCACGACCACGCCGATCGCGACGGGGCCGGTATAATGTTCGAGCTGGCTGAAATTGTGCCCCAGCCAATAGCCCGCGGCGATCAGCACGGCGTTCCAGATCGCGGTGCCGATCGCCGTCATCGCGAGAAATTTGCCCGTCGGCACGTGCATCAACCCGGCGGGCAGCGAGATCATCGTGCGGAAGGTGGGGATGACGCGGAACAGCAGCACCGTCTTGCCGCCATGCGCCGCGAAGAAGCGTTCGAGCCGCTCGACATCCTCCCAGTCGAGCGTCAGCCAGCGGCCCCAGCGGTCGACGAGCGGCTTCAGCCGCCGGTAGCCGAGCCGCCGCCCGACCAGATACCAGCAGTAATTGCCCGCGACCGATCCGATCGTCCCCGCGACGAGCAGCGGCCAGAAGGCCATCTGCCCGTGCGCGACGGCGATGCCGCCAAAGCCCATGATCACCTCGGACGGCACCGGGGGGAAGATGTTCTCGAGCGCCATCAGTGCCGCGATTCCCCAATAGCCGCCCGCGGTGATGATCCGCAGGATCAGGTCGGTCACATTCCCCTCCCGCTTGCGGGAGGGGGTAGGGGAAAGCGCGTTCCAGGATCGACCGTCGGGGCGGCGAACAAGCCCTCCCCCGACCCCTCCCGTGGACGGGAGGGGGGATTAAGCATGCGCCGCGACCCGGCGCTCAATCGCGTCCCAGATCATCGCGCAGGTATCGGTGCCGTTGAACCGGTCGATCGCCACGATGCCGGTGGGCGAGGTGACGTTGATCTCGGTCAGCCATTTGCCGCCGATCACGTCGATGCCGACGAAGATCAGCCCGCGCTTCTCGAGTTCCGGCCCCAGCGCCGCACAGATTTCCTGTTCGCGCGGCGTCAGCTCGGTTTTCGCCGCCGAGCCGCCGGCGGCGAGGTTGGAGCGAATTTCGCCCTCGCCCGGCAGCCGGTTGATGGCGCCGGCGACGACGCCGTCGACAAGGACGATGCGCTTGTCGCCCTCGGCGATCTCGGGCAGGAATTTCTGGATCATGTGCGGCTCGCGATAGGCGGTGTTGAACACCTCGACCAGCGAGGCGAGGTTGGCGCCGTCGCGGCCCACCTTGAATACCGCCTTGCCGCCGTTGCCGTGGAGCGGCTTGATGACGATCTCGCCATGCCGCGCCAGGAAGGCGCGCGCTTCCGCCAGGCTGCGCGTCACCAGCGTCGGCGGCATGAATTCGGGGAAATCGAGCACGAATACCTTTTCGGGCGCGTTGCGCACGCTCGCGGCATCGTTGACGACGAGCGTGCGGTCGCCGATCCGCTCGAGCAGGTGGGTCGCGGTGATGTAGCCGAGGTCGAATGGCGGATCCTGCCGCATCAATACGACGTCGGTCTCGTCGCCGAGATCGAGCCGCACGGGGGCGCCGAAGGTGAAATGATCGCCCTCGACGCGCTGCACCGTCACCGGATGCGCCTCGGTCCAGACGTGGCCGTCGGCATAGTTCAGGTCTTCGGGGGCGTAGTGGAACAGGCTGTGCCCGCGCGTCTGCGCGGACAGCATCAGCGCGAAGCTCGAATCGCCGGCGATGTTGATCTTGTCGAGCGGGTCCATCTGGACGGCGACGCGAAGCGGCATGGGGGTCTCCTCTGGTGCGTCGGGCATGTAGGGGCGCGTGCCTGCGAAGTCACCCGATCCAGGCATTCTCGATGTGGCGCGGGCGCGTGCCGGGCGCGAGCAGGATCACGTCGACGCGGATGTCCTCGCCGTTCGCGGCGTAGCGCGGCATCAGCATTTCGGCCGCCGCCGCGACGCGCGCCAGCCGCCGCTCGTCGATCGCGAAATCGAGCTCGGCGGCGGAGTTGCGCATCTTCACCTCGATGAAGCTCACCAGGTTGCCCCGCCTCGCCACCAGATCGACCTCACCTGCGGGCGTGCGCACGCGACGATCGAGGATGCGCCAGCCTTTGAGCCGCAGCCACCAGGCCGCCAGCCGCTCGCCGCGCCGACCCGAGGCCTCGGCGAGGCGGCGGTCGCGATTCCCCTCCCGCTTGCGGGAGGGGTTAGGGGAGGGCTTGTTCAAGATCGCCACGTTTCGGACATGCCCTCCCCCGACCCCTCCTGCAAGCGGGAGGGGAGTTCACGATTTCATCTCCAGCGCCCGCGCGTAGAGCGCCTTGCGGTCGAGGCCGAAGCGCTTCGCCACCTCGCCGGCCGCCTTCGAGGCAGGGAGGCGGGTCAGCGCCTCGGCGAGCGCGGTTTCGGCCTCGGCTGAGTCGGCCGGCGGCGCGTCGCCGGGCTGCGCCACCACGATCACGATCTCGCCCTTGGGCGGCGCGTCGGCATAGCGTGCGGCTAGCGCGGTGAGCCTGCCCGTCACCGCTTCCTCGAAGCGCTTGGTGATCTCACGCGTCACCGCCGCGTCGCGGTCGCCGAGGCCATCGGCGAGTGCTGCGAGCGCGGCGGCGAGGCGCGGGCCCGATTCGTAAAGCACCAGGGTCGCGCGGATACCGGCCAGTTCGGCGATGGCGTCGGCGCGCGCCTTGGCCTTGGGCGGCAGGAAGCCCGCAAAGAGGAAGCGGTCGGTCGGCAGCCCCGCCAGCGTCAGCGCCGCCACCGCCGCGCACGGGCCGGGGATCGTCACCACCGCGTGTCCCGCCGCGCGCGCGTCGCGCACCAGTTTGTAGCCGGGGTCGGAGATCAGCGGCGTGCCCGCGTCGGACACCAGCGCCACCGCCTCGTGCCCCATCCGCGCGATCAGGCCCGGGCGAACGCTGTCCGCGTTGTGATCGTGATAGGGGATCATCGGGCGCTTGACGCCGATGTGCTGGAGGAGCCGCGCCGTCACGCGGCTGTCCTCGACCGCGATCACATCGGCCTGTGACAAGATCGCCGCAGCGCGCGGCGAAAGGTCGCCGAGATTGCCGATCGGGGTTGCGACGATATAGAGGCCGGGCGAGAGTATCGTGTTCATACGAGGAGCAGTCATGGCAGAGGCGATGGTCGAACCGCAACGGGGCCGCTCGCTCCTGAAGACGCTGGCGATCGTCGCCACCGCGTTCCTGGCGGGCTGTCAGACACTGGTGCCCAAGGGGCCGCCCCCTGTCGAGCCCAGCGCGCCGCCGCCTGAAACGCGGCCCACCGTCGAGCAGGGCATCCCGACGGATACCGAGCGCAACCGGGTGGCGCTGCTCGTGCCGCTGACGGGCACCAATGCCGGCGTGGGTCAGTCGATCGCCAATGCGACGATGATGGCGCTGCTCGATTCGCAGAGCCAGCGCGTGCGGATCACCAATTATGACACCAGCAAGGGCGCGGCGCTTGCCGCGCAACAGGCGCTCAGCGACGGTAACAAGCTGATCATCGGGCCGCTCCTGTCGGAGAACGTCAAAATCGTCTCGCCGATCGCGCGCGCGGCGCACGTGCCGGTCATCACCTTCTCCAACGACGTCTCGGTCGCGGGCAACGGCACCTATGTGCTCGGCTATTCGCCCGCGCAGTCGATCGACCGCGTCGTCGATTACGCGCACCAGCGCGGCGTGACGCAATATGCCGGGCTGATCCCGGTCGGCCTCTACGGCCGGCGCGCGTCGACCGCCTTCCTGCGCGCGGTGGAAGATGCAGGCGGCGAGGTGATGGCGCTCGAAACCTACGGCCGGTCGCGCGACGCGCTGGCGGGCGCGGTGCAGCGACTCGCGGCGAAGGGCCCCTATGGCGCGGTGCTGATCGCCGACACCGGGGAGACCGCCGCGGCCGCCGCGCCGCTGATCCGCAAGAGCGGCGGCAGCGAGCGCCTGCTCGGCACCGAATTGTGGAACACCGAATCGTCGCTTGCCGGCAAATCGGTGCTCAACGGCGCGTGGTTCGCGAGCGTGTCGGACGGGCTCTACCGGCAATATGCCGCGAAATACCGTGCGCGCTTCGGCAAGGCGCCCTACCGGCTGTCGACATTGGGCTATGACGTGGTGCTGCTGACGGTCCGCCTTGCGCGCGATTGGAAGCCGGGCACCGCCTTCCCCGAACCGCGACTGCGCGAGGAAGGCGGATTCTCAGGCATCGACGGCGCCTTCCGCTTCGGCCGCGACGGCGTCGCCCAGCGCGCGCTGGAGGTGCAGGAAATCCGGGGCGGCACGATCATCACGGTGTCGCCGGCGCCGAAGGGGTTTGGTAAATAACGGCGCCGGCGTCGGGATTCAGGCCGTCCCTTCGCGGGCGGCCTGGGCGAAGGCGTTGAGCTGGACGAGCGTTTCGTTGAACCGCTGCTCGGCCTCGGCATTGCGCAGGAATTTGACGCGCTCGACCAGGATCTCGGGCGGCGTCGGGTCTTGCGCGAACAGCGCCATCACTTCGTCGGCAAATTCGTCGAGCGGCTGATAGCCGGTCCGCGTCGCCTGGCCCGGCGTCAGGTCGGTCTGCACCGCGGGCGGGGCGAGCTCGATCACCTCGACCTTGTCCTTCAGCAGCGCGCGGAGCGCCATGGTGTACGAATGGATCGCGGCCTTGGTGGCGTTGTAGGTCGGCGTGGTCAGCAGGGGCACGAAGGCGAGCCCCGAGGTGACGTTGACGATCGCTGCGTCGTCCTGCGCTGACAGATGGTCGACCAGCGCATCGATCAGCCGGATCGGGCCGAGCAGGTTGGTGATGATCGTCGCTTCGGCATCGGCGAGATCGCGGCGCTGTGTCGCGTCTTCGAAGCGCATGATGCCCGCGTTGTTGACGAGGACGTTGAGGCCCGGATGCTCGGCCACCATGCGCTTCGCGAAATCCTCGATCGCGCCCGCGTCTTCGACGTCGAGCGTGATCGCGGCCATGTTGGCGCGGCCTTCGATCGTACGGTCGAGTGCTTCCCGCCGCCGTCCCGCGACGATCACCTTGTTGCCGAGATCGTGCAGGCGCTGCGCCAGCGCCGCGCCGATGCCTGATCCGCCGCCGGTGACGAGAATGGTGTTGCCGGTCTGCTTCATGGATTTTCTCCTGCCTGGAAATGACACGGACGATCTAGGGCGCAACGATCGACTGGAAAGAAGGCACCCGAAAGATTTATACATACCCGATGGAAAGTATGGCCCGCGACTCCGCTGCACACGAGCCGATCGACCCCCGGATCGAAGTGCTCGTCACCGAACTGATCGGCCGCGTCGCCGACAAATGGACGATGATCGTGCTCGAGGTGCTCGAGGAGCATGGCGAGCTGCGCTTCACGCAGATCTTCCGGCGCGTCGACGGGATCAGCCAGAAGATGCTCACCCAGACGCTGCGCCAGATGGAGCGCGACGGCATGGTGACGCGCACCGTCCACGCCGTGGTGCCGCCGCGGGTCGATTACCGGCTGACCGATCTGGGCCTCGGCCTGGGCGAGGCGTTTTGCGGCGTGTGGCGCTGGGCCGAAGAGAATTTCGACCGTGTGGCGCAGGCGCGGCGCAGCTTCGATGAGCGCTAGTTATTGGAGTGATGGACGAAGTTCTTCGTCATGCCGGACTTGTTCCGGCATCCGCCATGCAACAATCGATGGCGGCGCGAAAGGAGGGGCGGACCCCGGAACAAGTCCGGGGTGACGACGGGTTTCGTAAGGCGATGAACGATCGATCTTAGGCGACCACCTATGCCGCAATGATGATCGCCGACAGGATCGCGTCGAGCAGCAGTATCCCCGCGCTGGTGACGCACAGGTGATTGCCGTCGCGCGCGAGCAGCCCTTCGTCGGCGAGACGATCGGCCGCGCGGGCATCGATCAGTGCGTCCGCCGTCGTGTTGCCGAGTGCGGCGACGCGGCCGAGATCCACGCCCTCCTCCAACCGCAACCCCATCAACAACGCCTCGGTCGCGCGGGTTCGCGGGTCGAGCGGCTCCTCGCTCTCGATGCCGTGGCCGTTGCGCTCCAGCGCCGCGAGCCAGTTTTCGGGCTTGCGCCGCCGGAAGGTCGCGAGCCCGCCGCGCCGCCCGTGCGCGCCGGGGCCGATGCCCAGATAGTCGCCGTAGCGCCAATAGGTCAGGTTGTGCCGGCTCTCCGCGCCCGGCCGCGCGTGGTTCGAGATTTCGTAGGCCGGCAGCCCCGCCGCCGCCGTGATCGCGCGCGTCGCCTCGAACAGGTCGGCGGCGGCGTCGGCGTCGGGGATCACGAGCCGCCCCGCCGCGGCCTCGGTCGCGAAGCGCGTGCCGGGCTCGATCGTGAGCTGATAGAGCGACAGATGCCCGGTGCCGAAGCCGAGCGCGCGACCGAGTTCGGCCTGCCATTGCGCGCACGTCTGGCCGGGGCGAGCATAGATCAGATCGAACGACACCCGTGCGAACGCCGCTTGCGCGGTCTCCAGTGCGCCCAGCCCCTCGGTGACGTCGTGCGCCCGGCCGAGGAAACGCAGCGCCTCGTCATCGAGCGCCTGCAGCCCCAGCGATACGCGGTTGACCCCCGCCGTCGCCAGATCGGCGAACCGCGCTGCCTCGACCGACGACGGATTCGCCTCGATCGTGACCTCGATATCGGGCGCGAATCCGAACGCGCGTTCGGCTGCGTCGAGCACGGCCGCGACCGTTTCGGGCGGCATCAGCGAGGGCGTGCCGCCGCCGAAGAAGATCGAGCCCAGCCGGCCCTGCGCCTGCGTCGCCTCATGCGCGAGGTCGGCGAGCAGCGAGCGACGCCATAGCGCTTGGTCCACCGATTCGCGGACATGGCTGTTGAAGTCGCAATAGGGGCATTTGGAGACACAGAAGGGCCAATGGACGTAAAGCGCGAGATCGGATGTTGGGCTGGCGTTCATGGCGCGCGCGATATGGCGGCGGCGGGAGCGAAAGGAAAGCGGATGAAGGGAATCGCGATGCTGGCGTTGCTTGTGATGGCGGCCTGCGCCCCCGACGGCCCCCAGCGCGTGGTCGAGGAACGCGCGAGCAGCACGCCTGCTCCGCGTGGCGATGCGCTGCTGCGCACGGCAATGCTCGACGACCAGAACGCCGCGCGCACCCGTGCCGGCGTGCCGCCGCTCGTCTGGGATGCGACGCTTGCCGAGCATGCCCGCGCCTATGCGCTTGAACTCGCGCGCACCGGGCGCTTCGAACATGCCGATCAGCCGCAAGGCCCTGGCCGCGAGGGCGAGAATCTGTGGACGGGCACGGGCGGTGCCTATGGCTATGACGAGATGGTCGGCCATTGGGTGGACGAGAAGCGCTTCTTCACCAACGGCGTCACGCCCGATTTCAGCACCACCGGCGATTATCGCGACGCGGTGCATTATGCGCAGATCGTGTGGCGGAACACGCGCCGCGTCGGCTGCGCGCTCGCGAGCAACGCGCGCGACGATGTGCTCGTCTGCCGCTACGATCCGCCTGGCAACGTGGTGGGCGAGCGCGCCTATTGAGGTTTGGCGGGCGTTAACCCGACGCGGCTAGACCGCTTCCGATGCGCGTGCTGCTCCCCCTGCTGCTGTTTGCCGCCCCGGCGCTCGCGGCCGATCCGCCGCCGCATTCGGGCGTGGTCAAGGAGCGTACTGCGCCCGAACTCTCCGACATCGCGCTGTTCGTCATGGCCGCGGCGGGGCTGTTGCTCGCGCGCCGGGCGATGCGCCGCCGCTTCGACAAGCATCGCGAGGATTGACCTCGCGCTCCCCATGCGCCAGCCAGCGCGCATGGCTTCCGACCAGCTCGACGCGCTCGAAGCGCTGATCCGATCGCGCGAGGACGGCGATCCCGACGCCTCCTATGTCGCGCGGCTTTTCGTGAAAGGGCGCGCGGCGATCGCGCAGAAGGTGGGCGAGGAAGCGGTCGAGACCGTCATCGCCGCGATGGGCGACAACCCCGCCGCGATCGTGCCCGAGGCCGCCGATCTCGTCTTCCACCTGCTTGTGCTGCTCGCCGATGCCGGGCTCTCGCTCGACGACGTGCGCGCCGAACTCGCGCGCCGCGAGGGCCTGTCGGGACTCGAGGAAAAGGCCCAGCGAAGGGAGTGAATGATGCCCGTCGACGCGACGCAGCCCTATGACGACCAGAACGTCTTCGCGAAGATCCTGCGCGGCGAGATTCCGGCGAACAAGGTCTATGAAGACGAGCATGTGCTCGCCTTCCACGACATCGCCCCGCAGGCGCCGACGCATATCCTGGTAATCCCCAAGGGCGCCTATGTTTCGTGGGACGATTTCTCGGCCCGCGCCTCGGACCTCGAGATCACCAGCCTCGTCCGCGTGGTCGGCAAGATCGCGCGCGAGGCCGGGCTGGTCGAGCCGGGCTATCGTCTGCTCGCCAATACCGGGCTCGATAGCCTGCAGGAAATCGCGCACCTCCACGTCCACATTTTCGCCGGCAAACCGCTCGGCCCAATGCTCGCGCGCTAGGGGTTTGCGCCGGCGCGATTTGCCTTTAGGTTCGCGCGCAATTTTCAATCCGCGGCGGCACGACACGCCGCGCTTTCCCCGGGGGGATGATCTGTATGGATTGGCGCGTAAAGCCACTCGACGCGATTCTCGCGACTGCCGAAAAGAAATCACTGCACCGCACGCTCGGCTGGTTCCAGCTGATGCTGTTCGGCATCGGCTGCGTGATCGGCACCGGCATCTTCGTGCTGACCGCCGCCGGCGCGCAGAAGGCCGGGCCCGGCCTTATGCTCGCCTTCGCGATCGCGGGCGCGATCTGCATCGTCGCCGCGCTCTGCTATGCCGAGATCGCGGCGATGGTGCCCGTGGCGGGCTCTGCCTACACCTATACCTACACCACGATGGGCGAATTGCTCGCCTGGACGGTCGGCTGGGCGCTGATCCTCGAATATGCGGTCGCGGCGAGCGCGGTGTCGGTGGGGTGGTCCGGCTATTTCTCGGGCACGATCCTCGACCAGTTCTTCGGGATACACTTGCCGCCCTGGCTCGCGGCGGCGCCGCTCGCGCTGGGCGGCGCGCCGGGCGGGTTCATCAATCTGCCGGCGGTCGTGATCGCGCTCGTCATCACCTGGCTGCTGATGATCGGGACGACCGAATCGGCGCGCGTCAACGCCGTGCTGGTGCTGATCAAGGTGGCCGCGCTCACTGCCTTCGTCGTGCTGACGCTGCCGTCGAGCGACTTCGATACGGCGCGCTTCAATCCGTTCCTGCCCGCCGGCGTGTTCGGCGGGTTCGGCACCGGCGTAGGTGCGGTCGGCGCAGCGGCGACGATCTTCTTCGCCTATGTCGGCTTCGACGCGGTCTCGACCGCGGCCGAGGAAACCAAGAACCCGCAACGCAACGTGCCGATCGGGCTGATCGGCTCGCTGCTCTTCTGCACCGTCTTCTACATCCTGGTCGCCGCCGGCGCGATCGGCACGATCGGCGGCCAGCCGATCATGGGCCCCAACGGCATCCCCTTCCCGGCGGGATCGGAAGAGCTCGCGCGCCAGTGCGCGTTGCCGCAATATGCCGATGCGCTGGTCTGCTCCAACGAGGCGCTGGCGCACGTCCTGCGCATGATCGGCTGGTCGGGCTTCGGCAACATGATCGGCATCGCGGCGAATTTCGCGCTGCCTTCGGTGATCCTGATCCTGATGTTCGGCCAGACGCGCATCTTCTTCGTGATGAGCCGCGACGGGCTGCTGCCCGAGGGACTGTCCAAGGTGCATCCGAAGTGGAAGACGCCCTATGTCGTGACCGCGATCACCGGCGTGGCGGTCGCGATCGCGGCGGCGTTCCTGCCGGTGGGGCAACTCGCCGACATTGCCAATGCGGGCACGCTCTACGCGTTCATGATGGTGGCGATCGCGGTGCTGATCCTGCGCAAGACGGCGGCGGATCGCCAGCGCGCCTTCCGCACGCCGTTCGTCTGGGTGATCGGACCGCTGACGATCGTGGGCTGCATCTTCCTGTTCTTCAACCTGCCGGCCGCCGCGATGCTCGTGCTGCCGATCTGGGGCGCGCTCGGCCTGGTCGTCTATTTCGCCTATGGCTATCGCAAGAGCCAGCTCGGCCGCGGTATCGTCGAGGTGGTGCCCGCCGACGAAGGCGAGCCGCTGACGCCGGGCGTCTGACGCCCGCGTCGGTTGTCCAAACAAAAGGGCCGCGGGAGGCGATCTCGCGGCCCTTTTTGCTGGAGAACGGTGCCGCTCCGCCTCCCGTGAGGTACTGCTGTTCGAAGGCGGGATTGGGAGCGGGCTGGCACTGCCTGGACGCGTAGTCGATCTGCCCGAATCGTCGCCCTGCTTTGACGGGTGCCGTTGTTGCCGGCGGTGTGAAGTGGAGAAAGTGGAGCGCGTCGCGAGGATTTTGCCCGGGATGCGACGGCGAGGCGACGCAAACGCCTCGGGATGGCGACCGGCGCGCGACAGCGACGCGATAGCGTGGCGACACCAACGCGACAGTGAGGCGACACCGACGCACCGTCCATGCGCCCGACGGGCGCCGCCGGCGCGACGCCAGCGCGCCGCTGTCGCGTCGCTGCGGGTATCGAGCAACGCGGCGGGCACGAGATGGGAGCCGTCCTGTTCCATCCCGCAGGGTAGAACATAAAACGAACGTGTAGGACAGGGGTTTCAGACCAAGGGGGCTGTCCTCAATGAGACTCGTTTTCGATCGGGTTGAGTCGTTCCGCTTTCGTTGGGCCCGAGCAAAGAAGAAGGAAGAAGCGGGACCCCGGGTCAAGCCCGGGGTGACGAGAGGGAGGATGGGAAAAGCTGATCGAATTTGAGTCTAGGGCCGATCGACATTCAGTTCTGGCGGCTGCGCAAATGGCCCCCTTCCGAGCTTCCGGTGCTCACGGACCTTTAGTCCGCTGCGCTCCGGGTCTCGGAAAACCACCATTTTCGACTCGCCATCTCCCGAATGTCGATCGGCCCTAGAAATTCATCCCAGCTTGGCGGCGACGAGCGCCTTCATGTCGCATTGCGAGCGCGCGCCGTAGTGCGAGATGATTTCGGCCGCGCAGATCGCGCCGAGCCTGAGCGAGGTTTCGAGGTCGTGCCCCTGCGCCTGGCCGTGGAGGAAGCCCGCCGCGAACAGGTCGCCTGCGCCGGTCGTATCGACCACCTTGTCGATCGGCTCGGCGGAGACCTCCGCGCGCGAGCCGTTCGCCACCGCGATCGCGCCCTTTTCGCTGCGCGTCGCCACCAGCACGGGCACTTGCGGCGCGATTGCCGCGACCGCGGCCTCGAAATCCTCGACCTCGGCCAGCGCGGTCAGTTCGTTCTCGTTGGCGAACAGGATGTCGATCTGGCCCTCGGCGATCAGCTTGCGGAAATCGTCGCCGTGACGCGAGATGCAGAACACGTCGCTGAGCGTGAAGGCGACCTTGCGCCCCGCCTTGCGCGCGATCTCGATCGCGGTGCGCATCGCCTGGCGCGGCTCCTCGGGATCCCACAGATAACCTTCGAGATAGAGGATTTCGGCCGAAGCGATCAGATCGCGGTCGAGCGCGCTCGCGGGCAGGAATTGCGACGCGCCCAGGAAGGTGTTCATCGTCCGCTGCCCGTCCGGGGTGACGAAGATCAGGCAGCGCGCGGTGGTCGGCTCGCCGGCGCGCACCGCGGTATCGAAATGGATGCCGGCATTGTTGATGTCGTGCTTGAAGATCTGCCCCAGCTCGTCGTCGGCGACCTGGCCGATGAAGCCGCATGTGCCGCCCAGCGCCGCGATCCCCGCCACCGTGTTCGCGGCCGATCCGCCCGACACTTCCTGGCCCGGCCCCATCTTGGCGTAGAGCGCGTCGGCTTCCTGGGGCGAGAACATGAGCTGCATCGAGCCCTTGGTCATGCCCTGTTCGGCGATGAAGGCGTCGTCCGCCGTGGCGAGGATGTCGACGATGGCGTTGCCGATCGCAACGACGTCGTAGGCGGGATTGGTCACGTAGGTCTCCATGCAGATCGATCGTGTCGGCGCCGTATAGGGCCGCCCGGCGCAGTGCAACCGCAGGGCGGCAGGACGACGCGCCGCCGCCGCTTGCACTTCGCAGGCATGGGGGGCAGGGGAAGGCGATGGACGCCCTGAAAAGAACGACCGCGCTGCTCGCGGGCCCGGTGCTGCTCGCCGGCTGCGCGACCGTCGCGCCCACCGCGCCGACGGCGCCGGTCCGCGTCGTGATGCCGGTCAGCACGGCCGGGCTCGAACGGGTGATGGGGCAGAACGCGGCCGGGCTGACGTCGCTGTTCGGCACGCCCGACGCCGATTTCCGCGAAGGCGCCGCGCGCAAGCTCCAGTTCCAGGGCCCGATCTGCGTGCTTGACGCCTATCTCTATCCCGAAAAGGGCGGCGAACCGCGCGTCACCTATGTCGATGCACGCCAGCGCGACGGCACGCCGATCGACCGCGCGAGCTGCGTCGCCGCACTGGTGCGCCGCGACGGCGGGAAATAATCCTCAGCCGTTCGCCGGCGCCGGCTCGCTGTCGAACGCCCCGGGATCTTCGACGAGCGTTCGCGCGGGGGCCGTGGCGGGCGCCAGCGCCTCGCGCTCGGACGCCGGGACGGGGGCGGCGGGATCGGGACGGAACGCCTGCGGCGTACGATCGCCGGGGCCCGGGTGCGGCTCGTCTTCGGCGAGGTCGGGCGCGGCATGGCCTTCGCGTCGCCGGCCTGCCTTGCGCGCCGCGACGTCGTAGAGCAGCGCGCCGCCCACCACCGCCAGCGCCGCGCCCGCGATGCCGCCGAGTCCGATGCCGATCCGCTTGAAGTTCATGGTGCCCGTCCTTTCGCAGGATGAACGGGCAACGCCGACGCGCGTTCCGCCACCTGCGGTCAGAGGCGGTCGAGCATCGACCGGGCGAGCACGCCCAGCGTGTCGTCGCGCGCGCCCATCACGACGATGCGGTCGCCGGGCCGCGCCTCGGCCACGAGATGCGCGGCGGCGGCCTCGCGGTCGGGAATGTGGAGCGCGTTGGCGCCGGTCGCGGCAATGTCGGCGACGATGTCAGCGCTCGTCACCTCGCGGGTCACCGTGCCGCCGTGATAGACGGGATCGGGCAGCACGAGCATGTCGTCGGGCGTGAGGCGCTCGACGAGGCTCGCGACCAGCTCGCGCCGCATGACCTTGAGCGGCCCGTAGCCGTGCGGCTGGAACAGGATCAGCAGCCGGCCCGGAAAGGCGTGGAGCGTATCGAGCGTGGCGGCGATCTTGTCCGGATTGTGCCCGAAATCGTCGATCACGGTGATGCCGTTCGTGTCGCCGATCCGCTCCATCCGGCGCTTGAGCCCGGTGAAGCCCGCGATCGCGGCGGCGGCATTGGCGAGCGGCACACCGGCCGCGCGCGCCGCGCCGATTGCGGCGAGCGCATTCGAGACGTTGTGGCGCCCCGGCACCTGGAGCGAAACGCGGATCGCCGGCTCGCCGCGCTCGATCAGGTCGAAATCGATCCCGAAGGGGCGCGGGTCGAGGGCCGTCGCGACCAGATCGGCGTCGCCCTCGATCGCGACCGTCAGTCGTCGCTCGGCCGGCAAGGCCATCGCCAGCGCGGCGCCTTCGCCATTGTCGAGGTTGATCACCGCGCGCGCGGCGTGGCCGATGAAGGCCCCGAACAGCATGCGCAGCTCGTCGAGCGTCTTGTGATCGAGGCTGACATTGTTGAGCACCGCGATTTGCGGCCGGTAGAGCGCGATCGAGCCGTCGCTCTCGTCGACCTCGCTCACGAAAGCGTCGCCCTCGCCGACGAGCGCGCTTGCGAACGGCGCGTCGGCGCTCACGAAATTGGTCATCACTGCGCCGTTCATCACCGTGGGATCGCGCCCGGTTTCGTGCAGGATCCAGCCGATCATGCCGGTGACGGTCGATTTGCCGCTGGTCCCCGCCACCCCGATCGGCAGCACCGCGGCGTTGAACAGGGCGGCGAGCAGGTCCGCGCGGCGCATCCGTTCGGCGCCCACCCGGGCGGCGGCGACCATGTCCGGCACGGTATCTTCCACCGCTGCCGAGGCGACGACGATCTGCTCCGACGTGATCCCGCTGCCGTCCTGCGGGAACAGCGCGATCCCGCGCGCGGCGAGCGCGTCGAACTTGGCGGGTACGCGCCCGGCGTCGAGCGCGCGATCCGATCCCGCCACCTTCGCGCCCCGCGCGGCGAGGATCATCGCCAGCGGCATCATGCCCGAGCCGCCGATGCCGACGAAGAAGTAGGATTTGCCGTCGCTCATGCGTGCGCGCTATCGACGGTTTCGGACGGGGCGGCAATCCCTCCGCCGTTCGTGTCGAGCGAAGTCGAGACACGGGTGAGCGCACCGGCGGTGCAATGTTTCTCGACTTCGCTCGAAACGAACGGGGTGATGGCCATGCGGATCGGGATCGTAGCCCCTGCGCGCGAGCTGAGCCGGGCCGTCGCGGCGCGGACGGCCGCGTTCGCCGCGATCGCCTTTCCCGAGGTGGACCTCGTCTTCCACCCGCAATGCTTCCTCTCCTCGGGCCATTTCGCGGGCACCGACGATCAGCGCGCCGCCGCCTTCCTCGAGATGGCCAACGACCCCGCGATCGACGCGCTGTGGTTCGGCCGCGGCGGCTACGGCTCGAACCGCATCCTCAGCCGAGTGATGGACAAGCTCGGCCCGGCGGCGCACGCCAAGACCTATCTCGGCTATTCGGACACGGGCTTCCTGCTGGGCGCGCTCTACGCCCGCCGCATCGGCCGCCCCGTCCACGGCCCGATGCCGATCGATATCGACCGCACCGGCGGCGACATCACAGTGACGCGCAGCCTCGCCTGGCTCACCGCGCAGGGCCGCAAGGGGTTCGAGCCCAGCCTCGGCAGCCAGCCCGCCGCCGCGTTCAACCTCGCGATCCTGACGGCGATGATCGGCACGCCGTGGCTGCCCGACCTCACCGATCATGTGCTGATGATCGAGGAAGTGTCGGAGCCGCTCTACCGGATCGACCGGATGCTCTTTCAGGTGGCGCACGCGACGCAGCTTCGCGGCATCGTCGGCATTCGGCTGGGCGCGATCCGCGACGTCCAGGAAAACGACCCGCCCTTCGCCGAGACGCCCGAACAGATGATCACCCGCTGGTGCGGCGAGATGGGCGTGCCGTATCTCGGGCGCGCGCAAATCGGGCACGATGCGGACAACCACGTGGTGCCGTTCGGAGTGGTGTAGGCCGCGAGTCTATGGTCAGATCAAAAGCGGCCGTCGATCCGACCAGTCAAAGGCGCACAACACCGTCGGGTGGCAGGGTTCCGGAGAATCCAGCGTCGCCGATAGCGCTTCCACACAAGACCAACGCCGGGATCTCGAGTTGATCGGGCTTGGTATGCCCCTCAACAAGCACGTTTCCTTCTCGGATCAGGACGTTGCATTTCTGTTGTGCCCGTAGGCTGCGGATCGCCTGGAGAAACTTCCCGTATGTGGGATGCGGTTCCAAAGTAATCAAAGTGATCGATCTTTTGTGAAGCGCCTCACCTTCGGAAGGAATCGCGGCTTTTGCGAGATCAGGGCTCCATCGCCCGTTATGCAACGCCGCTGCTTGCGTGGAGGTCGGAACCATCACGAAAAGCGAATCTAGGCCCACATGCGTAACAGAAGCAAAATTGGCGCGGTGATGCCAATGCCGTTTGAGCAACAGCAGGTCACCGGTCCCAAGCGCCAAGACGATCATTATCAAGAGGAAGCGGCGCCCCATTCGGCTGGCTTAGCATATGCGTCAACGCCTGTAACCGGCTGGAGAAGGCAGCGACAATGACCGCTTGCAGGGTTTTAAACGAAGGCCCAGGAACGGCAATGGGCGCGCGAGCGCCGCAGCGCTTCTAACGACTACAATTTGGGGCGAAGGCCCGATTATGCCTCGATCTATCCGCTCGGTCGCCCGATCATGCCTCAGCGGCGAAAGGGAAGCACGCTTTCATACTGGTCGAGCGGCGGGGCGCCTGCGACGCGCGCGCCGTGGCGCAGCAGGAAGGCGTGGCGGACGATTTCGGCTTGCTGCTCGATCCCGTAACGCGCGAGCGGCCAGCCGGGATGGAGCGTATAGCCATAGCGGCAGAAGGGATGCCGTGCGACGGGCAGGAAGATGCCCTTCTGGTGCTGCCAGACGTGCGTCATCTCGTGGATGAACAGCCCCTGGTCGCCTAGGCTCGCAGTGGCGAAATCGGCGCGATAGAGCGTGCCTCTGGGGTGGAAATGGATGCAGCCGCAGGGCGCCATCACCACGTGGCGCGGCTGGAAGAACGCCCATTTGCGGCGCGCGATGGTCGCCCGGCCGTAATCGATCGCGTTGCCGAACACGCTTCGGGCCAGCGCGACCTCGCCCGTGGTCAGCGGCCGGGCGGACGCGGTCACTTGTTCGCGAACGGCGCCGGCGCGCCCGCCGCGACCGCGACCGCGTCCACCTCGACCCGCGGGAAGCCGGTGAAGGTCAGCGTCAGCGGCACCGTGGCGCCGGGCTTGATGCCCGGGTTCATCTCGAACAGCATGACATGCTTGCCGCCGGGCGCGAACGCCACGGTCGCATCGGCGGGCAGCGGCACGGTCTTGATCGGCGCCATGCGCGCCATGCCGTGCTCGGTCATGCTTTCGTGCATTTCGGTGCGGATCGCGACCGTGGTCGCGACATTGATCAGTGCCGAATCCTTGGACATGCCGTGCAGCGTGAAATAGGCGGCCGCCGGTCGGCCGGGCACCGCGGGCAGCCGTACCCAGGCGTCGGTGACGGCGATCTGGTCCTGCTTGTGGCAGCCGGAGAGCGCCGCGGCGGCCGCAAGGACGATGGCAAATGGCGCTGATCTCGACACGGGGCCTCTTCGTGCAGCTTCGGGACAGCCGCATGTCTACGGATGCTGCAATCTTGCGGCAAGGCGAAGCCCCCCTATATCCGCAGACGTAACGGTTGTTCGCGTCGCCTTTTCCGGTGGGGCGGGCTGCCGATCTTTGTTTTCATATTCGGGGCCAACGAGGGACTATGGCTAAAGTAATCGGAATCGACCTGGGCACGACCAACAGCTGCGTCGCCGTGATGGAAGGCGGCAAGCCCAAGGTGATCGAAAATGCCGAGGGCGCGCGCACGACGCCGTCGGTGGTGGCCTTCGCCAAGGACGGCGAGCGCCTGATCGGCCAGCCCGCCAAGCGCCAGGCGGTCACCAATCCGGACAACACCGTGTTCGCGGTCAAGCGCCTGATCGGCCGCCGCTTCGACGATCCCATGACCAAGAAGGACATGGAGCTCGTTCCCTACACCATCGTCAAGGGCCAGAACGGCGACGCCTGGGTGCAGGCGGGCGGCAGTGATTATTCGCCGGCGCAGATCTCGGCCTTCATCCTCCAGAAGATGAAGGAAACCGCCGAATCGTATCTGGGCGAGACGGTGACGCAGGCCGTCATCACCGTGCCCGCCTATTTCAACGACGCCCAGCGCCAGGCGACCAAGGATGCTGGCAAGATCGCCGGGCTCGAAGTGCTGCGCATCATCAACGAGCCGACTGCGGCCGCGCTCGCCTATGGGCTCGACAAAAACGAGAACAAGACGATCGCGGTCTACGACCTCGGCGGCGGCACGTTCGACATCTCGATCCTCGAGGTGGGCGACGGCGTGTTCGAGGTGAAGGCGACCAACGGCGACACCTTCCTCGGCGGCGAGGATTTCGACGCCAAGCTGCTGTCGTTCCTCGCGGAAGACTTCAAGAAGGCCGAAGGCATCGACCTCACCAAGGACAAGCTCGCGCTCCAGCGGCTGAAGGAAGCCGCGGAAAAGGCGAAGATCGAGCTTTCCTCGGCGCAGACCACCGAGGTCAACCTGCCCTTCATCACCGCGGACCAGAACGGGCCGAAGCATCTGGTGAAGACGATCAGCCGCGCCGATCTCGAGCATCTCGTCGACGATCTGATCAAGCGCACGCTCGAACCGTGCAAGAAGGCGCTCAAGGACGCCGGGCTCAAGGCCGACGCGATCGACGAGGTGGTGCTCGTCGGCGGCATGACGCGCATGCCCAAGGTCCGCAGCGTCGTGAAGGACTTCTTCGGCAAGGAACCGCACACCGGCGTCAACCCCGACGAGGTGGTGGCGATCGGCGCCGCGATCCAGGCGGGCGTGCTCCAGGGCGACGTCAAGGACGTGCTGCTGCTCGACGTGACGCCGCTGTCGCTCGGCATCGAGACGCTGGGCGGCGTGTTCACGCGCATGATCGATCGCAACACGACGATCCCGACCAAGAAGTCGCAGACCTATTCGACCGCCGACGACAACCAGCAGGCGGTGACGATCCGCGTGTTCCAGGGCGAGCGCGAGATGGCGGCCGACAACAAGATGCTCGGCCAGTTCGATCTGGTCGGCATCCCGCCCGCGCCGCGCGGCGTGCCGCAGATCGAGGTCACCTTCGACATCGACGCCAACGGCATCGTCAACGTCAGTGCCAAGGACAAGGGCACCGGCAAGGAGCAGCAGATCCGCATCCAGGCGTCGGGCGGTCTTTCGGACAGCGACATCGAATCGATGGTGCAGGACGCCGAGAAGTTCGCCGACGAGGACAAGAAGCGCCGCGAGGCGGCCGAGGCGAAGAACAACGCTGAGAGCCTAATCCACACCACCGAGCGCCAGCTCGAGGAAAATGGCGACAAGGTGGACGCAGGCCTCAAGTCCGAGATCGAGGCGGCGATCGCCGAGGCCAAGACCGCGGTCGAAGGCGGCGACGCCGAGGCGATGAAGGACAAGGCCAACGCGCTCGCGCAGGTCGCGATGAAGCTCGGCCAGGCGATCTACGAGAAGCAGCAGCAGGCCGAAGCCTCGCCCGATGCGGGCGCCGCGACCGGCAGCGAGGCCGGCGGCGACGAGGATGTGGTCGACGCCGAATTCTCGGAAGTGGACGACAACAAGGCGTAAGGTGATGCACCCCCCTCGTCATGCCGGCGAACGCTGGCATCTCATGCCGGCAGTGCTTCGGTGCGTGGCACGAGACCCCAGCTTCCGCTGGGGCGACGAGTGGAGGGGCGGGGGCCGATCATGACCACCCAAGTCGATTATTACGAGCTGCTCGGCTGCACGCGCGATGCGGATGCGGGGACGATCAAGTCCGCCTATCGCCGGCTCGCGTTCAAATATCACCCGGACAAGAACGGCGGGTGCAAGGAGCACGAGGCCAAGTTCAAGGCGGTGAGCGAGGCCTATGAATGCCTCAAGGATCCGCAGAAGCGCGCGGCCTATGATCGCTTCGGCCACGCCGCGTTCCAGAACGGTGGCGGCGGGCGCCACGCGGGTGCGGCCGATTTCGGCGCGTTCAGCGATATTTTCGAGGATATTTTCGGCGAGTTCATGGGCGGCGGCGCGCGTGGCGGCGGCGGCCGGCCACAGGCACGCCGCGGCGCGGACCTGCGCTACGACATGGAAATCAGCCTCGACGAGGCATTCCACGGCAAGTCGGCTGACATCACGATCGACGTCTCGGGCGCGTGCGACACGTGTGGCGGCTCGGGCGCGCGGCCGGGCACCGAAGCGCAGACCTGCCGCACCTGCGGCGGCATGGGCAAGGTGCGCGCGCAGCAGGGCTTCTTCGTGGTCGAGCGCACCTGCCCGTCGTGCGCGGGCATCGGCGAGAGTATCGCCGATCCGTGCCGCGACTGCCGCGGCGAAGGCCGCGTCGACACCACCAAGACGCTGAGCGTCAACATCCCCGCGGGCGTCGACGAGGGCACCCGCATCCGCCTGTCGGGCGAGGGCGAGGCGGGCGCGCGCGGCGCGCCGGCGGGCGACCTCTACATCTTTATCCACGTCGCCCGGCATCCGCTGTTCGAGCGCGAGGGCACCACGCTCTACACGCGCGCGCCGATCAGCTTCACCACCGCGGCGCTGGGCGGCACGATCGAGATCCCCAATCCCGACGGCGACGTCTACGAGATCAGGATTCCGGCGGGTATCCAGTCAGGGCGCGAGATCCGCCATCGCGGTGCGGGTATGCCGGTGCTGCAGGGCCGCGGGCGCGGCGATCTAGTCGTGCGCATCGATGTCGAGACGCCGACCAGATTGACGGCACGGCAGAAGGAGCTGCTCGAAGCGTTTCGCGAAATCGAAACGGGCGAGGAATGCCCCGAAGCGACCGGCTTTTTCGCGAAGGTGAAGAAGGCCGTCGGCGGCTGAGGTGACCGATCCCGGCTGCCGCCTGCCGAACCCGTGCGGGCGCGGCAGGCGGGATTGCCGGAAACTGGTTCAGCCGACGAAGATCGCGGCGACGACCAGCGCCTGGGCAATCAGGGCAACGGCGCCGAACGCCGTCGTCTCGTAGTTGCGCATTGTTCTGGTCTCCTGCGCGCCAGGCCCCTTGCCCGACGCCCGCTTTGTTGCGGTGCAGCACAGATAATCCCACTGGTTCAATAGGCAATCGCAAAGGACGCCTTCGCGATTGCAGCAAATGCAATCGCTGGCGTAACGACCCTGTTTGGAGCGTGACGCGTCATCGTTAAATCCGGATCACCCTCACCCTTCCGCGTCCCCGCTCGGCGGCGCCGAGTGGAAAGGGTGAGGGTGGCCCAGGCCGATGTGAAACCTAGCTTCCGAACACCCGCGCGAAGATCGTGTCGACGTGCTTCAAATGATAATCGAGGTCGAACCGCGCCTCGATATCCTCGGGGCTCAGCGCAGCGGTCACGTCCGGGTCGGCCTTGAGCAAGTCCATCAGTGACAATTGCCCGTCCGATTCCCACACCTTCATCGCGTTGCGTTGCACCAGCCGATAGGCGTCCTCGCGGCTCACCCCCGCCTGCGTCAGCGCCAGCAGCACGCGCTGTGAATGGACCAGCCCGCCCATCCGGTCGAGATTCTTCTGCATGCGCGAAGGGTAGACGACGAGCTTGTCGATGACGCCCGTCAGCCGCGCCAGCGCGAAATCGAGCGTGATCGTCGCGTCGGGGCCGATGAAGCGCTCGACCGACGAGTGCGAGATGTCGCGCTCGTGCCACAAGGCCACGTTTTCCAGCGCCGGCGTCACATAGCCGCGCACCATCCGCGCGAGGCCGGTCAGATTCTCGGTCAGCACCGGATTGCGCTTGTGCGGCATCGCCGACGAGCCCTTCTGGCCGGGCGAGAAATATTCCTCGGCTTCCAGCACTTCGGTGCGCTGCAGGTGCCGCACCTCGGTCGCCAGCCGCTCGATCGAGCTCGCGATCACGCCCAGCGTCGCGAAGAACATCGCGTGGCGGTCGCGCGGGATGACCTGGGTCGAGACCGGTTCGACCGTCAGCCCCATCTTCTCGGCCACATGGGCCTCGACGCGCGGATCGATGTTCGCGAACGTCCCCACCGCGCCCGAGATGGCGCAGGTCGCGACATCGGCGCGCGCCGCCTTGAGCCGCGATCGGTTGCGGTCGAACTCGGCATAGGCCTGGGCGAGTTTGAGCCCGAACGTCACCGGCTCGGCATGGATGCCGTGGCTGCGGCCGATCGTGGGGGTGTATTTGTGCTCGATCGCGCGGCGCTTGATCGCCTCGAGCAGCTTGTCGAGATCGTCGAGCAGGATATCGCTCGCCCGTGCCAGCTGCACCGCGAGGCAGGTGTCGAGCACGTCTGAGCTGGTCATGCCCTGGTGCATGAAGCGCGCGGGTTCGCCGACATGCTCGGCGACGTTGGTGAGGAAAGCGATCACATCGTGCTTCACCTCGGCCTCGATCGCGTCGATCCGTTCGACCTCGAACGCGCCCTTTTCCCAGATCGCGGCTGCCGCTTCCTTGGGCACCACGCCCAGCTCGGCGAGCGCGTCGGTGGCGTGCGCCTCGATCTCGAACCAGATGCGGAAGCGCGAGTCGGGGGTCCAGATGTCCGACATCGCGGGGCGGGCGTAACGCGGCACCATGCGGCAAAGTCCTTCTTGAAAGATCGTTGCGCCGCGGCTCGTCGCAAATCGGGCTCGGAGTCGCGGCGAGGGGCGCGGTAGCAGGGACGAGCCGCGCCGACAAACCGATGGCGCGCGAACCCGCAGCGCCCATGTGGAGGTTGAATCGGGTGATGCAGGAGGAGGAGGATGTTGAAGCAGGTGCTGTTTGCCGCCGTTGTCGCAGCGTCCGCGTCTGTCGTCCAGGCGCAGGACGCGGCGCAGACGCCGCCTGCGCAACCGGCGCCCGCCGAACCGTCGCAGGATTCGGCGACACCGCCGGGTGCCGTTACGCCCGACCAGCAGGTCGCGCAGCCCGCGCCCGCCGGCGACGATGTCGCGCAGGCGGTCGAACAGGAATTTCCGACCTACGACACCAATGGCGACGGCACGCTCGACCAGACCGAATTCACCGCGTGGATGACCGAGCTGCGCGCCGTGAGCGATCCCGCGGTCGCGGCCGGCAGCTCCGACATGGCGGCCTGGGGCACCCAGGCATTCGCCACCGCCGATACCGACAAGGATGCGGTCTTGAGCAAAAGCGAACTGATCGCCTTCCTGTCCCAGGGCGCTTCGTAAGTCACTACGGACCGGCTACGAGCCCTGAGACCGGCCGTCGGACCCAGCGTCCGGCGGCCGTTTTTTTATCCTCGCGGGCGCGGGGAGGATCAGGACCGTTCGGCCCTAAATCAATCCCATCGACCGCATGCTCGCATGACCCCCACGGCCGATGATGAGGTGGTCGTGTACCGCAATCCCCATCCGCTTGCCCGCCTCGATCACGTTGCGCGTGATCTCGATGTCGGCGCGGCTCGGCGCGGGATCGCCCGAGGGATGGTTGTGGACGAGGATCAATGCCGCCGAGCCCAGCTCGATCGCGCGCCGGATCACCTCGCGCACATAGACCGCCGATTCGTCGATCGAGCCGCGGCTCATCTCCTCGTCGCGGATCAGCACGTTGCGCGTATTGAGGTGGAGCACGCGCACGCTTTCGATCGTCTGGTGCGCCAACCGCGCGTTGAGATAGTCGATCAGCGCCTGCCAGTTGGCGAGCACAGGCTGGGCGGACACCTCCGCGCGTAGCACCCGGATCGCGACCGCCTGAGCGATCTTGATCGCCGCGACCACGCTGTCGCCGGCATCCTTGACCCGGGCGATCGATCCGGCATCGGCGGCAAGCAGCTCCGCCATCCCGCCGAATTCGGCGATCAGCCGCTTGGCGAGCCCCTTGGTGTCGCGCCGCGGCACCGCCAGCATCAGCAGATATTCGATCAGCTCGTGATCGAGCAATGTATCGCCGCCGCCGGTGATCAGGCGCTCGCGCAGCCGGGCGCGGTGGCCGCTATGGTCGGGCTCGGGAACGCTCATGCGTTCAACGAATTACGCGCGGTGCGTGGCATGCGCAATTGTGTCTACGTTCATCTTGCCTATGCTTGAAACGCGGCCCGAGCGGGAGGGGCGAGGAGTTGCGAGCGGCGTGACGGTGGACGAGGACGAGGACGAGGCGGCCGCGGAAGCCGCGCCGACGCCGCGTCGCCGCCGCGCCGTCCCCCGGATTGGCCGCCTGCGCTGGTGGCTGATCGGCGGCTCGGCGCTGGTGCTCGTGCCGCTCGTCGGGCTGTGGATCGAGCGCAAGCCGATCGCGGCGAGCTATGTCGATCAGATGCTCGCCGAAAAGGGCGTCAAGGCGCGTTACCACATCGCCGATCTGGGGCTGGGGCGTCAGCGCCTCACCAACCTCGTCATCGGCGATCCCGCGCATCCCGATCTCGTTGCCGACTGGGTGGAGCTGTCGACCGATATCGGCCTCACCGGCGCGTCGGTGACGGCGGTGCGCGCCGGTCAGGTCCGCCTGCGCGGCAAATTAGTAGACGGCACGCTCTCGCTCGGCGCGATCGACCGGTTGCTGCCGCCGCCCTCGGGCAAGCCCTTCGCGCTTCCCGCGCTCGACGTGACGGTCGACGACGCCCGGATGCACCTTGAGACGCCCTATGGCGTGGTTGGCCTCAAGGCGGCGGGGCGCGGCCGGCTCGACGACGGCTTTTCGGGACACGTCACCGCGGTGGCGGAGACGCTGGCGCTGTCCGGATGCACCGCCGATCGCCTCGTCGCGCTGCTGCGCGTTTCGATCACCGACGCGCGCCCGACGCTCACCGGCCCGCTCAGCGCGGGGACCGTCACCTGCGGCGACACGAAGATCGACGGCGCGCGCAGCATCGTCGCGGCGACGCTGGGCGAGCGGCTCGATCGCTGGCAGGGTCGCGCGCGCTTGCGCATCACCAGCGCGCGCACGCCCGCGGCGCAGGCGCACGAAATCGCCGGCAGCGTGGATTTCGAAGGCTCGCCGTCGCGCACCTCGGGCTCGGTCGATCTCGCGACCGGCGCGGTCGTGTCGGCTGATGTGGCCGCCGCCCGGCTTTCGCTGGCAGGCGGCTATCGCGTCGAGAACGGCTTCCTCGCCTTTCAGGGCAGCGCGGGTGCGCGCAACGCGCGGCTCGCCGACGCCTGGCGCGTCAGGATCGGCAAGGCCGCCGATTCGGCGCAGGGCTCGCCCGTCGGACCGCTGATGGCGAAGCTCGTCGAGGCCGGCGCCGCTGCGACGCGCGATTTCGACGTCACCGCCAATATCGACGCGCTCCAGGCCAAGGGGCAGGGCCGGATCGGCGTCTCGCGGCTGATCGTCCACGCCGCCAGCGGTGCCAGCGCGACGCTTGCGAGCGGTGACGGCGTCCAGGTTGCCTGGCCCGATCGGGGCCTGCGCATCGATGGCCTGCTGACGCTCGAAGGCGGGGGGATGCCCAGCGCCGCGGTGCAGCTCCACCAGGAGCGCGCGCGCGGCCCGATGACGGGCAATGCGCTGATCCGCCCCTATGCGGCCGACGGCGCCTCGCTCGCGCTCACCCCCGTCCGGTTCACTGCGAACCCGGACGGATCGACGCATTTCTCGACCACCGCCACGCTCTCCGGCCCCCTCGGCGACGGGCGAATCGAGAATGCGCGGATGCCGATCGACGGCGCATGGAACGGGGCAGGGCGGTTGCTCGTCAACCGGCAGTGCGCGCCGCTCTCGTTCGACCACCTCGCGGTATCGAGCCTCGTGCTCGATCCCACGCGCCTCACGCTCTGCCCCTCGGGCGGCGCGCTGCTTGCGGTGAACGGCGTGTCGCTATCGGGTGGCGCGCGGCTCGCGGCCACGCACCTCGAAGGGCGGCTCGGGCAGACGCCGCTGTCGCTCGATGCGTCGGGCGCCGAGCTTGCGCTTGCAAAACGCGGCTTCGTGCTGAGCGATGTCGCCGCACGCCTCGGCGCCGAGGACAGCCAGACGCGGATCGACGCCGCGCATCTCGACGGCCACATGGCGGACGGCGCGGTGGCGGGCACCTTCTCGGGCGCGGGGGGCCGCATCGGCACCGTGCCGTTGATTCTCTCCGATGCCGCCGGCGACTGGCGCTTCGCGGCCGGCAAGCTTGCACTCACGGGCGGCCTCACCGTTTCCGACGCCGCCGAGGAACCGCGCTTCAAGCCGCTCGTCTCGCACGATGTCGCCTTCGATCTCGCCGCCAACCGCATTGCCGCCACCGGCACGCTCGCCGAGCCCGAGACCGGCACCAGGGTCGCCGACGTGCGGATCGGCCACGATCTGTCGACCGGCACGGGCGATGCCGATCTCACCGTGCCGGGCATCACTTTCGGCGATGGCTTCCAGCCCAGCCAGCTCACCCGGCTCACCTATGGCGTGATCGCCGACGTCAAGGGCACGGTCAAAGGGCAGGGACACATCGCCTGGAGCCCCGATGGCGTCACCAGCACCGGCACCTTCGGCACCGACGACACCGATCTCGCCGCGGCCTTCGGCCCTGTGGAGGGGCTGGCGACCCAGATCCGCTTCACCGACCTGCTGAATTTGGTGAGCGCGCCCGGCCAGGTCGCGACCGTCGCCTCGGTCAACCCCGGCGTCGCCGCGACCGAGGGCGTGATCCATTATCGCATCCTCAATTCGACCCAGGTGCAGGTCGATGGGGGCAAATGGCCCTTCGCCGGCGGTGCGCTGGTGCTCGAACCCACGCTGCTCGATTTCGGCGAGCACCAGCAGAAGCGGCTGACCTTCACCATCACCGGCATGGACGCCGCGCAATTCCTCCAGCAGTTCGATTTCAAGAACCTGACCGCGACCGGCGTGTTCGACGGCACGCTGCCCATGGTGTTCGACGAGACCGGCGGCCGGATCGAGAACGGCCACCTCACGGTGCGCGAAGGCGGCGGCTCGCTCGCTTATGTCGGCGAAGTCTCACAGCACGATCTCGGCACCTGGGGCAACATGGCGTTTCAGGCCTTGAAGGCGCTCGAATACAAGAACCTGACGATCACGATGAACGGCCCGCTCGCGGGCGAAATGGTCACTGAAGTGCGCTTCGCCGGCGTCAGCCAGGGCGAAGGCACCAAGAGCAACTTCCTGATCAAGCGGCTGGCGAAGCTGCCCTTCATCTTCAACGTCAAGATCCGCGCGCCCTTCCGCGGGCTGCTCGATTCGGCGCAGAGCCTCTACGATCCCACGCGCCTGATCCAGCGCAACCTGCCCGCGCTCATCAAACAGCAGAACGAAGCGGGCGCGCCCGCGCCCTCGACAACGCCGGCTGACCGGCCCATTCAGCCCACCGAAAGCGAGACCGTGCCATGACCGAAACAGAATGGACGCCAACCGACAGGAGGATGACGGCAGGCATGAAGGGAGCGATCGCGATGCTGCTCATCGGTGCAGGCGGCGCCACCGGCGGCTGCGTGACGGTGAACGCCCCCGACAAGCCGATCGAGATCAATCTCAACGTCAACATCACCCAGGAAGTGGTGTATCGTCTCGACAGCGAGGCGAAATCGCTGATCCAGGACAATCCGGGAATTTTCTGATGAAACACGGCAAGCTCATCTTCTTCGCGGCGCTCGGCCTCGGCGGCCTCGCCGTCGCCGGCCTCGCCACCAGCGCCTATGCGCAGCGCGATCCGGCTTATGCCAAGGCGCGCGCGGCCGGCCAGATCGGCGAGCAGCCCGACGGCTATCTCGGCATCGTCGGCGCAGCGACGGCGGATCTGAAGGCGCTCGTCAACAACATCAACATCCAGCGCAAGGCCGCCTACACCAAGCAGGCCGCCAACGGTGCGACGGTCGAGCAGATGGCGTTCGTCGCCGGCTGCAACCTGATCGCCAAGACGGTGCCCGGCGAGAAGTACAAGGCCCCCGACGGCAGCTGGAAGACCCGCACGTCGGCGGCGCCGGAGCGCGACGCGCGCTGCGTGTGATCCACCAAAAAAAGCCCCTCCCCTTAAGGGGAGGGGTTTGGGGGTGGGGGATGTCTCGCAGAGTGTGCGCCTGCCGCACGGCCCCACCCCAACCCCTCCCCTTAAGGGGAGGGGCTCACAAGTCTCCCGCAACGGTTGACTCCCCACGCCCCCTTTCCTAAACGGACGCCGCAACGGGGGCCTTGCGTCGCCCGGGGTTTGTTCGTCGCCGGCATCTTGTCTGGCGGCGTTTCTATATCAGGGTGTATTCGAGCGTTGGCTGACGACCGCCAGAACGAGTCCGATGATCTGGACCGCCGCATCGCGCAGGCGAAAGCCGCGCATGAGGCGCCGGTGAGCCATGCCGAGGGCGCGGCCGAGAGCAAGGGCTGGGCGGTCGGCATCGAATTCGTCGGCACCGTGCTGGTGGGTGCGCTGATCGGCTTCCTGCTCGACAAGTGGCTCGGCACCACGCCCTGGCTGATGATCGTCTTCCTGCTTCTGGGCTTCGCCGGCGGCCTGCGCCGCGCGATGGCGACCTCGAAGCAGTTCGACACCGATCCGACCAACGACAACGAGTAGAGCGCGACCGATGGCCGGCAACAATCCGATGGAACAGTTCGCGATCCGGGTGCTGCACCCGATCCCGCCGGTCGCGGGCGTGGACCTGTCGTTCACCAATTCGTCGCTGTGGATGCTGATCGCGCTCGCGATCGTCGCGGTGTTCCTCTACGTCGGCACCGCGAACCCGAAGCTCGTGCCCGGCCGGATGCAGGCCGCGGTCGAATATGTCTACGGCTTCGTCGTCAGCATGATGGACGAGAATGTCGGCCCCAACGGCCGCCGCTTCGTGCCGCTGATCTTCTCGGTCTTCATCTTCGTGCTCGCGCTCAACATCCTGGGCCTGATCCCCTGGGTGGGTGCCTTCACGCCGACCAGCCATGTCGCGGTCACGCTCGCGCTCGCGCTGATCATCTTCGCGATCGTGCTGATCGTGGGCTTCTGGAAGCACGGGCTGCACTTCTTCACCCTGTTCTGGCCCAAGGGCGTCAACATTCCGCTCGGCATCGTCATCCTGCCGATCGAGGTGGTATCGTTCCTCGCACGCCCGTTCACGCTCGCGATCCGGTTGTTCGCGAACATGACCGCCGGGCACGTGCTGCTGAAGGTGTTCGGCACGTTCGTCGTCGCGCTCGGATCGTTCGGCGCGTTGCCCTATGTGTTCGGCGTGGTGCCGCTGTTCGTGAACATCGCGCTCGCCGCGCTCGAGCTGCTGATCGCGGTCATCCAGGCCTATGTTTTCGCCCTGCTCGCGTCGATCTATCTCAACGATGCGATCAACCTCCACTAATCGATTTCACTCCAAAGGAAGCAATCATGGATCCTGAAGCAGCCAAGTTCATCGGTGCCGGCCTCGCGGCGATGGGTGCGGGCCTTGCCGGCATCGGCGTGGGCTATGTGTTCGGCAGCCACCTCCAGGGCGCGTTCCGCAATCCCGATGCCGAGCCGCGCATCTCGGGCCGCCTATTCCTGGGCTTCGCGGTGGTCGAGGCGCTCGGCCTGATCGCGGCGGTCGTCTCGCTCTACCTCGCCTTCGCGGGCTGAGCCGGGCCGACACCAGCCTAAAGAGTCTGATCCGATGCCTCAGTTCGAGCTCGCCAATTTCGCACCGCAGATGGTGTGGTTGTGCATCGCCTTCGCGATCCTGTTCTTCGGGATCGTGCTGCCGACGCTGCCCAAGCTCGGTCGCGTGGTGCAGGCGCGCGCGGACAAGGTGACGGGGGACATCGATTCGGCGGCGAAGGCGAAGGCCGACGCCGACCGGATCGAGGCGGACTATGCGGCCGGCATCACCTCGGCGCAGGAATCGGCGCGGGCAAAGCTCGACGAGGCGCGCAGCACTGCCGCCGCTGCGCTCGAGGCGAAGCTCGCGCAATCCAAGGCGACGCTCGATGCGCGCGCCGACGAAGCCGGCAAGGCGCTCGCCGCTGCGCGTACCAAGGCGACGGGCGAGATCGAGCGCGTCGCCGCCGATGCCGCGGCCGAGATCGTCGAGAAGCTGACGGGCGCCCGCCCCGATGCGGACACCGCCGCCGGCGCCGCGCGCGCCGCGCTGGCGTAAGGGAGGCGCGCTGATGCTGCTTCTGCTCGCCGCGGCCGGCCATGTGGAGGGCGCCGAACACGGCATCACCACCGGCGAGACCGTGCTCGGCCTCAACGCCGAGGGCTGGGTCTATGTCAGCCTGACGATCTTCCTCGTCTGCCTGTTCGTGTTCGGCCGCGCGCACCACCGCGTGCGCGACGCGCTCGACGCCCGGATCGCCGACACTCGGCGCGAGCTCGACGAGGCCGCCAAGCTCCGCGCCGAGGCCGAGGCGCTGCTCGCCGAGGCACAGAAGCGCAACGCTGCGAGCGCGGGCGACGCCGCCGCGATCGTCACTCATGCCGAGGAAGAGGCGAAAGCGCTCCTCGCCAAGGCCGAGGCTGATGCCGACGAGCTGATGACGCGCCGCGCGGCGATGGCGGAGGACAAGATCGCCGCCGCCGAGCGCCAGGCGATTGCCGACGTCCGCGCCCGCGCCGCCGAAGCCGCCGCCGCCGCCGCGGGCGAGATCATCGCCAAGCAGCACGGCGCCAAGGCCGACAAAGCGCTGGTCGATCGCACCATCGCGGGGCTGGGCCGGGCCTGAGCCGGGCAACGGCCTAATCGCGCCCCATTCCGTTCGCTTCGAGTGACGTCGAGAAGCGGGGCGCGCACCAGCGTTTCTCGACTGCGCTCGAAACGAACGGATTTCTGATCCATTCCCGCGCCGCCGTCTCTTCCGGGTTTCCGGCGGCCGTGCTTCCTCCTCCGAGCCCGTGGGAGACCCCCATGCCCTGGCTCATCCTCGCCATCGCCGTCGTCACCGAAATCGCCTGGGCGCTGAGTCTCAAATGGGCCGCGACCGCCGCGACGTGGCAGGCCTCGTCGGTCCCGATCGTCCTCTCCTTCGTCAACATGGGCCTGCTCGCGCTGGCGATGCGCGGCATCCCCGCGGGCACCGCTTATGCCGTGTGGACCGGCCTCGGCGCGGTGGGCGTCATCATCGGCGGCATGATCTTCTTCGGCGACAAGGTGAGCGGCGTGCAGGCCGCCTTCATGGCGCTGATCGTGATCGGGGTCGTCGGCACCAAGCTCTTCGCGCAGGGGTAAACGATCCTCCCCTGGAAGGGGAGGTGGCGCGCGTAGCGCGACGGAGGGGTGTCACCCTGGCAACGCAGCGGGACACCCCTCCACCACGGCCTTCGGCCGCGGTTCCCCTCCCCTTGCAGGGGGAGGAAGGCGTTTGTTCGCGGCGTCACGCTTGGCCGAGACGCGCCGTGCGCCTAAATCCTCCCCATGCCGCGCAGCAAAGCCGACCGTCCCGATCGCCCCAACGCCGCCTCGCGCTTCAACGAGGAGGCGCAGACCTATACCGTGCGCGGCGCCGGCCAGCCCGATCTGGAGGCGGGCGTCGCCGCGATCCGCAACGTGCTGAAGACGCTCCCGACGCGGCCCGGCGTCTATCGGATGCTCGATGCGCGCGGCGAGGTGCTCTATGTCGGCAAGGCGCGCGCGCTCAGGAACCGCGTCACCAACTACACCCAGGTCGATCGCCTGCCCAAGCGTCTCCAGCGCATGGTCGCGCAGACGCGGTCGATGACGATCGTCACCACCAACAACGAGGCCGAGGCGCTGCTGCTCGAAGCGCAGCTCATCAAGCGCCACCGCCCCGCCTACAACGTGCTGCTGCGCGACGACAAAAGCTTCCCCTTCATCCTGCTGCGCGCCGATCACGCCTTTCCGCGCATCCAGAAACATCGCGGCGCGCGGCGCGCCAAAGGCAATTATTACGGGCCCTTTGCGAGCGCGGGCAGCGTCAATCAGACGCTCAACGCGCTCCAGAAGCTGTTCCTGCTGCGCAGCTGCACCGACGGCTTCTTCAAGACCCGCGACCGCCCGTGCCTGCTCTATCAGATCAAGCGCTGCTCGGCGCCGTGCGTCGGCCGCATCGACGAAGCGGATTATGCCGAGCTGGTGGGGGACGCGAAGAAATTCCTCGCCGGCAAGGCAACCGACGTCCAGGCCAAGCTCGGCGCCCAGATGCAGGCTGCGGCCGAGCGGCAAGATTTTGAGCTCGCCGCGGTCCTGCGCGATCGCCTGCGCGCGCTCACCTTCATCCAGGGCAGCCAGGCGATCAACGCCGAAGGCGTAGGCGATGCTGACATCTTCGCGCTGGCGTCGAAGCACGGCACGATCGGCATCCAGGCCTTCTTCATCCGCGGCGGCCAGAATTGGGGGCACCGCAGTTTCTTCCCCGCGCACACCGCCGACGTGCCCGAGGACGAAGTGCTCGCAAGCTTCCTCACCCAATTCTACGAGGAGGTGCCGCCCGCGCGGACGATCTTCGTCGATCGGGCGCTGCCCGATTCCGCGCTGGTGGCTGAAGCGCTCGGCGAGCGCGCCGGCATCAGGATTACGATCACCGTCCCCCAGCGCGGCACGCGCCGGCGGTTGATGGAGCAGGCGACGCGCAACGCTGCCGAAGCGCTCGATCGCCGCCTCGCCGAATCGACCACGCAGGCGAAATTGCTGCGCGAGCTTGCCGACGTGTTCGAGCTGGCCGAGCCGCCCGACCGCATCGAAATCTACGACAACAGCCACATCCAGGGCACCAACGCGCTCGGTGCGATGGTCGTCGCGGGGCCGGAGGGCTTCCGCAAGGGCCAGTATCGCAAGTTCAACATCCGCAACAAGGATACCGTCCCCGGCGACGATTTCGGCATGATGCGCGAGGTCTTTGCTCGCCGCTTCGCCCGTGCGCAGGCCGAAGACCCCGATCGCGACGGCGACACCTGGCCCGATCTGGTGCTGATCGACGGCGGTCGTGGGCAGCTCAACGCGGCGCGGGCGGTGCTGGAGGATTTGGGCATCGAGGATTTGTGCATGGTCGGCGTCGCCAAGGGCCCGCACCACGGCCGCGAGGGGCGCGAGGTCTTCCACCTGATCGACGGCCGTGAGCTGACGCTCCCGGTCAACTCACCGCTCCTCTTCTACATCCAGCGCCTGCGCGACGAGGCGCACCGCTTCGCGATCGGCGCGCATCGGGCGAAGCGCGCCAAGGCGATCGGCGCGAGCCCCTTGGACGAGGTTCCCGGCATCGGGCCTGCCCGCAAGAAGGCGCTGCTGATGCACTTCGGCACCGCCCGCGCGGTCCGCGGCGCGAGCCTCAAAGACCTGCAACGCGCTCCGGGTGTCAGCCGCACCGTGGCGCAACAGGTCTACGATTTCTACCACGCGCGCTGAAGATCAGTCGCCGTCCGCCGGCGGGATCAGTGAATCGGCGCCCTTCAGCGCAACGGCCCACGAATAGATCGCGTCGATGATGTAGGCACGAAATTGCACCGCATCGAGCTTCACGCGCTTAACGCCGCCCAGGCAGGTTGTGGCGGTGCCGACGAGGACAGTAATCAAACGTGTCTCGCTCGCGCTGCCGGGCTCGCTTTGCCGCAACGCCAGCGCACGCTTGGGTTGGACAGCAACGATGCAGGCAGCCACTCCGAAATAGCGGAGATCGGAGCTGAGGCGGGAAACGTTGCGCTCGTCTTCGCGCGCTCGAAAGCGGGCATGCACTACGGGATCGAGCAACTGCGTGGTCGTGAGGCTGAGATGTGGCACGTACCTGTCGAGCACTCGATCGATCAACGCGGCGCGATCGTAAATCGCGCGACAGATCGAAATGGGCTGGCCGGCGATTTGCTGCACGATTTGGGGATTGCAGACACCGTAATAGGGCGCGGGCGGCGGTAGGAACACCGGCAAACCAGAATAGCAGCCCTGATGCGTCCGTATGATACGATCGAGCGCCCATTGCGTGGGCCGCTGATTTACCGGCCCATCAATCGCAGCACGCAGCAGGCGGCGATTGTCGGGCTTCGCGCATCTGGCGAACCGGCGCGCTTCCGAGTTCGCCTGTCGGCTTACCTTGGTCTGGAGAGCGAATCGCTGCCTGTCGACGATGATCGGAAGGGAGTCCGTCGGTTCACGCAGGCTCTCGACGAGAATGTCGGCGGCGGTACCGGGTCGCATCGAGGTTGGACGGGCTGCTTGCTCGCTACGGTTCCCGTCGCTGGACGCCGGCATTTGCTGCGCATCTCCGGCGCTTGGCTGAGCTGCGGTCAGTATGGCTAGCGCCAACCATGCCGATCGGCGCACTGCAGATGATCCCATCTCCCGTCCTCCCTTCGGGTCTGCGGTGCCGGTTTTACCACGCGTGGCGAAAATATCCTAGTTAGATCAAAAGTATTCGCCATATCTAAGCGCGCTAGCGCCGCGTCGATTCATGGGACAGCGTCGGCTGGATTGCCGAGCCTCTTCGTGGCTCGCAATGACGATCCATTTCTCCCGCGCACGCCTGCCAATTCTGTTCTTCCCACTGAAATGACGTCATTTCGTCGCCGAATCTGCACGATTCGTCCTTTGATCCAACGATCTCGCGCGCTAAGCTGCCCCAATCAAACGGGGGAGTTTTCGTATGTTTCGTCGCGTCGTCATCGCGGGCCTGCTGGCCGGCACCGCCACCATCGCACATGCGAGCGACGAACCGACCTACGCGCCCGCGCCCGCTTGGGTGACGTCCGCGCCCGCAATCGACAGCGCCGCGCTCACGACGAGCTCCCCGATCTTCCAGACGCTCGATCAGCAGGATCGGATCGAAAACGGTGTGGTGTGGAGTTACAGCGACACCGCGATCCGGATTTCCTCGGCGCAGCTCCTCAACCAGATGGGCACGATCAACCTACCGTGGCAGCCCGATCAGGGCGATCTGATCATCCACAATGTCGAGATCCTGCGCGACGGCAAAACGATCGACCTGCTCGCCGCGGGCCAGAAATTCTCCGTGCTCCATCGCGAGGAGCAGATGGAACAGCTCATGCTCAACGGGGTGCTCACCGCGACCATGTCGGTCGAGGGGCTCCGCGTCGGCGATGTCCTGCATTTCCGCGTCTCGACCACGCAGCGCGACAAGGCGCTGGGCGAGGCGGTGCAGGCCGTGCTGCCGCTGATGGCGAAGCCGATGCCCATCCGCTTCGCGCGCACGCGGCTGTCCTGGCCGGTCGGCAGCGACCTGCATTGGCGCACCTATGTCGACGGGCTCGCGGTCAAGCCGGTCAAGCAGGGGGGCTATATGGTGCTCGACGTGCCGGTGCCGCTCGACAAGGAAGCGGAGATGCCGGCGGACGTACCGCTACGCTATCGCCGCGTGCTGCTCGTCGAGGCGGCGAGCTTCGCCGATTGGGCGGCGGTGTCGAAGGCGATGGCGCCGCTCTATGCAACCGAAGGCACGATCCCCGACGGCAGCGATCTCGCGGCGCAGGTTGCGACGATCGAGGCCGCGTCGTCCGATCCGCGCACCCGCGCCGCCGCGGCGCTCCGGCTGGTGCAGGACAAGGTACGTTATCTCTTCAAGGGCATGGACGGCGGCAATTACACGCCCCAGGCGCCCGCGAAGACGTGGGAGGTACGCTACGGCGACTGCAAGGCCAAGTCGCTGCTGCTGCTCGCGATGCTGCGCAAGATGGGGATCATCGCCGAGCCGGTGCTCGCCAGCAGCACGCTCGGCGGCTTGCTCGACAAGCGCCTGCCGAGCGCGGCGGCGTTCGATCACGTGCTCGTCCGCGCCACGATCGGCGGCGCGTCGCTATGGCTCGACGGCACGCGGACGGGCGATCGCCTCGCCGATATCGGCGACACGCCCGATTTCGTGAAGGTGCTGCCCGTCCGGGCCGAGGGCGCTGCGCTGATGCCGATCGTGCCGCATCCGGACGCTCGCCCCGAGATGGCGATCGCGCTCGACATGGATCAGCGCGCGGGCATCGGCTTCCCCGCGCCCTATACGATCACCTTCACGGTCCGCGGGCCGACCGCCGAGCAGTTGCAGACCGCGGCGAGCCAGGCGAGCGCCGACCAGATCGACGACATGGTGTCGCCGTTCGTCCGCAACGTCATGGGCAATCCGTACATCACCACCACGTCGATCGATTATGACGCCGCAGCCGGCACCGCGACCGCCAAGGCGACGGGTGTCGTCTGGGAGGCCTGGGACCGCAAGGACCGGCGCTACGAGCTTTCGCTCGACAAGCTGGTGTCGGGCTTCTCCTTCGCGCCCGATCGCTCGCGCGCGGCATGGCGCGATCTGCCGGTGCGGACCGGCGGCGACGGTGCGATCGAGATGCGCACGCACATCCGGCTACCCGACGACGGCAAGGGCTTCGTGTTCACCGGAGCGACGACGCTTCCCGCCAAGGTTGCCAACACCGTGTTCGAACGGCACACCTCGCTCGCCGACGGCGTGATGACGGTCACCGATCGCATGTCGCCGCTGCCGGGAGAGATCGCGCCCGGCGAGATCGCCGCGACCCGTGCGGCCACGGCGGCGCTCGCGGCGAGCCCGCTGCGTGAATCGGCGCCCGCCGATTATGCACCCGAGTGGCAGCGCGCGCAGACGATGCTTGCCGCGCACGGCTTCACCGACGTTCGCAAGGCGCTCGACGCCGCGATCGCCGACGATCCGGACAAAGCGCAGCCCTATATCAACAGCGCGAGCTTCCACGCGTCGGTGTTCGAATGGAAACAGGCGATCAGCGACATGGATCACGCGATCGCGCTCAGCCCCTCGGCGAATAATTACACGTTCCGCGGCAACATCCACCGGGCGCTGGGCGATTATCGCGCCGCGACAGCCGATCTCGAGGAAGCGCGCAAGCTCGAGCCCGAATCGATCCCGGTCCTCACTTTCCTCGCCGACAGCCTGGCCAAACAGGGTGAAACCGACAAGGCGATCGCGCTGCTCGATGCGCATGTTGACACCGCCGGCGACGATGCCCTGTCGCTGCTCGCGCAGAAGGCGAGCATCCTGGTCGATCAAGGCCGGGGCGAGGCCGCGCTTGCCGTCGCGGAGCAGGAAACCGCGACCAAACCTAACAACTGGGTCGCACTCAACAACCGCTGCTGGACCAAGGGCACGCTCGGCGTCGCGCTCGACAGCGCGCTCGCGGACTGCACCAAGTCGATCGAGCTCGCCGAATCGCCGGCATCGGTGCTCGACAGTCGCGCGATGGTCTATTTCCGCATGAACCGGATGGACGATGCGCTGGCCGATCTCAACGCCGCGCTCGATACCGCGCCGGGCCAGGCCGCGAGCATGTTCATGCGCGGCGTGATACGCAAGCGGCAGGGCGACGCCGCCGGCGCCGCTGTCGATCTCGCTGCGGCGCGGTTGATGCAGCCGCAGATCGACGAGGATTACGCGCGCCTGGGGATCAAGCCGTAGGGCACCTCGTACCTTCGGATTCCCGAGAAATCAGGCGTATTGGCAAAATCTTCATGCCCCTGGGCTAGCGCTGGCGCCATGCCGACGCCCGTATTCCTCACCGTCGATACCGAACTCGCCTGGCGCCATCACGCCGCCGCGCTCGACGCGTCCGAGATCGTCGCGCGGTCGCTCGATCCGGCGGGCGTCGGGGTGCGCTACCAGCTCGATCGCCTCGCGATGCACGGGCTCAAGGCGTGCTTCTTCGTCGATCCGATGCCGGCCCTGGTGTTCGGGTTCGACTGGCTCAAGCCGCTGGTCGAGACGATTCTGGCGCGCGGGCAGGAAGTGCAACTCCACCTCCATCCCAATTGGGCGGGCGCGGAGATGGGCGACGGCGGCGCGGCACATGCGCGCTTCGAGATGGTCGAATATTCCGCCCACGAGCAGCGCGACCTGATCGCCGGCGCGATCGATCTGCTGAAGGCGGCCGGCGCGCCGCACCCGATCGCCTTCCGCGCCGGCAGCTACGGCGCCAATGACGAGACGCTCGCCGCGCTCGCCGCGCTCGGGTTCGCCTATGACAGCAGCCATAACGGCGCCGCGACGCCCTGGCCCAGCCAGATCGGGCTTCCCGCCGATCATATCGCGCCCGCCGTCCGCGCCGGGCTGGTGGAGCTGCCGGTCACGCTGATCGAGGACGCGCCGGGCAATTTGCGCAACTTTCAGGTCTGCGCGCTCTCGATCGGCGAAATCCGCGCCGCGCTGGAGCACGCGATCACGGAACACCATGCGGCGGTGACGATCGTCAGCCATTCGTTCGAGCTCGCCAACCGCGCCGGCACGCGCGCCAACGGCATCCATGTCCGCCGCTTCGAGGCGCTGTGCGAGATGCTGCGAGCGCTGCGCCACGATCTGCCGACGCAGCATTTCGCCGATCGCCCGCCGCTCCGGTTCGATGCCGCCGATCGCCCGCTCGCGCCCAACACGCTGCGCACGCGCTGGCGCCAGGCCGAGCAGCTCTGGTCGAACATGGTCGAGGAACGCGCGGCGTGAGCGCCGTTCTCCAGCCGCTCAAGTTTCAGGTCGGTGCGCGCACCTTGTGGTCGATTCCGCGTCGATTGATCCGCGTGCCGCTGTCGCTCGCCGATGTGCTGGAGCCGCGCGCGATCGCCTTGCCCCAGTTCGACGACGGGGCCGACGGCATCCTCGTCACCTCGCTCCCCGAGGCGCGCATGGCCTCGGTGACGGCGCAGGCGGCGGGCCTGATCGCCTTCGTCCGCCAGCGCTATACGCGCTATTACGCCGACCTGAACGGCGGCTTCGAGGGCTATCTCGCCGGCATGTCGGCCAACACCCGTTCGGGGCTCAAGCGCAAGGCGAAGAAGCTCGCCGCGCAGAGCGGCGGCAGCCTCAACGTGCGCGCCTACCGGACGCCCGACGAGCTCGCGGCCTTCCACGCACTGGCGCGGCCGCTCTCGGCGCTGACTTATCAAGAGTCGCTGCTCGGCGCGGGCCTGCCCGATACGCCCGCGTTCGTGCAGTCGATGCTGGCGATGGCCGCGGCGGATCGCGTCCGCGCCTGGCTGCTATTCATCGATGGCCGCGCGGTCGCCTATCTCTATTGCCCCGCCGAAGGCGATACGCTGCGCTACGAATATCTCGGCCACGATCCCGAGGTCGGTCATTTGTCGGTGGGCAGCGTGCTCCAGCTCGAGGCGATGCGGTCGCTCTTCGCCGAGGGTCGCTTCGCGCGCTTCGACTTCACCGAGGGCGAGGGCCAGCACAAGCGCCAGTTCGCGACCGGCGGCGTCGCCTGCGTCGATCTGATGCTTTTGCGTTCCACGCTCGCCAACCGCGCCGCTATCGCTGCACTCGCTGGGTTCGACCGGACGATGGCAGCGGCGAAGCGCGCCACCAAGCGCCTCCGCGCCGAGGCGCTGGTGCGCCGCCTGCGCCGGCGCTGATTGCACTGGCGCGCGGCTCGGCTATGCCGGGTCGATGCACATCCGCGCCCAAGCCATCATCCTCGCGGTCCGCGCGCATGGCGAGCATGGCGCGATCGTGCGCGCGCTCACCGCGGCGGACGGCGTGCTCGCCGGCTATGTCCGCGGCGGCCGTTCGCGACAGCTGCGCCCGATCCTGCAACCGGCGAACGTCGTGCTCGGCGAATGGCGCGCGCGCACCGAGGATCAGCTCGCGCAACTCGCGGTCGAGCTTGTCCACAGCCGCGCGCCGCTCTTCGCTGAGCCGCTGCCCGCCGCCGCGCTCGACTGGGTGACCGCGCTCACCGCCGCGACGCTGCCCGAAGGCCAGCCCTATCCCGCGATCCATGCCGCGCTGGCGGGCGTGCTCGACGCGATCGAGGCGGCACCCGCCGCGCGCGGCTGGGCGGCGGCGCTGGTACGCTACGAACTGCTGCTGCTCGCTGAGCTCGGTTTCGGTCTCGCGCTCGATCGCTGCGTCGTGACCGGCGCCGCCGATGATCTCGCCTGGGTCAGCCCGAAGAGCGGCGCCGCGGTCGGCCGCGCGGCGGGCGGGGACTATGCCGATCGCCTGCTGCCGCTGCCCGCCTTCGTGCGCGACGGCGGGGCGGCGGACTGGCCCGATATCCTCGCCGGGCTGCGGCTCACGGGCCATTTTCTCGAGCGCGATCTCTTCGCCGATCGCCGCGCGGAGACGCTCGCGGCGCGCGCACGATTGATCGATCGGCTCAAAAGGGCGGTTGCGTGACGGCCGCCGGCCCGGCACAGGCGGGCGCCGACAGACGAAGGAGTCCCGCATGCCGTTGATCGCCGTCCTCGCCGGAGATGGAATTGGCCCTGAAGTGACCGCCGAGGCGCGCCGTGTGCTCGACGCGCTCGATCTGGGGCTGGATTATGAGGAAGGGTTGGTCGGCGGCGCCGGATATCGTGGCGCGGGGCATCCGCTGCCGCCCGCGACGCTCGATCTCGCCAAGCGCGCGGACGGCGTACTGTTCGGCGCGGTGGGCGATCCGGCGTGCGACGCGCTCGAACGCGCGATGCGGCCCGAACAGGCGATCCTGGGCCTGCGCAAGGCGCTCGGCCTGTTCGCCAACCTGCGGCCGGCGACCTTGTTCGCGGGGCTGGAGGAAGCCTCGGCGCTCCGCCCCGAAGTGGCGCGCGAAATCGATCTGGTCATCCTGCGCGAGCTGACCGGCGACGTCTATTTCGGCGAGAAGGGCATCCGCACCACAGACGCCGGGCTGCGCCAGGGCTATGACGTGATGGCCTATGACGAGGCCGAGGTGCGCCGCATCGCCACCGTCGGTTTCGAGATGGCGATGCGCCGCAAGAAGCGGCTGCATTCGGTGGACAAGGCCAATGTCCTCGAAACCTCGCAATTGTGGCGCGACGTGGTGAACGAGGTGGCGGGCGGCTATCCCGAGGTGACGCTGGTCCACATGTATGCCGACAATGCGGCGATGCAGCTGGTGCGCAACCCCGGCCAGTTCGACGTGATGGTGACGGGCAACATGTTCGGCGACATCCTGTCCGACCAGGCGAGCATGTGCGCGGGCTCGATCGGCATGCTGCCCTCGGCCTCGCTGCGCGAATGGGCGGGCGCGTGCGGTCTCTACGAACCGATCCACGGCAGCGCACCCGATATCGCCGGGCAGGGCAAGGCCAATCCGTGCGCGGCGATCCTGTCGGCGGCGATGCTGCTCCGGCACTCGCTCGACTTGCCCGAGCCCGCCGCGCGCATCGAGGCGGCGGTGGCGGCCGCGATCGCGGGCGGCGCGCGTACCCCCGATCTGGGCGGCACGCTCTCGACCTCGGCGATGGGCGACGCGGTGCTTGCCGAGCTCGCATGACGGCAGCGCCGATCGAGCTGGCGATCGTCGTTCCGACCTTCAACGAGGCGGCGAACGTCGCGACCCTGGTCGCCCGGCTCGATGCGGCGCTCGACGGGCGCGCGTGGGAAGTCATCGTCGTCGACGACAATTCGCCCGACGGCACCGCAGATGCGGCGCGCGAGATCGCCCGGATCGATCGCCGCGTGCGCGTGCTACAGCGGATCGGCCGGCGCGGGCTGTCGACCGCGTGCATCGAGGGGATGTGCGCCACCGCCGCGCCGCTGGTCGCGGTGATCGACGGCGACCTCCAGCACGATGAAACGCTGCTGCCGCATATGCTCGATGCGCTCGAGGCCGATCCTGCGCTCGACATCGTCATCGGCTCGCGCTTCGTCGCGGGCGGTGGCACGGGCGACTGGGATCGCGACCGGATCGCCAAGTCGGCGCTCGCGACGCGCCTGTCGCGCCATGTGTTGCGCGCCGATCTCAGCGATCCGATGAGCGGCTTCTTCATGGTGCGCACCCGCATCGTGCGCGCACTGACGCCCGAGCTGACCGGCATCGGCTTCAAGATCCTGCTCGACATCATGACGACGAGCCCGCGCCCGCTCAACTTCGTCGAGCTGCCCTACACCTTCCGCACCCGCCAACGCGGCGAGAGCAAGCTCGACCACGTCGTCGCGATGGAATATCTGATCGCGCTCTACGATCGCCTGTTCGGGCGGCTGATCCCGGTGCGCTTCGCCATGTTCTCCGCGATCGGCCTGCTCGGCGTCGGCGTCCACATGGGCGTGCTGGCGGTGCTGCTGTTCGCGTTCGGCGCGAGCTTCGTCGCCGGTCAGATCGTCGCGGCAACCATTGCGATGACCGCGAACTTCTTTCTCAACAACGCACTCACCTATCGTGATCGGCGGCTCAAAGGCTGGCGGCAATTGATCGACGGCTGGGTGTCGTTCTGCGTCGTGTGCTCGGTCGGGCTCGTCGCCAATGTCGGCGTCGCGGCGTTCCTCCACGATGCGCGCAGCGGCACCTGGGCGGTCTCGGCGCTCGTCGGCGTGCTCGTCGGCGCGGTGTGGAACTACGCTTTGTCCTCGCGCTTCACCTGGGGCCGTTACTGACGCTCGGCGGCTGCGCAAGCCGCCTGTCCCGACACGCGCATCCTTTCTTCGGCCGATTCGGTCGCGCGGCAGAGGCCGTCGCGGGGCGCAGCCTGCTACGCGCATGATTTTCAGCGAATATGTCGGACTAGACAAGAAATTCTGTATACTTTATATAGTAGCAGTTATCCGGATCGTCCGTCAGTGGCGACAGATCAGAGGGGGTTTATCGCGATGAAGACACGGGTCTTGTTGTCCGCCACCACGGCAGTCGCCGCGCTGATGCTTGCGACGCCGGCGCTGGCGCAGACCACCGCCGATGCGCAGAGCGACAGCACCGACGACGGCCAGACGGCGGCCGATGCCGCCAAGACCGACATCATCGTCACCGGCATCCGCGGCAGCATCGAGAAAGCGCGCGACAAGAAGCAGAATTCCAAGCAGATCGTCGACGCGGTCGTCGCGGAGGATGTCGGCAAGCTGCCCGACAACAACGTGCCCGAAGCGCTGGCGCGCGTGCCCGGCGTGCAGATCGACCGCGTCCACGGCGAGGGCTCGTCGGTCACGATCCGGGGCCTGAGCGACATCCAGACCACGATCAACGGCAGTGACGTCGGCACCGCCGGTGCGCGCGCGATGAACCTCGCGGACATTCCGGCCGAGCTGCTCAAATCGGTCGAGGTCTACAAGACGCGCTCGGCCGATCAGGTCGAGGGCGGTATTGCGGGCACGGTCAATGTCGAGCTGCGCCGGCCGCTAGACCTCGACAAGGGGCTGACGGTCGCGGGCAGCTTCCGCGAGACCTTCTCGGATATCGGCAACACCAAGAGCCCCTATGCCAGCCTGTTGCTCGCTGACCGGTGGGAGACCGGGATCGGCGAGATGGGCCTCCTGATCAACGCCTCGTACACCGAGAACCATTATCAGGAGAATTACGTCGTCTCGGAATCGCCGATCCCGCTCATGGATTTCGAACCGGGCTATGCCGACATTCCGCCCGAACTCAACGGCAACCTGATCATTCCCTACGCGGTCAATTACGGCGTCGAAGCAGGTGTCATCAAGCGCCCCTCGATCAACGTTTCGTACCAGTGGCGCCCGAGCGATCAACTCGATTTCGTGCTCGAAGGCTCCTATTTCGGCACGCGGGAGAATTTCGATTCGGATCGCCTGCATCTCAACACGCACGATTTCCAGAGCCGCTATTCGAACATCGTCGCCAATGACGACGGTACGATCCGCTCGCTGACGATGAACAATCCCAACGGTGTCCCCGGCGGGTCGGACACGCTGTACCGCAAACAGCACAGCAACACTTGGCACACCAATTTCGAGACGCACTGGCAGGGCGGCATCGCCCACATCAACCTCGGTCTGCAATACGATTGGTCGAAGAACAGCCTGTATTACGTCCAAACTGAGACGCGCTACGTCGGCGGCACGCAGGCATCGGTCGATTTCAATTCGGATAACGTGCCCGGTGGCGGGCCATTCATCACCTTTCCGGGCGTCGACATCACCGATCCAGCGCAGAACGGCCTGTTCCGCTGGCACGATCAGATCGGCGACAACGACAGCCACCAGTTCGTCAGCACGGTCGATCTGACGCTCGACACCAGTGATACCGGGCTGTTGCGCTCGCTCCAGGCGGGTTATCGCTTCACCAGCGGCGCGCAAGGATACAAATACGGCTATCGCGACGCGTATTTCTTCAATGCCGCCACCCGCCCCACCCTGGCCGACGCCTCGGCCGATACGGGCATTCCGATCGGATCGACCACGCCCGACATCCGCAACATCGGCGAGACGCCGACCTGGATCAATTTCAACGGCGCCGATCTCTACGCGAATTGGGACTCGCTGCGGCAATATATGATCGCGAACGGCGCCGATCCGGTGGGCAACGATCTCACCACCGAGCGAGCAAGCTACAACGATCTCGGCTCGCAATTCCGCGAGCACGAGAAGAGCTTCGCCGCCTATGGCATCCTCAACTACGGCTTCGACGCGGGCTTCCCGGTCGATGGGCAGCTCGGCTTGCGCTACGTAAACACTTGGGGTGACGCGACCAGCACGCAATATGCCTTCAACAAGAACCCCGACGGCACGATCGATTACACCTTGGTGACGACGCAGGTTACCACCAAGGCCAATTATATGGACCTGTTGCCTAGTGCGACCGCGATCCTGCACTTCGATCCCAAGCTCCAGCTCCGCCTTTCCTATACGCACAATGTCCAGCGGCCGAGTTTCTATGATTTGCGGCCGTTCCAGGAACTGCGTGACGCCATCAACAGCCCCACCGGGCCGGTCTATTCGGGCAACCCGGACCTGAAGCCGATCACCGAGAACAATTTCGACGCCTCGCTCGAATATTATTTCGGCCGCGGCGGGCAGCTTTCGGCGGCGGCGTTCCTCAAGAAACAGAAGGGCTTCATCTATTATACGATGGCGCCCGAGTACGTCCCCGCGATCGACCGCATCGCGCAGGTTGGCAAGCCGCGCAACGCGGGGCCGGGCAAGATCCTCGGTTTCGAGTTTACCGCCAACACCTTCTTCGATTTCCTCGGCGGCTTTGCCAAGGATTTCGGGATCAACAGCAACTTCACCTACATTCCGAAATCTCGGTTGGAGCTATATCCGCCCGACGAAGTTCCTGATGTATCTGGCATTTTCGATGCGCCCTACACCTCAAAATATTCGGGGAACGTCGCTTTCTTCTACGATACGCCGCAGTTCAGCGCGCGCATCGCCTACAATTTCCGGTCGAAGTACAAGACGTCGATCGACTACGTGAATCCCGGCTATTCGGTCTATACCGGAGAGACCTCGCGGCTCGACGCCGCGATCAACTACACGCCGGTCAAGTTCCTCACGCTCAGCCTCGAGGCGACCAACCTGCTCCACGACAACGCCAACCAGTATTTCGGCGCCTATAACGCGCTGCCGGTGGGCGTGCGCGAGCAGGCCCGCACCTTCCAGGCAAGCGCGCGCTTCCGCTTCTGACCGTCTCGGAGCCGTCGTGCCGCCCTCGGGCGCGCGGCGGTGCTCCCCGGGGACGCGCCGGCTCAAGCCTCATCCCCAAACTCACCGGCGCGTCGCCTTTTTTCGAGGAGTACGGCATGAGGATGATCGGCATCGCCTTGGCCGTCCTGGTTTCCAACGCCGCGATCGCACAGGAGGCGCCCAAGCTCGATCCGGTTGAGGAGCGTATCCACAATGACTGGGCGGAGATGGCCCGCTATCGCCCGGCGAACGCGAAACTGAAACCCACGCCGGGCCACCCGCGCATCGTCTTCATCGGCGATTCGATCACCGACTGGTGGCGGAGCGGCGAACCGAGCTTCTGGACGCCGGGCCGGATCGATCGCGGGATTGGCGGGCAGACGACGCCGCAGATGCTCGTCCGTTTTCGGCAGGATGTCCTCGATCTGCATCCCGACGTCGTCCACATCATGGGCGGCACCAACGATATCGGCGGCAATACCGGGCCGATGACGCTCGCGGATACCGAGGCCAATGTCCGCACGATGGTCGAGCTCGCGCAGGCGCACGGTATCCGCGTGATCATCGGATCGGTGCCGCCGGCGGACCGGTTCCCGTGGAAGCCGAGCGTCGAGACGGGGAAGACGATCGTCGCGCTCAACGCCTGGCTGAAGGGTTATGCGGCGCGCACCGGCTGCGTCTATGCCGACTATTGGAGCGCGCTCAAGGGCGACGGACTCGGCATCCGCACTGGTCTGTCGGGTGATGGCGTCCATCCGACCACCGAAGGCTACAAGGTGATGGCGCCGGTCGCCGAGGCGGCGATCGCGCAAGCCTTGTCGCGCCCCGCCCCGGCGCCGATCCCGATTCTGCGCTAGCGCCGGACGTCCGCCCCGCCCATCGTGAACGCGTCGAGATCGGCGCGGGTGAACAGGCTGGCGTCGCCGGGGAGCGAATGCTTGAGGCAGGTGAGCGCGAGCCCGTCGGCCGCCGCGCGCTCGATATCCTCGCCCAGCAAGAGCGCGTGGAGGACACCCGCGGCGAAGGCGTCGCCCGCGCCGATCCGGTCGACGATGCCGGAAAGGTCGATCTCTTCGGTCTGTGCCACCCGGTCGCGCGCATCGATGCGCGCCGAAAGCCGGTGGTGATCCGAATCGACGACGTGCCGCGCGGTCGAGGCCATGATGCGGAGCTTGGGAAAGGCCTCGAATGCGGCGTCGGCAGCGGCCCGGCGGCGCGCTTCGCCGTCGGCGCCGAAATCGCGGTCGAGCAGCAGCGCGACGTCGCGATGATTGCCGAACAGGATGTCGGCATAACCGACGAGTTCGGTGAGGATGGTGCGCGGGTCGCTGTCCCATGCTTCCCACAGCCGCGCGCGGTAATTGCCGTCGAACGAGATCGGGATGTCGCGCGCCGCGGCGGCCCGCGCGGCGGCGAGCGCACTTTCGGCAGGCACCGGGCCGAGTGCGGGGGTGATGCCGGAGAGGTGGAGCCGCGTCACGCCGTCGAGCAGCGCGTCCCAATCCCACGCCTCGGTCGGCGTCTCGGCGAAGGCCGAGCAGGCGCGGTCGTAGACGACGTCGGTCGCGCGCAGCCCCGCGCCCGGCGTCACGAAATAGAGCCCCATCCGCCCCTCGCGGCGGAGGATCCGGCGGCAATCGACGCCATGGCCGCGCAGCGACCGGATCGCGGCCTCGCCCAGCGCGTTTTCCGGGAGCACGGTGGTGAGCGCGACATCATGGCCGAGCAGCGCGAGCGCGGTCGCGACATTGGCCTCGGCACCCGCGGTCCACACGTCGAGATGCGGCGTCTGGAGCAGCAATTCGCGGTTGGGCGGCGACAGCCGCAGCATGATCTCCCCGAAGGCGAGGAAGCGCCCCATCATCGTCTCCTGCTTGGGGCCGCACGGCGCGGCCCGGGCTCGGCACGCGCATAGCGCGCGATGACACCGATGGCCATGCCGTCAGAGCAGGCCAATGAGCAGCGTCAGGTTGAGCCCGATTATGACGAGCGCGATGGCCCAGGCGAGCGCCTTCAGCCAGCGCGGATTGGCGAACGGCCCCATCAGCCGCGCGCTGCCGGTGAAGGCGACGAGCGGGACGATCGCGAAGGGCAGTTGCAGGCTGAGGATCACCTGGCTCAGCACCAGCAATTCGGTCGCCGAGCCTTCGCCCGCGATCGCGATGGTGACGACCGCGGGCAGGATCGCGAGCAGCCGCGTCGCCATCCGCCGCGCCCAGAAGGGCAGGCGCAAATCGAGGAAGCCCTCGGCGACCACCTGCCCCGCGAGCGTGCCGGTGATCGTCGAATTCTGCCCCGAGGCAAGCAAGGCGATCGCGAACACCACGCTCGCCGCGCCCGCGCCGAGCATCGGACTCAGCAACAGATAGGCCTGGTCGATGTCGGCGACGTCGGTGCGCCCGGCGGTGTGGAACGTGGCCGCCGCTAGGATCAGGATTGCGGCGTTGATGAACAGGGCGAGCGTCAGCGCCACGCTCGAATCGAGCGTCGCCAGCCGCAGCGCCTGCCGCTTCGAAGCGGCGTCGGCGGCCACCGCGCGCGTCTGCACCACCGCCGAATGGAGGTAGAGATTGTGCGGCATCACCGTCGCGCCGAGGATGCCGATCGCGAGATAGAGCATCGCCGGATCGGCGACGATGCGTGTCGAGGGCACCAGCCCCGCACCGATCGCGCTCATGTCGGGTCCGGCGAGCCACAATTCATACGCGAAGCAGCCAGCGACCACCACCAGCAACGCCACGATGAACGCCTCGAGCTTGCGAAATCCATATCGCTGCAGCGCGAGGATCAGCAGCACGTCGATGGTGGTGATCAGGATGCCTGCGATCAGCGGCATACCGAACAGCAATTGCAGCGCGATCGCGGTGCCCAGCACCTCGGCGAGATCGCAGGCGATGATCGCGATCTCGCACAGCACCCAGAGCGCGATCGTGGTGCGGCGCGTGTAATGCGCGCGGCACGCCTGCGCGAGATCCATGCCGGCGACGATGCCGAGCTTCGCCGACAATGCCTGCAACACCATCGCCATCAGGCTGGAAAGCAGCACGACCGAGAGCAGCGCATAGCCGTACGCCGAACCGCCGGCGATGTCGGTCGCCCAATTGCCCGGGTCCATATAGCCGACCGCGACCAGATAGCCGGGCCCGGCAAAGGCGAACAGCCGCCGCCACCATCCGCCACGCGTCGGCACGGGAATGGTGCGATGGCTTTCCTCGAGCGAGGGGTAGCGGCCGCGCTGCGGCGGTGCGTCTCCTGCGATCGACGCCGAAGGCGGCGGCATGGCGGTCTCCCTCGGGCGGCGGAGATGCCGCCGGCTCCTTGTGCCCGAAACGCGCGGCGAACCGCAATGGCCCGTGCATTAAACTCATATTCGATCTGTTCGAATCGTCGCCCCGGACGTGGTTGCGAAGTGGAGAAAGTGGAGCGCGTCGCGGGGTTTTGCCCGAGATGCGACGGCGAGGCGACGCAAACGCCCCGGGATGGCGACCGGCGCGCGACACCGGCGCGACACCGAGGCGACACCGAGGCGACACCGGCGCAACCGTCCGGCGCCCGGCGGGTGTCGCCGGCGCGACACCTGCGTGCCCCGATTGCGACGCTGCCGGTATCGGGCAAGGCGGTATGGAAGCAGTCCTGTGCCATCGCGCAGGGTAGAACATAAAACGAACATGTAGGACAGGGATTTCAACGTCAGCACCCCGGAATTTCGCGCCGGGAGGAAGCGGGATGCGGATGCCCCGTTTTCGCAAGGCCAGGCAAGTCCGGTATGACGGGGAGGCGATCGGGCTCGCGCGGCCTCGATCGCCTCAATCTTGCAGTGGTGCCGCAACCAACGCCGACAATCTCTGAGACCGAAGGTCAAGAATGTCCGTGGGGCTGGAAAGCGGCCATTTTGGTTGTCGTCATGCTGAACTTGATTCAGCATCCAGAGTCGCAACCGCTTTGGCTCTGGATCCTGACTTTCGTCAGGATGACGGGCGAACCTCCGGCGTCCGCAACGCGGCGTCGGCAGCCGTGACGGCTAAGCCGACTTGGAGCCGTGGATGGTCTCGCCCCGTTCCAGCATGGCAACGAATTGCGCGATGCGGCGGGCGCGCGTCTCCGGCTTCTTCGCGGTGCCGATGCGATACAGGATCGCGTAGCGGTTCGCGCCGGTGAGCGTGGCGAAGAAAGCGTCGGCGGCGGGCGCGCGATCGAGCGCGGCTTGCAGGTCCGCCGGCACCTCGGCCCGGCTGGCCGACGCGTAGGCCGCCGCCCAGCGGCCGTCCGCGCGCGCCGCCTCGATCTCGGCAAGCCCGCCCGGGCTCATGCGTCCCGCGTCGATCAACTCCAGCGCGCGGGTGCGGTTCGCCTGGGACCATTTGCTCCCTCGCCTGCGCGGCGTGAAGCGGACGATCCAGCTCGCATCGTCATATTTGTCGAGCTGCCCGTCGATCCAGCCGTGGCATAGCGCGGCATCGATCGCTTCGGCCTTGGAAAGGCTCACGAGGCCTGCCCCTTTCTTCGCGAACCTCAGCCATATTCCCTTGCACGACTGCCCTTCCGTCGCGATCCAGCGTTCGAAGGCCGCTTGATCCTCGAACAGCAAGACCGGAAGCCTACGATGGTCGGCGTCGCTCATCGCGCGAAGACGAACCGCGCACAGCGTTCGGACAAGCCAGCCGCAAGGACGATGACGGGCGTCAAAACTTTCAAACGACCTCCATGTCGGTCTTGTAATGATGCCACGCCATGATCGCCGCGGCGCCGCGATGCGGGCTCCAGCCTGCCGCGAGCGCGCGCAGCGCCTTCTCGCTCGGGCGCTCGGCGTGCCCCAGGATGCGGCCGATCTCGATCTGCACCGCAAGGTCGCCCGCGGGCCACACGTCGGGCCGCCCCTCGGCGAAGAGAAGGTAGATTTCGGCGGACCAGCGGCCGATGCCCTTGATGCGGACAAGCGCCTTGATCGCGTCCTCGTCGTCCTCGGGGAGGTTTTCGAGATCGAGCCGGCCGCTCGTCACCTCGTCGGCGAGGCTGCGGGCGTAGCTCGCCTTCTGGCGCGACAGGCCGGCGGCGCGCAACTGCTCGTCGCTCGCCTTGGCGATGTTGGCGGGATCGGTGAGGTCGCCCACCTGCTCCTCGAGCTTGCGCCAGATCGAGGCCGCGGCGGCGACGCTCACCTGCTGGCCGACGATCGTGCGCAGCAAGGTCGCATAGCCGCGCTCGCGGATGCGCGGCTCAGGGTATCCTGCGCGGGCGAGGGCGGCGGCGAAGCCGGGCTCGCTCTTGGCGAGCGCGTCGATTCCGGCGCGCAACTGGTCGGCGGTCAGGCCCATCGGTCGGTCCCTTGATCTCGCCGCGCGGGGGCGGCATGGCGGCGGCGACACCGCCAGGAGGATTTGATGCCCAAGCTTATCGTCGTCACCCGCGAAGGGGAAGAACGCGTGGTCACGGGAAAAGCGGGCCTTTCGGTCATGGAGGTGATCCGCGACAACGGCATCGACGAGGTGCTGGCGCTGTGCGGCGGCTGCTGTTCGTGCGCCACCTGCCACGTCCATGTCGATCCGGAATTTGCGGCCAAACTGCCGCCGATGAGCGAGGACGAGAACGATCTGCTCGATTCGTCGTCGGACAGGGACGGGGATTCGCGGCTGTCTTGCCAGATCGAGTTTTCCGAGGCGCTCGACGGGCTGAGGGTGACGATCGCGCAGGAAGATTGAGCACCATCGTCATACCGGACTTGTTCCGGCATCCACGGTGCCGCTTGAGCCGGGCCGATATTGTTATCCGAGCTGCCGGTGGGACGTGATCGGTGTCAGCGCGATCTTCGCGGGACTATGGCTGGTCTCGGCGTGGCTGTTCGGCCGCGCGGTTCAGCTCACCGTTGCGGCGTAGAGCGCGATCGCGGCGGCGTTGGAGACGTTGAGGCTCTCCATCTTGGGCGAGATGGGGAGCCGCGCGAGCACGTCGCAATGCGCCTCGGTGTTCTGGCGCATCCCTTCGCCCTCGGCACCGAGCACCAACGCGACGCGGCTGTCGCCGATCGCCTCGGCGAGCGTCGTCTGGGTGTTGCCGGTGAGGCCGATCCGCCAGAATTCGGCCTCGGCGATTTCCTCCAGCGCGCGCGCGAGATTCACCACGCGCACCCACGGCACCAGCTCGAGCGCGCCCGAGGCGGCGCGCGCGACCACCCCCGATTCGGGCGGTGCGTGGCGATCCTGCGTGACGATGCCGAGCGCGTCGAACGCCGCGGCCGAGCGCAGGATGGCGCCGACATTGTGCGGATCGGTCACCTGATCGAGCACCAGCAACGGGCGCTTGGCCTCGCCGCGCTGGTCGAGCAGGTCGCCCAGCCACAATTCCTCGAGCGGATCGACCTCGGCGACGATCCCCTGATGCGGCGCGTCGCCCGGCACCAGCCGCGCGAGATCGGTGACGTCGGCATAGACGATCGGGATCACCGGCGGCAGATTGAGCCCGGCCAGCGCCTCGCGCGTGCCCCATACCTTGCGGACATTGCGCTCGGGATTGGCGAGCGCGGCCGTCACCGCGTGCCGCCCCCAGAAACGGGGACGGCCCGGCGCGCCGTGGCTCGGCCGATGGCCGCGCTTGGCCATCAGCAAGCCTCCGAATATTCATCCGTTCGCCCTGAGCTTGTCGAAGGGCGGGGCGATGCGGACGACCGTGCTTCGACAAGCTCAGCACGAACGAAAAGGATAGTGGGGGCGATTCTCACTCGTCCTCCGGATAGGCGTAGGGGTCGGTCGGCACCGGCTGGGTGGGTAGCGGCGGACGCGGCAGCGCCTTGTCCGCATTCGCCGCGTCGAGCAGCAGCGAGGCGAGCACGATCGAGCCCTGCCGCATGTCCTCGGCCTTGAGGTGATCGAAGGTGTCGACATTGGTGTGGTGCAGCCGGCTGCCGTAATCGAGCGGATCCTGGATGAACTGGAAGCCCGGCACGCCGACTGCCTGCATGAAGACGTGGTCGGTGCCGCCGGTGCGGCTCATCACCACATGGTTCGCGCCCATCGCCGCGAACGGCGCCAGCCATTCGCGGAAGATCGGCACCACCGCCGGATTGTTCTCCGCATAGAGCCCGCGCAATTTGCCCGAGCCGTTGTCGATGTTGAAGTACGCGGCGAGATCGTCATAGCCCGGCAGCGGCCGGATCGGCCAACGCTGCTGCCAGCCGAAATAGCGCTCCAGCCCGGTCTTCTCGGGCACGTTGGGGTCGCCGCGCTGCGCCAGATGCTGCTCGACATAAGCGAGGCTGCCGAGCAGGCCCTGCTCCTCGCCCGCCCAGAGCGCGAAGCGGATCGTGCGCTTCGGCCGCACGCCGGTATCGGCGAGGATGCGCGCGGCTTCCATGATCATCGCCGAGCCCGCGCCGTTGTCCGCCGCGCCGTCGCCCGCGACCCAGCTATCGAGGTGCGCGCCGGCCATGACGTAGCCCGCCTTGGGATCGGTGCCCGGAATTTCGGCGATGATGTTGTACGCCTTGCTGTCCGAATCGTCGTAATGGACGACGCTCGTCATCTCGACGACGGGGGCCGGGCCCACCTTGGCGAGCCGCGCAAGGCGGCGGTAATCCTCGGCCGCGATCTCGAAGCCGGGCATCGTCTGGCTGTCGCCGCTCGCGAACAGATAGCCCTCGCCGTGGATCAGCTTGCCGTCGTTGCGCGACATGGTGGCGTAGGCGAGCGCGCCCTCGGCCTTGAGGAAGGCGTCGAGCTCCTTGGCGAAGGTCGCGCGTTTCATCCGACGGTCGGCCGCCTCGGGATCGTATTTGGGTTGCTCGAACTCGTCCATCTTGGCGATGTCGCTGTCGTCATAGCGGCGAAAGGGCGCGCGATCGGGCTCGGAGCCCTCGTTGGGCCGGGTCACCAGCACGATCTTGCCCGAAAGCTTGCCGCGCCACTTCTCCAGATCCTCGGTCTTGCTCATCGGCGCGACGATGACGGGCGCGGAGATCGTGCCGTTGGTGGGCGGCGACCAGGCGATCGGGATCGCGGTCAGCTCGATCGGGCGCGGGCTCGTCATGCGCACCTGCGCGCGCTCGATCCACCAGCCGCGGCCGAACTCGAAGCCTTCCTTGTGGACGTTCTTCAAGCCCCAGTCGCGGAAGCGCGACTGCGTCCAGTCCTCGGCCTTGCGCATCGCCGGCGAATTGGTGAGGCGCGCGCCGATGATGTCCGACAGGTGCTGGGCGGTCTGCATCACCTGGCTGTGGTTGGTGCCCTCGTCGATGATGCGGTTGACCGCGCCGCGATCGACCGACTGTGCGCCGATCGGCGTCGCGGCGATGCCCAAAGCGGCGGCGGCGAGAAGCAGGTGACGCATGAAATCCCCCTGTGCTGAAGCGTGTTGGTTGCATGGGGCAGTAGGGTGGGGGAAAAGCCCGCGCAAGCCCGTTGGGGGCGTTGACATGCGCGGGCTGGGGCGGCATTGGCACGCCCTCGCTTCGGCGGCCCAATTGGACAGGTGGCCGAGTGGTTAAAGGCAGCAGACTGTAAATCTGCCCGCGTGAGCGTACGCTGGTTCGAATCCAGCCCTGTCCACCACCGCCTGGGGCGGTGGCTTCTCTCAACAGACAGAATGATCAGGCGACGACTTCAGCGGCGCCAGTCGTGGTCGCCGCGATGATGATCGCCGCGATCGTGATGGCCGTGATGGCCATGGTGGCCGCGATGATGATGATCGCCCCAGCGGCCTGGGCGGTCGTCGTAGCAGCCCGCGACCGCGAGCGTGCTCGCCAGCAATCCGGCGGTGATCACGATTCGTCCTATGCGCATTACGTCTCTCCTGTTCGTGGCAGCAGGCAGTAGACAGCGCACCCGGTGTATCGGTGCTGTATGACACATGCAGCGAAATGACAGGAACGACAGGAGATTGGAGCGGGTAGCGGGAATCGAACCCGCGTATTCAGCTTGGAAGGCTGCTGCACTACCATTGTGCTATACCCGCTCACGGGCCGGACGTGGGAGGTAGCGGGCGGCGCGCGCCAGATCAAGCCGCGCGATGCTTCACGGCTTGCTTACCAATTGGCGGCTATGTCGCCCTGCGATGTTCCACGACAAATCTCTCACGCGCGCCGCCGGGGCGGACCCGCGCCCGGCATCGGCGGTGAGCCACGGCGTCGGGCTGGCGGGCCTCGTCGGCATGATCCTGTGGTGCGTGGTGGCGCGGTTCGTCGGCATGGACGGCCCCTATGCCGCGCTCGTCAACGTGCTCGCGTGCGGGGTGCCGATGGTGCTGTGGGCGACGATCGTCGACAAGGTTCACCGCCGCGCGTCGACCGGGATCGACTGGAAGACCGTGCGGCCGTGGCGCGAGACGCTCGACGTCAGCCTTACCAAGCTCGCCGGGCTGTGGCTGACCTGGGGCGGGATCGCGATCGTCTACGCCACCTTCCGCTTCTATTGGGAAGGCAATTTCCAGTTCGCCATGTGGTGCCTGCAGATCGCGGCGCCCGCGGTGTTCGTGCTGTCGATCCCCTATGTGCTGTGGCTCGACCGCCGCATGGTCGAGCCGAAGGACGGCGCCTGGGCGCTCGGCGCGTGGCTGATGGGCACCGAGCCGGCGGACGGCCGAGCAATCGCCAACCATCTGCGCAGCTGGGCGGTCAAGGGCTTCTACCTCGCCTTCATGCTCGCGATCGTGCCCGGCGGGTTCGGTCAGTTCATCCGCACCGATACGGCGGCGCTGTCCGACGATCCGGTCGCGCTCGCCAACTGGCTGATCACCTTCATGTTCGTGGTCGACGTCGGCTTCGCGACCGTCGGCTACATGCTGACGATGCGGCCGCTCGACGCGCATATCCGCACCGCCAACCCCTATGCCTCGGCCTGGGCGGCGGCGCTGATCTGCTATCCGCCCTTCATCCTGATGGATGACGGCGGGCCGCTCGATTATCGCATCGGCAATTTCGGCGACGGCGGCTGGATGCACTGGTTCGCGGGGCATCCGTGGCTGCTGGGCGCGACCGGCGCGCTGCTCGTGGCGCTGACCGCGATCTACGCCTGGGCGACGGTGGCGTTCGGGCTGCGCTTTTCCAATCTCACGCATCGCGGTATCCTGACGCACGGGCCTTACGCGCTGTCGCGCCACCCCGCCTATCTCGCCAAGAACCTGTTCTGGTGGTGCGCGACGCTGCCGGTGCTGACGACGGGCACGCTGGTCGACGCCGCGCGCAACACGCTGATCATGGCGGCGGTCAGCGGGGTCTATTACTGGCGCGCCAAGACCGAGGAGCGGCACCTGAAGGCCGATCCCGATTACGTCGCCTATTGGGAATGGATGGAGCGCAACGGCCCCGTCCCGCGCTTCTTCGCGCGGCTGCGTGGGCGCCCGCGCCCGTTACCCGAAGCGCGACCCGCCTAACTCACCCGCCGTCATTGCGAGGACCGCAGGTCCGCAGCAATCCAGTGCATCGAGGTGCCGTCGTGGATTGCTTCGCTACGCTCGCAATGACGATGTCGGCTTGGCGTCAGAATCGCGTCTCGCGATAGAGCCGGCAGACGTCCTCGTCCCACGACCCGCGATAATGGTCGAGCAGCAGTTGCGCGGGCACCTTGCCCGTGCGCACGATCTCGCGCAGCGGTTCCAGGAAACCGCTTTCGTTGTCGCCCGACGAATTGAGCCGCGCGCGCGCCGACAGACCCGCCGCCGCAATGTCGAGCACCTCGCCGGCGATATCCTTCAGCGTTCCGCCACCCGGAATGGGTGCGTCGAGGGCTTGTTTGGGCACTGCATTGCGCAGAGCCTCGCGTTCTTCCATCGTCCAGTGCCTGACGACATCCCACGCCGCGTCGAGCGCGGTCTCGTCGTAGAGCAGCCCCACCCACAGGGCCGGCAACGCGCAGATGCGGCCCCACGGCCCGCCGTCGGCGCCGCGCATTTCGAGGAAGGTCTTGAGCCGCACCTCGGGAAAGGCGGTCGAGAGATGGTCGTTCCAATCATCCGTCGTCGGCTTCTCGCCGGGCAGGACGGAGAGCTCGCCTTTCAGGAAATCGCGGAACGAGAGGCCCGCCGCGTCGATGTAACGGCCGTCGCGATAGACGAAGTACATCGGCACATCGAGCATGTAGTCGGCATAGCGTTCGTAGCCGAAGCCCTGCTCGAACACGAAGGGCAGCATCCCCGTGCGCGCCGGATCGGTGTCCGACCAGATATGGCTGCGGTAGGAGAGATAGCCGTTGGGCTTCTTCTCGGTGAAAGGCGAATTGGCGAAAAGCGCGGTCGCGAGCGGCTGGAGCGCGAGCCCGACGCGGAACTTCTTCACCATATCGGCTTCGGAGGCGTAATCGAGATTGACCTGGATCGTGCAGGTCCGAAGCATCATGTCGAGCCCGAGCGTGCCGACCCTGGGCATGTGCCGCAGCATGATCGCATAGCGGCCCTTGGGCATGACGGGTAGGTCGTCGCGGCGCTTGTCCGGCCACATGCCGAGCCCGAGGAAGCCGAGCCCGAGCCGATCGCCCACCGCCTTCACCTGCTCCAGATGCCGCGCGGCCTCGGCGCAGGTCTGGTGGAGATTGTCGAGCGGCGCGCCCGACAGCTCGAACTGCCCCGCGGGCTCGAGGCTGATGCTGCCGTCGGGGCCCGTCAGCGCGATGACGTTGCCGCCTTCCAGCACCGGCTGCCAGCCGAACTCGGTGAGGCCGGTCAGCAGGTCGCGGATGCCGCCGGGTTCGTCGTAGCCGGGGGCGTGGAGATCGCTCTTGGCGTAGACGAACTTCTCGTGCTCGGTGCCGATCCGCCAGCGCTCTTTCGGCTTTTCGCCGCGCGCGAAGCTGTGGATGAGCTGGGACCGGTCGGTGATGACCGCCGCGTTGCTGTCGGTGCCGGTCTTGGTCGTCATGGCGCGCGATGTAGGGGAGGGGAGAGGCTGGCGCTAGGGGTTTCCAATTCCTCCCCGAAACTGGGGACCGCTGGCCGCAGGCCGGTGGTGGAGGGCCGCCGTTGCAAACGGCGGCTGCGCCGCCGCCCCTCCACCAAGCCGCTTCGCGCCTTGGTCCCCCTCCCCGTGCCGGGGAGGATTGATTCGTCACCAATCCCCCGCTGCGGCCATCCACAGTGCGACGGCCGCTGCGGCGGCGGTGTCGGCGCGCAGGATGCGGGGGCCGAGGCTGATGCCCACCGCCTGGGGGACGCGGCGGATGGCTTCGCGCTCGGCGGCGTCGAACCCGCCTTCGGGACCGATCAGGATCGCGGCCGGCCCCTCGTGCGCGCGCATCGCCTCCAGCGCCGGGGTTCCGCCGGTCTCGTCGGCGAAGAACAGCGCGCGCTCGGCGGGCCAGCTTCCGAGCAGCGCGTCGAGCGTCACCGCATCGCCCAGCGCGGGCACCACGGTGCGCCCGCATTGTTCGGCCGCCTCGATCATGTGCGCGCGCAACCGCTCGTCCTTGACGCGATCGACCACGGTGCGTCGCGTCAGCACCGGCACCAGCCGCGCGACGCCCAGCTCGCACGCTTTCTCCGCGACCCAGTCGATCCGGCCCTTCCTGATCGGCGCCGCGCACAGCCACAGGTCGGGCACCGCCTCGCGCTCGCGCAGCTTTTCGGTCAGCTCGAGCACCAGATCGCGCTTGCGCACGGCGCGCGCGACGGCGAGCCATTCGCCGCTGACGCCGTCGAACAATTTGACCGGATCGCCCTCCCTCAGCCGCATCACCGACAGCAGATAATGCGCCGGCGCGCCGTCGATCGGGATCGCGGCGCCGGCGGCGAGCGGAGTCTCGACGAACAGCCGCGGGGTCGATTGCGGCGGCCAGGCGGGGGTGGCAGGCATGAGTTCGCTATAGACTGTTTCAGCTGTGCTGAAACAGCGGCGCCGCCGGCCAGTATCGAGTGAACGGTGCCCCGCACCGTTCAGGTCATGCCGGAGGCATGACCGACCCGATGCTCCCCCACCCCGCCTCCCGTCAGACGAAACCGCTTGCGGCGTCCGCCGCGATCGGCGAGGGGTTCCCCATGCTTTCCCGGTTCGAACGGATGCTGATCGGGCGTTACCTGCTGCCCGGCGTGGGCGGGCGCATCGTCCTCCTCGTCGCCGCGATCGGCATGCTCGGCGTCACGATCGGGGTCGCCTCGCTGATCCTGGTGATGAGCGTGATGAACGGCGCCGAGGCGCGGCTGGTGCAGCAATTCGCCAGCATCGACGGCGACGCCTCGATCACGCGTCCGGGTGCGTTTCTGAAGGACTGGCGGCAGATTGCAGAGCAGGCGCGCGCAACGCCGGGCGTGGTTTCGGCCGGCCCCGCGATCGAACGCAGCGTCGTCGCCAGCGTCGCGGGCCGCACCTATGCCGCCGATTTGCAGGGGCTGCCGCCCGACCGGCTGGCGTCGAGCCCGCTCGTCCGCGCGGACGAGGCGCTGATCACCGGCCATGCCCCCAAAAGCGACGGCGAGGTGGTGATCGGCAGCGGGCTCGCCGAACAACTCGGCATCTATGTCGGCGAGCCGATCTCGCTGATGATGGTGCGGTTCGGCGACGACGGCGAGATCGACACCGATTTCTACAGCTTCCGCCTCGCCGGCATCTTCCATTCGGACAACGCCAAATACGATTCGACCCGCGTCGTCGCGACCATGGCGGCGGTGCAGCGGATGGTGGGCGCGGGCGACGTCGTCAGCCGCATCGACGTCAAGACGACCGATTCGAAACATGCCGACGAAATCCTCGCGCCGTTGAAGGCGAAACTCGCGGGCAAGGCGACGCTGCAAACGTGGCGCGAGATGAACAAGGCGCTGTTCGACGCGCTCGCGGTCGAGCATGTCGGCATGTTCATCGTGCTCTCGCTCGTCGTGCTCGTCGCGCTGTTCAACATCATGTCGTCGCTCGTCATGCTGGTGCGCTCGCGCCAGCGTGAGATCGCGATCGTGCGCACCATGGGCGCCTCGCGCTCGTCGGTAGTGCGCATCTTCGTCGCGGTGGGGAGCGTGATCGGCGGAATCGGCACCGTCGTGGGCCTCGCGATCGGGCTCGGACTGGTGCTCTCCAAGGCGCCGCTCTCGGCCGCGCTCGGCGCGCAGATGGCCTCGAACGCCGCACCCACCGGCTATGGCGTGTTCCTCGACATGCCGTTCATCATCGGCCCGCTCGAGCTGGTCGGGATCGTGGTGATGACGCTGATCGGCACCGTGCTCGCGACGCTCTTCCCCGCCAACCGCGCGGCCGCGGTCGATCCCGCCGAGGTGCTGCGCTACGAATGACGACGCCCGACGACGATATCGTTCCCGATACCCAGCATCGCGGGATGGTTGGCCGATTGCCGCCCAAGCCGCGTGCTTTCGCCCTGCTCGCGCGCTTCGATCGGCCGATCGGCTGGTGGCTGCTGTTCTGGCCCGGCGCCTGGGGCGTCGCGCTGGCGGGCGGCGCATTCGGGCGGTGGGACTTGATCCTGTGGCTGCTGCTCGGTGCGATCGCGATGCGCGGCGCGGGCTGCGTCTATAACGACATCGTCGACCGCGACCTCGATCGCAAGGTCGCGCGCACCCGCGTGCGCCCGTTGGCGTCGGGCGCGGTGTCGCTCGCGGCAGCGTGGGCCTGGCTGGTGCTGCTCTGCCTGATCGGGCTCGTCGTGCTGCTCCAGCTCTCGCCCTACGCAGCGATCGTCGCGCTCGCCAGCCTCGCGCCGGTCGCCGCCTATCCCTTCATGAAGCGCATCACCTGGTGGCCGCAGGCGTGGCTCGGGCTGGTCTTCTCCTGGGCGGCGCTGGTCGGCTGGTCGGACATCGCCGGCGCGCTGACGCTGCCGGGGCTGCTGCTCTATGCCGGATCGATCGCTTGGGTGATCGGCTACGACACGATCTACGCCTTGCAGGACCGCGAGGACGACGCGCTGATCGGCGTGCGCTCCTCGGCGCTGCGCATGGGGCGCCACGTGCGCGCGGGCACTGCTGCTTTCTACGCACTCGCGCTCGTGCTGTGGTCGGCGGCGATCTGGCAGGTGCGCGCCGATCCGCTCGCGCCGGTCGCGCTCGCGCCGATGGCGATCCACCTCGTCTGGCAGGTCGCGACCTTGAAGCCCGACGACGGCGCCAACGCGCTCGATCGCTTCCGCTCGAACCGGTTCGCCGGGCTCTTGATGTTCCTTGCCTGCGTCGTCGTCGGTCAGGCGCTTTAAGTCGGACGCGCGCGCGCCTAAGTGCGTGGCGATGAAGACTCCCGATCAGGCCCGCGCGCTCGTCGAAGACATGGTTACCCGCGCCCGCCGCGCTGGGGCGGACGCCGCCGACGCCGGTTTCTCGACCCATGCCGCGCTCCATGTCGCGGTGCGGCTGGGCGCGCTCGAGGATGTCGGCCGTTCGGAAACCGAAGACCTCGCCTTGCGCGTCTTCTGCGGCCGCCGCAACGCCAGCGTCTCGACCTCGGATCTCGCGAGCGACGCGCTCGATTCGCTGGTCGATCGCGCGATCCGCATGGCGCGCGAGGCGCCCGAGGACAAATGGGCCGGCCTCGCGCCCGCCGCGCGCCTGCTCCACGGCGCGCCGCCGTTGCTCGATCTCGCCGATCGCGACGAAGCGACGCCCGAACGGCTGAAGGCGCTCGCGCTCGAAGCCGAGGACGCGGCGCGCGCCGTGGATGGGGTCACCAACAGCGAAGGCGCCGGCGCCAGCACGTCGCGTGCGGTATCGGCGATCGCGACCAGCCACGGCTTCGTCGGCGGCTATGAAATGACGCGCCACGGCCTCCACGCCAGCGTGCTCGCGGGGCAAGCCGGCGCGATGGAGCGCGATTCGGCGCACCATTCGACGCGCTACGCCGCCGCGCTCGAAAGCCCTGCCGCGATCGGCAGGCGCGCGGGCGAGCGCGCGGTCGCCCGGCTCAACCCCGGCCGCGTGGCGAGCGGGGCGATGCCGGTGGTGTTCGACGCCCGCGTCGGCGGCAGCCTGCTCGGCCATCTGCTCGGTGCGATCGCGGGCGGATCGATCACGCGGCGGACCAGCTTCCTGCTCGACGCGCTCGGCACGCAGGTGTTCGCGCGAGGCGTGACGATCGTCGACGATCCGCACCGCCCCCGCGGCCTGCGCTCGCGCCCCTTCGACGGCGAGGGCCTGCCGGTCTCGCCCACCGCAATCGTCGAGGACGGCATGCTCGAAACCTGGCTGCTCGACAGCGCCGCCGCGCGGCAATTGGGGCTGGAGCCGACCGGCCACGCCGCGCGCGGGGGCGGCGTCACGACGAGCAACCTGTCGATGGCGCCGGGCAACGTCCCGCCCGAAACGCTGATCGCCGATATCGAGCGCGGCGTGATCGTCACCGAGCTGATCGGCCAGGGCGTCAACCTGACGACGGGCGATTACAGCCGGGGCGCCTCGGGCTTCCTGATCGAACAGGGCGAGATCACCCGGCCGGTCAGCGAGTTCACCGTCGCGGGCAATCTCCGCGACATGTTCCGCAACCTGACGCCCGCCAACGATCTCCACTATCGCTACGGCGTGGACGTGCCGACGCTCAGGATCGAGGGCATGACGGTGGCGAGTGGCTGAGGTTTTGTCATCACGGCGCCGGCCCGCTCCCCCACCCGGCCACCCACGAGAGTATTCTGAATGGGTGGCCGGGTGGGGGAGCGGACCGGCGCCGCAACCGGTTCAGCCATGCTGAACCGCAATCTTGCAGATGCGGTCGCGGCCGTCGCGCGCGAGGCGGGGGAGCGTGCGCTCGCCCGCTGGCGGACCGATTTCCGCCGCTGGGACAAATCGCCCGGCAACCCGGTATGCGAGATCGACCTCGAAATCGACGCGTTGCTGCGCGAGCGGCTGTCGGCGCTCGATCCCGACGCCGGCTGGCTGTCCGAAGAGACGGTCGACAATGCCGAGCGGTTGACGAAAGAGCGCCTGTGGGTGGTCGATCCGATCGACGGCACGCGCGACTACATCCGCGGGCGCGAGGGCTGGGCGGTGTCGATCGCGCTGGTCGAGGCGGGGCAGCCGGTGATCGGCGTGCTCGATTGCCCGCCGCGCGCCGCCGTCTTCCGCGCCGAGGCGGGGCGAGGTGCGACGCTCAACGACGTACCGATCCGCGCCGCGCATCGCACCGAGCTTGCGGGTGCGCGCGTGCCGACCGAGGCGCTGCCCAAGGCCGATCGCGATCTCGTACCCGTCTACCGCCCCAATTCGATTGCGCTCCGCATCGCGATGGTCGCCGCGGGCGAGGCCGATCTGGTCGCGACGCTGCGCTGGGGCCACGAATGGGACATCGCCGCCGCCACGCTGATCGCGCGCGAGGCCGGGGCGGCGATCACCGATGCTTTCGGCCAGCCCTTCGCCTTCAACACCGCGACCGCCGAGGCGTTCGGCGTGCTGGCGACGGCGCGCGGGTTGCATGACGCGGCCGTCGAGCGGTTGAGCGACCGGGCGCGAGCCCAATCGAGGCGCTAATTCCTCCCCTTACAGGGGAGGATCATCACCCCTCGATCGTGTCGTCGCCCTGGTACTTGATCTGCAGATAGCGCCCGCGCGTCGCCAGCAGGTCGAGATCGCCCTCGGCGAGCTGCTGCGTCATCTGCGCGATCTCGCGGTCGATCACGCCCAGGCCGTCGAGCAATTGCTGGTCGGGCGTCTTGCCGTTGCGCTCGACGCGGCGCAGCGGCTCGGGCACGCGTTGATAGCCTTTGACAAGCTCGGGCAGGTTGTCGCCCACCAGCTTGCGCACCTCGGCCGCGGCCGGCAGGCCTTCGTCGAGGCCGACGAGCTGCGGCCCCAACGTCTCGAGCCGCTGGCCGATCGCATCGAGCAGCCGCTGCGCCGAGGCGGGCATCGCCGCGCGCTGGCGTTCGAGCCATTGCTCGGTGCGCATCGGCAGATATTTGAGCGGCGCCTCGCCGAGCTTCTCCGTAGTGATCACCGGTTCGTTGGGGAAGATCGCGAACGCCAAGGTCGCCACGATCAGCAGCAGCATCACCAGCATCGCGCCGCCGATGCCGAGCGGCACGAACCAGCCGAGCACCATCGCGCCCAGCAGAATCGCGACGTCCGCCGCCGCGATCCGCCCGAGCCGGCCCGCCAGCGTCTGCCGCCGCCGCTCGGCGCGGCGCGACGAGAGCGAGCGGTAGCGCTCCGAGGTGCGGTTGAGCAGCTCGGTCGAGCGCGCGATCTGCTCGTCGACCTCGCTCACAGCGCCTCCAGCTTGAACTGCTCGTTGGCGGAGGCGCCCGCATTCTGCGCCGCGCCCTCGGCCCGCGCGATGTAGCCGCGCGACTTCTCGACCTCGTTCGAGAGCGTATCGACCGTGGTCTTCATCGAATCGAGCGCCTTGAGCTTGAAGGTGTCGATCGCGTCCATCGTGTCGTAGATGTTCTGGAAGGCGCGCTGGAGCGTCTCGATCGGGATGGTCGAGGCGGCGGCCTGTTCGTGGATCGTCGCGGTCTGGCTGCGCAGCAGCTTGCCCGTCGAATCGATGATCCCCGCGGTGGTGGTGTTGAGCGCAGTAATCTGGTCGAGCACCAGCTTCTGGCTGGTCAGCGCCTGCGCCACCGTCACCGCGGTGCGCAGCGCCGCGACCGTCGTCGTCGAGGCTCGGTCGACGCCCTTCACCAGCTCGACATTGTTCTTCTTGACGAGGTCGAGCGCCAGATAGCCCTGCACCGTCACCGCCATCTGCGTCAGCAGATCCTGCGTGCGCTGGCGGGCGTAGAAGAGCGCGGTCTCGCGGATCGCCTTGGCCTTGGCCGGGTCGGTGTGGTCGAGGTCGTTCGCCTTGTCCTCAAGCTTCTGGTCCATCGTCTTGGATAGCACGATCATCTGTTCGAGCCGCCCCATTGCGGTCCACAGGTTGGCGCGCTCGGTGTCGATGGCGGCATTGTCCATCAGCAGCTCGTCCTTGCCCGAGCCCAGGCTCTTGAGGATCGCGGCGATGTGCGTCTGCGACGATTTGTAGCCGTCGAAATAATTCTTCATCTTGTTGCCGAAGGGGATGATCCCCAGCAGCTTGCGCGGGCCGGAAAGACTGCCCTGCTTGCCCGGATCGAGCTCCTCGATCGTGCGGCGCAACTCGGCGAGATCGGCGCCGACGCCGTTGTCCTTGTCCATCGCGCGCACCGGGCGGTCGAGAAAGCGGTTCGATTGCCCAGCCGCCTCGCGGATCTCGCGCTGCCCCATCGCGCTGATCGCATCGACGCGCTTGCCGAATTCGGGGCTGTTGGCGTCCTGCGCGACCAGATCGGTCACGAACGCATCGACACGTTCCTCGAGCTTGGTCTTGGTCGCGTCGTCCACCGGCACCAGCCCGGCGGACTTTTCGGGCGCCACCGGCGGCACCGGATCGGGCGGGGTGAGTTTCAGGTCTTCCGCGGTTTCGGTCGCCGTCGTCGCCATCATCAGCCCTCCAGGCCCTTGTGCATCGCCTTCATGGAGCAGGACGGACCCCGCGTTCAAGCCGGATCGACACGCTCCTCGTGTGTTGTCCATATAATACGCTGGCCGGCGCTGCCAAGCGTGGACTGGTGCGGTGCCAGCGGAATCGGATATGAGCTCGCGAACTCGTCATTCTGACGAAAGTCAGAATCCAGACCCGCCAAGCCTGAGAACAAAGTCGGCGGATGGCCTCTGGATGCTGATTTTCATCAGCATGACGAGGAAGGAAACGGCTTGAGCGACCGCCCTCAGAAATCCATCGCGAAATAGCCGCTCACATACCGCCCGGCATTGGCCGCGTAGATTCCGGGGCCGGCGACGCTGAAGCCCTGTTCGTCGAACAGGTTGACGATCTGCACGCGGAACAGCGCGTCCTTCTTGCCCAGTTTGAACAGATAGCGTGCGCCCAGGTTCACCGTCGCGCGCGCCGCCACGGTGACCGTGTTGTTCGTGGTCGCCGGCGTCTTGCCGCGGTGGACGCCCGACAGGTCGAACGACAGCCCCTTGGCGATCGGCGTCCGCCAGTTGAGGTTGAGGTTGATGAAATGGTCGGGCAGCCCCACCGGGCGCTTCCCGATCGCGCCCGCCGCCTCCACGTCCTCGATCACGCGCGGTTTCAGGAACACGCCGCCCGCGACCACGTTCAGCTGCTTTGTGAGCGCGCCCGAGACCGAGGTTTCGATGCCCTGATTCCGCGTCGTTCCGATCCGCGTGTAGCGGCCGGCCGCGTCATAGCCGAAATAGGGGCGGCGCAGGTCGAACACGCCGGCGACGAGCTTCACCCGCTCGGTCAGGTGATAGCGCAGCCCGGCATCGCGCTGCGAAGTGATGATCGCGGGCAGCGGCTGGTTGCGGTTGGCGGCGTTGGGCGGGGCGACCCCGCTTTCCTCCAGCCCGCGCGCATAGCCGACATAGAGCGCCAGCTTGCCCGTCAGATAGCCCGCCGCGGTCGCGTTGTAGATCCATGGATGCGAGTCGGCGACGATCGGCGCGGTCTCGGGATAGAGCGTACGCTTGCGGTAATCGGCCCTGGAGATGCCGAAGCCGAGCTCGCCCACGCCTTTCCAGCGCCCCTCATAGGCGAGCCCGTAATTGAGCTGGCGCACCTTGTCCGTGCTGACCTCGGTGAAGGCGAAATCGGGCGCGTCGGCGGTCACCGGCGCGCCGATCCGCGTCGGCCCCAGGTCGATCTCGTCGGAGCCGCCATAGTCGCTGCTCGATTTGCGGCCGCGCACGCTCAGATGGATCGTGTGCAGCCGCGGCCCCTCGGCGATGCGCCGGGTGAGGCGGAGCTCGCCGCTCACCGACACTTGCTTGGCGCGCGGATCGGCGATGATCAGCCGATCGGCGTCGCCCTCGGGCGTCACGTCGAGCAGCAGGTTGGTGTAGCTCGCCTGCGCGTCATAGACGGATCGGAACGCGCCCGCGCGGATTTCCCAATCCTCGGCCGGCGCGTAGCGCGCGATCAGCCCGTGATTGCCGGCGACATATCTGGTGTCGGCCCAGCCGGGGCCGTCGAAACGGCGCTGCTCGGGCTGCGGCGGCAGGTAATCGCCCGCCGGGATGTAATAGAGGCCCGCCTCGTCGGCCCAGGATTTGGACATGGTCCAGAACGGTACGATCTCGATCGCGTCCGACGGTCGCCAGCTGGCGTAGACCGCGCCGGAATAATGCAGCCCGTCGGTGCCGTCGGGATATTCGGTGTGCCCGAAGCTGCCGCCATAGCCGACGCCCAGCGTTGTCGAGACCGGCAGCGATCCGTCGATCTCGATCCCGTAGCTGCCGAAGCTGTCGGCATCGAGTAGCACGGACTGCCCCGCTTTCTCCGCCGGGCGCCGCAGCGAGAAATCGACGATCCCGCTGGGCGCGGCGAAGGGATAGCTCTGCGCCGAAAGCCCTACCTTCACGCTCGCCGATTCGGCGAGGATGCTGGTAAGCAGATAGACCGGATCGAAATACAGCCCCTCGACCCGGACGTTGCCGGCGGCCGAGGGCGAAAAGCCGCGTGCGTTGCTCGACGAATAGATGCCGATCGTCTCGCGGCCGATCGAGACGCCGAACGCGTCCTCGGCCTGCGTCACCGCATTGTCGCCCGATCGGTTCTGCGCCGCCGCCGGCACGCCCGCGAATGCCGATGCGATCACGCCCAGGCGCAATGCGCCCGTCGCCAATCCCCCCATGGTAAACCCCCAAACCCCAGAATTTTCTCGTTATGTATCGAAAACTATCGCGTTCGACCGCGTCGCGCCAGCATCTCATGCGCTCTTCCCGCAACGCAGCAATTGCGATATGGCGCGCGCAACTCTTTCCAGGAAATGAACATGACTCTGCGCAACGTGGCCATCATCGCCCACGTCGATCACGGCAAGACCACGCTCGTCGACCAGCTCTTCCGCCAGTCCGGCACCTTTCGCGACAACCAGCGCGTCGAGGAGCGCGCGATGGATTCGAACGATCTCGAAAAGGAACGCGGGATCACGATCCTCGCCAAATGCACCTCGATCGAGTGGCAGGGCACGCGGATCAACATCGTCGACACCCCCGGCCACGCCGATTTCGGCGGCGAGGTGGAGCGCATCCTGTCGATGGTCGACGGCGTGATCCTGCTGGTCGATGCCGCCGAGGGCGCGATGCCGCAGACCAAGTTCGTCACCGGCAAGGCGCTCGCGCTGGGGCTCCGTCCGATCGTCGTCGTCAACAAGATCGACCGCTCCGACGCGCGCGCGCAGGAAGTGCTCGATGAAGTGTTCGACCTCTTCGTCAGCCTCGACGCCAATGACGAGCAGCTCGATTTCCCCGTGCTCTTCGCGAGCGGTCGCAACGGCTATGCGGGCACGGACGCCGACGTCCGCGAAGGCACGCTCGAGCCGCTGTTCGAGAAGATCGTCGGCCATGTGCCCGCGCCCGACGTCGATCCCGACGCGGCGTTCAGCTTCCTGGTGACGCTGCTCGATCGCGACAATTTCCTCGGCCGCATCCTCACCGGCCGCGTCGCGAGCGGCACCGTCAAGCTCAACCAGCCGATCCACGCGCTCGACAATGACGGCAAGGTGATCGAAACGGGTCGCGCCTCGAAGCTGATGAGCTTCCGCGGGCTCGAACGCGTCGCCGTCGAGGAAGCCAAGGCAGGCGACATCATCAGCCTCGCGGGGTTGGAGGTCGCGACCGTCGCCAACACCATCGCCGACACCACAGTCTCGACGCCGATCCAGGCGCAGCCGATCGATCCGCCGACGCTGTCGATGCGCTTCGCGGTGAACGACAGCCCGATGGCGGGCCGCGAGGGCACCAAGGTGACAAGCCGCATGATCCGCGACCGCCTGTTCCGCGAGGCCGAATCGAACGTCGCGATCCACATCACCGAGGCGGCCGACAAGGACAGCTTCGAGGTCGCCGGGCGCGGCGAGCTTCAGCTCGGCGTGCTGATCGAGACGATGCGCCGCGAGGGCTTCGAGCTCGGCATCAGCCGCCCGCGCGTGCTGTTCCGCGACGAGGGTCAAGGCCGCGAGGAGCCCTATGAAACCGTCGTGATCGACGTCGACGACGAATATTCGGGCACCGTCGTCGAGAAGATGGCGATCCGCAAGGCCGAGATGACCGACATGCGCCCCTCGGGCGGCGGCAAGACGCGCATCACCTTCTCGGCGCCGTCACGTGGCCTGATCGGCTATCACGGCGAGTTCCTGTCCGACACGCGCGGCACCGGCATCATGAACCGCGTGTTCGAGCGCTACGGCCCCTATAAGGGCCCGATCTCGGGCCGCGCCAACGGCGTGCTGATCTCGAACGGCACGGGCGAGGCGGTCGCCTATGCGCTCAACGCGCTGGAGGAGCGCGGGGTGCTGATGGTGTCGCCGGGCGATCCGATCTACGAAGGCATGATCATCGGCGAGAACGCCAAGAACGACGATCTCGAAGTCAATCCGATGAAGTCGAAGCAACTCACCAACTTCCGCGCGTCGGGCGGCAAGGACGACGCGATCCGCCTGACGCCCCCGCGCCGGCTGACGCTCGAACAGGCGATCGCCTATATCGACGACGACGAACTGGTCGAGGTCACGCCCAAGTCGATCCGGCTGAGGAAGCGCCACCTCGACCCGCACGAACGCAAGCGCGCCTCGCGGGCGAAGGCGGCCTGAAACCACATCGTCATGCCGGACTCGTTCCGGCATCCACCGTGCCGCGCATTCTGACGGTGATAATGTGCGGCCCGGTAGACCCCAGAACAAGTCCGGGGTGACGGTTGGTGTTTGGCGTGGCGGCCAGATTACGCCCCGCCCATCTCCAGCAACACCGCCCACTCCGAATCGCGCACCGGCGTCACCGAAAGTCGGCTCTGGCGCAGCACCTCCAGTTGGGCGAGGCGCGGCTCGGCCTTGATCGCGGCGAGCGTGACCGGAGTCCGCAAGGGTGCCAGCGCCGTCACCTCGACGCTCGCCCAGTCGCCCTTGTCGCCGTCGGGGCGCCAGGCGCGCGTGATCTCCATCGTACCGACGGCGGCTTTCTGCTTGCCCGAATGATAGAAGAGCGCGCGGTCGCCCGGCTGCATGTCCTTCAGGAAATTGCGCGCGGTATAGTTGCGCACGCCGTCCCACTCGGTCTTGCGGTCGCGGACGAGATCGTCCCAGCCATAGGTCTCGGGTTCGGATCGTAGGAGCCAATATGCCATTCGTGCCTCTGTTCAGGGGTGGAGCCGGCTAAACCGATGCTGAACGGTGCGTTCCGGGCGAATTCAGCACGACTCGGGTACAACAGGAAACAGTGAACGGAAATGCGCGTTGTTCTGAACAGCGTGCTTCCCAGTTCAGCGTATTACCGGAGGTCACCCATGTATCCCATTGTGAAGAAGGCCGGTCTTGCCGTCGCGCTCGGCGCCACGGCGTTGACCGTCGCCGCGCCGGCCCAGGCGCAGCGCTGGCACCATCGCCACCATCATGGCGGCGACGATGCGGCCGCGGCGGCGATCGTCGGCGGCATCATCGGGCTCGGCCTCGGCGCGGCGATCGCGTCGAGCGACAACGACCGCTACGACCGTCGCTACTATTACGACGATTATTACGACCGCGGCTATTATGCGCCGCCGCCGCGCTATTACAGCTATCGCTACGATTACCGCCCGCGCTGCTACACGCAGCGCCGCTGGGATCCCTATTACGGCCGCCACGTGCGCGTGCGCGTCTGCCGCTAGGGTCGACCGACCCTGAGAGTTGGGGTGTCGAACTCCAATGAGCCTGCGGGATGCGGGGGCGAAACGCATCCCGCGGGCCACGCGAACGCCGCCGATGCCCCGGCTCTGGCATCGGCGGCGTTTTCACGCCACAAGCGCGCCCATGAGCAATGATTCGCCCCCCGACCGGCTCGCGATCGATCCGGCGAGCCCCCATTTCGACCAGGCCGTGCTGGAACGCGGCATCGGCATCCGCTTCAAGGGCGCCGAGCGCACCGATGTCGAGGAATATTCGATCTCCGAAGGCTGGGTCCGCGTCGCCTTGGGCAAGAAGGTCGATCGCCACGGCAAGCCGCTGACGATCAAGCTGACCGGCCCGGTCGAGGCGTGGTTCCTCGATGCCGACAAGACGGACGACGCGGCCGCCGATTGACGCGCTACGCGGTCGCGCCCAGCGCCGCACGCGCGGCCTGCTCGAACGCCTGCATCGCCTGCAAATAAGGGAAAGGCCCGTGGCTGATGCGGGCGACGCCGGTGCGCGCGACCTCGGCCGCCGTGGGCGCGCCGGGCATGGCCATGAAGTTCACCGGCAAGGGTGACGCGCGGCAGACGCGCTCGAGCAGCGCAAGATCGCGGAGACCGGGCACGAAGAAGCCGCTCGCGCCCGCCTCGGCATAAGCCTGCGCGCGCTGACAAGCGGCGTCGACCATGGCGGCGTCGTGGGTTTCGGGCTTGGCCTTGAGGAAGATGTCGGTGCGCGCGTTGATGAAGAAGTCGGCGCCCACCGCCGCGCGCGCCGCGGCGATCCGCTTCGCCTGCGCCTCGATCGCGTGGAGGCCGTCGCCGCCCACCACCTGATCCTCGAAATTGCAGCCGATCGCGCCGGTTTCCGCCAACCGCGCGATGTTTGCGGCAACGCCGTCGGGATCGACCGCATAGCCGCCCTCGAAATCGACCGTGACCGGCAATTCGACCGCCGCGACGATCTCCCGCGCGTTGGCGAGCGCCACGTCGATCGGCAGGTTCTGGCCGTCGTTCAGACCGTGCGCCATCGCCACCGACGCGCTGCCGGTCGCGATCGCCTTCGCTCCTGCCTTTTCGGCGGCACGCGCGCTGCCGGCGTCCCAGATGTTGAACAGGATCACCGGGTCGCCGGGCACGTGGAGCGCGGCGAAGGTGGCAAAAGGCGTGGTCATCGAATCCTCCGCATCGAATCGGATGCGCCGACGATACAGCATCGCCCAGGCGATGCCGTCCCGAAACTTGCGGTCAGGGGTGATGCGCGGGTGCGGCATCGCGATCCGGCTGACAGGCGATTGACCGCTATTGAGCACGAATGTCCGATTTCGGACAGTGTCGTAAGAATCGACGGATCGGGCGCATGCCCATTTCTTCGTGTGCAGTCCCATAATCCGGTGATTTATTCTGATGTTGCGGTGAGAAAGAACGCATCTCTGCGGCTCTCGGTGTTTGGCATCATTAATGCAGTGCTACGGATGCGAGCGGCCCCCTGCTCGCATTGGATATCACAGCGTTCACGGAGGATTCCATGTCCAAGCTTTCGATCCCCACCCGCCTGATCGTTCTCGCCGGCGCCGCCGCGGTTTTCGGTACAGCGCTGTCTAGCGCTGCAATCGCAAAGGATCGCGTCGTTGAACTGTCGGCCGAATCGCTGGCGTCGGAAACCGCTAAAATCTGCCTCCCGCGACACATGGCGGCAAAGGACAAGCGCGCCGACCTTCCCAAGGACAAGGATCCTTGCCTCACGCAGGCGGAATGGGCCGAACACGGCGTCAAGCTCGTCGCCAGGAAATAGCGGGCAGGCGGGCGCGGCCCCCTCGCGCTTCGCCCGCCCGGTTTCTGCCATCGATGCAGATGTGCCGCATTGTGGCGGAACGCCCGAACCTGCCGCGTCTCGCCGGTTTCCGAGCATGGGCCGGCGGACGCGGCTTCTTTGCCGGACGGAGACGCCCGGATTAGTGAACGAAGCGCGCCACCACGTCGCGGTATGAGCGGCTGACCTTCACCTGCGCGCCCGAATCGAGCACCAGGAAGCATTCGCCGTTGGTGTGCGGCTTGACCTGGCGGACGAGATCGAGGTTGACGATCGTCGAGCGGTGGACGCGCTGGAAGCGGCGCGGATCGAGGCGCTTTTCGAGATCCTTCATCGTCTCGCGCAGGATCAGCGTGTTGTCGCCGGTCTTGATGCACATATAGTCGCCGGCCGCCTCGACGCTTTCGATCGTGTCGACGTCGACGCGGAAAATCTGCCCGCGATCCTTGATGTTGATCAGCTTCTCGAAGCGGTTCGACGCCATCTCGCCGCCGTCGGCGAGGTTTTCCGCCGCCTCGGGCGCGACCTCGGCGAGTACTTCCTTGAGCTTCTCGATCTCCTCGACGCCACGCTTTTCGGCGAGCCGCTGGCGCACGCGATCGAGCGTGTCGGCAAGCCGCGCCTCCTCAACCGGCTTCATCAGATAATCCACCGCCTGCGCCTCGAAGGCGCGGATCGCGTGGTCCGAATAGGCGGTGACGAAGACGAAGAGCGGCGGCTCGACCTCCATCATACCCTGGACGACCGAAAAGCCGTCGAAGCCGGGCATCTGGATGTCGAGGAAGACGAGATCGGGCTTGTTGGTCTTGATCGATCGGATCGCCTCGCGCCCGTTGGTGCAGGTGTCGATCACCTCGATATCGTCGAAGGGCTCCAGTCGTAATTGCAGTCCCTGGATCGCCAGGGATTCGTCGTCCACCAGAATGGTCCTGATCGTCATGCGGCCTCTCTTGTCGGTTCCTCGAGCTGGAACGGAAACTGAATGTCCACCTCGAACCCGCCCCCGCGGTTCGATCGCGTCTGAAAACGGTGGTCGGGCCCGAAAGCCTGCGCCAGCCGATCCCTGATATTGGCCAGCCCGACCCCCGTCGAAAGGCTTGGCCGTGTTTTCGTCTCGCGCAACCCCGGGCCGGTGTCGGTCACGGTGATCTGCACCTTGTCTCCGGCAAGCCGCGCGATGACGGCGATTTCGGCGCCCTCCTCCTTGGGCGTCACGGCGTATTTAATGGCGTTCTCCACCAAAGGTTGCAGCAGCAGCGACGGCAGCAGCGCCTTCTCAACCCTGGGGTCGATATCGAACCGCGGGCGTAATCGTTCCTCGAAGCGCATCTTTTCGATCTCGAGATAGAGCTTCAGCGTCTCCACCTCCTGTGCCAGCGTCACGTTCGCGGTGGGTTCGTTGGCGAGCGTGTAGCGCAGGAACGACGACAGCCGGCTCAGCATCGCATTGGCGCGCTCGGTCTGCTTCAACAGCACCAAGGTAGAGATCGAATTGAGCGTATTGAAGAGGAAATGCGGATTGAGCTGATAGCGCAGCATCGCGAGCTGCGCCGACGAGGCCTGCGTTTCCAGCCTGGAGAGCTGGTCGCTCTGCTCTTCGACGATCAGATAATAATTGATTCCGAAATAGAGCGCCGACCAGCCGGTCAGCGAGATGAAGGCGATGTACATCGCGCCCACCGCGCGCGTCAGCGTGACGCCGGGCTGGTCGCTCGACAGCGAGAAATTGAACGCATCGAGCACCGCGAACAGCACCGTCGCGGCCGCCAGCGTCGCCAGCGAGACCAGGATTCCCGTGATCTGCGGCAGCTGGCGGCGGTAGAATCCGAACAGCGTCGAGAGCAGCAGCGTGATGCAATAGCCGATGATCGCCTCGATCACCGCGTTGACGATGATCTTGATGTCGAAGCCGTTGGAGATGCTCACCACGGTGCGCAGCAGCAGATAGCCGGTCCAGCCCGCGCCCTGGAGCATCCAGAAGGCGCGATTCTTGTCCTCGAAGAACGGCCGCGAGAAGATTCCCGGCTTCGCGCCGGGCTTCAACTCGGGCAGGATGGGGCGGGGCGCGCGCATCGCAACGCTTGCATATAGCGGCTCGGTCGCCCTCGGGAAGAGGCGAGGCCGATCGACCGGCGAACTGCCGCTTCCGTGGGCAAGATCGGGATCGGCTGTCTGAATTGATGGAAAGCAGATTTAGAGCAACGAGCCTTAAATCAGAACCGTTCATGCTGAGCTTGTCGAAGCACCGTCCTTTTCCCGCCGTGGAAAAGAAGAACGGCCCTTCGACAAGCTCAGGGCGAACGGCGGTGGGTCAGATTAAACGCCCGTTGCTCTAATCCTCCCCCGCCAGGGGAAGGATTAGAGCAACGGGCGTTTCCTGGCTGATCGCCCTCCCCGCGCGGCCTGGGGCAATCTGCCCCGTTGTCGCAGCGTCGCCGGAATGGCATGGCAGCGCGATGCAGGCGTTACGGCCCCTGACGGCGTTTCGGCGTCACCTGCTCGTCATGCTGTTCGCATGCGCGATGCTGGTGCGCATGGGCATGCCCGAAGGCTGGATGCCCGTCGCCGACGCCGCGGGCGCGTGGCGCATCACCATCTGCACCGGCACCGGGCCGCTCGCGGCCGCGCCGACGATGCCTGGTATGGATCACGCCCGGATGGCGATGCCGGGGATGCATCACGATCGCGCGCCGCCGCACGATCAGGGCGACCATCCCTGCACCTTCGCCGCGATCGGTCTCGCCGCGGCGCTGCCCGATCTTGCGCCCGCGCCGTTCATCGCGCCGGTGGCGGCGCAACCGGCGGCGATCGTCCGCGCGATCGCGGCGGTGGGCCGCGGGCTCGCCGCGCCCCCGCCGCCGCAGACCGGACCACCGATCCTCGCCTGACCGATCGGGCGCGCAGCCGTGCGCCCGCATCCCGTTCAGCGAGGAGCATTCATGGAACCCCGTCACCGCGCGCCGCCGTGCGCGCTCGTTCTGCTGTCGGCGCTCGCTGCGGTACCCGTTCATGCGCAGGACGCCCCCGATCCGGGCCACGACATCCTGGTCGTCGGCCAGAAGGACGCGCCGATCTCGATCGAGCCGCGCGGTCTGTCGGTCAGCCTCGGCGGCGACGCGTTCGCAGGCGTCAACGCCGCCAACACCGAGGATCTGATCAAATACGCGCCCGATTTCTTCGTGCGCACGCGCTTCATCGGCGACAACAACGCCGTGCCGGGCTTTCGCGGCACGCATTCGACCCAATCGGCGCGCAGCCTGGTGATGGTCGACGGCTTCGTCGTCTCCAATTTCCTCGGCAATTCGTTCAGCTTCCCACCCGCCTGGGGCATCGTCTCGCCCAGCGAGGTCGCGCAGGTCGATGTGGTCTACGGCCCCTATTCGGCGCGCTATCCGGGCAATTCGATGGGCGGCATCGTCAACATCACCACCCGCGCGCCGACCGAGACCTCGGCCTTCGCCACGGTGCAAGGCTTCGCGCAGCCGTTCGCGCAATACGGCACCAGGGACACCTATCTCGGCTATTCGGCCGAGGCCGGCTTCGCGCTCAAGCCGGCGGGCAGCCCCTGGGGCCTGCGCGTGTCGCTGCGGCGGCTCGAAAATACGGGCCAGCCGCAGCAATATTATCTGCTCGGCTATGCGCCGACGCTCTACGATGATCCGAACGCGGGCACGCCGGTATCGGGCGCGGTCGTCGATCCCGGCGGCGTGCCCGTGAGCGGCACCGAAGGCGTCGTCGCGCCGGTCGCCGGGGCCTATTCGCCCGTCGAGACGCGGCAGGATCAGGCGCGCGCGCAATTGCGCTACGATCGCGGCGACATCCGCGCCGAGGCGCTGTTCGCTTATTGGTGGAACCGGGAGAAGACGCTCCACCCGCAACCCTATCTGCGCGACGCGGCGGGCGAGCCCTTCTACGGCGACGCCGCGCGCGCGGTCAGTGTCGGCGGGCATGGCTGGAGGCTCGACCCGGCCTCGACCTTCCGCCTCGGGCTGGACGACAAGGACGAATGGCTGGCGGGGCTGCGGCTCGAAGCGCCGGTCGCGGGCTTCACATTGCGCGCCAACCTGTCGACGCTGCGCTTCGCGGACCAGACCGGCCGATCGTCGAACGGCTATCTTGCCGGGATCACCAACGGCGCGGGGCAGCTGACCGATCAGGGACCGACCGGGTGGGTTACGGGTGATCTTATCGCCACGCGGCGCTTCGGGGCGCACGACCTGGCGTTCGGCCTCAATTCAACCCTCTACGAGACCGACCAGAGCGTGTTCGACACCATCGACTGGCGCGCGGCGAGCGGGTCGGACCTGCGCACGCGCACCTTCGGCCGCACCCGTACGATCGGGGTGTTCGTGGAGGACGCGATCGATCTCGGCGCGGGCACGCGGTTGACGCTCGGCGCGCGGCAGGATTGGTGGCGCGCCTCTGACGGCGGGCTGACGGGAAGGGTGGGGGCCGGATACGCCACCCAACATTACCCCACCCGCGCCGAATCGGCGTTCAGCCCCAAGCTCTCGCTGCGCCACGCCTTCGCGGGCGACTGGGTGGCGGAGGTGAGCCTCGCCACCGCGACCCGTTTCCCCACGGTCGGCGAGCTGTTCCAGGGATCGCTCGACGGCGACGGCAGCTTCAACCAGGACAGCTTCGATCCCAACCTGAAGCCGGAAAAGAGCCGCGACGCCAACCTGCTAGTGCGCCACGGTTTCGGTGCCGTCACGCTGACCGGCAGCGTCTTCTATCAGCGGGTGAAAGACGCGATCTTCAGCTTCGTCGGGTTCAACCAGAACGGCGTCTCGACCTCGAGCTTCAAGAATATCGATGCGACCCGGCAATGGGGGGCGGAGTTGATCGCCGAGGCGCGCGACTGGCCGGTCGAGGGGCTCGATCTCGACGCCAACGCTGCGTGGATCGACGCGATCACCGCGAAGAACGCGGCCGATCCCGCGTCCGAAGGCGTCCAGTTCCCGCGCATCCCGCGCTGGCGGCTGGGCGGCAACCTGCGCTGGCGGGTGCTGCCGCGTGTGCAGGGGGTGATCGGCGTGCGTTATGCGAGCCGCCCCAACACCGATCTCGACGGGCGGCTGCGCGGCGACACCTACGGCTATACGTCGGAGCTGTTCTCGCTCGACCTCAGGGCCAATCTCGACGTGACGGAGACCTTGCGGCTTTCGGCGGGCGTCAACAACCTCACCGACGATCGCGCCTGGGTCTATCACCCTTATCCGCAGCGCACCTTCTTCCTCGAAGCCGGGGTTGAGCTATGAGCGTCCATGCCCCCGGCACGCGCTGGTACAACGCGGTGTGGCGCTGGCATTTCTATGCCGGGCTGTTCTGCATCCCGTTCGTGATCTGGCTCGCGGTGACGGGCACGATCTACACGTGGCGCCCGCAGATCGAGGCGTGGCTCGACCGGCCCTATGCGCATGTTGCCGCGGGCGCGCCGGCGGTGTCGCCGGATGCGCAGGTGGCGGCGGCACTGCGGGCGGTGCCGGGGGCGCGGCTACACAAATACCAGTTGCCCGAGACGCCCGACCAGGCGGTGCAGGCATTGGTCGGCAAGCAGGGCGTCGAATATCGCGCCTATGTGAACCCCGCGACCGCCACGGTGCTCAAGGTGGTGCCCGAGGAGAAGCGGCCGCTGCGGCTGGTCTTCCATCTCCACGGCGAGCTGCTGGCGGGCGCGGTCGGCAGCTTTTTCGTCGAGACCGCCGCCTGCTGGGCGTTGGTGATGCTGCTAACGGGGCTTTACCTGTGGTGGCCGCGCGGGCGGCGGGGGCTCGCGGGCGTGCTCTACCCGCGATTAACGCGGGGCGGGCGCGCCTTCTGGCGCGATCTCCACGCGGTCACCGGCATCTGGGTATCGCTCGCCGCGTGCTTCCTGATCGTGACGGGGCTGCCCTGGGCCAAGGCGTGGGGCAGCTATTTCAACGAAATTCGCGTCGCGACCGGCGCGCTCGACGGTCCGATCGACTGGACGATCGGTGGCAAGGCGCCGATGCCGGCCGCCGATCCGATGCCGGGGCCGCATGCCGAGCACCGGGGCATGACGATGCCGCACGCCGCGCCGAAACCTGGTGAGCTCGCGCGCGTGATCGCCACGGTGCGGCCGCTCGATCTCGCTCCGCCGGTGCTTATCGCGCCGCCGGAGATGGGCGCGCGGGGCTGGACGGTGACGTCGGACGCCGCCAACCGCCCGCTACGCACGCAATTGGTGGTGGACGGCGCGCGAGGGAAGGTGCTCGCGCGCAAGGATTTCGCCGAACGCCACTGGATCGACCGCGTGGTCGGCACCGGCATCGCGATCCACGAGGGCGCCTATTTCGGTCTCGCCAACCAGATCGCCGGCACGCTGACGGCGGCGCTGCTGGTGCTGCTCGCGGTCTCGGGCGCGGTGATGTGGTGGCGCCGCCGCCCGACGGGCCTGCTCGGCGCGCCCCTGCCGCTGACGCGCCCGCGCTTCGGCTGGGCGCTGGCGGGCGGCATCGTGCTGATCGGCCTCGCGCTCCCGCTGTTCGGCGTGACGCTGATCGCAATGCTGCTGGTGGAGCGCACGCTGTTGCGCCGCCTGCCGGGGCCACGCCGCTGGCTCGGGCTCAAGCCTGCCTGAGCCCAAAGAAAAACCGCCCCCGGATCGCTCCGGGGGCGGTTTGTTTCTCCTGCTTCGTGACGATCAGAGCTGGAAGTTGAGCGTCGCGATGAAGGCGCGGGGCGAACCGATCTGGACGAACGGAACGCTGTCCGCTGTAAGCCCGCCACCGAAACCGCCGACATAGAGCTCGTCGAACACGTTGTTCAGGTTGAGCTGGAGGAAGGTCTTGTCGTTGAGACCCGCCCAGTCGAGCGGCAGCCGCGCGTCGAGATCGACCAGCGTGTAGGCGGGCGCCTTGGCACCATAGACCTGAACGCCGTCGATCGTGAGCGGCAGGTTCTGGTCGTTGACGTAGCGCGGGCCCGTCCGCTTGGCCTGGACGCCGAGTTCGAGCGGACCGACGTGGCCGGTGACGCGGCCGCCGAACGTGTAGGTCGGCGCTCCCGATTCACGCTTGCCCGCAGTGAACGCGTAGATCGGATTGTCGTCGTCGTCGGTACCCAGCACCACGTCGTCCTTGATCTTCGACTTCAGGTACGATCCGAAGACGTAGAGCTGGACCTCGGGAATCGGCGTGTAGGCGATGCTGCCGTCGATGCCGTATTTGTCGACCCGGCCCAGGTTCCGATAGACCGTACGGTCGATTTCGGGGTCATAGGCCGATGCCAGGCGGTTGTTGAAGATCGTGTACCAGCCGCTGAGCTGCGCCTGCACCTTGCTCGACGTATAGCGCACGCCGAAATCGAAATTGTCGGTCGTTTCGGGATTGGGGTGCGCGCTATCCTCGCCCGGCGCGAAGAAGAAGCTGTTGTACAGATTGTCGGTGCCCGGAACCTGCAGCCCTTCCGAATAGTTCGCGAACACGCTCACCACCGGCGTGAAATTGTAGGTGAAGCCGACGTTCGGCAGCACCTTGTCGTATTTGAGCACGCGCTGCTGCGGGCCCTGCACGTCCGGATTTGCGGTGGCATAGGCCGTGTTGGCTGTGGTGTTGTCGCGGCCGAAGCAGTCGACGAACCCGCTCGCGCTGGTGGTGAAGCAGTAATTGTTGAGATCGCGCTTGAAGAACGGTGCACGGACGCCTGCGTTGATCATCAGCGCGTCGGCGAAGAACGAGCCGCGATACTCGCCCGACACCTGGTGCAGGATCGCATAGGACAGGCGGTCACGCTTGCTGGGCGCGAAGCCGTCCGCCGCGATCACCGGATCGTTGATCGGGAAGACGTCGAACGGATTGCCGTTCGCCTGGAGTAGGCCGATCCGGCCGGTCTGGCGATGCCGCGCGCGATCGTAGCTGTACGCGACACGCACGCTCTGCGTGTCCGACAGGTCATAACGCAGCGAAGCGATCACCCCGTAGCGGTGCGTCTGCGTCTGGCTCGGCTGGAGGATCGTGACCGCGTCGAGCATGTCGCCGTCGCCGTTGAGATCGACGCCGGTATAGGGCTTGCCGCCGATGTAGCCGAACAGCGGCGTACCGCCGACATCACGCGCATATTCAAAGCCGGTGGTGGTGCCGCCGCCGTTCGCCTTGACGTACTGGTAGCTCGGATCGACCGTCAGGACGAGGCCGTCGGCCAGCGTGAAGCGCGAATTGACGCGGATGTTGCCCGTGTTCGACGGATTGAAGCGGTAGTCGAAGGCGGTGCCGCAATCATTGGGCTCGTCGACGACGCCCGCTTCGGGCGTGTCGGTCTGGCAGCGGCCGAGTTCGTAGAAGCGCTCATCCTTGGTCTGCGGGAAGCCCGAGGGCACGTCGCGGTCGTTGCGCAGCGCGACCGAGCCGAAGAAGTTGTTGCGGTTCTCGTTGTAATGGCCCGCGATCGAAACGAAGTCGCCATTGTCGCCGATCGGCTGATAGACCTTGGCGTTGTACTGCTGCTTGTCGATCTTGCCGTGGTCGTTGAAGACATTGTCGTTCTCGGCATGGCTGGCCGAGAAGAACGCCTTGGTGCCCCAGGGCGTGAACACGCCGGTATCGACCACGCCGAAGATACGGAAGAAATTGTAGTCGCCGACCGAGCCCTGCAGCCGCGCGCCGAACTCGTCGAACGGATTGCGCGTGCGGTAGTTGACGGTCGAGCCCGAGGCCGCGGCGGTCGGGCTGTCGACGTCGGTCGAGCCCAGGTTGACGTTGACCTGCTCGATCAGCTCGGGATCGAGCTGCTGGTTCGAATAAAGTGCGTAATTGCCCGAATCGTTGAGCGGGATACCGTCGAAGGTCTGCGAGATGCGGCTGTTGTCGAAGCCGCGGATGGTGAGCGTGCCGCCCGCCGAGCCGAACGGGTCGTTGTTCTGGAAGCTGACGCCCGGGAGCATGTTGATGATGTCGTCGACCGTCTGGCCCGGCACCTGCCGCTTGATGAATTCCTGCGTCAGCACGGCCTTGGCCTTGGTCGTTTCCGGCACCTCGACGCCGCCGACGTCGCCGGCGCGCTCGCCGGTGACGACGATCTCGTTTTCGAAGTCCACCGATCCGGTCGACTGGGCATAGGCCGCGCCCGGAATCGCGAGCGCGGCAACCGCCACGCCGGTGAGAAAGATATTACGCATGTGAGTCATTCCCCCGAGGAGATTGGGATGTCTGGGTCGTCCTAAAGTGGCGGGTTCTGATTGCCCGGCGTCACGATCGCGCCCCTGCTCCCCAAATATTTCCTTGGGGTGACAGTCAACCGAGCTTGGGCCCGGATCGTCACAGAGTCATATTGCGTTGCAAAAAAGCATCACCCGGCGGCCGCGACGATCTCCGCCCAGCCCGCCTCGTCGACCACGCGAATCCCGAGCTCCGCGGCCTTCTTGAGCTTCGATCCGGCGCCCGGCCCCGCGACCACGAGATCGGTCTTGGCGGAGACCGACCCGGAGACACGCGCGCCCAGCGCCTCGGCCTGCGCCTTCGCCTCGTCGCGACTCAGCGTCTCGAGGCTGCCGGTGAAGACGACGGTCTTGCCCGACACCTCCGACTCGCGGATTTCCTGGACGAAGGGCTGCGGTTGCACGACCGAGAGCAGATCGTCCCATGCCGCGCGGTTGTGCTCCTCGGCGAAGAAATCGACCAGCGCCTCGGCGACCACCGGGCCGACGCCCTCGACCGCCTCGATCTCGGCGCGCGCCTCGGGCTCGGCGGCGGCGCGGGTGGCGACGTCGGCGATCGCCTCGACGGTGCCGAAGGCCTTGAGCAGATCACGCGCGGTGATCGCGCCGACGTGACGGATGCCCAGCCCGAACAGGAAGCGCACCGGATCGGGCGCGCGCTTGGCCTCGATCGCGGCGAGCAAATTGGCCGCCCACACCTTGCCGTCCTTCTTGCGCGGCAAGAGCTCGGCCTCGGTCAGCCGGAAGATGTCGGCGGGCGTGTGGATCAGGCCGTCGCGGAAGAAATCCTCGATCTGCTTGAGGCCCAGCCCCTCGATGTCCATCGCCCCGCGGCTGACGAAGTGGCGCAGCCGCTCGACGCGCTGCGCCGGGCAGATCAGCCCGCCGGTGCAGCGGATATCGACCTCGCCTTCCTCGGCGACCGCGTCCGAATTGCATTCGGGGCAGTGGGTTGGGAAGCTCCAGGGCGCGCGCTTCTCGTCGCGCGTCAAATTCTCGACGATCTGCGGGATGACGTCGCCCGCGCGCTGGATGAGCACGCGATCGCCCGGCCGCACGCCCAGCCGCGCGATCTCGTCGGCATTGTGGAGCGTCGCGTTGGTGACGACGACGCCGCCGACGGTGACGGCCTCCAGCCGCGCCACCGGCGTCAGCTTGCCGGTGCGGCCGACCTGGATGTCGATGCGTTCCAACGTCGTCTGCGCGCGCTCGGCCGGGAATTTGTGCGCGATCGCCCAGCGCGGCGCGCGGCCCACCGCGCCCAGCCGCGCCTGCCAGTCGAGCCGGTCGACCTTGTAGACGACGCCGTCGATGTCGAACGGCAGGTCGGCGCGCTCCGCCTCGATCGTGCGATAGACGGCGAGCGCATCGGCCACGCTTTCCACGCGCCGCAGCGCCTCGGCGACGGGAAAGCCCCAGCCGCGGATCGCCTCGATCACCTGCATTTGCGTGGTTCCCGGCACGTTGCTCGCCTCACCCCAGCCGTGCGTCAGGAAACGCAGCGGGCGCGCGGCGGTGACGGCGGCGTCCTTCTGGCGCAGCGATCCGGCGGCGGCGTTGCGCGGGTTGGCGAACTGCCGCGCCTTCCCCGCGTCCTCCGCCTCGGCGAGCAGCCGCGCGTTCAGGGCCGTGAACGCCGCCTTCTCCATATAGACCTCGCCGCGCACCTCGAAGAGATCGGGCGCGCCCGCGGGGAGCGTCTGCGGAATGTCGGAAATGGTGCGCACGTTGGCGGTCACATCCTCGCCCACCTGCCCGTCGCCGCGCGTCAGCGCCTGCACCAGCCGCCGCTGTTCGTAGCGCAGCGAGCAGGACAGCCCGTCGATCTTGGGCTCGGCGGTCAGCGCGACCACCTCGTCGTCACCGAGCCGCAGGAACCGCCGCACGCGGGCGACGAACTCGGCGACCTCCTCGTCCGCAAAGGCGTTGTCGAGGCTCATCATCGGCCGCGCGTGCGCCACCTTGGCGAGATGCCCCGCCGGCGCCGCGCCGACCTGTCGGCCGGGCGAATCGGCGCGGATCAGGTGCGGGAACGCCGCTTCGATGGCGCTGTTGCGGCGCATCAGTGCGTCGTAATCGGCGTCCGAAATCTCGGGCGCGTCTTCGGTGTGGTAGAGCCGGTTGTGGCGCGCGATCTCGGCCGCGAGCCGTTCGAGCTCGACGGCGGCCTCTTCGTCGGTGGCGGGGAGCGTGGACATGGCGCAGCGCTAAACCGGAATGCGGCGAAGGGGAACACATGTGTCACGCCGTCCGTCACCCCGGACTTGTTCCGGGGTCCACTCTTCCATTCGCGATGGCGTGCATGTGGAGGAGTGGATGCCGGAACAAGTCCGGCATGACGGAGAGAAGATGCTGTTCTACAAGCTCCCACCTTCGCAACCGTCAATTCAGTCGGCTTCACCCGTGATCATGCTGCCCATCCACGCCGTCCTGCCCGATCTGCTCGCGACCTTGCGCGCGGGCGCGAACGCCGTGTTGGTGGCGCCGCCGGGCGCGGGCAAGACGACCGCGGTGGCGCCCGCCTTGCTCGAAGAGAATTGGTGCGGCGGCGAGATCCTGCTCCTCAGCCCGCGCCGCCTCGCCGCGCGCGCCGCGGCCGAGCGGATGGCCGCGCAGGCGGGCGAGCGCCCCGGCGAGACCTTCGGCTATGCCACGCGAATGGATAGCAAGCGCTCGGCCCGAACGCGCGTGACGGTCGTCACCGAGGGCATCTTCGTCAACCGCATCCAGGCCGATCCCGAACTGGCGGGCGTTTCGGCGGTGCTGTTCGACGAGGTCCACGAGCGCAGCCTCGACAGCGATTTCGGGCTCGCGCTCGCGCTCGACGCGCAAGGCGCGCTCCGGCCCGATCTGCGGCTCGTCGCGATGTCGGCGACGCTCGACGGCGCGCGCTTCGCCGCCTTGATGGGCGATTGTCCGGTGATCGAAAGCGAGGGGCGTTCGTACCCGCTCGATCTGCGCTATCTCGGGCGTCGTGCCGAGGCGCGGATCGAGGAGGCGGTCGCCGCCGCCGTCCGCACCGCGCTGGCCGAGAGGGAGGGCGGGGTGCTCGCCTTCCTGCCCGGCGTCGCCGAGATCGAACGCACCGCCGACCGGCTCGACGGATTGGGGCCGGGCGTCACGCTCCACAAGCTCCACGGCAGCCTCGATCCCGCCGCCCAGCGCGCCGCGATCGCGCCCGATCCGGGCAACCGCAAGGTCGTGCTCGCCACCTCGATCGCCGAGACCAGCCTCACGCTCGACGGCATCTGCATCGTCGTCGATTCGGGGCTGGCGCGGCGCCCGCGCTACGATCGCGCGGCGGGGATGACGCGGCTCGTCACCGAGCGCGCCAGCCAGGCGGCGGTGACGCAACGCGCAGGCCGCGCCGCGCGGCAGGGGCCGGGCGTGGCGTATAGATTGTGGGAGGAAGCCGCGACCGCCGGGCTGCCACGCTTCGACCCACCGGAAATCCTCGAAGCCGACCTGTCGGCGCTCACGCTCGATTGTGCGCTCTGGGGCGTCGCCGACCCGCGCGAGCTCAAGTGGATCGATCCGCCGCCCGAGGCCGCGATCGCCGAGGCGCGCGCGCGGCTCGCGACGCTGGGTGCGCTCGATGTCGACGGTCGCCCCACCGCGCACGGCCGCGCGATCGCCGCGCTGCCGCTGTCGCCCCGGCTCGGGCACATGCTCGTCGCGGCGAGCGATCTCGGGTTCGCGCGCACCGCCGCCGAGGTCGCGGTGCTGCTCGGCGAGCGCGGTCTCGGCGGCAACGATCCCGATCTCGACACCCGCCTGCGCCGCTGGCGCACGGAGAAGGGCAAGCGGGCAGAGGCGGCGCGAGGATTGGCGAAGCGGTGGCAGAGATTAATCCCCCTCCCGCTTGCGGGAGGGGCTAGGGGAGGGCGTGTTCCGGAAGGACAGGCGCTTATGACAAGCCCTCCCCCAACCCAGTTCCAGGTGAACGATGCCCCGCATCGTTCAGGTCATGCCGGGGGCATGACCGACCTGAAACTCGCAGGCGGGAGGGGAGATAGTGTCGCCACCTGCGTCGCCCTCGCTTTCCCCGATCGGATCGCACGCTGCCGCGACTCCTCCGGCGAGGCCTGGGCCTCGGTCGGCGGTCGGGGCTTCCGCCTCGATCCCGCCTCGTCGCTCGCGCGCCACGACTGGCTCGCGGTCGCCGAGACGCAGGGGATGGCCGCCGGCGCACGCATCCTCTCGGCTGCGCCGATCGATGCCGCGACGATCGAGGCGCTGTTCGGCGATCGGATCGAAACCCGCCGCAGCGTTGCCTTCGACCCCGCGACCGGCGGCGTGAAGGCGCTGCGTGAGCGGCGGCTCGGCGCGATCCGCCTCGCGAGCGGGCCCGATGCCGATGCCGATCCGGACACAATCGCCGCGGCGCTGTTGGAGGGCGTCCGCACGCACGGGCTCGACCGGCTGCCGTGGAGCGAGGGTGCGCTGGCGCTGCGCGAGCGCGCGCACTTCGCGGCCGATCATGGCGGCGCCGATCTTGCGCTCGACGGTGCCGCGCTGCTCGATCGCGCCGATCAGTGGCTTGCGCCGCTGCTCGCGGGCAAGCGCCGGCTCGACCAGATCGATGCCGGCGCGCTCGGCGACGCGTTGCGCGGCATCATCGGCTGGGAGGCGATGCAGGCGATCGACCGCCTCGCGCCCGCGCGGTTCGAGACGCCCGCGGGCAGCAGCCATGCGATCGACTATGCCGTCGAGGGCGGGCCGCGCGTGGAGCTGCGCGTGCAGGCGCTGTTCGGGCTCGCGACCCATCCTGTCGTCGGCGGCGGCCGCGTGCCGCTGGTGCTCAGCCTCACCTCTCCTGCGGGTCGCCCGATCCAGACGACGCGCGATCTACCCGGTTTCTGGGCGGGAAGCTGGGCGGCGGTCGCGAGGGAGATGCGCGGTCGCTATCCGAAGCATCCCTGGCCCGACGACCCCGCGGGCGCCCCGGCGACGCTGCGCACCAAAAAGGCGGATGCGCGCGCCGGAAAAGCGCGCTAATTGTGGTCGCGGCACCGGCCCGCTCCCCCACCCGGCCACCCATAAGATACTGCCGTTGGGTGGCCGGGTGGGGGAGCGGGCCGGTGCCGACCAGCCAACAAGGAGCCCCTATGCCGAGCGTCAGGATTTACCAGCGACCCAAGAATGCGATGCAATCGGGCAAGTTCCGCACCGATCGCTGGGTGGTGGAATTCGCGCCCGGCGAGGCCAAGCGCGCCGATCCGCTCACCGGCTGGGCGGGCTCGGGCGACACACGCGAGCAGGTGCGTCTCAACTTCCCGAGCATGGAAGCGGCCAAGGCCTATGCCGAGCGCGAAGGCCTGGCCTTCACGGTGATCCCGGCGCCCGCGAAGAAGCTCAAGCTCCAGGCCTATGCCGACAATTTCCGCTGACGATTCCACCGCCGCGCGACCGCTCTTCAAAATTCGCGCAGAGGCGCGGAGAACGCTGAGAGAATAGCCCGGTCATCCCAGCCAGATCATTCGTCACCCCAGCGTAGGCTGGGGTCCATGTCTTTCGCGATCGGCACTATGACCAGAGGCAGACCCCTGCCTGCGACGCCGGCGTCGCGGCTATGTCAGGATCGACGGCGCCAGCAGCAACAGCAGCTTGACGTCGATCGCCACGCCCGCGGCGCGCTTCGCGGCGACGAAATCGGCGATGTCCGCCAGCGGTACGCGGTGGACGACGATCTGCTCGTCGCCGTCGCCGCCGCCCGGGCCGACTTTCGTCAGCCCGTGCGCGCGCACCAGGGTGAAGCCTTCCGAGACCATCCCCGGCGAGGCGTAGAAGAAGCCGAGATTCTCGATCCGATCCGCCCGATAGCCGGTCTCTTCCTCCAGCTCGCGGGCGGCCGACATCTCGGGGGCTTCGCCGGCGGTCTCGTCGCCCACCAGCCCGGCGGGCAGCTCGAGGCAGGTCCGGCCGAGCGGCACGCGATATTGCTCGACCAGGATCACGTCGCTGTCGTCGATCGCGAGGATCACCGCCGCTTCGATGCCGCCGACGCGAGCGGCATATTCCCATTTGCCCTGGCGCTTGGCGGCGATGAATTCGCCCTGCCAGACCGTTTCTACGGCGTCGTCGCTCACAATTCGATCAGCCGATCCGGAAGCTCGTTGGTGTCGGTTTCGGACTTGGGGAAGGTCTCGGCGAGGATCGCGCCGACGTGCCCCACCGCTGCCGCCATGCCCTCGCCAGGGCGCCCGGCGCGGACCTCGTCGACGAGCGCCGCCATCGCGTCGCCCCAGCGTTCGGCCGGCACCTTGCCGTGGATCGCTTCATCGGCGACGATCTCGGCGCGATGCTCGTCGAGCGAGAGATAGAGCAGGATGCCGACGCGCGCCGCCGTCCGTCGCTCGGCGCCCACCTTGAAATACTCGACCGCGCGCCGCCGCACCCGCCGTGAGCGCGTCGCCCCGGGGGTGAGCGCCATCCGGAGCGGTGCCCAGGCGAGCGTATAGCGGACGATCAGGAACACGATCGCCTCGATCAGCATCAGCGCAAAGAAGCTGCGGCCGAGTTGGGGCTCGCCCGCCCAGCCGCCCGAGAACCAGGCGATCTTGGCTTCCAGCGCAGCTGGAAACAGCGCCGCCAGCGCGACGACGAGCAGCATCGCGCCGATCGCGTAATGCAGCGCGACATCGTGGTAGGCGTCCGACCGCGCGGTGACGATCGTCACGATCTCGCCGTCGGTGCCGTGCTCGGCCGCGCGGACCGCCTCGGTGACGCGAGCGTGCTCCGCTTCGGTCAATCGGTTGATGCGCATTACCATCCCCCCGAGGCGCCGCCGCCTCCGAACGAGCCACCGCCGCCGGAAAAGCCGCCGCCACCGCCCGAGAAACCGCCCCAACTCGATCCGCTGCTTGAACTACCGCTGCTCAATCCGCTGAGCATGGGCCCCCAAAGCCAGACCGAACCGAGCCCGCTGCGATGCCGCCGCCCGCGGGCACGCCCGAAGATCATCGGGAAGATGACGAAGAACAGGATGCACATCCAGAAGATCGCGACGAAGATGCCGCCGCCGTCGTCGCTGCCCTCGTGCTCGCTCACCACCTTCTGCGCGCGCTGCTCGGCGGCTTCGAGCGGCAGCTTCATCTGTTCGCCGATCGCGCCGGCGCCGGCGAGGATGCCGCCGGGCATGTCGCCGTCGCGGAATTTGGGGAGGATCGTCTGGTTGATGATCACGCTCGCCAGCGCGTCGGTCATGATCGGCTCGAGCCCATAGCCGACCTCGATCCGCACCTTGCGCTCGTTGGGGGCGACCAGCAGGATGATGCCGTTGTTCGCGCCTTCCTGCCCGATCTGCCAGTCGCGGCCGAGCTTGTAGCCGTAATCCTCGATCGGATAGCCTTGCAGATCGGGCACCGTCGCCACCACGAACTGCCGCGACGACGCCTGCTCGATCTGCTCCGACAATTGCGTGAGCTGCGTTTCCTCGGCGGGGCTCAACAGGTTCGCCGCATCGACCACGCGGCCCGTGAGCTTGGGGAAGGTCTGGGCGCCGGCGAAGGCGCTGGTACAGGACAACAAGACGCCGAGCAGGACGAGGTGCAGCCACTTCATGATGCCATATTCTCCGGCGCGATTTCGCGGATGATGCCCGATGCCCCCGCCTGGATGCCTTCGGGCATGGTTCCCTTGCGGAAAGCGGGAAGGATGTCGTCGTCGATGATGTTGGCCGCCTCGTCGTCGGTCAGTGCCCTTTCGAGACCGTAGCCGACCTCGATCCGCACCTTGCGTTCGTTGGGCGCGACAATCAGGAGCACGCCGTCATCATGGTCCTTGCGGCCGATGCCCCAGGTCCGGCCGAGATGCAGGCCGTAATCCTCGATGGTATGTCCGCCGAGAGACGACACGGTCACGACGACGAACTGATGCTTGCTGCGATCCTCGACGGCCTTCAGCCGATCGGCCAACTTGGCTTCTTGCGCGGGCGGCAGAAGATCGGCGGCATCAACAACGCGCCCAGTGAGCGCCGGAAACGGATAAGACGGCGCGGCGTCCGACGACGCTTGCGCAGCACGGCCGTCGCATCCGGACGATGCGATGCAGACGATCAGGAAGAGGGCTGCCTTTGCGATCAGCTCATGTTCCCGAAATCGACCGTCGGCGCATTCTCGGCGCCGGGCGTCGTCGCCTGATAGGGCACCTTGGCCTTCGCGCCGTAGAAGATTTTGGCGCCGATCGCGTCGGGGAAGGTGCGGATGCGCGTGTTATAGTCCTGCACCGCCTGATTGTAGTCGCGGATCGCGATCGTGATGCGGTTCTCGGTGCCTTCGAGCTGGCTCATCAGCGTGGTGAAATTGGCCTGGCTCTTGACCTCGGGATAGGCCTCCACGGTCGCGAGCAGGCGGCTGAGCGAGCCGTTGAGCTGGCCCTGTGCGGCGGCGAATTGCTGCATCTTGGCGGGATCGGAGAGATCCTCGGCATTGACCTGGATCGCGGTCGCCTTGGCACGGGCGTTGACGACGTCGGTCAGAATCTTGTCCTCGGCGGCGACCGAGGCCTTCACCGTGTTGACGAGGTTGGGGATCAGGTTGGCGCGGCGCTGGTAATCGGCCTGGACGTCGGCCCAGCGCGCATTGACGTTCTCCTCGGCGGTCGGGACCGAATTGATCCCGCAGGCGCTGACGGTCATCGCGGCGGCGAGCACGATCGGGGCACGGTATTTCATCACTGTCTCCCTCCAGTCCCTTGCTTTTCCATTGTAGGGCAAGCGCGCTACAAGGCGAAACCGAAATCGGACAAGGATAAGGGAGATTTCAGGGATGTTGAGCGAATTCAAAGCGTTCGTGATGCGCGGCAACGTGCTCGACCTGGCGATCGCGGTGATCATCGGCGGTGCATTCGCGACAATCACCAAGTCGCTGACCGACGATGTCATCATGCCGGTGGTCGGCTGGCTGTTCGGCGGGTTCGACTTTTCGAGCTACTTCATCCGGCTGGGGCCGATCCCCGAAACCTATACCGGCTCGCCCACCAATTACGCGGCGCTCAAGGAAGCCGGCGTGCCGCTGCTCGGTTACGGCGAGTTCATCACGGTGACGATCAACTTCCTGATTCTCGCCTTCATCATCTTCCTGCTGGTGCGCTACGCCAACAAGGCGATGGCACGGTTCGCGAAGGATGAGGCGCCCGCGGCCGATCCGGCGGATGTGGTGCTCCTGCGCGAGATTCGCGACGAGCTGAAGGCGCAGCGCGGGGCGAAATGATGACGGTCGGCGGCGGCGATCAGGCCGCCGCCAGATCCTCGGCGGTGGCGTCCGCAAGGCTGGTGCCGTCGAGGATACGCGCGGTTTCGTCGCGCACGCGCATCATCGCGTGGCGGATCGCGCAGGTCGCCTCGTCCTTGCAGTCGGCGCAGCGCTTGTAGGCGGTGCGGCTGACGCAGGGGACGAGCGCGAGCGGCCCTTCGATCACGCGGATGACGTCGCCCAGCGAGATCAGGTGCGTCGGCTTCGACAGGCGATAGCCGCCCGTCTTGCCGCGGTAGCTGAGCAGGAACCCCGCCTCGCGCAGATCGGCCAGGATGAGCTCAAGGAACTTGCGCGGAACGTTGGCGTGCAGGGCGATCCGGTTCATCGGAATGGGGGGAGCGCCGGCGGGGGCATCGGCGAGATAGAGCATCGCGCGAAGCGCGTAACGGGAACGCTGCGTCAACATGGATACGGCCATGCACCTGCATTATGGCGCTTCGAGGGCGTCGCACGCGCCATCGACACCTTTTCTTTGCGATCCGCGTGCTTATATTGGGTTTGCCGGCTTCGTGCCGGCTATGGCGATAAACTGCGGCGTTCAATAGGCGCAGCGGACCCGGGGGCAGTACCCGGCGGCTCCACCAGGTGGCCCCTCTTGCACGCGAGAGGTCAGCTGACGGGGCCGAACCAGGATCGACGTGTGTTGAAAAGCGCTGTTTTCGCTCGGAATGGGACCACCGCAACGGCCCATTACACAAGTGCCAATGACAATGAAGCACTCGCGATTGCGGCGTAATTGATGGCCTAACGGCCTGACATTATACCAAAATAGCGCGGTCGGACCGCACCGGGCAACAGAAGCGGATTCCAGCGGCCGCCAGGGGGGCCGGGCAACAGAACCCCCTGGACCTTCCCCGACAGAGTCAACTTTCCTGCACCTGGACTCCCACTTTACCGCGGGTTTGAGGGCATTCTCCCCACGCGCGAAGTTGACCAAGTCGACGGCCGGTCGAGAAAGAACGCCGGCATCATAACCGGAAACCCGCCTGTAGGACTGCGGCCCGGCGCAGGGGTGATAGCGTTATCGCTTTCGCGAGCTATAAGCCGTGCCGGAAGGGGGATTCGATGACCGCAGGCCTGCGCAGCACGTTGTCCGATCGTCAGGCGCTCTGGGCGTTCGTGCTGGGCTGCGTCGCGGTGACGGCCGGCGTGGTCCTTCACCTGCCGATGTTCCTGATGTCGCGATCGATGGGCTACCGCATGGCCGGCATGCCGATGGACCCCGGCATGATCTTCGGCATGTTCCTGATCGTCGGGGGCGTTGCCGTCGCGGCCTACGGCCTGCTGCCGCGCGACCTTTCGGCCCGGCGCGACGCGGCTGCCACGATCACGATCTCCGCGCCGGAGGATGCCGCGCTGGGCGCGCCGCATTGGAAGCTGATGGCGGTGCTGGTGATCGCGCTCGTCGTCGACGTGATGAAGCCCGCCGCGCTGGGCTTCGTCGTACCGGGCATGACCGACGAATACGGCGTCTCGCGAGAGGCAGCGTCCCTCGTGCCCTTCTTCGCGCTGCTCGGCACCGTCGTCGGATCGGTGGTGTGGGGCATCGTCGCCGACATCTACGGGCGCAAGGCCTCGATCCTGCTTTCCGCCGTGATGTTCGTCGGCACCGCGATCTGCGGCGCGATGCCCAGCCTCGCCTGGAACATCGCCATGTGCTTCATGATGGGCGCGGCCGCGGGCGGAATGCTGCCTGTCACCTATGCGTTGCTCGCCGAGATGATGCCGAGCCGCCACCGCGGCTGGAGCCTGGTGCTGGTCGGCGGTCTGGGTGCGCTCGGCGGCTATTTCGCGGCGAGCGGCGCCTCCGCGCTGCTCCAGCCGATCTTCGGCTGGCGCGTGCTGTGGCTGATCAACCTGCCGACCGGGCTGCTGCTCGTGTTGCTCGGCGGGTTCATTCCCGAATCGGCCAAGTTCCTGATCGCACGCGGGCGCGAACACGAGGCGAAGACGGTGATGCGCCGCTTCGGTGCGGTCGCGCGCCGGATCGAGCCCGTGCATGAACTCTGCGACGAAACGGTCGCGCGTCATCTGCCGCTCACCGGCAGGCATTTGTTCGGCAAGTTGACCGCGCTCAGCCTGGGCGGGCTTTCGTGGGGGTTCATCAGCTTCGGGCTGCTGCTCTGGCTGCCCGCCGATCTGGTCGCGAAGGGCTATTCGGTGGGCGCCGCCAGCCGGCTGCTTGCCGAATCGGCGCTGCTGTCGCTTCCCACGGTGTTCCTCGCCGCGCTGATCTACAGCCGGTGGAGCACCAAATGGTCGCTGGTCGCGACGCTGTTGGTCACGATCGGCGGTCTGTTCGGGGTGATGTGGCTCGAACTGAACGGCGGGGGCAGCCCGGTGCTGCCGGTGGCGCTGCTGATCGTCGGATCGAACGGCATCATCGCGATCCTGCTGCCCTATACCGCGGAAAGCTTCCCCTTGCGCGTGCGCGGCCGGGCGACCGGCTGGGTGGCGGCCTGCACCAAGACGGGCGGGCTGATCGCCCAGGCGCTCGCGATCACCGCGCTGGTGCCGGCGATGATTCTGGTGGCGGCGTTCATCGTCGTGCCGACGCTCGCGGCGCTGGTGCTGGTCGCGATCTTCGGCCGCGAGACGCTGGGCCGCGACCTGCGCGAGCTGGACGAGGGCCCGCTGCCGACGGCGGTGTGAAAGCTCCCTGAAGCCGGCACCGCATACGCGGAGACGGCAGGGTACGATCAAATCCGAGAAAAAGGGCCCGGCGATCGCTCGCCGAGCCCCTTTCTCGCTCAGGTTGACCTGATCGCTCAGTCGCGGTCGCCGGTCAGGAAGGCCGGCGCGAACTCGGGCGCATCGCCCTCATCCTTGCCGCCTTCCTTGCGCTCGCCGCGCTCGCGGCGCGGGCCGCGGTCGTCGTCACGGCGGGGGCCGCGATCGCGACGCGGACCACGGTCGCCGCGGTCACCGCCACGGCCGCCGCGATCACCACGCGGGCCGCGGTCGCCGCGATCACCGCGCGGTTCGCGCGGGGGGCGGGTGTCCTCGAGCTCTTCGCCGGTCTCCTGATCGACGACGCGCATCGACAGGCGGACCTTGCCGCGCGGATCGATCTCGAGCACCTTGACCTTCACTTCCTGGCCTTCGGAGACGACGTCGGTGGGCTTTTCGACCCGCTCGTTCTTCATCTCGGAGACGTGGACGAGGCCGTCCTTGCCGCCCATGAAGTTCACGAACGCGCCGAAATCGACGATGTTGACGACCTTGCCGGTGTAGATCTTGCCGACCTCGGCCTCTTCGACGATGCCCTCGATCCACTTGCGTGCGGCCTCGATCTGCGAAAGGTCCGACGAGCTGATCTTGATGACGCCCTCGTCGTCGATATCGACCTTGGCGCCGGTGGTCGCGACGATCTCGCGGATCACCTTGCCGCCGGTGCCGATGACGTCGCGGATCTTCGACTTGTCGATCTGCATCGTCTCGATCCGCGGCGCGTGCGCCGAGAGCTCTTCACGCGTGTGGTCGAGCGCCTTGGCCATCTCGCCGAGGATGTGCGCGCGGCCTTCCTTGGCCTGCGCCAGTGCGACCTTCATGATCTCCTCGGTGATGCCGGCGATCTTGATGTCCATCTGGAGCGAGGTGACGCCCTGGCTGGTGCCCGCGACCTTGAAGTCCATGTCGCCGAGGTGATCCTCGTCGCCCAGGATGTCGCTGAGGACCGCAAAGTCCTTGCCTTCGAGGATCAGGCCCATCGCGATGCCCGAGACGGGGCGCTTCAACGGCACGCCCGCGTCCATCATCGACAGCGAACCGCCGCACACCGTCGCCATCGACGACGATCCGTTGGACTCGGTGATGTCGGAGAGAACGCGGATCGTGTACGGGAACTCCTCCGCGGTCGGCAGCACGCGGTGCAGCGCGCGCCAGGCGAGCTTGCCGTGGCCGATCTCGCGACGCCCCGGCGCGCCGAAGCGGCCCACTTCACCGACCGAATAGGGCGGGAAGTTGTAGTGGAGCATGAAGCGCTCGTACGACAGGCCGGTCAGCCCGTCGATCATCTGCTCGCTGTCCTTGGTGCCGAGCGTGGTGGTGCAGATCGCCTGCGTCTCGCCGCGGGTGAACAGCGCCGAGCCGTGGGTGCGCGGCAGGAAGTGGACCATCGCCTCGATCGGGCGGATCTGCTTGGTGTTGCGGCCGTCGATGCGGCTGCCGTCCTTGAGGATCGCGCCGCGGACGATTTCGGCTTCGAGTTTCTTGACGAGCTTGATCGCGACCATCTGGTCCTGCGGCGTCTCCTCGGCGAAGGCGAGCTTCGCCTTGGCGCGCGCCGCGTTGAGCGCGTCCGAGCGCTGCGACTTGTTGGTCAGCTTGTAGGCGGCGGCGATGTCCTTGCCGACGAGCTTTTCGAGCGTCTTCTTCATTGCCGACTGATCGGCCTTGGGCGCGAGCTCCCACGGTTCCTTGGCGGCCTGCTCGGCGAGGTCGATGATCGCGTCGATCACCGGCTGGCACGCGCGATGCGCGAACATCACGGCGCCCAGCATCGTCTCTTCGGACAGCTCGGCGGCCTCGGATTCGACCATCATCACTGCGTTCGACGTGCCGGCGACGACGAGGTCGAGATCGCCCGTCTTCGCCTGGTCGAGCGTCGGGTTGAGCACGTACTCGCCATCAACATAGCCGACGCGCGCGGCGCCGATCGGGCCCATGAAGGGCACGCCCGAGATGGTGAGCGCGGCCGACGCGGCGATCATCGCCAGGATGTCGGGCTCGTTCTCGCCGTCATAGCTCATCACCTGGGCGATGACGTTGATCTCGTTGTAGAAGCCTTCGGGGAAAAGCGGGCGGACGGGGCGGTCGATGAGACGGCTGGTCAGCGTCTCCTTCTCGGTCGCGCCGCGCTCGCGCTTGAAGAAGCCGCCCGGGATGCGCCCGGCCGACGAGAATTTTTCCTGATAATGGACGGTGAGCGGGAAGAAATCCTGCCCTTCCTTCACCGACTTGGCGGCCGTGACGGCGCACAGCACGACGGTTTCGCCGAGCGTCGCGAGCACCGCGCCGTCGGCCTGGCGGGCAACGCGGCCCGTTTCGAGCGTGAGGGTCTTGCCGCCCCACTCGATGCTTACAGTCTTCGTATCGAACATTTGGTTTCCTTTACACCGGACGCCCTATGCGCCCGGGGCCTATTCGAGCCATTCCCGGCTCTTGCGTTTCCCTCTCACCCGTTCGGGCTGAGCCTGTCGAAGCCCCGTTCTTCTTTCTTGGGAAGAAGTGCAGCCCTTCGACAAGCTCAGGGCGAACGGGGAGGGATTTGACCGAAAACGAAGCCGAATTGCCTCGTTCCCGGATAGCGAAACGGCGCCCGTAGGCGCCGCTCCTGGTTATTTCCGAAGCCCGAGCTTCGCGATGAGGTCGAGGTAGCGCTGGCCGTCCTTGTGACGGAGATAGTCCAGCAGCGACCGCCGCTTGTTGACGAGCATCAAGAGGCCGCGGCGCGAGTGGTTGTCCTTCGCGTGGGTCTTGAAATGCTCGGTGAGGTTGCGGATGCGCTCGGTGAGGATCGCGACCTGCACTTCGGTTGAGCCGGTGTCACCCTTGGCGCGGCCATGTTCCTTGACGAGCGCGTCCTTGCGCTCCTGCGTGATCGACATTCATTTTCCTTCGACATCGGGCGTAAGGTTGAAGCCGCGAACGACGCGAACCTCTCGGTTCAGAACCTCGACCAATGCGACAGGCGTTTCGCCTTCGGTCGCAAAGTATTGGCCATCGTCAACGGCGGTCCCGACCAAGACCCGCCCCTGACGGAGCAGCCCTGCCTGATCGGGGGTGAGCGCGAGAGCCGGGATGTCGTCCAGCGCCGTGCTCAACGGCAGAGATACGTCTTCAAGGGCGCGGGCCTTAGCGCTTTCCGCCAATTTGTCCAGTGAAATCGCCGAATCGAGCGTGAACGGCCCGGCCTTGAGGCGGCGCAGCATCGTGACGTGCCCGACGGTGCCGAGTGCGTGCGCGATGTCGCGCGCGAGGCTGCGAATGTAGGTGCCCTTCGAGACGTGGGCGACGAGGGTGACCTGATCCTCCCCGGAACGGGGAGGGGGGCCGTTCGCGTTAGCGAATGGTGGAGGGGCGGCGCGCGTCCGCGCGCCGGCTTCGCCGCCGCGCACCCCTCCACCATCGGCTGTGCCGATGGTCCCCCTCCCCGAGACAAGCTCGGGGAGGATCTTCAGCGAATGTACCGTCACCTCCCTGGTCGCCAACCGCACCTCTTCACCGGCGCGCGCCAGATCGTAAGCACGCTTGCCGTCGATCTTGAGCGCGGAAAAGGCCGGCGGCACTTGCTCGATCGTGCCGGTGAAGCGCGGCAGCACCGTCTCGATCTCCTCGATCGTCGGCCGCGCGGCGCTGGAGGCGATCACCGCGCCCTCAGCGTCGAGCGAGTCCGTCTCTTCGCCGAACTTGATCGTAAACGCGTAACTCTTGTCGCTGTCGAGCATCCGCCCGGCGAGCTTGGTCGCCTCGCCGATCGCGATCGGCAGCACCCCCGACGCCAGCGGATCGAGCGTGCCGCCATGGCCGACCTTGCGCCTGGGGTAGCCACCCTCACGCAACGCGCGCTTGACCGCGGAGACGGACTGGGTCGAGCCTAGGCCGACAGGCTTGTCGAGGATGATCCAGCCATGCATGGCCGCGCCTTAGCCGCGGGCGCGCGCGAACCCAAGCGCGGCGATCACTGCTCCGGCTTGGGCGCACCGGGTTGGCCGGGCGGCGGTGCGCTCGTCGTGATGCTCTTCACGCCGCAGGCCTGATTGCCGAAATCGGGGAACGTCAGCCGTGAGAAGCGGTCGAAGGTGCCGATATTATCGGTAGTGTAGACGACCGTGACCGGGCCGGCGCGCGTCTGGATGCACGGGCCGCTCATCGTCACCTTGTACCATTTGAGCGTGCGATCCTGCATATAGAGGAGACTGCTCTTGGGCGGACCGGCCTGCCAGTTGCGAATGCCGCCATTGGCCGCGTTGACGATCTTGGTCTCGACGCCGATCTTGCGTTCGGATTGCGCGGGTGCGGCGCAGGCTCCGGCGGCGACGATTCCTGCCGCAAGGGCGAAGACGATCGAAATGGTGCGCATGAGACTCCTCGTTCCAGCCCCTAGCAGCTTTCGGCTGAACCGATGCTGAGCGCGCCGGTTCCGCTCAGTGCCTCGATGAAATGCTTGCGGCACATCGCGACATAGCGATCGTTGCCGCCGATCTCGGTCTGCGCGCCTTCGCGCACCGCGCGGCCCTCGACATCGACGCGGAGGTTCATCACCGCCTTGCGGCCGCAGGTGCAGACCGACTTCAATTCCACCAGCGCATCGGCGATCGCGAGCAATCGCGCCGAACCTTCGAACAATTCGCCCTGGAAATCGGTACGCAGCCCATAGGCGAGCACGGGAATGGCCATGACGTCGGCGATGCGCCCGAGCTGCGCGACCTGATCGGCGGAGAGGAACTGCGCCTCGTCGATCAACACGCACGCAACCCGGCTATGGGCGTGCCGCTCGGCGACGAGACCGGCAATGTCGGTGTCGGCCGCGAACGGCGTTGCCTGGGCCGACAGGCCGATGCGCGAATCGATGACGCCCGTGCCGCCGCGATCATGGACGCCGGCGGTGAACAGCATCGTCTCCATGCCGCGCTCGCGATAGTTGAAATCGGCCTGGAGCAAGGTGGTCGATTTCCCCGCGTTCATCGAGGCGTAGTAGAAATAGAGCTTGGCCATGCGCGTCGGAATGGCGCTGCACGCGCGGCCGGTCAATCGCTCGCGAAGGCGTTAGCGCCGCATTAACCATGCGATCCTAAGCCGGGCGCAAAGGAGACTGCGCGTGCGCCTGATCGTCCATATGGGTTTCCACAAGACTGCGTCGACGCATCTGCAGGAGCTGCTGAACCATCACAGCGCGGCGCTTGCCGAGCGCGGTATCTGGTATCAGCATCAGGCCGGCTATGCGGCGCATCACGACACCGCGAACCCGCTGCTCGTCGGCGATACCGGCCCGTTCGAGGCGATGATCGCCGCGGCGAAGGCGGCCGGCGCACACACGATGATCCTGTCGTCCGAGAATCTCGAAGGCGTCGTCTTCAATCCCGAGATCGCGCTGCTGATCGAGCGCGTCGCCGCCGATCACGGGGTGGTCGACATCGAATGGCATGCCGTGATCCGCGCGCCCGGCGCCTATTTCGAGAGCCTGCACTCGCAGCTGAGCTGGCACACCTATGCCGACAGCCTGACGATGTTCACCGAGATCATGCGGAAAGGCGTGCTGTTCCTGCCCGAACCGCATGACGGCCCCGGCGCGACGCCTTACTGGTTCTTCTGCTTCGATTACCACGCCTTCCTGGCGGGATTCGCGGCGATGCCGGGGCGCCGGCTGTTCGTCCACGATTACGAGGATCGCGACCCTTATCCCGGCTGGCGGATCGCCGACCGCCTCGGCGTGTGCGACCTGCTCGTCGAGCCGCCCGAAGAGGAACGTTGCAACCACCGCCTGCCGCGCGATCGAGCGGTCGATTTCTTCCGCGCGCGCCTGCGCGAAGCGGCGGGCGACGCGGCGACCTGGGCGATCGTTCGCGAGGCGATCGAAACCAATCTGGCGGCCAATCTCGCCACCGTGCCGATCTATGCCGAGGCGGTGGGGCAGCGCTATCATGCGAGCTACCTGACCGCGATCGAGCAGTTCGGTTGTTCGGATCAGCCGGAACCGCGCCGCTACGCAAGGGGTTGACGGCGGGTCCGCCATGCGCGGCATCATCGCTGGAAGGGCCCGCATGCGACCAACCGATTTGCGAACCGCCTTACGATCGCCGCGAGGTCTGGCGCTCATCGCCGTCGCCGGGGCGGGCCTCGTTCCCGCATCTGCGACCCCCATGGCGGCGCAGGACGTCTACGAGCGGTTCGGCGGCAGCCCCTATGTGGGCACCGCGACGATCCGGGTCGAGATTCCCGGCCGCAAGCCCGATATCAAGCAAGGCCGCGGCACCGCGCGGCTGGTGCATATGAAGCCTGCGCGTGCGGATTTCCGGCTCGAAGCCAAGGTGCCCGGCGCGCGCATCGACATCGAAACCAACGTCAAGGGCGGCTACGATCGATCGGGCTGGCGCAGCGATCCCGGCGACATCCGAATCCGGATCTCGGCCGCCGGGATCATCACGGGCGGCGGCACCGACGCGGGATCGACCTTCCGTTATTCGGGCAAGGTCTCGCCGACTCATTTCACGATGACGAGCGAGGTCCGCAACGGACAGGCGGCGCACGGGCTTCCCGCCGGTGCGGTGATGCGGATCGATTACGATCTCGGCCGCAAGGCGCCGACGCCTGCGGACAAGGACGGGAAGGGATGCCACATGGAAACCCGGCCGATCGGCAGCGCCGCCGGCGGGCCGATGACGCTGGGGCTGGTGCCCGTCTGCGATTGAGGTGCGCTCGCGCGCCCGTCAGTCGTCGCCCAGGTCGCGCGCGATCCCGGGCGAGCGCAACAGCGCGTCGATATGGCTGCCTTCGTCGAAGCTCTCGTCGGCGAGGAACTTGAGCTTCGCGGCGTATTTCATCTTCACGCGATGCGCGACCTCGCGCTGGAGGTAAGCGGTGTTGGTGCGCAGCGCCTTGAGCACCGCCTCCTCGTCCTTGCCGAGCAGCGGCTTCACGAACACGGTGGCGTGGCGCAGATCGGGCGACATGCGCACCTCGGTGACGCTGACCAGGTGCTGGCTGAGCGTCTCGTCATGCACGTCGCCGCGGGCAAGGATTTCGGACAGCACATGCCGCACCTGCTCGCCGACGCGCAGGGTGCGGATGGACTGGGTTTCGGGGGTGTCGGTGTGTCGAGTCACGATCATTCTTCGGGCAGGAGGTCGTCGAGCGAAACGTCCAGCGCGTCGCTCAAGGCGCGCCAGACCTTGACGCTCCCGGAGCGAGATCTCTTCTCCATCCCGGAGATCGTCATCTTCGAGACATCGATTCTGGATGCCAATTCCGTTTGCGTCAGCCCGCGATATTGCCGCCAGACCCTGAGCGGGCTTTCACCGGCCAGCAACGCATCGACGACAGAGGCCGGAACATATTCCTCACCCGACGATCGACGCTCTTCCGCTTCGATCGCCGCATCGCGATCCTCGCGGTCTTCGGCCACATCAAGAAGCTGCCGATACTCGTTTTCCGGCAGTACGGCCATGCGATTGCCGGCGATTTCGATGATTTGGACGGTCATGGCTTCACCTGATACGCCGATCCTCGGGGTGCGATGTCATCAATCCAGAGAACATTGCCCTCGATCCGGAAGATGATTCTCCAATCCTGGACACGCAGCCGGTATTCCGGACGGCCTTGCAGCTTCTTCACATTCGCGCTCAGCGCCAGCGGCTCGGCGGCGAGTTGGTCGATCTTTTCCCGGACCAGCCCCCGCTTGTCACAGCGCAACAGCGCTTTCGCCGCCGTCCGGGAGAAGCGTATGTCCACCGGTTGGATGTAAGCGATATGCTTACCGGACGCAAGCATCCGGTAAGCACGCCATGTTGGTTACAGCGTCCGTTCGCGCATCTCGACTTCGAAGGTTTCGAGGAAGTCGCCCGGCTTGATGTCGGTGAAGTTCTGCGTGAACGTCACGCCGCATTCCAGACCGGCGCGGACTTCGGCCACGTCGTCCTTGAAGCGGCGCAGCGATGCGATCTCGCCCTGATAGATGATGACATCCTCGCGGGTGATGCGCGCCTTGAGCGCCTTGCGGATGACGCCTTCGGTGACGAGCAGGCCCGCCGCCTTGCCGTGCTTGCCCGCCGAGAACACCTCGCGGATTTCGGCGCGGCCGACCACGGTTTCGAACGCCTCGGGGCCGAGCTCGCCCGCCATGCCCGCCCTGATCTCGTCGATCAGATCGTAGATCACGTCGTAATATTTGAGCGCGACCTTGTTGCGTTCGGCGATCTCGCGCGCCTTGGCGTTGGCGCGGACGTTGAAGCCGATGATCGGGGCGCCCGAGGCCCCGGCAAGCGTCACGTCGCTCTCGGTGATGCCGCCGACGCCCGAATGGAGCACGCGGGCCTTGATGTCATCGGTCGAGATCTTGTTGATCGACCCCACGATCGCCTCGACCGAGCCTTGCGTATCGGCCTTGACGACGAGCGGATATTCGATCGCCTGCTTGTCCTTGAGCGCCGAGAACATGCTCTCGAGGCTCGCCGGCGCCTGCGCGGTGCGCTTTTGCAGCAGCACGCCCTGGCGATATTCGGCGACCTCGCGGGCACGCGCCTCGCTCTCGACGACCTGCAGCGGATCGCCCGCCGAGGGCACGCCCGACAGCCCCAGCACCTCGACCGGGACCGACGGGCCGGCTTCCTTCACCTGACGGCCCTTGTCGTCGATCAGCGCGCGGACCTTGCCCGATTCCGCGCCGACGACGAACACGTCGCCGACCCTGAGCGTGCCGCGATTGACGAGGATCGTCGCGACGGGGCCGCGGCCCTTGTCGAGCTTGGCCTCGATCACGGTGCCTTCGGCATCGCGGTTGGGGTTCGCCTTGAGTTCGAGCAGCTCGGCCTGGAGCTGGATCTTCTCGACGAGTTCGTCGAGGCCGGTTTTCTTGAGCGCCGAGACCTCGACGTCCTGGACGTCGCCCGACATCTCCTCGACGATGACCTCATGCTCGAGCAGGCGCTCGCGCACGCGCTGCGGGTTGGCGCCTTCCTTGTCGATCTTGTTGATCGCCACGATCATCGGCACGCCGGCCGCCTTGGTGTGGTTGATCGCCTCGATCGTCTGCGGCATCAGCCCGTCGTCGGCCGCCACCACCAGGATGACGATGTCGGTGACGTCGGCACCGCGCGCGCGCATCTCGGTGAATGCCTCGTGACCAGGCGTATCGAGGAACGTGATCTTCGACTTGTCCTTGAGCGTCACCTGATAGGCGCCGATATGCTGCGTGATGCCGCCCGCCTCGCCCGCGGCGACGCCGGTGCCGCGCAGCGCATCGAGCAGGCTGGTCTTGCCGTGATCGACATGGCCCATGATCGTGACCACGGGCGCGCGGGGCTCCAGCGTGTCCTCGGCATCCTCGGCGGTGTCGAGCGACAGATCGATGTCCGATTCGGACACGCGCTTCACATTGTGGCCGAATTCGGTGACGAGCAGTTCGGCGGTGTCCTGATCGATCGTCTGGTTGACGGTGACTGCCATGCCCATCTTGAACAGTGCCTTCACTAGATCCGCGCCCTTCTCGGCCATGCGGTTGGCGAGTTCCTGCACGGTGATCGCCTCGGGCACCACGACGTCGCGAACTTGCTTGGCCTGCGGCTCGCGCGGGCCGGTGTGGCTGCGGCGTTCCTTTTCGCGCGCGCGCTTCAGCGCGGCGAGGCTGCGCGCACGGGCGCCGTCGTCGCCGCCGAGCGCGCGGTTGACGGTGAGCTTGCCCGAGCGGCGATGGTCCTCGCGCTCCTTGCGCGGCTCGCGCGCCGGCTTGTTGCTCGGCGATTCCGGGCGCTTGCTCGTCGAGGGCGGGCCCGAGACGTCGGGTTCGGCGCGGCGCGCCACCGGCTGCGGACGCTCGGGGCGCTGCACGGGCGTGAACCGACGCGGCGCCGGCATCGAATCGTCGAGCTGGACCTCGCGGCGCTGAGGGGGCGGCGGGGCAGCGGCCGGCGCCTCGGCGGCAGGGGCGGGCGCTTGCTCGGGTGCAGGCGCGGGCTCGGCGGCCTTCGTCTCGGCCTCGCGCTTGTTCTCCTCGGCGCGACGCTTCTCTTCCTCGGCTGCCTCGACCTTTTCACGCTCCTCGCGGCGGCGCGCTTCCTCGAGCGCGCTCATGCGCTGCTCCTCGGCCTCGCGCAGCAGGCGCTCCTGGCGCTCGCGCGGAGTCTCGGTGCTCGCGGCGGGTTTGGGCGCGGGCTTGGGAGCGGGCGCCGGAGGCGGCGCCGGCGGCGTCGCCTCGGCCTCCGTCCTGGGCGCCTCGGCCTCGCCGGGCTTGCCCAGCACGCGGCGACGCTTGACCTCGACCACGACGGTGTTCGAGCGGCCGTGGCTGAAGCTCTGCTTCACCTTGCCGGTCTCGACCGTGCGCTTGAGGCCCAGCGGTGCGCGGGCGCCCAGTTTCGGCTTTTCGTTGTCCGTATCGCTCACTCAAATTCCTCGTGTCGTCTTGCCGGCCGGTCCGGGTCCGCCAGTTTCGAACGCCGATGCTCCCTGCGAGGCCGTTTCGCAAGGCGCACATTCCGGTTCGGGTCCGATAAAATACAGCCAGCGATCGAGCGTCGTGCGCAATCGCCGGGCGGCATCGGGGTCGATCAGGCCGCCATGTACCACATTCTCGCGGCCCAGGGCCAAGGACAATATGGAACGTCCGACCGGAAGAACCAACCCCCTGAGGTCACTTCCTTCCGCCTCGCTGCCGACGCGCCACGCCTGGTCGAGCTTGCGGTTGCCGTCGGCGCTGGCATCGGCGGCGTGGAAGAGCAAGGCGAGCTTGCCCGAGCGTGCCGCAGTCTCGATCCGCTCGCTGCCGATCACGACGTTGCCGGCGCGTGCCTCCAGCCCGAGCCGATCGAGCGTCGCGCGCTGGAGCGCCTCGGCGATCCGCGCGGGCAGATCGGCGGGGATGGTAAGGTCGCCCGTCTTGAACGCGCGCGCCAGCGCGCCGCGCAGGCGGCCCTTGGCGATGGCGTCTTCGAGCTCGGCGCGGGGCACGCCGATCCACGCGCCGCGCCCCGGCGCCTTGGCGCGCACGTCGGGCAGCACCTGGCCGTCGGGCGCAAGCACGAGGCGGATCAACTCGCCGCGCGCCTCGCGGTCGCCCGAGAGGATGCACTTGCGGAGGGGATCGTTCATGACATCCCTCCGGCATGCCGGACTTGTTCCGGCATCCACGGTGCGGCAGGCTCCACGACATGAGAGCGCGCGAACCGTGCATCTACATGCTCGCCAGCGGTTTCAACGGCACGCTTTACACCGGCGTGACCTCGAACCTGATCGGCCGCGTCATGCAGCACCGTGACGGGGCCTTCGACGGTTTCACCAAGCGCCACAACATCAAGCGCCTCGTCTGGTATGAAACCGCCGACACGATGGAGGTGGTCCTCGCCAGCGAGAAGCGCATCAAGAAATGGCCGCGCGACTGGAAAAAGAACCTCATCGAGCGCGACAACCCCGATTGGCGCGACCTCGCGATCGACCTGGGATTGCCGCCGCTCGAGCCATAGCTCAACCGTCACCCCGGACTTGCTCCGGGAGCCACGGTTCCGTGTTGTCACCGGTCGCTGTTCTTGTCCCACCGTGGATGCCGGAACAAGTCCGGCATGACGATTGGAGCGAGTGCCTACCCGCGTCTCATTGGGAGGTTTCCGCATTCGCGTCCTCCCCGGTTTCGGCCGCGGCGTCCGCGGGCGCGGGCTCGTCCTCGAACCAGTGCGCGCGGGCGGCCATGATGATCTCGTTGCCCTGCTCGTCGCTGAGGCCGTATTCGGCGAGCACGCCGCCCTTGTCCTCGGGGCGCGGTGCGGCGGTCTCCGAGCGGCGCGGCGGCTGGCTCTTCCTCTTCTGGACGAGCTCGTCGGTCGCGAGATCGGCGAGATCGTCGAGCGTCCTGATCCCCGCCTTGCCGAGCGTGACCAGCATCGCCTCGGTGAGATACGGCATGTCGGCGAGCGCGTCTTCCACGCCCAGCGCCTTGCGTTCCTCGCGATTGGCCTGTTCGCGGCGTTCGAGCGCTTCGGCCGCGCGGCTCTGCAACTCGGCGGCGAGCTCCTCGTCGAAGCCCTCGATGCCGGCGATCTCGTCGGCCTCGACATAAGCGACCTCTTCGAGCGCGCCGAAGCCCTCGGCGACGAGGAGCTGCGCCAGCGTCTCGTCGACGTCGAGCTCCTTCTGGAACATCTCGGAGCGTTCCATGAACTCGCGCTGGCGCTTCTCGCTGGCGTCGTCCTCGGTGAGGATGTCGATCGCCTTGCCGGTGAGCTGGCTCGCGAGGCGGACGTTCTGGCCGCGGCGGCCGATCGCGAGGCTGAGCTGGTCGTCGGGGACGACGACCTCGATCCGGTCCTCTTCCTCGTCGAGCACGACGCGGCTGACGTTCGCGGGCTGCAACGCGTTGACGACGAAGGTCGCGGTGTCGGGCGACCAGGGGATGATGTCGATCTTCTCGCCTTGCATCTCCTGCACGACCGCCTGGACGCGGCTGCCCTTCATGCCGACGCACGCGCCGACCGGGTCGATCGACGAATCATGCGAGATGACGCCGATCTTGGCGCGGCTGCCGGGGTCGCGCGCGGCGGCCTTGATCTCGATGATGCCGTCGTAGATTTCGGGGACTTCCTGCGCGAACAGCTTCTTCATGAAGTCGGGGTGCGCGCGGCTGAGGAAAATCTGCGGCCCGCGATTTTCGCGCACGACCTTGAGGATCAGGCTGCGGATGCGGTCGTTGACGCGCACCACCTCGCGCGGGATCTGCGCGTCGCGGCGGATGACGCCCTCGGCGCGGCCGAGATCGACGACGACATGGCCGAATTCGACGCGCTTGACGACGCCGGTGATGATCTCGCCGACGCGGTCCTTGAATTCCTCGAACTGGCGCTCGCGCTCGGCGTCGCGGACCTTCTGGAAGATGATCTGCTTCGAGGCCTGCGCTTGGATGCGGCCGAACTCGATCGGGGGCAGCGGATCGACGATGTAATCGCCGACGACCGCGCCCGGCTGGAGCTTCTGCGCGTCCTTGACCGAGACCTGCTTGAAATAATCGTCGACCGCCTCGACCACCTCGACGACGCGCCACAGGCGCAGGTCGCCCGAATTGGGGTCGAGTTTCGCGCGGATGTCGTTCTCGGCGCCGTAGCGCGTCTTGGCGGCGCGCTGGATCGCTTCCTCGAGCGCCTCGACGACGATCGCCTTGTCGATCAGCTTTTCCTTGGCGACCGAATCGGCGATCGCGAGCAGCTCGGCCTTGTTGGCGGAAACGGCGGTTGCCATCGGGACTTATCCTTCCACTTCGATAATCTTGTCGGCGCCTTCCACCGACAGGGGTTGGGTTGCGGCGATCAACTTGTCGGTCATCAGCAGCTTGGCGTCGGCGATGTCCGAGAAATCGGCCGTCATTTTCTGAAACTTCTTCACGTCGATCGCGACGCGGCCGCCCTCCAGCCCGAGCAGCACGCCCGTGAGCTGCTTGCGGCCGTCGATCGGCGCGGTGAGGTGCAGGCGGGCGTCATGGCCCTTCCAATCCTCGTAATCCTGCAGCCGCGTCAGCGGCCGGTCGATCCCCGGCGAGCTGACCTCGAGCCGATAGGCGCCGTCGATCGGATCGCGGCCCGCCGCCTCGGCCTCGTCGAGCCGTTCGGAGATGCGGCGCGACAGATCGGCGCAATCGTCGATCGTCAGCTGGCGCGTGTCGGGCCGCTCGGCCATGACCTGGAGCGTGGGATCGGACGTGCCGCCATACATCTTGACGCGCACGAGCGCGAAGCCGAGCGCCTCAGCCTCGGGTTCGATCAGCTGCGTCAACCGGGCGATGTCCGCCATGCACACTCCGAATGGGCGTAAGGTGGCGGCCGCCGGAACCGTCCGGCCCCGACCCCTTTCACCTGACGATGTAAGAGAACGGTCGCGATATAGGCGCATCGGCGCATGCTGGCAAGCACGTTGCGCGCAGCGGCCAACCGTGCTTGGTTCGACCGGCTCCGCGTGCTCCACGACTTTTCGGAAGGTCTGCCATGATGATTCGCCGCCTCGCGCTCGTTGCTCTGCTTTTCAGCCCGGCCTGTTCGGCCCAGCCGCAATCGCAGCCGTCGAACGACGCGGCAACGGCGGCCGATCAGGCCTTCGTGCCGCCGCAGCCGGCATCGGCGAGCGAACCCGTCCCCAAGAACGCGCCGCAGAATCCGTCGATAAAGAACGTACCCGCGGTGGCCGGCAAGGCCAATTTGCCGGAGACGCCGCCACCCTTCGCGATCCAGAAGATCGGCCAGTTCGAGGAGCCGTTCGGCATGGCGTTCCTGCCCGACGGCGGGCTGCTCGTCACCGAGAAGGCGGGGACGGTCAAGCTGCGTCATGCCGACGGCTCGGTGGTGACGGTGACCGGCAATCCCAAGGTCGATCCGGGCGGGCAGGGCGGGTTGCTCGACGTCGCGATCGCGCCCGATTTCGCCGAGAGCAAGACGGTCTATCTCACCTATTCCGAAGGCGGGGAGAAGGGCCGCGCGCTGGCGCTCGCCAGGGGCACGCTGGTCGCGCCCAATCCGGCGCACGCGGCGCTGCAGAATGTCGAGGTGATCTGGCGGTCGGGCTCGAACGGGCCGGGCGGGCAGTTCGGCGCGCGCATCGCTTTTTCACCCGACGGCAAATATCTGTTCCTGAGCTCGGGCGAACGCCAGCGCTTCTCGCCCGCGCAGGATCCCGAGCAACTCCTCGGCAAGATCCTGCGTCTCACGCTCGACGGCAAGGCGGCGCCGGGCAATCCGATGTATGACGCCGGCGGCGTGCGCGCGATGACGTGGTCGACCGGGCACCGCAATCCCTACGGCCTCGCCTTCGCGCCCGACGGCACGCTTTGGGAAACCGAGATGGGGCCGCGCGGCGGCGATGAGTTGAATGTCATCCTGTCGGGCAGGAACTATGGCTATCCGGTGGTCTCCAACGGCGACAATTATTCGGGGCAGCCGATTCCCGACCATCCGAGCAAGCCCGAATTCGAGGCCCCGAAATTGTGGTGGAATCCCTCGATCTCGCCGGGCGGGATGATGATCTACACCGGCGATCTGTTCCCGCAATACAAGGGCTCGGCCTTCATCGCGGCGCTCTCCGGGCAGGCGCTGATCCGTGTGGAATTGAACGGCACGACCGCGAAACCGGCCGATCAATGGGCGATGGACGCGCGCATCCGCGACGTGATCCAGGCGCCCGACGGCGCGATCTGGGTGCTGCAGGACGATGGCGTGCTCGACCGGCTGACGCCAAAAGGCTGAGCGCCCGCCGGAGCGAGCTCTATTCGAACGTCGCGATGCGCAGGTTGCCGATCAGCGCCTGCGCGCCGTGATCGTAGCGGACGGGCGCGCTGATGAAGAGATATCTGGCGCGGTTGCCGTCGAACAGCTGCGCATCGGCGATCTTCTCGCGGCCGATATAGACTCGCATCCGATCGCCATCGACGGCCATCGAGACGTGCATCGGCCGGTTGATATAGCCGTCGAGCGCGGGCTTGAAGAAATGCGAGATGCCCGTGGCGCTGCTCGCGACCGAGCTGTCGCCGGCGAAGTTGAGCTCGACCGCGTTGATCGCGCCGTCGTTATAGGCGTCCTGCATGTAGCTCTGGACGCTGTTGTCCGCAGCGAAGCCGAAGGTCACGCCGCCCACGTCGCGCAGCGTGTCGCCGACGGGGACGATGTCGAACTCGACGGTGAAGCGATCGGCCAGCGTCGGCGGGGTCGCGAGCTTGTAGGTCGCGAACGCCTGGAGCGCGAGCCATTTGCCCGGCAGATCGGGCGAGGCGACGATCTGCCCCGATCCGTTGGTTTTCCACGCCGGCGGCATGGCGCCGACCGCCGCGTCCGCGAAATCGATCGCGGTGACGACGTGCGTGCCGGGCGTGAAATCGAACCCCTGGTTGAGCGTGAGCCGCGGCCGCTTGGTCTGGGGTGCGTCGCTTGCAGGTTGCGCCTCGCTTTGTTGCGTGATCGCGTCGACCGCCTTGTCGCCGAGCGTATCGAGCAGCCGGTCGAACTGGGCATGCGCCGGCGCCGACAGGAAGAAGGTTGCTCCGATCGCCGCCAGCAGCAACCGTCCGAAAATACGCATACTCATCCCCGTTCCTCCCTTGACCCGGATCAGTCACGGTTACCGGCTGGAGGTGCGGGTGGCAACCGATGCGGGGAAGGCGCGCGATTCAAATATCGCGCACGATCAGATAGTTCATGCGTGCCGATGCGATCGGCTTGGTACGGTCGTCCTGCCAGGCGATCGCCTCGACATTGGCGACGCGCGTGCCGAGCCGGGTGACGGTTCCCTCAGCGCGCGTCTCCTTCTCGCGGCCGCCGCGCATGTAATCGACGGTGACGTTGATGGGCTTGATCCGCCCGCCGCCATCGGCCTCGAGCGCGGCATGGAGCGCCACGATCGCCGCCATCTCGAGCAGTCCGCCGAGCGCGCCGCCGTGGAGGAAGCCGGGGCGGCCGACCACGTCGTTCGAGAACGGCATCAGCAGCACGGGCGCGCCGCCCTCGCCGGGCTCGACCGCCAGCCCGAGCGTCTGGGCGTAAGGCGGCAGCGTCATGCCCGCGGCTCCAGGAACATGTAGGTGCCCGCGACGTGCGCCAGCGGATCGCTCGCGTCGCCGTCGTGCGCCTGGCCGCGGATGAAGGCGATCGAGCGCGTCACGCGATAGCATTCGCCGCGCCCGATCACCGTCTTGCCGGGGGTCGCCGGGCGCAGATAGTCGATGCGCAGGTCGAGCGTCGCCTGCGGCCGGAATTGCTCGAGCTTGAGCCAGATCGCCATGCTCGTCGCCATGTCCATCATCGCCAGGATCGGGCCCGAGGCGAGCACGCCCGAGCCGGAATCGCCGATCAGGCTCTCGTCATAGGGCAGCGCCAGCTCGACCCAATCCTTGCCATGCGTGTGGTAGCTGAGGCCCAGCAGCCCGGCATGGCCGCCGATGCCATGAGCGAGGAAGCGTTCGGGATCGAAGGGCGGGAAGGCGTTCATCGCGGCGCCTGTTACACGCGTGCGGGCGTGATCGCCAAGGCCGCAACATTACACCGAATTAATTGGGTGGCCGCGCGGATCGCGTCCTAGCCTCGCCTGCGTCAACAGGCAGGGGGAGCCCGCATGGACGCATTCGGTATCGACATCGCGCAGATCGTCGAACTGGGCACGCAGGTCGCGACGCACGGCGCGATCCGCGCCACCGAGGTCGTCGCCGACGACATCTTCGAATATGTGATCGGCGTCGCGATCCTGATCTACGAGGTCAATCCCACCTGATCGCCACGTACCCGTGATTGCGGACGACGACGTTCTCGGCGCGGCGCGGCGGCGATCGGAGGAGGTCGCGGCGCGGTGGCACGATGGGCCGGCGTGGCGCGGGCTGGAGACGCGCTTCGCCGGGCTGGAGCGCGCGTCGGCGCCGGAAGTGGCGCGGCAGGCGCGCGATCTGCTCGAGGACGACCGTTGGATCGAGCCGCTGCTCGCGCCGTTCGTCGAGGCGCTCGCCGGCGATCCGTGGGTCGAGCCGCCGCTCCAGGTCAGTCGCGATCCGCTGCGCACGGGCGCGGTGCTGTTCGACTGCCCCGCGGTCTCGATCGCGGCGGCGGTGCTGTCCGCCGACGCGCTCGTCGCGTTGCCGCCGCCCGAGACCGTGGTGGTGCCGGGGCGGCTCTCGGTCGTCCGATACGTGCGCGGCGGCGGCGCGCGGTTGCGGCTGTGGGCGGCCGAGCCGGTGCGCGGCGATTTCTCCGCTGCCGCCGCGCGGCCGTGCCTCGCGCTCGGTACGCTGCCGCTCGGCGACGGCGTCGTGCTCAGCCTCGACGGGCGCACGCGCGGCCATTTGATCGAGGACGCGACCGGCGATGTCGTCACGATCACCGCGACGATCCGACCCGGCGCGGCGCCGTTCATGCGCGAATATCGGATCGCGGACGGCCGCTTCGTTCGCGTCGCCACGCTCGACGACGGCGCCGCGCGCAGCCAGATGATGCTCACGCTGCTGCGCCAGTTCGGCCGCGCCGATGCCGGGGACTGTTTCGAAGCGGCGAGCCGCGACCGCGCCTTCTTCCTGCGCTGGCAGGCGATGCGCGAATGGCTCGCGGTCGATGCGTCCGCCGCGCTGCCGCGCCTCGCGGAGATGGCGGCGGATGATCCCAATGGCGAGGTGCGGGCGGCCGCGGCGGCGACGCTTCCCGTGGTCGAGCAGAGCATCGCGGCGCGCCGATGCCGCGACTGATCGATCCCGGCGACGGGGAGGCAATCGGGCTCGACGCCTTCATGGGCGCGCTCGATTCGTGCCCGCTCGACCTGCGCGACGAGGACGCGCTGGCGAGCCTCGGCCCGCTGCTCGCACGGCTGGGGCGCAATCGCACCTTCCTCGCCGACCGCGCGATCGACGACTTGAAGGCGCGGTGCGGCGGGCAGGCTGCCAACGCCTATGGCGCGCAGGTAATGATGCTGCGCCCCGCCGACGGGCGCACCGTGCTGCGCGCCAATTTCTGGCCCGCGGCCGACGATGCGGTGTTGCGCGCGAGCGGGCCGGCGGCGTTCTTCTATGGCTTCGCGCACGATCACAATTTCCCGTTCCTGACGGTGGGCTATCTCGGCCCGGGATACTGGAGCGACTATTACGACTATGACGGCGATCGCGTGGTCGGCCTGCCGGGCGAGAAGGCGGGGTTGCGCTTCGTCGAGCGCTCGCGGCTCGAGGAGGGCAAATTGCTGCTCTATCGCGCGCGGCGCGACGTGCATGTCCAGCATCCCCCCGATCGTTTCTCGGTGTCGCTCAACATCCTCGTCTACGATCTGGCGCAGCCGTGGCGGACGCAATTCGCGTTCGACGTCGCCGGCGACACGATCCTGCGCCCGCTGACGACGACCCCATCGGAGGCATTGGTGACGCTCGCGGGCCATCTCGGCGGGGGCAACGGGCGCGACCTGATCGAGCATCTGGCGCGCCGCCATCCGCATCCCCGGATGCGCGCTACCGCGATCGACGCATGTGCTTCGGCCGCGCCCGATCGCGCGGGGCGGGCGGCGATCTATGCCACTGCGTGCGACGATCCCGATCCCCATGTCGCCGGCATCGCGGCTGCGCGGCTGCGGGCGATCGCGGCGCTCGAACAAGCTCCGTAACGGAGGCGGTTGGCGCTGTCCTCCGGTGAAAATGCGCTAGGAGGAAGCGGGGCAGGCCGCATTCGGGGTGGATGGGTGGCGCGCGTGGGGGTGTCGAGTGTCGATCGCGCCGGGCTGGGGACGGCGTTTGCGATGCGCGGGATCGAGGCGCACCGGATCGACGCGATCCCCGACCTTGCGTGCCGTGCGATCCTCTGCGGACGGATATCGTCGTCGCGCGATCGTGTGGTGCGATGGCGGTCATGCTGGGCGGGTCCGCTGGTGGTGCTCGCGCGCGATCAGGCGCAAGCGGTCGCGCTGCTCGATGCCGGCGCCGACGACGCGATTCTCGACGAGGCATGCGACGCGCTGGTCGCGGCCCGTGTCGCTGCCTTGCTGCGGCGCCAGACGCATGATCCGGTACTGCGCGTCGGCGGTCTCGCGATCGACCCCGTCGAGCGGCGCGTGACCCGCAACGGCCATGCGGTCGTGCTGTTGCCGCGCGAATATGCGCTGCTGGTCCATCTCGCTAGGCACGCGGGCGAAACCGTCAGCCGGCACGATCTGCTCGCCGCGGTGTGGCGGCTCGATTTCGATCCGGGTACCAACGTGGTTCAGGTCCATGTCTCGCGGCTGCGCGCCAAGCTCGATCGCGGGTTCGCGGGCCAGATGCTGGTGACCGAGAAGGGCAGAGGCTATCGCCTCGTCGCCGATTGAAGTGAAGCCGCCACGGCGATAGCCTCGACGGCATGAACGATCGCGTTTCCCTCTCCGTCGCCGATCATGTCGCCGACGTCCGCCTGACCCGGCCCGATAAGATGAACGCGCTCGATCCGGCGATGTTCGAGCAGATCGGCGCGGCGATCGATGCGCTCGCGGGGCGCAAGGACGTTCGCTGCGTGGTGCTCTCGGGCGAGGGGCGCGGCTTCTGTGCGGGGCTCGACATGGCGAGCATGGCGGCGGGCGGATCGGGGCTGGCGACGCGCGAGCGCAACGCCCAGGGCGCGATCCTGCCGCAGCACGTCGCCTGGGGCTGGCACACGCTGCCGATGCCGGTGATCGTGGCGGCGCACGGGGTCGCGTTCGGCGGCGGCTTCCAGATCATGTCGGGCGCAGACATCCGCATCGCCGCGCCGGACACGCGCTTTTCGATCCGCGAGGTGCATTGGGGGCTGGTGCCCGACATGGCCGGCTTCGCGCTGTGGCGCAGCCTGGTGCGCGACGACATACTGCGCGAGTTGGTCTACACCGCGCGCGAGTTCGACGCGACCGAGGCGCTGGCGCACGGTTTCGTCACCCGGATCGCGGACGATCCGCACGCCGAGGCGATGGCGCTCGCCCGCACCATCTCCGGTCGCAGCCCCCACGCGATCCGTGGCGCCAAGCGGTTGCTCAACATGGCCCACGACGCCGGCGCTCGTGCGATCCTTGCCGCCGAGACGGAGGAACAGGTCGCGTTGATGGGCTCGCCGGAGATGAAGGAGGCCGTCGCGGCAAACGTCGAGAAGCGATCCGCAGTGTTCGGCGATTGAACGTCTATAGCCGTCCCGCGAACAGATCGATCTTGCCGATCGGCACGCCCTTCATCCGCAGGATCGCATAGACCATCGACAGGTGGAAATAGATGTTGGTCGAGGCGAAGACCGACAGCCATTGCCCGGCGGGAAAGGTCGGCTCCAGGGTATCGGTAATCCGGACCGTGAGCGGCACGTCGTCGCGGCCCGCAAAATGTTCGGGCGTCAAGGCGGCGAGATGTGCCTTTGCGTCGGCAATGGCGGCACGAAAACCCGCAAGATCGGTCGTCTGATCCATGGCGTCGGGCGCATCATGCCCCGCGACTCGCGCGGTCCAGCTCCGCGTGAAATTGACGACCACGGCGGCCTGAAAACGCAACGGATGCATATCTTCTATGAGCCGCCAATCGAACATCTCATCGGTCGAGATGCCATGCTCGCGGCCATAGGCTTCGCCCTTGTCGAGAAGGTGCGAAAGCGAGCCGAGTATTCGATCATAGAGTTCAACGAATGTGTATAGCGTGACAGCCATCGGTTCGCGTCTCCCTATCGCGGCCCCATCCGGATCGCGCCGTCCAGCCGCACATGCTCGCCGTTCATATACGAGTTCTCGATCATCGCCAGCGCGAGGCGGGCATATTCCTCCGGCCGCCCGAGGCGCTTGGGGAAGGGGACCGAGGCCGCGAGCGCGTCCTTCACCTGTTGCGGGGCGGCGGCCATCAAGGGCGTGTCGAAGATGCCCGGCAGGATGGTGTTGACGCGAATGCCCTCGTTCATCAGGTCGCGCGCGATCGGCAGCGTCATGCCGACCACGCCACCCTTCGACGCCGAATAGGCGGCCTGACCTGCCTGCCCGTCCTCGGCGGCGATGCTCGCGGTCATCACGATCGCGCCGCGCGCGCCCTCCTCGCCGCGCTCCAGCGTCAGCATGCCCGCGGCCGACTTGGCGACGCAGCGAAAGGTGCCGACGAGGTTGATCTGGATGAGCCAGTTGAACGCCTCGGCGGGGAAATGTCGGATCGTGCCGTCCTCCTTCGATCGGCTCGCGGTCTTCATCGCGTTGCCCGTGCCTGCGCAGCAGACGAGGATCGATTCCTGCCCGTGGCCCTCGCGCGCCTTGGCGAACCCTGCATCGACCGAAGCGTCGGAGGTCACGTCGACCTCGCAGAACAGGCCGCCGATCTCGTCGGCGACGGCGCGGCCCTTCTCCTCCTGCAGATCGAAGATCGCGACCTTGGCGCCCTTCGCCGCCAGCGCGCGCGCCGTGGCCGCGCCGAGGCCGGAGGCGCCGCCGGTGACGATCGCGGCGGTGGTGGTGTCGATGTCCATGATCTTCTCCCATTCGTCATGCCAGCGCAGGCTGGCATCCATATCTGTTTGCGAGTTGCCGACCCGATTCAAATGACCGAGACAGAAATGGACCCCAGCCTCCGCTGGGGTGACGGGTTGTCATAGCCGCTCGACGATCGTCACGTTGGCGATGCCGCCGCCCTCGCACATCGTCTGCAGGCCGTAGCGGCCGCCGCGTTTGCCGAGCGCATGGACGAGCGTCGCCATCAGCTTGGCGCCCGACGCGCCGAGCGGGTGGCCGAGCGCGATCGCGCCCCCGTTGACGTTGATCTTCGCAGGGTTCGCGCCGGTGTGCCGCAGCCATGCGAGCGGGACGGACGCGAACGCCTCGTTGACCTCGTAGAGATCGATCTGGTCGATCGTCATCCCGGCGCGGCGTAACGCCCGATCGGTCGCGAACAGCGGCTCCTCGAGCATCACCACCGGATCGCCGGCGGTGACGGTGAGATTGTGGACGCGCGCGAGCGGGGTGAGGCCATGCTCTTTCAGCGCGGCCTCGGAAACCACCAATACCGCGCTCGCGCCGTCGCAGATCTGGCTGGCGTTCGCCGCCGAGATCACGCCGCCCTCCCGGAGCAATTTGACCGACTGGATGCCGTCGAATGTGGCGTCGAAGCGGATGCCCTCGTCGATCGTGTGCTGCTGCTCGCCATCGGACGTTTCGATCGTCAGCGGTACGATCTCGTCGGCGAAATCGCCCCGTTCGGTCGCCGCGGCCGCGCGCTTGTGGCTTTCGAGCGCATAGGCGTCGAGATCGTCGCGCGAAAAGCCGTATTTCGTCGCGATCATCTCGGCGCCTGCGAATTGCGAGAAATGCACGCCGGGGTAGCGCGCCTCCTGTCGCGGCGACTTGGCGGTGCCGAGCCCGGCTTGCGCGAACAAGGCGCCGGTGGAGCCCATCGGCACGCGCGTCATGCTTTCGACGCCCGCGGCGATCACCACGTCCTGCGTGCCCGACATCACTGCCTGCGCCGCGAACTGGATCGCCTGTTGCGACGAGCCGCACTGGCGGTCGATCGTCACCGCGGGCACGCTTTCGGGCAGCGACGAGGCGAGCACGGCGCCGCGCCCGACCTGGAAGCTCTGCTCGCCGCCCTGGCTGACGCAACCCATGATGACGTCGTCGATGCGGCCCGGATCGATCCCGGCGCGCGCGACCAATGAATCGAGCACCACGCCCGCCATGTCCGCCGGATGCCAGCCCGCGAGCTTGCCGTCACGCTTGCCGCCGGCGGTGCGCACCGCCTCGACGATATAGGCTTCCGCCATGCCGCGCTCCCCATCAGGTTCGTCTTTGCAACCGATGGTCGCGCGAATTGGGGAGCGCGGCAAGCGGATTCACATACCTTGAACTCGAAAGCGAAGGGTCAGCGAGACGGCTTTGCACTTCGTGTCCGGTTGCGAACGGTTTGCGAAGGATTGGCCGGAAACGGTCAGCGGCGGTCCGCCAATTCTTTGCGCATATCGTCGATTTTCGGGGATTTCGCCCCAATCGGGCGATCGGTTCGTGACGGCGTCGTCTATATTTCAGTCACTTAGGTGTTTGGCATGCGTGATGCACCGCCTCATCCGCCGTCGATCGGGGCGGCCATTGTTCGGAGGACATCATGCGTAACGTGCGTACCCTTGCCCACACCATCCTCGTCGGTACGATCGCCGGCAGTCTCCTTGCCCTGGGGCCGGCCGTCCGCGCCGCCAGCGACCATGACACTGCTTCTGCGGGAGATGTGCAGCAGGTCGAGGTGCAGAAATCGGCCGACGGCAAGACCGAATATTGCGTTCGCCTCGCGCCCAAGACGGGCACGATGCTGCAGCGCGAGGTCTGCAAGACCGCCCAGGAATGGGCGAAGGAAGGCGTTCACATCGGTCGCAAATGAGGCCGACATGCCCGCGCGCAGCTATTTGCCGCGGGCATGCCTTCAGAAGCGATTGTCCCGCGGAAAGCCCATCGGCGGCATGCGGCCGGCGGCGCCGCGGGCGGTGCGCCATGGCCCCATGTCCGGCTCGGTGCGGGTGCGGCCGGTGTCGCCGCCCATCGTCCAGGAAAGCCCCTCGGCGAACGTGAAGGTGGTGGCGTCCGCAAGCCCGCCGTCGCGATAGCGCTGGAGCTGGACACCCTGGCCGCGCGCGAGTTCGGCAAGCTCGGATAGCGGGAAGACGAGCATCTTCCTGTTGTCGCCGATCGCGGCGACATAATCGTGGGCGGGATCGATCGGCCTGACGAGCGCGAGCTTCGCGCCCTTGCGCGGCGTCACCACCGTCTTGCCCTTGCGCGTCTCGGCGACGACGTCGGCCGATTTGACCACGAAACCGCGCCCGTCGCCGGCGGCGACGAGCAGCTTTTCCGCTGCACTCGCAGGCAACAGGCCGACGATGTCCTGATCGCCCTCGATATCGATCATCAACCGCACCGGTTCGCCGAAGCCGCGCCCGCCGGGCAGCTTGTCGGCGCCGAGCGTATAGAAGCGGCCCGATTCCACCGCGAGCAGGATCTTGTCGGTGGTCTGGGCGTGGAAAGCGAAGGCGGGGCCGTCGCCTTCCTTGAACTTGAGCGTGTCCGCCGAGGCGAGATCGGTGTGGCCCTTCATCGCGCGAATCCAACCGCGCTGCGACATGATGACGGTGATCGGCTCGCGCTCGATCATCGCCTCCAGCGGAATCTCGCGTGCAGGGCCGACCTCCTCGATCAGCGTGCGGCGTTTGCCGAGCTCGGTCTCCGGGCCGTAGCGGTCGCGGATCTTCGTGAGGTCGCGCTTCAGCCGCGTGCGCTGGCGCGCCTCGCTGCCGAGCAGTTGCTCCAGTTCGCCGCGCTCCTTTTCGAGCGCGTCCTTCTCGCGGCGCAGCTCCATTTCCTCGAGCTTGCGCAACGAGCGCAGCCGCATGTTGAGGATCGCTTCGGCCTGACGGTCGGTGAGGTCGAATTCGGCGATCATCACCGGCTTGGGCTCGTCCTCGGTGCGGATGATGTGGATCACGCGATCGAGGTTGAGGAAGGCGATGATATAGCCGCCGACCAGCTCGAGGCGATCGGCGATCTTGTCGAGCCGATGCTGCGCGCGGCGGCGGAGCACGACGAACTGGTGCTCGACCCATGCCAGCAGCGCCTCGCGCAGGCTCATCACGCGCGGCGTGCGCGTCGCGTCGAGCACGTTCAAATTGAGCGAGAAGCGGCTTTCGAGGTCGCTCATGCGGAACAGCGAATCCATCAGCATATCGGCATCGACCGTGCGCGCGCGCGGTTCGAGGACGATGCGGATATCCTCGGCGGATTCGTCGCGCACGTCGGCGAGGATCGGCAGCTTGCGATCGTTGACGAGCGCCGCGATCTGCTCGATCAACTTGCCCTTCTGGACGCCGTAGGGGATCTGATCGACGACCGCGATCCAGGTGCCGCGGCCCTGATCCTCGATGTGCCAGCGCGCGCGGGTGCGGAACGAGCCGCGGCCGGTGGCATACGCCTCGGCGATCGCGGCCGCACTGTCGACGATCTGGCCGCCGGTGGGGAAATCGGGGCCTTTGACATGCTCCAGCACCGCAGCGTCGTCGGCCTTTGGCTGGTCGATCAACAGGATCGCGGCGTCGAGCAGCTCGGCGGCGTTGTGCGGCGGGACGCTGGTCGCCATGCCGACCGCGATGCCGCTGGCGCCGTTCGCCAGCAAGTTGGGGAAAGCGCCGGGGAAGAGCTCGGGCTCCTCGTCCTCGCCGTTATAGGTCGGGCGGAAATCGGTGGCGTTCTCGTCGAGTCCGTCCATCAGGTCGATCGCGACCTGGGTCAGCCGCGCCTCGGTGTAGCGATAGGCGGCGGCGTTATCGCCGTCGATGTTGCCGAAATTGCCCTGACCGTCGACCAAAGGGTAGCGCAGCGCGAAATCCTGCGCGAGGCGGACCATGGCGTCGTAGACCGACTGGTCGCCATGCGGATGGTATTTGCCGATCACGTCGCCGACGACGCGTGCGCATTTCTTGTAGCCCGCGGCCGGATCGAGCTTGAGCAGCCGCATCGCCCACAAGAGGCGGCGATGGACCGGCTTCATCCCGTCGCGCACGTCGGGCAGCGAGCGCGCGGTGATCGTCGACAGCGCGTAGACGAGATAGCGCTCCGAAAGCGCGGAATCGAACGGGGCATCGAGGATGCCGATCGGCGGATTGTCGGAAAGGTCGGTCACGTCGGTTGCCATGCGAGGGCGATAGCGCCTTCGTCACCCCAGCGAAAGCTGCGGTCTTTCAAGAACTGCGAGATGCCAACGGTCGCTGGCATGACGATCAAACCGGGCTCGGCAGGTCGCGCGCGAGCTCGGCGTGGAGCCATTCGCGGAAGCGCTTGATCTTGGGCGTGGTGCGGCGGTGCTCGGGATAGACCAGCCAATAGGCGTAGCCGCGCGTCGAGACCTGATCGAACGGGCGCACCAGCCGCCCTTCGGCGAGGTCGTTGCGCCAGAAGAAGGGGGTGAGCATCGCCACGCCCTGGCCTGCCATCGCGGCATGGCCTTCGTGCGCCTGCGAATCGAGCCGCACCCCGACACGCGGCGGGCTGGCCGCCACATCGACCCCGGCCTCGCGCAGCCAGTGGCTCCACCACGGATCGTGTCCGCTGATCTGCGGCACGTCGAGCAGATCGGCCGCCGTCGACAGCGGATGGCGTTCGAGGAAAGCCGGGCTGCACATCGGCGTGAAATCGATCGCGATGAGCTTTTCCTGCACGACCTCCGGCCACGGCCCGCGCCCGGCGCGGACCGCGATGTCGACATCGTCGGCGGCGAAATCGGTGAGCACGTCGGTGGTCTGGAGCCGCACCGCCATTTCCGGGTGCGTCATCTGGAAGCTGCCGAGCCGCCAGGCGAGCCAGGTGTTGGCGAAAGTGTTCGAGGTGGAGACGGTGAGCAGCCCCTCGTCCTCGGCGCGCAGGTCGGCGAAGGCGCCGTCGATCGCGTCGAACGCGCGGCCGACGGGCGCGGCGGCGCGGCGCCCCGCTTCGGTCAGCACCACGCGGCGCCTTTCGCGCCGGAACAGGGGCACGCCGAGCCGTTCTTCCAACAACTTGACCTGATAACTGACCGCGGCCTGCGTCATCCCCAGCTCGACGGCGGCGGCGGTGAAGTTTTCGTGCCGGGCCGCGGCCTCGAAGACGCGGACGGCGGCCAGCGGGGGGAGCGTGCGCATGATCGGATATCCATAAGCACTCCTTGTTACCTGCGTCCAACGATTTGTTGGCGTCTCGTCATGATCGGGCAGATATCGAACGGGCCGGGAGGGATGGTCTGAACGACGGAAAGGATCACGGCCATGAATCACGATTTCTACAGCCCGATGTGGACCCAGTATCGCGGCCAGTTCGCCGCCAATGTGGCGACGCTCGTGCGCGCCGCGCTCGGCGCGGTCGATCGCGCCTTCGGCCGCCTCGCCGCGCGCCAGTTCTCGGCGCCGTGGCGGCGGCAGATGCGCGAGACCCGCTTCTCCGCCTACCGCTGAGGATTGGCGGCCGCGCCGCGCGCGGTTAGGGAAGGGCATGATCCGACCGATCGTGCTTTCCCACCTCGCGCCGGCGGCCGCTCGATGACACCGCCGAGCGCCACGCCCGCGTCGATGACGTGGGACGACCTCACCAGCCGCCCGCGGCCCGCGCCCGATGCGACGATCGCCTATGGCGATGACCGGATGCAGAAGGTGGACGTGTGGGTGCCGCACGGCCGAGGGCCGTTCCGCACCGTCCTGATGGTGCATGGCGGCTGCTGGCAGACCGCGATCGCCGACCGCTCGCTGATGGATTGGATCGCGGCCGACCTGCGCGACGCGGGCCATGCGGTCTGGAACATCGATTATCGCGGGGTCGATCGCGACGGCGGCGGCTATCCCGGCACCTTCCTCGATGCGGCGCGCGCGGCCGATGCGGTGCGCGATCACGCCGGGCGCTTCGGGCTCGACACCCGCCGGATCGTCGCGGTCGGGCATTCGGCGGGCGCGCATCTGGCGCTGTGGCTCGCGGGTCGGCCCAGGCTGCCCGAGGCGAGCCCGCTCGCCGGTGGCGATCCGCTCGGAATCGCGCATGTCGTGGCGCTCGGCGGCCTGCCCGATCTCGAAGCGGTCGCGGCGAGCCCGGACAACGGCTGCGGCATCGATGTGGCGGCCGACCTCGTGGGGCCGGCGACGGCGGCGCATCCCGATCCCTATGCCGATACCTCGGTGCCACGCCTGCTGCCGCTCGGCGTGCGTCAGGATCTGGTCAATGGGCGCGACGACGCGATCGTCCCGCTGCGGCTCGGCACCGATTATGCCGAACGGGCGCGCGCGGCGGGCGACGAGGCGGCGCTGCACGTCATCGACGCGACGGGGCATGTCGAGCTGGTAACGCCCGATACGGCCGCCTGGACAGCGGCGAAGGCGCTGATCGCGGCGGCATTCGGATGAGCAGTTTGCGCTGCCTTCTACGTCATGCCGGACTTGTTCCGGCATCCGCGTCTCCACGAGCGAAAGCGGGGCAAGTGGAGGAGTGGACCCCGGAACAAGTCCGGGGTGACGGGAAGAAGCGTCGAGCGATGGACGGGGGGTGCGTGCGTTGATCACTTTGGAAGACGCTCGCGCCCGCGACGCCGTCGATCCGTTGCGGGGGTTCCGCGATCGCTTAGCGCTGCCCGAAGGCGTGATCTATCTCGACGGCAATTCGCTGGGGGTGCTGCCGCGCGCGGCCGTCGCCGCGCTCGACGACGGCGTGCGCCGGCAATGGGGCGAGCGGCTGATCCGCAGCTGGAACGAGGGCTGGATCGAGGCGCCGCGCCGCATCGGCGACAAGATCGCGCGGCTCGTCGGCGCCAGGCCGGGCGAGGTGATCGCCGCCGATTCGACCTCGGCCAATCTGTTCAAGCTGCTCGTCGCCGCGCTGCGCCGCGATCCGGCGCGCACCACGATCGTCAGCGAGCTCGGCAATTTCCACACCGATCTGCACATCGCCGAGGGCGCGGCGGGCTGCGTTCCCGGCGCGCGGCTGAAGGCGGTGCCGCGCGACGCGATCGCCGATACGCTGGGCGACGACACCGCGGTGCTGCTGCTCACCCACGTCCATTACAAGACCGCCGAACGCTTCGACATGGCGGCATGGACCGCGCGCGCGCACGATGCCGGCGCGCTGATGCTGTGGGATCTGAGCCATTCGACCGGTGCGGTCGCGCTCGATCTCGAAGGGGCGGGCGCCGATCTCGCAGTGGGATGCGGCTACAAATATCTGAACGGTGGGCCCGGCGCGCCCGCCTTTCTCTATGTCGCCGAGCGCTGGCAGGCGGCGCTCGCCAATCCGCTGTCGGGCTGGATGGGCCATGCTGCCCCGTTCGCGTTCGAGGATCGCTATCGCCCCGCGGCCGGCATCGAGCGCTGGCTCACCGGCACGCCCGCGATCCTCGGGCTGGCCGGGCTCGAAGCCGGGGTCGATCTCATGCTGGAGGCCGACATGGCGGCAGTCGAGGCCAAGAGCGCCGCGCTGTTCGACGTGCTGGCGGCGGCGGGCGACGCGCTCGGCCTCGCGTGCGTCAGCCCGCGCGATCCCGCCGCGCGCGGCAGCCATATCAGCTTCCGCCACCCGCACGCCTACGCCATCTGCCAGGCATTGATCGAGCGCGGCGTGATCGGCGATTTCCGCGATCCCGATATCGTGCGCTTCGGCCTGACGCCGCTCTACCTTGGCTTCGTCGATATCGTACGTGCAGGCGAGATCCTGGGCGAGATCGTTCGCGACGAGGTTTTCCGCGCCCCGCGCTTCGCGGTCCGCCAGGCGGTGACGTGAGCGCTCCCATGCGTTTTAGATGCCCTTAACCTAATCCCCTTAGGCGCCGGAACGATGGCGCTCGAAAAGCTCGATCGCGCGGGGGACGCAGCGGGCCGGACCGGATCGGACACGATTCCGACGCCGGAGGAGACGACGCGCAGGCTCGACATGCTGCCCGTCCCCGTCGCGGTGATTGCTCGCGGCGCCGGCGGGCTGGCGGTCGAGGCGGCCAACCAGGCGTTTCGCAACACCGGCTTCGGCGGCGGCCGCAGCCCATCGGGGCTCGTCGCCGCGCTGGGCGCCGAGATCGAGGCGTTTCTCGCGTCGGGCGACGACCAGCGCGAGATTCCGTGGCAGGCCGGCGATCCGGTCGAATGCCGCCATTATCGCGTCACGCTGGCGCGCGCGCATCATGAGGGCGATCACCGCTGCCTCGCGACGCTGATCGATCACACCGCCGAGGTGCGTACCGAACAGCATCTGCGCCGCGAGATGCTGACCGACAGCCTGACCGGCCTGCCCAACCGCGCAGGGTTCTCGGATCGGCTCGAATCGATGATCGAGGCCGGAATGGCGGCCTCGTGCGCGGTGCTGGTGGTCGATCTCGATCGCTTCAGCCGCGTCAATGCGTGCCTCGGCGCGCTCGCGGGCGACGAATTGCTGATCACGGTCGCGCGCCGGATCAAGGGCGCGCTGCGCGCGCGCGACACATTGGCGCGGATCGGCGGCGACGAATTCGGCATCCTGCTGACGATCGATCAGGAACCCGAGGAGGCCGATCGTGTCGCCGCGCGCATCCGCGGCGCGTTGACGACGCCGTTCCGGCTTTCCGAACTCGAATTCCACATCGACTGCGCGATCGGCGTGGCGTTCGGCACCCAATGTCTCGACGATCCCGACGTGCTGATCCGTCACGCCCAGTTCGCGGTGAAGCGCTCGAAGACCAGCGGTGCGGTCGAGGCCTATCAACAACGTGCGTTGACGCTGGCGCACGCGCAGTTTGCGCTCGAAACCGCGCTGCGCCGCGCACTCGACAATGACGAACTGCGGCTCTCCTTCCAGCCCATTTGCGATCTCGCCACCGGGCGTGTGACCGGATTCGAGGCGCTCTCGCGCTGGACCGACGAGGCCGGGGTCGCGCACCCCCCGTCCGATTTCATCCCGGTCGCCGAGGAATCGGGGCTGATCGTTCCGCTCGGTCGCTGGGCGCTGGCGAAAGCGGCGGAGACGCTCGCGGGGTGGGATGCGCGCGCCGGCGGCGACTGCGGCGTCCGCGTCGCGGTCAATCTTTCCGCGATCCAGCTCCAGCGCGACGAGATCGCGCCCGTGGTCGGGCAGGTGATCGAATCGAGCGGGCTCGCGGGGGATCGGCTCACGCTCGAACTCACCGAAAGCGCGCTCATCTCCGATCCCGATCGGATCGCGCGCGCGATGCACGCGCTCAAGGAGATCGGCTGCACCGTCGCGATGGACGATTTCGGCACCGGCTATTCGAATCTCGCCTATCTGCAGAAGCTGCCGATCGACGTGCTCAAGATCGATCAGAGCTTCGTGATGGGGCTGCTCGCGGATCGCGACAAGGTGGCGATCGTGCGCGCGATCCTGAGCCTCGCCCAGGCGCTGGGGATGAAGACTACCGCCGAGGGCGTCGAGACGCAGGAACTCGCGCAGACGCTCGCGGCGCTGGGCTGCACCTACGGCCAGGGCTATGCGTTCGCGCGCGCGCTCGAGCCCGATGCGGCCTACGCCTGGCTGGTCGCGCGCAACCACCCCTCGGCCGCCTGATCGGCCAGCGTTTCGACGCGCGCGGCGGGCGGGAAGCCTTCCGCGATCCACTGGCGTTCGATCTGCTGCAGCAGGCGCGCGACGTCGGGCCCGGCTTTCACGCCACGAGCGACGAGCGTGCCGCCGCCGATCGGCAGGCGCGGCGGTGCCCAGCCGGCGATCCGTGCCGCCTCGTCGGAATTGCCTGCGAGCAGCAGCGCATCGACCGCGCCCGGGGTGCCGCGGCGATAAGCGAGCGCTTCGCTGGTCGCTTCGTCGATCGGCGCCAGCGCGGCGCCGATCCGCTTGCGCTCGGCATTGGAGAGCTTGAGCCGCGCCGCGACCGCGTCGGCCGTGGGTGCCGGCAGCAACGCGGCGAGCCGGCGGATCGGGTCGGGCGCGATTCCCGCTGCCGCTTCGGCATCGGCGAGCCGGGCGAGCCGATCGGCCCCTGCGTCGTCGATCTCAGGCACGATCGGCGCGAAGATGCCGCGCGCCAGCATCAGCCGCACCACCGGCACCGCGCTCGACGCGACGAGCAGCTTGCGCAATTCCATCGCGATCCGCTCGCGTGAGAGCGCCATCAGGTCGTTGGCGCGCGCGGTGCAGGCGTCGAGCCCTTCGGCATCGGGTGCGTCGCCGAAGCGCGCGTGGAAACGGAAGTAGCGCAGGATGCGCAGATGATCCTCGGCGATGCGCTGCAACGGATCGCCGATGAAGCGCACGCGCCGCGCCGCGAGATCGTCGAGCCCGCCGAAATAGTCGAACAGCTCGCCCGTCAGCGGGTCGGCGTAGAGCGCGTTGATCGTGAAATCGCGCCGCGCCGCATCCTCGCGCCAGTCGTCGGTATAGTCGATGATCGCGTGGCGGCCGTCGGTCGAAACGTCGCGGCGCAGCGTCGTCACCTCGACCGGGCCGTCGTCGAGCACCGCGGTGATCGTGCCGTGTGCAAGGCCCGTCGGCACCGCCTTGATGCCCGCCTTGCGCAGCCGGTCGAGCACCTCCTGCGGCGGGTGGCGTGTCGCGAGATCGACATCGGCGACGTCGATCCCGAGCAATGTGTCGCGCACCGCGCCGCCGACGACGCGCGTCTCGCCCGCGCTCGCGCCCAACGCATCGGCGAGCTGCGCCAGCCCCTTGCGCTGCCGCCACGGCGCGTCAGGAAGCGTCACGCCGTCCATCGCAGCCGCCGCGACAGATTGACGATCATCGCCGCGGTCGCGCCCCAGATGCGGTGACCATCCCAGCTGATCTCGTAATAATGCCGGTCGCGTCCCTGCCATTCGACGCTCGCCTCGACGTGGTTCGCCTCGTCGAGCAGGAAGGCGAGCGGCACTTCGAACACCTCGGCGACTTCCGCCTCGTGCGGCACGAGCGGCAGGTCCGGCGGCACCACGCCGACGATCGGCGTCACCTCGAAGCCGGTGATCGTGCGATAGCGGTCGGCAGGGCCGATCACGGTGACGCGCGCGGGCGGCAGCCCGATTTCCTCCTCGGCCTCGCGCAACGCGGCGGCGACCACATCGGCGTCGCCGGGATCGACGCGGCCGCCCGGAAAGGCGATCTGCCCGGCATGGCGGCTCAGCGTGTCGGTGCGCTGCGTCAGGATCACGCCGGGCTCGGCGCGATCGGTGACGGGCACCAATACCGCCGCGGGCATAACCGATCCGCCGCGGCCGACGACGGCATCGTCGCGCTCGTCGCCGGCGAGCAGCACGACATCCTCGGCCGCGTGGTCGAGCGCATGGCGCAGCCGATCGACCAGCGTCATGCCGCCTCCAGCGCGAAGAAGGCGCCGTCGCTCCAGATGCCGGCAGGGTGCGCGTCGGCGGTCAGCGCACGCTCGGCAAGCTCGTAGAAGACCGGCCGCGCGATCAGCGCCTCGAGGCGATCGCGCACATGGAGATAGGGGCGCGGACTATGGATGCCCTCGACGCGGATCGGATGATCGGGTCCTGCCGTCACCAGGTCGCCGGTGTTGAGCCGAAAGGCGATGCGCGCGCCGGCGCCCGTGCCCTCGGCCTTCATCTCGACCGCGACGAACGGCGCGTCATCGACCGCGATCGACAGCTTTTCGGCCGGCGTCACCAGCACATAGCTGTCGTCGGGCTCGCGCCGCAGGATCGTCGAGAACAGCCGCACCAGCTCGGGCCGCGCGATCGGGCTGCCCTGGTGGAACCAGGTGCCGTCGGCGGCGATCCGCATCTCGCTGTCGCCGCAATGCGCGGGCTGCCAGCGTGCGACCGGCGGCAGCGTGAGGTCGCGCGCGCAGGCGGCGATCGCATCGAGCGACAGGCTCGCGAAATCGGGCGGGGCAGGCATCGGCATCGGCCGCACGCGTAGGCGAGCCGCGCGGATGCGTAAAGCTCAGGCGTCGGGACGCGGCCCCAGCAGCCCCGGCAGGTCGGGGATATCGGCGCCGCGCGCGAGCAGCCGGTGCCGCTCGAACGGGCCGGGCAGGCGCCATTGCCCTGTTTGCGCGGCGGTGAAGCCGAAGAAGCGGCCGTAATAATCGGGATCGCCGACGAGCATCAGCCGATGTACGTCACCGGTCGCGTCGGCCGCGGCGAGCATGTGCGCCATCAGCGCGTGGCCGAGCCCCTGGTTCTGGCGCGGCGGATCGATCGCGACCGGCCCCACCATCACCAGCGGCCAGGCGCTGCCGTCGTCGCCCGCGAGCGCGACGGGCCAGCACTGGATCGTGCCGGCGAGCGCGGTGTCGTCGACCAGCGCGAAGCTCAACGCCGCGATCGGCGCCGTGCCGGCGCGCACCTTGTAGGCGGTGCGCGCGTGCCGGTCGGTGCCGAAAGCGCGGTCGAGCAGGCGCTCGATCGCCTCTGCATCGATTGCGGCAATGGGCACGAACTCGGGCATCGGGGTTCCTCGGCGGCGCCCGCGAGATGGACGGCGCGGGCGGCGCGCTTTAGCTTGCTGCCTGGTCCGCGCAAGAACGAATCGCTTGGGGCAGGGGAAGCGCCGGTGAAACTCTATGATGCCGAATGGGCGCCGAGCCCGCGCCGGGTGCGCATCTATCTCGCCGAAAAGGGGATAGAGATCGAGCGCGTGACGATCGATCTGCGCAAGGACGAGCAGCGCCGCGACACCTATCTCTCGGTCAATCCGCGTGGTGCGGTGCCCGCGCTCGAACTCGACGATGGCGAGGTGATCTGCGAATCGGCGGCGATCTGCCGCTATTTCGAGGCGCTGCATCCCGAGCCGCCATTGTTCGGGACGACCCCGATCGAGATCGCGCGCATCGAATCGTGGACGCGGCGGATCGAGAATGACGGCTATACCGCCGCGGTCTACGCCTTCCGCAACAGTCGCGATGCGTTCAAGGATCGCGGTGCGCCGGGCAAATGGCCGCCCATCCCGCAGATTCCCGAACTCGCAACGCGCGGTGCGATCATGTGGAACGCCTTTGTCGAGGGGCTCGAGGCACGTCTCGGCGACATGGAATGGATCGCAGGGGGCGGCTACAGCTTCGCCGACATCACCGCGCTGGTGACGATCGATTTCGCGCGCGCGGCGCGGCTCGCGGTGCCCGAAGCGTGCCCTGCGATCGCGCGCTGGTACGAGGCGGCCGCCGCGCGGCCCAGCGCATCGGCCTGAACGCTTGTGTAGGCGGCACCGGCCCGCTCCCCCACCCGACCACCCAACGGCAGTATTCTATGGGTGGTCGGGTGGGGGAGCGGGCCGGTGCCGACGAAATGCCGCATCCCGCATTTCCAGACAGACTCAGCGCCATTGTCGTTCGCCGGCGCAGGCCGTAAGGGCGCGCCATGCAGCGCGACCGTCTCCAGCTCGAAGTCCACGATCTCGTGGTGCCGGTGCTCACCGGCATCTATTCGGAAGAGACGCACCTGCCGCAACCGTTGCGCATCTCGCTGACGGTCGAGCTCGATTGCCCCGATCGCTTCACCGCCGACACGCCGCTGAGCGGCTCGAAGAACTATCTCGACCTCAAGCGCGCGGCAACCGATTTGCCCGAGGGGCGCCACTTCACCCTGATCGAAGGCGTGGCCGACCATATCGCCGAAACACTGTTCCTTCAGGACAAGAGAGTCGCGCGGGTCGAGGTGAAGATCGTCAAGCTCGCGATCGCCGAGGCCGGCGAATCGATCGGCATCACGCTGGTCCGCCACCGACGTTGAGCGCTGGCCCGGCGCGACGCTAGCCAGGTCTTCTAACAGCACAGTTTTCCACGGGCTTGCACCGATGTGGACCGGCCGCGTCCACGTGCAAAATGCCGTGCGTCGCCTTTGTTGTTCGTCATGTCGGACTTGTTCCGGCATCCACGGCGCCTCGTAATCGTCCAGCCGCAAGTGTGCGGCACGGTGGACCCCGGAACAAGTCCGGGGTGACGGGGAACGATGCAGAGGTTCCGCGAAGGCGGGAGTCCAGAATAACGGGCAGCACGCTTTCGACTCTGGACTCCCGCCTTCGCGGGAGAACCAACTGCTCCAGATTCTCGGGGGACAGGCCTCACAAAAAGCCATTGCACCATTTCAATGAGACAAATATGATAAGTTAAAACGGTTAAACAATATCAGGGAGATTCTGATGCTCGCGCGTTCCACGATCCTGCTTGGAATGTCGGTTCTGGCGTATTCGAGCGCGGCCGCGGCGCAGGAGACGCCGCCTTCCGCGACATCGGTCGATCAGGCCGCTCCCGCCGACCAGGGCCAGGCGATCGTCGTCACCGGCATCCGCCAGAGCCTGGAGCGTGCCGCCGAGATCAAGCAGGAATCGCCGCAGGTCGTCGATTCGATCGTGTCGGAGGATATCGGCAAGTTCCCCGATCCGACGACCGCCGCCGCGCTCCAGCGTGTGCCGGGCGTGCAGGTCTCGGTCAGCCAGTCGAACGAGATCGGCAACGTCAAGGTTCGCGGGCTGGGCGACGTCCTCACCACGCTCGACGGGCGCGAAGTCTTCACCGGAACGGGGCGCACCTTTTCGCTCCAGGATCTGCCCGCCGATGCGCTGCGCCGCGTCGATGTCGTCAAGACCAGCACCGCGGACCTGATCGAGGGCGGCATTGCCGGCACGATCGACCTCCAGCTCAACAAGCCCTTCGATTTCCACAAGCCCACGATCGTCGTCAGCGCGCGCGCCAATTACGGAATCAAGTCGGATCACATCGATCCGCAGGTGAGCGTGCTCGCCACCGATACCTGGCAGACCGGCATCGGCGACATCGGCGTGCTCGTGAATGCGAGCTGGTCCAAGACGCATTACAACCACCCGCGTACGCGTGAAGGCGTCCGGCGTTCGGGCGATACCTTCGCGCCCGCGGTCATGCCGTTCGACATTCCGGGCGCGCTGATCCCGAACGTGGTCGAGAGCCATTCCAATTACGGCGAGTACGAACGACCGCAGGTCAACGGCTCGATCCAGTGGCAGGCGAGCGACGCGCTGCAAATCTATGCCGACGGGCTCTACACCGGCTATCGCTCGAAGAGCCAATGGTCGCTCGCCAATGCGCAGCTCTTCATGCCGGGCACGTCGGTCTCCGACGTCGAGCTGAGCGATCAGTGCATCACCGCGCGCGTCAAGCCGAACGGCCAGAGCCCGCTGCCCTCGACCGACGCCGACGGCAATTCGTCGCTGCCGCCGTTTGAGGTGCAGGAATTGTGCGCGCTTCGATCCGCGACGTTCCACGATCCGGTCAGCGAGCAGAAGACCTACGCCTACGACAACCGCACCGACGCCTGGCTGGGCGCGCTGGGGGCGAAATACGACACCGATCAGGCGCACGTGAAGGGCGAGGTTTCGTACCAGCGCTCGGTCACCAAGGCGATGACGATCCTGACGGTGCTCGGCCGCCGCATTCCCACTTTCGACTATGTCGCCGATCCCGATGGCGGCGCGACCGTCGGCACGCCCGGCGATCCCTTCCTCAGCACCGACGGGCTGGTGCTGGCCGAAGGCTTCAACCAGAATTTCAACAAGTCGGTCGGCAAGCTGTTCCAGGGCCGGATCGACGGCACCTACGATATCGACAGCGGTTTCCTGTCCAAGTTCCAGGCGGGCCTGCGCTATGCCGACCGCACCGCCGAGTTCAATCAGGCGATCGTCAACACCAAGGCGCCGGGCGGCGTGATCGGCACCGGCAGCGAGGCGACCGCGATCCCCGTCGCCGAATCGGGGCTGCCCGACGATTATCTCTACGTCATGCCGGGCGTTCCCAATTTCGCCGACGAGCAGGGCGCGCTCGTGCCCGACCCCGATTTCCTGCGCTCGCTGGAAGGGCGCGATGCGCTGCGCACGCTCTACGGCCTGCCGACGGGGGATCCCGAATATCAGCCGCAACGGCGCTTCTACGCGCATGAGAAGACCGTCGCGGCCTATGCCCAGCTCGGTTACGAGGTGCCGATCGGCGGCATGACGCTCGACGGGCTGGTCGGCGTCCGCCCGACGCGCACCGAGCGCGTCATGGAAGGCTCGAGCGTGATCAACGTGCCGGCCACCGACACCGAACCCGCGCATACCGAGATCGTGCCGCTCGCGAGCCACACGTCGGATATCGACGTCCTGCCCAACGCCAGCGCGCGGCTGCGCATGGGCGGCGGGCTCCAGTTGCGCGCGACCTACGCCAAGACGGTGCGGCGCCCCGATTTCGGCTCGCTCAATCCCGGGCTCACCTATTCGCTGTCGACCAACCCGAACCTGCTCAACACCGGATCGGCCGGCAATCCGGACCTGCGCCCGCAAAAGTCGGAAAGCTACGACGCGTCGATCGAATATTATTTCCCGCGCGGGTTCGCGGCGGTCGCGGTCTACAAACGCGACATCACCGGCCGCGTCGTCTCGGCATCGGTGATCGAGCAGATCAACGGCATCGACTATTCGATCAGCCGCCCGCGCAATCTGGGCGCGGCTGAACTGAAGGGCGTCGAGGTCAGCGGCCAGATGTTCTTCGATTTCCTGCCGGGCGTGTTCTCCGGCCTCGGCGTCATGGGCAATTTCACCTATGCCGATTCGGAGGTGAAGGGCACCGAAGATCGCCTCGCGGGCCTGCCGCTCCAGGGCGTGTCCAAATACAATTTCAACACCGGGCTGTTGTTCGAGAAGGGCGGCGTGTCGGGCCGGCTGATCTACACCTATCGCTCAAAATATTATGACGGCGACGCGACCGGCGGCCTCGGCATCCGCGAGCTAGTGGACGAATCGCGGGTCGACGATCCCACCTACAATCCGCTGCTGCTCAATTACGTGAAGCCCGCCGGCCGACTCGATTTCGGGCTGAGCTGGGACGTCAATGACAGCATTCGGCTCGATGCCGGCGGCACCAACATCCTGGGCAACAGATATCAGGGCTATTACAACGATCCCGGCATCACCCAGGAATATCGCTACGACGACACCACCTTCACGCTGGGCGCACGCGTCCGCCTCTGATCGGGTATGGAAGGGGGACCATCGATGACACCGACGCGGCGACACCTGCTCACCGGCGCAGCGGCGGTAACGGCGCTCTCGTGCCTGTCCGGCCCGCTACGTGCTGCCGCACCGCGGCGCCGGCCACCCAACGTCATCGTGATCTATGCCGACGATCTGGGGTATGGCGACGTCGGCTGCTACGGCGCCACGCAGATCGAGACGCCGAATATCGATCGACTCGCGGCCGAGGGCGTGCGCTTCACGCAGGGGCATTGCCCGTCGGCAACCTGCACGCCCTCGCGCTATGCGCTGCTCACCGGCGAATATGCCTGGCGCAATCCCAACGCGCACATCCTGCCCGGCGACGCGCCCGCGCTGATCAAGCCCGGCAAGGATACGCTGCCCGCGATGCTCAAGCGCGCCGGCTACGTCACCGGCCTGATCGGCAAGTGGCACATGGGGCTGGGCGACGGCGATCTCGACTGGAACGCCCGGATCGCGCCGGGGCCGCTCGAAATCGGGTTCGATTACGGTTTCTACTTCCCCGCGACGCTCGATCGCGTGCCGTGCGTCTTCATCGAGAACCACCACGTCGTCGGGCTCGATCCCGACGATCCGATCAAGGTCAGCTATACCGAGAAGGTCGGCGACGATCCCACCGGGCTGGAGCATCCCGAGCTGCTCCGCATGACGTGGAACGACGGGCACAACGGCACGATCGTCAACGGCGTCAGCCGGATCGGCTTCATGGAGGGCGGCCACGCCGCGCGCTGGAAGGACGAGGAGATGGCCGACACCCTGGTCGGCAAGGCCCGAGCCTTCATGGAGGAGAACAAGGACAAGCCCTTCTTCCTCTATTTCGCCGCGCCCGAGCCGCACGTGCCGCGCCTTCCTGCCCCGCGCTTCCGTGGCGCGACCGACATGGGCCCGCGCGGCGACGCGATCGTCCAGCTCGACTGGGAGGTCGGCGAGATCGTCAACGCGGTGAAGCAGCTCGGCCTCGACGACGATACGCTGATCCTGTTTTCGAGCGACAACGGCCCTGTGCTCAACGACGGCTATGACGATCAATCGGTGACGCGGATCGGCAACCACCGCCCGACCGGGTTCTACCGGGGCGGCAAATATGGCATCTACGACGGCGGCCTGATCGTGCCGACGATCGCGCGCTGGCCGGGATCGATTCCCAACGGAGTCACGTCCGACGCGCTGATCGACCAGGTCGATTGGTTCGCCAGCCTGGCCGCGATCGCCGGGCAGGCGCTGCCCGAACATTCGGCGGTCGACAGCTTCGACCTGTCCCCGGTGTTGCTGGGCCGCAGCGCAACCGGACGCGCCTATGTCGTCGAGGATACCAGCACGATCAACGCCGAGCAGATGACGCTGCAGGCGCACGGCGACAGCATCCTCGCGCTAGTGGTGGGCAAGTGGAAAGTGGTGCAGCCGCACAACCCGGTCGCCTCGTTCCACGGCAATGCCATCGGCAGCGAGCCGGCGCCCCAGCTCTACGACCTGGAGCGCGATCCCGGCGAGACGGTCAACCTCGCGGAGCGCTACCCCGATCGCGTCAAGGCGATGCTGGCCCGGCTCGATTCCATCCTCGCGTCCGATCGCACCCGGCCGGCCTGAACTGCGCGAAAATCGACAGCAAAAAGCCCGCCGGCTCGTGGAGCCGGCGGGCTTTTAATGGCGCTGGTGTGGGAACTCGCGACGATGGGAAACGATGCGCCGCGCCTGTTCAGAGCCGCGATCCGTCGTCTCGAAGCCGATCCCGCAAGCGGCGCGGCCGATCCAGTGCGCCAATCGGCTGCGATGATGTCCGCCGGCCGCTGGATTGCCGGCGCTGTTCTGGCCGGGGCCGCGCTGATAGCCGGGGCATTGCTGCTGGCGTAGGCCGATATCCGGCGTCGATCGCAAATGGCCGCTTTTTCGAATTCGTTGCCGGCAATGGCTACCGCTTACACCGCCAAATGCGCCCGGGTTCACGTCCAACGGGGATAAATGGGACGGATATGAGTCGAAACTTCTATCGGGCAGGAATCTCCGCTGTTCACCATCCGAGGGATTATTGTTCGAGGATATCTTTTCGCGGAATGCGCATGGAACATCTGACGCCGTCGGGGTGAAAGGCCAGTTCCGCCCCACCATGCGGGGAATAGCGTAGAATTCGCCCGATCACGGTTCTGCCGAATCCATTCCGTTCGGGTTCGCTCACCGGCGGCCCCCCCGATTCGATCCACTCCACCCGTAGATATTCCGGTTCGGGATTATCTTCGGCACAGACCCGAAGCTCACCGGTTTCGGTCGACAGAGCGCCATATTTGACCGCGTTCGTCACCAGTTCGTGCAGGATCAGCCGGACCGGAACCGCGGCGCGCGGGCTGATGCCGATCGCGAGCCGCTTAAAATGAAGACGGCTGCTGTCGGGCGAAATATACGGCGCCAGTTCGGCGATCATCAGATCGGCCAGGGTCAGGCCGGTCCATGCGCTTTCCACCAGCAGATTGTGCGTCGCGGCAAGAGCCTCGATACGCGATGAAAATGACTCTTGAAATCCTTCGATCGTGTCTTCGCTCGCGGCGGTGCGGTGCAGGATCGAGAGCACCAGGGTCAGCGTGTTTTTGACGCGATGATCGAGCTCACGCATCAGCAGGGATTGCTGCCGCTCCGCGATCTTGCGCTGCGACAGATCGACCATTGTGATGACGCAGCCGCTGATCGCCTCGCCCGAAAGGGTCAGCGGCGCCGCGCTGATCAGCAGATCCTTGACGCGCGGCGCATCGGGCGCATGCGCGAGGCGACATTGTCGATCAGGTCGACCGGGCGTTCCTCGAAAGTGACGAAAACACCGGCTCGTCGCACTCGCGCGCGCCGTGGACGAGGAAGGTCGCGGCGAACAACGTCTTGCCGCACCCGGTCGCGCCGCAGACGAGCGTTGGCCGCCCGGTCGGGAGACCGCCCAAGGTAAGGTCATCGAAACCGTCAATCCCGGTCGGCGATCTCGATATGCCGAACGAAGCGGCCATTATACTCGACTTTCCTGCAGGTAGCCCCGTGGTGGCACTGCCCCTGTTCGCCAGCGAATAGCCGACCTGTCCACGCTTGTCCAAATATCCTCCCTGCGTGGTCTTGCCGCCCACATCCGGCCTACGCAGATCGACATGGTTGCCCCCAGGAACACGATCAAACCGTGACCAGTGCCTTCGCCACAAGCTGGCAGGGCCGGGCGGCATCGCGCACATCGGCGTCATCTCGCCGACCCGCGAGTTATCCGGGATTGCATCTCCCGCTATCCACGCTGCGCGTTCACTCGGCCGCGCGAACAGCAGCTCATGCGTCGCCGGGGCGTTAAGCGATCGGCTCAAGGCGGAAATTCAGCGCGACTATTCGGTTACACCATCAAGACTGCCGATACCGCGCGCGCACCATATCGGCGGCGCTATGCAGGAAGTCGTCCGACGCTGCCCCGAAAACGCCGAAGCCGAGGCCATCGTCGGCCCAGGTCCAGCCGCGCAGGCCGTCTTCGTCACGTCGCGTCATGCGGTCGGTCGCGTCGTCGCTCTTCATGATTCTCAGATAGAGCGCGGTCCGCTCGCCCGCCGCATTCTGGTAGAGATACAAAGCGGCCGGCCCGTGCTCGGTTGGCAGCAATCGGCCGCCGATCAATCGAAGTCCGGCCGCGTCGAGATCGGGAGCGGCGATCGGCCGCGAGAGACGCCTCGAAAGCCAGGCGTCGAGCGTCCGGCGCTGATCCGCGCCGATCTCCACCGGCCGCGTGCGATCGTCGGCATAGATCGCGTAGCTCGCCGCCGCCTCGCGGGCGAGCGCGGCGGTTCCTGTCGTAGCTTGTGCGTCCAGGCCGCGCAGCGTCCAGCCGGCGCCGCCGCCCGCGAGAAGCAACCCTGCAATGCTGGCCGCCAGTGCCGACCGACCGAACCCCGGCCGGCCGGTGGGAGCACCCTCGCGCAGCCGAAGGTCGAGCGCCAGGGGTAAAGGCTCATCCAGCACCGGGTCGAGCGCGGCGCGCAGCGCATCGCGCTGGGCGCGGTAGGAGGCGACCCGCGAGGCCTCGTCCGGATATTTCGCGAGCCACGCCTCAACGGCGGCCGCGCGTCCGGACGGCAAGCGACCGTCGACATGCGCCTGAATCTCGGCTTCAGTGACGGGCGCGTCGTTCATGGCACGATCCTCAACGACGGTGGCGACGCCGCCTCTCCCTCTTCCATCAACCGCCGCAGTCGCTCGCGGGCGCGCGACAGGCGCGACATGATCGTTCCTTGCGGCACGTCGAGCACCCGTGCGGCTTCGGCGTAGCTCAGTTCCTCGACGCCGATCAGCAGCAGCACGCTGCGCTGCTCCTCCGGTAACCTGGCGACAAGCGCCATGATGTTGCGCTGCGCCGCCGCCGTTTCCTGCGTCGGGGGTATCGCCAGGCGCGCTTCCGGCACGTCTTCGATCGGCGCCGGATAACCCCGTCGCGCGCGCCGCCGCAATCGATCCATCGCGAGGTTGTGCAGGATCGTGAACAGCCACGCGCGCAGGCTCGACGCGCGTCGCCGCTGCCGCCAGTTGGCGATCGCCCGCTCCAGCGCGTCCTGGACAAGATCGTCGGCCTCGTCGCGGTCGCGGAGCAGCGCGCGCGCATAGCGTCGGAGCGCCGGGATCAGCGGCTGAACCAGCGTGATCATTTCGCCGCTCGGCTGCATGCTCGGGGTCATAGCGAATGAGACGCCGTAGCGCGCGGATTATTCCGATGCGAAAAATTTCGCGATCATCGGAATAATCGTGTCGCCACCATCGTCTCGACCAGCATCGCCAATCGCATCGGAACCATCATGCCCCCAGCTTCGAGACGCGCTGTTGTCGGAGCCACCGCGTTGATCAGCGCAATCGTGCTCCTCTTCGTCGGCGGCTTTGCCTGGGCGGCGGGGTGGATCGGCGAGCGGCGAATCAGCGGCGGCGACGTGATCGCTGCGATCGAATATAATGGCGGCAGCCATCCCGGCTATCGCCGCGCTCACAGCAAGGGGCTGTGCTTCAGCGGCACGTTCGACTCGAACGGCGCGGGCGCGACCTTGTCATCCGCCGAGGTTTTGCAACGCGGCAGCATTCCGGTGATCGGTCGCTTCTCGCTGGCCGGCGGCAATCCGCTCGCTACCGACGGGCGCAACGTCTTCCATTCGATGGCGCTGCTGCTCCGCACCCGGGACGGGCAGGAGTGGCGGATGGCGCTCGACCATACGCCGATCTTTCCCGTTGCCGACGTCGCATCGTTCGTCGCGCTCCAGCGTGCGACCCGCCCCGATCCTGCAACCGGAAAGCCCGACCCTGCAGTGATGAAGCGATTCCTGGCGGCGCACCCGGAGGTGAAGGCGTTCCAGGAGTATATGGCCAAGGCGGTGCTGCCCGACAGCTTCGCCAATGCGACCTATTACAGCATCAACGCCTTCCGCTTCACCAATGCCGCCAAGGATGCCCAGCTGGTGCGCTGGCAGTTCGTGCCCGAGGCGCCGCTTGCCGGGCTCGACAAGGCGCATCTCGACACGCTGCCGCGCGACGCGCTGTTCAAGGAGATGATCGCGCGGACCGCCCGAGGGCCATCGCGCTGGCGCCTGCAACTCGTCGTCGCCAATCCCGGTGACGTGACCGACAAGGCGACGGTGGCCTGGGCCGGCCCGCACCGCACGATCGACGCCGGCACGCTGGTGCTGAGCGCGGTCGAGCCCGAGGAGACAGGCGCCTGCCGCGATCTCAATTTCGATCCGACGATCCTGCCGTCCGGCATCGGCCTGTCGGACGACCCGCTGCTCGCCGCGCGATCGAAGACCTATGCCTCGTCGTTCACGCGCCGCGCAGGCGAGAATCCCGGACCGAGCGCCGCCGCGGGCCTTGCACAGGAGAACGCCCGATGAGCCGCCATTCGCCCGATTTCCATCCGGCCCTGCGCGCCATCCATTGGCTGATGGCGACGATGGTGGTGGCGATGTTGTTCATTGGCGTCGGCATGGTCTCGACCGCTGGCCCGCTGTATCCGGTGCTGCTGGCGCTGCACCGGCCGATCGGCATCGCGATTCTGATGCTGGTGCTGATCCGGGTGCTGCTGCGCCGAGCGACCGGCGCGCCGCCGCTGCCCGCCGATCTGCCGCCGATCCAGAGCGCGATCGCCAAGGGGTCGCACGTCCTGCTCTACGCCAGCATGATCGCGATGCCGCTGATCGGCTGGGGAATGTTGTCCGCGGGAGGCTATCCGATCCGCATCGCCGATGGGTTCGTCCTGCCCGCCATCCTGCCGCACGACCTTAAGCTGTACGCCGTGCTGCGCATGATCCACACGATTGTGGCGCTGCTGTTCTTCACGCTGATCCTCGCCCATCTGGCTGCCGCGCTGATGCACGGGCTGATCCGGCGTGATGGCGTGCTGAGGAGCATGACCGTGGGTCATCCACGGCGCAGAACGAGTCCAATTTCGACAGACCTTCGTCAGACGACGAGTTCCGGAACCTCGTCGATATGAACATGGTTCCGTAAGGCATGGCTCACTGCAAGAAACCGGGAGTTTCGCGCGGCGTTCAATCCTTGACCCCTTGCGCCGCCACCTGGCCGACCAAACGGGAGACGACCAGCGCCAGATACATCACGCCGGCGAACATCTCGAGATCGCCGATCGCGCGCGATGCAGCGGTCAGGGGGACGACAGTGCCGATGCCGGTGTTGGTGAACAGCGCGAAGCTGAGAAACATCAACTCGCTCCAGCTTCTGGGATCGCCCGCCTCGCTGGCGCCCAGGAAAGCGCTCGGCTGGAGCAACTGGCACAAGACCAGCAAATTCGTGAAAGCCCATACCAAAAGCGTGAATGTCGCGGCCGCCGCGATCATTTCATCGGTGGTGGGCCGATTATCGCGCAGGATGTAGCGGATCAACGCATAAGCGGTGTAGAAATAGAACGCCGCTTCCAGCCCCGCCTCCCAGGATTTCAGGCTGAGCCAACCGAATTGCAGCCACGCCAGGTTGAAGGCCACGGCCAGGACAGCCAGAATTCCCGCGTACCAGACATGAGCCGCGATGGAACGGATCAAGCCGAGCGCCGTCAGTAATACCAATGCGCCCACCAGACCGAGCAGGGTTCTGCCGACCCCCGTGTCGCCGGTCACTGGATAAAGCATCATTTCGATCAGTTGCACCAGCAATAGCAATGTCGATGGGTGCCGGCGCAGAACGCCCGGCAAGCCGCGTTGTAAGAAGGAAGCGCCTTTTTCTGCCATCTGCCGGAAACACTTTCAAAGACCGCCAAAGGGCGATGATACGTTCAACGGGCGTCCCTGACTCTTGAGCCATGGGGCCAAAGACCAAAGCTTCTGCCGGCGAAGGGGCTTGGGCTTGCCAAGCCAAGCTTGCCCCTTCCGACGCCACGCTTGTCGACGCGTATATCTTCCTCTCGGCGGGAGCGAAATTTCTGTTATCATACTTGTCTTAAAAATGTGGTCGACAGCGTCCCTGACAATCGGGTCAACGAAATGAACAGCCCAAAGACCGCGTTGGCAGATAGAGGAATCGCGATGGATCGGCGCACTTTCACGAAGCTGCTTGCTGGAGCAGCCGCCATGCCGATAACAGAAATCAAGGCGGTGCCGATGGCGAAGACCGTTCGGCCTGCCGGCCATAGACGGCTGAGGACTTTCAACTACGACGGCGTCAGGTTGTTGCCGGGGCCATTCCAGCGCCAGTTCGCCGAAGCCGAACGGGTGTACGAGGGGCTGGCCGACGATGCGCTCCTCTATGGCTTTCGCCAGCGTGCGGGCTTGTCGCCGTCGGGCGAAAGCTTGGGTGGGTGGTACGGCAACGATATTTTCAACGCTTTCGGCCAATTTGTGGGCGGAATGGCGCGAATGGCCAAGGCCGATCCGGAAAGTGGGTTGCGCGCGAAGGTAGACCGGCTGATCGGCGAATGGGGCAAGGCGATTGGACAGGACGGGTACTTCTTCTACTCGCGTAAACCGAATGCCTATCACTATTTCTATGAAAAGATGATGGGTGGCCTGAACGATGCCTATGAGTATCTGGGCAACGAACAGGCGCCGGTCCTGGCAAGCCGCATCACCGACTGGGCGATCACCCATCTCGATCGTCGTCGAACGCCGGCATCTAGCCGCAATCCGGTAGGAGGCGACGGTATCGGCGACAACGAATGGTACACGCTCGCCGAGAACCTCTACCGCGCTTACGAACTGACCGGCGACGCCAAATATGCCGCCTTCGCCAGAACGTGGCACTATGACTCCTATTGGGACGGCTATATCGAAGGCAGACCGGCAGTGGACGGGCTTCATGCTTACAGCCACGTCAACACCCTGAGTTCTGCGGCAATGGCCTATGGGGTCACCGGCGACGCCAAATATCTTCGCTGCATCGTGAACGCATACGATTTTTTGCAGGACACGCAGTGTTTCGCGACCGGCGGCTACGGTCCGGGAGAAAGGCTGGAGGATCCCGGCGGGGGGCTTGGTGAGGCGCTCGAGGATCAGATGCGAACCTTCGAGACGCCGTGCGGATCATGGGCGGGATTCAAGCTTTCTAAGTACTTGATGGAATTTACCGGTGAGAGTCGCTACGGCGACTGGATTGAGCGACTGATGTATAACGGCATCGGCGCCGCGCTGCCCGTCCGATCCAACGGCGACACCTTTTATTATGCGGACTACCGCAAGAGCGGCGGGCTCAAATTCTACCATTGGAAACAATGGCCATGCTGTTCGGGCACCTATCCGCAGGCCGTGGCCGACTACCACGACATCATCTACTTCCACGATAACGAAGGATTGTTCGTCAATCTCTACCTGCCTTCGCAGGTAACCTGGCGGCGTGATGACACACCTGACGGGATCGTCAGGTTGCGTCAGGAAACGAACTACCCCGACGATGGCGTCGTCTCCTTTACGCTGGAGATCGCCCACGGCGCGTCCTTCCCATTGTCTTTCCGCATTCCGGCTTGGGCGGGCAATGATGTCTCGATCAAGGTGAACGGGGTGGACGCCGATGTTGCCGTTGTCCCAGGCGCCTGGGCAACGATCCGACGAGGCTGGTCGTCAGGCGATCGCATTCAGCTCCTCATACCACCCCGACTCCGACTTGCTCCGATCGACCACCAGCATCCGGATCGCGTGGCGGTCGTACAGGGGCCGGCAGTGTTGGTGGCAAGCGGTGGTCGAGGACCGTCGCGGCAATTGTTGACACAATGGCGCGGAACGCCCGGGAGCACGTTGCCGCCTTCGGCTGTCAACGCGATCCACAGGCAGTTCGTCCGCTTCCAGGCGATCGATGCTGGCCTGCCCTATCTGATGTACTTCGACTTGCCAGCCTGAAAGAGGGTGCGACGATATGACGGTCGTAGGCGCATCCGGTTGAATAATATCGGGCTGGGAATCCGTGCTCGGGCGGTGTCGGTCCACACTTCGCTGGTCTCTCTGGTTAGTCGCAAAACCGCAGAATCAGCCGTCGGGGAAGTCGTCAAGCTAACCCGCTGACACCGCTTAACTTAATTTCGGATCAGGCTCTGAAGCCGTTCAGCCGTATCGCCTTTGCTGAAGAAATAACCTTGAGCCGGGCCTTGCCTGTACCGTTCTCTTGCAGAATTTGACCGCGATTGCTCGAGCCGAGAGGTGCCGGTTGCGATCGGGATGTTCGCAGAGTTGATGTTCCAATAGCCAAATTCGGCTCTAATCATTTATTTCTGAAAATTATCGCGCAGACGAACCTGTCTGATTGTGCTTGCCCGTGAGACCAAATGAAGGACGAAAGGAACGCTCGATGTCTGGTCTCGCAGCACTCCGGGTAAAGAATGTGCAGCCAGGCCGCCATGCCGGTGGGTGGGCTCTATCTGCTGGTTCGTCCGAATAGGTCGCGATCATCCTCGACCGACGTTCTCCGGCTCGAGCTCGATGGTGATGCCATGCGCGATCGTCGCAGGAAGGGAGCGTCAAGGCGTCTCGACGACGATGTCCTGCAGCGTGATTTTCCCGTTGTGAACGACGAAGAGATCGTGACCGGCGACCTGGTTCGGCGTTCCGCGGAACTGGGTCCAATGGAGGATCGTCACGTTGTCGTTCAGCGGCTCGATCCTGGTTTCCATCGCGCGAATCCCGGCGATGTTATCGCTATTGGTGAGGTGCGCGAACACGGCGCGCGCCGCCTGCCGGCCGGAAAAGACGCCGCGTTGGTCAGATGCCTGGGGTGGGGGCATCAGTCCCGGCGGAGTGACGACCACCGCGTCTACCGCGTAATCGCTCATGATGTTGTCCAGCGCAGCCGCTTTCATTGCGGCGACGTGGTGCGTCACGACCTGCTGTGCATCACGATGCTCGGCCGATGCGGCCGATGCCGTCATCAGAAACGCCAGGGTAAGCGCGACGCGCATGGGTTTCAAGATTGCCTCCTTCGTCTGACCGGCCTGATGCCGGGCGTAAGGCAGAATCGCGCTGCCCGGAAAATCGTATCAGATCGGAAAATGCTTCCACAATCAAGGCGAATATCCTATAGGTTCCGGTATCCGAACGAAATGCCGAGTTTTTATAATGAACACGCCGGACGACACGCAGTGGCCGCGCAAGAGGGAGCGCCGGCCACCTGGGCCGACCATGGTCGAATGGGCGTACGACCAGATTCTCTCGATGCTGATGACGATGCAGGTCGCGCCGGGCGCGCGCATCGGCATCGACGCGCTCGCCCGCAAATTCGACATTTCCCAAACCCCGATCCGCGAAGCGCTGAGCCAGCTCGAAATCGAGGGGCTGGTCAGCAAGATTCCCAATGCGGGTTATCGGGCGAGCCCGCAGATGACGCGCAAGGAACTCGACGACCTCTATGCGCTGCGGCTGCTGATCGAGCCCGGCGCAGCGGCGCTCGCCGCGGAACGGATGACCGAAGAGCAATTGGAGGCGCTTTCGGAAATCCAGCGCGAGATGGGACAGGTTCAGACCGGCGGCGGCATCGCCTATGCCCGGTTCGCCGAGGCTGATGCGATGCTGCACCATCTGGTCGCGCTGGGCAGCGACAATCGGCCGATCGCCGAGGCGATCGAGCGCCTGCACACGCATCTCCACATCTTCCGCTTTCTCTATTCGACCAATGCGCCGCAGGAGGCGGCCGAGGAGCATTCGCGGATCATCGCAGCGCTGCTCACGCGCGATCCCGATGCGGCGCGGCAGGCGATGCACGACCATCTCGAACGATCGCTCGTCCGCACGAGGCGCGCTTCCGAAGCGGAAGAGGAATCCGGGCAACGCGGAGAACGCGCCGCCGCCGACTGAAGCGCCTGACCAGCACCGTTCATCCATTCCCGCGCGGAAGGCTCGCCGCGCGCAAGCAGCGATTCACGCAAGAAAAAGGAGAGAGATGAATGGGAAGCGCAACGAAACTCGTGCCCGCCGCCTTGCTGGCGGGGGCGGCGGTGATCAGCCTGGGCGGCGCGCGCGCCGCGGAGCCGCAAGCACACGAACGGCCGCAGCCGATCCTGGCCTGGTCTCCCAAGCCGGTGCCGCTGACGCCGTGGACGGCACCCAACCGGCCGCATTGGAAGCTTTCCGACATCCTCGCCAAGCATGCCGGCGAACCCCGTTGGACCGAGGCCATCGTCGAGGACAAGGATTTCAGCGCCCGTTACGTCCAGATGGCGCCGGGCGAGAAGACCACGCCGCAATTCTATGCCGACAGCCGGACCTTCTGGGTCGTGCAGAGCGGCAAGATCCGCTTCCACATCCAGGGGCAGCCCGACGTCGTCGCGAGCAAGGGCTTTCTGGTCCAGGTGCCGTTTCGCGTGCCTTATTGGATGGAGACGGTCGGCGACGCGCCGTCGTTGCGCTTCGAGGTCGTCCAGGCGGGCGCCACGCCGCTTTATCCGATCGACCAGACGCCGCCGAAAACGCCCGACAAGCATTATGTGAAGGTGCGCTTCACGGGGCAAGGCGCGTATGACGACGTCAACCACCCCTATCTCGACTTCGCCAAGGACGTGGTCGCGGCGAACGCACGCGGCGGCCCGTTCGTCGCGGACGATCATACATTCGCCAACGTCATCCGCGGCCATGGCGCGCCACCGCCGCCGCCGACCGACCTGGGCCATTTCCATGTCGATTATTCGGAGTTCTGGTTCGTTCTCGAAGGCGAGATCGATTATCTGATCGAAGGCCAGCCGCTGTTCACCGCGAGCGAGGGCGATATCGTCTATGCGCCCCAGGGCCGCTGGCACCGGGCAAGCTTCGGCGGGAACGGCATGTCGACCCGACTGGCGATCAATCCGCGCCCCCAGGGGATGCATAATTACCAGCCGCCGAGCGGCGACTGAACGCGCGGCGGCCGCCCTTTCCGAATCGGACCGGGCGGCCGCCACTTTTCACCCTGCTAATTCCGTACCCGACCTATCGGTCGTTTTTCCGCGCACGCGTAGTTTGCGAGAGTGACTCAGAAAACAATTATGATTTTCAGCAAGTTAATTCTGTTTTCTGAAAACGTTTCTAGAAAAATTCATCGTTGCTCACCTGCCTTGACGCGGTGTTTCGATGCCCGTATCTCTCTTCCAAGAATCATATACGATATGAAAATTAGAAGAAAATATCGGGAAGGGGATTCGAAATGGCGTCGTCTTATCTTGTGAAATCCGGAGTTTCGGCGATCGCACTCGTGATCGCATGTTCGGCGGCAGGGTCCGCGTTCGCGCAGGAGGCGCCGACGGTCCCCGCGGCAGATCCATCGCAATCGGCGCCGCAGGATAGTCCGACGCCGGCCGCAACATCGGGCGACGCCGAAATCGTGCTCGCCGCGCAAGCGACACCGCAACCTGCGGCGGCCGACCAGCCGTCCGAAGGGGGGATCGTCGTCACCGGCACGCGGCTACGCGGCGTCGCACCGATCGGGTCGTCTGTCACCGTGCTCGACGAGAAGGCGTTGCAGGCGACCGCACCGACGTCGATTTCGGAACTGACCAACACCGTTCCGGCGATCAGCACCGCCAATTCGGCGCCGCAGGGGCAGAATGTCTATTCGTTCTATTCCCCGCAAATTCATCAGCTTGCCGGCAGCGCTAGCAACTCTACCCTGGTGATTGCCGACGGCATGCGTCTGGTCGGTGCGGGGACGCAATATGCGCAGACCGATCCGAACATCATCCCGGTGAGTGCGATCGAGCGCGTCGAGGTGCTCGCCGACGGCGCCTCGTCGATCTACGGCTCGGACGCCGTCGCCGGCGTCGTCAACTACATCACGCGCAAACGCTTCGACGGGCTGGAGATCAACGCCCAGGGCGGGCTGGGCGATCACTACAGCAACTACAACGCCAACTTCGTCTGGGGCACGAGCAGCGAAGACACCGACGTCGTCATCGCGGCGTCCTATGCCTATCACAGTCGGCTCGACAACAGCGACCGCTGGTTCCTGAGCAAGGGCGATTATACCGACATCGGCGGCAGTAATTTCCAGAGCTTCAATTGCTCGCCCGCGAGCTTGCGGACGCCGGGCAGCGGCAACAACATCTTCCTCTCGCCCGACGCGACCGAGGCAGTGGCCTATGACCAGGTCAATGCGCCCTGCAACCTGACCACCTATGGCTCGGTGCTGCCGTCGGAAAAGCGCGGCAATGTCTTCATGCGCGTATCGCACGACTTCTCCGATCGTTTCTCGGTGGAAGCGACGCTCATCTACAACCGGATGGCGACATCCAAGCCGGGTAGCCCGGGCACGCTTTCGAACGTGCGCGCCTTCGGCCCGGGCTCGGGGAAGGGCGATCAGATCAACCCGTTTTTCATGGCGCCGGCCGGTGAGCCCGGTGCCACCCAGGAGACCGGTTATTGGGTCGACCTGCTGAGCAACGATTTCGGTCGTAACCGTTCGGATGAAGAGGTGATCTGGGGCACGGTGGTCGCCAATTACGAAATGGGCGGCGGCTGGAACGTGACCTTCAGCAATGCGGCCGGGCACAGCCGCAGCGGTCTCTACAACGATAATACCTTCTGCAGCGCCTGCGCGATCCTCGCCGTCAACGGCACCGCGCAGCTCACCGGCGATCCGACGGCCTCGGCGATCGCGGGGCAGAACGTGATCGCGCTCAACCTGCCGCTTACCACGGCCAACGCGCTCGACATTTGGAGCCCGGTAGGCAGCAACCGCACCTCGGCGGAGGTCATCCGCTCGCTCTATGTCAACGATACGTCGAACGTGAACCTCAACAGTTCGGAACAGGCGAAACTCGAAACGCAGGGGCCGCTGTTCGCGCTGCCCGCCGGCGATGTGCGGCTCGCGGTCGGCGGCGAATTCTATTACGCCTCGCAGGTCCAGGATCTCGTCAGCCCCAACAACACCGGGCCGACCTCTTCGGGCACGCAGCACCGCGTCTACAATTTCAAGCGCACCGTCTGGTCGGCCTATGGCGAGGTCGTCGTGCCGTTGATCTCGCCCGACATGGAGATCCCGTTCGTCCGCAAACTCGAGCTCGATATTGCCGGCCGATACGACCATTTCAGCGACGTGGGCGACACCGCCAACCCCAAGTTCGCGGCGAACTGGGAAGTGATCGATGGCGTGAAGATCCGCGCCAATTATTCGGAATCCTTCGTCGCCCCGCCGATCGCCGCCGTCGGCGATCCGAGCCAGGGCTATCTCTTCGCATCGGGCAGCGTAGGCCTTTCAGGCGGCGTCTACGTTCCCCTCTCCGCCTATCCCGAAGTAGCGCAGCTCCCCGGTTGCGCCGATGCCACCACGACCTGCCAGATCGGCACCGGCGTCAATCCCGGCATGCGCCGCCAGCTCGGCGGCGGGATCAGCGGCATCAAGCCGCAAACGGGCAGTGCATGGTCGATCGGCGTCGATCTGACGCCGAGTTTCCTGCCCGGCTTCGTCGCGAACGTCACCTTGTTCAACAACGAGTTCAAGGGCGGCGTCACCTCCGCCAACCCGAGCTCGATCGTCAGTTCGGCCGGACTGCACGACAATCTGACGATCTGCCCGCAGGGCTGCACCGATGCGCAGATCGCCGAATTCGCCAACACCGCCAACGGCGTCACGATCAACAGCGTGCTGCCGGAGACGATCTATTTCCTGATCAACCAGGACGAGACCAACGTGCTCAACCTGAAGGTGCAGGGCATCGACGCGGCGATCGCCTATTCGATCCCGACCGACACGATGGGGACGTTCCACATCGGCGACACGCTGACCTACTTCACCAAATTCAAGCAGAACATGGGCGGCGGACCGTCGTTCAGCGTCCTCAACACGTCGGGCTACAACACGACTTTCCCGTCGATCCAGTTCACGACGCGCGCGAATATCGGCTGGTCCGACGGGCCGGTCGCGCTCGACCTCTTCATGAATCACACCGGCGGCTACCACAATTGGAACAACGCGTCGGTCAAGCCGATCGACCTTGACGAAAACGGCAATCCGGCGGGCGGCGGCGATCGCGTGAAATCGGCGACGACGTTCGATCTGCATGCAGCCTATGATTTCATGGGCGGGTTCCTCGACGGCGATCAGATCTACCTCGACGTCAAGAATCTCTTCGATGAGGATCCGCCCTTCTACAATGGGAACACGAACGGAATCCTCGGTGGTTCCTATGGCTTCAACGGGTTCGTCTCCAACCCGATCGGTCGCATCGTATCGCTGGGCTTCCGTGCCCGTCTCTGACCAGCCCAGCGTGCCCGGGCCGTCCGCCTCCACCCCCTCCCCCGGAGGCGGACGGTTTTCGGGATCGGAAAGGACAAGCGCGATGGATATCAGCAAGCGCGAGCTTCTCGGCGCCGGCATCGGTGCAGCCGGGGTCGGGCTGGCCTGGACGACCCCGGCCGCAGCGCAGGCGAGCGCCGCGGACAAGGCGCCGTCAGGCCGCCTGACCGTGCCGGGCGCCCGTCCGGCCCAATATGAGTGGAGCGGCAAGCAGCCGCCGTCGGTCGATCCGAACTACAAGCCGCGGCGGCTCAACAAGGCGATCGAACTGCTCGAGGACGGCCAGCCGATCTATTACGTCTCCTACGCACCGACCACGGGCGACGGCTACGAGACCGGCCTGAAGATGGCCAAGACCTGGGCCGATGCGATCTGCATCGAGGTGGAGAACGGCGCCTTCGATCCCACCAACCTCCGCGATTTCATGCGCGGATTGGTCGATGGTGGACCGACGCGCAGCGGGCACCGGATACCTGCGACCTTCGCGACCATGCCCAATATCGGCCTCAGCGAAGCCCAGATGCAGGCGAGCGCCTGGATGCTCCAGCAGGTGCTGGCGGCCGGTGTGATGGGGTTCAACATCTGCCACGCGCGCGACGCCAAGGCGATCGAGGTGGCAGTGCAGGCCGCGCGCTATCCCTTCGATCACCCGGGCGTGCCCAGGCTGCCGCGCGAAGGCTTGCGCGGATCGGGCAGCCAATTGTTCGCGTCGGCGGTGTGGGGTGTGAATCCCAATCATTACCTCCACGTCGCCGATCTCTGGCCGCTCAATCCCAAGGGCGAGCTCATCATGGGTCTCAAGATCGAGGACCGTGTCGCGCTCGACAATTGCGAGAAGACGCTCGCCGTGCCCGGCGTCACCTTCGCCGAATGGGGGCCGGGCGACATGAACATGTCGCTCAACGGCCTGGCGGCCTTCCCCGATCCGCTGCCTCCACGGAAACCGGGCACCGGCTTCGGCGGCCCGTCGCTCTTTCCCGCCAACGTTCAGGCGGCGCGCCGGCGCGTGATGGCCGCGTGCAAGGCGAACGGCGTGCGCCTGCTCGATATCGGCAGCGAAAGCACAGTGGTGGACAGCATCAAGCAGGGCGCCATGATCATGGAGACCAACGAGGCGACGTCACTGGTCGGCCGCGCTTTTTCGAAGCGCAGGATGCCGGTCTGACGATGTCGCCGCTGGTCCGATGACGAAAAGGAGAGGTCGCATGGTTGCTCGGAAATGGATTGCAGGCTCGGTCGTGGCGGTTGGCTTGGCATTGGCGGTGGGCGGGTGCGACGGCACCGGGAAGGCGCCCACCGCCAAGGATACGACGGTGCTGCGCAACATCACCTTGTTCGACGGTACGGGTGCGGCGCCGATCGAGGATGCCGCGCTGGTGATGACGGACGGGCGGATCAGCTGGATCGGCCGCGCTGCCGATCTCGATGTGCCCGAAGGCGCCGTCGTCGAGGATCTCACGGGCAAGTTCGTGATGCCCGGCATCATCGACAGCCATGTGCATCTGGGCGAGGTCGACGGGCTCGATCAGAACGTCAAATATTACACGGCGGATGCCATCAAGAAGGAGCTGCATCTCTACGCTGCTTACGGCGTCACGACTGTCCAGACGCTGGGCACCGATCAGAAGCTGACGATCGATATCCGCAATGCCGAGCGCGAGGGCAGGCCCGACATGGCGCGCGTCTTCACCGCCGGGCTCGGCGTGGTCTACGATCACGGCTATGGCGGTCTGCCCGGCCTGCCGCAACGCGTGAACACGCCCGACGAAGCCCGCAAGCTGGTCGACGGGCAGAAGGCGGCGGGCGTCGACCTCATCAAGCTGTGGATGGACGACGAATTCGGCGCGCTGCCCAAGCTGATGCCCTACGACATCAGCAAGGCGGTGATCGACGAGGCGCACAAGGACGGGCTGAAGGCCGTCGCGCACATCTTCTACCGCGACAACGCCGCCGAACTGGTTCGCGAGGGTATCGACGGCTTCGCCCATGAAGTGCGCGACCGGAAGATCGACGATGCCTTCGTCGATGCGATGAAGCGGCAGGGCACATGGCAGATGGCGGGCACATTGAGCCGTGAGGCGTCGTTCACCTATGCCGAGCTGCCCTTCCTCGACGATCCCTTCTTCTCGCGCGGGGTGACGCCCGAGGTGGTCGCGCAGCTGAAGAGCCCGGAACGCCAGAAGAAGCTCACGTCGGCGCCGAATTTCTCGAAATACAAGGGCGTGCTCGAGAATGCGATGGCCAATTACGCGCGCGAGGCGAAGGGCGGCGTGCGCTACGGCATGGGCACCGACAGCGGCCCCAGCGGACGTTTCCCCGGCTATTTCGCGCATTGGGAACTCGCCTTGATGGTGAAGGCCGGCCTCACCCCGACAGAGGCGCTGACGGCCGCCACCGGCGGCAACGCCGAATTCCTCGGCGCGAAGGACATCGGCACGCTCGCGCCCGGAAAATGGGCCGACCTGCTGGTGCTCGACGCGAGCCCGCTCGCCGACATTCGCAACACGCGCGCGATCCATGAAGTGTTCATCGCCGGGCGCAAGGTGCCGACGATCTGGCAGACCTGCGTCGGACGCCCGACCGATGCCTGCAAGGATCAGGGGGCTGCCCAGTGAACGCAGCCGCCGCAGAAATGGATGCGCCGCAGACCGAGGCTGCGGCCATGCGTCCGACACGCACGCGTCACACCGTGCTCTGGCTGACGGTCGCGGCCTATATGGTCACGTACATGGATCGGGTCGTCATCAGCGTGGCGGCGCCGTCCATCCAGCAGGATTTCGGTTTTTCCGTGATCACAATGGGCTGGATCTTCTTCGCGTTCCAGATTTCCTACGCGTTGTTCCAGGTGCCCGGCGGGTGGCTGGGCGATCGCTTCGGCCCGCGCCGGGCGCTTACCTGGGTCGTGACGTGGTGGTCCGCCTTCACCGCGGCGACGGCACTCACCTGGTCGGCGGGATCGATGATCGTCTGCCGTTTCCTGTTCGGCATGGGGGAGGCGGGCGCCTTCCCCATCGCCACCCGGTCGCTGTCGCGCTGGATGCTGCCGTCGGAACGCGGCTGGGCGCAGGGGCTGACCCATGCCGGTTCCCGCCTCGGCGGCGCGCTGACACCGTTCTTCGTCGCCTGGATCATCGCCATGTACGGATGGCGGATGCCGTTCTTCCTGTTCGCGGTGGTTGGGCTGGTGTGGGCGGTGACCTGGTTCACCTATTATCGCGACAGCCCGCACGATCATCGCAGCGTCAACGCGGCCGAGCGTGCCTTGATCGTCGACGCGCTCGGCGATCAGCGGGGGGCGGCGCGATCGGTGCCGTGGCGCCATCTGCTCGCCAATCGGCAGATGTGGCTGCTGGCGGCGATGTATTTCTGCTACGCCTACAACATCGGGATCTTCCTGACCTGGTTCCCCAAATATCTGAATGCGGCGCGCGGTTTCGATCTCGCGCAGATGGGGTTGTTCGCCAGCCTGCCGCTGCTTGCCGGCGTGCTCGGCGACCTGACCGGCGGCTTCACGTCGGACCGGCTCCTGAAGCGCACCGGCAGCCTCAAGCTCGCGCGGCGGAGCGTGTCGTTCGTCGGCTTCGTGCTGATGGCGATCATGGTGCCGTTGGCCTGTCTCGAGCCCGATCCGTTCGTCAGCGTGGCGTTCTTCTGCCTTGCCGTCTTCGGGCTGGAACTGACGGTCGGCGTCTCCTGGGCGATGACGCTCGATCTGGGTGGCGCGTTCGCCGGATCGGTCTCGGCGGTCATGAACACGCTCGGCAATATCGGGGCGGCGGTCGCCGCGGCGCTCACCGGCTATCTGGTGGCGGCCAGCGGCTGGGCGTCGGCGTTCGGCGTGACCGCGGGGCTCGCGCTCGTGGCGGCGCTCCTCACGCTGACGATCGATGCCTCGCGCCCACTCCATACAGAAGACGATGAAGGTCCGCGGGCTGACCAGGGGGAAACGGCATGAGTACGCAACGTCAGGACCGAACCGAGGCGGATCGGCGGACGATATTGAAGCTCGCCGGGATCGGTATCGGCGTCGCGTCGCTGCCGGCGGCGGCCGAGGCGCAATCCGCGCCGGACGAGGCGGCGCATGGGGCGATGCCCGGCATGACGCCGGCGCCCGCCCCCGCCCCCGCTGCCGGCGACGCGCCGCTGCCCGACGGCTACGTCTTTCTCAATCTCGACGAGGCGCCGTTCGTCGAGGCGTTCGTCGACACGCTGATTCCGGAAGATGAATTCGGGCCTGCGGGCACAGCGCTCGGGGTGGCGACCTTTGTCGACCGGCAGTTGAACTCGGGCTTCGGCCGCGGCGACCGGATGTATCTTCAAGGGCCGTTCCACGAAGGTACGCCCGAGCAGGGCTATCAAATGCCGTTGACGCCGAACGAACTGGTGCGTGCGGGCATTGCCGATGTGAACGCCTATGTCGCCCGATTGCATGACGGCTACACCTTCGACGGGCTGGAACCCGCCGATCGGGTGAAGATCGTTACCGGGCTCGAGCGCGGACAGATCGCCTTGCCCACGGTTCCGACGGCGATCTTCTTCGGCACGCTCTACCAACTCGTAATGGACGGCTTCTTCGCGGACCCCATCTACGGCGGCAACAAGGGCAAGGCGTCATGGAAGATGCTCGGCTATCCGGGCATCGGCGAGATGTACGCCGACAAGATCGAGTCCTGGCGCAACAAGCCGTATCGGGCCGACCCCCTCTCCATCCAGGATCTGAGCTGAGATGCGGACGGCGAAGCAAATAACGACGAGAAGGGAAGGGGGGCGATGACCACCAAGCTGAAACCCGTGGACGTGGTGATCGTCGGATCCGGCTGGACCGGAGGCATCATCGCGAAAGAACTCGCGCCCACCGGACTCAAGATCGTGATGTTCGAGCGCGGGCGGCCGCAGACGACCGAATCCGATTTCTCGGGGCCCGGCGCGCATGATGCGCTCAAATATTCGCGCTACGACGAGATGGTGCAGAATGTGAAGCACGAGACCATCACGTTTCGCAACGATCCCGGCCAGCGTGCGCTGCCGATGCGGCAGATCGGATTTTTTAAGCCCGGCACCAATGTCGGCGGCTCGGGCGCGCATTGGTCGGGCCTCACCTGGCGCTGGACGGAATGGGAACACCGGATGTATTCCGGCACGGTCGGGAAATACGGCAAGTCGATCATTCCTGAAGACATGAACCTACAGGATTGGCCGATCGGCTATGACGATCTCGAGCCCTATTACGACAAGTTCGAAAAGGTGTGCGGGATTTCCGGCAAGGCCGGCAACCTGCGCGGCAAGATCATTCCCGGCGGCAATCCGTTCGAGGCGCCGCGGAAGAGCGAATTTCCCAATCCGCCGATGACGTCGTCGCAGAGCATGGTGATGTTCGAGCGGGCAACGAAGGCGCTGGGATACCACCCGTTCCCGATCCCGACCGCGAACTGCTCGCGCGATTACGTCAATCCCGATGGTATCGCACTGGGGCAATGCCATTATTGCGGCCATTGCACCGCTTTCGGTTGCGAGGCGAACGCCAAGGCGAGCCCCCATTTCCTGATGCTGCCGCTTGCGGCCAAGAACCCCAATTTCGAGCTCCGCACCCGCTCGATGGTGCTCAAGGTCAATCTCGATTCGACGGGAAAAAGGGCGACCGGCGTCACTTATGTCGACGCGCAGGGCCGCGAGTTCGAGCAGCCGGCCGATCTCGTCGTGCTTGCCGCCTTCGTCACGGGCAACGTCCAGTTGATGCTGCATTCGGGCATCGGCCAGCCCTACGATTTCAAGAGCAATACCGGGGTCGTCGGCCGCAACTATGCCTATCAGAGCCTCGGCGGCGCGCGGGTGGAGGTCGACAAGAAGACGTTCATCAATCCGTTCATGGGCAGCGGCGCGCTGGGCATGTGGATCGACGACTTCAACGGCGACAATTACGATTTCGCCAAGGCCGGCTTCATCGGCGGCGGCGGCATCAGCTGCGGCCAGAATAGCGGCGATCCGCTGGGATACCACCCCACCACGCCCGGCGCGCCGCGCTGGGGCGCCGGTTGGAAGAAGGCGATGGTGGACGCCTATCAGCACAGCACGGGCGTCGGCCATCAAGGCGCCGTGATGTCTTATCGGCAGAACTATCTCGACCTCGATCCGACGTATCGAGACATCTACGGTCGCCCGCTGTTGCGGCTCACCTTCGATTGGCAGCCCAACGAGATCAAGCTCGTTGCCGCGCATACCGAGACGTGTCGTCGTATCGCCGCCGAGATGGCCGGCAAGAAATATGTGCCGATGCCGGGGCTTGGCGACGGTCGCCGCCGGCGCTTTTCCAGCGTTCCCTATCAGACGACGCACAATACCGGCGGCGCGGTGTTCGGGGACAATCCCAAGACAAGCGCGCTCAACAGATATTGCCAGTCCTGGGACGTTTCGAATGTGTTCGTAATGGGTTCGTGCGCTTTCCCTCAGAATGCCGGACGCAACCCGACCGGGCCGGTCGGCGCGCTCGCCTTCTGGACGGCCGACGCCATCACCAAAAAATACCTCCGCAATCCTGGAGCGCTCGTCTGATGGCGGTCGTCTTCACGGGATTGGGAACCATCTCGCAAGGAAGGAGCATGATGTGAAGATCGCCATGGTTTGCGCGGGGCTCGCGCTGCTGGGCGTTGGCGCCGGCGTCGGATGGGCAGGCGAAACCCCGCCCGGCGGCGATGCGGCGCACGGCAAGCAGGTCTTCGCGCGCTGCACTGCGTGCCACAAGGTCGGCCCCGGTGCCCGTTCGGGCATCGGCCCGGCGCTCAACGGCGTCGTCGACCGCAAGGCAGGCACGGTGCCGGGCTTTCGCTATTCGGCGGCGATGCGGCGATCGGGGCTGACGTGGGATCGCGCGACGCTTGCCCGGTTCCTGCAGGCCCCGGCCAAGGTCGTTCCGGGCACCCGCATGGCCTTTCCGGGCATCTCCAAGCCGCAGGACGAGGCCGATCTGATCACGTATCTCGCGCAATTCGCGCCCGATGGCAGCACCAGGAAGTGAGCGCTATATTTATGACATCTTCTACCGATCGCCTGTCAGGGGAAAGGCGATGAGCATGTTCGGAGCCCTGCGCCTTCCGCGCGCCATTCTGTTCGGGTCCGGGCAACGCCGGGCAATCGGTTCGGCGACCGCACGCGTTGGTCGTCGCGCCTTGATCTGCACCGATGCCCGGCTCGCTGCAACGCCAGAATTCGCCGAAATGCTTGCCGATCTACGCGCCGCGAATGTCGAGACGTGCGTGTACGACCAGACCGCGCCCGACCTGCCGATTGAATCTGTTCTCGATTGCGTCGCCCGGACGCGCGATTTCGGGGCCGATGTCGTGATCGGCGTCGGGGGCGGAAGCTGCATGGACCTGGCAAAGGTTGCCGCGGTGCTGCTGACCCATGGCGGCGACGTACGCGCTTATTATGGCGAGTTCGCCGTTCCCGGCCCGGTCATGTCGCTGATCGCGGTGCCGACCACCTCGGGCACCGGGTCGGAAGTGACGCCGGTGGCGGTGATCGCCGACAGCGAACGCGGCGCGAAGGTGGGAATTGCCAGCCCCTACCTGATCCCGAAGGTCGCCATCTGCGATCCTGAACTGACATTGTCCTGCCCCCCCGCGCTCACCGCCTGTTCGGGGGCCGACGCGCTGACCCATGCGGTCGAAGCCTTCACTACGCTTGCGCGGCCGGCCGATCCGATGCTGACGCAGCAGCATGTGTTCGTCGGCAAGAACGTGCTGTCGGATCATTTCGCGCGCCTCGCCGTCGGCAATATCTTCCGGTATCTGCCGCGCGCGCATCGCGACGGAAACGATCTCGAAGCACGCGAAGGCGTGATGCTGGCGGCGCTCGCGGCGGGGTGCGCGTTCGGCACCGCGGGCACCGCGGCTGCGCACGCGCTGCAATATCCGGTGGGCAATCTCACCCACACGGCGCATGGCGACGGCGTGGCGACGCTGCTGCCGTTCGTGATGCAGTACAACCGCTCCGCCTGTGCGGCCGCCTTCGCCGAACTCGCCCGAACGGTCAGGCTCGACGCGGACGGCCTCGACGACGACGCCTTGTCGCAGCGCTTCGTCGAAGCCGTGGCGGAGCTGCTAGCCTCGATCGGCATCCCACGATCGCTGCGCGATCTTGGATTGGCCGAGGGCGATCGCGATCAGGTTGCCGAGGCAGGGCTGGCGGCAACGCGGCTCGTCAAGAACAACCCGCGACCGCTCGATCTCACCGCGATGCGCCACATCACCTACGCGGCCTATGCTGGTGAGCGCGACACGCTGCGCGCGCTCTGACGCCGCCATTCCGAACGATTCTTAGTTTTCTTAAAAAGGCATGATTTTCAATGGTATTCGCCAATAGTTTCGCCGCGCCTCCTGTGAAGGGGAAGGACGGGCCGTTCGCCATCCCGACCGATCTGCTGATCGGTGAGCTGTGGGTGGAAGGAACCACGCGGCGCCGGATCGACATCGTCAATCCGTCGACGGGCGAGGTGTTGACCTCGGTCGCGGACGGCGGTGTAGCCGACGGACTGATGGCGGTGGATGCGGCGGCGCTGGCTGCGAACGAGTGGGCGGCAACGCCGCCGCGCGCGCGCGCGACGATCCTGATGGCCTGTTTCGAGACGATCATGGAGCATGCCGAATGGCTCGCCCAAATCATCTCGCTCGAAAATGGCAAGGCGCTTGCCGACGCGCGCGGCGAGGTGGCCTATGCCGCCGAATTCTTCCGCTGGTATGCTGAGGAAGCGGTGCGCGTGAACGGCGAGATCGCGGTGGCGCCCGGCGGCAGCAACCGGATCGTCGTCCAGTATCAGCCGATCGGGATCGCGCTGCTCGTCACGCCCTGGAACTTTCCGGCGGCGATGGCGACGCGCAAGATCGCGCCTGCACTGGCGGCTGGCTGCACCTGTATCCTCAAACCCGCGGCCGAGACGCCGCTCACCGCGCTCGCCATCGCCGAGTTGATGCGGCGCGCCGGCGTGCCCGCGGGGGTCGTCAATGTGATCAACACGAGCGCCCCCGGTCCGGTGACCAGCGCGATCCTGCACGATCCGCGCGTGCGCAAGCTGAGCTTCACCGGATCGACCGAGGTCGGCCGCATCCTGTTGCGCGAAGCGGCGGATTGCATCATCAGCTCGTCGATGGAGCTGGGCGGCAACGCCCCCTTCATCGTGCTCGACGATGCTGATCTCGATGCGGCGATCGAAGGGGCGATGGTGGCCAAGATGCGCAACGGCGGTCAGGCCTGTACCGCCGCCAACCGTTTCTACGTTCAGCGCGGCGCCTATGACGGTTTCGTGACGCATCTCGTTGCGCGGATGAAGGCAATGAAGCTTGGCGCCGGCGTGTTGCCTGATACGCAATGCGGGGCGATGATCAACCGCGCCGCGATCGACAAGATCGACCACCTCCTCGCCGACGCCACGGGGCGTGGGGCGCAGGTGCTCCTCGGCGGCAAGGCTTCAGACGGCCCCGGCTTCTTCTATCCGCCATCGGTGGTCGTGGACATCCACCCTGATTCCGAAATCCTGCGTGACGAGGTATTCGGTCCCGTCGCGGTCGTGGTGCCGTTCGACGATGTCGAGGAAGCGATCCGGCTCGCCAATGCGACCGAATACGGGCTGTCGGCCTATGTCTATACCGAGGACTTGAAGCGCGGCCTGCAGATTTCGGAGCGGCTGGAATACGGGATGATCGGCCTCAACCGCGGCCTCGTCTCCGATCCGGCGGCGCCGTTCGGCGGCGTCAAGCAGAGCGGCCTCGGGCGCGAAGGCTCGCATCACGGGCTGCTCGAATTCACCGAGCCTCGCTATATCGCCGTCAGTTGGTGAGACGCGGGTTGGACCCCTCCCAGCGCGGAAGGGGCCCGCCCTCAGTCGCCAGTCCAGCTTGGGAGCGTCTTCGTTCTGGCGAGGAAATTGGCGACACCCCGGCGGAAATCGGCACTGCCGTACACCTGCTCGATGAGGCACTCGACCTCGGGCAGATCGGCGAAGGTCATCCGCCGGATCGTCTCTTTGGTCGCATGGGTGGTGAGCGGGGCGTTCTCGATGGCGCGGCGGCACAGGTCGGCGGCTGCGTCATCGATCTTCTCGGGCGGCACGAGATCGAGAAGGAAGCCGCCGGCCAGCAGGTCGGCCGCGGGAACCATGTCTCCCAGCAGCACCATTCGCTTGGCGATCTGGACGCCTACCGCCGCGCCGATCCGCGCCACGCTGCTCGCCGAAAGGCAATTGCCGATCGTGCGGCCGATTGGTGAGCCGAAGCGCGCGTCCGGCGTCGCGATCCGGAAATCGCAGGCCGACGAGATGTTGAGTCCGCCGCCCACGGCCCATCCTTCGACGATTGCGATCGTCGTGACTGGAATCGCGTCGACCGCGGCCATGCATTCGTCGATGCCGCGTTCGTAGGCGATCCCGTCGCGGCCCGAGGTGAAATGGGCGAAGTCCGCGATGTCGGTGCCAGAAATGAACGCTTTCCCGCCCGTGCCGCGAAACGTGACGACGCGGATCTCCGGGTCGTCGGTGATCGCGCGGGCGGCATCGCGCAGATCGCGCCACATCTTGTGCGTGAGCGCATTGTATGCCGCGGGATTGTCGAAGCGGATGCGCGCGATCGCGCCATCCTTTTCGAAAACGAGCCGGCCGGCACTCATGCGGTGGCATCCGCGGAGCGGCACGCGTCAGCGGACAGCAAGCCCTTGTCGATCAACTCCCGTCTGATCTCGGCGCCATGCTCGTCGAGCAGGGGCGGGGCGCGGCGCACCTGTTGCGGTGTGCCGCGCATCTTCACGGGAAAGCCGAGCGCGCGGAATTCGCCTTCTACCGGGTGCCGCACCATCATCACCATGTCGCGCGCCTTTGCCTGCTCGCTTTCGACCGCCTCGCCGTAATCGAGGATCGGCGCGGCAGGGACGCCCGCGGCGAGCAGCGCGTCGATCCATTCCTGCCGCGTGCGTGTGCGGAAGGTGGGCGCGAGATTCGCGATCAGCTCGATCCGGTTGGCGACACGCGCGGCATTGGTCGAATAGCGCGGATCGTCCTGCAACTCCTGTCGGCCGAGCACATCGAGGAACGCGAGCCACAGCCGCTGGTTGGCGGCGCCGATCACGAACCAGCCGTCGGACGCCTCGACCGCCTGATAGGGCGCGGACATGCGGTTGGCCGATCCGATTGGCTGCGGCGGCGTGCCCGTGCCCCACAATTCGGTGGTCTCCCACACTGACAGGCCGAGCGCCGCCTCGAGCAGCGAGGCATCGATATACTGGCCTTCGCCTGATTTCTCGCGACCGATGATCGCGCTCAGGATCGCATAGGCCGAGAACAGCCCCGCACCGAGATCGGCGACGGCGATCGAGTTCTTGGCGGGCTCCATGCCCGGAAAGCCGTTCGAGCTGAGGATGCCCGACATCGCCTGCGCGATCAGATCGAAGCCCGGCCGCTGCGCCCAAGGGCCGGTCTGCCCGAAACCCGAGATGCTGGCATAGACGAGGCGCGGGTTGACCGTGCGCAGCGTCTCGTAATCCATGCCCAGTCGACCAGAGACGCCGGGACGCGCATTCTCGACGAGCACGTCGGCGGTCTTGACTAGCGCGTAGAGAACCTCGCGATCGGCCGGATTCTTGAGATCGAGCGTGATACTCCGCTTGTTGCGGTTGAGCGCGAGAAACCCCGGGCTGTCCTCTCCCTTGAGGCGGAACCCCATCGAATGCCGCGTCGAATCGCCGGTCTTGGGCGGCTCGATCTTGATCACGTCGGCGCCCATGTCACCGAGCAGCATGCAGCAGAACGGGCCAGCCATCACTTGTGAAACGTCGAGCACGCGGATTCCCGCGAGCGGCAAGGTCGCCATCATTTTCTCCCTACAAGGTTCCGTTTCGATCGGCTGGCGGCCGATGACAAGTGTTCCATGCCATCGTCAGGCGAGTGCCCCGACAGGGTCGCCGGTCGGCTCGGCCACGAGCGGGCGGGTCGGGTCGACGAAGGCCCACACCACCGCGCCCACGACCACGAGCGCGGCTGCCGTGCCGAAGGCCGCCGTCCAGCCGTAATTGACCGCGATCCAGGGCGTGAGCGACGCGGTGATTGCGCCGCCGATCTGGCAGCCCATGTTCATGAAACCCGAGACGACGCCGGTATGCGCGCCCGCGATATCCGCCGTCACCGACCAGAAGCCGCTCTGCGACAGGTAGATCGCGCCCGCGCCGCCGGTGAGGATCGCGACCGCGAGCGCAGTGTTGTCGACGGCAGGCCCCGCGAAGAGGAAGGCCGCCGTCAGCACGAACGAGACGATCGACAGGCCGCAGCGCCCCCAATAGAGCCCCTTCGTCTTGGCGAGGCGATCGTTGATCACGCCACCCAACAGGCAGCACACCGTCATCCCGATGAAGGGCAGCATCGCGTAGAACGCGCTCGCCTTCAGGTCGAGATCGCGGGCCTCGGCCAGGTAGATGAAGAACCAGCTGAAGAAGAGCCAGACGACGTAGCCGAAGGCGAAATAGGTGACGAACAGCGCCCAGACGTTGCCGCTCGTCAGGATCGCGGCCCAGGGCGTCGGCGCGCGCTCGTCGGTGGGCGCAGGGGGGAGGCCGGCGCGGATGTGCGCCAGCTCGCCGGCATCGACGCGCGGATGCTCTTCGGGGCGATCGCGCGCGAGCAGATACCAGCACACGCCGATCGCCAGCCCGAGCAGCGCGCAGACGTAGAAGGACGCGCGCCAGCCGGAGCTGGCGATGATCCAGGTGACGAGCGGCGGAGCGATGCCCGACCCGGCGCCGACACCGGCGAAGATCCAGCCATTGGCCTTGCCGCGCTCCTCCGCCGGAATCCAGCGCGCGATGAACTGGTTGCCCGCGGGATAGACGACCGATTCGCCCGCGCCCAGCGCCACGCGCACGATGACGAGCAGCAGGACGATATTGCCCATCGCTGGCGAGACCAGCGCCGTGAGCGCAGTGAACACGCCCCACCAGAGAATCGCGAAGGTGAGCACGCGGCGCGGGCCGAGCCGGGTCGCGAGCCACCCGGCGGGCACCTGGAACAGCGCATAGCCGATCAGGAACGCGCTGAAGATCCAGCCGAGATGAACCTGATCGATCCCGTATTCGGCGCGGATCTGCACGCCCGCGACCGAGATATTGACGCGGTCCAGATAGGCGACGGCGCTCAGCACGAACAGCATGAACACCAGCAGCAGGCGGACCCGCGATTTTTCCTGTCGAGCCATTTTCCACCCCTCCGAAAGCCGTGCTCCGAAGGAGCAGGATCATATTGTATATGATTTCTGGTGCTGCTAGCATGGTCGGCGCAAGAGAACAACAGCCTGTGTGATCGCCGTCGCGGCCCGGGCGAGGACATCGGGAAGGAGAGTGCGTTGAAGGAGCGCTTGCACGGCCGTGCGCTGGCCGCGTCGTTGATGCTTTCGGCAAATCTGTGGGGCGGTGGCGCGCTCGCTGCGCCGCCCGATTCGCTCGCCGCCCGGATCGCGCACAGCGATCCTTCGGGGTTCCGCCATATCGAGGCTGTGCATGACGGTGCCGGGTCGATGGATTTCGGCCAGCTTCTCGGCGCCGACGCGCTCGGCACCAACCTGCTTTTCCTCCACCGTGGCGTGATTGCGCCCCACAGCGGGATCGGCCAGCATTTCCATAATGCCTGCGAGGAGATGTTCGTCATCCTCGACGGCGAGGCGCAGTTCACGATCGACGGGCGCACCTCGCTGTTGAAGGGGCCGGCCGGCGCACCCGACCGGATGGGGCATGCGCACGGCATCTACAACCCCACCGACCGCCCGGTGCAGTGGCTCAACATCAACGTCGGGACGACCAAGGCGTACGACGCCTTCAATCTCGGCGATCCGCGCGTCGGCGTGCCGATCGATCCCGTTCCGCAGTTCATCACGATGCGGCTTGACCGGTCGCTGCTTCGCCCCGTCGCGCATCTCGGGGGCGGCGAGGGCTCGGTGCTCTATCGCCGCGCGCTCGAGCCGACCGTCTTCTCCACGCCCTGGTCCTATGTCGATCACCTGCTGATCCCGCCTGGCACGTCGGTCGGCCCCGTCGCCGAGGCGGATATGAGCGAGGTCTATTACGTGCTCGGCGGTGCCGGCGAGGTGCAGGTCGATGGCGAGCGCGCGCCGATCGCGGTCGGCGATGCGGTGCCGGTCGATCTCGGGCAGCGGCGTTCGCTGCACGCCACGGGCGATCAGCCGCTCGAGTTGATGGTGATCGGCGTCGCGCGCGACATGGCAGCGAAGGTGGCGTACATGGCCGCGCACCAGCCGCACCGCGGAGGCGGCAAATGAGGCGCGCCGCGCTCTGGCTCGCTGCGGCCGCAATCGCCTTTCCCCTCGGCGCACAGTCGACCAAATCGGACTGGCCGAGCTACGGCAACGATCCCGGCGGTATGCGCCATTCTCCGCTCGTCGAGATCACGCCCGGCAATGTTGCCACGCTCCGGCTTGCCTGGACCTATCACATGCGTCCGCCGGGCGCTGCGCCCGCCGCCGGCCCGGATGTGCCCGAGGCCAAGGGGCGGCCTCAGCGCAGTCGTTACGCTGCGTCCGAGGCGACCCCGCTCGTTGTCGACGGCGTGATGTATCTGCCGACGCCCTATGGCCGCGTGGTCGCGCTCGATGCGGGCACGGGGCGCGAACGCTGGACCTATGACCTGGAAGGCCGCGACCAGCCGGCAACGCGCGGCGTCGCTTACTGGCCGGGCGATGGCAAGGCGCCGCCGGAGATCGTCTTCGGCACGCGATCGGGCAAGTTGATCGCGCTCGATGCCGCGTCGGGACGTCCTGTTCAGGGCTTCGGCACGAACGGGCTGGTCGACATGAAGACGCCCGAGGTGATGAACGGCACGCACGCGCCGCTCGGCATGAGTTCGCCGCCGATCGTCTATCGGAACCTCGTCATCACCGGATCACGCGTCCAGGAGATGCCGACCAAAGGAGCATCGGGCGACGTGCGCGCCTGGGACGTGCGCACCGGCAAGCTGGCGTGGACCTTCCACACCGTGCCGCGGCCGGGCGAGGTCGGGCACGAAAGCTGGAGCGGTGACAGCTGGAAGAACCGCTCTGGCGTCAATGCCTGGACCTTCCTCACCCTCGATGAGGAGCGTGGCATTCTCTACATGCCGCTCGGCGCACCGACGTTCGACCGCTGGGGCGGGGACCGACCGGGCAAGAACCTGTTCAGCGATTCGATCGTTGCTGTCGATGCGGCCACGGGCAAGTATCTCTGGCACTTCCAGACCGTGCATCACGACATCTGGGATCTCGACCTGCCCACCGCGACGCTGATCGAGGTGCGCCGCGACGGGCGCACGATCCCGGCGATCGCGGTGATGAACAAGATGGCGATCATGTTCATCCTCGATCGCATCACCGGCGAGCCACTCTACGAGGTCAACGAAGTGCCGGTGCCAACGGACACCGACATTCCCGGCGAGCAGCCCTGGCCGACCCAGCCGATGCCGGTCGCTCCGCCGCCGCTCACGCGCTTGTCCTTCTCCATGTCCGATCTCAACCGGATGACGCCCGGGATCGCTGCCAAGTGCGAGCAGATGGTCAAGGACATGAACATCGTCGAGAGCAAGCCTTTCCAGCCGCTGCGCGCCGATTCGGCGGTGGCGTCCTTCCCGGGCAGCCTGGGCGGCGTCGATTGGGGCGGCGGCGCCTTCGATCCGGACCGCGGGCTATATATCGTCAACGTCAATGCGCTGGCCAGCCCGCAGCAGCTCGCCCAACAGCCCGACGGCAGCTGGAACATGAAGGGCGGCTATGTCTATTTCTGGGATCGGGAGACACGCATTCCCTGCCAGAAGCCGCCCTGGGGCGAACTGGTCGCGGTCGATGTCGACAGCGGCAAGATCGCCTGGCGGCGTCCGCTCGGCCAGACCGACAGCCTGCCTGAGGGACTGCGCGATACCGGACGGCTAAGCGCCGGCGGGCCGATCGTCACCGCAAGCGGGCTGACCTTCATCGGCGCGACCGACGACAACCGCATCCGCGCCTTCGACACGCAATCGGGCAAGCTTTTGTGGAGCTTCGAGCTGCCCGCGTCGATCTACGGCACGCCGATGACCTATCGCGGAAAATCCGGGCGTCAATTTGTCGCCGCGGTCGATACCGGCGGCTTTGCCGGATCGCCAGTTACCAACGACGAAGTGATGGCCTTCAGCCTTCCCGATCAACTGACGAGGACACCATGAGCTGGACGAGCACGATCGCCGGCGCTGCGAGCGCCTTCTTCCTGATAACCGCAGCGCACGCGCTGGGGAGCAACGCGCCGGCGGCAACGCCGACGTCGTCGCCACCAGCCGGGCCCGGCCTCGATCTCATCAATGAGCGCTGCACCTTCTGCCATACCAGCGCGAGCATCTTCGCCGAGCACAAGACGCGCGACGACTGGGCGGCGACGGTGCAGGCGATGGCCGATCGCGGCGCTGACGTGTCGCCTGAAGAGATGAAGACAATCGTCGACTATCTCGCGGCCAATTACACCGCTGCACCGGACACGACCGCCGCGGCTGCCGCGGGAGAAAAGCAATGAGGATCATCGCACGGGCATTGCCGCTGCTGGTGCTGGCACCGCTGGCCTGTGTGGCAGCGAACGCCCAGGCCCCCGCCGCTGCGCAGGCGATGGAGGTCGTCCGGCTCGATCCCGCGCTCGACGCGGTGATCGCGCCCGGCACGACGATCGAGCGCGTCGCCACGGGGTTCGGTTTCGTCGAAGGGCCCATGTGGCGCGACGGGCGGCTCTGGTTCTCCGATCTGATGGACGACAAGCTCCTGGCGGTCAGCCCCGACGGCACCGTCGAAACGCTGATCGAGCATGCCGGCGGCTATCTCAATCCGCCGCCCGGCACGACGTTGGGGCCAAACGCGATGGTGCCCGATAAGGACGGCACCGTGCTGCTCGTGCGGCAGGGCGGGCGGACGATCGTTCGCGTCGATTCTGCGCTGCGCTTCCATCCCTTCCTGTCCGATTATCAGGGCAAGAAGCTCAACAGCCCCAACGACCTCGTGTTCGCCCCCGACGGCGCCCTGTGGTTCACCGACCCGCCGTTCGGGCTGCTCGGCATGGACGACGATCCGGCGAAGGAGCTGCCGTTCAATGCCGTCTTCCGCTATGCCGACGGCAAGCTCACGCCCGTCATCACCGATCTCAATCTGCCCAACGGCATCGGTTTCTCACCCGATGGCAAGACGCTCTATGTCTCCAACTACGGGCCCGACATGTTCGTGCGGGCCTATGACGTCGGCGCGGGCGGCACGCTGTCCAACCCGCGCATGCTGATCGCCTATCCGCATCCGCAAGGTGCCGGTGGCCCCGACGGGCTCAAGGTCGATCGCGCCGGAAACATATGGACCACCGGCCCTGGCGGCATCCGCATCGTGACACCTGCGGGCAAGGTGCTCGGGCAGATCCGCCTCCCCGAGGTCGCGGCCAACCTTGCATTCGCGGACGACGGGCATACCGTCTACATCACCGCGACGCACAGCGTGTATCGGTTTCGTACGAAGGTGGCAGGCGAGCGACCGCTCTATTATCGGTGAGTCCGCACAGGAAGGACCAGAGGTATGCCGCTCTACGAGATCGACGGAAAGGTGCCCCAGCTTCCCGACGACAGATCGAGCTGGATCGCGCCATCTGCCGACTTGATCGGTGAGGTGCATTTAGGGCGCGAGGTCGGCGTCTGGTTCCGTGCCGTCATCCGGGCCGACAACACCGCGATCGTCGTCGGCGATCGCACCAACATCCAGGAAGGCGCGATGCTCCATTCCGATCCGGGCTATCCGCTGACGCTCGGCGCGGATTGCACGATCGGCCATCATGCGATCCTGCACGGCTGCACGATCGGCAATCGCGTGCTGGTCGGCATGGGAGCGATCGTGCTGAACGGTGCGGAGATCGGCGACGATTGCCTGATCGGCGCGGGGGCCCTGGTGACCGAAGGCAAGACCTTTGCACCTGGCAGCTTGATCGTTGGAACGCCCGCTAAAACCGTCCGCGCGCTCGATGCCGATACGATCGCCGCACTGAAGGAATCGGCAGCCGGGTATGCGGCGCGGCAGCACCGTTTTGCGAAAGATTTGCGTGACGTCGGGCAAGGCAAGTGACGGTCGCGCCGGGTCGAGAATCTCCTCAGCCGCCGCGCAGCATTTGCATCACGAACGCGCGGATGCGACCGTAATTGCCCTTCGCCAGCGGTCCGAGAATGCCGTGCTGTTCTTCGGGCAGGTGCGCAAGTGGATGGCCGTGCGGCCGGAAGACATAATGGTCGAAGAAGGCGTGCCACGCGGCGCGTTCCGCAGCCGGGCGCTCGGCGATCGCGATCATCGCCAGCATCATCGTGGTCGCCGGCGCATCGGGACCGCTGGCGAATGCATCCCACCAATAATTGACGAGCACGTTGACGGGGTCGCGCGCTTCGACCTGATGCCACCATAATTTCGGCAGATACAGCGCGTCTCCCGGTTCGAGCTCGGCAGTGATTCGTCGCGCGCGTACCGAGTCGAAGCGGGGGAATCGCAGGTCGCTCGCGTCGGCGTCGGGCGCCAGCGCCACCGGTTGCCCCGCCATCGTGTGGTCGATCGGGCCGACATAAAGATCGCCGATCGCATCGGGCGGGTAGAGCGTGAAGCGCCGCCGTCCGACGACCGCACAGGCAACATTGTCGTAGGTGTCATAATGGCAGGCGACCTGCGACGCGGTTCCGATCCAGATACGTGGCCGGACCGACGACGGCAGGAAATCGAGCCGGTTCTCCGCTGCAAAGCCCGGCATCAGCGTGTCGGTCGGGATCGAACCAAGGTAGATCGACTCCGCGTCCGGCTTGTCGAGGCGGTCCTCGATCCGCGCGAGTAACGCGGTGAGCCCCATCGTCTCACGCACGAAATTGAAGCCGCCCGGCCCCTCGCCATAATGATAACGTCCGCCGATATCGGGCGCGCCGATGAATGCTTCGCCCGTAGCGCCAGAATCGAACTGCGCGAGATAACCAAACAGGGCCCCGGCCGCCTCGCCTGCCGCGAGCCTCGCCGGCCAATCCCGACAGACGCCGCGCAGGACCGCCGGAACGCCCGACTGCGCGATCTCGGTTCGAAAGTCGTCATAGCCGGCGTTCGCGCTCCATTCGATCTCGCGCGGTGTCTCAACCATTGGCGGTGCCGGCCGCCAGCCGGCGATTGCGTCGTTCTGCGAGGACGGGAATCTGCTTCAGCGAGCCAACCATCGTGTAGATCAGCTGAAGGTGGCCCTGACGAAAAAGCTCAAGGGCGGCATTATCGTCGAGATCGTGCAATGTGTCGAGGCTGACGGTGTAGAGGCCTTCGAGCCGCAGTTTTTCGCCATCGTCGAAATGCAGTGAAACATCCATTGGCTCGATCAGTTTGTGATCGAGCAGCGCGGCGATGAAGGCCTCCGACTGACTGACGCCGAGTTTGAGTTGGCCGAGCACCCGTTGCATGTGCCGCACGAGATCACCGGGCTGGCCGTCTTCATCGAACAGCAGATCGCCGGCGCTTCCGAACCGCGGGTGCGTCGGCATGATTGCGATACCATCAGGGGATATAAAGAAGCCCTGGCGCACCAGATCAAGCGGCTCGAACGTATCGCTCGTCGCGGGCTCGGCGATGAGATTCTCATCCGCCCCAAAGCCGCTGATTGCGCCTGCATAAAAGCGGCCGGTCGCTTGGTCCTTCGTCAGAACGATGGGGCGCGAAGCAGCGGCCGCAGCGAATTCGGTGGGGACAATTTGCACGAAATGGGGCGTTGGAAGCCGCTTTATTGCACGCAATCGCGCATGGTTCTGTACGTTGAGCAGTTCGAGGTCAGCCATCTGCTTCCTCTCCATTTGCAAGTTGCCCCTCATTGCACGCGCGCACTCATCGCGATGTCATCGGCATATCATATCAGAATAGGCCACTCGTGCGCTGTCGCCAAGCGCGGTCATGCCGAAAATAACGCAGACAATTATATCTTGATAGCGCTACCGATGTGGGATACGGTGCTCGGAAGTCAGATTCGCGCAAGATGAATCGAGAGGGTGCAGGTGCCACATCATAGGTTCAAGGGCGCTTTCTCTTTCGTGCGCATGTGCGTTTCGACGCATCGATAACGATGAATGACGGCGTCGGCCGTCAAAAAAAGGGGAGAAGGGCATGAAAGACAGCGTGCATGGGGGCGGCGCCCGAAATCGTCATGCGAATGCGGCCGCGAAAAAGGCGATGCTGACGGGGGCGGCGAGCCTCCTTGCGCTCGCCTTGGCGGGGCAGGCGTCGGCGGAGGAGCGGCCGGCGCCGATGCTTGCGGACAGCGAGCCGACATCGGTCGTCGCAACGCCGGCTGCTTCTGCGCCGCAGGATCAGGCAACGCAGGACGACGCGCAGGAATCGATCGTCGTCACGGGCATTCGCGGGTCGCTTCAGCGGAACCTCGACATCAAGCGCAACGCCGCCGGCGTGGTCGACGCGATCTCTTCTGAGGATATCGGCAAATTCCCTGATTCCAACGTCGCGGCGTCGCTGCAGCGCCTGCCGGGCGTCTCGATCCAGCGCTCGGGCTCGCGGGGCGAGCCGCAGGGCATCACTGTGCGCGGCTTCGGCGGCGACTTTAACGAGACGCTCTATGACGGTCGTCGCATTTCGACTGCGACGGGTGGTCGTTCGGTCGATTTCAGCACCGTCGGCGCCGATTTCGTCGGCACGCTGAGCGTCCTCAAGACGCCTGACGTAACATTGTCGGCAAGCTCGATCGGCGCGACCGTCAACGTCGAATTCCCTAAGCCGTTCGATCATCCAGGAATGCGCGTCGCGGTCACCGGGTCGGGGTCGCTGCAAGATGGTGCGAACAAGATCGTGCCGACAATCGGCGCATTGTTCAGCGATACATTCGCCAACGACACCTTCGGTATCCTCGTCGATGCGATCTACACACGTCACGATACGCAGACCAACCGCGTCTACGTAAGCGGCTGGCCCGGTGGACTTTACGCGCCCTGCCAATTGGCCGGTAGCACTGCGGCCGTCTGTAACCCGACCAATGATGTGAATGCGGATCCGTCACAGCAAAAGACGATCCCTGGCTTCTTCGAACAGCAATATGGCGCGACGCAGATCTACACCAAGGACGAGCGGATCGACGGCCGGATCGCGTTGCAATGGCATCCGTCCGAAGATGTGATGCTGACGCTCGACGACAATTATTCGCGGCAGAAGATCCGGTCGGATAATTTCGGCTACGGCATCTGGTTTAACCAGGGCAGCCTGCGAAACGTCGAGCTCGATGACAATGGCACCGCGCTGGATTTCACCCAGGCGGGTTCGCAGACCGATTTCACCGCCGGCACCGATCGTTCGTTCCTCGAAACCAACCAGACCGGTCTCAACCTCAAATGGGATGCGACCGCAAATCTGAAGATCGAGGCCGATGCGAGCTACGCCAAGAGTTGGCTCAACCCAGATGGCCAGATGACCAGCGACAACGCCGATGTGGGTTACGGTTTCGGCATCGGTCCAGCGCTCGGCATCGCGATCAACGGCGACAGCTCGGATACGATTCCCGAGCTACACAATTACGGCGCCGAAGGTGATCCGTCGCGCTGGGCCGATACGTCGGTAATCGGATCGCACGTCACCGTGCGCCAGGCGCAGAAGAACACCGATGTCGTCAAGCAGGGTCGCTTGTCGGCCGAATGGAAACAGGACAGCTTCTCAGTCAAGTTCGGCGGCAGCTACCTGGAGGATCGCTACAAGTTCCAGCAGCGCAATACGTTCGCCAACAATTTCTGGCAGGCCTACTCGGGCTACGGCCCCGCCTCGGGCAGCGCGACCGGCGTGCCAATCCCGCCCGGTCTGTTCACCGACACGGTGAGCACCCACGATTTCATCCCCGGCTTCTCGGGCGCACTACCGCCGGTGTTGCTGAAGTTCGATGCGCGGGCGTATCAGGAATATCTTGAAAGCCTCGGTAACCCGCAGGCGCAGAATATTCCCGGATTCAACTACGCCGATCCGGCCGTCGGCCCTAATTTCACGGGCACCTTCGACCTCGCGCTCGACAACGGCTCGATTCGCGACATCACCGAAAAGACCTGGGCGCTGTTCGCTCGCGCGAATTTTGAGACGCACGTCATCGACATGCCGTTCCATTTCAACGTCGGCCTTCGGCAGGAGAATACGCATGTCACATCTGCCGGGTTCGGACAGATCCCGGTCGAAATCGTCCCAAGTGGGGGCGATCCGACGCTGCTTACGGTGGTGTTGAGCGATCCGCAGCCGGTATCGACCAAGAGCAACTATTCATACCTGCTGCCGAGCCTCGATATGAAGCTTGAGGTTACCGACAAGTTCCACCTGCGCGTCGATATCTCTCGTACGTTGACGCGGCCGGGCCTCAACTTATTGACGCCAGTGATGAGCGTCGGTACGGGTCAGCGGGTCGGCGCGCTGACCGCGAGTGGGGGCGCCCCCACGCTCAAGCCGTTCCTCTCCTGGAACTTCGATGCAGCGGTCGAATGGTATTACCAGCCGAATTCCTACGCCGCGATCGACTTCTTTCTGAAGAACGTCTCCAACTTCATCGTCGGCGGCACCCAGCAGCAGACGATCAACGGCGTGATCGATCCGTCGACCGGCCAGGAAGCGGTCTTCAGCGTGACGCAGCAGGTCAACGGGCCCCGAGCGAGCGTGCGTGGTGTCGAGATCGCGTGGCAGCACGTATTCGGCAACAGCGGTTTCGGCTTCAACGCCAACGCCACCTTCGTCAAGACCAACAAGCCGTTCGATTCGGAAGACATCTCGACCAGCGGCTTCGCGGTGACAGGCCTTGCCAATTCGGCCAACCTCGTCGCCTTCTATGACAAGAATGGTTTCGAGGCGCGCGTCGCGCTCAATCATCGCGACGAATATCTGCGCCAGTTCGGGCAGAATCAGAATACTAGTGCGTTCGGCTCCGAACCGACATTCGAGAACCCGAATCTGCAGATCGATTTCAGCACGAGCTATCAACTCACCGATAACGTCAATGTTTTCTTCGAGGCGCTGAACCTCACCGACGAGGTGCAGAGCACGCACGGGCGATACAGCAACCAGTTGCTCGACGTGTTCGCCTACGGGCGGCGGTTCACGGCAGGCGCACGCTTCCGCTTCTGATCCCCTCCTCAGCCGGGGATGAGCATTGACATCCCCGGCGATTTTTCCTTGGTTTCGGAGGCGATGGTGCATCCGGTAAGAAACGTCGTGATCGTCGGGGGAGGCACCGCAGGGTGGCTGACCGCCGGTGTGATCGCCGCCAAGCATCGCAGCCGGATGGCGGCGGGGTTCACGGTCACGCTCGTCGAATCGCCCAACATCCCGATCGCCGGCGTGGGCGAGGGCACCTGGCCCACGCTACGTGCGACGCTGGCGCGGATGGGCGTCTCCGAAACCGAATTGTTCCGCAAGGCCGATGCCGCCTTCAAGCAAGGCGCCAAGTTCGCGCGCTGGACGACGGGTGCCGACGACGACGCTTATTATCACCCACTGATGCTTCCGCAGAGCTTCGCGCAGCTCAATCTGGTGCCGCACTGGCTCGCTTCGGGTGACAACAGCTTTTGCGATGCGGTATGCCCGCAGGGGCGGCTCTGCGACGACGGACTCGCGCCCAAGACCATCGCGACCCCCGAATACGAGGCGCTGGCCAACTACGCCTATCATCTCGATGCGGGCAAGTTCGCTCCATTCCTTCAGCGACATTGCTGCGAAACGCTTGGCGTACGCCATGTGCTCGCCGACGTCCGCGGCGTCGAACTGGCTGAGAACGGCGATATCCGCAGTATCGTCACCGAGCAGGCGGGCGAGATCGAGGGCGATCTGTTCGTCGATTGCACCGGCTTCAGGTCGCTGCTGCTCGGCGAGGCGCTGGGCGTCGGGTTCAAGAGCTGCAGCGACGTGCTGTTCTGCGATACCGCACTCGCGATCCAGCTTCCTTATGCGAGCGAGGCGAGCCCGATCGCGTCGCACACCATCTCGACCGCCCAATCTTCCGGGTGGATATGGGATATCGGCCTGCCCGAGCGACGGGGGGTCGGCCACGCTTATTCGAGCAGCCATATCTCCGACGACGAGGCGGAGCGCGAGCTCCGCGCCTATATCGGCCCGGCGGGCAAGGATCTGTCGGTGCGCAAGATCAAGTTTCGGTCTGGCCATCGCGAGACGTTCTGGAAGCGCAATTGCGTCGCCATCGGGCTGGCGGCGGGCTTCCTGGAACCGCTCGAATCATCGGCGATCGTGCTGACGGAGCTTTCGGCCAAGCTGATCGCCGAGCAGATGCCGGTGTGCCGCGAAGTGATGGATGTGATCGCCGGGCGCTTCAATGCGACGACGCATTATCGCTGGGGCCGGATCATCGATTTCCTTAAACTTCATTACGTGCTGACGAAACGTGAGGACAGCGCCTTCTGGCGCGACAATGTGTTGCCCGAGACGATTCCCGACCGGCTTCGCGAATTGCTGCTGCTGTGGAAATACCAGTCGCCGTGGTTCCATGACGAGTTCGACCGTGTCGAAGAGGTCTTTCCGGCGGCGAGCTATCAATATGTGCTCTACGGCATGGGTTTTCGTACCGAAGTGGAGCCCGAGGCGATTGCGGGTGATGCGCGAACGGCCGCGCAGGCCATGCGCGAGAATGAGCGGCAGACCGAAAGGCTGCGCGCCGGCCTGCCGCGGCATCGCACGTTGATCCGCAAGATCCATGAATACGGGTTGCAACCGATATGAGGCGTCGAGAGCGTCCGCGTAGCCAACCCGGGAGATCGTGAGGCTGAAAGGGTAATCGCGGCTGTCGTGACGCCTTGGGCTGCTGATTAGCGCGACACCACCGGAAGCACCGATACGGCGTCCTGCCATGACCACATCAGTCTTCACGCCTTCAAGGTAGCGCTACCAGTCATCATGCCGGATACAAGGGAGAAAAAGACATGGCGTCAGTGCGCATCGGGATAGGAATTTCGGCCGTATACGCCTTGATGGTGCTGGCACCGCCGTCAACGGCGCAAACAGCCGAAATCACCAGCCGGACTGTTCCCGACGCCGCTACCTCAAAAGCCGAGGCGCTGGTCGCCAAGATGACGCTCGACGAGAAGCTGCCGCAGTTGCTCAACGTCGCGCCGGCGATCCCGCGGCTCGGCATCCCGCGCTACAATTGGTGGACCGAATCGCTCCACGGTGCGCTCGGCACGCTGCCGACCACCAATTTCCCCGAGCCGATCGGGCTCGGGGCCACCTTCGATACGCCGCTGGTCAAGCACGTCGCTGGTGCGATCAGCACCGAGGTGCGCGGGCTGCACACGCTGGCGCGAGAGACGGGCCGCTATGGCCGCATCGGCACCGGGCTCGACACGTGGTCGCCCAACCTCAACATCTTCCGCGATCCGCGTTGGGGCCGTGGGCAGGAGACCTATGGCGAGGATCCGTTTCTCACCGCGCGAATGGGCGTCGCGTTCGTCGAGGGGATGCAGGGCCCCGATCCTGACCGGCCCCGAGTGATCGCCACACCCAAGCATTTCGATGTCCATAGCGGCCCCGAATCGACCCGCCACGTCGCCAATGTGTTCGTCTCGAAGCATGATCTGGTCGATACCTACCTGCCCGCTTTCCGTGCCGCGATCGTCGAGGCCAGAGCCGGATCGGTCATGTGCGCCTACAATCGGATCGACGGCCAACCGGCCTGCGCCAACGACCTGCTGCTCAAGCATTATCTGCGCGGCGCCTGGGGATTTCAGGGTTATGTCGTGTCCGATTGCGACGCGGTGAAGGACATCAGCGACACGCACCATTATGCGCCCGACGGCGCCGCCGCGGTCGCCGCCGCGATGCGTGCGGGCGTCGATAACGAGTGCAACGGCGGAACGCTGTCGGATACGGCCGGCCTGCCCGATCGCTATCGCGAGGCGCTGAAGCGCGGGCTGATCTCGGAAAAGGATATCGATCGTTCACTGGTGCGGTTGTTCGCCGCGCGCTACCGCACCGGCGACCTCTCCGGTCTCTCCAATACGCCGGCGGTCGTGCCGCCCTCGGCGGTGGGCAGCCCGGCCAACGCGGCGCTGGCGCTGGAAGCGGCGGAAAAGAGTCTTGTCCTGCTCAAGAACGACGGCGTGCTGCCGCTCAAGCCCGGCGTCAAGGTCGCCGTGGTCGGGCCGCTGGGCGATGCGACGCGCGTGCTGCGGGGCAATTATTCCTCACCGCTCAGTGGCGCGCCGATTTCGGTGCTGGACGGCCTGAACCGCGTGCTTTCGGCCGATCAGGTGACGCTTGTGCCATTCGGCCCGTCGATCACCGACGGCGACCGCATACCGACCACCGTGCTGCAAACCCCCGGCGGCAAGCCGGGGCTGCTCGCGCGCTATTACAATCCGGTGACGCCGCCGCCCGCGCAGTTCCAGCCCGGCGAGATGGCGCAGCAACTCGCCGCCATTCGCTATCAGGACACGCCGGTGGTCACCCGCGTTGAGCCTGATGTCGGCCAGCGCGACCTCGATCTCGCCAAGGTGAACCACCATCACCGCACCGTCTGGACCGGTTTCCTGGTGCCGAAGGAAACCGGCACCTACCGGCTCGGCCTGTCGGGCACCGGCGGCACGATGCAGTTCGACGGCACGATGCTGGTCGACCGCCGCCAGTCGCGCTGGAACGATCTGGCGACGATGAAAACGATGGCGCTAAAGCGCGGCCATCGCTATCCGATCATCGTCGATACGACCGGCGGCGTCGATCTCGCGTGGAAGCGGATTTCGACCACGCCCGAGGCCGATCTCGATCGCGTCGCCGCCGAGGCGGACGTGCTGGTCGCGGTGGTCGGCCTGACTTCCGACCTCGAAGCCGAGGAGACGGGGGTCACGGTGCCCGGCTTCGCCGGCGGCGACAAGACAACGTTAGACCTGCCGGCCGATCAGATCGCGCTGCTCAAACAGGCCAAGGCAACCGGCAAGCCGTTGATCGTCGTGGCGATGAACGGCAGCCCGATCGATCTCGCCTGGGCGAAGCAGAACGCCGCTGCGATCGTCGAGGCCTGGTATCCCGGCCAGTCGGGCGGGCTGGCGGTCGCCAACGTGCTGGCCGGAAAGGTCGATCCCGGCGGCCGTCTGCCGCTCACTTTCTATCGCGGCGTCGCCGATCTGCCGCCGTTCGACGATTACAGCATGAAGGGGCGCACCTATCGCTATTTCACCGGGACGCCGGTTTATCCGTTCGGCTTCGGCCTCAGCTATACCAGCTTCGCCTATGGGCCGATCGAGGTGACGCCGGCAGCGGGCGGCGCGGCCCGCGGCCTGCACGTCTCGACCGTCGTGACCAACACCGGCAAACGCGCCGGCGACGACGTGGCGCAGCTCTACCTCGATTTCCCGGCCATTCCCGGCGTACCGCGCGTCGCGCTGCGCGGTTTCCAGCGAGTTTCGCTGGCGCCCGGTGAGCGGCATACCGTCAGCTTTGACCTGTCACCGCGCGATCTCAGCGCCGTCACCGCCGACGGCACGCGCGAAGTGATGCCGGGCGGTTACACGATCAGTGTCGGCTCGGGCCAGCCGGATACCGGCGTCGCAACACGTAAGGCACGGTTTGCGGTCGATCAGGCGGTGGCGCTGCCGGACTGAGGGAGCGCCGTGCGGCACCACTGAGGAATGAAAGCCCGCGACAACGCGGCGACATTTGTGGCTATCGGGAGAGGGGATTATGCGAAAACTTTGGTCCGCCGCACTATTCGGGGCTTGTGCGGCATCGGTGTTGACGGCCGGTATCGCCTTCGGCGCCCAGGCACCGACGCTGCAAGCCGAAATCCATGTCGATCGCCGGCACAAGCCGGTATCGCCCTACGAATACGGCATGTTCATCGAGCCGATCGGCAGCCTCGTCGCGCGGACATTGTGGGCCGAGATGCTCGACGACCGGAAATTCTATTTCCCGGTGGTCGATGCCGCGCATGATCCAGAATTGCCGGCGGGCGTCGAGGGGCGGCCGGCGATGCCGCTGCGCAAATGGCGGCCGATCGGCGATGCCGCCGCGGTGACGATGGCGACAGATCACCCCTATGTCGGCGAGCAGGACGTTGCCATCGCGCTCGACGGCACACAGGCTCGCGGCTTCGGACAAAGTGGGATCGGTGTCGCCAAGGGCCGCGCCTATACCGGCCATATCGTCGTGCGCGGCACGCCCGGTGCGATCGTCTCGGCGACGCTGATCTGGGGTGACGGGCCGAGCGACCGCCAGACGATCCGTCTACCCGCGCTGACCTCGTCGTGGCAAACGGTGCCGCTGCGCTACGTCGCCGGCGCCGACGCCAAGGACGCGACGTTCGAGGTGACCGGCACCGGCTCGGGCCGGTTCCGCGTCGGCGTCGTATCGCTGATGCCGGCCGACAATGTCGACGGCTGGCGCGCCGATACGGTAGAGATCCTCAAATCGCTGCATTCGGGGTTCTGGCGATTGCCGGGCGGCAATTTTCTGTCGAACTGGGATTGGCACGACGCGATCGGCCCGCGCGACAAGCGCGCGCCGATGTATGATCATGCCTGGAGCGCAATGCAGGCCAACGATTTTGGCATGGACGAATGGCTGAACCTCACGCGATTGATCGGCGTCGAGCCCTATGTCACCGTCAACGCCGGGCTGGGCGACGCCAATTCGGCAGCCGAAGAGGTCGAATATCTTAACGGCCCGGCGACCAGCGAATGGGGCGCCAAGCGTGCCGCCAACGGTCATCCCGAGCCCTATCGCATCCGCTTCTGGAACATCGGCAATGAACCTTACGGCTGGTGGCAGATCGGCCGCACGACGCTCGATTACTTCATGCTCAAGCACAACCGCTTCGCCGCCGCGATGCGTGCGGTCGATCCGTCGATCACGCTGATCGGATCGGGCGCGATGCCCGATCAGCTCCATCCGCGCGACGCCAAGGAAAACGCCTCGCTGGAAAGCATCCAGCACAAATTCGGCACCGACGAGGACTGGACCGGCGGGCTGCTTCGCGAGGCGTGGGGCAATTTCGACGGGATCAGCGAGCATTGGTACGACCGTGCCGAACAACGCCCCGATGCGCCGCCCGATGCCGAACTGCTCGAATTCGCCCGCGCGCCCTCCAATCAGGTGCGGATGAAGGCCGACGAATGGCGCATCTACCAGCAGCGCTTCCCGAAGATGAAGGACAAGGGCATTTTCCTGTCGATCGACGAATATGCCTATATCGGCGGCCCGCCGAATCTGAAGCTGTCGCTCGCCTATTCGATGGTGCTGCAGGAGATGCTGCGCCACACCGATTTCCTGCACATGGCGGCGTTCACCACCGGCGCCTCGACGATGGACATCACGCCGAACGGCGCGGTCCTTAACGCCACGGGCGAGGTGTTCAAGCTTTACGGCGCGCATTTCGGCGCGGGCATGATTCCGGTCGACCTCACCGGCAACGTACCGCAGCCCGATCCCAAATATCCGGTCGGCTACGACCACCCCAAGGTCAATGCCGGCAGCGCGACCTATCCGCTCGATATGATCGCGGCGCTGAGCCCGGATCGAAAGACGCTGACGATCGCGGTGGTCAATGCGACCCACGAACCGCAATCGGTGTCGATCGCACTCGACGGCGCCCGTACGACCGGAAAAGGCAGTGTTTGGCGGCTGACCGGCGCCAGCCTTGCGGCGGAGAACAAGGTCGGGACGCCGCCGGGCGTGACGATCAGGCAATCGAGCGCCGCTCCACTCGGCGCGCGGTTGGTGGTCCCGGCGATCTCGACGTCGATCTACGAATTTCCGCTGGCCGGCGACCAATGATCAGGGAGAGGACAATGCGAACATTTGGACTGGCAGGCGCGATGATCGCCTCGCTCACCTTCTGCGCGTCGCCGGCGCTGGCGCAGGCGACGACCAACAGTCCGCCCCCGGTCGCCGGGGCGAAGGCGGTGACGATCGAGCGCATCAAGGTTCACGCCCCCTCGATCGAGGGCAATCTGGAAGGCGAATCCGCCGATCGCGACGTGCTGGTCGTGCTGCCGCCCGGCTATGCCAGCCATCCCGAGCGGCGCTATCCGGTGGTTTATGCGCTGCACGGTTATTCGATCGGCGCCGAGCAATGGACCCACGAAATCCATGTGCCGCAGACGATCGAGAACGCCTTCGCCAAGGGGGCGCACGAGATGATCGTCGTGCTGCCCGATTCCAAGACCATCTATGGCGGGTCGATGTATTCGGGATCGCCGACGGTCGGTGATTTCGAGACGTTCATCTATCGCGATCTCGTCCATTATATCGACGCGCATTACCGGACGATTCCCGATCGGCTGAGTCGCGGCCTCGTCGGGCATTCGATGGGCGGCTATGGCGCCAGCCGGATCGGCATGAAGCACGCCGACGTGTTCGGCGCGCTCTACATCATGAGCCCGTGCTGCATGTCGCCGCGTCCGGCCGACCAAATGGATCTGAAAACGCTGTCGAAGCTCGAGGCGATCAAGGCGCCGATGGACGCCGCCGACCTGCCGTTCATGGAAAAGGCGACGCTCGCCACCGCTGCGGCCTGGTCGCCCGATCCGAAGAACCCGCCGCTCTATCTCGACCTCCCGACGGAGAATGGCGTGATCCAGCCCGACGTGCTGGCCAAATGGACCGCTAACGCGCCGCTCGCTTTTGTCGATCAATATATCGGCAACCTCAAACGCTATACCGCGATCGCGATCGATGTCGGCGATCAGGACGGCCTGCGTTTCGATGCGCGCAAGCTGCACGATATTCTCGATAATTACGGGATCAAGGACAACTTCGAGGTTTATCCCGGCACGCATGTCAGCAACGTCGCGTATAGGTTCCAGGATCACGTGCTGCCGTTCTTCAGCGAGAATCTGAGATTCGAAGGGGTGCCATGAGGGCAGGGGGCAACCCTCAGCCACGGGATCGGCGCGCGCAACGGAAGTCGAAACGCGGTCGGAAAGAAAAATAGCGGCGACGTTGCCGCCGCCGCTATCGAGGTGCGAGGGAGGGGCCCTCGTTCGTCGGAACTGTTAAAAGTGGAAGCGCACGCCCGCGCGGTACATGCGGCCGATGACATCGTATAAAGCCGGATTGGCATAGAACGGTGACTTCGCGGGATCCTGATTCAGCGCGTTATCGATCTTGAAATAGGCCGTGACGTTATCATTCACGTTGAGTGTGCCGCCGATGTCCAGATAGAAAGCTCCGCGCATGAAATTACGGTCGATGGTCGGCGCTGTCGCAGTCGAAACCGGGCAGTCCGACTGACAGACGACATATTGGTTCCCATAGGTGCCGTCGGTGAACCAGCGTTCCTGAACGGTAAGACTCCAGAGTTCGTTCTCGTAGGTTTGAATCGCGAGCCATTTCCAGTCTGGCGTCGATCCTGTGTTCACGCCCGCGGAGTCCGTCGGAGCCGTGCCGGGCAGACCGGGCTCCGTGATGAATTTGTTGATGTGGGTCGCGAGGCCGCGCAACGTGAACGTCCCGTCGAGGCCCAGCGGGCGCTGCCAGCGATAGCTCGCCTCGATATCAAAGCCATCCGTCTTGATCGAGGACAGGTTGAACGCCTGGACGTTGATGAAGTTCGGGCCGTTCTGGTTGTTCAGGTTGAAGGCGCTGCACGTCTCGGGCAGGATGTTGCGGAAACACAGATCGACGATCTGCCCCGCGCCGAGCGACGAGACGCCGTCCTTCAGCTTGATCTTGTAATAGTCGAACGAAATGCTGAAACCCGGCAGCCACGGCGGGTTGGACAGCACCGCGCCCAATTCCGTATTTCGCGCAATTTCGGGCTTGAGATTGGGATTGCCGACCTGGTTCTGGATCACGACGACGTTCACGTTGCGCACTGGATCTAGGAAGTTCGGCAACGTGGTGGTGACCGGTGCGGCGAACAACTCCGACAGGTTCGGCGCCCGGACGTCGCGCGAGGTCACGGCGCGGAAACGGAGCCCGTCGAGCGGGGTATCCCATGTGCCGCCGATCTTCCAGGTCCAGGTCGTGCCCGACGTGCTGTAGTCCGTCCACCGTGCCGCGCCATTGAGATTCGCGCGGCCGAAGCTATTAGAATCGATCAGTGGAACGTCAAGTTCGAGATACGCCTCCTTGACGTCGTATTCGCCGCCGCCGTTTTTGTAATTACCCGCATACCAATTGTTGCCTTCCGGCAAAAGCAGCGGATCGGAAGGATATTCGTCGGTGTTCGGGCTGACAGACGACAAGCCTGCGCCATAGGCGTCTGCACGAACCTCGTAGAACTCTTTGCGATATTCCGCACCGAACGCGACGGAGAGCGGCCCCGCCCACAGTTCGAGCGGCGATCCCGAGAAGTTCACACTGGCGACATCCTGCGTCATGCGCAGCCGCTGGAACGGCCCGTTCTCGGGCTGCACATATTCCAGCGCCGCCGCGGAAGGGGGCGCACCGCCGAAGATGTTGATCGGCTGGCAGCCATTCGCACGCGCCACCGGGTCTGCGCAGACGATTGCGCCGTCGACCGTGGTCGCATCGATTGCCGCCAGATAGCGCCGCGACAGCGAGATGTTGCTGACATCGACGGCGGTGTGGTTGATGCCGCGTTCGTAATAAGCGTCATAGGTCCAATCGGAACCGAACAGTTCGAATCTGCCTTTGAGACCACCGACGATGCGGTACTGTCTGCGGTCGGTATCCACCCGCGTGTTAGGCAGAATGGCGTTGGCGACGCCATAGGTGAAGGTGCTGATGCCGTTCGTCACACACTGCGCCTGAACCGATGGGGGCAGGAATGCGTTGGAGCAATCGATGGTGAGGCCTGTACGATTCTGGCCGTTGACCGGCTGATTATGGGTCTTCACCTGGCCGACGCTGTAGGAGACATAGACCTCGTTACCGTCGGCGAAGTCGAACCCGACCCGGCCGTAGCCGACGAGGCGCGAGATGGCCGACTGAAGCGTGCGCCCGGTGTCGGTGTTGCCCGACAGGTCACCACCGATACAGTAGCCGGGGTAGCAGCCGTCGACCGTCCCCGCCGCATTTCCTGCCGGGATGCCGTTCGAGCCGTAATTGAACTGGAAGGGCTGGCCGTTCGCATCGAATGCGATCCCTTGCAGCGGCCCGGAACTGATAAGGCCATATTTGGTGAAGTTGTACGGCTGGGCGAAGTCGCGCAGCACGTATTGCGGCAGGCCATCGTCGGACACATTGCGATTGATCAACGTGGTTTGCGTGAACCAGTCGCGATCGCCTGCGAGGTCCAGGCCGAAATCACCCGGGCCGACGCCTGCTTCCTTCGCATATTCGGCGCTGGCGACAACGTGCAGCCGATTCTCGAGAAAGCTCTTGCCGAAAGCAATCTGCCCGAGACCCTGTTCGTTGTCGCCGTAAGTGCTGACGCCGCCCTGGATATTGCCTTTGATGCCTTCGAAACGGGTATCGGTGACGAAATTCACCACTCCGCCGACGGCATCCGACCCGTAGGACGCCGAGGCGCCGCCATTCACCACGTCGACGCGCTGGATCAGCAGTTGAGGAAACAGGCTGACGTCGGTGACGCCGGTATAATAGGCGCCAACCACGCGTTGCCCATCAAGCAAGGTCAGCGTGCGGATCGTGCCGAGGCCGCGGAGCGAAAAAGAGCTTAAACCCTGCTGGCCGCTCGACGTGCTGTAGGTAAGCGTGCTCGAACCGCTCGACCCCTGAAGTGATGGCAGTTGGACGATAGTGGAGAAGATGTTCGGCTGTGCGTTGTTCTGGATCTGGTCCTCGCCAACCACTGTCGTCGGCGTGGGGGCGTTGAAACCACTGGTTGCGATGCGCGAACCGGTCACGACAATATCGCTGTTGAGCACCGCCGCGTTCTCATCTGCCGGTTTTTCAACCGCGGCAGCGGCATCGGCCGGCGCCGTATCGGCCGTGCTTTGTGCCATTGCGGGGGTGGCGTTCAGCGCCACGAGCATTGCTCCAACGCTTGTGGTCCGAAGCGTGCTTCGACGCAGGATCGCGAGCAAGGATGAACGCGTGCGTTTGTCGCGATGTAGCATCGCCCCGACAGCGCCCAACCATCGTTCGCTGCTAATGACCCTGTTTTTGAGATGCATTCCCACCCTCCCATATGACGACATCTTTGCATCGTCGCTTTTGTCGCGCGCTCGGCTCTATCTGGTCGAGTGAGGCGCCTTGATCATATAGTATCTGATTATGAGGGCGGCGCATCGATGTCAATAGTTCGACAAATTGCCGATCCGCATCGTTACGCGATGGAACCTATTGGATGGCACAACGCTCAGTTATAGTGGCCTGAAGTCGGCGGTTTCGGTTCAAGGAGGAAGAGGGCTGCATGGTGTGAACGTGACGGTGCCGGCCATGCCGCGCGCTCCTGACCGTCCCTGCCGCGACCAAGCGAAATCGACACGATCGTGCAATTCCAAATGGGCGAACCCGTGGAGGAAAGTGGCCGGCGCTTCAGAGGTGAGGGGGCGCGCCGGAGTCGCCGGCTTGCCCATCACACGGGCGGAGAGCGGCACCGCGGCGGTAAATCGTGATGCTGCCACCGCATAAGTGCGCCGCATAGGTGAGGCCCAACTTTCCGCTCGCCTCCGGACTGGCTCCGAGGCGGTCGAAGTACCGTTTTTCTTTTCGGCAAGTGATTGAGACGAGAGAAGAACGGCCCTTCGACCGCGCGCCGGGGCAAGTGCCCAGGGCGGGCTTCAACAGGCTCGAGGTTTGCTCCACGCAGATCGGTAAGGGGCGGGCCCGGGCTGCTCGCTGTTCACACGCGACTGCAGCATATCGTAGTTGCTTAACCGTTATTTTTGAGCGTCGGCCCTGTCCGGCTTCGGCTTGAGCATGTCGTGCATGTCGAGCCAGCGAACGAAGGCATCGAACCAACCGGTGCTGGTGGTGGCCTTCTGGTACATGCCGAAGCCGTGCCCACCCTGTTCGTACAGATGGAACTCGACGGGGCGCTTGGCCGCCTTCCAACTGTCGATTAGCCCGAACCCCCCGTTGGCGAAGAAGGGATCATCGGCGGCGAGCGCCACGAACAGCGGCGGCGCATCCGCCGGCACCGTCACGGACGCGAGCGGCCCATAGATATCGCCGATGAAGGCGGGCTTTGCATCTTCACCCACCAATGTAGTAGCCATCGTCAGCATGGCGCCCGCGGAAAAACCGACCATGCCGATGCGATCGGGATCGACGTGCCACTGGGCTGCCCGCTGGCGGATCAGCGAGAAAGCGGCGCGTGCGTCGGCGATCTGCGGTGCCAACCCTTTCGTCATCTGAGCCGGATCGGGCCGAGGCGTGCGCGCGGCGACACCGGAGAACATTTCGGTCATCGATCGCTCGAAGCCCGGCATGTCGGCCGGCGTCTGGTTCAGTCGATATTTGAGCACGAAGGCGGCCACGCCATGTTCGGCAAGCGCCTTGGCGACATCCCAGCCTTCATTTGCCATCGACAATGTGCGGAAACCGCCTCCGGGCGCCACAACGACCGCAGCGCCGGATGCCTTGGCCGGATCCGGGAGGAAAGGAGTCAAAGTTGCGACGGTGACGTTGCGGGCGAAGACGCTGCCATATTGGCTATGCCAAGCCTCTGGATTGGTTCCGCCCGGCAGCCGGCCGGTTCCGAGTTCGATCGCATCGGGCTGTGCCGGGGTGGCGATCGGCGTCATCTTGTCGTTCTGTGCTAGCGCCGGGATTCCCAACATGCAGGCGACGGCGATGCCGAACCCACCGATACGTGCGCGCACCGGCCGTATCCCGCCTACCAACTTGAACATTCGACCCATCGAATCTCTCTCCTCAGTTACTCGCCTTTTTGACGTTCATCTAGTCGTACAAAATATCACACGACGATGTCTACGTGGATTGCTTTCAAGCCCTGCCTGCCAATTCATCCTAGGGGTCGGCGATCAACGTGGTGTTTGGAAATCGGTATCGAAGACTCTAATTATCTGACTAAAAGTATCAGGTGAAAATCTGTTGTGCGGTAAAAATCGACCACCGGGGTCTTCACGAGGAATCTTGTGTGAAGATGTTGCGCAATCCGTGCTGCTGCCCTTAAGAGAATCTAGTCAGACAATATATGGGAGAGAGATGTGCGCGCCGTGATGGGGAGTCTTGCCGCCGCTGCGGCAGCGGTATCAACGGTGGCCCCTGCATATGCGCAGTCCGGTGCGATCGACCTGGTGGTGCAGGCGGACAAGCCCGGCACCACGATCGACCGCAACATTTTCGGCCAGTTTGCCGAGCATCTCGGCACCGGCATCTACGGCGGTGTCTGGGTCGGCAAGGATTCGGCGATCCCGAACGTGCGCGGCATCCGGAGCGATGTCGTCGCTGCGCTGAAAGCAATCCACGTGCCGAACGTGCGCTGGCCAGGCGGCTGCTTCGCTGACGAATATCACTGGCGCGACGGGATCGGCGATCCTGCCAAACGCAAGATAACGGTCAATTCGAACTGGGGCGGCGCGATCGAGAACAACGCCTTCGGCACCGACGAATTCTTCGACTTCATCGGTCAGATCGGCGCCGAAGCCTATGTGTCGATCAACATCGGTTCGGGAACGGTCAAGGAGGCGGCTGATTGGGTCGCCTACATGACCGCCGATCCGCGCAGCAGTGCGGGCCAGGAGCGCGCCGCCAACGGGCACGCCGCACCTTACAAGGTCAAGTATCTGGGACTTGGAAACGAGAGCTGGAGTTGCGGCGGCGCGATGACCGCCGAGCATTATGTCGACGAGATGAAGAAGTACGCGCGGTTTGTGCGCAACTTCAACCCGGCACAGCAGAACAACAGCAATCCGGCGGCGGACGCCGCGACCAGCGAGCCGATGCAGCGAATCGCGGTCGGCCCGGGTGACGCAAAAACGATCGGCTACACCGACGCGGTGATGAAGGCGTGGAAGGAACATGATTGGGCCTGGAGCATCGAAGGGCTGTCGCTTCACAACTACACCGTCGTCAACTGGCCGCCGGCCTATGCAAGCGTTGGTTTCGGCGAGAAGGAATATGCCGAGATCGTGAAGGATACGCTCCGCATGAAAGACCTGATCCGCGCCAATAGCGCGGTGATGGACAAATACGATCCGGAGAAGAAGGTCCCGCTTGTCGTCGACGAATGGGGCACCTGGTACGGTAAGCTTCCCAATACGCCCGAGGGCTTTCTGCAACAGCAGAATTCGATGCGGGATGCGATCGTTGCCGCGCTCAATATCAACATTTTCGCGCGCCACGCCGATCGCGTCCGGATGACGGCGATCGCGCAGATGGTGAACGTGCTTCAGGCGATGATCCTGACGGACGGCCCCAAGATGGTGCTGACTCCCACTTATCACGTCTTCAAGATGTACGTGCCGTTCCAGGATGCGACGGCGATCCCGGTCGCCTTCGATGCCGGAACATATAGGTTCGAAGATATCGATCTGCCGCGCGTGGATGCGATCGCTGCGCGTTCGAGCGACGGGCGACTGTGGTTGGCGCTTACCAACATCGACCCGAACCGTTCGGTGGAATTCGATGCGGCCATCGCCGGCTTTACGGCGCGCAGTGCGAGCGGCAAGGTGCTGACCGCGCCCGCGGTCGATACCGTCAACACGTTCGAGGCGCCCGACGCCGTGTCGCCGCGTCCGATCGCGGCTACCGTGCGCGAGGGGACACTGCGGGTTGACCTTCCCCCAAAGTCGGTTGCTGTGTTGGAAGTACGGGGGTAGCGATTATTCGATCCTGATTAGTGGGTTGAGTCCGTCCTCCGGCCTGAGACCAGCCGATCAGCTTGCGCCCGGCATGCCGTGCAGCCTATCCACACTCCCTTCCGGGCTCGCTTCCCGGCAGGTCTTCTATGCGCAGAAAAACAACCGTTTCGGCTGGGCCATGCTCCTGCTATCCAACAGAGAATGGCAGATCGCGGCGTAGGTGAAACCGATCAGGCAGGGGCTGACACCCGAAGCGGCTCAGGCCGTTTGCAATCGAGACGGCCGACGGGCCGCCGCTTCCATGGTGCCATCGTTCACAAGCTCGGGACGGCAATCCTGACGGGTGAGTATACACCAGGAACCAAACTCTCCGGCGAACTGGAATTTTCCGAGTCGCTGGGCGTTTCCAGATCATCGTTTCGCGAAGCCATTCGGGTGCTCTCGGCAAAGGGACTGGTGGAGAGCAGACCCAAGGCCGGTACGCGGGTATTGCCCAGGAATCGTTGGAACCTGCTCGATCCGGACGTCCTTGCATGGGCCTTCGCGGGTGAACCCGACATGCAGCTCATACGCAGCCTGTTCGAATTGCGCGGAATGATCGAACCTGCCGCAGCGAGGCTTGCGGCTGAACGGCGTGATCGCAACGATTTGCGACGGATGAAGGAGGCTCTTACCGGAATGCGACGGCACACGCTCGCTACTGAACAGGGGCGGGCGGCCGATCGTGATTTCCATGACGCGATCATGCAGGCAAGCTGCAACGACGCGCTGATCGTTCTCAGCGCCAGTATTGGTGCGGTCGTAAACTGGACGACGCAGTTCAAGCAGCGATCACGTGCGCTGCCGCGGAATCCTATTCCCGATCATGTCCGGGTGTACGATGCCATCGCGGCTGAAGATGCGGGAACTGCGAGCGAGGCCATGCAGATGCTCGTCGACTTGGCGCTCGAGGACACACGCGCATCTCTCGACTGACCTTGACAATGCTGGAGGCAATCGTGGGCAAAGAGCAGCCATAGCAATGATGCGCGTCAGCTTCTGGCTGTGATCAACGTGACGTGACCCCCCGTCTTTCATCCAGCGGCAACCAGAGGCCGACCATTGTTGTTGCGCATGAGCGCAGGTGAAGCAACGGGCGGGGTTAACCCCGCCCGTTGCTTTTCGAGTTCGGCGGCGAACGCCGCCGGGGTGGTGGAGCCGAGGCCGTTGTCGTGCCGTGTGCGTGGCCCCTGAAAGGCGGACATCGTCGCGATCGGCTGGACGTGCTTCGAGTAGCTCGCGATCAGCAGGTCGCGGTCGGCATGGCTGAGGAACCGGATGCGCTGGTTGTCGAAGGGAATCGCCTTCAGCTTGAACGGCGGCAGGTCGTGGCGCTCGTTATAGACGTTGACCGCGGCTTGCAGCAGCGAGCGATAGCGATCCTGGCCCGCCGGCGTGTGGTTCGTCAGATAGGCTTCGCGAAAGGCGTGCCATGCCGCCTTCGGATCAGCGAGCGACATCGACCCGATCCGCTCGTTCATCACCCCGATCCGCACCACGTCCGTCGAATTCGGCGCCTTCGGCTTCGTCAGATACGCCTCAAACGCATCCGCCAGCACACCACGAACCGCCACTACTCGCGGGCCGAATATGAGGGCTTCACGGACTTCGCGCTCGCGCTCCGCCATGAGATGCGAGGCAGCCGCCTTGTCTGTCGTTCCCGAGCAAAATTCCGGGACGTCGACGGTTCGTTCTCCGTAGGCAACCTTTCCTCGGATATACCAGTTTTGCGCCTTTCCCCGGTGCCGCATCGTAAGCATGTTCCGTGATCCGTGTATCGCGGAGCGTCTCGACACCAGCCGATAGCAGGCGGAGACACCCTCCGGCTGTTATCAGCAGACCGCGGCAGAGCCGTGGCTGGAGTGACGGTCGGTCGCGAACAGCGCGGCCCAGATCGGCCTTGCAGGCGGGGGATGCTCACTTGAATCGCGCGCGGACCACGGCGGCCTCGACCGCACGTTCCGAAGAACGTGCCCACGAGGTGCCCACGCAAGGAGGCAAATCGGGGCAGAATCGGGCAGATGCTGGCGCGATTTGGCAAGCGGGCGGATGGGCGACGGGCACGAAAAAGCCCCGGAAAATCCAATATTTTCCGAGGCTTGATCTGGTGGGCGTGGCAAGGATTGAACTTGCGACCCCTGCGATGTCAACACAGTGCTCTACCACTGAGCTACACGCCCGTGAGGAGGGCGCGCTGTAGCCGGGGACGCGCGCCGTTGCAAGCGCCCTATTTGCCGCCCGACATGCGCTCGATCTCGAACATGCGATCGACCTCGAGCACCAGGTCGCGCAGGTGGAACGGCTTGGAGAGGACGCGTGCCTCGGGCATCGTCCGGCCGGCCTTCAGCGTCACCGCGGCGAAGCCGGTGATGAACATCACGCGCGTGTCGGGCGCGATCTCGGCGCAGCGCTGCGCGAGCTCGATTCCGTCCATTTCGGGCATGACGATGTCGGTCAACAGCAGGTCGAACCGCTCGGTTTCGAGCAGCGGGATCGCCGCCGTGCCGCGATCGACCGCGCTCACCGCATAGCCCGACCGTTCGAGCGCGCGCGTCAGATATTCGCGCATCACCTGGTCGTCTTCGGCCAGCAGAATTCGGATCATCGAGGGCCCCTAAGCTTCGCGCGCCAGTCTATGCGCAAAGCACTTAACATTTTCCAGCCCCGCGCGCGTCCCGCAATGCGATGATTGCCGTCGAACGGTGCGCGGCATAGGGTAGGGGCGATGGAGGATGCGCCGCCGTTCGACCGCCACGGCCCTGCCGAGCCCGCGAGCCCGGTGGTGCTGTCGGTGCCGCATGCGGGGCGTGATTATCCGCTGTCCTTGCGCGCTGCGCTGCGCGTTCCGCTCGGCCAGCTCATCGCGCTCGAGGATCGCGCGGTCGATCGTGTGGCGCTCGCTGCGCGCGTCGGCGAGACCGTGTTCGTCCAGCAGCGCGCGCGCGCCTGGATCGATCTCAACCGCGCCGAGCACGAGCGCGATCCGCGCGTCGACGATGGCGCGGCGACCGCCGGCCAGCCGCTCCAGTCGGCGAAACTGCGCAGCGGGCTGGGGCTGGTGCCGCGTCGTGCCGGGCGCTCTGGCGACCTGTGGAGCCGCCGCTTCGCCGCCGACGAGATCGCCGCGCGCATCCGCCACGATCATCGGCCCTATCATGCCGCGTTGTCGCAGGCGCTGGCATCCGCGCGTGCGCGGTTCGGCGTCGCGGTGCTGCTCGATCTGCACTCGATGCCGCCGCTCGGCGCGGGGAAGGACGCGGTGCGCCTCGTCTTCGGCGACCGCTTCGGCAAGAGCGCGGCGGCGCGCTTCGTCGCGCGGCTGGAGGGCGAGGCCGAAGCCGCGGGCATCGCCCATGCGCTCAACAGCCCCTATGCGGGCGGGCACATCCTCGAACGGCATGCCGCGCCGCAGGCGGGCGTGCATGCCGTCCAGATCGAATTGTGCCGCTCGCTCTATCTCGATGCGATGCTCGATCGGCCGGGCGACGGGCTGGCGCGCACCGCGTCGTTACTGCGCCGGATGATCGACGCGCTTGCCGACGAGGCGCTTGCGCAGCCGGGCGCGCTGGCAGCCGAATAAAAAACCACCTCGTGCGCGAGGCACGAGGTGGCCAAGGTTCAGGGAGGAGACACGCCCAAGGGCGTGCCATACGACCTCGCGAAAGGGGGGACACGAAGCCGTACAACACGAATATAGGGCAGGGGTTCTTGCGCTTCAAGGCCTGCGCTGCGCGCAGCAGGCCGCGGTTTTCACACGCCTTGTCAGCGCCTTGGCGCGAGCGCGGGGATCATGCGCGCGAGCACGCCGTCCTTGAGCGCAAGCTGATGCCTGAGCGCGCCGGCGATGTGGAGCAGGACGAGTGCGGCGAACAGCAGGCCCAACGTCTCGTGCAGCTCGTGCCCCAGCCCCGCGATCGGCTTGGTCACCGGCAGGAACGGCACATCGAACAGCCCGAACCAGCTCAGCGGCCGCGGTTTGCTGCTGGCCGACACCATCGCCCAGCCGGTCAGCGGCATGATCAGGAGCAGCGCGTAAAATGCCCAGCGCACCGCTCCGGCGATCGCGCGCACCCAGCCCGACAGCTCGGCCGGTAGCGGCGGGGGCCGGTGCCTCAGTCGCCATGCGATCCGCCCCAGCGTCAGCGCCAGCACGGTGATCCCCACCGCCTTGTGTGCGCCCATCAGCGCCCTCAGCGCCGGCACGCTTTCGTGGAAGATGCCGACGACGAGGTTGAAGATCACGAGCAGCGCGATGATCCAGTGGAACCAGATCGCGCCGGTCGAATAGCGGTCGGCCTGCGCCGCCGTACGCGTCACGGCGTCAGGCGACCGGATCGAGTTGCGGCTGCGGCATCTTGCCGAGCTGCATCTGGCGCCCGAAAATCTCGCGCATCAGCGACAGCGAGAAGAGGTGCGCGTAGAGCAGCGGCAGCATGCCGTTCTGGTTGGCGCGGCGCAGCTGGTCGCCGCGCATCTCCTGCAGCTTCTTCTCGTCGACCATCTGGAAGCCGCGATAGATGAAGGGCCGCTCGGCGCCCTCGGGCTGGATGCTGATCTCGCCGTCCATGAGGAGGCCGAGCTCCTTCAGCTCCTTCATGAACGCCTGGGTACGCGCACCAGCCTGCTCGAACGCCTCGTTGAAGGCGAGGATGCTCTTGGTGAGCTCGCTTGGCTGGTCGCCGTCGAACAGCGCGTCGCCTTCCTCGAAATCGCCGACCGCGTCCGAAGTCGGGTCGAAGCACAGCGACAATTCCTGCGCGTCGGGCCGCAGACGCGCCAGCATGTACGGATAGCGACGGATATAGGCGGGGATGTAGAGGTTCTTCTCGGTGATCGTGCCTTCGTCGTCGACGAAGACGTTGACGCCTTCGTTGAGGCCCATCAGCGCGATCGGGATCGCCTCGTCGCCCAGCGTGAAGACGATCGGCATGAAACGCTGGACCAGCGGGAATTCGTCGATCGTCAGCGGCACCGCATGGTGCTGGGCCAGGAACGGCGCCTTGTCGCGGCTGCGCGCGTGGAACTTGGCGTGCGCCTGGCTCGAAAGCGGCTCCAGGGCATTGTAGAAAAGCGGAAGCTGGTTCTGCGGCGCGCTGGCCATCTCGAGACTCTCCAGGTGATCGGGCGCGCGTCGCGCCGGTTGTTCGGATTCGAGCGCTGGCTCTATGGCGTGGGCGGCTCCGGCGCAAGCCTGACGAGCTTGCCGGGATTGAGCAGCGCGCCCGGATCGAGCGCCGCCTTGATCGCGCGCAGCGCGTGGAGCCGCGCCGGCGGACCCAGTCGCTCGAATTCGGCGAGCTTCATCTGGCCGATGCCGTGCTCGGCCGAGATCGAGCCGCCCGCCGCGACGACGAGATCGTCGACGAAGCGCGTGATCGCGGGCGCCTCGTCGGCATACCAGCGCTCCCCCTCGGCGCCCGCGGGCGCGCGGACGTGGAAATGGACGTTGCCGTCGCCCAGATGCCCGAACGCCGTCGCATAAGTGCCCGCGAAGCGTGCTTCGGCGGCCGCGGCGGCATCGAGCATGAACTGCGGCATCGTCTCGACGGGCACCGAGATGTCGAATTGCAGCGCCGGGCCCGTCGTGCGTTCGGCTTCGGAGAGCGACTCGCGCAGCCGCCAGAACGCCTCGGCCTGCGCCTCGCTCGCGGCGATCACGGCATCGGCGGCGAGGCCGTCGGTGAGCGCGGCGGCGAGCAGCCGCTCCATCGGCGCGGCGGGCGGCTCGGCCTCGGGATTGCTCGCCGCCATTTCGATCAACACATGCCAGGGATGCGCATCCGTAAGCGGCGCACGCGTGCCCGGAATGTGCGCCAGCACCAGCGCGAGCGTATCGCCGGGAATGATCTCGAAGCTCTCGATCCCGTCGGTCGCGGCCTGCATCCGCCGCAGCAGCGCGAGCGCGTCGGCGGGACTTTCGAGCCCCACCCAGGCGACCGAACGCGCGGCCACCGCAGGCGCCAGCCGCAAGGTGGCGGCAGTGACGATGCCGAGCGTGCCCTCCGCGCCGATCAGCAATTGCGTGAGGTCGTAGCCGCGATTGTCCTTCTTGAGCGCGGCGAGGCCATCGTGGATCGATCCGTCGGGCAGCACTGCCTCGATCCCCGCCACCAGCCCGCGCATCGTGCCCCAGCGCAGCACCTGCGTGCCGCCGGCATTGGTCGAGACGAGTCCGCCGATCGTGGCGCTGCCGCGCGATCCCAGCGTCAGGGGAAAGCGGCGGCCTGCGCTTGCGGCCGCGTCGTGCAACGTCTGCAGGATCACGCCCGCCTCGACGACGGCGAGGTTCGCCTGTGCATCGATCGCGCGGATGCGGTTCAGGCGCCTGAGCGACAGGATCAGCGCCGATCCGTCCGCGGGCGGCGTGGCGCCGCCCACCATCGAGGTGTTGCCCCCCTGCGGCACCAGCGCCACGCCCGTTTCGCGCGCGGCCGCCACGATCGCCGCCACTTCCGCGGTCGAGCCGGGGCTGAGCAGGGCGGGAGCATGCCCGTGCCATCGTCCGCGCCAGTCGGTCTCCCAGGGCTCGATCGCCGCGCGTTCGGTGACGATCACCTTCGAATCGATCGCGCCGCGCAATCGATCGAGCAAGGCGGACTGGGCGGGCGTCATCGTGGATGTGTCTCTTTTCGGACAGCGCGATCGTGTTCTGGCAAACGTATGACCTTCGAGAACTCCCCCGTCACCCCGGACTTGTTCCGGGGTCCGCCGAGCCGCACATCCTCAACAGGTTGCTCTTGCGGCACCGCAGATGCCGGGACAAGCCCGGCATGACATCGAGTGATCGCGCTCGACATTACGCTCGCCGCGCCTAGCACGCGGGTTCCGCCCTCTCAAATTCATGGACTGTTCAACCCTCCGGGATAGAAGAGATGCCCGGATGTCCAGCCTCGCTCCTCCTGCCGCGCTGCTGTTGCTGCTCGCTGCGCCTGCCGGGACGGCCCCCGCCGGGGCGCCGGGCGGCATGGTGTGGCAGCAGCTCACGATCCACGAGCGGATCGTGGTGCGCGTGCCCAGGATGCCGATCCCGCCGGGGCGGCAGCCGATTGCGGATGTTCATCCGCTGCGCTGGGTGGAGAAGGATGCGCCCAAATGCGTCGCCGTCGACACGCTCGCCGCGGCGACGATCACCGAGCCCGACAGCGTCGATCTGGTGGTGCGCGGCGGCAGCCGGCTGCGCGCCAAGCTGGGGGACGATTGCCCCGCGCTCGATTTCTATTCGGGCTTCTATCTGACGCGCACGCGCGACGGAAAGCTGTGCGCACGGCGCGATTCGATCCGCTCGCGCTCGGGCGACAATTGCCCGATCGTCGCCTTCAAGCATCTCGTGCCCGCGCGCTGACGCGCGGGAAACCTTGACATTTGCCGCCAAATCCGCGAGCGGGGGGCCGCGCAGGCGCGGCGGGGTTTTCGCGTCACGCTCTCTTCTTTTTTCCGGATTCCCAAATGAAATTCGCCGATCTCGGCCTGTCAGACGAATTGCTACGTGCGGTCGAAGAGGCCGGCTATACCGAGCCGACTCCGATCCAGGCGAGCGCGATTCCCAGCGTGCTGATGATGCGCGACATCATCGGTATCGCGCAGACGGGCACGGGCAAGACCGCCTCGTTCGTGCTGCCGATGATCGACATCCTCGCCCAGGGCCGCAGCCGCGCGCGGATGCCGCGCAGCCTGATCCTCGAGCCGACGCGCGAGCTCGCCGCGCAGGTCGCCGAGAATTTCGAGAAATACGGGCGGTATCACAAGCTCTCGATGGCGCTCCTCATCGGCGGCGTCTCGATGGGCGATCAGATGGCGGCGCTCGAAAAGGGTGTCGACGTGCTGATCGCGACCCCCGGCCGTCTGATGGACCTGTTCGGCCGCGGCAAGATCCTGCTCACCGGCTGCAACCTGCTGGTGATCGACGAAGCGGACCGGATGCTCGACATGGGGTTCATCCCCGATATCGAGGAAATCTGCACCAAGCTGCCGCGCCAGCGCCAGACCTTGCTGTTCTCGGCGACGATGCCTGCGCCGATCAAGAAGCTCGCGGACAAGTTCCTCGACAACCCCAAGACGATCGAGGTCGCGCGTCCCGCCTCGACCAACACCAACATCCGGCAATGGCTGGTGCCGGTCGCGCAAACGGACAAGCGCGCGACGTTGCGCGATCTGCTGCGGCAGGACGAAGTGCGCACCGCGATCATCTTCTGCAACCGCAAGACGACGGTGCGCGAGCTCAACAAGAGCCTCAAGCGCTCGGGCTTCCGCACCGGCGAGATCCACGGCGATATGGAGCAGCCGCAACGCCTCGCCGAGCTCGACCTGTTCAAGACCGGCGAGATCAACATCCTCGTCGCCTCGGACGTCGCGGCGCGCGGGCTCGACATCAAGGGCGTCTCCCACGTCTTCAACTTCGACGCGCCCTGGCATCCCGACGATTACGTCCACCGCATCGGCCGCACCGGCCGCGCGGGGGCGAAGGGCACCGCCTACACCTTCGTCACGTCGGACGACGCCGAGAATATCGAGAATATCGAGAAGCTGACGGGGCAGAAGATCGCACGGTTCGAAAGCAAGACCGAGCCCGATTCGCCGGGCGACCGCGAGCCCGCGCCCGAACCCGACGAGAAGCCGGCGCGCCGCGGCCGTGGCCGTGGTCGCGACAAGGCGCGCGCGCCGGAGCGCGAACGTCCGCGTGACGAACGCCGCCAGGAGCGCGCTCCCGAGCGCGCCGATCGCGCGCCGCGCCCGCGCGACGACGAGCCCGACGACGGCGGCTGGAACGGCCCCGTTCCCGATTTCCTCTCGGCGCGGATTTCCTGAGCTCCCGGGTGGACGATTTCATCGAGATCGTGCCGCGTCGGGCGATCGTTAGCCCGTGCGTCAACATCTGCACGCTCGATCCCGCCACCCGCCTGTGCCGTGGCTGCGCGCGCACCGGCGACGAGATCGCCCGCTGGACCCGCATGACCGACGCCGAACGTGCCGTGGTGATGGCGGCATTACCCGACCGCCGGCGCTAAATCACATTACAAGTCCGGCAGCGCCTGGTCCGCCACGCCCCACCCTTGAAGCGCGCGGGAATTGGCGCGCGCGATCAGCGTCTCGACATCCTCCACCGAATAGATGGCCGGCGTCTCGACGTCCTTCAATTCGCTCCACGAGACCGGCGCTGCCACTGGCGCGCCGCTCCTTGCCCGCGCCGAATAGGGCATGATCGCGGTCGCGCCGCGCTGGTTCCTGAGCCAGTCGAGGAAGATCTTTCCCTTGCGCTTGGCCTTGGACATGGTCGCGGTGAACCGGTCGGGCTCGGCCTCGGCGAGCGCGCGCGCGAAGCGGTCGGCGAAGCTCTTCACCGCGTCCCACTCGGCCTGCGGCTTGAGCGGCACCACCACGTGCACCCCCTTGCCGCCCGTGAGCATCGGAAAGGTCGTGAGCCCCATGTCGGCGAGATGCTGTTTCAGGTCCGCCGCCGCTTTCTTCACGTCGCCGAAATCGAGCCCTGCGTCCGGATCGAGGTCGAACACGATCCGGTCCGGCTTCTCGATGTCGCCCACCGACGATCCCCAGCCGTGGAACTCGATCGTGCCCATCTGCACGCATTGCACCAGCCCGTCGGCATCCTCGATATAGAGGTAGGGCTCGATCGCGCCGTCCTTCTCCCTGATGTCGACATGGTGGACGCGTTCCCCGAACGATCCGGCGTCGTGCTTCTGGAAGAAGCATTTCTTGCCGCGTCCCTGCGGGCAGCGCACCAGGCTGATCGGCCGGTTGGCGGTCCAGGGCAGCATGATCGGCGCGATGGCCGCGTAATAAGCGGCGAGCTGGCCCTTGGTCACTTTGCTGTCGGGGAAGATCAGGCGGTCGGGGTGCGTCACTTTCACGGCCGCGCTGCTGGCCTTGGGCGGCGCTTTTTCGGGCGTTTCGGGCACGATGTCCTCCACCGGCTTGTCCTCGCGCAACCCCAGATAGCTCGGATGCCTGAGCGCGCCGTCGGGGGTGAATTCGGTGAAGGCGATCTCGGCGACCAGCCTGGGGCTGATCCAATGCGCGCCGCGTGTCGCCGCGCGCGGGGCCTCGACGGTCGGGGTCTTGCGCGCGAGCCGATCCATCTTGGTGCGCAATTCATCCATCGTGTCGCGGTTGAAGCCCGTCCCGACCTTGCCTGAGTATACCAGCTTGCCGTCCTTGTGCTGCCCGAGCAGCAGCGCGCGAAAGCCGCGCCCCTTGGCCGCGCTTTCGGTCCAGCCCAGGATCACGAATTCCTGCCTGCGCGTGCATTTGATCTTGAGCCAGGCCTTGGTCCGCTTGCCCCGATACGGCGCGTCGGCGCGCTTCGAGACCACGCCTTCATAGCCTTCGCGGCACATCGCCTCGAACAGCGTCTCGCCCTCGCCGACGACGTGCTCGGCGAACTGGAGCCGCGCGTCGGCGCCGTCGAGCACCCCGCGCAGCCGCTCCTTGCGCTGGACGTTGGGGAGCTTTTCCAGAGTCTCGCCGTCGAGCACGAGCAGATCGAACCCGAAGAAGGTCATGTCGCCGCCGGTCGAGATCGCGTCCTTGAGCGTCGAGAAATCGGGGCGCCCCTGCTTGAACGCGACGATCTCGCCGTCGATCAGCGCGCTTCCCACGGGCAGTGCAGCCGCCGCCTCGGCGATCCCCACAAACTTGTCGCTCCAGTCGAGCCCGTGGCGCGTAAACACCTTGGCCTTGCCCCCGCCTACCGCGAGCAGCGCGCGATAGCCGTCATATTTGACCTCGTGGATCCAGCCGTTGCCGGCCGGCACGTCGTCGACCAATGTGCAGAGTTGGAGATCGTGGAACGTCGGCAGCTTGGTATTCCCGCGAACGCGGGAATCCAGAGACGCACGCGACCCGCTCTTGCTTCTGGACTCCCGCTTTCGCGGGAGAGCATGCGCCTTCTTCCCCTCCGCGATCTCCTGCATCGTCCGCCCGGTCTTGACGCTCGTCAGACACGTTTCGACCAACGTGTCGGTGCCGCCCGCCTCGGCGTCGTCGAGCTTCCTCAGCAGCCAGTTCTCGCGTGTCTCCTTGCCGCGCGGCTTCAACCGGATCAACAGCCATTCGCCCTTCATCCGCTCGCCGTCGAGCACGAAGTGAAGGTGGCCCTTCTCCAGATCCTTCGCCGATTTGCCCTTGATCGGCGCCCAAGTGCCGCGGTCCCACAGCATCACCGTGCCGCCGCCATATTCGTCCTTGGGAATGGTGCCTTCGAAGGTCGCATAGGACAAAGGATGGTCCTCGGTCCTGACCGCCAGCCGTTTCTCGCCCGGATCGAGGCTCGGCCCGCGCGCGACGGCCCAGCTCTTGAGCACGCCGTCCATCTCGAGCCGGAAGTCCCAATGCAGCCGCGTCGCGTCGTGCTTCTGCACCATGAAGCTGTTGCCGTGTCCCTTGGCGAGCGTTCCCGCCGGCTCGGCGGTTTTCGCGAAGTCGCGCTTGGCGTTGTAGCGGGCGAGGGGATCGGCATTCATAAGCCCCTCCCTACCAGGGAGGGGTTTGGGGTGGGTGCGACCGAAGGGAGCTTGCTACGCTCGCCACCCACCCCGGACCCCTCCCTTTCAGGGAGGGGAGCAGCACTACCCTCAGGCACGTTTCTTCGCCGCCGGCTTCTTCGGCGCGGCACGCGCGGGGCTCTTCTTCTTGGCCGCCGCCTTGGTCGTCGTCGTGCTGCGCTTCTGCGCCGGTTTCGCCTTCGGCTTCTCGATCGACTTCTTGAGTGCCGCCATCAGATCGACCACGTTCGATGCGCCGCGGCCCGACGGCTCCTCCTTCTCCTCGATGATCTTGCGGTTGGTCTTGGATTTGCGTTTGCGCGCGATCAGCTCGTGGAGCGCATCGACATAACGGTCGTGAAATTCCTTCGGATCGAACCTGGCAGTCTTCTTCTCGATCAGCGCCTCGGCCAGATCGAGCAATTCGGCGTCGGGCTCGTCGTCGGGAATGTCGCGGAAATAGCCTTGCGCCTTGTTGACCTCGTCGGCGTAGCGCAGCGTTTCGAGCACCATGCCGCGCCCGCACGGCTTGAGGCTCACGACATATTCGCGGCCCCTGAGCGCGAGCTGGCCCAGCCCCACTTTCTTCGACCGCCGCAACGCCTCGCGCAGCACGATGAAGGCCTCCTCGGCGAGATCGTCTGCGGGCACCACGAAATAAGGCTTTTCGTAATAAAGCACGTCGATCTCGTGCGCCTCGACGAACTGCGTCAGTTCGAGCGTCTTCTTCGATTCGAGCTTGACCGCGTCGATCTCGTCCTGGTCGAGCAGGACGTATTCGCCCTTCTCGTATTCATATCCCTTCATGATCTCGTCGGCATCGACCGGGCCGACGCCGGTCACGACCTTCTCGTAATGGATCGGCTTGCCCGACGGCTCATGGATCTGGCGGAAGCTCACCGTCGCGCCAGATTTGGTCGCAGTGTAGATCTCCACGGGGATCGAGACCAACGCCAGCCTGATCTGTCCCTGCCAATAGGCGCGCGCGGCCATCGAACCGGTCTCCTTCGTTGCGAGACCGATTCAATGCGCGCTGGGCGAAGTCGTTCCGCAGGTCAGGATGGTCGGTCCATCTCGTCGAGATCGCGCGCGCCGTGGACGACGGTGAGCACGGTGACCCAGTCGGGCTCGACATCGTAGACGATGAGATAATTGCCGTGCACGCGTCGCCGCGCGTTGGGACCGAATTGCGGAAAAGCGGGAAATGCGCGCGGAAAAGTGCCAAGCTCGCGGCAGGCGGCGCGGAGCTCTTCTACGAAGCTTGCAGCGCGCCGGGGATTATCGCGTTGAATCCAGTCCCCAATACGCGCCAGATCGTCGAGCGCATTCGGACTGAGACGAACTTTCACCTGGGGGCGTAACGCGCGGCGAGTTGGTCGAATGCCTCTTCCATCTCGATCCATTCGCCGGCCGTGACCTGACTTCGGCCCTCGCGAACGCCCTTTTCGACCATCTCGAGCCAGGATTCACGCTCCTGTACGAGCCGCACGCCCTCGCGCAGCACTTCTGATCGCGAGCCAAATCTGCCCCGACTGACCAGTCGATCGACCACGCTTTCGAGCTTCTCACCGAGATTGACGCTGCTTGGCATGGACCACCTCCGGCATTGATAATAATGATCGGGCAGCGCTGTCGCAACCTGCACACTGTCCTACACGGCGACATTTGGCTAAGGGGTCTGGATCATGAAAACCGGGACCAAATCAGCGATCGGACGCGGCAGGCGACGGGGCGATTGCATCCATCCGGCCGAACCCGCGCGACACTCTCCACTTTCTCCACTTCACCCCCAGGCGGCGGTCGCCGCGAGGCCGGTATGACGACGCACGCCGATCCCTTCACGCTGTTCGACACCTGGTTCGCCGAGGCGCAGGAATCCGAACCCAACGAGCCCAATGCGATGGCGGTCGCCACCGCGGACGCGCAGGGGCGCCCGTCGCTCCGGATGGTGCTCCTCAAGGCGCACGACGAAACCGGCTTCGTCTTCTACACCAACCGGCAAAGCCGCAAGGGCGTCGATCTCGCAGAAAATGCGCAGGTGGCCCTGCTCTTCCACTGGAAATCGCTCTGCCGCCAAATCCGGATAGAGGGGCCGGTCACGCCCGTGGCCGATGCCGAGGCGGACGCCTATTTCGCCACCCGCGCGCGCGATTCGCAGCTCGGCGCCTGGGCATCGGACCAATCGCGCCCGCTCGACTTGCGCGAAACCTTCGAGGCGCGCTTCGCCGAGGTGAAGGCGCGCTACGAAGGCCGCGAGGTACCGCGCCCGCCGCATTGGTCGGGCTTTCGCGTCGTGCCCGAACGGATCGAGTTCTGGCAGGCGCGCGACTATCGCCTCCACGAGCGCCGCCTGTTCACCCGCAAGGGCGACGGCTGGGCCGAGGGATTGCTCTACCCGTGACCGAGAACGAACGCCGCCGTCTCCTGCCGTTTGCCGTGCGCGCCGCGCTGGCGAGCGTCGGCATGGCGTGCTTCCTGTTGCTGCTCAAGGGCTTCGCCGCCTGGCACACCGGCTCGGTCGCGATGCTGGGCTCGCTGGCCGATACCGCGCTCGATCTGCTCGCGAGCCTCGTCACGCTCTACGGCGTGCGCCTTGCCGCGACGCCCGCCGATCACGACCACCGCTTCGGCCACGGCAAGGCGGAGGCGTTGGCGGCGCTGTTCCAGGTCGGCCTCATCACCGCCTCGGCGATCGGCATCGCCTGGCGCGCGATCGAGGCGCTCACCAGCCCGGTCGAGACGCACGACGCCGAATTCGGCATCGGCGTGTCGCTGGTCGCGATCGCCGCGACGCTCGTGCTGCTCTGGTATCAGCGCAGCGTGATCCGCAAGACCGGCTCGGTCGCGATCCTCGCGGACAATGTTCATTATCAGTCGGACGTACTGCTCAACGGCTCGGTGATCCTCGCGCTCGCGCTCGATCAGTTTTTCGGGTTGCCCGCCGCCGATCCCATCTTCGGCATCGCGATCGCCGCGTGGCTGCTCTGGGGCGCGTTCCAGGCGTCGTCGACCGCGATCGACCATCTGATGGACAAGGAATGGTCGGAGAAGGACCGCGCCGGCTTCATGGAGGTCGCCGCGCGCCAGCCGGGGATCAAGGGCATCCACGATTTCCGCACCCGCCGCGCCGGCACGCACGATTTCGCGCAATTCCACATGGAGGTCGCGCGCGACCTGACGGTCGAGCAGGCGCACGACATCGTTGAGAGCGTCGAAAAGGCGCTCAAGAAGGCCTTTCCCAAGGTCGAGGTGCTGATCCACGTCGATCCCGAAGGCCATGTCGATACCGACAATCCGCTGATCGAGGCGGATGTCACCCCGCACTGGTTCGGCAAGCGCGTATGAATATTCCCTTCGCCCAGATCGACGCCTTTGCGAACGCACCCTTCACCGGCAATCCGGCGGCGGTGATGCCGCTGCGTGCCTGGCTCGACGATGCGACGCTCCAGCGGATCGCCGCCGAGAACAATTTGAGCGAAACCGCCTTCCTCGTCCCCGCCGATGACGGCGAGGCCGATTTCGAATTGCGCTGGTTCACGCCGGCGACCGAGGTCGTGCTGTGCGGCCACGCGACGCTGGCGAGCGGGCATTACGTCCTCACCGCCGATCCCGATCGCGATATCGTGTGCTTCCGCACGCGCAAGGCGGGCGGGCTCGCGGTGGCGCGCGCCGGCGACGGTTACGAGCTCGCGCTTCCCGCCTGGGCGCCAGACCCCAAGCCGCTCGCCGCGATCGTCGATGCGCTCGGCGTCGATGGCGTCGTCGAAACGCTTTGGCACCCGCACCGCTACGGCCTCGTGGTGCTGGAAACCGCCGAGCAGGTCCGCGCCTGCGCCCCCGATTTCCGCCGCCTCGCCGCCGAAGGCGACGTGCTGACCATCGTCACCGCGCCGGGCGACCCCGGCTCGGGGGGCGGGGCAGGCACCGATGTCATCAGCCGCGCCTTCGCGCCGGGTGCCGGGATCGACGAGGATCCCGTCACCGGCTCGGCGCACGCGGTGCTCACGCCTTATTGGACGACGCGCCTCGGCCACGATCGCTTCACCGCCTGGCAGGCGAGCGCGCGGGGCGGCCACCTGACCTGCCGCCTCGACGGCGACCGCGTCGTGCTCGGCGGCCGCTGCGTGACGGTGATCGAAGGCGTGTTCGCGCTTTAGCCGCGCGCCAGCGCGGCGGCGAGGGCATGCTCGGTCCCGAACGCGAGCTCCAGGTTGATGCCGTTGGGATCCTCGATCACGATCTGGGTCAGCCCGGGGACGCGCGTGTCGCGGCGGCGATAGGAGATACCGAGATCGGTCAACCGCTTCTCCATTGCATCGGGATCGCGGCAATCGAAGGCGACGTGATCCATCCGCCCGCGCGCGCCGATCGCGGGGATATCCTCGCCCTCGGCGGGCATGTTGACGTGGATGATCGCGCGGCCGTCATGGTCGTAGAGCCAGGCGTTGCGCGCCTGATCGGCCATGGTCGCGGCGGGGCCGCGCACCAGGTCGAACACCTCCTCGTAGAAGCGCAGCGTCTCGTCGAGCGCTGGAGTGCGGATGTTGATATGGCCGATACGCTCGATCACGTAATGAGTCTCCCGATGACCCGCCCCAGCGCCTGCCGCGTTCCGGCACGCGCGTCATCCTGCGTCTTGCCGAGCCGGACGAGGATGACCTGGTGCGTGGCGCCCTGATCGTGCGGATCGGCACCGCTGCCCGCAAGCACATATTGGCCGAGATGCCCGACCATCGAGGCGATATTTTCGGGCGCCGCGCCCGGAAACAGCGTCGGCCCGTCGGGGTCACGCCCGCCCGGCCGGTTGAGCCAGGTCTGGCCGCCATATTCGGGATTGCCCGGGGAGGGGGTTTTCATGAATGCAAGCCAGTCGGGCGCGACGATTTGGCTGCCGTCCGTCCCCTTGCCGTCGAGCAGCAGCCGGCCCGTCCGCCCCCAATCGTCGAGCGTCATGTAAATGAGCGAGCCGCCGATCTGCGTCCCCGCCCCGTCGAACTCGAGGAACGCGCTCGTCACGCCCGCGGGTCGGAACAGCCGCGTCTCGGCGAAGTCCCGATACGCTCGCGCCCGCACGCGCGGATCGCGGCTGTCGGTGAGCGTCCGCGTGATGATCTCCGACAGGATGATCGTGGTGAGCGAGCTGTATTCGAACCGCGTGCCGGGCGCCGCCTCGAGCGGCTTGGCGATCGCGCGCGCCGCCATGTCCTGCGTGCCGCCGACGAACAGCACCTGGTTGGTGTCCGACCGCTCGATCGGGTCGCCCACTTCGGTGTGTTCGAGCCCCGAGCGCATCTGCAGCAGCATCCGCAAGGTGATCGCGCCGCGCGGGTCGCCGGGGCGGCGCCATTCGGGCACCGGCGCGGGCGCATCGAGCGCGAGCCTGCCGTCGGCGACGAGCTCGCCCACCAGCATCGCGGTGATCGTCTTCGCCATCGACCAGGAAATGAAGCGGTTGCCGTCCGAAAAGCCCGGCGCATAGCGTTTGGCGATCACGCGCCCGTCCTCGATCAGCAGCACCGCGCGCGTGCCCGGATCGGCGGCGAACAGCGGCGCGATCACGCTTTGCCGCTGCGCGCCGACGCTCGCCGAGAGGAGCGCGAGGAGCGGCAATGCGAACAGGCTTTTGATCCGCATCGAGCCAGCCTAGTCTCAGCGCCCATGAAGACAAGACGGATCATCGGCTGGGGCGCGCTCGCGCTGATCGTGCTGCTCGCGGGCGGGGTGGCGCTTTACGCGCATCTGATGACCCCCAAGCTCCAGCTCGGCGTCGGCTATGGCGCGCGCGTTGCCTGCGGCTGCCGCTATATCGAAGGGCGTCCGCTCGAAAGCTGCTACAAGGATTTCGAGCCCGGCATGGAGGTGATCCACCTCGCCGACGATCCCGGGACCAGAACGATCACTGCCTCGGTGCCGCTCGTCGCCAGCCGCAAGGTGACGTTCGATCCCGTCCTAGGCTGCCAGCCCGAGCCGTACAAACCCTGAAACCCTCCCTTCCAAGGAGGAAATGGGAAGTCGTTGACTCTCGCCCACCCCCGGCCGTATTTTGGAACAAATAGCGAACAATTGGCTTGAGTCGTGCGTGTCCCATTCCGTTTCCCTGAAGGCGCTCCGCCGCAAGGTTGCCGCGATCGAGCGGCGGCCGGCGGCGGTGCCGGCCGCGCGCGCGGCGCTGGGGGTGCCCGCGATCGACGCGGCGCTGGGCGGCGGGCTGGCGCGGGGGCGGCTGCACGAGATGTTCGCCGCCGCGCCGGGCGATGCGGGGGCGGCGTCGGGCTTCGCGGCGATGCTGGCGGCGCGGCTGGGCGAATCCGCCCCGATCGTCTGGCTGCGCCAGGACGAGGCGGAACGCGCTGCGCACCTGCACGCGCCGGGGCTGGCCGAACTGGGGATCGATCCGGCCCGTCTCGTGCTGGGGGTCGCCGCCGATCCGCTGATGTTGTTGCGCGCGGCGGCCGAGATCGTGCGCTGCGACGAGGTCGGCGTGGCGGTGATCGAGTTGTGGCGCCAGCCGCGCCCGCTCGATTTGACCGCGAGCCGGCGGCTGGCGGTCGCGGCGGAAGCCTCGGGCGTCACCGCATTGATGCTGCGCATCGATGCCGTGCCCGCGCCCAGCGCCGCGCACACGCGCTGGCAGGTCGCCGCAGCGCCCTCGCAACCTCTCGAAGCGAACGCGCCAGGCCTTCCCGCGCTCGATCTCACGCTGCTGCGCCAGCGCGGCGGGTCGGCGGGGCAGCGCTGGCGTGTGGCGTGGGATCGTGACGCGCGCGCCTTTGCCGAAGCGCCGCTTCCTGGCGCTGTTCTTCCTCTGGCTGAGCACGGATCGGCTGCGGCTTGAGGAACACGTATTCCTGCGAAAGCAGGAATCCAGAGTCACAAAGGCCGACGTCCGCGACTCTGGGCTCCTGCTGTCGCAGGAGCACGGCGGAGGGCAGCCCCTCGCTCTTGTCGAAAAGCAGCGCGGCGCGATGCGGCTGGTCGCGGTCGATCCGGCCGCGCACGCCCTCGGCCTGGCTCCTGGTCTGTCGCTCGCCGATGCGCGCGTGCGCGTGCCCGATCTCGCGGTGGTGGACGCCGATCCCGCGGCCGACGCGCGCCTGCTCGCGCGCCTGGCGGATGCGTGCGATCGCTACACGCCGATGGTCGCGCTCGATCCGCCCGATGGGCTGACGCTCGACGTCACCGGCAGCACCCATGTCTTCGGCGGCGAAGCCGGCGTGCTCACCGATCTCGAGGCGCAATCGGCGCGCTGGGGCGTTTCCGTGCGCGGCGCCTTCGCCGACACCCCCGAAGCGGCGCAGGCGCTCGCCCGTCATGCGCAACTGCCCGTCGCCGACGAGGTCGCGGCCATCCGTGCGCTGCCGATCCTCGGGCTGCGGCTCGGCGACGAAACGGTCACCGCACTTCGCCGCGCCGGGCTGCGCAGCATCGGTGACCTCGCCGACCGCCCGGCCGCGCCGCTCGCCGCGCGTTTCGGGGAGGCCGCCACCGCGGCGCTCGCGCGTCTGCTCGGCCGTGCCGACAGCCGCCTCACCCCGCGCCGCCCGCCGCCGGCGCTGCGCCTCGACCGTCGCTTCGCCGAGCCGATCGCCCGCACCGGGGACGCGCTGGCCGCGCTCGGCGATCTCGCCCGCGAGGCCGCCGTGACGATGGAGGAGCGCGGCATGGGCGGCCGCCGCTTCGCCGCGCGGCTTTTCCGCAGCGACGGCGCGACACGCGATCTCGCGGTCGAGACGAGCCGTCCGACGCGCGATCCTGCGCTCGTGCTCCGGCTTCTGCGCGATCGGATCGACAGCCTCGCCGATCCGATCGACCCCGGTTTCGGCTTCGACCTGATCCGGCTCACGGTGCCGGTGCTCGAACCGCTCGCCCCCGCGCAGCTCGCGCTCGACGGCGGCGAAATGCGCGACGGTGAGCTGGTCGCGCTGATCGATCGCCTCGGCACGCGCATGGGCCGCGGCCGCTTCCGCCGCCTGGTGCCGCGCGACACGCACATCCCCGAACAAGCGGTGCTCGCGCTCCCTGCGGTCGAGGCGCGCGCGCCGGCGCCGTGGGAAAAACCTGCTCCCGGCGAGCCGCCGCTCCGCCCGCTCCACCTCTTCGATCCGCCCCAGCCGATCGAGGTGACGGCCGAGGTGCCCGATGGCCCGCCGCGCCGCTTCCGCTGGCGCCGCACGGCGCACACGATCGTGCGCTACGAAGGCCCCGAACGCATCGCGGTCGAATGGTGGCGCCGCGACGACAATGCCGGCCTCACCCGCGACTATTACCGCATCGAGGACACCAGCGGCCGCCGCTTCTGGGTGTTCCGCCACGGATTGTATCGCGAGAAGGACGACCCGCGCTGGTATCTCCACGGGCTGTTCGCATGAGCTACGCCGAACTCGTCGCCGCGACCAATTTCTCCTTCCTGCGCGGCGCCTCGCATCCTGGAGAGATGGTCAAGGCCGCGGTCGCGCTGAAATACGACGCGATCGGCATCGCGGACCGCAACAGCGTTGCCGGTGTGGTCCGCGCGCATGTCGCGTTGAAGGAGCTTCGCGAGGAATTCGGGCCGACCGTCGCGTGTCGCCTCCTCGTCGGCGCCCGCCTCGTCTTCGCCGACGGCACGCCCGACATCGTCGCCTATTCCGCCACGCGCCTCGGCTGGGGGCGGCTGACGCGGCTGCTCACCACCGGCAACCGGCGCGCGGTGAAGGGCGGCTGTATCCTGCGCTTCGATGATCTCGCGGCGCATCTGGACGACCTGCTGCTGATCGTGCTCCCCGAAAGCAGTTTCGATCCGGCCGAAGTGACGCCGATTCCTGAAGAAAAGCAGTATCCCCGCGAAAGCGGGGATCCAGCACCGCGCGCGCTACGCCTCGTTCACTGGACCCCCGCTTCCGCGAGGGAACAGGGGTTTCTGACGGCCGTTCTCGTCAAGCTCGCGGCCAAGGCGCCAAACCATGTCTGGCTTGGTGCCGCGCCGCTTTATCGGGGCGATGACGCCCGCCGCCTCGCCCGTCTCGCCCGCACGGCACGCGACGCAGGCGTGCCGATGCTCGCCACCAATGATGCGCTCTACGCCACGCCCGACCAGCGCCCGCTGCACGACATCGTCACCTGCATCCGGCTCGGCACGACGATCGATCGTGCCGGCAAGCGGCTTGCCGCCAATGCCGAACGCCATCTGAAAACCCCAGACGAGATGGCGCGGCTGTTCCGCGATCACCGCCAGGCGATCGCCGAGACGCAGCGCTTCGCCGATCGCATCGGCTTCACGCTCGATCAACTCGCCTATGAATATCCGCACGAGCCGGTGCCCGAAGGCTGGAATCCGCAGGATTGGCTCGAACATATCGTCTGGCAGACGGCGCTCGACCGGTTCGATGATCGCGTGCCTGAAAAGATGCTGGCGCTGCTCTACGAGGAATTCGTGCTGATCCGCGATCGCGATTACGCCTGCTACTTCCTCACCGTCCACGACATCGTGAAGCACGCCCGCAGCAAGGGCATCCTGTGCCAGGGTCGCGGCTCGGCGGCCAATTCGGCGGTGTGTTTCCTGCTCGGCATCACCTCGGTCGATCCGATGAGATACGATTTGCTCTTCTCGCGCTTCGTCTCGGCCGAGCGCAACGAGCCGCCCGACATCGACGTCGATTTCGAGCATGAACGGCGTGAGGAGGTGATGCAGTATGTTTACAAACGATACGGCCGCCGCCGCGCGGGCATCGCCGCGACGGTCATCCATTATCGCCCGAAAAGCGCCGTCCGCGAGGTCGGCAAGGTGCTCGGTTTCTCGGAGGATGTGACCGCGCGGCTCGCGAGCACCGCGTGGGGCAGCTACGAGTCGGCGGTCGAGGAGCGCCGTTTCGCCGAAAACGGCCTCGATCTCGCCGACCCCGCAATCGCGCGGCTTCGCTGGTTGGTCGGAGAGCTCATCAAGTTCCCGCGTCACCTGTCGCAGCATGTCGGCGGGTTCGTGCTGACGCAGGATCGGCTCGACGAGACGGTGCCGATCCATAACGCCGCGATGGAGGACCGCACCTTCATCGAATGGGACAAGGACGATATCGACGCGCTCGGTCTGATGAAGGTCGACGTGCTCGCGCTCGGGATGCTCACCTGCATTCGCAAGGCGTTCGATCTGATGCGCGGCCACGGGCTCGGCGATTATGCGCTCGATACGATCCCGCACGAAGACCCGGCGGTCTACGCCATGCTGTGCAGGGGCGACAGCATCGGCGTGTTCCAGGTCGAGAGCCGCGCGCAGATCAACATGCTGCCGCGGCTCAAACCCAGGAAATTCTACGATCTCGTCATTCAGGTCGCGATCGTCCGGCCGGGGCCGATCGAGGGTGACATGGTCCATCCGTATCTGCGGCGCCGCGCCGCAAGAAGGATGGGGAAGACAATTGTGGAATATCCTGCGCCATCTCCGCAGCACGGGCCACGCGATGAACTCGTGCCGGTGCTCGCCAAGACCGAAGGCGTGCCGCTTTTCCAGGAACAGGCGATGAAGCTGGCGATCGTCGCCGCCAAATTCTCGCCCGAGGACGCCAACCGTCTGCGCCGCGCGATGGCGACTTTCCGCAATCTCGGCACGATCGACCAGTTCCGCGAAAAGATGGTCGGGGGCATGGTCCGCCGCGGCTACGCTCAGGATTTCGCCGAACGTTGTTTCAAGCAGATCGAGGGCTTCGGCAGCTACGGCTTTCCCGAAAGCCATGCGTTGTCGTTCGCGCGGCTGGTCTATGTCTCGGCGTGGCTCAAATGCCATCAGCCGGCGGTATTCGCGGCTGCGCTGCTCAATTCGCAACCGATGGGCTTCTACGCCCCCGCCCAGATCGTCCGCGACGCACGCGAACACGGAGTCGAGGTGCGCGCGATCGACATCAACGCGAGCGATTGGGACAATGGCATCGAAACAACCCGCCATGCCGGATTTGTTCCGGCATCCAACGTTCCACAGGCGTTGGCGCCTGTTGCGCGTTGGGCCCCGGAACAGGTCCGGGGTGACGGCCTCGCGTTACGCCTCGGTCTCCGCCAGATAGATGGTTTCCGCGAGGATTGGGCTGAGGCTGTCGACAAGGCGCGTCGATCCAACTCTCGTCATGCTGAACTTGATTCAGCATCCAGATGCGCTCCGCCAGCTTCTGACGTTGCGCCGATGGATTCCGACGTTCGTCAGAATGACGAAATACGCCCCTTCGCCAGCATCGAAGACCTCGCCCGCCGCGCCTCGCTCCCCCAGCGTGCGCTGCGTCTTCTCGCCGACGCCGATGCGTTCCGCTCGATCGGGCTCGATCGCCGCGCCGCTCTATGGGAGGTCCGCCGCACGCCCGCCGCCGAGCTGCCGCTGTTCGCCGCCGCCCGCGCCCGCGAGCTGGGCGTGGAGCCCGACGCCGCACTGCCCGCCATGTCGCAGGCGGAGCATGTCGTCACCGATTACCAGACGACGCGGCTGTCGCTGAAGGATCACCCGATGGCCTTCCTGCGCGCCACGCTCACCGCCGAGGGCATATCGAGCTGCGCCGGGACGAGCGCGCTGAAGAACGATGTCTTCGTGCGCACCGCCGGTATCGTCCTCGTCCGCCAGCGGCCGGGCAAGGGCAATGCCGTCTTCATTACGATCGAGGACGAGACGGGAATCACCAATATCGTGCTCTGGGCGCGCCAGTTCGAACGTTATCGCCGCGCGATCATGGCGTCGCGCCTGATGCTTGCCGAGGGGCGCGTGCAGAAAAGCCGCGAAGGCGTCGTCCACCTGATGGCGAGCCGCATCATCGACCGCACCGATCTGCTCGATCGCCTGTCGGAAGCCGATGCCGCGCCGGTCGGGCCCGACGCGCTGTCGCGCCACCCGCGCAACGCGCGGATCGTGCCCAGATCACGGGATTTCCACTGAGGATTGACGGCATATCCCAGGAGTATTACTAGAGTAATACACATCTTTCATCACTTTCTGCCCCGGAGCATCAGGTGCCGATCCTGCTATCTCTCCTCCTCGCCTCGGCAGGTCAGGCGTCGCCGCTGCCCAAGACCATCGTGATCCCGCCAAAGGCGGCGCCCGTCACCGGCGAGATCGAACAGGTGACGCTCGCGCCGCTGTTTGCCGCGCCCTTCACCTGCATGGAGCATTATGCGAGGCAGCTCGCTTATGCCGGCGATGCACTCGGTACCGATTGCATGGTCACCGGCGGGATCGAGGACGGGCGCGGCTATTCGAAGCTCTACCGCACCGACGGCAAGGCCAACGAGGATTGGTACGGATGGCATGCCGAGGTGCTCGCGCCGATCGACGGCACCGTCATCGGCGTGTTCGCGAAGCCCGAGACCAACGTCCCCGGCACGATGGGCAAGCCGCCCGCCGCCATGATCCAGTTCCGCCGCGATGACGGCGTGATCGTCGTCTATGCCCACGTCACCGACATTCGCGTGAAGCAGGGCGATCGCGTGCGTGCCGGGCAGGTCGTCGCGCGCGACGGCAACAACGGCATGGCGCGCGCGCCGCACATCCATGTCGGCGCCTATCGCGAGAAGACGGCCGAACCCTTGCAGATCCGGTGGGATCTACGCGCGATGGCCGCGCTTCAGGGCGACGGAGAGTAGCCGCTCATCCCGTAACCGCGTTGTTGCTCCGATCCTTGTCGGGCAGCTCATGGTCGGGATCGAGCGTCACCGACACCACTTTCGACGTGCCGCCCACCGGCACCGCGGTTGCCGCCTGCCGGATCCACGTCTCGGCGGGAAGCCGCACGTCCTTCTTGCTGCCGTCGGCGAAGACCACGCGCAGCGTCACCGGCATCACCAGCTTGTCGCGCGCCTCGACCGTCACCAGCGCGCCGTTTTTCGGATCGCCCTCGACATAGGCGATCTTGGTCGCGGCGAGGTCCATCTGCCAGTTCTCAAAATACCAGCCGCGCCACCAATAGCTGAGGTCTTCGCCCGCGTCGTTCTCCATCGCGCGGAAGAAGTCGGCGGGCTTGGGGTGCTTGAACGCCCACGCCGCGGTGAAGCGCCGAAACGCATGATCGAACCGCTCCGGCCCCAAAATCTGCTCGCGCAGCAGGATGAGCCCCAGCGCGGATTTGAAGTACGTCACCGGATGGCGCCACTTCTCGACGATCGTGTCGCTCCGGCTCAGAATCGGCGGCGCGTCTCTGTCCGCCAGAATCGGTAATATCTCGTCGACCGGATTGCCCCCGCCCGGCGCATATTCGCCGTCGCGCTTGGGCGCGTATTCGCCGTTGTTGAACTCGTCCGATTCGTAGACGTCGATGAAGGTGTTGAAGCCTTCGTCCATCCACGCGTGGCGGCGTTCGTCGAAGCCGACGATCATCGGGAACCACGAATGCCCGATCTCGTGCGCGCTGATCCAGAACAGCGTCTTGCCGGCATCGTCGATGCCGTCGAACACGATGCCCGGATATTCCATCCCCGTCGCCGGCCCCGCGATGTTGATCGCGGCGGGCCAGGGATAGGGATACCATTTCGCCGAGAAGCGCTCGACCGCGTCCTTCATATATTCGGTCGAGCGGCCCCAGCGGTCCTCGCCCTGGCTCTCCGCCGGATAGAGCGACATCGCGAGCGAGGTCTTGCCGTCGGGCAGGTTGATCCGCGCGGCATCCCACGCGAATTTGCTCGACGCGCTCCACGCCACGTCGCGGGTGTTCTCCATGCGGAAATGCCAGGTGAGCGTGCCGTCCCGTTTGGGCCGGCTGGCGGGATCGGCGATTTCTTGCGGCGATCGGATCATCACCGTCGCGTCGCTGGTCTTCGCCTTTTCCAGCCGCGCGACCTGCTCTTTGGTGAGCACCTCCTCCGGGTTCATCAACTCGCCCGATCCCGCGACGATCATGTCGGCGGGCACCGTCAGCCAGTAATCGAACGTCCCGTATTCGAGATAGAATTCCTGCGCGAGATAGGGGAGGGGATCCCAGCCGCGAATGTCGTCATAGACGGCCATGCGCGGATACCATTGCGCCAGATCGTAGATCTCGCCGTCGCGCGATTTGCCCCACGCCATGCGCCCGCCGAATTCGCCGGGGATCGTGAAATGATAGGCGATGGTGACGATCGCGGTCTCGCCGGGGCCAAGCGGCGTGGGGAGGCGCAGCTGCGCGCGCGTGTCGCTGATCAGCGGCGTCACTGCGGTCGCCTTGCCCTTGCCGACCGAAACCTCGGCCGAATCGAGCGTCATCCCGTCGGTCGTGCCACGCAGCTTGCCGCCCGCGGCCATATAGCCGCGCGAATCGGCCTTGTAGAGGTTCTGCTCGAGATGCAGCCATAGCACGTCGAGCGTGTCGGGGCTGTTGTTGGTATAGGTGATGCGCACCGTGCCGGTGAGCGCCTTGGCCCGCGTATCGAGCGTCGCGCGGATCGCGTAATCGGCGCGGTTCTGCCAGTAGTCAGGCCCGGGCATCCCGTTGGCGGAGCGATAGCGGTTGACCGGCTGTCCCAGATCGAGCGGCGCGAAGGTCTCGCGCGGATTGTATCCCTGCGCCAAGGCGGGCGCTCCCATCAACAGCAGCGCAAGCGCCGCCAGCAGCTTCGTCATCATCGTCTCCCGACCCGTTCGCCCTGTCGCCGCGGGCGTTCGGCGAACGGGTTAGGGGCGATGGCGCCCGCGATCAATGCGGGCTCACGAATTCCTCCTCTTCGTCCACCCCGGCGGCGTGCGTCTTCGCGCGGCCGGCGGCGATCGCGAACGCCACGAGCACCGCGTAGCAGACCAGCGGCACCGCGAGCGCGGTCGCGTAATCGCTCATGTCGGCGACCTTGCCGACGAGCAGCGGCACCAGCGCGCCGCCGATGATCGCCATGCACAGGAAGCCCGAGGTCGCCTCGGTGCTCGCGGTCGAGCGTTCGAGCGTCAGCGTGAAGATGACCGGGAACATGATCGAGTTGAACAATCCGATCGCGATCGCGGCGTATCCTGCGGAAACCCCGCCCTCGACCACGACGTAGAGGCACAACACGGCTGCGATCACCGCGCTCGCGGCGAGCAGCCGGAACGCCCGCACCCGCGTGAGCAATGCCGAGCCCACGAACCGCCCGACCATCGCGCCGCCCCAATAGAAAGCGGTCAGCTTGCCGGCCTCCTGTAGCGAGACGCCGGGCACGCCGTCATTGCCCACGATCCAGCCGACGAGCGGGATGCCGAAGGGCGAATCGGTCTGGCCCCAGATCGCGTCCGAATGCAGGAACAGCGCCATCTGGCTGCCGATCGCCACCTCGGCGCCGACATAGACGAAGATCGCGAGCCCGCCGATCAGCGCCCAGGGCGCGTCGAGCACCTGGCGCATCGTCTCGCCGAAACCGTGCGTCACCGCGAGCGGCGGCGCGGCCTCGCTGATGCGGCGGCGCATCGCCCAGATGAACAGCGCCAGCACCGCGAGCAGCACCGCGATGATCAGGAAGCTGGTGTTGATCGATCCGAGCGCGGCGGTGCGCGCGGCGGGCGTCAGCGCTTCGCCCGGCGCCACGTCGATGTCCTTGAGCAGCAGGCTGGCGCCGAGCAGCGGGCCGAGCACGGTGCCGAACGAGTTGAACGCCTGGCTGAAGGTGAGGCGGAAATGGCTGCGTTCGGGCGCCCCCAGCGCGGCGGCGAGCGGGTTGGCGGCGACTTGCAGGATGGTGATCCCGCTCGCCATCACGAACAGGCCGATCAGCACGCCCGCATAGGCGTCGGCATCGGCGCCCGCGAGCATGATCAGGCACGCGACCACCATCATCGCGATGGCGAGGATGATCGACGGCACCGCGCGCAGCCGCGAGACCAGGATCGCCGCCGGGATCGAGATGACGCCATAGGCGATGAAGAACGCGAAGGTGGAAAGCTGCGCCTCGACGTTGGTCAGGCTGAAGATGTTCTTCACCGCCGCCACCAGCGGATCGACGATCGAGGTGATGAAGCCCCAGGCGAAGAACAGGGTGGTGACCGAGGCGAACGCGCCGGTGGCCTTGGATTGGGTGGTCATGCGGCTCTCCAGCAAAGCGTCATGGTGTCGGTCAGCCGGCGCGCGCGATGCGGCCGGCGGTTTCGGCGGGCGCCTTCCACAGCGCGCCCGGCTTGGGCAGCAGGAAATGGCTGAACGGCAGGATCGCGGCGCCGACGGCGGGTGCGTCCTCGGACAGTGCGGCGCGCGCGACGGGCGCGATCACCGGAATGTTGTCGCCGCGCTCCTTGAGCTTCGCCTGCGCGGCGGTGGCGAGCCGTTCGACCAGATCCCGCGGCAACCGCCCGCCGATCAGCACCATGCCCGGATTGATCAGGCAGTTGACCGCCTCGAGCGGAACGTAGAGCCGCTGCGCCGCGCGCTCGATCCATGTTTCGATGCTCGTTTCGGCGCGCGCTGACCGGCCGCCCGCCAGCGCGTCGGCAAGCGTCAGCCCGTCGGCGGCGAGGTGTTTGGCGAGACCCGACAGCGACACCAGCTTCTGCACCTGCTGGATGCCGCCGTCCTCGGTGGGCGCGCGCAGGAAGCCCAGCTCGCCCGAACGGCCGTCGGCGCCCCGGAAATAGGCGCCGTCGACGACGATGCCGCCGCCCAGCCCCGACGAGATCAGGATGTAGAAGAAGCTCGACAGCTTCTGCCCGTGGCCGAGTTGCATCTCGCCCATCGCGGCTGCCGCCGCGTCGTTTTCGACGAAAACGGGGAGGTCGTACGGTTCGTCGAACAGTTCGGCCATGTCGATGCCGTCCCATTCGGCGTAGGCGGCGGGGCGGCCGGGCAGGTCGACCAGCCCGAGATCGTCGGGCACCGCGACTCCCAGCCCGACGACGCTCGCGCGCTTGACGCCGGCCTCCTCGAGCATCCCGCGCACCGACTGGCGATAGAGATCGCGAACATGGCCCGGCAGCGCAAAATCCACCTCTTCGGAAACGCGCGCGAGCGTCTGCCCGGCGAAATCGACGAGCACCATCGTAATGTGGTCGCGGTCGATGTTGACGCCGATCGCGTGGCAGGCATCGCGCTTGATGACGAGCTTGGTCGGCGGCTGGCCGCGCCCGCCGCGGCGCTGGCCGGCTTCCTCGATCAGCCCGTCGCCCAGCAGCCGCTTGGTGATGTTCGCGATCGCGGGCGGCGTCAGCCCGGTGATCGCCGCGAGCTCGACGCGGGTGAGCGAGCCGTTGACCCGGATCGCGTGGAGCGTGACGCGCTGGTTGTGATCGGCAGCGCGCTCCAGGTTGGTGCCCGACAGGCGGACGCGGCCATGCGGCGGGACGCCGCTCATGCGCGCTGTTCCAGGGGATGGGGCGAACGTCCGCCCCGCTTGTTGCTGTCGCGCTTTGCCGCCATCTCCCCGCCTTTTTCTGTGAACGTTCTCATTGCACTTGCGCACCGCCGATGCCAAGGTGACAGTATCGGAAGCAACGCCAATTGCTTTTCAATTTAATTTAATAATATACTCGGGCACAAGAGGGGATGGTCATGCGGGCAATGATCCGGGGGCGCAAGGGCCTCCTGATGTTAACGTCAACAATCGCGGTCGCGAGCCTGGCGTGCGCGCTTCCCGCGCAGCAGGTCGCGCACGAGGCGACGCCGCCCGCGGCGACCGCGCATCCCGATCGCTGGCCGCAGGCGCACTGGCCCTACAAGGCCGATCCCGCGATGGAACGGCGCATCGCCGCGCTGATCGCGAAGATGACGGTCGAGGAGAAGGTGGGCCAGGTCGTCCAGGCCGACCTCGCCAGCGTCACCCCCGCCGACGTCAAACAATATCACCTCGGCTCCGTGCTCAACGGCGGCAGCTCGGGCCCCTATGGCGACGATCTCGCGCCGGCGCCCAAATGGCTCCAGCTCGCCGACGAATTCTACGCCGCCTCGATCGACACCAGCGGCGGCGGCGTCGGCATCCCCGTGATCTGGGGCATCGATGCGGTCCACGGCAATTCGAACATCATCGGCGCCACGCTCTTCCCGCACAATGTCGGGCTCGGCGCGATGCACGATCCCGCGCTGATGCGGAAGATCGCCGAGGCGACCGCCACCGAGATCCGCGTGACCGGTCAGGAATGGACCTTCGCGCCGACGATCACCGTGCCGCAGGACGGCCGCTGGGGCCGCGCCTATGAAGGCTATTCGAGCGACCCGAAACTCGTCTCCGATTATGTCGGCCAGTTCATCCGGGGCTTGCAAGGCGAACCCGGCGCGACCGACATCCTCAAGGGCCCGCACGTCATCGCCTCGACCAAGCATTTCCTCGCCGACGGCGGCACCGAGGACGGCCACGACCAGGGCGACGCCAGGATCAGCGAGGCCGAGCTGCGCGACGTGCATGGTCTGCCCTATGTCGCCGCGATCGACGCGGGCGTGCAGACGGTGATGGTCAGCTTCTCGAGCTGGAACGGCGTCAAGATGACGGGCAACAAGAGCCTCATCACCGGCGTGCTCAAGGACCGGATGGGCTTCGGCGGCTTCGTCGTCAGCGATTGGAACGCGCACGGCCAGGTCGCGGGCTGCACCAACGAAAGCTGCCCGCAGGCGATCGACGCCGGCCTCGACATGTACATGGCGCCCGACAGCTGGAAGCCGCTCTGGCACAGCCTCGTCGCGCAGGTGAAGGACGGCATTGTGCCGATGGCGCGGCTCGACGACGCCGTCGCGCGCATCCTGCGCGTCAAGATGCGGCTCGGCCTGTTCGAGGCGGGCAAGCCCTCGTCGCGCCTGCTCTCGGGCGAATACGACCAGCTCGGCAGCCCCGAGCATCGCGCGATCGCGCGCCAGGCGGTGCGCGAATCGCTGGTGCTCTTGAAGAACAACGGCAGCGTGCTGCCGCTCAACCCCGGCGCCAACATCCTCGTCGCGGGCGATGGCGCGGACGACGTCGCGCGCCAGTCGGGCGGCTGGACGCTGTCGTGGCAGGGCACCGGGCTCGACCCGAAGGATTTCCCCGGCGCGACGACGATCTGGGGTGGCCTGAAGAGAGCGATCGACACCGCCGGCGGCAATGCGACGCTCTCGCCCGACGGCAGCTTCACGGGCAAGAAGCCCGACGCCGCGATCGTGGTGTTCGGCGAGACCCCCTATGCCGAGTTCCAGGGCGACCTGAAGACGCTCGAACTCAAGCCCGAGCTGCGCGCCCCGCTCGCCACGATGAAGAAGCTCAAGGCGCAGGGCATTCCCGTGGTCGCGCTGATGCTCACCGGCCGGCCGCTGTTCGTGAACCCGGAAATCAACGCCGCCGATGCCTTCGTCGTCGCCTGGCTGCCCGGCTCGGAAGGGGAGGGCGTCGCCGACATGCTGCTCGCCGGCAAGGACGGCAAGGTCGCGCACGAGTTCAAGGGCAGCCTGAGCTTCCCCTGGCCCGCGACCGCGAACGCGCACGGCAAGCATCTGTTCGAGCTCGGCTACGGGCTCAAGACGACGAGCACCGACACCGTGCCGCCGCTTTCCGAAGATCCGGGCGTCGCAGAGGAGGCGCAGGCCGGCACCTATTTCGCCAAGGGCGTGCCCGCGGCGAGCTGGTCGCTGATCGTCGCCGACCGGAACGGCCAGCAGACGCGGATCACGACGGTGCCCTCGACCGGCGCCAACGGCCATGTCCAGGTCACCGCGACCGATCATGTAGTTCAGGAAGGCGCGCGCCGCTTCGCCTTCGACGGCACCGCGCCGGCGACGGTCGCGCTCGCGACGCAGGCGCCGATCGATGTCTCGCGCGAGAGCAACGGCGACGTCATGCTGGTGACGACCATGCGTGTCGACGCCGCGCCCGCCAAGCCGCTGACGCTCTCGGCGCGCAGCGGCGCGACCACCGGCACCGTGCCGCTCCCGAACCTCGGCGCGCCGGGCGCGTGGCACACCTACGGCGTGCCGCTCAAATGTTTCGCGACCCAGGGCGTCGACATGACGAAGCTCGACGTTCCCTTCGCGCTCACCGCCTCGGGCAAGGCGGCGATCAGCCTCGCGACCGTGCAGCTCGGCACCGTCGCGGATCGGATCGTGGCCTGCCCCCAATGACTTGTCGTCCCGCCAAGCCTTCCCTGGGACGGTCAAGCACCGCGCCGCACTGACGCGCGCGGTTTCTCAGGGCGTGATCCGGCACCTTCCCGCCGGATCACGCCTGTTTTTTGGATTATTCCTCGCGATCTGCGGTGTTACGATCGCGATCGTACCGTCTTTTCAGCGGAAATGGCGGCAACCAGGACTCGCGACGAACGGTCCAGCTCTCATAGGTCGGCATTAGCTGATCGGGAGCGTCCAACGATCCCAGATGCACTTCGACCTCGTCGCCGCTGCGCGCGAAAACGGACGAGCCGCAGCGGGGGCAGAAAAAGCGCCCGAGATAGTCGCGTGCTTCGCCCTCGATCGTGACCGCGTCCTGAGGAAACACCGCAGACGCGTAAAAGAGCGCGCCGTGATGCTTGCGGCAATCGAGGCAATGGCAAAGGCCGACCCGATATGGACGCCCCGACGCGACGATTCGAACATTCCCGCACAGGCAACCGCCGGTGAATCGGTCCATGCTGCGTCTCCTCCGTATCGAGCGGAAGGCTGCCACCTTGATCCTCTAAGCGGCAACCCGTCCCTCTGAACGCGCAGCCCTAGCGCACCACTGCATCCATTTCTTCCAGCCCCACCCCGCGCGTCTCGGGGAACCAGCGCCACACCACGACCAGTTGCACCACCATCGCCGCCGCGAAGAACCAGAAGGGCGCCGCCTGCGTCATCCGCGCCACCACCGGAAAGCCGAAAGCGAGCAGCGCGTTCATCCCCCAATGCGTCGCGCTGCCCAGCGACTGCCCGCGCGCCCGCACCGCGGTCGGGAAGATTTCCGAGAGATAGACCCAGATCACCGCGCCCTGGCTGATCGCGAAGAACAGGATGAACCCGATCAGCGCGGGCAGAAGGAACGCTTGCCCGCTCCCCGTCGAATAGATCGTCGCCACTCCGGCGAGTGCCACGCCCGTGCCCGCCGCGCCGATCATCAGCAGCGGCTTGCGTCCCGCGCGGTCGATCAGCGCCATACCGACGAAGGTCGCGACGAGGTTGGCGACGCCGATCGCCACCGCTTGCAGGTCCGCAGACAGCCGGTCGAATCCGGCCGCCGCGAAAATGTCGTTGAGGTAGTAGAGGATCGCGTTGATGCCGGAGAGCTGGTTGAACAGCGCCACCAGGATCGCAAGCGTGATCGGCTTGCGATGCCGCGCCCAGCTCAGTCGTCCCTCGGTCTGCTCGTCATGCACGCTGCGGAAGCTTTCGATCAGCGTCGCCGGCTCGCCCATGTCGAGCTGCGCGATCGCGGCGTGCGCCTCCTCGTGCCGCCCCTTGCCGACCAGCCAGCGCGGGCTGTGCGGGATACGCAGCAGCATGACGAGGAACAGCGCGGCCGGCGCTGCCGCGATCCCGAGCTTGAGCCGCCAGACCAGATCGCCCTCGGCCAACTGCCCGATCGCGAAATTGCTGACGTACGCGACCAGGATACCGATCACGATGTTGAGCTGGAACAGCCCCACCAGGAAACCGCGCCGCTTCGCCGGGCTCACCTCGGCGATATAGACCGGCGCCAGCACCGACGATCCGCCGATCGCGAGCCCGCCCAGGAATCGGAAGGCCACGAACGAGGCCAGATCCCAGCTCGCCCCCGATCCCAACGCCGACACGACGTAAGCGAGCGCGATCCAGACGAGGACGGTGCGGCTGCCGAACCGGTCCCCCGGCGCGCCCGCGCCGAGCGCACCGATCAGCGTGCCGACCAGCGCGGCCGACACTGCCGTGCCCAACCCCACTGCGCTCAGCGCGAACTCGCTGCGTAACGCCTCGGTCACGCCCGAGATCACCGCGGTGTCGAACCCGAACAGCAATCCGGCGAGGCTCGCGGCGACCACCGCATTCCAGTTGACGCCCGATCCCGGCTTTCCCATTCTGCCCCTCCTGATTGCGCTACCAGTGCCCGAGATTGATTATTTAATTTGATGTATCAATCAGGCGGCGCGCGGACGCAAGATCGGGACGATGACGGCCGCACCGTCCCGCCGTCTACAAAAGGGGAGAATGCCGACCATGACCCAGTTCACCCGCCGCGCGCTGTTCGCTACCGCGGCCACCGTGCCGGTCGCGCTCGCCGCCGCGCCCGCCTTCGCTGATGACGCGCACGAGAAGCAGTTGCGCGAGGATTTCCCCTGGCTTGCGCGCTATGCGGACGAGAATGCCGCGCTCGAGGCGTCGGGCAAGCCGGTCGGCATCGTCTTCATGGGTGATTCGATCACCGAAGGCTGGAAGGGCAAGCACCCCGATTTCTTCGCGACCGCCGATCATGTCTGCCGCGGCATCAGCGGGCAGACCACGCCGCAGATGGTGCTGCGCATGATGGCCGACGTGGTGCATCTGAAGCCCAGGGCGGTGCATATCATGGCCGGCACCAACGACATCGCCGGCAATACCGGCCCGATGACGCCCGCGCAGACGCAGGACAATCTCACGATGATGACCGAGATCGCGAAAGCGTCCGGCATCGCCGTGCTGCTCGCTTCGATCCCGCCGTCGGATGGATTTCCGTGGCGCCCCGGCCTCGCGGTGACCGAGAAGATCCGGTCGCTCAACGCCTGGATCGCCGATTATGCGCGCACGGCGGGCGCGACCTATGTCGATTACACGCCTGCGCTCGCCACCGCCGCCGGCGCGATGAAGCCCGGCATGGCGTCCGACGGCGTCCACCCGACGGCCGAGGGCTATGCGGTGATGGAAAAGGTCGTGACGCCGCTCATCCAGCGCTACGAGGTCGCGTGACAAGCATTCCGCCGCTCCCCGAGCGCGACGCCGTCGATGCGGAGACCTTCGCGCGCGAGATCGTGCCCGCGCACCGGCCGGTGGTGCTGCGCGGTCAGGTGGCGGCGTGGCCCGCGGCCGCGGCCGCCGCCAGGCCGCGCGAGACGGCGGCCTATCTCGCGCGCTTTGCCGGCGATCGCCCGGTCGAGGTGATGATCGGCGCGCCCGAGATCGCCGGCCGCTTCTTCTATCGCGACGACCTGCGCGGCTTCAACTTCACCCGCGAGCAGGTGCCGGTGCCGATGCTCCTCGCCAAGCTGGTCGAGCTTGCCGAGAGCGACGCGCCCGCGCCCGCGCCCGCGCTCTACGCCGGCGCTGCGGCGGCGGCCGATCACCTGCCGGGCTGGGCCGACGCCAACCCGCTGCCGCTGCCCACGCCCGATGCGGTGCCGCGCGTGTGGATCGGCAACGCCACCCACGTCTCGACGCATTACGACGTGTCGAGCAATCTCGCCTGCGTGGTCTCCGGCCGCCGCCGCTTCACGCTCTTCCCGCCCGATCAGATCGCCAACCTCTATGTCGGCCCGCTCGACGTGACGATGGCGGGCCAGCCCGCGAGCATGGTCGATCTCGCCGCGCCCGATCTGACGCGCTACCCGCGCTTCGCCGAGGCGCTCGCCCACGCGATGACCGCCGAGCTGGCGCCCGGCGACGCGATCTACATCCCCAGCCTGTGGTGGCACGACGTTCAGGCCGAAGGGCCGCTCAACGTACTCGTCAATTACTGGTGGGGGCATCCCGAGATCTCGCCCTTCCCGGCGATGATCCACGCGCTGGTCGCGATGCGCGATCTGCCCCCGGCCGAACGCGCAGCGTGGCGCGGCTGGCTCGATCACTACGTCTTCGGCGAGGAAGCGCCCCACGCCGCCGATCACCTGCCGCCACACGCGCGCACCGTGCTCGACGCGCCCTCGCCCGAACGCGCCGATTATATCCGCACCTATCTGCTGCGTACGCTCGGTGGGCGCTGATCACCCGCCGTTGGCACAGAACAGCGTCAGTGTCCGCCGCCGTGCCGGTCGCCCGTCGGCAGGACATGATAGATGCAGATCCCGGCGCCGTCGGCCATCGTCATGCGGATCATCGTGCCTGCGGTCATTTGCTCTCGCCTCCGCTCGTGCGCGGTCATTATCTGGAACGCGCCCACGCGGCTTGCATCCTCCGCCCCCCGATGCTAGCAGCCGCGCAACCCATAGCAGGGCCCTTCGGGGCCCCTTTTTGCATGGGGCCACTTTCAGTCTGTCCGAAGAGGAACCCGCGTCCGTGGAGATGTCCGGCGGTATTCAAGCGAGCTTAGCAGGGCGGTATGCCACCGCTTTGTTCGATCTCGCGCGCGATGCCCGAACGATCGACAAGGTCGAATCGAGCCTCGCCGCGATCTCGGCGGCGCTTGCCGAATCGCCCGACTTCAAGGCGCTGACGACCAGCCCGCTCGTGTCGCGCGCCGATGCCGGCAAGGCGGTCGCCGCCGCGGCCAAGGCGATGAAGCTCGACGGCACCACCGCGAACTTCCTCGGCGTGCTCGCGCAGAACCGCCGCCTGGCGCAGCTTCCCGCGATCATCCGCGCGTTCCGGGCGCTCGCCGCGCATCATCGCGGCGAAACCGCCGCCGAGGTCACCTCGGCGCACCCGCTTTCCGCCGGTCAGGTCGATGCACTCCGCCAGGCGCTGCGTCAGCGGCTCGGCCGCGACGTCGCTGTCGATTGCTCGGTCGACGCCTCGCTTCTCGGCGGGCTCAAGGTCCGCATCGGCAGCCAGATGATCGACAGCTCGATCCGCACCTGTCTCAATTCCCTCGCGCACGCGATGAAAGGCTAAGGCACGCACATGGATATCCGCGCCGCAGAAATCTCGAAGGTCATCAAGGACCAGATCGCCAATTTCGGCACCGAGGCCCAGGTCAGCGAGACCGGCCAGGTGCTGAGCGTGGGTGACGGCATCGCGCGCATCCACGGGCTCGACAACGTCCAGGCGGGCGAAATGGTCGAGTTCGCGAACGGCGCGCAGGGCATGGCGCTCAACCTCGAGGCCGACAATGTCGGCGTCGTGATCTTCGGTTCGGATGCCGAGATCAAGGAAGGCGACGACGTCAAGCGCACCGGCACGATCGTCGACGTGCCCGTCGGCAAGGGCCTGCTCGGCCGCGTGGTCGACGGCCTCGGCAACCCGATCGACGGCAAGGGCCCGATCAAGGCCGATCACCGCAGCCGCGTCGAGGTCAAGGCGCCCGGCATCATCCCCAGGAAGTCGGTGCACGAGCCGGTGCAGACCGGCCTCAAGGCGATCGATGCGCTCGTCCCCGTCGGCCGCGGCCAGCGCGAGCTGATCATCGGCGACCGCCAGACCGGCAAGACCGCCGTCGCGATCGACGCCTTCATCAACCAGAAGACGGTCAACGCGTCGGGCGACGAATCGAAGAAGCTCTACTGCATCTACGTCGCGATCGGGCAGAAGCGCTCGACGGTGGCGCAGATCGTCCGCCAGCTCGAAGAAAACGGCGCGATGGACTATTCGATCGTGGTCGCCGCGACCGCGTCGGAGCCCGCGCCGCTTCAGTTCCTCGCGCCCTACACCGCCTGCGCGATGGGCGAGTATTTCCGCGACAACGGCATGCACGCGCTGATCGTCTATGACGATCTCTCGAAGCAGGCGGTCGCCTATCGCCAGATGTCGCTGCTGCTGCGCCGCCCGCCGGGCCGCGAAGCCTATCCCGGCGACGTCTTCTATCTCCACTCGCGCCTGCTCGAGCGCGCGGCGAAGATGAACGAGGCCAACGGCGCGGGCTCGCTGACGGCGCTGCCGATCATCGAGACGCAGGCCGGCGACGTCTCGGCTTATATCCCGACCAACGTGATCTCGATCACCGATGGGCAGATCTTCCTCGAAACCGACCTGTTCTTCGCCGGCATCCGCCCCGCGATCAACGTCGGCCTCTCGGTGTCGCGCGTCGGCTCGGCCGCGCAGACCAAGGCGATGAAGAAGGTGTCGGGCTCGATCAAGCTCGAGCTCGCCCAGTATCGCGAGATGGCCGCCTTCGCGCAGTTCGGCTCGGACCTCGACGCCGCGACGCAGAAGCTGCTCAATCGCGGCGCGCGCCTTACCGAGCTCCTGAAGCAGCCGCAGTTCAATCCGATGCCCTTCGAGGAGCAGACGGTGTCGATCTTCGCGGGCACCAACGGCTATGTCGACGACGTGCCGGTCGAGGCGGTGACGCGCTACGAGGCGGCGATGCTCGCGGACATGCGTGCCAACCACGCCGACCTGCTCGCCGACATCCGCGACAAGCGCGACCTGTCGGACGACACGAAGGGCAAGCTCAAGGACGCGCTCAACGCGTTTGCGAAGACGTTTGCGTAACCCCAACGCCGTTCGTGTCGAGCGAAGTCGAGACACGCTTCTCGACGATGCTCGAAGCGAACGGAGGTAGAGACGGACCAAGATGGCGTCACTCAAGGCCCTCAAGATCCGCATCGGCTCGGTGAAGTCGACGCAGAAGATCACCAAGGCGATGAAGATGGTCGCCGCCGCCAAGCTGCGCCGTGCGCAGGAGGCGGCGGTCGCTGCGCGCCCCTATGCGGAGCGCCTTGAGCGCGTGATGGGAAGCCTCGCCGCGCGCATCCAGGTCAGTTCGTCGAGCCCCAAGCTGCTCGCCGGCACCGGCAAGGACGACCGCCACCTGCTGATCGTCGCGACCTCGGAGCGCGGCCTCGCGGGCGCGTTCAACTCGAACATCGTGCGCGCCGCGCGCCGCAAGGCGGAGGCGTTGATCGCCGACGGCAAGCAGGTTCATTTCTTCGTCGTCGGCAAGAAGGGCCGCGTGCTCCGCCGTTTCTTCCCCAAGCTGATCGCCGGCGATCACGACATGAGCGCGGTCAAGACCGTCGCCTTCGCCGACGCGCAGACTGTCGCCGACGAGGTCATCCGCCGCTACGAAGCGGGCGAGTTCGACGTCGCGCACCTCTTCTACGCGCGCTTCCAGTCGGCGCTGGTGCAGGAGCCGGTCGGCCGGCAGATCATTCCGGTGGCGATCGACGCGACCGACACCGCACCCGCCTCGTCGGCTGCCGTCGAGTATGAGCCCGACGAGGAATCGATCCTCGCCGATCTGCTCCCGCGCAACATCGCGATCCAGATCTTCGGCGCGCTGCTGGAGAATGCGGCGTCCGAGCAAGGCAGCCGCATGACCGCGATGGACAACGCGACCCGCAACGCCGGCGACATGATCAACCGGCTCACGATCCAGTACAACCGCACCCGCCAGGCCGCGATCACGACCGAGCTGGTGGAAATCATTTCGGGCGCCGAAGCGCTCTAGGTTTTCATGCGTCACCCCAGCGCAGGCTGGGGTCTCGCGCCACAAGAGAATGCTCCCGTGGAGGGAGATCCCAGCCTTCGCTGGGATGACGAGGAAGAGAACGAGGGACGACAATGGCAACCGCAGCCTCCACCACCAAGAAGCCCGCCGCCAAGCCGCGCGCGAAGAAGGCCGCGCCCGCTGCCGCCAAGACGAGTGCGGCGGCCAAGGCGACGACCAACAATGTCGGCCGCATCAGCCAGGTCATCGGCGCCGTCGTCGACGTTGCGTTCGACGGCGAACTGCCCGCGATCCTGTCGGCGCTCGAAACCGACAACAACGGCAACCGCCTCGTGCTCGAGGTCGCGCAGCACCTCGGCGAGAACACCGTGCGCACGATCGCGATGGACGCGACCGACGGCCTGACCCGCGGCCAGACCGTCACCGACACCGGCTCGCAGATCCGCATGCCCGTCGGCCCCAAGACGCTCGGCCGCATCATGAACGTCGTCGGCGAGCCGATCGACGAACGCGGCCCGATCGGCCACACCGACACCGCGCCGATCCACGCCAAGGCGCCGGAGTTCATCGATCAGTCGACCGAAAGCGCGATCCTCGTCACCGGCATCAAGGTCATCGATCTGCTCGCGCCCTACGCCAAGGGCGGCAAGATTGGCCTGTTCGGCGGCGCCGGCGTGGGCAAGACCGTGCTGATCCAGGAGCTGATCAACAACATCGCCAAGGGCCACGGCGGCACATCCGTGTTCGCCGGCGTCGGCGAGCGTACCCGTGAGGGCAATGATCTCTATCACGAGTTCCTCGACGCCAACGTCATCGCCAAGGATGCCGACGGCAACGCCATTTCCGAAGGCTCCAAGGTGGCGCTGGTCTACGGCCAGATGAACGAGCCGCCGGGCGCCCGCGCCCGCGTCGCGCTGTCGGGCCTGACGATCGCCGAATATTTCCGCGACGTCGAAGGCCAGGACGTGCTGTTCTTCGTCGACAACATCTTCCGCTTCACCCAGGCGGGCGCGGAAGTGTCGGCGCTGCTCGGCCGCATCCCGTCGGCGGTGGGCTATCAGCCGACGCTCTCGACCGATATGGGCGCGCTGCAGGAGCGCATCACCTCGACCAACAAGGGTTCGATCACCTCGGTCCAGGCCGTCTACGTTCCCGCGGACGACTTGACCGATCCGGCGCCGGCGACCTCGTTCGCCCACTTGGACGCCACGACCGTGCTCAACCGCGCGATCTCGGAGCTCGGCATCTATCCAGCGGTCGATCCGCTCGATTCGACCAGCCGCGTGCTCGAACCGCGCGTCGTGGGGCAAGAGCATTACGAGACGGCGCGCGCCGTCCAGTCGATCCTGCAGAAGTACAAGAGCCTGCAGGACATCATCGCCATTCTCGGCATGGACGAGCTCTCCGAAGAGGACAAGCTGACGGTCGCGCGCGCGCGCAAGATCCAGCGCTTCCTCTCGCAGCCCTTCCACGTCGCCGAGGTCTTCACCGGCATTTCGGGCAAGTTCGTCGCGATCGAGGACACGATCCGCAGCTTCAAGGAAGTCGTCGAAGGCAAGCATGACGACCTGCCCGAAGCGGCCTTCTACATGGTCGGCGGCATCGACGAAGCGATCGCCAAGGCCGAAAAGATGGCGCAGGAGGCGTAATGCGTCTACTCTTGGCTGCGGCTATCGCTTCCCTTTTTGGCGCCAATGCGTGCGCCGCAGCCACATCGCCGGTTGACGCTATGCACTCGATTATTTTTGATGACTGTGTCCGGGTGCTGGAAAAGCCGGCGAGCATTGACGATTCTGCGGCAATGTCCGCTCTGGGGTATACTCTGGCCCAGCCAGATGACGAAGGCTTATGGGCATCGAAGACTCTCGGGCAGGGTGTCGTCAGAATCGGAGTTGGTCCAGGTAAGCCAGGCTGCCGTGTGCGCTATTCCGGGCCGGACTCTACTGCGCTTTATGAGACGCTGCTTGCCAATCTACTGAAAGATGGCTTTGTTTTTCCAGATGGAGCACGGAAGCCAGCCGAAGCCCAGTTCGTCATGGATACGCTTGTCCAGGAAAAGGGGTCGATCGGTGTAATTTCTATGTTCAGAATGAATTCGCCAGATTCCGCAGATTTCGCCGTGACAATTTTCCCATCGTTTCCAGTTCAGTGAAAGTACGCTGATGTCTCTCCGCTTCGAACTCGTCACGCCCGAAAAGCTCGTCCGTTCCGAGGACGTGCATATGGTCGTCGTCCCCGGCAGTGAGGGCGATTTCGGCGTGCTCGGCAATCACGCGCCGCTGATGTCGACGATCCGCGACGGCAACCTCCTCGTCTATCGCGACGAAAAGGCCGCGCCCGAGACGATCCGCATCGAGGGCGGCTTCGCCGAGGTCAACGAGCAGGGGCTGACGATCCTCGCCGAGCGCGCGGAATAAAATCTCACCTCCGTTCGTTTCGAACGCAGTCGAGAAGCGATCCTCCGCTTTGATCGCAACCCGCGGGAAGCATCCCCGTGGCCGCCCGCCTATATGGGCGGCATGACACACGCCACCGCCATCGATATCGACGCCGCCTGGGCCGCCTTCGCCGCGCGCGATCGCAATGCCGACGGCCGCTTCGTCGTCGCCGTGCGCACCACCGGCATCTATTGCAAGCCGAGCTGCGCCGCGCGCCATCCGAAGCGCGAGAACGTCAGCTTCTATGCCGATCCGGCCGCGGCCCGCGCCGCCGGCTATCGCGCCTGCCTGCGCTGCAAGCCCGACGAGGTCGGCCGCGACCGCGTCGCGGTCGCGCAGGCGGTCGCGCTGATCGAGGCGGCCGAGGAGAGCATGCCCCTCGACGAACTTGCCGCGCGCGTCGGCTACGCGCCGCATCATTTCCATCGTCTGTTCAAGCGCGCGACCGGCGTGACGCCCGCGGCCTATGCCCGCGGCTTGCGCGCCCGCGCGGCGGCAGACGCCTTGAAGAAGGAGGCCCGCGTGACCCAGGCAATCTACGAAGCCGGCTATTCCGCCCCCAGCCGATTCTACGAAGGCGGCGCCAGGCGGCTCGGCATGACGCCGAGCGCGTGGAAGCGTGGCGGGGCAGGGGTGACGATCCGCTGGACGGTCGCCGACACCAGCCTCGGGCCGTTGCTGGTGGCCGCGACCGACAAGGGGCTGTGCCGCGTCTCGTTCGACGAGGACGAAGCGGCACTCCACGCGCGCTTTCCCCGCGCGGAGATCGTGCCCGGCGGCGCGGCGCTCGCCGATCTCGCTCAGCGCGTCGTCGCCAGCGTCGAATCGCCCGAGCGCGACCAGCATTTGCCGCTCGACGTCCAGGGCACCGCCTTCCAGGAAGCGGTGTGGCAGGCGCTGCGCGACATCCCGTCCGGCGAGACGCGCACCTATAGCGAGCTCGCCGCTGTCGCCGGCAATCCTCGCGCCGTCCGCGCCGCCGGCACGGCGTGCGGGGCCAACAACGTTGCGGTCGTCATCCCCTGCCACCGCGCCCAGCGCAGCGACGGCAGCATGGGCGGCTATGCTTATGGCATCGACCGCAAGATCGCCTTGAGAAAACGGGAGGGCGTCGAATGAGCTACGTGATCACCGGGATCGATCCCGCGCCCTTCCGGCCGCTTTACGGGCTGTCGGACGACGAGCTCGCCGCGCATGGCGCGATCCGCATGACGGTCGACGAGAACCCCGGTTTCCCCTGCCGCATCACGCTCGAGGATGCCGAGCCGGGCGAGACCGTGCTGCTCCTCAACCACGAGCATCTGCCGGTCGACACGCCCTATCGCTCGCGCCACGCCATCTTCGTGCGCGAGGGCGCGCATGCGGCGGCGCGCTACGAGAACGCGGTGCCCGATCAACTCGCGATCCGCCTGCTGTCGGTCCGCGCGTTCGATGCCGAGGGCATGATGCGCGACGCCGACGTGATCGAGGGCGGCGACCTGGAGGCGACGATCGACCGCTTCTTCGCCGATCCCGACACCGCCTATCTCCACGCCCACAACGCCAAGCGCGGCTGCTTCGCCGCGCGCATCGACCGCGGCTAGAGGTGCCCGCTCAAATGTAATCGTCATTGCGAGCCCCGAAGGGGCGCGGCAATCCACTCGGCGGAACCGCTGGATCGCCGCGGCGCCATGCGTCTCGCGATGACGAGTATTTCAATCGCACGCCCGCGGCTTTTTGCACCGCGGGCGCCCGTCGATCAGCCCTCCATCTCTTCGAGCTCACGCCCGCGCGTCTCATGCACCATCGCGCGCACGAAGAAGAACGAGATGAACGCGGCGGCCGCGTAGAAGCCGTAGGTCACCGGCAGCCCGATATTCGCCGCCATCCACGGGAAGCTCACGCTGATCCCGAAATTGGCGACCCATTGCGCGAAGCCCGACACCGCCAGCCCCGATCCGCGGATCTGGTTGGGGAACATCTCGCCCAGCATCACCCACATCACCGGGCCCCAGCTCGCGTTGAAGAAGATGACATAGGCGTTGGCCGCGATCAGCGCGATCAGGCCATATTGGTCCGAAAGCTGGAGCGTGCCGTCGACCAGCGCGCCGGTCGAGAAGCAGAAGGCGACGATCGCCAGCGTCACCGCCATCCCCGCCGATCCGACGAGCAGCAGCGGCTTGCGCCCGATCCGGTCGATCGTGAAGATCGTGAACAGACAGGCGAGGATCGAAAGCGATCCCGACAGGATGTTGATCAGCAGCGCGTCGTTCTCGCTGAACCCTACCGACTGCCACAGCACCGATCCGTAATAAAAGACGATGTTGATGCCGACGAGCTGCTGGAACACCGCCAGCCCGATGCCGGCCCACACGATCTTGCGCACCTTGCCGGTCGCCTTGTCGCGCAGGTCGGCGAGGCGCGGGCGGTGGTGATCGGCGGCGAGCGAGGCGCGGATCTCGCCCACCTTGCGCGCGCCGGCGCCGGGCCCGAGGATGCGCGACAGCACGCCCTCGGCCTCGGCCTCGCGGCCCTTCATCACCAGATAGCGCGGACTGTCCGGGATCAGCAGCAGCAGCACGAGGTAGAGCCCGGCGGGAATCACCTGCGCCCAGAACATCCAGCGCCACGCCGGATAGCCCAGCCAGAAGATTTCGGTCGAATGCCCGGCATTGTGCGCCAGCCAGTAATTGACGAGGAACGCGCCGGTCAGGCCGGCGATGATCATCACCTGCTGCACGCTCGACAGCCGCCCACGAATCGACGCCGGCGTCACTTCGCTGATGTAGACGGGCGCGAGCACGCTCGCCGCGCCCACCGCCAGCCCCGCGAAAAAGCGCGCGAAGATGAAGATCACGTCCGACGGCGCACCGCCCGCGAGCAGCGCGCTCAGGATGAAGACGAGTGCGGACAGCATCATCACCGCGCGTCGACCCATTGCGTCGGCGAGCCTTCCGGCGGCGAACGCGCCCACGGCGCAGCCGGGCAGCAGCGCCGCGACCGAAATGCCCAAGCCCACGTCGTCGAGCTGGAAGGCCTGGCGCAGCCCGTCCTGCGTGCCGTTGATCACGCCCGAATCGTATCCGAACATGAAGCCGCCGATCGTCGCCACCGCCACGATCAGCGCGATCAGGCCGTTATTGACCCGGTCCCCGGTCCCCTCACTCATCCCGTCTCTCCCGTATCGTCCGATTTTTCGCTGTTCGGATGCACATCATGTTAGCGTTAGCATCGCTCGACGCGAGCTTTTTCTTTGGATCTGTCGTCAGCCGTGGTCGCGGCGTGGCACCGCGCAGCTCGGCGGGCCCGCCGAATCGCGGATCACGAACTCGAAATCGAGCACGCGCTCGTGCGCGCGCGGCCCTCGCGCGTCGCTCAGATGCGCAAGCAGCAGGTCGAGCGCGGCGGCCGCCATCGCCGCGATCGGCTGGCGGATCGTGGTGAGCTCGGGCCAGATCGAGGTGGCGAGCGCGGTGTCGTCGAACCCGGTGATGCTGATGTCGCGCGGCACCTCGAGCCCGCTCCTGTGCGCGACCGAAACCGCGGCGGCGGCCATGTCGTCGTTACCCGCGAAGATCGCGGTCGGACGATCGGGCCGCGCGATCAACCGCTGAGCTGCGACCAGCCCGGACTTGTAGCTGAAATAGCCCTGCTCGACCGGCGCCGCGTGCGCGTCGAGCCCGGCCTCGGCGAGCGCGTCCGCGAAGCCGCGATGCCGTTCGGCGCTCGCCATATGCCCCGGATGTCCCCGGATATGCCCGATCGCGCGATGGCCTAGGCCGATCAGGTAACGCGTGATCGTCTTCGCCGCCTCGTAATCGTCGATCCTGACGTTGAGCGCATCGTCGGGCGACAGCCCGCGCGCGACGGTCACGACCGGGATGCCCGCGGCAGCGAGCTCGGCATGGACGGGCTCGTATTCGGATACCGGCGGCGGCAGGATCACGCCCTCGACGCGCGTGTTGGCGAAGCGGCGCGTCGCCTCGGCCTGGGCGTCGGCGGTCTCGCCCTCGCACACCTCGATCACGAGATGGCAGCCCGCCCGCCGCGCGCCGTCGAGCGCGCCGACCAGGAATTGCGTCAGATAGGCGTCCGACGGGTTGGCGTAGAACAGTCCGATATGCGTCGCCGATCCCGCGGCCAGCGTGCGCGCGGCGGTGTTGGGTGAGTAATTGAGCTGCTCGATCGCCTCGAGCACGCGGCGGCGCGTGCTGTCGCGCACGTTAGGCGCGCCGTTGACGACGCGCGACACCGTCATCGACGATACGCCCGCGGCGCTGGCGACGTCGAGGATCGTCGCCGTTCCCCGGCTTCTACGGCTGGATCTGGGCACGCCCCCTCCTGTTCGCGCTATCTAGCGGCACGGATGGCCTCAACGCAATCACGGGTGCGCATCCAGCCACGCTGCCAGCCAGACGAGCGGCGCGTTCCAGTTGATCGCGACCTCGTTCATCGAAAAGGCGTGCCAATCGTCGGCCCAGCACGTCTGCGGCGCGCACGCCGCCATCGCGGCGCCGATCTCGTCGGCGCGGCGCGAGCTCGAATTGGGTCCGCCCGAAAGCACGCCGGGCGGAGGCGGGGGCAGGCGAGGGTCCGCCGCATGCGCCCAGAAGCGATGGTGCGGCTGGATCATCGGCCGCGCGCCGAAGCCCGACACGAACGAACGATCGAGCGGGTTGCGGCCGAGCAGATAGTCCATCGCGTCGATCACGCCATCGCGATAGCGCGGCTTGCCGGTCAGATCGGCCGCGAGCGCGAGCAGCATCGCGCGGTTGAGCAGGTTCGAATTCGAGCCCCAGGGATAGGCCGGCGGATCGTAGGGAATGCGATACCCCACCCGCGCCTCCTCGCGCAGGAAAGCGTCGGCCGCCGCGACGATGGCGTTGCCCAGTCGCGCGCGCGCCGCCTCGGGAAGCGCGTTGGGGAGCGTCGCGAGTGCGATCGTGCCCAGTGTCGCGGTGGTCGGCCAGCCGAATTCGCCCGCGCGCGCCTCGCGAAAGAACGGGCTCGTCTCCAGCGCCCGGCGATAGCGCGCGTCGCCGGTGGTTACGAACAATTCGGCCGCCGCCCAGTAGAATTCGTCGGCGAGGGTCCGATCGCCGTAGCCGCCGCTCCCCGAAAAGGCGGCGATCGAATAGAGGTCGGGATGCGCTTCGGCTGCCGCGAAGGCGCGCGTCGCCGCGTCGAGACAGCGGTCTGCGAAGGCTGCATCGATCGCCCGCCAGATTCGCGCGCATTGTGCGGCGGTGGCGGCGAGGTTGAGCGTCGCGGCGGTGCTCGGCGGAAACAGCACGCGCTTTTCGGGGTCGTCCTGCGGCGGCATCGGCAGCGCCGTCCAATGCTCGTCCGCGACCTTGTGGAATGCCATCCCCGACACGTCGACCGGCACCAGCGACAGGCCGGACGCCGCCGCCGTCACCCCCGGCGCCAGCCGCATTACCGTGCCCGGCGGCGCCTGCATCGCGAGCAGGAATTGCATCTCCCAGCGCGCTTCGTCGAGCAGGTCGCTCGTGCCGTTCCCTGCCTCCGGCAACGCGGCCGATCCGTCGGGGAAGGGCGGGGCGCTCCAGGCCTGTCCCTGCTCGTAGAGGTCGAGCAGAGTCCACAGCGCGATCCCGCCGTTGACGACGTACTTGCCGTGGTCGCCCGCATCGTACCAGCCGCCGGTGACGTCGTAGCGGCCCGCGCAGCCGGGCCAGGCGTTGCCCTTCTCATCGGTGCCCGCGACGCAGGTCGCCACGTCGTGCGGATGCCCCGCAGGTCGCGCCCAGCGCTCGCCGCCGGCGTAGCGCGCTTCGATCGGCGTGCCCGCGCGCGACTGGTAGAAATAATTGAGCGCCGCCTTCTTCAACGGCGCGTAGAGGCCGGGCCGGATGGCGAAAGCGCGGCTTGCCCGCGCACCGACGTGCAGCCGGAACCCATCGCCGCTGCCCGAAAAACCGCTGAAATCGATCAAATGTAGATGCTCGCCCGACGCCGCGTCGTCGCCGATCACGATCGTCTTGCCCTGCGCTACCGTCCTCTCGGCCGCATCGCTCAACGTCCAACCGAGCGGCGCCGTCGCCGCGTCGGGCACCAGCGCGCGCTTCGGCCCGTCGGGCAACAGCCCGATCTGGTTGAGCCGGATCGGCGCGGAGGGCAGGGGGGCGGCCGATGTAGCGGAGGCCAATGCGATCGCTGCCGCCAGCGCGACCTTCCGGATCGTGCGCGTCCTCGATGTGCCCTCCTCCGTCACCCCGGACTTGTTCCGGGGCCCGCCAGGCCGAGGGCCCATCCACCGCGGCATCTGCGGGACGGCGGATGCCGGGACGAGCCCGGCATGACGGTTGGGCCGTAACCATTGCTGCGACCTACTCCGCGGCATAAGCGTGAATCCCCAGCATCGTGCCCACGAACCCGCCCGCGACCTGCGTGCTCAGGATCGTCCCGTCCACGTCGCGCGCCAGCACGCGCCATGCGCCCGGCGTGGTCGCATAGGCGAAGTCGTAGCGCCCGCCGCGCGCGGTGATCCTGAGCTCGATCGGCGTCCCCGCCGCCACGTCGAGCGGCGCCTCGGCCACCATCGTCCCCGCCTTGGGCGCGTCCTCGCCGGCGCGCCGGTCGAGCCGGATCATCGCCTTGCCGCCCACCTGCTCAATGCCCAGGAAAAACCAGTAATCGTCGTTCTGGAACGCCGCGAGGCCCGCACGGTCACCGTCATGCGCGGGCGTGAAGCGCACCCGCGTGGTGACGCTGGCGTTCAGATGCTGCTGCCGCCGCGCAAGGAACGAAGGATTGCCGTGATCGCCCAGCCCCACGGCCCGCGCCTCGATCGTCGCGCCGTCACCCAGCCGATACCAGCGCTCGGCCGGCGTGCGCAGCATCATGCAGTCGAGCGGCAGCGCGGGGCCGGCGAAGGTCTCGTGCCGCCGCATCGGCCCCGTCGTCGCGGGGGCCTCGCTTCGCGGCAGATCGGGCCGCGCGTGGACATAGGGCACCGCTTCGCCCGGTGCGGTGACGCGCGGCCAGCCGCCCTGCCACGTCACCGGCAGCAGGAACGTCTCGCGCCCGGTGTTGAAATTGCGCTCGTCATAGGGCCGCACGCCGAGAAAGGTCGCCCACCAGCCCTTGCCGGTATCGACGAACCCGGCATGGCCCGTCGAGGTGATGGGGAGGGCGCGATCCGGCGGCAGATCGCGCTGCGTCAGGATCGGATTGCCCGCGAAGGGCAGATACGGCCCGGTCACCTTGTCGGCGCGGAACACCACTTCCGAATGGTTCTCCGCAGTGCCGCCCTCGGCCGCGATCAGGTAGTAATGGCCGTCCTTCTTGAACAGATGCGGTCCCTCGATCCACACCGGATCGGCCGAGGGATCCGCGCCGCCGTCGACGATCACCCGGCGCTCGCCCACCAGCCGCTTGGTCGCCGGATCGAAGCGTTGGAGCCAGATCGCGCGATGCCCGTCGTAGCGCGGCGGCTCGGCGGGAACGTCGTTGTTGACCAGCCACGCGCTGCCGTCGTCGTCGAAGAACAGCGAGGGATCGATCCCGCCCGCCTGTTTCAGCCACACCGGATCGGACCACGGTCCCGCCGGATCGGTCGCGGTGATCACGAAATTGCCGCCGCAATCGACGCAGGTGTTGACGATCCAGAACCGCCCGCCGTGATGGCTGATGGCCGGCGCATAGAGCCCGCGCGACATGCCCAGCGTGCCGAAATCGACCATGCCGGGGCGGTCGATCGCGTTGCCGATCTGCGTCCAGTGGACGAGATCGGTGCTCCTGAAGATCGGCAATCCGGGGAAATAGGCGAAGGTCGAGTTGACCAGATAATAAGCATCGCCCGCGCGCGTGATGCTGGGGTCGGGATAGAAGCCGGCGAGGATCGGGTTGCGATAGTCGCCCGCGCCTTGCGTCACGCCAGGCGGAAGCGCGTCGTCGCCCGCATAATCCACCCAGGCGAAATGCGCGACATGCGGCGCGGGCGCCGCGCCCGAAAGCGTGAGCGCTCCCATCAACACCGCCAACGCGCCTGCGATTCGCGATCCGCCCCGCATCCGCTCCCCTCTTTGTTTGTGCTATCGCTACCATGAGTAAACGGCCTTGGCTATGCGGGATTGCCTCACCTCCGTCATCCTGACGAAGTCAGGATCCATTCGCGCTACCAGCGAAAGTCCAACGTCACGCAAATGGATGCTGGAACTCCTGCCTGCGCAGGGGCAGGCAAGTTCAGCATGACGGCGCTTGTTCCTGGCCCTACAGCCTGCCCGCGAGCTGCTTGATCGTCGCCCGCATCCGGCCGAGCAGCGTCGCGTCGGGCTCGGGCCCCAGCACGCCCTTGGCATGATCGGGCAGATGCGCGACCGGATCGCCCTCGGTCGCGAAGACGTAGCGGTCGAACACCTGGCGCCACACCGCGCGCTGGTCGTCGGGCAAATGGCGCAGCGCATAGAGGCCGTAGATCAGCGCGTCATAGGGACTGCCCAGATCGGCGCGCGCCTCGTTCCACCAGTAATTGACGAAGACGTTGAAGCGATCGAGCGAGTCGACGCCGTGCCACCAGTGGAAGGGGATGTAGATCGCGTCGCTCGGCTCCAGCGTCGCGGTCTCCGCGGTCGCCAGTGCCGCCGCGAAAGCCGGATACCGATCGAGGTCGGGCGCGGCGAGGTCGACCATGCTCACCGGCGTGCCCGCGGGTGTCAGCTCGAGCGGGCCGGGATAGAGGTTCGCCATCTGCTCGGGCGGGAACAGCGTGAAGCGCCGCCGCCCGGCGACGACCACGCCGACATTCTCCTTGAGGTCGTAATGCGGCGCCACGCGGATCGCGTTGCCGATCCACGCGCGCGGCGGCGCCGGCATCGGCAGCAGGTCGATTCGGTTGGCCTCGGCGAATCCCGGCAGCAGCTCGGGCAACACCTCGGATTGCACGGCGATGGCGTGCGGCGCGGGATCGGCGCGGTCGCGCAACAAGCGCACGAGCACGTCGGCGAGCGGCGCGCGCCCGCGCGTGAAGTTGAGCGCGCGCAGATCGTCGCGATAGAAGAAGCGCCCGCCGATCTCGGGCGTGCCGACGATCGCCGTCACCTCGCGCGTCGGCCCGAAGCCCAGCAGATGGTCGACCGCCGCCTCGTCCGAGGTCCGCGCCGCCGCCACAGCCGGCCAGTCCCTGCCGAGCCCGCGCAGCACCGCGGGCTTCCCCGCCGGCCGGATCTCGCCCAGGAACCGCGCGCGATCGACGCCGTCATATTCCGCGATCGGGCGAGGTACGGGCTGCGCGCTCACGATGCGCGCGCGAGCGGCACGTCAGCCAGGCTGCCTTCCTGCCGCAGGAATTCCTGCTGCGTCGGCATCTTGGCCGCAGTGTCGGCGACGATCGCGCGCAGATGCGCCAGCCGCGCCAGCGTCTCTTCGTCCGCCAGCAGGTCGGCGGCCGGATGATAGCCTTGCGGCGCGATCCCCTGGCCCATCATCACCGACAGCCAGCTCGTCTCGGTGAACAGCTCGTTATGCTCGCGGAACACGCGCCCCGAGGCGCGGAACATCTTGATCTTGGCCCTCAGCCCCTCGGGCGGGTCGATGGTCCGGCAATAATCCCAGAACGGCGTGTCGTCGCGTTCGGTCGCGCAATAATGCAGCACCAGGAAATCGCGGATGTCGACATATTCGCGCACGCTCAGCTCGTTGTATCGCGCGATCGCCACCGGATCGGGCCGCCGCGTCGGGAACAGCGTCATCAGCCGCGCGATCCCCGATTGCACCAGATGAATGCTCGTCGATTCGAGCGGCTCGAGGAACCCGCTCGCCAGCCCCAGGGCGACGACATTGCCCACCCAGCATGCCTTGCGGTGCCCCGCCTTGAAGCGCAACGGCCGCGGATCGCCCAGCGGCGCGCCATCGAGCCCCGCGAGCAAGCTCGCCGCCGCTTCGTCGTCGGAAACGTGCGCGCTCGAGTAGACATAGCCGTTGCCGGTGCGGTGCTGCAGCGGGATGCGCCATTGCCAGCCCGCGGGCTTCGCGGTCGAGCGAGTGAGGGGCGTCCAATCGTCGGTGCGCTCGCTCGCCACCGCCAGCGCCCGGTCGCACGGCAGCCACCGGCTCCAATCCTCGAACCCCGCCTTCATCACCTGCTCGATCAGCAGCCCGCGAAAGCCCGAGCAGTCGAGGAACAGGTCGCCCGCGATCGTCCGCCCGTCGGTGAGCGTGACATGCTCCACCAGCCCGCTCTCGCCGTTCTGCGCGACGTCGACGATGCGCCCCTCGATGCGCGTCACCCCGCCCGCCTCGGCGATGCCGCGCAGCAGCCGCGCATAGAGGCTGGCATCGAACTGGAAGGCGTAAGCGAGCTTCGACAGCGGCGATTTGGGCTGGTCGGGCCGCGGGCGCAGCACCTTCCCCGTCCGTCCCGCCACTACCGAGATCGCATAATCGTCGAGCGGGTGCGGATCGCCCAACGCGCGCGCCTTGAGCCAGTGATGGTGGAATTCGATCCCCATCATGTCGAGCCCGTAGAAGCCGAACGGGTGGATGTAGTGATGCCCCGGCCGCACCCAGTCGATGAACTCGATGCCCAGCTTGTAGGTCGCGTTGGTCGCGCGCACGAAGGCCGCCTCGTCGATCCCGAGCAGCGCGTTGAACAGCACGATCTGCGGGATCGTCGCCTCGCCGACGCCGACGGTCCCGATCTCCTCCGATTCGACCAGCGTGATCTCGAGGCCCGGCATCGCCCCCAGCACGCGCGCGCACGCCGCGGCCGCCATCCAGCCCGCGGTCCCCCCGCCGACGATGACGAGGCGGCGGATGCGGTCGTCGTTCACGATGCCGCCGCCATCGGCTGGGCCGCGGGCGGCGCGGCGCAGCATTGCGCGATGAACTCGGCCTGCGTGGGCAGCCGCAGCGCCGTCGCGTCATAGTCGCGCCGCATCCGCGCCATCGCTTCTTCTACCTTGGCCTCGTCGAGCGCGTCGGCGATCGGGTCGTAGCCTTCGGGCCAGATGCCCTGGCCGAACATCACCGCCACCCAACTCGGGGTCGCGAACAGCTCGAAATTGTCGCGGAACACGCGGCCCTTCTCGCGGAACAGCGCGATCTTGCGCGCCAGGCTCTCGGGCACGTCCATCGTCCGGCAATAATCCCACAGCGGCGAATCGTCGCGCCGCGTCGCGTGATAGTGCAGGATCACGAAGTCGCGGATGTCCTCCGCCAGATCCTTCATCGCGCGGTTGTATTCGTCGCGCTCGATGTCGGTGCAGCGTTTGTCGGGAAACAGAGCGATCAGCTTGGCGATCCCCGCCTGGATCAGGTGGATGCTCGTCGATTCGAGCGGCTCGACGAACCCGCCCGACAGCCCCAGCGCAACCACGTTCTTCGCCCATGCCAGCCGCCGCCGCCCGGTGGTGAAGGAGAGTGCGCGCGGTTCCGCCAGCGCCGGCCCTTCGAGGTTCGCCATCAGCGTCTCGCGCGCTGCGTCGTCCGAACACCAGGCGCTCGAATAGACGAAGCCGTTGCCCATCCGATGCTGCAACGGGATGCGCCACTGCCAGCCGAGCGCTCGCGCGGTCGCGCGCGTCAGCGGCTCGGGCGGCACGACATTCTCGGTCGCCACTGCCACCGCGCGGTCGCACGGCAGCCAGCGCGACCAGTCGTCATAGCCGGTCTCCAGCGCCTGCTCGATCAGCAGCCCGCGAAAGCCCGAGCAGTCGAGGAACAGGTCGCCCGCGATCCGCCGCCCGTCGGCGAGCGTCACCGCCTCGACGAACCCGCTCTCCCCGTCGAGCGCGACGTCGACCACCTTGCCCTCGATGCGCGCCACCCCGCCGCGCTCGGCATAGCCGCGCAGGTATTTGGCGTAGAGCGAGGCGTCGAACTGATAGGCGTAATAAAGGTCGCTGAGCGGCGCCGATGCCCCCGCGCCGGGCCGCGCGAAGCGGCCGTGGCGGATCGCGGCGGCGCTCATCGACCAGTCGCTGATCGGCGGCATCGCGCGGCGCGATCGTGCGCGCAGATAGAGCTGGTGGAATGCGACGCCGTGGATTTCGTGCCCGTGATAGCCGAACGGGTGCAGGTATCGCTCGCCGATCGCGCCCCAGTCGACGAACTCGATCCCCGCCTTGAACGTGCCCTGCGTCGCCGCGATGAACTCGTTCTCGTTGATGCCGAGCATCTTGTTGAAGCTGAGGATCGGCGGGATCGTCGCTTCGCCCACGCCGATCGTGCCGATCTCCGCCGATTCGATCAGCGTCACCTGCGTGCGCCCGTTGTTGAGGTAGCGCGAGAAGGCCGCGGCCGCCATCCAGCCCGCGGTGCCCCCGCCGACGATGACGACCCGGTCGATCGGCGCGCGCGGCCCGGTCATGCCATGGCCTCCAACCGCCCCCGAAACGATCGCGTCATCTCGCCCGTGCCCCCTCCAGCCCGCACCGATTGTAGAGGCCGATGCGGCAGCGTCAAATGCTCAAGTTAGCGATACATCGTATCAAAAGGGCCCGCGCAAAGCGCCGTTCTTCGAGGCTTTTCGACATTATGACCGAACCGGACGTGACAGTTTTGCCACATTTTCTGGTCTAATGTTGCGCGGACTTGCGGCGATCCGCCTCTTGCGTTACGCAAAGAGGAATAAAGCGCAACCATAGCTGTTAGCGCTATCAGGTGGGAGGGGATTGATGGGGGACTTCCTGGGCTTGCGCCGCACGACTCGGCATCGTCGTGGGAGCGCTACCGAAGCAGCATTGCGCTGCGGGGCATCGCTGCTCGTCCTGAGCGGCGCGGTCGCTGCCGTGCCCGTCTGGGCGCAAGACGCGCCGGCCGCGCAGAGCGACGATCAGGACAATTCGTCGTCGGCCGGCAACGAGATCGTCGTCACCGGTATCCGCGCGAGCCTCGCCAACGCGCAGGAGATCAAGCGCAACTCGGACACGATCGTCGATGCGATCACCGCGTCGGACATCGGCGCGCTGCCCGATCGTTCGGTCACCGAGGCGCTGCAGCGCGTGCCCGGCGTCGCGATCAACCGCTTCGCGGGCAGCAACGATCCCGATCACTTCTCGGTCGAGGGCTCGGGCGTGGTCGTCCGCGGCCTCAGCTTCGTCCGTTCCGAATTCAACGGCCGCGATACCTTCTCGACCGGCGTCTACGGCCAGGCGATCAACTTCTCCGACGTGCCGTCCGAGTTGCTCGGCTCGGTCGAGGTCTACAAGAACACCACTGCCGAGATGATCGAGGGCGGGCTGTCGGGAACGGTCAACCTCAACACCCGCAAGCCGTTCGATCAGGACGGGTTCCTGTTCAGCTTCGATGTCGAGGCCAATTACGGCGACATGGCGAAGAAATTCTCGCCCACCGTCTCGGCGCTCGTCAGCAACACCTGGGATACCGGCATCGGCCGCATCGGTTTCCTCGCCGATGTCGCCTATTCACAGCTCTACACGCGCGCGGACGGCATCCAGGTCACCAATTTCCAGACCCGTGATAACAGCATCACCACCGCGGCCAATTCCACCAGCACGGGCATCTGCCGCAATCCGCTGCCATCGGACAGCGATGACATGACGCTGCCCCCGGTTTGGGACAGCGCGGCGGGCACGCCGCCCTGCGGCACGGCCGGAACGGCCGGGGCCGATGGCATGGCAGACTATTCGGCGCTGCAATATGCGCCGCTCGGCGGGCAGTTCCGTACGCAGGATTTCGATCGTCAGCGCACTGGCATCGCGGTCGCGGGGCAATGGGAGAGCCTCGATCGCCGCGCGCTGCTGACCGCGCAGTTCCTGCGCACCGACGCTTATCAGCGCTGGGGCGAGCACACGTTCGAAAGCGCGCCCGATCTCGCCGAATACAATACCTATCCCGCAGGCTGTCTGCCCAACGGGAACGGTCCGGGCAACGCGCCGGGCGCCGGCGGCACGACGCGCGCCGAATGCCCCGTCGGCGGCTTCGAGAACTACCAATATGACGAGAACGGCGTCTTCGAGAGCGGCTATATCACGTTGCCCGGCTCCGGCTGGCGCACCGCCGACAGCAGCCAGCCGACGACCAATGTCCCGACCGGCGGCATGCAGCAATCGCTGTCGCGGCGCGAGGTCGAGGACGAAAACGTCGTCGAGGATTACGGTCTGAACTTCAAGTTCACGCCCAACGACCGCTGGTCGTTCAACGTCGACGCGCAATATGTCCATGCCGAGCACGACACGCTCGATATGAGCGTGTTCGGCTCCACCTTCGCCGACGAAGAACTCGATCTCACCGGAGACATCCCGGTGGTCATTCCGCACAAGCCGGTGAACTATGCCGCGGGTTGGGGAACCCCCAATCCCGACATGGCGGCGGCGAGTGACGATGAATTCTTCCGCAATCCCAATTTCTCGTTCTGGCGCGCGGCGATGGATCACATCGAGCACAGCGTCGGCAACGAATGGGCGTTCCGCGAGGATACCCAGTATAATTTCGACGACGGCTCGTTCCTGAAGCACGTCAAGGTCGGCGCGCGCTACGCCGATCGCGATCAGAAGATCCGCAATTCCGCCTATAATTGGGGCGCGATCAGCGAGGTCTGGTCCGGCTCTGCCGTCAGCTTCGCCCAGTCGCCGGAGTATTCGGGCTTCTACACCTTCGACAATTTCTTCCGGGGGCAGACATCGGCCCCGCCGGGGGGCTATTATTTCAACGGCAACCTGATCGAAGCCTATCCGGGCTCGGCAGAATATTTCAAGAGCATCAACGATATCTGGCACAACGAGAATGGCGCCACGGCGACCAACCGCTGGGTGCCCGCCTCGCAGCGCGCGGGCGTGATTCCGGGCACGGATTTCCTGCCCTCGGAAATCCAGACGGTCAGCGAACGCAACCTCAACGCCTATCTGATGCTCAGTTTCGGCAATGACGACTATGCCGATGGCGGGCTCAAGCTCTCGGGCAATGTCGGCGTGCGCTACGTCGATACCAAGCTGCGCTCCAACGGCGCCTTCGCGATCCCGACCGCGACCAATCTCGGCGCGACCGATCCGTTCGACGTGCGCTGCGCGATCAAGCCGCCGCCCACCAATGCGCCGCCGGGAACCCCGCCGAGCATGCCGGGCGGCATCTGCAACCTCGGTGAGGCGGCCTATGCCGAGCTGCAGCAATTCGCGGGCGACGGCAGCTCGCAGCCGGTCAGCGCCACCAACACCTATCATTATTTCCTGCCGAGCCTGAACCTCAAGCTCAGCGCGACCAACAACCTGATCTTCCGCTTCGCAGCGTCGCGGGCGCTGGCGCGGCCATCGCTCGCCGACACGCGCAATTATTTCCAGGCGAGTTTCGACGGGAACACGTATCAGCTCCAGCTGACGCGCGGGAACCCGTATCTGAAGCCCGCGATCTCGGATCAGTTCGACGTGACGGCCGAATGGTATTTCGCCCGCGTCGGCTCGCTGACGTTCGATGGTTTCTACAAGGAGATCAAGAACTTCTTCTATCAGGCGGTGACGCCCGTCACGCTCACCAACAACGGCATCACCGAAACCTTCCAGGCACGCGGCCCCGCCAATTTCGACGGCAAGGGCAAGGTCAAGGGCTTCGAGATTGCCTATCAGCAGACGTACGACTTCCTGCCCGGCTTCCTGAGCGGGCTGGGGGCGAGCGCGAGCTACACCTATATCGAGAGCAAGGGGCTGCCCAATTCGCGGCTCAACAACGGCGCGCCGGTGACGAACTCGCCGATCGGCCTCAACGACCGGCTGCCGCTCGAGCAATTGTCGAAGCACAATGTCAACGTCCAGGTCTTCTACGAAAAGGGGCCGATCTCGCTACGCGCCGCGTACCAGTGGCGCTCGCGCTTCCTGCTCACCTCGTCGGACGTGATTTTCCCTTATTACCCGATCTTCAACGAACCCACGGGCCAGCTCGACGCCTCGGCGTTCTTCACTGTGACGAAGGGGGTCAAGATCGGCGTTCAGGCAGTGAACCTCACCAACGAGATCACCAAGACCTCGCAGATGTTCACGCTCAGCGGGTTGAGGGGGCCGCGATCCTATTTCATGAACGATCGCCGCTTCTCGTTCATCATCCGCGGCAACCTGTAGCGTTTCTTGGGGGGCCTTCGGGTCGCAATGGAGGGCGTCTCTCCTTCGGGAGGGGCGCCCTTTTGTTCGACGGTCGATCGCAGCGACGCGCTGTCCTGCACGGCGTCGAGGGTCCGGACGTCAGCCGCGCGCCGGGGCCGCGGCGAACGCTGCCGCGATCGCCGCGCGCATCGGTGTCGCCCGGAAGGCCGCGTCATAGGGGCAGCCGCGTCGCGGGTGGCCGTCGTCGCGCGGGTCGAATCCCTGCAGCCAGCTATATTTGTCGCCCATGCCCCAGACGAGCACGTCGCCTAGCTGCGCATAGTCGAGCATGATGTCGAGATAGGCGCGCGTGTAATCGGCGACCGCGCGATCGCGCACCGCCGGGTCCACCGGCAATCCGTTGTCGCGCACGTCGAACTCGGTGATCAGCAGGCGATACCCCATCGCCGTCACCGCATCGAGGAAGGCGCGCCAGTCGCGTTCCTGCCGCGCCACGGTCGCGGCGATGTCCGGCCCGTCGGTGACGAGGTGCGATTGCACCCCCAGCGCGTCGACCGGCACGCCCCGCGTGCGAAAGCCTTCGAGCAGCCGCAGCACGCCGGCGCGATGCGTGGCGTTGCCCGCCTCCCAGCTCATGTAATCGTTGTAGACGAGCTCGGCCGCCGGCGCCGTGGCGCGCGCGGTGTGGAAGGCGAGGTCGACCGAGTGCTGCGCCCCGCCCAGCGCCCTGGACAGCGCGATCTCGACGAGGCCGCCGGTCTCGGGATCGACCGCCTCGTTGACGACGTCCCAGCTCGCGATCCGGCCCCGGTAGCGGCGCATCACGGTCTCGATATGCGTCGTCAGCAGCCGTTCGGCCTCGGCGACCGGTCGAGCGCCGAAGTCGTGGGATTCTTCCCATGTCGGCATCCATTTGGGCCGGTGCCACAGCAGGTTGTGCCCGCGCGTCGCCATGCCGTGCCGCTCGGCATAGGCCAGGATCGCATCGGCGCGATCGAACGCGAAGGTCTTGGAATCGGGCCGCAGCGCCTGCCACTTCAATTCGTTCTCGGGCACCAGCACGCCGCACTCGCGCTCGATCAGGGCGGCATAGGCCGGGTTGGCGAAGCTCCCCGCATCGGCGCCGGGCGCGCTCCATGCCACCGCCGATCCGAAGCGCCGGCCGCTCTTGCGGGCAATCGCGTCGAGCGAGGGCGTCGATGCCGCACGAGCCCCGCCGCCGTATGTCGCCAGGCCGAGCCCCGCCAGCAGGGCGATCCCCTCGCGGCGCGTGATCCCTTCGGCCATGGCGTTCTCCCGGTTCAGCTCCAGCCGGCGTCGACCCAATACGCATGCGCGGTACACATGTGCGCGTCGTCGGAGGCGAGGAACAGCGCCATCGCCGCGATGTCCGCGGGCTGGATGCGCCCGTCGAGGCACTGGCCCGCGACGATCTCCGCCTCGCCCTCGGGCGTGTACCATTGCAATTGCCGCGGCGTCTGGACGTTGCCCGGCACGATCGTGTTGACGCGGATGTTGTCGCGGCCCAGCTCGCGCGCCAGGCTGCGCGTCAGCCCCTCGATCGCCGCCTTGGCGGTCTGGTAGAGCGCGATGTCGGGCAGCCCCAGATGCCAGGAGATCGATCCGAAATTGAGGATCACCCCGCCGCCGCGCGCCTTCATCCCCGGCCACACCGCCTGCGCCGCGAAGAACTGATGCTTCAGGTTCACCGCCATGCGGTCGTCCCAATAGACGGGCGTCACCTTGTCGATGTCGTGCCGATCGTCGTTGGCGGCGTTGTTGATCAGCACGTCGATGCCGCCGAACTCCGTCTCGACCGCGCCGATCGCCGCCTTGAACGCGTCGAGATCCGTGATGTCGCAATGGTCGAAGCGCGGCGCGTGGCGGGCGTCGGGGGCGAGCTTCTCCACCAGCGCGCGCGAGGGCGCATCGGCGATGTCGACGAAGGCGACGCGCGCGCCCTGCCGCACGAACGCCTCGACCAGCCCGGCGCCGATCCCCGAGCCGCCGCCGCTGATGAACACGCGCTTGTCGGCGAGGCTCGGGTAGCGCGCCGATCGGCCGGTATCGGTTCCGTCGGCGCTCACTTCTTGCAGCATTCAGGCAGTCCTTGACGTCGGGTGATGGGTGTATCGAGGATCATTCGGCGGGCCGCGCGAGCAGCCCGCGGCCGGCCAGGTTGGCGATCAGCGCGCCGATCCCCATCGTCCACGGCGCGGCCTGCTTCGAGGTGACGACGCGGTTGACGAGCGTGCCGAGCCGCGGCGTCGCGATCGACACCGTGTCGCCGATCTTGTGGGTGAAGCCGCGTCCGGGCTCGTCGCGGTCCTGCGTCGGCGCGAACAGCGTGCCGAGGAACAGCACGAAGCCGTCGGGATAGTGATGCTCGCTCAGCGACTGGCGCACCAGTTCCTCTGGGTCGCGGCTGATCTCGCGCATCGAGCTGTGGCCCGTCAGGCGATAGCCGTCGTCGGCGCCCGCTATCTCCAGATCGAGCTCGGCCTCGCGCACGTCCTCCATCGTGAAACCCGCGTCGAACAACCGGATGAACGGCCCCAGCGAGCACGAGGCGTTATTGTCCTTCGCCTTGCCGAGCAGCAGCGCAGAACGGCCTTCGAAATCGCGCAAATTGACGTCGTTGCCCAGGCACGCGCCGACCGGTGCGCCGTCGGGCGCGACCAGCAGCAGCACCTCGGGCTCGGGATTGTTCCAGGTCGAATCCGATCGCACGCCGATCTCGGCGCCCCAGCCGACAGTCGAGAGCACCGGCGACTTGGTGAAGATCTCCGCGTCCGGCCCGATCGCGACCTCGAGATATTGCGACCACATGCCGTCCTCGATCAGCGCCTGCTTGAGCGCCGCGGCGTCGGCGCTGCCGGGGACGACCGATCGGATCGAGCCGCCGATGCGCGCCTCCAGCCGTCCGCGCACCTCGGCGGCCTTGCCGGCATCGCCGCGCGCGCGCTCCTCGATCACGCGCTCGATCGCCGAGACCGCGAAGGTGACGCCCGACGCCTTGACGCACTGGAGATCGATCGGGCTCAGCAGCCGGGGCGTGCTTTCGACCGACAGGCCGAGCGCCTCGAGCGGTCCCAGGTCTTCGCCGGTGCAATCGGGCGCGCCCGCCGCGGCGAACGCGGCGACGGTTGGGTAGGTATCGGTGATGTCGGCGACCCGGCCGTCGCGAACCAGGACGACGCAGGGCCCCTCGCCACGATCGATCCGCCCGACGAAGCGGCCGGTCCGCCAATCGGCCGGCAACGCGGTTTCCACCGCAAAATCCATCTCGTGCATCCCCTCGCGTCTGATAGCGCTACCAATATGCGATATAGCATATTAGTCAAGCGTCATGTGGATAACGCCGCCGCTCTGCGCTGGATGGCGATCATTGGCAAATGCTTTCCAGCATCGCCGGGGGAGATGGCGCGGGTGGGAGCGCAATCCCCTTCTCGTGTGCCGCGGCGTCGAGCGTCGCCGGATGATGCGCCGTCGCCGGGGAGAGATCGCCGGCATAGAAGGGATCGCGCTCGGCGTCGGCCAGCGACACGAAGCGCGCTCCCTGCGATCGGTAATAGGTCAGCAGGCGCGGTAGCAGCTTCGCGTCGAGCGCGCCGACATGCATCAGCAGCACCAGTGGAATCTGGCGGCCTTCCACCGCTTCCGACGCCGATCGCGCCCAGGCGAGCGTATCGGCCGCCGCTTTCATGTAGCTCGCCTCGAGTGCGGCGATGCCGCCTGTGTTCTTCGCCGCAACGCAGCGCGCATAGGGTGCGGCCCAGGCATAATCGCCGAAGCTCATCGTCACGCTTGCCACCTTATAGCCGCGCTCGGCGAGGAAGGCGCGCGCGGCCTGCCGCTTCGCCGGCGTCTCGCCCTCGGCGAGATAGGGGTAGCGCAGCCAGTGCCAGTCCGCCCCTGCCATCAGCGGCGCGATCACCGCCTCGTCGCGCACCACGTCGACTTTCCAGTCGTCGAACTCGTGTTCGTTCAAATTCATGTGCGACCAGCTGTGGTTCGCGAGCAATTGGCCCGAGGCGCGCCATGCCGCCAGCGCGGGTTTGGAGGCGGGTTCGTTTTCGGCGAATCCCCCGTTGGTGAAGCCGTAGGTCGGCGGTACGCCCGCCGCCTTCAGCGCGGCGCTGATTTTGGCCATGATCGCGACCCGGCTGTCGCCTTCGGGCAGCGGCCCATGCACCGGCAGGTCGTCGAAGGTGATCGCGATCGCCGGGCCTTCCGTCGGGTGCTGCGCGAACGCGTCGATCGGCACCGCCGCCGCCATCGCCGCATAGCCGGCGGGGGAGGGATGGAGATGGTCGCCCGAATCATATGTCGGCAACAGCCGCTCGGGATGCGCAGGGTCGCGCACGGCTTCGTCGAAATCGATCACGCCGTCGAAATGGCCGGGCGCGCGGATCCAGGCGTTGATCGCCTGGCGGTCGGCCTCGTTGGCGGCGTCGGCGTGATAATACTCATTGCCGACGAACGGCGTCAGCGTGCCGCCCCAGATGCGCAGCCCCTGCGCATGCGCGCGGTCGATGATCTGCTGATAGCCGGTCGTGATCCGCGCGACCAACGCGTCGTGCTCGGCCTGCGATACCGGCGCGTCGCGCGTCAGCGTGCCGAGGTCGTTGATACCTTCGAGCAGGATCACGTCGGTAACGCCGCTGCGCGCCGCCGTGTCGCGATCGAAGCGCGCGAGCAGATTGGGGCCGAGCCCGTCGAGCAGTACGCGGTTGCCGCCGATCCCGGTATTGACGACGCCGATTTCGACCCCCACGTCGCGCAGCCGTGCTGCGAGCCGGTCGGGCCAGCGATCGTCGCCGTCGGTGGTCGCGCCGTGGCCGTCGGTGATCGAATCGCCGATCGCCACGATCGCACGCACCTCCGGACCCGCGGCGACCTCGATATCGGAGAGCTGGTACCAATGCTCGATCGGCTTGGCGTCGGGCAGGGCGGCATCGCGCACACGGTTGCCTGGCGCCACGAACGAGGTGGCGCGTGAACCGGAATGGCCGGTCTGCTGCGCGGGCGGCTGCGGATAGTGGATGCTGATCGTGACGTCCGATCCCGGCGCCGCGGCGAAGCGAATCGGATCGGAATAATATTCGGCGCCCGCGGGGATCGTCACCGCCGCCTTGCCGTCGAAGGTGAGCGGTTGGACGCTGTCTAGCGCGATCCGCGGCTTGCCGCGCGTGATCGGGCGCGCGATCGTCGCGGCGTCGATCGTCAGCGGCGCGGTGCCGAACGCGTTCGACACGCGCACCCGCAGCGTCTCGCCGCCGAGCGACAGGTGCACCGTCTGGCGCAGCGTCGCATCGGTGAGCGCGTCCTCGGGCACCGCGTTGTGCGGCTCGGGCACCTGCTGCGCCGATCCCCACGAGGCGACCCAGTGCGTCTCCTGCGCCGCCACCGGCGACGCGGCGAGCGCCGCGGCGACGAGGAGCAGCAGCCTCATGACACCTCCAGCGTCACGGTCTTGAGGTCGCGCGAATTGGGACCGACCATGATGTCGAACGCGCCCGGCTCGACCACGCGCTTCATGTCGATGTTCCACAGCGCCAGCGCCTCGGGCGTCAGCGTGAAGGTGACGGTGCGCTTCTCGCCGGGCGCGAGCGTCACGCGGCGGAAGCCCTTGAGCTCCTTGACCGGCTGCGTCACCGAGCTTTCCCGGTCGCGGATGTAGAGTTGCACAACCTCGTCGCCAACGACCTTGCCGGTGTTGCTCACGTCGACCGACACGGTGACGCTGCCGCCGATGCCGATCGTCTTGGCCGATAGCCGCGGCGCGCCGATCGCAAAGCTCGTGTAGCTGAGCCCGTAGCCGAACGGGAACAGCGGCTCGGTGGTGTCGAACAGATAGCCGCGATGCGCGCTCGGCTTGTGGTTGTAGAAAACCGGCAGCTGCCCGACGCTGCGCGCGAAGGTCACCGGCAGCTTGCCGCCCGGATTGACCTTGCCGAACAGCACGTCCGCCATCGCGGTGCCGCCCTGCTCGCCGCCATACCAGCCCTCGATCAGCGCGTTGGCCTGGTCGGCGACGGTGTTGACCGCGAGCGGTCGGCCGTTGGTGAGCACCACGACCATCGGCTTGCCGAGCGCCTTCAGCGCATCGAACAATTCCTGCTGCTCGCCCACCATAACGATGTCGTCGCGGTCGCCGAGATGGTTGTCGGCCCAGCCCTCACGGCTGGTCTGCTCGTTGCCGCCGATGTTGAGGATGATCGTGTCGGCGCCCTTCGCCACCGCGACCGCCTCGGCGATCCGCTGCCGGTTCTCCGCCGGGTTAGCGAGCGCCACCGCGTCCGCCCACCAATCGTCGCTCTCGGTGATCCGCACGCCCTCGGCATAGACCACCTTCGCCCGATCCCCCACCTCGGCCTTGACGCCGTCGAGCAGCGACACGGTGTGCGGCGGGATGCCGTAATAGCCGCCGAGATGCGCCTTGGCCGCATTGGGGCCGATCACCGCAATCGTGCCCTGGGGCTTCAACGGCAGCACGCCGTCGTTCTTCAGGAGCACGATCGATTTCTGCGCCGCCTCGAGCGCCAGCGCGCGCGCTTCGTCGTTGTTGGTGATCGCTTCGGCGACGGCGACGTCGGCATAGGGATGCTCGAACAGCCCCGAGCGGAACTTCATGTCGAGCACGTAGCGCACGGCATCGTCCACCTCGGCCTCGGGCACCTTGCCCGCGCGCACCTGCGCGACGAGCGTCTGGTACGAAAGCCCATCGGGCAGGTCCATGTCGACCCCCGCCGCGAGCGCGAGCCGCGCCGCTTCCTCCAGATCGCCCGCGACGTGGTGGATGTCCTTGAGCTGGTCGATCGCCGAATAATCGCTGGTGATCGCGCCGCGGAATCCCCATTCGCCGCGCAGCACGTCGGTGAGGAGCCATTTGTTGGCGTGGGAGGGAACGCCGTCGATCTCGTTGTACGAGGGCATCACCGCGGCGACCCCGGTGCGGCGGATCACTTCCTCGAACGGCGGGAAGAAATTCTCGCGCAGCTCGCGCTCGGAAACCGGCGCGGGGCCGACATTGGTGCCGCCTTCGGGCTGGCCGTGGCCGGTGAGGTGCTTCAACGTCGCGAAGACATGGCCGGGCTTCAACACCCGCGCACGTCCCGGCCCCTGCAATCCTTCGACCGCGGCGACGCCCAGCTCGCCGACCAGATACGGGTCTTCGCCGAACGTCTCCTCGATCCGGCCCCAGCGCGGATCGCGTGCGATGTCGACCACGGGCGAGAGCGCCTGCGTCACGCCGCGCGCGCGAATCTCACGCGCGGTGACCACGTTGGTACGCCGCACCAGATCGGGATCCCATGAAGAGGCAAGGCCGATCGGGATCGGAAAGCTGGTCGCGCCCAACGCGGCGTAGCCGTGCAGCCCTTCCTCGTGGAACAGGATGGGGATGCCGAGGCGCGTCCTGGTGGTCGCCCATTTTTGCATCGCGTTTACGAGCTTGATCGTCTGCGCGATATCGCGGCCGGGCAGCTCGCGCGGGCTTATCGGGCCGTGCGCGTCGGACGGGCGGGCGACGCCGCCGATGCCGTCGGGGTAAACCTTCGCCATCTTCGCCGCGTCGAACTGGTCGTTGGCGTCGAAGATGGCGGTCTTGCCCGTCCACACCACTTCGAGCTGGGCGACCTTCTCCTCGAGCGTCATGCGCTGGAGCAGATCCTCGACGCGATCGGCGACCGGCGCGGATGCTTGTTTGTAGAGCGGCTGTTCGGCTTGCGCCGCGGCGGGCGTAGCGCCGGCGGGCGCGGAAATTGGCGCCGCCGAGACCAGCGCCAGCGCCGAAACGGCGCACAGGATCGCGCGAACCTTCATCCCAATCCTCCCCTCGATTTGCGCCGCGCTGACCGCGGCCGTTGCTGATAGCGCTACCATGGTCTAGGAGGTTGTCAACCACGAAGAGGAGAGGGCGGCGGATGAAAAGGTGGATGCTGGCATTGGCGATGCTGTTGGGCGCGGGGCTGCTCGGAACGTCGTCAACCGCACGCGCCGAAGACGGCTACGACCTGTGGTTACGCTACAGCCCGCTCGCGCCCGCGCCGCGCGCCGCCCTCGCAGCACGCGCGACGACGATCGTCGCACCCGCCGATCGCTCGCCCAGCCTGCGCGCGGCGCTCGACGAGCTCGACCGCGGCCTCGCGGGCCTGCTCGGTGCACCGGCCCCGCGGGCGTCGGCCCCGCGCGCGGGCGCGCTCGTCATCGGCACGCCCGCCGAGTTTTCCCGCCTCGCCGCGCTCGACCTGCCGCTCGCGCCACTCGGCGATGAGGGCTATCTGATCCGCAGCGTCACGCTTGACGGCGCACCGGTGACGCTGATCGCCGCCAACACCGACATCGGCCTGCTCCACGGCGCCTTCGCCTGGCTGCGGCTGGCGCAGACCGGCGCATCGCTCGACGCGCTCGACATCGCCTCCGCGCCGAAAATCGCGCTGCGCATGCTCGATCACTGGGACAATCTCGATCGCACCGTCGAGCGCGGCTATGCCGGCCAATCGATCTGGGATTGGTGGACGCTCCCCGACTACGCCGACCCGCGCTACACCGATTACGCGCGCGCCAACGCCTCGATCGGCATCAACGGCACCGTGCTGAACAACGTCAACGCCGCGCCCGACATGCTGACGCCGCGCTTCATCGCCAAGGCGGCGGCGCTCGCGAACGTGTTCCGGCCCTATGGCATCAAGGTCTGGCTCTCGGTCAATTTCGCCTCGCCCAAGGCGCTGGGCGACCTCGGCACCGCCGACCCGCTCGACCCGAAGGTCGCTGCATGGTGGAAGACGAAGGCCAACGAAATCTACGCCGCGATCCCCGATTTTGGCGGCTTTCTGGTCAAGGCCAATTCGGAAGGCCAGCCCGGCCCCGGCGACTATCACCGCAGCCAGGCCGAGGGCGCGAACATGCTCGCTGCCGCATTGGCGCCCCACGACGGCGTCGTGATCTGGCGCGCCTTCGTCTATTCGGCCGAAAACCCCGAGGACCGCGCCAAGCAGGCCTATAGCGCGTTCAAGCCGCTCGACGGCAACTTCGCCGCCAACGTGATCGTCCAGGTCAAGAACGGCCCGATCGACTTCCAGCCGCGCGAGCCCTTTTCGCCGCTGTTCGGGGCGATGCCCAAGACGCCGCTCGCGCTCGAGCTCCAGATCACCAAGGAATATCTCGGCTTCGCGACGCACCTCGTCTATCTCGGCCCGCTGTTCGAGGAAGCGCTCGATGCCGACACCTATGCCAAGGGCAAAGGCTCGACCGTGGCCAGGGTGGTCGAAGGCGCGCTCGACGACCGCAAGCTGAGCGCGATCGCGGGCGTCGCCAATATCGGCTCGGATCGCGACTGGACGGGCTCCGATTTCAACCAGGCGAACTGGTACGCCTTCGGCCGCCTCGCCTGGGATCCCGACCTGTCCTCGCGCGCGATCGCCGGGGAATGGGTAGAACAGACCTTCACCGCCGATCCCGCCTTCGTCGCGCCGGTCACGGCGATGATGATGGGCTCGCGCCAGGCCGCGGTCGATTACATGACGCCGCTCGGTCTCGCGCACCAGATGGCGACCGGGCACCATTACGGGCCGGGGCCATGGGTGGGCGATCTCGATCGTCCCGAATGGAACCCGGTCTATTACAGCCGCGCCGACGCGCACGGCATCGGCTTCGACCGCACGGCCGCGGGCAGCGACGCGGTGGCGCAATATGCGCCGCCGGTGGCGAAGCGCTTCGCCGATCTCGCGACCGTGGGCGACGATTATCTGCTGTGGTTCCATCACCTGCCCTGGACCTATCGGATGGGCTCGGGCGATACGCTCTGGAACACGCTCGTCCGTCGCTATGGCCGTGGAGTCGCGGCGGTCGCCGACATGCAGCACACCTGGGCGGGGCTGAAGCGCTATGTCGACAAGGAACGCTATGCGAAAGCCGCCACCTTCCTCGCGATCCAGCGCCGCGAGGCGCAATGGTGGCGCGATGCCTCGATCGCCTGGTTCCAGTCGCTGTCCGGATTGCCGCTGCCGCCGGGCGAAGCGCCGCCCGCGCACAGCCTCGATTATTACGAGGCATTGCGCTTCCCCCATGCTCCGGGGCATTAACTGCTGAACAGAGGGACAAACATTGGCCAAGAGACCCAGCCGGCGCGGCAGCAGCGCCCCCACGATCGCCGACGTCGCCAAGCGCGCCGGCGTCTCCCCGATGACGGTGTCACGCGTGATCAACGGCGAACAGACGGTGCGCCCGCTCACCCGCGCCGCCGTCGAGGATGCCATCCGCGCGCTCAACTATGCGCCCAATTCCGCCGCGCGCAGCCTGGCGGGCGGCGGGCAGGTGCGCATCGGCCTGCTCTACAGCAACCCGAGCGCAGCCTATCTGAGCGAATTTCTCGTCGGCGTGCTCGATCAGGCGAGCCGCGGCGACGTCCAGCTCGTCATCGAGAAATGCGAGCCTGGCCAGGACGAGCAACGCGCGGCGCGCCATCTGCTCGACGGCGGCGTGGACGGCGTGCTGCTCCCGCCGCCGCTCAGCGATTCGAGCGAAGTGATCGCGATATTCGAGGCCGCCGACGTGCCGGTGGTGCTGGTCGCGAGCGCCCGCCCGCCCGAGCGCGTCTCCTCGGTCGGGATCGACGATTTCGAGGCGGCACGCGCGATGACGCAGCACCTGCTCGCGATGGGGCATGATCGCATCGGCTTCATCGTCGGCAATCCCAACCAGCATGCCAGCACGCGCCGGCTGGAGGGCTATCGCGCGGCGCTCGAGGCACGCGGCGCGCCGGTCGACGACGCGCTGATCGCGCAGGGACTGTTCACCTACCGCTCGGGGCTCGACGCCGCCGAGCATCTGCTCGCGCACGATCCGCGCCCGACCGCGATCTTCGCGAGCAACGACGACATGGCGGCCGCCACGATCGCGGTCGCGCATCGCCGCGGCATCGACGTGCCGGGCGATCTCAGCATCTGCGGGTTCGACGACACCCCGTTCGCGACCACGATCTGGCCCGAACTGACCACGATCCACCAGCCGATCGCGGACATGTCGCGCGCCGCGCTCGACCAGCTCGTCGTCGAAGCGCGAGAGCGTCGCGCGGGCAAGCCCGCCGCGCCAAAACGCGTGCTGCTCGATTACGCGCTGGTGCGCCGCCACTCCGACGCCCCCCCACGCCGTCGCCGTCCCGAGGTGGTTGCCGACAAGCGCTGAGGGTTCCATTCGGCATCGTGGGCGCTGCGCCAATACAATATCCCGAGCGATAATGGATGCTGACGTTCGTCAGCATGACGGGCTAGCCTGACGGAATGCGCGAACGACAACCGTGCGTCTATATTCTCGCAAGCGGCCGCCACGGCACGATCTACATTGGCGTGACGTCCGATCTGATGGCGCGGCTTCACCAGCATCGCACCGGCTCCGTTCGAGGGTTCACGTCGCGATACGGAGTCAAGCGCCTCGTCCATTTCGAAATGGCGGAGACGATGGAGGCGGCGATCGCGCGCGAAAAGCAACTCAAGGCGTGGCGGCGCGATTGGAAAGTCGCGCTGATCGAATGCGATAATCCGTTCTGGGGAGGACCGAGCGATCGATCTCGGCTTTCCGCCGTTGCCGTTGTCAAAACCCCGTTCGTCATGCTGACGAAAGTCAGCATCCATTGGCACTCGGCTTAGAGCAACGGGCGTTTAATTTGACCCACGGCCGTTCGCCCTGAGCTTGTCGAAGGGCCGTTCTTCTTTTCCACGGCGGGAAAAGGACGGTGCTTCGACAACCCCGGATCAAGTCCGGGGACGAACGGTTCTGATTTCAGGCTCGCTGCTCTAAACTGGAGCGAGACGATAATGGATGCTGACGTTCGTCAGGATGACGCCGGAATCTGACCGGCATTGAACCGTCATTCCGTTAGCGCTAACAAGCGCCATGACCGATCGCACGCCCAACCGCCGCTTCCGCTCGCGCGACTGGTTCGCCGATCCCGCCCGCGCCGACATGACCGCGCTCTATCTCGAGCGTTTCATGAATTACGGCCTGACGCCTGCCGAGCTGCGGTCGGGAAAGCCGATCGTCGGCATCGCCCAATCAGGCAGCGATCTGGCGCCGTGCAACCGCATCCATCTCGATCTCGCGCGCCGCGTGCGCGACGGTATCCGCGACGCAGGCGGTATCCCGATCGAATTTCCGGTCCACCCGATCTTCGAGAATTGCCGCCGCCCCACCGCGGCGCTCGACCGCAACCTGTCGTATTTGACGCTCACCGAATTGCTCTACGGCTATCCGATCGATGCGGTCGTTCTCACCACGGGCTGCGACAAGACCACGCCGGCGGCGATCATGGCGGCCTCGACCGTCGACATCCCGGCGATCGTGCTGTCGGGCGGGCCGATGCTCGACGGCTGGCACGAGGGCGAGCTGGTTGGGTCGGGCACCGTCATCTGGCGCTCGCGCCGTAAGCTCGCGGCAGGCGAAATCAGCGAGGAGGAGTTCCTCGATCGCGCGTGCGACAGCGCGCCCTCGGCGGGGCATTGCAATACCATGGGCACCGCCTCGACGATGAACTCCATCGCGGAAGCATTGGGCATGTCGCTCCCCGGCTGCGCAATGATCCCTGCGCCGTATCGCGAGCGCGGGCAGATGGCGTACGAAACCGGCCGCCGCATCGTCGACATGGCCTACGAGGATCTGCGCCCCTCGATGATCCTGACGCGCGCGAGCTTCCTCAACGCGATCCGCCTGCTCACCGCGATCGGCGGCTCGAGCAACGCACAGCCGCACATCATGGCGATGGCGCGGCATGCCGGTGTCGATCTGGCCCCGCGCGACCTCACCGACCACGGCTATGATCTGCCGTTGCTCGCCAACGTCCAGCCCGCGGGCCAATATCTCGGCGAGCGCTTCCATCGCGCCGGTGGCGTGCCCGCGATCCTGTGGGAGTTGCTCGGGGCCGGGCGGCTCGACGGCGATTGCCTGACCTGCACCGGCCGCACGATCGCGGAGAACATCCAGGGCCGCGAGTCGCGCGATCGCGAGGTGATCCGCCCGTTCGACGATCCGCTGATGGAAAAGGCGGGCTATCTCGCGCTGTCGGGCAATCTCTTCGATCTCGGCATCCTCAAATCCTCGGTGATTTCCGAGGAATTCCGCCGGCGCTACCTGTCACGCCCGGGTGCGGAAGGCGTGTTCGAGGGGCGCGCGATCGTGTTCGACGGGTCGGACGATTATCACCATCGCATCAGCGATCCCGCGCTGGCGATCGACGAGAATTGCATCCTGGTGATGCGCGGCTCGGGCCCGATCGGCTGGCCTGGTTCGGCAGAGGTCGTCAACATGCAGCCGCCCGATGCGCTGATCCGGCGCGGCATCGCCTGGCTGCCGACATTGGGCGACGGGCGGCAGTCGGGCACGTCGGACAGCCCGTCGATCCTCAACGTCAGCCCCGAAAGCGCGGTCGGCGGCGGGCTTTCATGGCTGCGCACCGGCGACGTGATCCGCGTCGATCTGAACGCGGGGACGTGCGATGCGCTGGTGGATGCGGCCGAGATCGCGCGCCGCAAGGCCGACGCGCCGCCGCCCGTCCCCGAAAGCCATTCGCCCTGGGAAGAGCTGTTCCGCGAGAAAACCGGCCAGCTAGCCGACGGCGCGGCGCTGGAATTCGCGCTGAAATACCGAAAGATCGCGGCGCGCACGCCACGACACAATCACTGACGCGCTGCCCGATCAGACGATCAGGCTGATCAGCCCGACGATCCCGCCCCACAACGCCAGCGCCGCGAACGACCCGATCAGGATGCCGATGACCGGCTGCCCGTCCGCGTCGGTCGACGGTGCGTCGAGCACCTGACCCGTAATACCCTTCATAGCGCCCCCCGCGCGAAGACAATCTGTTACCGTTGCCACCGGGCTCCTTTAAGAATCATAAACGGCCCGTCTTGAAAACCCCTCTTTTGGCCGAACTTGATCGATTCGTCGCAAATGGCTAAGCGCGCGGTCGTGACGGGTTCCCTCTCGAAGGGATCAAAAGGGAAGTCCGGTGCGTGGGCCGCAGGGTCCGCAATGCCGGCGCTGCCCCCGCAACTGTGACCGGATAGCCGGCGCGCCATCACGCCACTGGGCTCATGTCCCGGGAAGGCGGCGCGCCAGCCCTGACCCGGAAGCCAGGAGACCTGCCCGCCACGGTCGATCCTCTGCGCGGACGGGGTGTGCCGGGCGGACGAGGGTTTTCCTCGAGCGAGCGACGCTTCGTCCGCTCGCAATGGTGCGCGGCGGACGCATCGAGGAAGGCCCGCATGTTCCGCCTGTTGCTTCTTTCGTCCGTCGCTCTGACTACCCCCGCGCTCGCGCAGGAAACCGCCGATCCCATCGTCGTCACCGCCGCCGGCGCACCGCAGGCGGCCGACGAGACCGGCGATGCGATCACCGTCGTCACCCGCGACGACCTGGAAACGCGGCAGACCGTCTCGATCGCCGATTATCTCGCCACCACGCCCGGCATCGGCGTGACGCGCAGCGGTGGGCCGGGCACCGTCACCAGCCTCAGCATCCGCGGCGCCGAGGCCACGCAGACGCTCGTCCTGATCGACGGCGTGCGCGTCAACGATCCCTCGTCGCCCGGCGGCGCGTTCGATTTCGGCAGCCTGCTTTCGGGCGCGGTCGAGCATGTCGAGGTGCTGCGCGGCGCCAATTCGGTGCCCTGGGGCAGCCAGGCGATCGGCGGCGTCGTCAACATCGTCACCGAACGGCCGCCCGAGGCAGGCATCGCCGCGCGCGCGAACGCCGAATATGGCGCGGCGGACAGCGTTTTCGCCAACGGCGCGGTCTCCGGCCGCAGCGGCGCGCTCTCCGGGGCGCTCACTGCGGGCTATCTGCGCAGTGACGGCATCTCGGCCGCCGCCGACGGCACCGAGCGTGACGGGTATCGCCAGATCGGCGGCAGCGCGCGACTGGGCGTGGACATTGCCGACGGCATCGGGCTCGACCTGCGCGGCTATTACGCGCATTCGCGGATCGATCTCGATGGCTATCCGGCGCCTGCTTATACCTTCGCCGACACGCCTGACTATTCGACGACGCAGGAGCTCTACGGCTATGCCGGCGTCCACGCGAATGTCGGCCGCTTCCGTAACCGCGCCGCGTTCACGATCGCCGACGTCAACCGCGACAATTACGATCCGACCCTGGGCGACGCGCCCGCCTTCATCGGCCGCGGCCGCTCCGAGCGCTACGAATATCAGGGCGACTATCAGCTCCTCGACCAGCTTCGCATCGTCGCCGGCGCCGAGCACGAGGACAGCCGCTTCGACGACGGCGCCACCACCGCCTCGACCGGCGTCACCAGCGTCTATGGCGAGCTGATCGTCCAGCCGTTGCGTCAGCTCACGCTCACCGGCGGGGTGCGCAACGACGATCATGACGATTTCGGCAGCCACACCACGTTCGGCGCCAATGCCGCGCTCGCGCTCGATACCGGCACCACGCTGCGCGCGAGCTATGCCGAGGGCTTCAAGGCGCCGACGCTCTACCAACTGCACGGTTCCTACGGCAATGCGACGCTTCGCCCGGAGACGGCGACGAGCTACGACATAGGCGTCGAGCAAGCGCTGCTCGACGGCCGGGTGCGCGCTTCGGCGACCTGGTTCCACCGCGACACGCATAACCAGATCGATTTCCAGTCCTGCCCCGCCGACGAGATCGATGACGAGGCCTCGGTCTGCTATCAGCGGCCTTACGGCACCTACGCCAACATCGGCCGCGCCCGCGCGCAGGGCGTCGAGATCGCGCTGGCGCTGCGCCCGGTCGACGCGCTCCGCGTCGAGGCCAATTACACCTACACCCACGCGGAAAACCGGACGCCCGGTGCGAGCTACGGCATGGATCTCGCCCGCCGCCCGCGCGAGACGGTCAATTTCTCCGCCGATTACCGCCTGCCGGTCGGGCTGTCGGTCGGCGGCACGCTCCAGGTCGTGGGCGACAGCGTCGACTACGCCGATTTCATTGATCCGCGGCTCGACGGCTATGTGCTCGCCGGCGTGCGCGCCGAACTGCCGGTGGGCGAGCGCTTCGCGATCTACGGCCGCATCGAGAATCTGTTCGACGCGCATTACGAAACCGTGTCGGGCTATGGCACCTTCGGCCGCGCGGCCTATGGCGGTATTCGGATGAAGCTCGACTGATGCGCCTCGCGACGATCCTGACCTTGTTGCTGACGCTAGCCGCCTGCACCCGGCCGGCGGCGCCGACGCGCGGCGGGATCGTCTCGACCAATCCCTGCGCGGACCAGATCCTGGTCTCGCTGGTCGAGCCGGAGCGGATCGCCGCGATCAGCCATTATTCGAAGGATCCGGCGGCAAGCTCGCTCCCCCCCGAGGTCGCGCGTCGCTATCGCGCCACCTCGGGCACCGCGGAGGAGGTGATTGCGCTGCGCCCCGATCTGGTGGTGACGAGCACCTTCACGCCGGCCGCGACCCGCGCCGCCTACGAACGCGCCGGCCTGAAGGTGCTGCTGCTCGATTCGCCGACCACGGTCGCGGGCAGCAAGGCGCAGATCATGGAGCTGGCGCGCGCGGTCGATCGCCCGGGGCGGGGGCAGGCGCTGGTCGCGCGGATCGATGAGGCGCTGGCGGCGACCGCACCACACGACGCGGCGCGTCCCTCGGCGCTGCTCTACATCAGCGGCGATCTCGTGACCGGCAGGAACACGCTGCTCGACGAATTGATGACCCATGTCGGCTTGCGCGACGCCGCGGCCGATTACGGATTGTCGCATACCGGCCGGCTGCCGCTCGAAACCATCCTCGAGGCGCCGCCCCAGCTCATCATGGCGCCCGAATTCTCGACGCGCGCCTCGGCGATCCGATCGCGCGTGCTCACCTATCGCACCCGGCAGGCGGTGTTCCCGCGCACGCTCGTCAATTGCGGCGGGCCGACGATCGTGCCCGCGGTCGAGCAGCTCGCCGCGATCCGGCGGCAGATTCTGCAATGACCCGCACCGCGAGACTCGCCATGCTGGCCGCGCTCGTGCTGCTGCTGTTCGCTGCTTCGCTGATGGCGGGCAAGATCTGGGTGCCGCCGTCGGCGTGGTGGAGCGGCGATCCGCTGTGGCGCATCGTCATCGAGCTGCGCCTGCCGCGCGCGGTGCTGGGGCTCGTCCTCGGCGCGGTGCTCGGGCTGTCGGGCGCGGTGCTCCAAGGCTATCTCAGGAACCCGCTCGCCGATCCCGCGGTGGTCGGCGTGTCCTCCTCGGCTGCGCTCGGTGCGGTGGCGGCGATCGTGTTCGGCTGGACGGGCGGGCTGTTCGCCTGCGCGATGCTCGCGGCGGCGGGGTCGATGGCGCTGCTCGCCGCGCTCACCTGGCGGTCGCAGAGCGCGGTCGGCTTCATCCTCGCGGGCACGGTGCTGGCGAGCCTCGCGGGCGCGCTCACCGCCTTCCTGATCTCGATCGCGCCCAATCCCTATGCCACCGCCGAGGTCATCGACTGGCTGATGGGGGCGCTCACCGATCGCGGCTGGGCGGACCTGCTGCCGGCGCTGCCCTTCCTGGGCGTGGGGGCCGCGCTCCTGCTCCTCACCGGCCCCGCACTCGACGCGCTGACGCTGGGCGAGACGGCGGCGCGATCGATGGGGGTACGGCTCGGGCGGTTGCAGGCGCTCGTGGTGCTCGGCACCGGGCTGACCGTGGGGGCGAGCGTTGCGGTGACGGGCGTGGTCGGCTTCGTCGGACTGGTGGTGCCGCACCTGCTGCGTCCGATCTTCGGCCACCGCCCGGCGGCGCTGCTGCTGCCCTCGGCGCTCGGCGGCGCGGCGCTGGTGCTCGCCGCCGACAGCCTGTGCCGCCTCGCGCCGGGGCCCGGCGAGGTTCGGCTCGGCGTCGCGATGGCGCTGATCGGCGCGCCTTTCTTCCTCGCGCTGCTGCTCAAGGAGAGAAAGTTGGGATGGGTATAGGTCAATCGAACGCCGATCACCCTCACCCTTCCCACGCTGCTGCGCAGCGCGGGAAGGGTGAGGGTGGCCCAGGCCCGGGAAGGGATGTACCCCCTCTCACCTTCGCTTCCCTCTCCGTTACTCTCTCCAACCGCCTCGTTCTCCAAGACATCACCGCCACGCTCCGTCCAGGCCGCGTGACGGCGATCCTCGGCCCAAACGGCGCGGGCAAGTCCACGCTCGTCAAGGCCGCCGCCGCGCTCGTTCCCGCAAGCGGTGCCGTCCGTCTCGGCCACCGGCCGATCGCCACCTTTGACCCGAACGAACGCGCGCGCCGGATCGGCTATCTGCCGCAGGACGCCGCGATCCACTGGAACGTCCCCGCGCGCGAGGTGATCGCGCTCGGCCGCGCGCCGCATCACTCGCCCTTCGCCGCGCTCGGAGACGCCGACCGCGCGGCCATCGCGGAGGCGGTCGCCGCGACCGAAACCGCCGGGCTGCTCGATCGCCCCGTCCACGAACTGTCGGGCGGCGAGCGCGCCCGCGTCCTTCTCGCGCGCGTGCTCGCGGGCGAACCCGATTGGCTGCTCGCCGACGAGCCGCTCGCAAGCCTCGATCCCGCGCACCAGATCGACATTCTCGATCGCCTGCGCGCGCGCGCCGCGGCGGGGGCGGGGGTCGTGATCGTGCTCCACGATCTCGTCCAGGCCGGCCGTGCCGCGGACGACGTGCTCCTCCTCGAAAGCGGCGCCGTCGCCGCCTTCGGTCCGGCAGCGGACGTGCTGACGCCCGCCAACCTGCGTGCGGTGTTCGCGATCGACGTGACGGTCGCCGCCGATCGCGCGGGCCGTCCGCTGTGCATCCCCGTCGGGCGCGCCGACGGCTGACTCCTGCCCGCCCTTGTGGCACAAGCAATTTTATTACAAAGGCCGACTCAGATCGGCGGACCGCGCCGGCGCCTCGATGCGCCGGCGCGGCGAGACACGAGATTTTGAGGAGAGACCATGCGGACCATCGACCATCACATCGTCGGCCATGCGGGCGGCGGGTCGGCGCGCAGCCACGACGTTTTCGATCCCAATACCGGCCAGGTGCAGGCACGCGTCGCGCTCGGCACGCGCGCCGAGCTCGACAAGGCGGTTGCGGCCGCGCACGCCGCGCAGCCCGGCTGGGCCGCGACCAACCCGCAGCGCCGCGCGCGCGTGATGTTCCGCTTCAAGGAGATCGTCGAGGCGAACCTCGAGGAACTGGCGCATCTGCTCGCCTCCGAACACGGCAAGGTCATCGCCGACGCGCGCGGCGACGTGCAGCGCGGGCTCGACGTGATCGAGTTTTCGTGCGGCATCCCGCACGCGCTCAAGGGCGAATATACGCAAGGGGCAGGGCCCGGCATCGACGTCTATTCGATGCGCCAGCCCCTGGGCATCGTCGCCGGGATCACGCCGTTCAACTTTCCCGCGATGATCCCGATGTGGATGTTCGGCCCCGCCATCGCGTGCGGCAACGCCTTCATCCTCAAGCCGTCGGAACGCGACCCCAGCGTGCCGGTGCGTCTGGCCGAACTGATGCTCGAGGCGGGCCTGCCCGAAGGCATTCTGCAGGTCGTCCACGGCGACAAGGAAATGGTCGATGCCATCCTCGATCATCCCGCGATCGGCGCGGTGAGCTTCGTCGGCAGCTCGGACATCGCGCAGTACGTCTATGCGCGCGGCACCGCGGCGGGCAAGCGCGTGCAGGCGATGGGCGGCGCCAAGAACCACGGCATCGTCATGCCCGACGCCGATCTCGATTCCGTGGTGAACGATCTTGCCGGCGCGGCCTTCGGGAGCGCGGGCGAGCGCTGCATGGCGCTGCCCGTCGTCGTGCCGGTGGGCGACGAGACCGCCGATCGCTTGCGCGAAAAGCTGATCCCGGCGATCCGGGCGTTGCGCGTCGGCGTCTCGACCGACGCCGAGGCGCAATACGGCCCCGTCGTGACGCCCGAGCACAAGGCGCGCATCGAAAACTGGATCCAGAAGGGCGTCGACGAAGGCGCAGAGTTGGTGGTCGACGGCCGCGGCTTCACCTTGCAGGGGCATGAGGGGGGCTTTTTCGTCGGCCCCAACCTGTTCGATCGCGTCACGCCGACTATGACGAGCTACAAGGAGGAGATTTTCGGCCCCGTCCTCCAGATGGTGCGCGCGAAGGATTTCGAGGAAGCGCTGTCGCTGCCCTCGACGCACCAATATGGCAACGGCGTCGCCATCTTCACCCGCAACGGTCACGCCGCGCGCGAGTTCGCGCAGCGCGTCAACGTCGGCATGGTCGGTATCAACGTGCCGATCCCGGTGCCGGTCGCCTATCACACGTTCGGCGGCTGGAAGCGCTCGGGCTTCGGCGACATCGACCAGCACGGCATGGAAGGCGTGCGCTTCTGGACCAAGAACAAGAAGGTCACCCAACGCTGGCCCGACGGCTCGGCGACGGGCGAAAACGCCTTCGTCATCCCGACGATGGGGTGACTCGGTGCGCGCCTGTTCCTTCTTCTGTCATGCTGACGGACGTCAGCATCCATTGTCGCTCCGCTCGAAAGCCGGAGATAGCGCCGAATGGATCCTGACGTTCGTCAGGATGACGCCCACTCGAGAGCCTTGGTTATGACCCAGTTCGACCTGACCGACGACCAGCGTGAGATTCAGGCGCTCGCGCGCCGCTTCACCGCCGATCGCATCACGCCGAACGCGGCGGCGTGGGACGAGAAGCACATTTTCCCGCGCGCCGTGATCAAGGAGGCGGCCGATCTCGGCTTCGCGGCGATCTACGTCAGCGAGGAATCGGGCGGGATCAACCTCGGCCGGCTCGAATCGGCGCTGATCATGGAGGCGATGGCCTATGGCTGCCCCTCGACCAGCGCCTTCATCTCGATCCACAACATGGCGTCGTGGATGATCGACCGGTTCGGCAGTCAGGCGGTCAAGGACAAGTATCTGCCGAGCCTCGTCACGATGGACCGGATGGCGTCCTATTGCCTCACCGAGCCGAGTTCGGGCTCGGACGCGGCTGCGCTCAAGACGCGGGCAGTCAAGGACGGCGGCGATTATGTCGTCACCGGCTCCAAACAGTTCATCTCGGGCGGCGGCGAGAACGAGATCTATGTCGTCATGGTCCGCACCGGCGAGGAGGGGCCGAAGGGCATCTCCTGCCTCGTGATCGAAAAGGACATGCCCGGCGTGTCGTTCGGCGCGCAGGAGCGCAAGCTCGGCTGGCATTCGCAGCCGACCGCGCAGGTCAATTTCGACGGCGTGCGCGTGCCGGCCGAAAACCTCGTCGGCGGCGAGGGTGAGGGCTTTCGCATCGCGATGATGGGCCTCGACGGCGGCCGGCTCAACATCGGCGCCTGCTCGCTGGGCGGCGCGCAGCGCTGCCTCGACGAGGCGGTGCGTTACACCAGGGATCGCCAGCAGTTCGGCAAGGCCGTCGCCGATTTCCAGAATACGCAGTTCGTGCTCGCCGACATGGAGACCGAGCTCCAGGCGGCGCGCATGCTGCTCTACGCCGCCGCCGCAAAGGTCACCGCCAACGCGCCGGACAAGACCAAATTCGCGGCGATGGCAAAGCGCCTCGCCACCGACACCGGCTCGTCGGTGGTCGATCGTGCGCTCCAACTCCACGGCGGCTACGGCTATCTGATGGATTACCCGATCGAACGCTTCTGGCGCGACCTGCGCGTGCATTCGATCCTGGAGGGCACCAACCAGATCATGCGCATGATCGTCGGCCGCGAGCTGACGCGGCAGTAAATCTCCTCTCCCGGACGGGAGAGGAGGCAGAGGGGATGAGATGACCGAAGACGTCTTGACTCTGATCGACCGCCGCGTCGGCCGCATCCGGCTCAACCGGCCCAAGGCGCTCCACGCGCTCGATACCGAGATGTGCCTCGCCATGGCCGCGGCGCTGGAGGCGTGGCGCGGCGATCTCGCGGTCGAGGCGGTGATGATCGACCACGCCGACGGCCGGGGCTTCTGCGCGGGCGGCGATATCCGCAAGGTCGCGGAAAGCGCGAAGGGAGACGGCGTCGCGGCGCGGCGGTTCTTCTTCGAGGAATACCGCATGAACCACCGGCTGTTCGCCTACGCCAAGCCGATCGTCACCTTCATGGACGGGATCACGATGGGCGGCGGCGTCGGCATCTCGCTGCCGGCGCGATACCGGGTCGCCACCGAGAACACGAAGTTCGCGATGCCCGAAACCGGTATCGGCCTGTTCCCCGATGTCGGCGGCGGCTGGTATCTGTCGCGGCTGCCCGGCCGCATGGGGCAGTTTCTCGCGCTCACCGGCCACCGGCTCGACGGCGCCGAATGCGCGGCGCTGGGTCTTGCGACGCACTATCTGCCTGCCGCCGCGCTCGACGAGACGAAGCGGCGGATCGCGCACGATCCACAGCACATCGCCGCGATCCTCGACGATCTCGCCGTCGATCCGCCCGCGGGCGCGATTCTAGCGCGTCGCGACGAGATCGACCGCCTGTTCGCCTCCGACACGCTCGAAGATGTGCTCGCCGCGCTGGCGGCGGACGGCGGCGCGTGGGCGGCCGAGCAGCTTGCCGTCCTGAACACCAAGTCGCCGCAGACGATGAAGGTCTCGCTCCGCCTGCTGGCCGACGGCGCGCGGATGGCGACCTTCGCCGACGAGATGGCTCAGGAATACGCGGTCGCGAGCCGCGTCGTGCAGCGCCACGATTTTCTGGAGGGCGTGCGCGCGGTGATCGTCGACAAGGACAATGCGCCCGAATGGAACCCGGCGACCGCCGAAGGCGTCACCGAGCACGTCATCGATCAAATTTTCGCACCGCTCCCGGACGGCGAGGCATGGACGCCGGGGTAATGGACCGTCATCCTGACGAAAGTCAGGATCCATTCTCGCTCGGGTAAATGTCAGAACGACACGCCAATGGATGCTGAATCAAGTTCAGCATGACGATGAAGGAGAGCAACGTGCCCGATTACCAGACCCTTCTCGTCGAGCAGCGCGGACCGGTGACGCTGATCACCTTGAACCGCCCGCAGGCGCTCAATGCGCTCAACGCGCAGGTGCTCGACGATCTGCTCGCGGCGCTGGCCGATTTCGATGCCGATGCGGCCCAGGGCTGTGCTGTCCTCACCGGCAGCGCGAAGGCGTTCGCCGCGGGCGCCGACATCAAAGAGATGTCCGACATGGGCTTCGCCGAGATGTACGGCAGCAACCACTTCTCGGGCTGGGAGCGCTTCACCCGGACGAGGAAGCCCGTGATCGCCGCGGTCGCGGGCTATGCGCTCGGCGGCGGGTGCGAGCTGGCGATGATGTGCGATTTCATCCTCGCCGCCGATACCGCGAAATTCGGTCAGCCCGAAATCAAGCTCGGCGTCTCGCCCGGCATGGGCGGCTCGCAGCGGCTGACGCGCGCGGTCGGCAAGGCCAAGGCGATGGAGATGGTGCTGACCGGCCGGATGATGGACGCCGCCGAGGCCGAGCGCGCGGGGCTCGTCAGCCGCGTCGTCCCCGCCGACGATCTGGTCGACGAAGCGGTCAAGGTCGCCACCGCGATCGCCGCGATGCCGCCGCTCGCGGTGCTGGCCAACAAGGAAATGGTCAACGCCGCGTTCGAAATGCCGCTTGCACAGGGAGTGCAGTTCGAGCGGCGGCTGTTCAACGGCCTGTTCGGGACGCAGGATCAGAAGGAAGGCATGGCCGCCTTCGTCGAGAAGCGGCCGGGCAAGTGGACGGGCAGATAGGCGGCGGACAAAGACAACCGTCATCCTGACGAACGTCAGGATCCAGAAGCCGCGGCGTTGCGATTCTGGATGCTGAACCAAGTTCAGCATGACGAATGAGGAAACGGAGAAAGAGCATGGCGCGCGTCGGTTTCATCGGGCTCGGCAACATGGGTGGCGGGATGGCCGCGAACCTTGCGAAGAAGGGCCACGACGTGCGCGCCTTCGACCTTTCCGAGGATGCGCTCGACCGCGCGAAGAAGGCCGGATGCCTTCCCGTGGGCTCAGCGACCGAGGCGGCGCAGGACGCGGAAGCGGTCATCACGATGCTGCCCGCCGGCAGGCATGTCGAGCAGGTCTATGACGAGAGCGTCTACGGCACCGCCTCGACCGCGGCGATCCTGATCGACTGTTCGACGATCGACGTCGCCACCGCGAAACGCGTCGCCGAAGCCGCTGCCGCCAAGGGCCTGACCGCGGTCGACGCGCCGGTCTCGGGCGGGATCGCGGCGGCCAATGCCGGCAGCCTCACCTTCATGGTCGGCGGCAGCGAGGAGGCGTTCGGCCGTGCCGAGCCGTTCCTCGCCGACATGGGCAAGGCCGTGATCCACGCGGGCGCGAACGGGGCGGGGCAGGCGGCGAAAATCTGCAACAACATGATCCTCGGCGCGACCATGATCGTCACCTGCGAGGCGTTCGCGCTGGCGAAGAAGCTCGGGCTCGAGCCGCAGGCCTTCTACGACATCGCTTCGGTTTCCTCGGGCCAGAGCTGGTCGATGACGAGCTATTGCCCGGTCCCTGGTGTGGGCCCCGAAAGCCCGTCGGATCACGACTATCAAGGCGGTTTTGCGACCGCGCTGATGCTCAAGGATCTGCGTCTGGCGATGGAAGCCGCCACGAGTGCCGAGGCCGACACGCCGATCGGCGCGCGCGCCGCCGAGCTCTACGAAGCGTTCAACGCGGAGGGGCATGGCGGGCTCGATTTCTCGGCGATCATCAGGAAGGTGAACGGCGCCGACTGAGATCCCAGACTCCGTCGCCCTGGTGAGCAGGTCGCCGAGCCCCCGGCTCGGCTGGGAACTTCCCACCTGCTCACTGTCGAATGGCCGCTCTTCTCTTCAGGGGGAAGAAGAACGGTGCTTCGACGGGCTCAGCACGAACGGTGAATTGTTGAGCCGCTATAGGGCCGATCCGTAACTGGTTTGCATTGGGCGCCGGTCGCGCTACTCCCGACGGAAAGCAAGGGAGGGGAGCATGGCGAGCGTGGCCGAGTCGGCGGGCGGACAGCAGCCGAGCCGCAGCGACATCCGGCTGGTCATCTCGGCCTCGTCGGTCGGCACCATCTTCGAATGGTATGATTTCTTCATCTACGGCACGCTTGCCGCGTCAGGCATCATCGGGCGCACTTTCTTCCCGACCGGCAACGAGATGGTGCAGACGCTGCTCGCCTGGGCGGGCTTCGCGGTGGGCTTCGGCTTCCGGCCGCTGGGTGCGGTGCTGTTCGGCTTTCTCGGCGATCGGCTGGGGCGCAAATACACCTTCCTGATCACGATCACCGTGATGGGCCTCGCGACCGCGGGCGTCGGCCTCGTCCCCTCGGCGGCGGCGATCGGATTCGCCGCGCCGGTGATCATCATCCTGCTGCGCGTCGCGCAGGGCCTCGCGCTCGGCGGCGAATATGGCGGCGCCGCGATCTACGTCGCCGAGCATTCGCCGCCGGGAAAGAGCGGCTATTTCACCAGCTTCATCCAGGCCAGCGTCGCGGGCGGTTTCGTGCTCAGCCTCGCGGTGGTGCTGCTGACCAAAAGCGCGATGTCGGCGGAAACGTGGGACGCGTGGGGCTGGCGCTTCCCGTTCGTGTTCTCGCTGCTGCTGCTCGCGGTGTCGTTGTGGATGCGGCTCAAGCTCTCCGAAAGCCCGGTGTTCAAGGCGATCAAGGCCGCGGGCGAGACGGCGCGCAATCCGTTCGTCGAAAGCTTCACCTATCCCGGCAACATCCGCCGGTTGATCGTCGCCATGCTGGGCATCGCGGCGGGGCTGACGGTGATCTGGTATACCGCGATGTTCAGCGTGCTCTCGTTCCTCCAGGGCACGATGCGCGTCGCGCCGACCGCGGCGCAGCTTCTGACCGGCGTCGGCGCGGCGGCGGGACTGTTCTGGTTCGTCTTTTTCGGGCGGCTGTCGGATCGGGTCGGGCGCAAGAAGCCGATCGTGATCGGCTATGCGGCGACGCTGGTGCTGCTGTTCCCGATCTTCTGGGTCATCGGCAGCGCCGCCAACCCGCACCTCGCCGCCGCCGCCGAGCGCGCGCCGGTCGTCGTGTCGGGCCCCGATTGCAGCTACAGCCCGTTCGCCAGGGAACAGGACGACGCCTGCGGCCGCCTGCTCGATACCTTCTCGAAAAAGGGCATCGCCTATTCGACCGTCAAGGCGCCCGCGACGACGGTGACGATCGGCGGCGTCCCGATCGAGAACCCCACGCCCGATCGGATCGACGCCGCGCTCGCCGCCAACGGCTATTCGCTCGATCCCGTGGTGCCGGGCGGGCGCGACATCCTGGTCATCCTGATCGCGATCCTGTGCCTGAGCGCGCTTTCGGGCGCGACCTACGGCCCCGTCGCCGCCCTGCTCGCGGAGATGTTCCCGCCGCGCATCCGCTACAGCTCGATGTCGATCCCCTACCATCTCGGCTGCGGCTATTTCGGCGGTTTCCTGCCGTTCATCAGCCAATATGTCGTCGCCAGGACGGGCGATCCCTATGCCGGGCTCTGGTATACCTGGGCCGTCGTGGCGCTGGCGCTCGTCGTGACCTTGTTCTGGCTCGAGGAACCGCATCCCGGCGCCGCGAACGCCCGCTGAGGCTGGCGCGCGGGCGCGAGCACGGCTAACGCGCGCGCATGACCGCACCGCTTCGCCTCCGCCTCGATTCCGCCGCGCTCGCCGCCAATTGGCGCACCCTCGATGCGATGAGCGGCCGCGCGGCGTGCGGGGCGGCGATCAAGGCGGACGGCTATGGGCTCGGCGCGCGGGGTGTCGCCGAGCGGCTGGCGGCGGCGGGCTGCCGCGATTTCTTCGTCGCCACCTGGGCCGAGGCGGAAGCGCTCGCCGGTCTCGATTTGCCGCTCGCGGTGCTTCACGGCGTCCGCGCCGAGGATATGCCCGCCGCGCGTGCCGGGCGCGCGCGCCCGGTCCTGAACACGCCCGCACAGATCGCGCGTTGGCGCGAGGCCGGCGGAGGGACGTGCGACGTCATGGTCGATACCGGCATGAACCGGCTCGGGGTATCGCCCGGGGATGTCGCGGAGGGGCTGCTCGACGGTCTCGCGATCGACACGCTGATGAGCCATCTCGCCTGCGCCGACGAAGACAAGGCGATGAACGCGCGCCAGCGCGACGCCTTCGCCGCGCTCGCCGGCCGCACCAGCGCGACGCGGATGAGCCTCGCCAATTCCTCAGGCATCGCGCTCGGGCCCGATTACGCCTTCGATCTGACGCGCCCCGGCCTCGCGCTCTACGGCGGCCGCCAGCGCGCGGGGCATGAGGCGGTCCGGCAGGTCGTGACGCCCGAGGCGCAGGTGCTCCAGCGCCGCCGCGTGCCCGCAGGCGCGACCGTGGGCTACAACGCCACCTGGCGCGCGTCGGCGGATACCGAGGTCGCGATCCTCAACCTGGGCTATGCCGACGGCTATTTCCGCGGCTTTTCGAACAAGGGCGTCGCGCGCTTGGGCGATGCGGCGCTGCCGGTGCTCGGCCGCGTGTCGATGGACCTCGTGGCGATCGGCGTGGATGCCGCGCCCGACATCGCCGAGGGCGACTGGATCGCACTCGATTACGACCTGCCGGCCGCCTCCGCGGCGAGCGGCATGTCGCAATATGAGCTGATCACCGGCCTCGGCAGCCGCTTCGACCGGATATGGAGCTGAGCCTCAGCCGACCGGCCGGATCGCGATCGTCTGCGGGGCCTTGCCGAGCGGGATCGCATAGGCGCCGCGCACCTTTTCGAACCCTTTGACCGCATATGCCTTGCCCCCGGCCGTCTGCTCGACATGAAGCAGCGCGCGCTTCGTATGTGCGTCCGCCGCCGCGAGCCGCACCGTCACCGCACCCGATACGGAATCGTAATCGGCAGCCTCGAACTTGCCCGCATCGAGCGTCAGCCACAGCGTCGCCGGCTGGAAGAACAGCCGCGTCCGGGCGCTGTCCTTGGGCGTCACATGGATCGTCCCGCCGCTCTTCACCAGATTGCCGCCGAAGCTCAGCCAGCCGAAGGTCGGATCATTCACGACATAGGTCGCGCTGGTATAAGCGTGGCCGTAGAAGCCCATGCCGTAATCGCCGGTATAGGGGTCCCAGCGCATCATGTCGGGCCACGAATGGAAGGCGGCCGAGCCGAAGCCGTCCTCGCCGATATTGGTGATCCCGCCCATCAGCCCGCCATAGGCGACGCGCAGCCAGTAGAGGTGGCCCTCGGGATCGGCGCGATACGAATCGAACAGCGGAATCGCGTTGTTGGTTGATCCGTAATGGTGGATCTGCCGCTCGATCCGCGGATATTTGCCGGCGTAGAGGAAATCCCAATAGCGCCGGGCGTTGCCGTTATAGCCCCAGCTCGGGATCGTCGGATCGTAGCCCAGGATCACGTCGCGGGTTTGATCGGCCTGCTTGTCGAAGCCGAAATAGCGCATCCAGGCATAGACCTCGGGTTGTCCGGTCGAATCCCACGCCATCTCGCTGCCGAACGGATAGGCGAGCGTCGACCAGTGATCGGCGCGGCCCTTCATCAGCTTTTCCAGATTGGCGGCCTCGGCGGTCATTCCCTCGGCCTTGAGCGCGTCGAGGATTTCGATGAAGACCTGCCCCTCCATCTGCCCGAACTGGGTGTAATAGGAGGCGTCGCGCATCATCGCGACGATCGTCTGGTAGCCGTGCTCGAGATACCAGCGCCACGGATGCCGCGTGACGAGCCCCTGATGGTCACGCGCGAGGCGGTAGAGCACCCAATGCCCGATCGCGACGTGCGGATAGTTGAACGAACGCCCGAGATCGTCGGCGCCCTTCTTGTCCCACGCCGTCCAGGTCTTCCAGTTGGCGTCTTTGTCGTAATAGCCGGGAAAGGCCTTGGGATCGTAATAGAACAGGCTCTTCTTGACGGCGCCCGCGTGCGCGCCCGCGGCGATCTGGAGCTTGCCGACCACGGTTTCGTCGACCAGCCGATCGAGCTTCGCGACTTCCGCGGGATCGGGATTGTCGAGCTGCTTGATCATCGCCGCGACCCAGCTTCCCGCGCCGCCCTCGTCGCTCATCCCGGCGATCCAGACACGCTCCTCCTGGGTCAGGATCTTGCCTGTTTCATGGTCGTAGCTCAGGATCGCGGGCGCGCGATGGAAGGGATCGGTTTTGTCGTCGAACCATTGCTTGGTCGTGGTGAAATGACCGAGATCGGCGACCGTCAGCTCGAGAGGCTTGGTGATATAATAGCTCACCGTCTGCGCGCTGCCGTCGGCATAGGTGATCGTCAGCCGCGCCGGCCCGAAGCCCTTGCTGCGCACGGTGTAGCGCGTCCAGCCGTTGACCGCGCGCGCCGGCGTCGCGGTGAGCGCGCCCGCCGGGAAGCTCTCGATCCGCGCGACCTTCTGCGGCGCCTTGAGAAATAACGACGCATCGAGATCGGTCGGCACGACATAGCCGGGAACGCCCACCGCGACCGGGCGGTCGTGCGCGATCAGCGTCTTTTCGATCGCGGGAATCGACGGCGATTGCACCAGCCGCACGCCGAAACTGCGACTTGCGCCGGGGGCAAGCGTGATGCTCGTCGGCGCATTCCATTGGCGGCCGGCGGCGTCCTTCCATTCCTTCTCGGCGAAGCCCTTGCTGGCGACCGTCCAGTCGTAGAAGCCCTCGGCGGTCTGGTTGCGCGAGCTCTTGTCGGTGAAGATGTTGGCGTCGCGCCCCTCGCGTTCCTGGCGGATCGGGCGATAGGCCTCCAGCGGCGTGCCCGGCTCGGGCAGCACCAGCAGCGCCGGGCCCTTGCCGTTGAGCCGCGTCACCTGGAGATAGCCCGCGTCGCGGCCGATATAGGGGTCGACGAAACTCGCCTGCTCGTGCGCCTGTTCGAGCGAGCGGTCCTGGATGATGTTGTCGAACACCATCGGCATGCCGAGGCCGCCGATCTCGATCGGTTGATCGCCCGGGTTGGCGAGCGTGAAGCGCAGCACCAAGGCGTCGCCGTCGGCGATCCAGCGGCGTTCTGCGTGGAGCGGAAAGCCGTCGCCCATCGTCGCGGTGATGTCGGCGGCGGTCAGCGCGCCATCGGCCGCGATCGGCGCGATCGGCTTGCGCTCGTGCGACGAGGCGAAGTCGCGCCAGTCGCCGCCGGGCGTGCGCAGGCGGATGTTGAGGTCGCCGAGATGGACGTACCCGTCGCCTGCGCGCTCGGCCTCGCGGTTGGATGGCACGAAGCTGAAGTTCGGGTCGCCTTTGGGCGAGAGGCGGGCGAGCGTCTGCGTATCGGTGCGCAGCGTCAGGTCGAAAGCCGGCGCCGTCTTCGCCGTCTCGGCGATCGGCGGATAGACCTTGGTCGGCTTCTCCTGCGACCAGGCGGCTTCATGGAGCGAGCCGGCGAGGGGCAGGCCGGCCAGCAGCAGTGCGGCGAACGACAGGCGGGTCTTGGTCATCATGCGTCTCACTTGTTGGCCAGCGCGCCGGGTTCGTCGGGCACGATCCGCGCGGTCGCGGGCGGCGCCTCGCCGAGCAGGTTGCGGGTGAAATAGTCGCGCAGCTTGCGCCAGAAGAAGGGCTGGGCGACGCGGTGCGTGGTGTTGGGCAGGATCACCAGATCGACGTTGCGATTGGCCTGGATCAGCGCATTGGCGAGCCGCAGGCTTTCGGTCACGGGCACGTTGTCGTCGATGTCGCCGTGGATCAGCAGCAGCTTGCCCTGGAGGTTGCCCGCCACAGACATGTTCGAGTTGCGGTCCCAGGTCGCGACGTCGGCGATCCCCATCGAGGTCTCGGGCCACCACGCCTTGTCGAGGCGCAGGTCGTGATTGCCCGATGAGGAGACTGCGACCTTGAAGAAATTCGGCCGCCTGAGCACGAAGCGCGCCGCGTCGTAGCCGCCCGCCGAGCCCCCGTAGACGCCGACGCGGCTGGTATCGAGATACGGGTAGCGCGCGGCCATCTGGCGGATCATCGCGATATGATCGTCGAGCCCGACCTCGCCCAAATTCTGGTACGCCGGCAGCCGGAATGCCTGCCCCCGCCGCGAGGTGCCGCGCCCGTCGATCGCGACCACCACCGCACCGATCTGCGCGACGCTGTTGGCGTTGATCAGCACCGCACCGTCGAACGTGGTCGGCACCTGCGTCGTCGTCGGCCCGGTATAGACCGCATCGATCACCGGATAGGCGCGGTGCGGATTGAAATGCGCGGGCCGGAAGATCATGCCCCACAGCGGCGTCTTGCCGTCGGCGGCGACGCCCTGGAACGGCTCGGGCATCGTATAACCCTTCGCGAGCAGCGCTGACGGATCGGCGCGGCCGAGTTCCATCACCACATGCCCGTCGGTGGCGTCACGCAGCAGTGTGCGGGTGGGTGTGGTCGGGCTCGACATGCGATCGACGAACCATTTGCCGTCGTCGGAGACGGTGACGTCGTGGTCGAGCGGCTCGGGGGTGAGCAGCACCGGGGCCTCGCCCTTGAGCGAGACGCGGTAGAGCGCGCGGTAATAGGGATTGCGATTCCGCTCGCGGCCGACACCGGTCGCGAGGATGAACTTGCCCTCGGCATCGACGTGATCCACCGAGATCACTTCCCATTCGCCCCGCGTCAGCGGCACCCCGCCGTCGGGATCGGACGGGCTCACGAACCAGAGCTGCGCCCAGCCCGAGCGCTCTGACACGTCGAGCTCGCCGCCCAGATCGGGGGCGGGGCGGAGGAAGCTAGAGGTGATCGTGACGACGGGTTTCACTGCCTCGCGCGCGACGATGTTGGCTGCCCCGTTCTCGGGATCGACACGGTAGACGACCAGTTCCTTGTAACCGCGCGCGGTCCATTGGATGCGCACGCTGCCGTCGGGCATCCAGCCCATGTCGGGGATGTCGGGATAGGTCAGGCCTTCGCTCGGCACGTCGGCGGCGACGATGTCGGCATGGCCGTCCGCGAACGCGTCCGCCACGTCGATGATCAGCCGCGTGACCTCGGGGATCTTCTCCGCACCCGCGGTCGGGTAGATGTAGCTGAAGCTGCGCGGATAGAGGCTGCCCGGCGGGTTCTCCTGCGTCATCGTCAGCCGTTGCACGCCGCGCGTGTCGAGGCGGACGGTGAGGATGCGCGTCGAATCGGGGGACCAGCGCACCGCGACCGGCAGCCTGGGCTCTTCGGTGCCCTGTTCGAGGATGTCGGGGAGCTTGGCGATCGGGCGGCCATACGGCTGGTCGCGCGTGCCGCCTTTGGTCAGCGCGATTTCGCGCCCGGTCTTCACCTCGATCGCGGCGAGATCGTAGCCGCGCTGGACGATCTTGAAGCGGCCGTCGGGCGACAGCGCCTCGTCGCCCTCTTCCGCGCCCTTCTCGGCCTTGGCGAGCGTGCCGTGCGCATAGGTCCAGCGCGTGTCGTGGCGCGAGAAGCTGAGCGTCGCGGTCGCGGGATCGTAATCGAGCTTCTCCAGCGCGAGCTCGTCGGGCGCGACCCGCTTGCCGGTCGCCGCGGACAGCGCGGCGGCAAGCGCGGGCTCGGTCGCGATCGCCATTGTGTCACGCGTCGCGAGGTCGAGATAGCGCCATTCGCGCGCGCCGGCGCGGCCCTTGCGAAACAGCAGGCCGCGATCATGCGCGACGAAGCTGGCCTTGAGGTCGCGATCGACGATCAGCGGATCGAGATTCTGTGCGAGAAAGGCGTCGGCTTGCGCATAACGCTCGGTGATCGGCGGCAGCGGCGCGGGCGCGGAAGATCGCGATTGCTGCCCATGCGCCGCCGTCAACGGAGACGCCACCATCAGTGCCGCCAGCAATCCGGCCCTCTGCACGCGCCCCTTCATCGCCGCTCCCCTGTCGTTCGTCGCATCGCATCAAACCACGCTGGCGAGCAATCGTCAAATATCTTATACAATATAATATCGGACATAAAATGGTCCGACGCTGGCGTGTGGGCCGATGTTGCGCGATGGTGCCTGCAAGGCGCGCGATGCCGCAGGGGAGAGACGGGTTTGGACGATCATGGCGCGCCGCGGGATTCGGGGCTCCTCAAGGGCAATCTCAACCGGCGTCTGCACAGTTCGCTCGCGCGCGAGCTCGGGCGGCGCATCCTGAGCGGCGAATTTCCCCCCGGCCATCTGTTTCCCGGCGAGATCGAGTTCAGCCATCAGCTCGATCTGTCGCGCTCGGCGCTGCGCGAGGCATTCCGCATTCTTTCGGCCAAGGGGTTGGTCGAAAGCCGGCCCAAGGCGGGGACGCGCGTCACCGATCCGGCGCGCTGGAGCCGGCTCGATCCCGACGTGCTCGCCTGGCAGTTCGCGAGCGAGCCGAGCCGCGCCTTCCTGCGCGACCTGTTCGAGCTGCGCATGATCGTCGAGCCCGCGGCGGCGGCGGCCGCGGCGTCGCGCCGCACGGTTCGGCAGGTGCGCCAGATGGCCGAGGCGCTCGACGAGATGGCCGCGCAGGGCCTGTCGACCGAGTTGGGTCGTGCCGCCGATCAGCGTTTCCACAGCCTCGTGATCGAGGCGGCGCGCAACCAGCTGCTTTCGACGCTGTCGAGCTCGATCATGGCGGCGGTCGCGTGGACGACGATCTTCAAGCAACGCCGCCGCGCCCTGCCGCGCGACCCGATGCCCGAGCACCGCGCGCTGCACGCCGCGATCGCCGCGGGCGACCCCGATGCCGCGCGCGAGGCCATGGTGGTGCTGATCGACCTCGCGCTCGCCGACACGGAAATCTCGATGCGCGAGGAAGAAGCGGGCGCGTAACGACTGTTTACCCGCACGCCGGTGTACCCGGCCTCAATGATTGTCGCGCGGGATGCCCTTGGTCTGCGCGATCCGCTGGAATTGCTCCGTGCCTTCGAGGATCGCGCCCGAGGCGATCTGGCCGATCGTCGCGCGCTGGATTTCCTGCCACGGCGTCTGCGAGGCCGGATAGGGATAGCCGCCTGCCGCCTCCAGCGCAGCGCGCCGTTCGGCGAGCTCCTCGTCGGGCACCAGCATGTCCGCGGTGCCGCGCTTCAGGTCGATGCGCACACGATCGCCGGTCTTCAGCAGCGCGAGCCCGCCGCCCACCGCCGCCTCGGGCGAGGCGTTGAGGATCGAGGCGCTGCCGCTGGTCCCCGATTGCCGGCCGTCGCCGATGCACGGCAGCGCGTGGACGCCCTCGCGGATCAGGTAAGCGGGCGGGCGCATGTTCACGACCTCGGCGGCGCCGGGATAGCCGAACGGCCCGGTGCCGCGCATGAACAGCAGCGTGTCCCGGGTGATGCCGAGCGCGGGATCGTCGATCCGCGCGTGATAATCCTCGGGCCCGTCGAACACGACCGCCGCGCCCTCGAACGCCTCGGGATCGTCGGGGTTGGAGAGATAGCGCTCGCGGAATTCGGGCGAGATCACGCTGGTCTTCATGATCGCGGCGTCGAACAGATTGCCCTTGAGCACGATGAAGCCGGCATCCTGCTTGAGCGGCTGATCGAACGGCCGGATGACGCGCTCGTCTTCAATCTGCGCGTCGCGGCAATTCTCGCCGATCGTCCGGCCGGTGCAGGTCATCGCGTCGGCGTCGAGCAGGCCCTGCTTGAGCAGCTCGGAGACGACCGCCGGCACGCCGCCCGCGCGGTAGTAATCCTCGCCCAGATACTCGCCCGCCGGCTGCAAATTGACGAGCAGCGGGATGTGGTGGCCGTGCTCCTGCCAGTCTTCGAGATGGAGCTCGGCCCCCATGTGGCGCGCGATGGCGGCGAGATGGAGCGGCGCGTTGGTCGAGCCGCCGATCGCCGAATTGACGCGGATCGCGTTGAGGAACGCCGCACGCGTCATGATGTCGGACGGCTTCAGATCGGCATGCACCATCTCGACGATGCGCTTGCCGGTGCGCCACGCGCATTCCTGACGATCGCGATAGGGCGCGGGGATCGCCGCCGATCCGGGCAGCGACATACCCAGCGCCTCGGCGAGGCTGTTCATCGTCGTCGCGGTGCCCATGGTGTTGCAATAGCCCGTCGAGGGCGCCGACGAGGCGACCAGCTCGATGAAGCCCTTGTCGTCGATCTCGCCGGCGGCGAGCAGCTCGCGCGCCTTCCATACGATCGTCCCCGATCCGGTGCGCTCGCCGCGATGCCAGCCGTTGAGCATCGGCCCGACCGACAGCACGATCGCGGGAATGTTGACGGTGGCGGCCGCCATCAGCGCGGCGGGCGTGGTCTTGTCGCATCCCGTCGTCAGCACCACGCCGTCGATCGGATAGCCGTAGAGCACCTCGACCAGCCCGAGATAGGAGAGGTTGCGATCGAGCCCTGCCGTCGGCCGCTTGCCCGTTTCCTGGATCGGGTGGACGGGAAATTCGATCGCGATGCCGCCGGCGTCGCGAATGCCTTCGCGCACCCGCTCGGCGAGCACGAGGTGGTGGCGGTTGCAGGGGGAAAGGTCGCTGCCGGTCTGCGCGATGCCGATGATCGGCTTGCCCGACCGCAGCTCCTCGAGGCTGAGGCCGTAGTTCAGGTAGCGCTCCAGATAGAGCGCTGTCATGTCGATATTGTCGGGATTGTCGAACCACGCGCGGCTGCGCAGCTTGGGCGTGGTCGGGGTGTCGGTCATGTCGTCGGGGCTCCGGAAGGTCACTTTGCCGTCGAAAGACGGAAGATCATGCGATGGTGGTACGGCTTGCCCGGATCGACGCGCGCGGAGGCGAATTTGGGCTGATTGGGCGAATCGGGGAATTTCTGCGGTTCCATCGCGATGCCGTCGCCCTGGCGATAGAGGTGGCCGTGCTTGCCGACGAGCGTGCCGTCGAGGAAGTTGCCGGTATAGACCTGCACGCCGGGCTCGGTGGAAAGCACCTCGAGCACCCGCCCGCTCTTGGGATCCTCGAGCCGCGCGGCGAGCTTCGGCTCGGCCGTCAGCCCGGCGTCGAGCGCGAAATTGTGGTCGTAGCCGCGGCCGACGACGATCTGCGGATCGGTGCCGTCGCGGATGCCCTCGCCGATGACGCGGCCCTTGCGGAAATCGAACACGCCGCCCTCGACCGGCTTCAGTTCGCCCGTCGGGATCAGCGCGTCGTCGACCGGGGTGTAGGCGGAGGCGGGGATGGTCAGCTTGTGATCGAGAATGCCCGTCGCCGCGCCTTCGCCGGCGAGGTTGAAGATGCCGTGGTTGGTCATGTTGATCACGGTCGGCTTGTCGGTGGTGGCGCCGAAATCGATCGTGAGCTGGTTCTTCTCGTCGAGCGCATAGGTGACGGTTGCCTCGACATTGCCGGGATAGCCCTGGTCGCCGTCGGGGCTGGCGAGCGCCAGTGTGACGCTTGCGACCGGCCCCTGCTTGACATCGGTGATCCGCCACACCTGTTTGTCGAACCCGCGCGTGCCGCCGTGGAGCGAATTGGCGCCGTCGTTGAGCGCGAGTTGGTAGCTCTTGCCGTCGAGGCTGAACTTGCCGCCTGCGATCCGGTTCGCGTAGCGGCCGACCGTCACCGCGAAATAATTGGGCTTGTCGACATAGCTCGCCAGATCGTCATAGCCGAGCAGGACGTCGGCGCTCTTGCCGTCGCGATCGGGCGCGGTGAGCGATTGCAGCGTCGCGCCATAAGCGATGATCCGCGCGGACACGCCGTGATCGTTGGCGAGCGTCACTGCCTCGATCGGCGTGCCGTCGGCCAGTGTCCCGAATTGCGATCGCTCAGCCGTCACGCCATCCTCCTTCGTCTCGCCGCCTCCTTGCGCCGAGCAGCCGGCGAGCGCAACGAGGGCGGCGGCGGAGCCGATGGCGAGCAGTTTCATGGGCGATCCTTCCCTGAGGCGATTGACCTGTGCTGCGGTCGTATATACTCAGACAAGAACGGTTGGAAAGCCGATTCCGCCCAGAATTGCAACGAGAGGACGCAATCGATGGCCTTGCCCCCTACTGCCGAATCGCTCCCGACAGGCAGCGCCGCCGCGTCTGCCGGCGCCGCGCCGGTCTATCGCTCGGCGCTGACGTTGCTGGCGACCTTGTTCTTCATGTGGGGCTTCATCACGGTCATCAACAACACGTTGCTGCCGCACCTCAAGAACGTGTTCGACCTCAACTACACCCAGACGACGCTGATCGAATCGGTGTGGTTCATCGCCTATTTCGTCGCCTCGATCCCATCGGCGAAGCTGATCGAGCGCATCGGCTATCAGAAGTCGCTCGTCACCGGCTTGCTGATCATGGCCGCGGGCTCGCTCGGCATGGTGCTCGCCGCGAGCCTGCCCTCCTATGGCGTGACGCTCGCGATGCTGTTCGTGATCGCGAGCGGGATCACGCTGCTCCAGGTCGCCGCCAATCCCTATGTCGCGGTGGTCGGCCCGCCCGAGACCGCGTCGTCGCGGCTCAATCTGGTGCAGGCGCTCAATTCGGCGGGCACGATGCTGGCGCCGATGTTCGGGGCCTATCTGATCCTCGGCCGGTCGAAGAGCGGCACCGCGCAGGTGGGCACCGTGCTGACGCCGGCCGAGCGGCTCGCCGACGCGCATTCGGTGATCCTGCCCTATGTGCTCGTCGCGATCGTGCTCGCGGTGCTCGCCCTCGTGATCGCGCGCTTTCATCTGCCCGCGATGGGATCGGCGACGAGCCGCGTCGCCAAGGAAGAGCGCAAGCACCATTCGCTGTGGCGGCACCGCAATCTCGTGTTCGGCGTGCCCGCGATCTTCATCTACCTGATCGCGGAGATTGGCGTCGCCAACCTGTTCGTCAATTTCGTCACCCAGCCCAGCATTGCCGATCTGACGCCCGAACAGGGCGGCCGTTATCTGACGCTGCTGTGGGGCGGGATGATGGTCGGCCGCTTCCTGGGTTCGGCGATCATGCAGCGCGTCCGCGCCGAAACCGTGCTCGCCTGGTTCAGCGTCGGCGCGTTCGTGGTGATGATCATCACCGTGTTCGCGACCGGGCCCGTGGCGATGTGGTCGCTGATCCTGGTCGGGTTCTTCCACTCGATCATGTTCCCGACGATCTTCACGCTCGGCATTCGCGGGTTGGGCCCGCTCACCGAGGAGGGGTCGGGGTTGCTGATCATGGCGATCGCGGGCGGCGCGCTCGTCATCATTCAGGGCTGGCTCGCCGATCTCTACGGGCTGCAGCTGTCGTTCCTGCTGACCGCGGCGTGCGAGCTCTACGTGCTGTTCTACGCCTTGTGGGGCGCGAAGCCCGTCGTCACCGGCAACGAGCCGCCGCCCACCGACGAGCAGCTCACCGCCTGACGCGAAGCAGATCAACAAAGGTAGGATGTGATGTCGATACGATTCGTCCAGTTCCGAGATTCCAACGGGCGCGGGGTCGCGCTGCTCGACGGCGGGGAAGCGCCGCGTCGGGTTGCCGGGGTCGAGACGCTTTATGATCTCGCGCACGCGGCGCTGGCGGCGGGCGTCGGGCTCGCCGATCAGGCGCGCGCGGCGGGGCTGGGCGATCCGGTCGATCTCGGGGCGGTCGCGCTGCTCGCGCCGATCGATCACCCCGATTCCGCGCACCTCTTGATGACGGGCACCGGGCTCACGCATCTCGGCTCGGCCGAGGGGCGCGACAAGATGCACCGCGCGGCGGCCGAAGCGGCGCACCAGACCGATTCGATGAAGATGTTCCTGATGGGGGTCGAGGGCGGCAAGCCGGCGAGCGGCGTCGGTGTCCAGCCCGAATGGTTCTACAAGGGCGACGGCGCGGGGCTGATCGCGCCCGACGCGCCCTTGCCGTCCCCCGATTTCGCGCTCGACGCGGGCGAGGAGCCGGAGATCGCGGGCATCTACCTGATCGCCGACGACGGCACGCCGGTGCGGCTCGGTTTCGCGCTCGCCAACGAATTTTCGGATCATGTCACCGAGCGCGGCAATTACCTGTGGCTCGCGCATTCGAAGCTGCGCCCGGCGGCGCTCGGCCCCGAATTGCTGACGGGCGCGCTGCCCGATCATGTCGAGGGCGCCAGCCGTATCGTGCGCGACGGCGAGACGATCTGGGAGAAGCCCTTCGTCTCGGGCGAGGCGAACATGTCACATTCGATCCGCAACCTCGAGCATCACCATTTCAAATATCCGGGTTTCCGCCGCCCGGGCGACGTCCACGTCCATTTCTTCGGCACCGCGACGCTGTCGTTCAGCGAAGGCGTGCAGACGCAACCGGGCGACGTGTTCGAGATCGAGGCCGCGCCGTTCACGATGCCGGTGCGCAACCCGATCGGCGCCGCGGCCGGGCCCGACACCACCGTCAAGGTGCTCTGAGGCGGGGCGTCGCTCGTGCCGATAGGGAGTTGATTTCGGCGCTCGCTCAGATATCGTATACGGTATCTAAACAGAGGAGTCGCCCGTGATCACGACCAACCGCCGCCATCTCCTGCTCGGCGCCGCGGCGATCGCGCTGGTCGCACCGCTCGATCGCGCGCTGGCGGCGGCGGCGTCTCCGTTGCCGCGCCGCGCGACGCCGCTGCCGCTCGCCAACGTGCGGCTGCTGCCGTCGGATTTCGCCACCGCGGTCGAGGTCAATCGCGGCTATCTGATGCGGCTCGAGCCCGATCGGCTGCTCCACAATTTCCTGCTCTATGCCGGGCTCGAGCCCAAGGCGCCGATCTATGGCGGGTGGGAGAGCGACACGATCGCGGGGCACACGCTCGGCCATTATCTGTCGGCGGCGGCACTCACCCATGCCCAGACCGGCGATACGGAAATGTGCCGCCGCGCCAATTACATCGTGGCCGAACTCGCCCGCGCCCAGGCGGCGCGCGGCACCGGTTATATCGGCGCGCTTCAGCGCAAGCGCAAGGACGGCAGCGTCCACGACGGCGAGGAGATTTTCCCCGAGATCATGAAAGGCGAGATCCGCTCGGGCGGGTTCGATCTCAACGGTTCGTGGTCGCCGCTCTACACCGTCCACAAGCTGTTCGCGGGCCTGCTCGACGTCAACGCCTTGTGCGGCAACAAGCAGGCGCTCGACGTCCTCACTGGCCTCGCGACCTATTTCGAGCGCGTGTTCGCCGCGCTCGACGACGCACAGATGCAGGAACTGCTCGGCTGCGAATATGGCGGCCTCAACGAAAGCTATGCGGAATTGTCGGCGCGCACCGGCGACGCGCGCTGGATGAAGGTCGCCGAGCGGCTCTACGACAGAAAGGTGCTCGATCCGCTGGTCGCGGGCGAGGACAAGCTCGCTAATTTCCACGCCAATACGCAGGTGCCCAAGCTCGTCGGCCTTGCACGCATCCACGAGTTGACCGGCAGGGCCGACGCGGGCAACGCCGCGCGCTTCTTCTGGGAAACGGTGACGCAGCATCACAGCTACGTCATCGGCGGCAATGCCGACCGCGAATATTTCTCCGCCCCCGATACGATCGCGCAGCACATCACCGAGCAGACGTGCGAGCATTGCAACACCTACAACATGCTCAAGCTCACCGGGCATCTGTTCGGTTGGGCGCCCGACGGCGCGCTGTTCGATTATTACGAGCGCGCGCATCTGAACCATGTGCTCTCGGCGCAGAACCCGCGCACCGCGGGCTTCACCTACATGACGCCGCTGATGTCAGGGTCTGCGCGCGGCTATTCGCAGCCGGGCGAGGACGCCTTCTGGTGCTGCGTCGGCTCGGGGATGGAAAGCCACGCCAAGCACGGCGAGGCGATCTTCTGGGAAGGCGAGGGCGCGCTGCTCGTCAACCTCTACATCCCCGCCGAGGCCAAATGGGACGCGCGCGGCGCGGCGCTGACGCTCGACACCAATTATCCGTTCGAGCCCGAGAGCCGCCTCACCTTCACGTCGCTCAAGAAGCCCGGCCGCTTCCCGGTGGCGCTGCGCGTGCCCGGCTGGGCGGGCGAGGGCGTTGCCGTCAGCGTCAATGGCGAGGTGGTCGCGGCGCAGCGCGCGGGCGGCTACGCGATCGTCGAGCGCTCGTGGAAGGCGGGCGATACGCTGGCGATCACCATTCCGCTCGAGCTGCGGCTCGAGGCGACGCCGGGCGACCTCAAGACGATCGCGGTGGTGCGCGGGCCGATGGTGCTCGCCGCCGATCTCGGTCCGGCCGAGACCGACTTCACCGGCACCGAGCCCGCGATGGTCGGCGCCGACCTGCTCGCCGGCTTCACCCCCGCCGCCGCCGATCGCGCGGTCTACAAGGCCAGCGGCATCATCCGCCCCGGCGACCTCGGCTTCGTGCCCTTCTACAGCCAGTACGACCGGCGCAGCGCGGTCTATTTCAGGCGCTTCACCGATGCCGAATGGACCGTCGAAGAGGCCGCGTTCCGCGCCGAGCAGGCGCGCGCCAAGGACATCGCCACGCGCTCGGTCGACGTCATGCACCTCGGCGAGATGCAGCCCGAGCGCGACCACAAGCTCGTCTCCGAGAGCTCGTATCCGGTCACCTATCGCGGGCGACAGGGCCGTGACGCGCGCTCGGGCGGCTATTTCGAGTTCACGATGGCGGTGAAGCCCGGCCCGCTGATCCTCCAGGCGACCTATTGGGGCAGCGAGCGCAACCGCGATTTCGACATCCTGGTCGACGGCGTGAAGGTCGCCACGCAGCATCTGGGCGAAGACCGGCCGGGCAAGTTCTTCACCGTCGAATATCCGCTGCCCGAGGCGCTGACCAAGGGCAAGAAGGAGGTCCGCGTGAAGTTCGTGCCGCACGACCGCAGCACCGCGGGCCCGGTGTTCGGCGCGCGGCTGTTCACCGCCAAGCCGGGGGAGACGGCGTGAAGGCGCTGCGGGGGGCGATCATGCTCGGCGCGGCGGTGGTGATGACGGCGGGCGTGCCCGCACGCGCGCACCCTGCGCCGCAAGCTGCCGCCGCGACAAGCGCCGATGCGCGTTTCGAAGCGCTCGCCAAGGCCGAATGGGAATGGCGCCAGCATCAGAACGCGCCCGGCGAGGACAGCCCGGAGGGCCAGCCCAAGGCGCTCCCCGACATCGGTCCCGAGGCGCAGGCCGCGAAGCTCGAGCGCTGGACCGAGGCGGCGCAGGCGCTCGCCGCGATCGATCCGACGACGCTCTCGCCCGAAAACCGGGTCAATTACATTGTCTACAAGGGCCAGATCGACGCGCTGCTCGCCGCGCAGCGTTATCGCGATTACGAAATGCCCTTCAACGCCGACACCAGCTTCTGGGGCGAGATCGCCGGCTGGGCGCGCGGCAGCTTCCGCACCGAGCAGGACTACCGCCAATATATCGAGATGATGCGCGAGCTGCCGCGCTATTACGGCCAGCAGATCGTCAACATGCGTGCCGGGCTCACGCGCGGTTTCACCCAGCCGAAAATCATCCTCGAAGGCCGCGACAAGGCGATCGCCGACATCGTCGCTGCAGGCGCAGGCGAGCAATCGCCCTTCTACGAACCCTTCGCGCATTTCCCCGCCGTCATCCCCGCCGCGACGCAGGCCGAACTGCGGCGCGAGGGCGTGGCCGCGATCCGCGAGGGCGTGGTGCCGGCGCACAAGGCGTTGCTCGCGTTCCTGCGCGACGCGTATCTGCCCAAGGCGCGCACCACGATCGACGCCTATCACCTGCCCGACGGCAAGGCCTATTACCGCTCGAAGATCCGCGAGTTCGTGACCGTCGACATGGCGCCCGAGGAGATCCACCGGATCGGGCTGCGCGAGGTCGCCCAGATCCACGACGAGATGCTCGACGTCATGCGCGAGGTGAAGTTCGACGGCGACCTGCCGGCCTTCCTCCACTTCTTGCGCACCGATCCGCGCTTCTACCCCAAGACGCCGCAGGATCTGCTGAATCGCGCCGCGTGGATCGCCAAGACCTTCGACGGCAAGGCGAGCGACTGGTTCGGGCGGCTGCCGCGCAGCCGCTTCGGGATCGAGCCCGTGCCCGCGGCGATCGCGCCTTTCTACACCGGCGGGCGTGGCGGGCCGGGCATCTATCTGGTCAACACCTACGACCTGCCCTCGCGGCCCTATTACCAGATGGTCGCGCTGACGCTCCACGAAAGCGCGCCGGGGCACGCCTTCCAGATGCCGCTCGCCGCCGAGAACAAGGCGCTGCCCGCCTATCGACAGGACAGCTACCTCTCGGCCTATGGCGAGGGCTGGGCGCTCTATTGCGAGAAGCTGGGCGTCGACATGGGGATGTACGACGATCCCTATGATCGCTTCGGGATGCTGAGCTACCAGATGTGGCGCGCGGCGCGGCTGGTGGTCGATACCGGCATCCACACGATGGGCTGGAGCCGCGAGCGGGCGCAGCGCTACCTCCACGACAATACCGCGCTGTCGGATCATGAAATCCAGACCGAGGTCGATCGCTACATCGCCTGGCCGGGGCAGGCGCTGAGCTATTATCTCGGCGAGTTGGCCTTTCTCGATGCGCGCGCCAAGGCCGAAAAGGCGCTGGGGCCCAAGTTCAACATCCGCGCGTGGCATGATGCGATGCTCCAGCTCGGATCGGTGCCGTTGCCGGTGATCGACCAGCGCACCGACCGGTTCATCGCCGATGGCGGCAAGGGGCCCTATCCCGATGAGGAATAGCCTGGTCGCGCTGGCGGCGCTGGCATGCCCCGCCGCCTTGATCGCGCAGCAGACGCCTGCGCCGCGCCACGTCCATGCGCCGGGCAACCCGATCCTGGCGGACGGCGATTATTACTCGACGGACCCCGCGCCGGTGGTGGCCGGCGACACGCTCTACATTCTCGCCGGCCGCGACGAGGCGCCGCCGGGCGTCAACGATTTCATCATGAACGAATGGCAGTTGCTCGCGACCAAAGACCCGGCGTCGGGCGACTGGCTGCATTATCCGGCGATTGCGCGGCCGCATGAGGTGTTCGCCTGGGCCGCGCCGGGTCGCGCCTATGCCGGGCAGATCGTCGAGGGAGCGGACGGTCGCTTCTATCTCTACGCACCCGTGCTCGAGGCGAACACGACGGCGAAGGACGGCTTCGCGATCGGCGTCGCGGTCGCCGACGATCCCGCCGGGCCGTGGCGCGACGCGCATCCCTCCGGTCCGATCGTGTCGCAGCGCGTGCCGGTGCCGAACGACATCCAGAATATCGATCCCACCGTGCTGGTCGACGATGACGGGCGCGTGTTCCTCTATTGGGGCACGTTCGGGCGGCTGCGCGGCATGGAGCTCGAGCGCGACATGATCACGCCCAAGGGGCCGGAGGTGCCGATCGAGGGTGCCAAGGGTTTCTTCGAGGCGCCGTGGCTGATGAAGCGCAAGGGCATCTACTATCTGCTCTACGCCGCCAACAATGCCGGGCCGGACTCTCCCTGCACCCCGGCCGTCTATCACGCATGCATCGCCTATGCGACCGCGCCGGCGCCGCTCGGGCCCTGGACCTATCGCGGCGTGATCCTGAAGCCCGTGTCCTCGACTACCTCGCATCCGGGCGCGGTCGCCTTCAAGGGCCAATGGTATCTCGCCTATCACACCGCCGACGCGAAGGGCGGGGGGCATTTCCGCCGCAGCGTCGCGATCGACAAACTCGAATGGGACGACAGCAAGAGCCCGCCCGCGATCCGACAGGTGGTGCCGACCCGCCGCCCGCAGCCGGCGCCCGTCCCGACACGCAACATCGCCGGCGCGGCGACCGCGGCAGCCTCGAACACGCCGATCCCGGTGCAATATTGGATCAAGGCGCTCAACGACGGCGTGGTGCCGGCAGCGCCCCTGCCGCCGGATATGTGGGGCAATTGGAGCCGCGACATTCCGGCGCATCCGTGGATCGAATATCGCTGGGCCGAGCCGGTGACGCTCGACGGCGCGCGGCTATGGTTCTGGGCCGATCATCCCGCGGGTGCGGGCGAAGGCGTCGCGCCGCCCGCCGGCTGGCGGCTCGATTATTGGGACGGCGGCTGGAAGCCCGTGCCCGATCCCAGCGGTTACGGCACGGCGGTCGATGCGCCGCAAGAGGTGCGCTTCACCCCCGTCACCACGCGCTGCGTCCGGGTCGTGTTCGATGCGTCGCACGCGGGCGGCAGCAATGCCGGGGTCGCCGTCACCGAATGGCAGATGCTCGCGCCCAGGCCTGCGCTGCCCAAACCGCCGCCGGGCAATCCGCCGCCGCCCTGCGACGAGTGATGGCCCTCCGCTTCGCCTGACGCTGAAATCCCTGTCCTACACGTTCGTTTTATGTTCTACCCTGCGGGATGGCACAGGACTACTCCCATACCCGTCCTGCCCGATACCGGCAGCATCGCAATCGGGGCGCGCAGGTGTCGCGCCGGCGACGCCCGCCGGGCGCCGAACGGTTGCTTCGGTGTCGCTTCGGTGTCGCGTCGGTGTCGCGCGCCGGTCGCCATCCCGAGGCGTTTGCGTCGCCTCGCCGCCGCATCTCGGGCAAAACCCCGCGACGCGCTCCACTTTCTCCACTTCGCAACCACGCCGGGGCGACGATTCGAACAGATCGAATACGAGTCTAGAATTGGTTTCAGCAAAGCTGAAACGGTTGCGGCACCGGCCCGCTCCCCCACCCGGCCACCCAATGCCAGTATCCTATGGGTGGTCGGGTGGGGGAGCGGGCCGGTGCCGTGCCAGCGAAGCTGAAAACGAGTCTAAAACGGCCGGTCAATCGAGGGTTGCGGCCGGGTGAACCACGCCGCGCCGGTCTCGGTCACGTGGAAATGGTCCTCCAGGCGGATGCCGAAGCGGTCGGGCACCACGATCATCGGTTCGTTGGAAAAGCACATGCCCGGCGCCAGCGGCGTCGCATCGCCGCGCACCAGATAGGCGGGCTCGTGGATCGACAGGCCGATGCCGTGGCCGGTGCGATGCGGCAGGCCGGGCAAGCGGTAATCGGGCCCGAGCCCAGCCTTCTCGATCACCGCGCGCGCCGCCGCATCGACCGCTTCGCACGGCACGCCCGGCTGCACCGCCTCGAACGCCGCCTGTTGCGCCTCGGCTTCGACCTGCCAGATTGCCCGTTCGTCATCGCCGACCGTGCCGAAGGCGTAGGTGCGCGTGATGTCCGAATGATAGCCCTCGACCAGGCAGCCGGTATCGACCAGCACGAGCTGGTTCTCCTCCAGCGCGCGGTCTCCGGGCAGGCCATGTGGAAAGGCGGTCGCGCGGCCGAACTGGACGATGCAGAAGCTCGACCCCGCCGCCCCGATCGCGTGATGCGCCGCATCGATGAAGCGCACCACCTCGCTTTGCAGGATGCCGGGACGGAGGATGCGCGCGGCGCGGCGGTGGACCTCGAGCGTCATCGCCTTGGCTTGGGCGAGCAGCGCCAGCTCGGCGGGCGACTTGATCATCCGGCAGCCGTCGATCGCGGGCGCGCCGTCGATCAGCGTCGCCGGCGAGGCGGCGCGCAGCCGCTCGCCCCATTGGAACGCAAAGAGCGGATCGACCGCGAGCCGCCGACAGCCGATTGCGGCGAGCGCATCGGCGGTGCGCGCGATCGGACTCTCGTCCTCTTCCCACAGCCGCAGGTCGGCCTCGATCGCGAGATCGGCCTCCAGCGTGCCGCGCTCGAATGCCGGGCAGATCAGGATCGGCGTTCCGGCGGCGGGCAGGATCATCGCCACCAGCCGTTCGCTCGCGGCCCAGGGCACGCCGGTGAAATAGCGCAGGCTGGCGCCCGCAGCGACGAGCAGCGCATCGGCGCCCGCTTCGGCCATCAAGGCACGGGCGCGATCGAGCCGGACGAGGCGCTCGGCGGCGGTGACGGGCGGGGCGCGATCCACCCAGGGTGTGATCGCCGCGAGTTCGGCCTCGGCGGTGGAACCTCCGATCATGTCGTCCTTTCCCTATGCGAACCGGTCGATGGCGAACGGGGTGAGATCGATCGCGGGCGAAGCGTCGGTGGCGATCGACGCGACGAGCTCGGCCGTGACGGCGGCGAGCGTCAGCCCCAGGTGCTGGTGCCCGAAGGCGTAGAGCAGGTTGTCCGCCCGCGTCGAGCGGCCGATCGCCGGAAGGTAATCGGGGAGCGTGGGGCGGCTGCCCATCCAGCGCCGATACGGCGGGCCGAAGGCGAGTCCCAGGTCGGCGATGTGCCGTTCGAGCCGCGCCCATTTGCGCGGATCGGGCGGCGCGTCCGGGTTGCCGAGCTCGACGAAGCTCGCCGCCTGCACGCAATCGGCATAGCGCGTGACGATCATCGCGCGATCCTCGAACACCACCGGCGGCAAGCGCTCCGGCCAGCGATTCGCGGCGCCGCGCAGGTGATAGCCGCGCTCGGCGATCAGCGGCGCGCGGTGGCCGGCGGCGCGCATCAGCGGCTTGGAACCGACGCCGGCGGCGACCAGCACCGCATCGGCCGGGATGCCCGGAACGACCGCTTTTCCTCGTTCGACCGTGAGCCTGCCTGCCTGCTTGACGACAGCAACGCCAGCCGCGGCGAGCGCAGCGTGCAGCGCGTTGCGCAGCCGATCGAGGTCGGCGATCTGGCCGCTGCCCGAAAACCGCGCCACGCCGCCGATCGGCCCATCGACGGCTGCGGCGAGCGCCCGGCGGTCCGCGTCGTCGGCATCCACGAGATGGGCGGCGCCCGTCTCCGCTTCTTCCCAGGCGCGGCGGCCGCGTTCGGCGCTGCGGGCGCTTTCCCAGACAATCAGATGACCGTTCTCGCGCAGCAGCTCCGGGGTGTCGAGCGCGTCCGCGAGTCGCCGCCAGGCAGGCATCGCCTCAGCCATCAGTCCGCCGAGCGCGACGGTGCCGGCTTTCGCTTTCGCGGGAGTCGAGGCGCGCAGCAGCCGCGCGACGAACGGCGCCCAGTCGCCGATCATCCGCAGCGGGAGCGCAAGTGCGCCGCCGCGCACGAACAGCCGGCCGGGCGCCGAGCGTACCGCCTGCGGCGAGGCGAGCGGCACGATCTGCTCGACCGCGAGATGCCCGGCATTGCCCCACGAGGCGGCGGCGTGATCGGTGTCGGGGCCGAGCACCGTCACCGCCAGTCCGTGTCGCGCCAGGGCAAGCGCGCTCGTCAGCCCGATGATTCCGCCGCCCAGAACGACGATCGATCGCATATGGTCACCCCGTTGCATCGCTGCATCAGTTATCGTATACGGTATAAATCTTCAATTGGAATGAGATGGTAGTGACGATGACGGTCGATTGGAAAGGTGTGTTCCCGGCGGTGACGACGCAGGTCGGGGAGGACATGACGATCGATCTTGCCGCAACGCAACGCGTGGTCGACGGGCTCGTTCGCGATGGTGTCACCGGTATCATCGCGCTGGGCACGGTGGGCGAGAACAATTCGCTGACCTATGAGGAGAAGGTGGCGACGCTGACCGCGATCGTCGAGGTGGTGGCGGGGCGCGTGCCGGTGCTCACCGGCGCATCGGAATATGATGCGCGCCGGGCAATCCGGTTCGGTCAGGCGGCGGAGAAGGCGGGCGCGGACGGGCTGATGCTGCTGCCGCCGATGGTCTATGTGCCCAAGCCCGCCGAGCTGGTGGCGCATTTTCGCAGCGTGGCGCAAGCGGTGGCGCTGCCGGTGATGCTCTACAACAACCCGCCGGCCTATCGCACGGTGATCGACGCCGAAGTGCTCGAAGCGCTGAGCGACGTCGAGAACATCGTCGCGGTCAAGGAATCGGCGCCCGACACGCGGCGCTTCACCGATTTCCGCAACGCCTTCGGCGATCGCTTCGTGCTGTTCGCAGGCCTCGACGACGTCGCGCTCGAAGGGCTGATGCTCGGCGCGCAGGGCTGGGTGTCGGGGCTGACCAATGCGTTCCCGCGCGAATCGGTGGAGCTGGTGCGCGCGTTCGAGCGCGGCGACTATGCGACCGCGACGCGCATCTACCGCTGGTTCATGCCGCTGCTCCATCTCGATGCCGAGCACGATCTGGTGCAGTCGATCAAGCTCGCCGAGCAGGTGATGGGGCGCGGATCGGAGCGTGTGCTGCCGCCGCGCCTGCCGCTCGAGGGCGCGCGCCGCGCCGAGGTCATCGCCATGGTCGAGCACGCCGCCGCCACCCGACCCAGCCTCGACGCCGCCAAGGCCGCTTGAGCGGAAGCGTCGGCGGTGCGCCTGATCCTCGCCGCGCTTGCGTTCGCGCTCGTCCTCATCCGTCCGGCCGCGGCGCAGACGGGGTTCGACGGGGTGTGGCTGTTCGACGACGCGCCCGACTATCCCGGGGTGACGATGATGCAGGTGACGACCGGGAACGGCGTCACCAACGGGATCGTGACGACCCAATGGTACGGGCCGATGCGGATGCGCGACGTGCGGATCGAGGGTGACACCGCAACCTTCGAGATGCGCACGCTCAACGACCGCGAGCATCGGGTGCGGACCTGGACCGCGCACCTGACCGATGACGGCGTGACGCTGGCGGGGGACATCTGGAGCTCGCACGTCGAGCAGACGGGGGTGCGGGGCACGCCGGCCGAGGCGGCACAGCGGACCTTCATGATGATGCCGCTGCCGCCGATGCGGACGGTGACGCAGGCGCCGCTCGCCAAGACGCCGCCGATGGGGTGGAGCAGCTGGAACAAGTTCGGCGACAAGATCGACGACAAGACGATCCGCGAGATCGCCGATGCGATGGTCTCCTCCGGCCTGCGCGACGCGGGCTATGTCTACGTCAACATCGACGACGGGTGGCAGGGGACGCGGGACGCACAGGGCAATATCCGGCCCAACGACAAGTTCCCCGACATGAAGGCGCTCGCCGATTACGTGCATGGACGCGGGCTCAAGCTCGGCATCTACAGCTCGCAGGGGCCGAAGACGTGCGCGGGATACGAGGGCAGCTACGGGCATGTCGCGCAGGATGCGACAACCTATGCGGCGTGGGGCATCGACTATCTCAAATACGACCTGTGCTCGGGCGAGTGGTTCTACAACGACCGCGACAGCGTGATGCGCAGCTATGCCGAGATGGGAGCGGCGTTGCAGGCGACGGGACGGGAGATCGTGTTCGCGCTGTGTGAGTATGGACGCTTCGACGTGGGCGAATGGGGCCGCCGGGTCGGCGGGCATTCGTGGCGGACGACGGGGGACATCGTCGACGATTACGAGACGATGGCGCGGATCGGGTTCGAGCATAACGGCGATCCGGCCAATGCCGGGCCGGGCGGGTGGAATGACGCGGACATGCTCGAAGTGGGCAACGGGGGCATGAGCGCGGACGAATATCGCACGCACATGGCGCTGTGGGCGATCAGCGCCGCGCCGCTGCTGATGGGGCATGATCTGCGGACGATGGACGCCGAGACCAAGGCCATCCTCGAGAACCCGGAAGTGATCGCGATCGACCAGGATGCGCTGGGCGTGCAGGGCCGGAAGGTGCGCGGCGACGGCAAGGCGGAGATCTGGTCGCGGCCGCTGGCCGACGGCGGCGCCGCGGTGGCGATCTTCAACCGCGGCACCGAGCCGACCGCGGTGACGCTGGCGCCGGGCGACGCGGGGGCGGCGGGGCTCGACGGTTTGCGCGACGTGTGGCGCGGGGCGGTGGTGGCGGCGGGGACGCGGACCTTCACCGTCGCCGGGCACGGCGTGGTGCTGCTGCGCGCCGGCGGCTGACCGGCGCGGCAGCGAAGGTAGCGGTCAGCCGGCCGCGACGCGTGCGGCGGAGGCGGCCTCGCGTTCGTCGCGCTGGCGGCGGGTGCGCTCGGCGCGTTCGGCCATGACCGTCCAGGCGCGCTCGGCGCGTTCGCAGCGATCACGGACGTTATCGAGCGTGGCGGCTTCGGCGGCGGCGTGCTCGGCGGCGGCGCGGGCACGGAAGAAAGCGGGATCGTCGGCCATGCGGGCTCTCGGGCTGGGGGAGGCGGGATCGCGAGAAGGCGCCGGCGACGCCGCACAAGCAGCGCCGCCGGAACGCCGACGATTACTCGGCGGGCTGGAGGTTGACCGCGCTCATCTTGCCGCGGCGATCCTCTTCCAGATCGTACTGGACGCGCTGGTTCTGATCGAGCGTGCGCATGCCGGCGCGCTCGACCGCGGTGATGTGGACGAACGCGTCGTTGCCGCCGCCGTCGGGGGCGATGAAGCCATAGCCCTTGTCGGCATTGAAGAATTTGACGGTGCCGGTGATGGCCATTTCGGTATTCCTTGCTTTCCTTGGCAGCGCGCCGACTGTCGGCGCGCCCGGTGCTGCGGCTGCAGGGAAAGAAGGAAGAAGGTGCCGCAAAGCGCCGAAGACCGTCGATATGCGACTGTAGCGCGCGTCATATAGACGATATCGCGGGCGATTGTAAGCGCGCCGCATCAGGGGGGCGGCGCGGCCTGCCCGGGGCCGCGAGCGCGGGGCCATGAACGCGCCGGTCGGCTGCCTGCCGCCGTCAGTGGACCGGCATCGGCCGCATCGCGTCGCGCTCGGCGGCGGGCACGGGCGCGGGGCGCGCTTCCCTGTGCGGGAGCAGGCGGTCGAGCCAGCCGAAGCGTCGCGCCGCGCCGACCAGCCCGGCGACCGCACCGACCGCGGATACGGCGCCGATGGCGAGGTTGCGCTTGTGGTGATCGGCCTTGAAGCGGCCGTGACTGTCGCGTTTTCGGGTCATGCCGGAGAAAACGACTCGGGCGCGGGCACGTTCCCGGAATCCGCGCGGCTCGACGCGGGCGCGGCCCGGATCGCCCCATCGTCGGCAGGGCAATCGGGGGCGGGGATATCGCACGAGGGCGCCGGATCGGAAGCAATGGCGTCCCGTTCCCGATCGGCGGCGTCGGGCGCATCGGCGGGAGCGAAGGCGCCCGGATCGTCGAGCGCGTCGACCGGATCGAGCGCGTCGGGGTCGGGCGCATCGGGGTCGACTTCATCCGGCGCCAGCTCTTCGGCCAACGCGGCGAACCAGGCGTCGCGCGCGCGGCCCTCGGTGATCCGGCGTGCGGCGGTTTCGGCCTCGTGCGGCGCCTCGACCAGCGCGCGTTCCTCGTTGGAGAGCGTGCGTTCGTAATCGGAATCGCCGAAGGTGCCGACCTCCATGCCGCAGAAATCCACGGGCGGGGGGAAGTGAGTGCGCCATTCGTCGGCGTAGTCGCACCACCAGACGGGCAATGTCTCGTCCTCCTCTTCGCCGTCGGGATCGGGGTGAAGTGGAGAAAGTGGAGAGTGTCGCGCGGGGTCGCTCGGGGCGGTGAAGGCGACCAGGCCGGCGGCCTCGGCGCGGACCCACTGCTCGGCGGTCCAGGTCGCGCGGGCGCCGGGATCGAGATCGTGCGTATCGACCTCGGTCGCGACGCCGTTCCCGGTGCGCAGCCAGCGATCGGCGCGGGCGAGCGCCTGGACGGCGCCGAGATCGGGATCGGCATCGCCAATGCGCGCGGCGAGGAACAGGCCGGTGCGCGCCGGGCCCTGATCCTTCTCGATCAGATCGAGAAAGCCGTCGAACTCGGCGGCGACGAGGCGGGCGGCGTGATGCGTCGCTTCACCGGCTTCCTTGTCGGCGAAGCGATCGAGGCGGGCGAGCATCGTCGAGGCGAGGCGGTTGTCGTAGCGGTGGCGCGAATAGGTGGAGCCATCGGGCCGGGTGACGGTTTCGACCTGCCCGTCGATCGCTCGGGCGAGGAGGGTATCGGCGACCTTCTCACGCGCGAGCAGATTGGCGGCGCGCCAGCCGAGCGCGAAGCCGGCCCCCGCCGCGCGCCGGCGCAGCGCATAAGCCGAGGACGGCGCCATGCCGACTTGGGCACAGGCGGAACCGACGGTGTGACCTTCGGCAATGGCTTCGAGGAAGGCGCGCTGCCGATCGGGCGTCCAGCCGTCATAGCGCTGTGCGCGATCGGCGAGGGTGGGCAAAGTGGTGGGTGACATGTCCATGACGGTTGCTCCCGGTGAGAACAAAGCAGGACCGTTCAGATATACCGAAAGGGGGGTTGTAGGACAGCCCCGCGCACCGGAAAATTTGGTGAGCCAAATTTTAGGCCGGCGCGCCGGCGCCGGGCGGGGCCGGCCGGCGGGTGGCGCAGCCAGCCCGTCCGACGTCACGGGATTTACTCCCGCGTCAACATGGCGCTCACGCCTTAGTAGCGCACCACAAACGTCGACCCGTTTTGAAATGTTCCATATAGGATAAAAATCCTTTCCTACACCGGAAATATTGGTTATTTTCCACAAGAGATGAGAGCCATTTTCACCAATGGGATGCATTCCAAAATGCTTGAATATTTTCGAGAAATAGACCAATTTAACGGCGTAAGCGGGGTTGGCGGGGCTATCTTGAAGAGAATTTCTGCACGGCAAAAAATAAAAATATTGCAATTGAATGCGCGGAAATGGCGTCGTGAAAATCGGAGGCCTCCGGCTGCAATAAATTCTGGCCGAACGGCGGCAGCCAAAGCGGCGTTCGCGACTGTGCGAGCCAAACTCCCTTCCGTTGCCAATGACACGGATGACAAAGAAGGGCGGTTCATAATTACTCCGCCCAAGGTGTTCTCTCTTAGTAAAAACTATGATCAAACATTGGCATTTATTCTAGATTTCAAAAGATTATTTTATGAACGAAAAAAGCATCTTTGTGAAGATGGGATAAGGCGTACCGCTTATGCCGACTTTTCTATTATTGAACACATAGGCGCTGGCGCGGGACTTGCGCTTGCAGCGGAGGTGCATCGGTTTTCACAATACCGTGGAAAACCTCCGAGAATCTATGAACATCTATGGTCGGAAAGTGTTAGAAAATATTTTATCGAAACGGGCTTATTCGAATTACTCCACATTGACCCGTCATTGGTGTCAACTCGGCCTTCTTCTGAACTCGATCGATCGACGCTTAAGTTTACTTCTGGCCGAATCACTAAAGGTGGAGACGTAAAGGAACTTATTACACGTCTTCAAAGTTTGGCCGGGAGGTCGTTGGATCATCGGCCAGCGGTATATGCCGCGATCGCGGAGGCGCTGGCGAATGTATCACATGCTTATCCATCTTGGTTCCGAAGTTGGCCCTATCGGTCGTCTCGCCAATGGTGGGTTTCTGGATTTTGGCGGCCATCTGGAAACACGGTTGGTCTGCAGCTATATGACCAAGGCGCAGGAATACCGGCTACGCTGCCTCGCCAAGCCTATTGGCCACGTTTAGTCGGCTTAGGCGCGCTTGATCCAGAGCGCACCGCTGCTGGATTGATCGCAGCTGCGTTGCAGTATGGAAGAACGTCGACAGGGCAGGCCGGTCGAGGAAAGGGCCTGGCGGAGATGGCCAATTGGATCGAAACCACCGGCTCAGGGTTCTTACGAATATTGAGCGCGGGCGGCGAGGTTGTCTACCGTCCGGGTGGCAAGTTAGAAAGGCGCAATTTCAATGCTCCATTTTGCGGCACCCTTGTCGAATGGGAGGTCAGCGTTGGAAACTGACTCGTATACTTTAGACATCGCTAACGCATTTAGCGAAACTCCTTACGGTCGATATCGATCAGATGGCGATGAATCCGGCGAGGTATTTCGCGAAGACGTGCTTATACCCGCTCTCAATAAGTATAATAGAATTACAATATTATTAGACGGAGTAGAAGGTCTCCCATCCTCTTTCTGGGAAGAGGTAATGGGAGGATTAATTCGCGCTGGCTGGGCGCTAGATACTTTGAAGGATCGGCTAGAAGTATATACTAACGAACGGGAGCTGGAGATTTATGTCCGTCTCGGCTGGCGTTATGCGGAAGAGGCTGCAACGAAAAATACTAACTGATGCATAAATGGCTCGCATCCTTTGTTGCTCCGGCGTTCATATCTTTTGTTATTACTCTTTTTATTAACGCTAGAGTCGATAAGATTAAAGTTCAAAGGGAGCTAATAGGTGCCTCCTTTGAGGGGGTGAGAGAAAATATCGATGTAGCGGTTAAAGCTGCTGCTCGATATTATCCCTTAGATGCAGCTGGGCGAACTCCTTTATTGGAGGCCGATATCTGGCTTGCCGATCGAGAGTTAAGATTTGCTATCCCCGCGCTGTTAGATAGCGTCTCTTCCACTACAAAGAGAAAACTTGAAGATTTGACTGAGGCTTTTGACGATTTCGTCTCAGAACTTACGGGTGGAAGTTTTCAAGCAAAAAATGCAAAACCAGATTTAGTCCATTTGCGTCGAATTGCCTCTGCCGGTTCCGATCTTCGAGCACGCTTATCTGAGGTTCGCCATGAAGAAATCCGAGCGGCATTGGAGAAAAGCCCTCTTTCTAAGTTAATCAATTACTTAAATGAGCCAATGGGTCTGAGCTAGTATCTCACTCCGCCGCAACCCGCTCCCCCTCAACCTCTGCGTTCTTGGTCGCCATCCCTAACAACGGCGCCAGATACCGCCCGGTGAAGCTCCGCGGCTCCTGCGCCACATCCTCCGGCACGCCCTCCGCGACGATCTCGCCGCCCTTGACGCCGCCTTCGGGGCCGAGGTCGATGATCCAGTCCGCCGTTTTGATCACGTCGAGGTTGTGCTCGATCACCACCACCGTATTGCCCTGCTCGACCAGCGCGTGGAGCACTTCCAGCAGCTTGCGGACGTCCTCGAAATGCAGGCCGGTGGTCGGCTCGTCGAGGATGTAGAGCGTGTTGCCGGTGGCGCGCCGGCTGAGTTCCTTGGCGAGCTTGACGCGCTGCGCCTCGCCGCCCGACAGCGTCGTCGCCTGCTGGCCGACCTTGATGTAGCCCAGCCCCACCTCGGCCAGCATCGCCATCTTGTCGCGGATCGGGGGGACGGCCTTGAAGAACTCGGCGGCGTCCTCGACCGTCATGTCGAGCACGTCGGCGATCGACTTGCCCTTGAACTTCACCTCCAGCGTCTCGCGATTGTAGCGCGCGCCGTGGCAGACGTCGCAGGTGACGTAGACGTCGGGCAGGAAGTGCATCTCGATCTTGAGCACGCCGTCGCCCTGGCACGCCTCGCAGCGGCCGCCCTTGACGTTGAACGAGAAGCGCCCGGGCTTGTAGCCGCGCGCCTGCGCCTCGGGGAGGCCGGCGAACCAGTCGCGGATTTGCGTGAAGGCGCCGGTATAGGTCGCCGGGTTGGAGCGCGGAGTGCGGCCGATCGGCGACTGATCGATGTCGATCACCTTGTCGAGATGCTGGAGGCCGGTGATCTTTTCATGCTTGCCGGCGAGGACGCGGGCGCCGTTCAGCGTGCGCGCGGCGGCGGCGTAGAGCGTGTCGATGGTGAGGCTCGACTTGCCCGAGCCCGAGACGCCGGTGATGCAGGTGAAGGTGCCGAGCGGGATCTTCGCGGTGACGTTCTGCAGGTTGTTGGCGGTGGCGTTGTGGACCGTCAGTTGCTTGCCCGAGCCCTTGCGGCGCTTGGCCGGCACGGGGACCTGGCGGGTGCCGTTGAGATAGTCGGCGGTGATGCTGTCATTCGACGCGAGGAGCTGGTCTAGCGTGCCGTGAGCGACCACCTCGCCGCCGTGGACGCCGGCGCCCGGCCCCATGTCGATGACGTAATCGGCAGTGCGGATCGCGTCCTCGTCATGCTCGACGACGAGCACGGTGTTGCCGAGATCGCGCAGGCGTTTCAGCGTCGCCAGCAGCATGTCGTTGTCGCGCTGGTGGAGGCCGATCGAGGGCTCGTCGAGGACGTAGAGCACGCCCGACAGGCCGCTGCCGATCTGGCTGGCGAGGCGGATGCGCTGGCTCTCGCCGCCCGAGAGGGTGCCCGAGGTGCGGTCGAGGTTGAGATAGTCGAGGCCGACATTGTTGAGGAAGCCGAGGCGCTCGTCGATCTCCTTGAGGATGGCGCGGGCGATCTCGTTCTGCTGATCGGTGAGGTCGGTGGGGAGGTGCGCGAAGAAGGCGAGCGCGTCGACCACCGAGAGGCGCGTGACGCTGGAGATGTCGCGCATCGCGACCTTGACTGCCAGCGCCTCGGGCTTGAGGCGGGCGCCGTGGCAGGTCTCGCAGGGCTGCGCGGTTTGGTATTTGCTCAGCTCCTCGCGCATCCAGGCGCTCTCGGTCTGGAGCAGGCGGCGGTTGAGGTTGCCGATCACGCCTTCGAAGGGCTTCTTGACCTCGTAGGACTTGCGGCCGTCGACGAAGCGCAGCGTGACGGGCTTGCCGTGGGTGCCGTGGAGGATGATCTGGTGGATTTCCTCGGGGAGGTCTTTCCACGGGGTTTCTAGGGAGAAGTCGAACTCGCGGGCGAGGCTGCCGAGCACCTGCATGTAATAGGGGCTGGGCGGGTTGGACTTGGCCCAGGGGACGACCGCGCCCTTCTTGATCGAAAGATCGTGGTTGGGGACGACCAGTTCCTCGTCGAACAGCATCTTCTCGCCGAGGCCGTCGCACGCCGGGCAGGCGCCTTGCGGGGCGTTGAACGAGAACAGGCGCGGCTCGATCTCGGCGATGGTGAAGCCCGAGACGGGGCAGGCGAAGCGTTCGGAGAAGACGATGCGGTTGTCGGGGACGCCGGCGCCCTTCATCGCGCCGCCGGGTACGGAAGCCCCGCCGTTCGTGTCGAGCGAAGTCGAGACACGTTGGTCGGACCCAGGCTTCTCGACTTCGCTCGAAGCGAACGGAGGTGGGGTGGAGGCCGTCAAAGCCTCCGCCACCGTCGTGTCCGCCAGATCGACATAGGCCAGCCCGTCGGCGAGCTTGAGCGCGGTTTCGAAGCTGTCGGCGAGGCGGGTGGCGATGTCGGAGTTCACGGCGATGCGATCGACCACCACCTCGATGTCGTGCTTGTATTTCTTGTCGAGCGCGGGGGCTTCCTCGATCTCGTAGAGTTCGCCATCGATGCGGACGCGGGTGAAGCCGGCCTTTTGCCACTCGGCGAGCTCCTTGCGATACTCGCCCTTCCTCCCGCGGACCACCGGCGCGAGCAGATAGAGCCGCGTGCCCTCGGGCAGCGCCATCACGCGGTCGACCATCTGGCTGACGGTCTGCGCGCTGATCGGCAGGCCGGTGGCGGGCGAATAGGGGATGCCGACGCGCGCCCAGAGCAGGCGCATGTAATCGTAGATCTCGGTGACCGTCGCGACCGTCGAGCGCGGGTTGCGGCTGGTGGTCTTCTGCTCGATCGAGATGGCGGGGGAGAGGCCCTCGATGTGGTCGACATCGGGCTTCTGCATCATCTCGAGGAACTGGCGCGCGTAGGCCGAGAGCGACTCGACGTAGCGGCGCTGGCCCTCGGCATAGATGGTGTCGAACGCGAGGCTCGACTTGCCCGAGCCCGAGAGGCCGGTGATGACGGTGAGCGTGTCGCGCGGGATGTCGATATCGACGCCCTTGAGATTATGCTCGCGCGCGCCGCGGACGGAAAGAGTCGTGAGGGCCATGAGAGGGAGTTCTAGCTTTGTTCTTTGTCTGAGGCTAGGGGTGAGATAGGGACGGCACCCGCCGAGTGCGAGGGTTCCGGATTGGGCTTTGCGGCGAGCGGCTTGCACGGCTAGCGTGGGCGGAAGGGGGAAGAATGAGCCGCCAGCTGATCAACGAATATCGCGCCGATCTCGATCGGCTACGGCAGGTCTCGGGCAGCCGGCGCGAAAGCGTGCTGCGCGAGGCGTTCAAGGATCTGCTCAAGCGCTGGGGGCGGAGCCAGGACCTCCAGTTCATCCCCGAGCACGACATCGTCACGTCGCAGAAGAACCGCATCTATGTCGACGGCGCGCTGCTCCACGCGCTGCGCGTGCCGTTCGGCTATTGGGAGGCGAAGGACGAGGACGACGATCTCGACGCCGAAATCCTCGCCAAGCGGCGCAAGGGCTATCCGACCGACAACATCATCTTCTCGGACGATCACACCGCCGTCCTGATCCAGGATGGCGGCGAAGTCGCACGCGTGGCGATGGGCGACACCGACGCGCTCTATGATCTGCTCACGCGCTTCTTCGCGCACGAGCGGCAGGAAGTGGCCGATTTCAACAAGGCGGTGAAGCAGTTCGCTGCCGACCTGCCCGAAATCCTGAAGGCGCTGCGCGAGCGCATCGCTGAAAAGCGCGCCGCCTCGCGCGATTTCGCGGCGGCCGAAAGGGCGTTCCTCAAGCACGCGCGGGAGGCGATCAACCCGGCGGTGAGCGAAGACGACGTGCAGGAGATGCTGATCCAGCACATCCTGACCGAGGACATCTTCGCCAAGGTGTTCGACAATCCCGATTTCCACGAACAGAATAACGTCGCCGCCGAGCTCAAGAAGCTGGAGGACGCGCTGTTCGGGCGCGGCGAGAAATCCACGCTGCTGCGCGCGCTCGCGCCTTATTATTCGGGCATTGCCTCCACCGCCGCGCTGATTTCCAGCCACAGCGAGAAGCAGGGTTTCCTCAAGGCGCTGTATGAGGATTTCTACAAGGCGTACAACCGCAAGGCCGCCGATCGGCTGGGCGTGGTCTATACGCCGGGCGAGATCGTCCGCTTCATGATCCGATCGGCCGACTGGCTGTGCGAACAGCATTTCGGCAAGAATTTGATCGATCGCGGCGTCGAGATTCTCGATCCCGCCACGGGCACCGGCACCTTCATCGTCGAATTGCTCGAGCATTTCCGCGGGCACCACGACAAGCTCCGCCACAAATACAAGGAGGAGCTGCACGCCAACGAAGTGGCGATCCTGCCCTATTACGTCGCCAACCTAAACATCGAGGCGACCTATCAGGCGATCACCGGCCAGTTCGCCGAATATGCAAATCTGTGCCTGGTCGACACGCTCGACAATGTCGATGCGCTGGGCATCCATGCCGGCCACCAGTTCGACCTGCTGGGGAGCCTGAGCGACGAGAATATCGAGCGGATCAAGCGCCAGAACCGGCGGAAGATCAGCGTCATCATCGGCAATCCGCCGTACAACGCCAACCAGCAGAACGAGAACGACAACAACAAGAACCGCGCCTATGCGCACATCGATAAGCGCATCAAGGACACGTACATCAAGGCGAGCACGGCGCAGAAGACCAAGCTCTATGATATGTATGTTCGCTTTTTGCGGTGGGCGAGCGATCGGCTTGGTGACGATGGGGTAATCGCTTTCATAACCAACCGCAGCTTTATAGACGCGCACATGGCCGATGGGCTTAGACGTACCCTCGCCCAGGATTTTAGCGAAGGCTGGATCGTTGATCTTGGCGGCGATTACAAAAAGACTGGCGTCGGCGGCTCAGGCAATGTTTTCGGCATCGGCACTGGCGTCGCAATTAGCTTTTGGATCAAACGCAAGGCAACTCGCGGAGCGACGACGTTGCGGTACTTGGCTGCGCCAACAGGGAACGGTGAGGATAAGCTCGGCTGGCTGGAACGGACCAGCCTAGAAGATTGTGTATGGACGTTGCTCGACCAGCGCGAAGACGCAGGCTGGATCGATCTCCCCATAGAAGACACCGACAGTCTCCTGCCAATCGGCAACACAGCGACGAAAGGTGGCGCTCGGAAAGACAGCGCAATTTTCAAACTTTATTCGCTGGGCATCTCAACCAACCGGGATGAATGGCTTTATGACCGGTCGGAAGCTGGCGCTGTAGCGAAAGCTAAACAGCTTTCAGACACTTACGCTGCCATTCCTACTCGGACAGAACTTTATCCTGATTCGATCAAATGGTCCCGAAACCTGAAGCGCAGGCTACTGCAAGGCCGGCGCGAGCCATTCGACCCTGGACGGGTTACGCTCGCGGCGTATCGACCCTACACCGAACGCTATTTGTACCAATCTAGCCTGTTCGTTGACGAGGCTGGCCTAGCAGGCACCCTATTCCCCGAGGGGGCTTCAAACGAAGCAGTATGTTTTAGCGATCCAACCTCGCAAAAGCCGTTTCTCGTCAAAGCCGTCGGCGGATTGGTCGACCTCCACTTCGTTGGAGCTGGTGCTGGCACCATCTACGTCCCCCGCTACCGCTATACAAAATCCGGCGAGCGGATCGACAACATCACCGATTGGGCGGTGCGTCAGTTCAAGGATCGCTACGTCAAAAATGCGGGGGGGGGGGGCAAATTGCGTGCCAAATTACCAAGGACGCGATCTTCCATTACGTCTACGCCGTGCTCCACGATCCGGTGTACCGCGAGACCTATGCGCTGAACCTCAAGCGCGAGTTTCCGCGGATTCCCTTCTATCCCGACTTCGCCAAATGGGCGGCGTGGGGCGAGGCGCTGATGGCGATGCACATTAGCTATCAAGAGGTGGAACCCTGGCCGGTCGAGCGGATCGACACGCTCGATCCCAAGCGCGCGGAAGGGACACATCCCAAGCCGGTGCTCAAGTCACATTCCGACAAGGGGCTGGTCGTGGTGGATGCCGACACGCAGATCGCCGGCATCCCGCCCGAGGCATGGTCCTATCGCCTCGGCAATCGCAGCGCGATCGACTGGGTGCTCGATCAGCACAAGGAAAAGACGCCGCGCGATCCGACGATCCGCGAGAAATTCAACATCTATCGCTTCGCCGATTACAAGGAGAGCATGATCGCCTTGCTCGCCAAGGTGGTGCGGGTGAGCGTGGATACGGTGGCGATCACCGAGGCGATGGGAGCGCTCGATCGCAAGGGTTGGGACGTGGCGAACGCCGATGCCTGAATCGCAATATTGGCTGATGCGGGTCGACAAGCGGGATTTGGTCGAGGCGATCGGCACGGCGCGGTCTCGCCCGACGCTCCGCCGCAAAGGAGGGGGTTTCGAGCCGGACGTCCTGCTGGTCGCGTGCGCAGAAGGCTTGTCGGTGCGCTCGAGCAACGCCGCGATGGACATTCCAGCGACCGGCGCCTGGGCTTCGCCAATCGTCGCAAATGGCGCGATGCTTCGCCGCCTCGCCCCCAAATTGAGCGGCCCGGCGGTCGAGCTCTGCTATGAAACCGGGCGGTTGCTGCTCAACGGAACCAGCGTCCCCGCTCGAGAGGCGTGATCGGGTAGTCTAGGCAGCGGGATCCCGGATCAAGTCCGGGATGACGGGGGTACAGTCTCGGGTTCACCAATGCACCTGCCGCAGCCCCGGCAGGATGCCGTGGAGCCGGTCGCCCAGCGTCGCGGAGATGTCGCGTTCGAGCATGCGCGCCACCGGCGGGGGCCATTCACCGCGGTGGAGGCGGCGGAGCTCTTCGCTGACCGCGGCGTCGGCGCGGGTGCGGCGCTGGTTGTGGCGGACGTAATCGAGCCAGGTGGGGACGTGATAGCGCTCGATCCAGTGGGTGCGGTCGGCAAGGTCGCGCAGCAGGTGCCAGTGGCGCGCGCCGTCGCGGCGGCGGATGCGGCGGCGCTCGGCCATCACCGTCAGGAAGGCGACCTCGTCCTCCTCGGCGATGGTGTAGGTCAGCGTGATGACGACCGGGCCGCTGCGGCCTTCGACGGGCACGTCGGTGTCGGGGGCGGTGAACTCGCGTAGCGGCGCGAGATCGAGATCCTCGACTTCGGCGAGGCGGAAGGGGAGCGCGACGACGAGCGCGATCGCCTGCGCGATCGCGGCGGCGACGAGGGCGGTGCCGACGCCGTGGTTCTCGGTGACGACGCCCCACAGCCAGCTTCCCAGCGACATGCCGCCGAAGGTCGCCATCTGGTAGAGCGCGAGCGCGCGGCCCACCACCCAGCGCGGCGAGGCGAGCTGCACGACGGTGTTGAAGCTGGAGAGCGCGACGATCCACGCCGCGCCCGTCACCGCGAGCGCGAGCAAGGTGAGCGTCAGGAAGCGCGAGACGCCGACGATCGCGGTGGCGGCGGCGAAGGCGATGCTCGCGATCAGCACCACCTGCTCGGTCGAGAGGCGCCGGCGCGCCGCGCTCGCCGCCATCGCACCGCCGATCGCGCCGATCCCGAACGCGCCGAGCAGCACGCCGTAGGTGAACGAGCCGCCGCCGACCAGGTCGCGCGCGACGAGCGGGAGCAGCGCCTGGACCGCGATCGAGCCCAGCCCGAACAGCGCCGAGCGCACGAGCACGACGAGGATGTGCGGCGACATCGCGACGTAGCGCACGCCGGCGGCCATGGCGTGGCCGAGGCGCTCGCGGGGCAGCGTGCGCTTGGGGAGCTCGGGACGCCAGCGCGCGAGCACGCCGATCAGCCCGAGATAGGAGACGACGTTGAAGGCGAAGGCGGCGGCGGCGCCGAGCGCGGCGACGATCAGGCCGCCCACCGCGGGGCCGACGCTGCGCGCGAGGTTGAACCCCATCGAATTGAGCGCGACCGCGCCGGGCAGGTCTTCGCGCGGCACCATCTCGCCCACCGAGCTCTGCCAGGCGGGGCGGTTGAAGGCGTTGCCGCAGCCGATCAGGAAGGTGAAGGCGAGGAGCAGCCACGGCGTCACCACGTCGAAGAAGGTGACGAGGCACAGCCCGGCCGAGGCGGCGAAGAGGAACCATTGCGCGCCGATCAGCACGCGGCGGCGATCGTACTGGTCGGCGATCGCGCCCGCCATCAGCGAGAGCAGCATGACGGGGAGCGTCTTCGACGCCTGAACCAGCGCGACCATGCTTTCGGGCGCGGCGAGCAGCACCATCATCCACGCCGCGCCCACGCCCTCGATCAGGCCGCCGAAATTGGAGACGGTGCTCGCGATCCACACGCCGCGGAAGATGCGGTGGCGGAACGGACGGAAGAGCGGGAGGCGCGGGTGCTCGGCCAATCCTGGAAGGCTCCTGGGGCGGGACGCCTTTCTTTGGGTGGCGCGGGCGCGAGAATCAAGCGGCGCGCCTGCTTTGCGTGTTGTCCGGTGCGTGCAGATGATTTAATGATCAACCTACTGAAACATTTTGGGGAAATGCGATGGCGGGGGAGATTGCGGGGGTTCGCACGATCGTCGAGTCGCGGGTCGAGGACGCCAAATTCTCCGCCGACGGGTCGCAGCTCATCACCGCGAACGGCCAGGCGATCGACGTCTACGACGTCGCGAGCGGCGCATTGGTGGCGCATTACGACGTGGGCACCGATCTGGGCGCGATCGACGTGTCCGCCGACAGCCGCTACGTCGCCGCGATCGAGCGGGACGCCGTGGAGAACGCCGACGGCACTGCCGATTATGCGGTGCATCGGCTCGATTTGCAGACCGGCACGGTCGAGACGTTCGTCGCGCATCTCGACGGTTTCTACGCGCCGTTCGCCGATGTCGCTTTTGCCGCGGACGGCACGCTGCTGATCAGCCGCGCGACCTATTCGGGCCCGCTCTTCACGCTTGATCCCGATACCGGCGTGTTCGCCGAGACCGATCAGTCGTTTGGTCGCGGCGCTGTGCTGGCATCGACCGGCGATCACGGCCTCGTTCTGGCCGATCCCTCGGCGCCCGGCGACACGCCGCTCTACATCGTCGATCCCGCGACGGGCGAGCGCACGGAATATCACGATTATTACGATCCCTATGCCGGGGCGTCGGTACGTTTTCACGACGTGCCCGCGAGCGCGATCTCGCCGGACGGCCGTTTCGTGATTCAGGGCTACAAGCTGCAGGTCTACGACGCCCAGCTCGATCCGGTCGTCACGCTCGCGGATCGCTATCCCTATCTCGCACCGACGGACACCGCGAGCGCGACGATGGCCGGTCTTGCTTTCAGCCCCGACGGCGAACGGCTCTACCTGCTCGACGCCGCCGCGCAACGCGTGATCGGTTTCGATACCGCGACCTGGGAGGCGGTGATCACCTATCCGATCGGCACCGACGTCGTCGGGATCAACGACAATTTCAACGGCTTCCTGCGGAACGACTATGGCGACAGCATCGGCGTGAGCGCCGATGGGCGCTATCTGAGCGTGCTCGGCGGCGCTGCCGTGACGATCATCGATCTCGATACGGTCGCACCCGATGGCGGCACGGCGGGGGACGACGTCATTTCGGGCGCGGGCGCGATGTACGGCTTTGCCGGCGCGGACGATCTCACCGCGACCGGGGAAGCCGTACTCTACGGCGGCGAAGACGACGATACCTATCACATTTCCGCCGAGTTCGAGACCGCGATCGAGCTGGCGGGCGAGGGGCACGATACTGTCGTCAGCTCGGTGTCTTACGCGATCGGCGACAATATCGAGGATCTCGAGATCAGCGCTGATGGCGGCGCCGGGGTCGGCAACGCGCTGGGCAATCGATTGACGGGTGCGGCGGGCGCGCAGACGCTCGCCGGCCTCGGCGGCAACGACACGATCGCGGGGGATGCCGGCGACGACGTGCTGGTCGGCGGCGCGGGCGCGGATCGGATCGACGGTGGCGACGGCAACGATCGGCTTTATTCGGCGGGGGACGCTTATCTGCCGAACCTCGACTATCCGGGCGCGGATGTCGGCGTGCCTGACGATGGTGATCCCGATCGGGGCAATGAGCATGACGTGCTGGCGGGCGGCGCCGGCGACGATTTCCTGTCGGCGGGATATGGCGACGACGTGGACGGCGGCGGCGGCTCCGACGACCTCGCGCTGTCGTTGATCGGCGCGGCGAGCGGCGCTTCGATCGACACGACGCAGCTCGTCGGGGGCGGCGTGACGATCGGCGGCGGGACGATCGCCAATGTCGAGCGGGTGACGGCGGTCTGGGGCAGCGACGCCGACGACGATCTGGACGCGAGCGGACAGGCGGGCGCGATCCACCTCGACGGCCGGCTGGGCGACGACCGACTCGCCGGCGGGGCGGGCGACGACACGATCGAAGGCGGCGCGGGCGCCGATCGCGTGACGGGCGGCGCCGGCGACGACACCTTCGTCATCCGCGCGGGCGATGTCGTGGCGGGAGACGCGATCGCCGGCGACGGCGGGTTCGACACGGTGTCGATCGTCGATGCGGCCTATGTCGATCTGTCGCCGGCTGCACTGTCGGGAATCGAAAGCGTGCGCACCGGCGACGCCGCCGTGGTGGCGATGACGCTGGCGCAGGCCGACGGCCTCTCGCAGATCGCGGGCGGCACGATGGCGCTGACGACCGGCGGCACGATCGCCTTCGACGGCGTGACGCTCGACCTCGGCGCGATCAATCTCGCCGACACCGCGACCTCGATCTCGCTCGCCGGGGCGACGACCTCGGGATTGGCGGTCAACGGCGGCGCCGGCGCCGACACGATCGTCGGCAGCGACGGCGCCGATTCGCTCGCCGGGGGTGCCGGTGCCGACCATGTCAGCGGCGGTGCGGGCGACGACATCGTCCGCATCGGTGACGGCGATGCCGCTGTCGGCGATACGATCGACGGCGGCGCGGGGCACGACGCGATCCACGTGACGGCCTATGACGCGATCGATCTTTCCGCCACCGCGATCGCGAACGTGGAGGATTTCGTGGGCGGCACCGCGACGGCGACGCTCACCAGGGCCCAGCTCGCCTCCTTCGGGCTGATCCACGGCGACGTGGCGGTGGCGGACGGCGGTGCGCTGGATTTCACCGGCATCGACCTCGACGGCACGCTGCGCCTGTCGGCTGATGGAAACATCGTCGATCTCCGCGGCGCCATAGGGGCGATCGATGTGATCGGGATGGACGGGGACGACACGATCATCGGCGGGGCAGCCGATGACTTTCTGGTCGGCGGCGGCGGTGCGGACACGCTCGATGGCGGGATGGGCAACGACGTCCTGGTCGGCAGCGCGGGAGATACGCTCACCGGCGGTGCGGGCGCGGACCTGTTCTATTTCGACACGCCCTTCGACGGGGCGACGATCACCGATTTCGATTTCTACGACGTCATCGAGATTGCGGGCAGCGACAGCCTGCCGCTCACGCGCTTTGCGGGGGAAGGCGCCTTTACGGGGATTGCCGGCGAAGGACGATACGAGATCGACGGCGATGTGCTGCGCATCGAAGTCGACCTCGACGGTGATCGCACGGCGGACAACATCCTGACTGTATACGGCGCATCGCAGGGCCTGACGGTCACTGCGGGCGAGAACGGCACGCTCGGCCTGCGCCAAAGCGAGGACGACGGCGATTATCTGTTGATCGCTCCTGACGGAGCGGCGGTGACCGTCGGATCGTCGGGCCATGTGATCGGTACCGATGGCGTCCAGGACGTCACCGTGCTGAGCGGATCGTCCACGCATGTGACGTTCGATCCGTCGTTCAACGCCGGCGGTGACCGTATCCACCTTGCGGGCAGTGCCGCGGATTATGTGGCGGTCCGCGACGGATCGATGCTGGTGCTCGACAACGGCCTCACCGCGATCGCCGTGCCGGTTGGCGCCCATGGAGCGGACATCGTGTTCGATGACGGCACGCGCTCCATCTCGGCCGACATCGCGAACAACCAGGTGCTGCTGGGCGACCAGGTGGTGGGGACGAGCGCGGCGCCGGTTCTGGCGCCTCCGCAGACGCCCGGCGCGACCGGGGCGATCGATCCGGATGCCGGCGGATTGCTGGTCGTGGCGGCCGGTGCCGACGTTGTCGCGGGCGGGAACCTGTTCGTATTCGGGACCGATCAGGACGAGCACGTCACGGTCGTCGGCGGCGGTTCGGTGCGGTTCGATCCGTCGTTCAATCAGGGCGGTGACACGATTGCGCTGACAGGCACGGCGGATACCTATCTGGCAGTGCGCGACGGCAGCACGCTGGTGCTGAGCGCGGGCGACGATCAGATCGCCATTCCGATCGGGTATGCGGCGACGACGGTGAGCTTCGACGGTGATGCGCGTGCATTGGTGTACGACGCCGACAGCGGCACCGTCATGCTCGGCGATCAGGCGATCGGCACTACGGCCGAACCGCTCGACCCCGCGGCGTTCGCGCTCGCCGACCACGACGTCGCGCTCCCCGCCGCCTTGCCCCCGATCGAGCCGGCGGCGCTTGCGGTCGATCCCGGCGCGCTCGTGGTCTGATCCGCGAGCGGCGCGGCGCAATCGCGCTGGAGTGAAACGATCGCCTGCGCTACCGCCACGCCATGGCACGCGTTCGATCGTTTCCGACGCGCATGAGCAGCCGCACCGCGATCGTCGCCTGCGTGGCGATCGTCGCGGCGGCGGCGCTGGCGCTGCATCTGGCAGGGCGGTCGGCGATCTGTCCGTGCGGGACGGTCACGTTGTGGCACGGAGTGGTGCAATCCGACGAGAACAGCCAGCAGCTTTCCGACTGGTATTCGCTGAGCCACGTCATCCACGGGTTGCTGTTCTACGCCGTGGGATGGCTGGTGCTGCGGCGGTGGCCGGTGGCGGCGCGGCTGGTGCTGGCGGTCGCGGTCGAGGCGGGGTGGGAAGTGCTCGAGAACTCGCCGATCATCATCGACCGCTATCGCGCGGTGACGATGGCCTGGGGCTATGCGGGCGATTCGATCCTCAATTCGGTGTCGGACATCGGGTGCATGGCGATCGGGTTCTGGCTGGCGGCGAAGCTGCCCTGGCAGGCGAGCGTGGCGCTGGGGATCGCGCTCGAACTGGTGGCGCTGGCGGCGATCCGCGACAATCTGACGCTCAACGTGCTGATGCTGGTATGGCCGATCGAGGCGGTCCGCGTGTGGCAGGCGGGAGGATGACCATGCTGGAACGGCTCGGGATGACGGTGCCGATCGTGCAGGCGCCGATGGCGGGAACCTCGACGCCCGCGCTGGCGGCGGCGGTGTGCGACGCGGGCGGGCTGGGCTCGATCGGGCTCGGCGCGACCGATGCGGCGGGGGCGGCAGCGATGATCGACGAGGTGCGCGGGCGGACGGCGCGGGCGTTCAACGTCAACGTGTTCGTGCATCGGGCGCCGATGCGCGATGCCGCGCGCGAGGCGGCATGGATCGGGGCGATGGCGCCGTTGTTCGCGACCTATGGCGCGACGCCGCCGGCGGCGCTGCGGACGATCTATACGAGCTTCGCCGACGATCGGGCGATGCAGGCGCTGCTGGTCGATCGCGCGCCCAGGGTCGTGAGTTTTCATTTCGGGTTGCCCGATGCGAATGTGACTGGCGCGCTCAGGGCGGCGGGGTGCGTGCTGTTCGCGAGCGTGACCAGTCTCGACGAGGCGCGCGCGGCGGAGCAAGCGGGGATCGACGTGCTGGTCGCACAGGGGGTCGAGGCGGGGGGGCATCGCGGGGTGTTCGATCCCGACGCGCCCGATGATGCGCTGGGAACGATGGCGCTGACGCGGCTGTTGGCGGTGCGGAGCGGCCTGCCGGTGATCGCGGCGGGCGGGATCATGGACGGGCGCGGCATCCGCGCGGCGCTCGATCTGGGGGCGGTGGCAGCGCAGCTCGGCACGGCGTTCGTCGGCTGCCCGGAGAGCAGCGCCGACGCCGCCTATCGCGCCGCGCTGGCGAGCGAGGCGGCGCGGCATACGATGATGACGCGCGCGATCTCGGGCCGGCCGGCGCGGTGCCTCGCCAATCTTTTCACCGCCTGGGCGGCGGAAACGGCGGTGCCGCCCGCCGCTTATCCGGTGGCCTATGATGCGGGGAAAGCACTGGCGCAGGCGGCGCGGGCGACGGGCGAGGGCGGTTATGGCGCGCAATGGGCGGGGCAGGGCGCCCCGCTCGCCCGCGCGATGCCGGCCGCCGAGCTGATGCGAACGCTGATCGCGGAGCTGGCGGCGGCGGGTTGACCCCGGATCAAGGAAGCGGTTACCGCCCGACCATCGTTTCGGGGCGGACGACGCGGTCGAAGGTGGCTTCGTCGACGAGGCCGAGCTGGAGGCCCGATTCCTTGAGCGTCAGGCCCTTTTCGTGGGCGTTCTTGGCGATCTTGGCGGCGTTGTCGTAGCCGATCTCGGGCGCGAGCGCGGTCACCAGCATCAACGAGCGGCCGACCAGCTCGGCGATGCGCTGCTCGTTCGCCTCGATGCCGTCGACGCAGCGTTCGGCGAAGTTGGTCATCGCGACCGCGAGCAAATGCGTCGAGCGCAGCACGTTGGCACCGATCAGCGGCATGAAGACGTTGAGCTCGAACTGGCCTTGCATCCCGCCGACGGTGACCGCCTGGTTGTTGCCGATCACCTGCGCCGCGACCATCGTCAGCGATTCGCACTGGGTGGGGTTGACCTTGCCCGGCATGATCGAGCTGCCCGGCTCGTTGGCGGGCAGCGACAGCTCGCCGAGCCCCGAGCGCGGGCCGGAGCCCAGATAGCGGATGTCGTTACCGATCTTGTTGAGCGCGACCGCGAGCGTGTTGAGCGCGCCCGAGAAGAAGACGAGCCCGTCCTTGGCGGCGAGCTGCTCGAACTTGTTGGGGGCGGGCTCGAACGCGGTGCCGGCGATGTCGGAGATCGCCGCCGCCATGTCCCCGGCCCAGCCTTCGGGCGCGTTGAGCCCGGTGCCGACCGCGGTGCCGCCGATCGCGAGCTTGCGCAGGTTGCCGTTGAGGGCGCCCTCGATCCGCGCCTTGCAGCTGATGAGCTGCGCGGCATAGCCCGAAAATTCCTGGCCGAGCGTCAGCGGGGTCGCGTCTTGCGTATGCGTGCGGCCGATCTTGACGATGCGGTCCCACGCCTTGGCTTTCGCCTCGAGCGCGCCCTCGAGCCGGTCGAGCGCGGGGGCGAGCGCGTCGCGTGTCGCCAGCACGGCCGCGACGTGGAGCGCGGTGGGGAAGCTGTCGTTCGACGACTGGCTCATGTTGACATGATCGTTGGGGTGGACGGGCGCCTTGCCGCCGCGCGTGCCCGCCAGCATCTCGTTGGCGCGGCCCGCGATCACCTCGTTGACGTTCATGTTGGTCTGGGTGCCCGAGCCCGTCTGCCAGATGACGAGCGGGAATTGATCGTCGAGCTTGCCCGCGATCACCTCTTGCGCCGCGGCTTCGATGGCGTCGGCGATCTTCGGGTCGAGCCCGTGCTTGCGGTTCACCCGCGCGGCGGCCTGCTTCACGATCGCCTGCGCATGGACGATGCCGATCGGCATGCGTTCGGCGGCGCCGAAGGGGAAATTCTCGATCGAGCGCTGCGTCTGCGCGCCCCAATAGGCGTCGGCGGGAACCTCGATCGGGCCGATCGAATCGGTTTCGGTGCGGGTATTGGTCACAACATCTCCGTTCGCTTCGAGCGAAGTCGAGAAGCGCGTGTGCGCTGGGGTGATTGGTCCGTTCGCGACGCGTGTCTCGACTTCGCTCGACACGAACGGCTGAGGGGCGGGGCCCTATTTCTTTCTTTTGAAATCGACCGAGACGACGTTGGAGCCGTCCTCGATCGGCTCGGCGACGGGGCCGTCGTTCTCGGCCTCGTCGACGACGTCGTCTTCCTCGGTCTCCTGCGCCTGGAAGCGCAGCTCGAAATTGACCGCGGGATCGTGGAAGCCGGTGATCGCGGCATAGGGGATGACGAGCTTCGACGGCACCTGGTTGAAGCTCAACCCCACCGAAAAGCGCGTTTCGTCCACCGTCAGATCCCAGAAACGGTTCTGGAGGACGATCGTCATCTCGTCGGGAAAGCGCTCGATCAGGCGCTGGGGAATGTCGACGCCCGGCGCCTGCGTCTTGAAGGTGATGTAGAAATGATGCTCACCCGGAAGCGTGCCGCCGTTCTCCGCGACCGAATCGAGGACGCGCCCCACCACGGCGCGCAACGCCTCCTGGACGATCTCGTCATAGGGAATCAGGCTGTCGGGCAGTCCATCGTTCATGTGCCCGGGTTAGCGAGGTTTGACACATGGTCAAGATTGCATGCGCGTGCGGACGCGCTATGGGGTCCGCCATGCGCACCGCGACCATCGCCCGCAAGACGAGCGAAACCTCGATCGACGTGACCGTCAACCTCGACGGCACGGGCCGCTATTCGGTATCCACCGGGATCGGCTTCTTCGACCATATGCTCGAGCAGCTCTCGCGCCATTCGCTGATCGATCTCGACGTGAAGACGGTGGGCGATCTGCATATCGATCAGCATCATACGGTGGAGGATACCGGCATCGCGGTGGGCGAGGCGATCGCGCAGGCGCTGGGCGAGAAGCGCGGCATCCGGCGCTACGGCGACGCGCTAAGCCCGATGGACGAGACGCTGACGCGCGTCGCGCTCGACATTTCGGGGCGGCCGTTCCTCGTCTGGAAGTGCGAGTTTTCGCAGAAGCGACTCGGCGAGATGGACACCGAGATGTTCGAGCATTTCTTCCACAGCTTCGCGCAGGCCGCGGGGCTGACGCTGCATGTCGAGACGCTCCACGGCAAGAACAACCACCACATCATCGAGGCGGCGTTCAAGGGGCTGGCGCGCAGCCTGCGCACAGCGGTGGAGATCGACCCGCGCAAGGCCGACGCGGTGCCGAGCACCAAGGGGATGCTGTGACGAGCCCCTCCCCTTCAGGGGAGGGGTTGGGGTGGGGCAGTGCGGCAAAGCGCGCGCTCTGCGAGACATCCCCCACCCCCAACCCCTCCCCTGAAGGGGAGGGGCTTGAATGAGCGTCGCCCTGATCGATTACGGTGCCGGGAACCTCCATTCGGTCGCCAATGCATTGAAGGCAGCGGGATGCGCCGATCTCGCGATCACCGCCGATCCCGACGTGGTGGCGCGGGCCGAGCGGATCGTGCTGCCCGGCGTGGGCGCGTTCGGGGCGTGCGCCTCGGCGCTGCGCGGCATTCCGGGCATGATCGAGGCGCTCGACCGCCGCGTGCGCGGCGAGGGCGCGCCGTTCCTCGGCGTGTGCGTGGGCATGCAATTGATGGGGATGCGCGGCGAGGAGCAGGGGCACCATGAGGGGCTCGGCTGGGTTTCGGGAACGGTGCGCGCGCTGCATCCCGCCGACGCGAGCGCCAAGGTGCCGCATATGGGCTGGAACGACGTGACGCCGGTGGCCGACCACCCGCTGATCGTGCCGGGCGAGGCCTATTTCCTTCACGGTTACGCCTTCGAGGGCGAGGACGTGCTGGCGGTGAGCGATCACGGCGGGCCGATCACCGCCGCGATCGGGCGCGACAATCTGCTCGGCGTGCAATTCCACCCTGAGAAGAGCCAGCGCTACGGGATCGCGTTGTTGGAAAGGTTTTTGACATGGCGGCCTTGATCAATCCTCCCCTGCAAGGGGAGGGGGACCGCCGGCGCAGCCGGTGGTGGAGGGGTGTCTGCCCCTCGATAGCGCGACACCCCTCCGTCGCGCTGCGCGCGCCACCTCCCCTTACAGGGGAGGATTGATGAGCCTCATCGTCTTTCCCGCGATCGACCTCAAGGGCGGCAAAGTGGTGCGGCTGGCCGAAGGGGATATGGATCGGGCGACCGTCTATGGCGACGATCCGGTGGCGCAGGCGCTGGCGTTCGCCGAGGCCGGGGCAGGGCATCTGCACGTCGTCGATCTCGACGGCGCGTTCGCGGGCGGATCGGTCAACGGCGCGGTGGTCGGGCGGATCGTCGAGGCGTTTCCGGGGCATGTGCAGCTTGGCGGGGGCATCCGCTCGCGCGAGGCGATCGAGCGGTGGTTCGACCTCGGCGTGGCGCGCGTGGTGATCGGCACCGCGGCGCTCAAGGATCCCGAGCTGGTGCGCGCGGCGGCGCACGACTTTCCCGGCGGGATCGTCGTCGCGGTCGATGCGAAGGACGGGATGGTCGCGACCGCGGGCTGGGCGGATGTTTCCGACGTCTCGGTGGTCGAGATGGCCCGGCGATTCGAGGACGCCGGCGTCGCGAGCCTGCTGTTCACCGATGTCGGGCGCGACGGGCTGCTCAAGGGGGTCAATATCGAGGCGACGGTCGATCTGGCGCGCGCGACCGACCTGCCGGTGATCGCATCGGGCGGCGTGGCGGGGATTTCGGACATTCATATGCTCGCGATCCATGCGCGCGATGGGATCGAGGGGGTGATTACGGGCCGCGCGCTCTATGATGGGCGGCTCGATCTCGCGACGGCGCTCAGCGTGGCGGGGGCGGCCGACCCATCCCCCTCCCTGCAAGGGAGGGGCTAGGGGTGGGTGCGAGCGTAGCGAGCGGCGACGGCAGCGATCGGGGCAAAGCCCGGGCATCGAGCCCGGCCTTTGCCGACCCACCCCCGACCCCTCCCTTGCAGGGAGGGGAGAGCTTTTCGCGATGACCGTCCGCGCGCGTGTCATTCCCTGCCTCGACGTGGCGAACGGGCGCGTCGTCAAAGGTGTCAACTTCGTCGATCTGAAGGACGCCGGCGATCCGGTCGAGCAGGCGCGGGCCTATGATGCGGCGGGGGCGGACGAATTGTGCTTCCTCGACATCACCGCGAGCCACGAGGCGCGGGGCACGATCATCGACGTGGTGCGGCGCACCGCCGAGGTGTGCTTCATGCCGCTGACGGTGGGGGGCGGGGTGCGCACGGCGGAGGACGCGCGCGCGCTGCTGCTGGCGGGGGCGGACAAGGTGGCGGTCAATTCGGCGGCGGTGGCGCGGCCGGAGTTGGTCACCGACATCGCCGAGCGCTTCGGCAGCCAGTGCTGCGTCGCCAGCGTCGATGCGCGGCGCGCGGGCGAAGGATGGGAAGTGTTCACGCACGGCGGGCGGCGCGCGACGGGGATCGACGCGGTCGCGCATGCGCTGCGGCTGGCGGCGCTGGGTGCGGGGGAGTTGCTCGTCACCTCGATGGATCGCGACGGGACGCGCGACGGCTATGATCTCGAGCTGATCCGGACGATTGCCGACCAGGTGTCGGTGCCGGTGGTCGCGTCGGGCGGCGTCGGCGGATTAAGCGATCTGGTCGCGGGGATTCGCGACGGGCATGCGAGCGCGGTGCTGGCGGCGTCGATCTTTCATTTCGGCGAGGCGAGCGTGGCGGACGCCCATGCGGCGCTGGCGGCGGCCGGGATTGCAGTGAGAAGGGTGGTTTAGAGGGAGTCACCCTCACCCTTCCCACTCGCCTTCGGCTCGCGGGCCCCTTCCCTCTCCCAGTGGGAGAGGGAGGGAGCGCCGTAGGCGCGGAAGGGTGAGGGTGTTTGTCTTTAAAGCACCGCCGCGACGAGCTGGCGGAAGGCGTCGGCGCGGTGGCTGATGGCGTGCTTGGCTTGCGGCTCCATCTCGCCGAAGGTCTGATCGCCGCCTTCGGGCAGGAAGACGGGATCGTAGCCGAAGCCCTTGTCGCCGCGCGGCGGCCAGACGAGAGTGCCGTCCACCCGGCCCTCGAACCATTCGACATGGCCGTCGGGCCAGGCGAGCGCGAGCGCGCAGACGAAATGCGCGTCGCGCGCGGGCGCGGGGCCGGTCTCGCCGATGCGGGCCTCAACGCGGCGCATGGCTTCGGCGAAGTCGCGGCCCCGATCGGTTTCGGCCCAGCGCGCGGAGAAGATGCCGGGCTCGCCGCCAAGCGCGTCGACGCACAGGCCGCTGTCGTCGGCGAGCGCGGGGAGGCCCGACAAGTCGGCGGCCTGGCGCGCCTTCAACTCCGCATTGGCGACGAAGGTGGTGCCGGTCTCGTCGGGCTCGGGCAGGCCGAGCGCCTTGGCGGAGACGGTCTCGATGCCGTGGGGGCCGAGCAACTCGCCGATCTCGCGCACCTTGCCCGCGTTGTGGCTGGCGATGACGAGCCTGCCGGGGGCGAGCTTGCGGATCGCCTGCGGCTGGTTGCCCTCGCCGCTCATGCGCTCACTGCCTTGTCTTGCGCGCGGAAGATTTCGGTGCAGCCCATCCGCGCGAGGCGGAGCAGGCGGAGCAGGCCTTCCTCATCATAGGTCGCGCCTTCGGCGGTCGCCTGCGCCTCGGCGATATGGCCGTTTTCGAGGAGGACGAAATTGGCGTCGGCATCGGCCGCCGAATCCTCGTCGTAATCGAGATCGAGCACGGGGGTGCCCTGATAGATGCCGCACGAAACCGCGGCGACCTTCTGCCGGATCGGATCGGTCGTCAGCTTGCCGTCCTTGAGCAATCCGTTGACGGCAAGCCGCAGCGCCACCCAGGCGCCGGAGATCGACGCGGTACGGGTGCCGCCGTCGGCCTGGATGACGTCGCAATCGAGCGTGATCTGGCGCTCGCCGAGCAGCTTCAAGTCGGTGACGGCGCGCAGGGATCGGCCGATCAGGCGCTGGATTTCCTGGGTGCGGCCCGACTGCTTGCCCTTGGCGGCCTCGCGGCTGCTGCGGGTGTGGGTGGCGCGCGGCAGCATGCCGTATTCGGCCGTGACCCAGCCCTCGCCCTTGCCGCGCAGCCACGGCGGCAGGCGTTCCTCGACGCTCGCGGTCACCAGCACGCGCGTGTCGCCGAATCCGATCAGCACCGATCCTTCCGCGTGGCGCGTGAAGTGCGGTTCGATCGTCACGGGGCGCATCTGATCGGGGGCGCGGCCGGAAGGACGCATGCGGGTCTCCTTGATGTGTCTCGTCTGCCACCTAGACGTGCCGGACCCGGCGCGCCAGTCTCGTGCGTTGGGAACGCACGAAACGCCCGAGGAGGATCACATGCGTTCGATGTTGTTGCTTGCCCCGATGATCGCGCTCGCGGGATGCGTCGCCCACGATACCCCCGCGCCCGTCGAGAACACCACGATCACCTATGAAACGCAGCCGTGCTTCGGGGCGTGCCCGGTCT
>DATLJH010000017.1:0-1594 GCA_035538935.1 Sphingomonas sp.
CGCCGCCGGCAATTCAAGCGTGGCCTTGAGCCCCCCGTGCGCCGATGCGTCAAGCGCCAACCGCCCATGATACGAGGTCGCCAGATCGCCGACGATCGACAGCCCGAGCCCCGAACCCGGCTTCGTCTCGTCCAGCCGCAAACCGCGTTTGCCGATTTTTTTGCGCTGCTCCGGCGATAATCCGGGGCCGTCATCTTCCACAGAGATTTTCAATTTTCGGCGGCGCGGCGTGCTTGTCTGCGCGTCCACCGCTGCCGTCACGTAAACGTGGCTCTTGCCCCACTTGCAGGCGTTGTCGATGAGATTGCCGAGCATCTCTTCGAGATCCTGCTTCTCGCCTTGAAATTTGGCGCCGGCTTGAACGGTGTAGGAGATCGCGATGCCCTTGTCGGCATGGATGCGCTCGATGGCCCGGATAAGGGGTTCGACGGTCGAGTCGACCGGCGTCACGCGGCCGATGGCGCCCACGCGCGCCGCCATGCGCGCCCGGTCGAGATAGAGGGTGATGTGATCGCGCATCAGTTGCGCCTGCTCGGCGACCTTCTTGCCAAGCGGCGAATGATCGTCGCGCGCTTCATTGACGATGACGGCGAGCGGCGTCTTCAGGGCGTGGGCGAGATTGCCGACCTGCGTTCGCGCCCGGTCGATAATATCCTGGTTGGAGTCGATCAGCGCGTTCAGCTCGACCTGAAGCGGCTCGATCTCCGCCGGCAATTGACCGTCGAGGCGTTCCACCTCTCCGGAACGAATGCTGGCCAATCCCCGCTCGATACGACGAAGCGGCAGCAGGCCGAAGCGCACCTGGAACACCGTCGCCGCCAGCAGTCCGAGGCCGACAAGCGCCAGCGCGCTCGTCAGGCGGGTGCGAAACTTGGCGACCGTCGCTTCAAACCAGTCGAGCGGTCCCGCGACAATGACCGAATAGCGCGTTTTCTCGGGATCGTGACCGGGGGAGTCGAGGAATTCCAGAACGCGAATGTTCGAACCCGTGGGACCGGGAACATTCATCCAGCGCGTGCCGCCGTTGTCGGGCTTCATCTTGTGATCGTACGGAGACGGGAGAACGGCAGTCGCCAATGACGGCGAGACGAGCGTGCGGCCGGGCGCACCATCGATCGGGCGTATCTGCCAATACCACCCCGATTGCGTGACTTCGAACAGCGGCTCGTAAAGGTTCGGCGGGATCAGGGGCACGTCGCCGCCGGTCCCCATGCTGTCGACGGTGATCTGCGTCAGCAGCTTCTTCAGCTGCGCGTCGAAGCTCAGCTGTACGTCTTCGCGATATAGCGAATAGATGATGTAGCCCGCGAGCGGCAGAGCCAGCAGCGTCCATGCCGCCGACGTCGCAAACAGCCGCAACGCGAGCGAGTTAAGCCTCATCTGATCCGTGGCTCATGCGATAGCCGAGACCGCGTACCGTCTGAATGACATCGCCGGGAATTTTCTTGCGCAAGCGCCCGATGAAGACCTCGATCGTATTTGAATCGCGGTCGAAGTCCTGATCGTAGAGATGCTCGACCAGTTCGGTCCGCGACACGACCCGGCCATTGTGGTGCATCAGGTAGGCCAGAAGGCGGAACTCGTGCGAGGTGAG